>NZ_JBVHIL010000010.1:0-470764 GCF_055560575.1 Streptomyces sp. NPDC023157
ACCCTCTCGGGCTTTCCTCCGGGCGCTTCCTTCGTTCTTGCGTTTCCGACTCTATCAGATCTTTCCGATCCGATTTCCTCGGTGCTTTCCGGTCCGAATTTCGCTTTCGCTTTTCGGCCCTTCCGGCGGGGTCAAACACTACCAGGCTTTTTCGCTCCCCCCGACCACTCCGTCTGCGAGCACGCAGAGGTGTAGACCACTGGGGTTAGGATCTGACTTGATAGGTGCTGCCGACCCACGACTCAAAGCCGCGTTGGGGTCAAGCAGGAGTACGACAGTACATCCCACCGCCACTAGAGGCAAATCGTTTCCGGGTAGTCCTAGGTCCACCAACTGGTACGTCTCGTGCGGAACTAGGACTTCTCATGACTTAGGCTTCTGAACAGTACGCCGTCCAGGACAGGTAGTGACGGCGCCACACAATCTCCGCCCCTGGGAGGCTTCCCATGACATCCGTGTCGTCGCCACTCGCTGGACGCGCCATCGGACTCGCCGCAGTACCCGACCCCGTCTTCTCCGGCGCGATGGTCGGTCCCGGCACCGCCATCGACCCCGTGCGTGAGCCCTCCGCGGCCGTCTCGCCCGTCGACGGTGTCGTCGTCTCGCTCCACCCCCATGCGTTCGTCGTCGTCGACGAGCAGGGTCACGGGGTGCTCACGCACCTCGGGATCGACACCGTCCAGCTCAACGGCGAGGGCTTCGAGCTCCTCGTGAACAAGGGCGACACGGTGACCCGCGGACAGGAAGTCGTCCGCTGGGACCCGGCCGCGGTCGAGGCCGCCGGCAAGTCCCCCATCTGTCCCATCGTGGCCCTGGAGGCCACCGCGGACTCCCTCTCCTCTCTCGTCGAAGACGGCGAAGTGAAGGCCGGCGACGCGCTCTTCGGCTGGAACTGACCGCCGGCTCGTCCCTGTGACGAGTCCGCGTACGACATTCAACGCGGCGGCCCTGGCCGCCGCTCTATCGGAGACGGGTGAGATGGAGACAACGCTGCGAGGCGTCGGTGTCAGCCACGGAGTGGCGATCGGCGAGGTCCGGCACATGGGCACGGCGGTTCTCGAGCCGCCGGCCAAGCAGATCCCGGCCGAGGAGGCGGAGCGCGAACAGGGGCGCGCCCGTCAGGCCGTGGAGGCTGTTGCTGCCGACCTGATTGCGCGCGGCAATCTGGCGGGCGGCGAGGCGCAGGCCGTGCTCGAGGCCCAGGCGATGATCGCCCAGGACCCGGAGCTCATCGCCGACGTCGACCGCCGGATCGTGGTGGGCAGCACGGCCGAGCGCGGCATCTACGACGCGTTCTCGCACTACCGGGAGCTCCTCGCGGGTGCCGGTGAGTACATGGCCGGCCGGGTGGCCGACCTGGACGACGTGCGGAACCGGATCGTGGCGCGCCTGCTCGGTGTGCCGATGCCCGGTGTGCCGGACAGCGACGAGCCGTACGTGTTGATCGCGCGGGATCTTGCCCCCGCCGACACCGCGCTGCTCGACCCGGCTCTGGTGCTCGGTTTCGTGACCGAGGAGGGCGGGCCTACCAGCCACAGCGCGATCCTCGCGCGGGCGCTCGGTGTGCCGGCCGTGGTCGCGCTGCCGGGTGCGGGTGAGCTGGCCGAGGGCACGGTCGTCGCGGTGGACGGTTCCACCGGTGAGATCTTCGTGGAGCCGAGCGAGGAGAAGAAGGCGGAGCTGACGAAGGCCGCCGAGGCGCGCAAGGCCGCGCTCTCCGCCTCCAGTGGTCCTGGTGCCACGTCGGACGGGCACAAGGTGCCGCTGCTCGCGAACGTGGGCGGTCCGGCTGACGTACCCGCGGCGGTCGACGCCGGTGCCGAGGGTGTCGGTCTGTTCCGTACGGAGTTCCTCTTCCTCGACGACAGCAAGCACGCGCCGTCGGAGGAGAAGCAGATCGAGGCGTACCGCAAGGTGCTCGAGGCGTTCCCCGAGGGCCGTGTGGTCGTGCGGGTGCTGGACGCCGGCGCGGACAAGCCGCTGGAGTTCCTGACTCCGGCGGACGAGCCGAACCCGGCTCTGGGTGTGCGGGGTCTGCGGACGCTGCTGGACCACCCGGAGGTGCTGCGGACCCAGCTGACGGCGCTGGCGAAGGCCGTCGAGGGTCTGCCGGTGTACCTCGAGGTCATGGCGCCGATGGTGGCCGACCGTACGGATGCGAAGGCGTTCGCCGACGCGTGCCGTGAGGCGGGGCTGCGGGCGAAGTTCGGCGCGATGGTGGAGATCCCGTCCGCCGCGCTGCGGGCTCGCTCGATCCTGCAGGAGGTCGAGTTCCTGTCGCTGGGCACGAACGACCTCGCGCAGTACACCTTCGCCGCCGACCGTCAGGTCGGTGCGGTGTCCCGGCTGCAGGACCCGTGGCAGCCGGCGCTGCTCGACCTGGTGGCGCTGTCCGCCGAGGCGGCCAAGGCCGAGGGCAAGAGCTGTGGTGTCTGTGGTGAGGCGGCGTCGGATCCGCTGCTGGCCTGTGTGCTGACGGGGCTCGGTGTGACCTCCCTGTCGATGGGTGCGGCGTCGATTCCGTATGTGCGGGCGACGCTGGCGAAGTACACGCTCGCGCAGTGCGAGCGCGCGGCGGCCGCGGCGCGTGCCGCGGACACCGCGCACGACGCGCGGATGGCCGCGCAGGCGGTGCTGTCCGGGGAGTGATCCCCGGCCTGCCGACGTAGGTCGTCGAAGGGGCTTCCCGTCACTCAGGTGTCGGGGAGCCCCTTTGGCGTGTCAGTGGGGATGGGTGTCGTCGTCGAGGGTGAGGGGGAATCCGGCGCGGTAGTCGACGTCGGGTTCCGGGGAGATGGGCTCCCCCGTGCGAGCGTCGGTGCAGTAGGCGTCGAAGACCTCGGCCTCGGTGAGGGGGTGGAGGCGGCCTTGGTGGAGGCGCCAGCCGTGGAGGCGGGCGGGGGCGTCGGGGGCGTGGGTGCGCAGGACGACTCCGCCGGGGGTGCCGAGGGCGATGCCGGTGGCGAGGACGGTGACGAACTCGGCGCCTTCGGAGCTGTCGAGGCGGGCGGGGCCTGTGGTGTCGCGGGTGGTGTGGAGGACGGCGAGGAGCTGTTCCTCTCCCGCGGGGATGCTGCAGACGAGGTGGTGGGTGCCGGGTCCCGCCGTGTCGAGGAGGTGTACGAGGAGGCGGGAGGCGCGCTCGAAGGAGGCGTGGCCGATGTCCTTGCCGCAGTCGGCGCAGGTGCCGGCGTCGGTGAGGAGCATCGTCGCGTACTCCCAGGTGGCTCGGCGCACGGCCGTGTCGACGAGGACGGGGACGAGTGTGGCGAGGGGCTGGCCCGTGTAGGTGAGGCGGGCGCCGGTCGCGGCGCGTTCGGCGGTGTAGCGGCTGCGGCTGGTGGGGTGGTCGGGGTCGAGGCCGGTGTCGGCGCAGTAGTCGGCGAACTCCTCGGGGTCGAAGAGGGCGAGGGTGGTGAGTCCGCCTTCGGCGGCGAGGGTGCGCAGGAGGTCCTCGACGTGGGCGAGGTAGCGGGTGTGGTCGTCGAAGGCGAAGGTCTCGTACTGGCGCATGGTGGTGAAGTCCTCCTCGTCGGCGAGGAGGGCGACGGTGCTGGGTACCTCGCTGCGCAGGGCGCGGCGCAGGGTCTCCGTGGTGCGGTGGTGGGTCATGTCTCCCCCTGAGCTCTGTCGATCAGTGCTCACTCACCGTAACCGTGGGCACTGACAGTGACGGTTGGGCCGGGGGTGTGACGCGGTCGCGGATCACGCGGTGCTGGGCGGCGCCGGCTCCGACCAGGGCGATTCCGAGGAGGGGCCAGGCGAGGGGGCCGGCCGACATGACGCCCGTGACGAGCAGGGGGCCGGCGAAGCGCTGGGTGGATTGTGCGAGTCCGTGGACGCCGAGGTAGGCGCCCTGGGCCTCGGCGGGGGCGAGGGCGACGGAGAGTTCCCAGGAGGCGGTCGCGTGGATGATCTCGGCGAAGGTGAGGGCGATGACGGCGACGGCCAGGGCCGTGATGGCGAGGGTGCGTCCGCCGGCCGCGGAGGCGGCGAGGGCGAGGGTGCCGACGACGAAGAGCCCGGACAGGGGGACGAGGAGGCTTCGGGCCGCCTGGGCGGTCGCGCCGAATCGGGAGAGGGGCACCTGGAAGAGGACGACGAGGACGGTGTTGAGGACCAGGAGCAGCGGGGCGAGGCCCACGGGGGCGGCGGTGGCGTGGACGATCCAGAGGGGTACGGCGACCTGGAGGATCGTGTCGTCGAGGAAGAGGGCGGCCTCGGTGGCGGTGTAGGCGAGGAAGGTGCGGTCGCGCCAGGGGCTGGTGGGTCGGTCCTTGGGGGTGTCGTCCGAGGTGGCGACGGTGCGGGAGGGGGCGGGGGGTTCGGTGCAGCGCAGGGTGAGGGCGGCGATCACCAGGTAGGTGAGGACGTTGCCGACGAGGAGGACTCCGTAGGCGCGCGGGCTGCCGGTGGCGAGGGCGGCGGCGGCGCCGAGGCCGCCGATGGACCAGCCGATGTTGACGGTGGTGCGTTGGATGGCCTGGTAGCGGACGCGGTCGGGTCCCGCGATGCGGGCCGCGTAGAGCTTGATGAGGACGCTGCCGGCGCGGTCGGGGAGGGCGCCGAGGGCGGAGTAGAGGGTGAGGAGGAGGAAGTTGTCGGTGGTGAGGAGGGCGAGCAGGGCCACGCCGCGCATGAGTTGGGCGCCGACGATGACGTGGACGAGGGGGAAGCGGTCGGCGAGGCGGCCCGCGAGGGGGGCGCCGGCGATGCCGACGCCGCCGGCGACGGTCATGAGGAGGCCGACCTGGCCGAGGCCGAGGCCGGAGACGTAGGTGAAGTAGAGCGCGGTGCAGCCTGCCCAGAGGCCTGTTCCGGTCTTGTCGATGACGCTGACCAGGAGCATGCGGCGGCCGTCGCGGCCTCCGGGTACGCGGTCGAGCGCGGCGCGGTGCCAGGTCGTGCGGTTCACTCGGTTCCCCCTTGACGCGAGTTATGTACTGATACATAGTTATGTACGTGGCAGCACAATATTCGATCCAGGGGACGACAGCCAAGGGCATTGCCGCGTCCGTCGAGCGCGGGGTGACCGAGGGCGAGCTCGCGCCGGGTGACGCGCTGCCTCCCGTACGGCGGCTGGCCGACGAGCTGGGCGTCAGTCCGGGGACGGTCGCGACGGCGTACAAGGAGCTGCGGCAGCGCGGCCTCGTGGTCACCCGCGGCCGTGGCGGCACGGTGGTCGCCGAGGCCCCCTCCGTCGCGTCCCGGCGTCCGCCGCGGGTACCGGAGGGCCTGGTGGACCTGGCCGGCGGCCACCCCGACCCCGCGTTCCTGCCGGTGCTCAGACCCCCCGCCGAGGTACGGCCGGTGTACGGCTCGCACCGCGCGGCGCCCCGGCTCGCGGCCCTGGAGGAGCTGACCCGGGCGTGGTTCGCCCGGGACGGCGTACCGGCGGAGCGGGTGACCTTCGCGCACGGGGCTCTCGACTGCGTGGCCCGGCTGCTCTCCACGGAGCTGCGGCCCGGGGACGCCGTGGCGGTGGAGGACCCCGGGTTCCACCATCTCCTCGACCTGGTACCGGCCCTGGGGCTGCGGATGGTGCCGGTCGCCGTGGACCCTGCCGGGATGGCACCCGACGCCCTGCGGGCCGCGCTGCGCGCCGGGGTGCGGGCCGTGCTGTGCAGCCCACGCGGCCAGTCCCCCACCGGGGCGTGCTTCACGCCGGAGCGGCGGGACGAACTCGTGGCACTGCTACGGGAGTTCCCCGAGGTGCTGGTGGTCGAGGACGACCACAACGCGGAGATCTCGGGCGCCTCCGCGGTCTCCCTGGCGGCGGCCGGCCTGGAGCGCTGGGCGCAGGTGCGGACGGTCTCCAAGCACCTGGGCATCGACCTGCGGTGGGCCGGAGTGGCCGGCGATCCGGTGACGCTCGCCCGGCACGACGGGCGGATGCTGATGACGTCCGGCTGGGTCAGCCATGTCCTTCAGGAGACGGTCGCCGGGCTGCTCACCGACCCCGGGGTCACCCGGCTCGTCGCGGCTGGCGAAGCCGCGTACACGGAGCGGCGGCGGGCCCTGATCGGCGCCCTCGACGCGTACGGTATCCGCTCGACCGGGCCCAGCGGGCTGAGCGTGTGGGTGCCGGTGCGGGACGAATCGGCGGTGGTGAACGGGCTGCGGACGCAGGGCTGGTGGGTGGCCGCCGGTGCCCGTTTCCGGATCACGGCGCCCACCGGCGTGCGGATCACGACGGCGACACTGCTCCCGGCCGACGCGCGGCGGCTCGCCGCGGACTTCGCCGCGGTGCTCGGCGACGCGCAGGCCACGTACGGGGGATGAACGAGGAGCGGGCGAAGGGCCCCGCGCGGGTGCGCGGGGCCCTTCGCCCGTCCTGCTCGCTACTTGCCGGTGCGGGTGCGGGACAGCTCCTCGTAGAAGCGCAGCAGGTCGAGGTTGTCGACCGAGCCGGCGTTGACGGCCCGTTCCATCGGGGTGCCCTGGAGGAGGCGCTTGACGGGGACCTCGATCCGCTTGCCGGTCAGGGTGTGCGGGACACCGGGGACCTCGATGATCTCGTCGGGGACGTGACGCGGGGAGAGTTCGGTGCGGATCGTGCTCTTGATGCGGCCGATCAGCTCCTCGTCGAGCGTGGCGCCCTCGGCGAGGTGGACGAAGAGCGGCATCCAGTAGCCGCCGTCCGGCTCCTCCAGGCCGATGACGAGGGACTCCCGGATCTCCGGGAGGCGCTCGACGGCCTCATAGATATCGGCGCTCCCCATCCGGACGCCCTGGCGGTTCAGGGTGGAGTCGGAGCGGCCGTGGATGACGACCGAGCCGTGGTCGGTGATCGTGATCCAGTCGCCGTGGCGCCACACCCCGGGGAACATCTCGAAGTAGCTGTCGCGGTAGCGGCTGCCGTCGGGGTCGTTCCAGAAGTGGATCGGCATCGACGGCATGGGGTTGGCGACGACCAGTTCGCCGACCTCGCCGATGAGCGGCTTGCCCGAGGGGTCCCAGGACTGCAGGTCGGTGCCGAGGCCGGCGGCCTGGAGCTCGCCGATGTGGACCGGGAGGGTGGGCACGGCGCCCGCGAAGCAGGAACAGACGTCCGTGCCGCCGCTGACGGAGGCGATCCACAAGTCCTCGCGGACCTCGTCGTGGAGCCAGCGGAAGCCGTCCGGGGGCAGCGGGGAGCCCGTGGTGGCCACGCACTTCACACGGGACAGGTCGAAGTCGCGGCCCGGGTGGACGTCGGCCTTCGCGCAGGCCATCACGTACGCGGCGGAGGTGCCGTACAGGGTGGCGCCGGTGCGCTCGGCGACGCGCCACTGGGCGCCCGTGTCGGGGTAGCCGGGGCTGCCGTCGTACAGGACGACGGTGGTGCCCGTGAGGAGGCCGGAGACGAGGAAGTTCCACATCATCCAGCCGGTGGAGGTGTACCAGAAGAACACATCGTCCGGGCCGAGGTCGCAGTGCAGCCCCAGCTGCTTGACGTGCTCGACGAGGATGCCGCCCTGGGACTGCACGATCGCCTTGGGCAGGCCGGTGGTGCCCGAGGAGTACAGCACCCACAGGGGGTGGGCGAACGGGACCTGCTCGAACTCGGGCTCGGTGTCGGCGGCGGTGAGCTCGGCCCAGGCCAGGGCGCCTTCGGGGGCGGGGGTGCCGAGCAGCGGGATGTGGACGACCGCGCGGAGCGAGGGCAGTTCGGCGCGCAGCTCGCGCACGGTGTCGCGGCGGTCGTGTTCCTTGCCGCCGTAGCGGTAGCCGTCGACGGTGAACAGGACGACGGGCTCGACCTGCTGGAAGCGGTCCAGGACGCTGCGGGCGCCGAAGTCGGGGGCGCAGGAGGTCCAGACGGCGCCGACGGCGGCGGTCGCGAGCAGCGCGACGACGGACTCGGGGATGTTGGGCAGGTAGCCGCTGACCCGGTCGCCGGGGCGGACGCCGAGCCCGCGCAGTTCGGCGGCGAGCGAGCCGACCTGGCGGCGGAGTTCGGCCCAGGTCACCGGCGTGGGGTCATGTGTCTCGTCCACATGGAGCAGCGCGGTGTCGTGGGGGCGCTCCTCGGCGGCGCGCAGCGCGTGCTCGGCATAGTTGAGGGTGGCGCCGGGGAACCAGTCGGCGCCGGGCATGTCACGGCTGCCGAGGACCCGCTCGTACGGGGTCGAGAAGCGGAGGTCGAACCACTCGGCGACGGCGGCCCAGAAGGTCTCCAGCTCGTCGACGGACCAGCGGTGCAGGGCCGGGTAGCCGCCCTCGGCGGGCGCGCCGTGGCGCTCCGCGGCCCAGGCTTGGAAGCGGGTGACGGCGGCCGCGGCGACGCGGTCCTCGTCAGGCTGCCAAAGCGGCTCGGTCTGCGCTGATGTCATGCTGTGGCTCCCTGGCTGTACGCGGGGTCTGCGTGTGTCCCGCGCACGTGCTGGGGTGTGCGCGTGACGCGGCTGACAGGGACGATGCCATGTGAGGGGCGATCGCACCAGGGTTCCCCGCCCATGGTCAGGCACCTGAATATGTGCTCCCACCACGGGTGAACGGCAGTTGAACGAAGCTCTCGCGCCGTGGTCCGGATGGCAGGGTGAGCGTCATGGACGGTCGTGAGCTGGTGCGCTCGGTGAAGGTGCTGGGTTCGGTGCAGGGACTGCGTGCGGCGCGGGCGGCGTGGCGGCAGCGCCGCACCGACGCGCGGGCGCTGCCGCCGAGGGGGGCGGAACGGGCCCGGGTGCCGGGTCCGATGGGTGCGGTGGAGCCGATGCCGGGCGGCGGGATCGTCCGCTTCGCCCGCTCCGAGCTGCACATCTCCGTGTCGGCGGGCGGCACCGTCTTCTGGGGCTGGGACGGGGCGGAGCCGCTCCCCTCGTACGCGCTGGCCGGTGAGCCGCCCGAGCCCGACCCGCGGGCCGTCCTGGAGCCGGACACCGAGGGCGGCTGGCGGGTGGTGTCGGAGCGGGTGACCGTGGCCGTGTCCCGGCACGGGGCGGTGGAGGTGCGCACGCCGGGCGGGGTGGTGCTGCGCCGGGACCTGCCGCCGCGCTGGTGGGAGCCGGTGGGCGGCGGTCAGGCGCGCTGGGTGCAGCGCAGCGAGGTGGCCGCGGACGCGCGGTTCTTCGGCCTCGGCGGGCGGGCGGCCGGGCCGCGCCTGCGGGACGGCTCGTACCGGCTGTGGAACACCGATCCCGGCGGCGGCTTCTCCCCCGGCGACGACCCGCTCTACATCACCATGCCGGTGCAGTTGGTGGTGGCGGACGCGGGGACGCATCTCGCCTTCCACGACAACTCCTGGGACGGACGGGTGCTGCTCGCGGAGGGCGAGGAGGGCGCCGGGTCGGGGCACGACCGTCCGGGGACGAGCGAGGTGCGGATGGACGGCGGGCCGCTGCGGTGCTGGGTGGTGGTCGGCACGCCCGCGCGCGTGCTGCACGGCTGGGCGACGCTGACCGGGGCGCCGGCGCTGCCGCCGTCCTGGGCGCTCGGGCCGCAGCACGCCCGTTGGGGCTTCGGCAGCGAGCGGGAGGTGCGGCGGGTGGTGGACGGCTACCGGGACCGGGGGCTGCCGCTGTCCGCGCTGCACCTGGACATCGACCACTACGACGGGCACCGGGTCTTCACGGTGGACCGGGAGCGGTTCCCGGACCTGCCCGGGCTCGCGAAGGAGCTGCGGGAGCGCGGGGTGCGGCTGGTGTCGATCGTGGACCCGGCGGTGAAGGCGGAGCCCGGCGACGCGGTGTACGACGGCGGGCGGGCCGCCGGGGCGTTCGTGCGGGACGACCGGGGCGAGGAGGTGCGCGGGGTGGTGTGGCCCGGCGAGTGCGCGTACCCGGACTTCACCGACCCGGGGGCGCGGGAGTGGTGGGGCGGTCTGTACGAGGAGCGGCTGCGGCAGGGCTTCTCCGGGGTGTGGCACGACATGAACGAGCCGGTGTCCTTCGCCCCCTTCGGCGACCGTACGCTCCCCCGCTCGGCCCGGCACAGCCTGGAGGGCCGGGGCGGGGACCATCGCGAGGCGCACAACGTGTACGGGCTCACCATGGCCCGCGCGGGGTACGAGGGGCTGCGGCGGCTGCGGCCCGAGGAGCGGCCCTTCCTGTTCTCGCGCTCGGGATGGGCGGGGATGCAGCGGTACGGCGGGACCTGGTCGGGCGACGTGTCGTCGGGGTGGCCGGGGCTGCGGGCCTCGCTGGCGCTGGTGCTGGGGCTCGGGCTGTGCGGGGTGCCGTACTCGGGGCCCGACGTGGGCGGTTTCGACGGGAGCCCGTCGCCGGAGCTGTTCCTGCGGTGGTACCAGCTGGGGGCGTGGCTGCCGCTCTTCCGTACCCATGCGGCGATCGACGCGGGGCGGCGCGAGCCCTGGGAGTTCGGGCCGGAGGTCCTGGAGCACGCGCGGGCGGCGCTCGCCGAACGGGAGCGGATGCGGCCGTACTTCGTGACCCTGTCCCGGCTCGCGCGGCTGACGGGCGCGCCGTACGTGCGCCCCGTCTGGTGGGGCACCCCGGAGGACCGGGCGCTGCGGGACTGCGAGGACGCGTTCCTGCTCGGCGACTCCCTGCTGGTGGCCCCGGTGCTGTCGGGGGGCACGGACCGGCGAGCCGTACGGCTGCCGCGCGGGCGCTGGTACGACACGGCGACCGGACGGGCGTACGACGGCCCGGGGCAGGTCCTGCTCGACGCGCCGCTGTCCCGGGTGCCGGTACTCGCCCGCGCGGGCGCGGTGATTCCGGTGCGGGACGAGCGCGGCGAACTGTCCCTGGAGGTGTGGGCCCCCGCCGCGGGCCGCACGGGCGGCGGCCTCGTCGTCCGCGACAACGGCGACGGCTGGGAGCCCGCGGAGGTCGACCGGTACCAGTCGCGGCTGGTGGACGGGCGGGTCGTGGTGGAGCGGGTGACGGAGCGGGGCCCGGAGGAGGCGGGGCTGCCGGTGCGGGTGCGGGGGCTGGAGGGCTGAGCGGGATGGGATCCGATATCCAATATCCGATAACCCGGATGTCGAATATCGGATGCCGGAATATGGATATCGGTTATTGGATCCAACCTGCGCCCCTCCCCCTCCCCTACGCGTACGCCCCCGCGAAGTACCTCCGCACCGCCTCCGTATGCAACGGAAAGGCGAGCTGCTCGGCGGCGTGGATCACATGGTGTCCGGACGTCTCGTCGGTCGGGGTCGAGGCCGGGAGGGTCGCGGCCGGGCGAGGCGGGAGGAGGCCGAAGACGAGGAGGTGGCCGGCCGGGGAGCTGAGGGCGTCGGCGAGACGGACGTCCGTGGCGGCGGCCTGGATGCCGGTCTCCTCGCGCAGTTCGCGGACGACGGCCTCGCGCCAGTCCTCGCCGAAGTCGACGAATCCGCCGGGCAGGGCGACCCGGCCGGCCTGGGGCTCGATGGTGCGGGTGATGACGACGAGCCCGGTGCCGTCGGGGCCGGTCACGGGGAGGAGGGCGACGGCCACGGGCAGCGGGTTGCGGTAGGCGGTGGTGCCGCAGACGGCGCAGGTGCGGGGCCAGGCGGCGTCGGCCGGGTAGCGGGCGCCGCAGCTGGAGCAGTGGGAGTGCGCGGAGGAGTCGGTCACGGGCCGACCGTATGCGATCTCCCTTTCCCGGCGCTGCCGTTACTGGTAGACGGTTGCCATGACTCGACTGACTGGACTTGCCTCCGCTTTCCGTGCCCTCGGCGTGCTGGCCGCCGCCGGTCTGCTCGCCGCCACCGCGGGTGTGCCCCCGGCCGGTGCCGTGCCGGAGCCCAAGGCGCCGCAGGAGTTCGTGGCGCTCGACCGGGTGGATCCGACGATCGTCCAGGAGATGCGCTACACCACGGAGCACGACTTCGTGGGCGAGCGGGTCGACGGCTACCGGCAGCCGGTGTGCATCCTGACCCGGCCGGCCGCGGAGGCCCTGCACCGCGCGCAGGTCCGGCTGCTCTCCCGGGGCTACACGCTGAAGGTGTACGACTGCTACCGGCCGCAGCGGGCCGTGGACCACTTCGTGCGCTGGGCGAAGGACCTGGCCGACGAGCGGATGAAGAAGGAGTTCTATCCGCTGGTCGACAAGTCGAGGCTGTTCGCGGACGGGTACATCGCCGAGAAGTCCGGGCACAGCAGGGGCTCGACGGTGGATCTGACGATCGTGCGCCTGCCGGCCGTGCCGACCCGCCCGTACGTGCCGGGTGAGCCGCAGGTGGAGTGCTTCCGGCCGCAGGCGGAGCGGTTCCCGGATAATTCGGTTGATATGGGGACGGGCTTCGACTGCTTCGACACCTTGTCGCACACCGACGACCCCAGGATCACCGGCGTCCAGCGCGCCAACCGGGATCTGCTCAGGGGCGCGCTGGCGGAGCAGGGGTTCGTGAACCTGCCGGAGGAGTGGTGGCACTACACCTTCAAGCCGGAGCCGTTCCCGGCGACGTTCTTCGACTTCCCCGTGGCGCGCCGGTCGGTGGCGGGCCACTGACGTCTTCCGTCGCCGGTCGGCACGTGCCACACTCCTGACGCACCGTCAGGTCATGGGACGGGATCGCGGTATCGGACAGCGGGAGGCCTTCACATGGCACGGACGCGCAGGCCGGTGGTGGCCGGCTGGTTCACCGACGACGCCGAGGGATCCGTCCCGGACGGGGGGTTCCGGCTGCTCGGGACCCGCTGCACGGCCTGCGCCTCGGTGTTCTTCCCCCGGGAGGACGACACCTGCCGCAACCCCGGCTGCCCCGGCGGCGGCGAGCTGACGGAGACCCCGCTCTCCCGGCGGGGCCGGATCTGGTCGTTCACCGACGGCCGCTACCGGCCGCCGGCCCCGTACGTCTCCGACCCGGAGGCGCCCTGGGAGCCGTACACCCTCGTCGCGGTGGAGCTGGCGGCCGAGGCCATGGTGGTCCTCGGCCAGGCCGCGCCGGGCGTGCGCACGGCCGATCTGGCGATCGGGGACGAGATGGAGCTCGTGCCGGGTGTCCTCAACGAGGACGACGAGCACATCTGGACCACCTGGCATTGGCGGCCGGTCACCGGGCGGTCCCCGTCTGCGGACGGGGACGAGGACCAGGCCCACGACCGGGACCAGGGCCAGGCCCAGGACCGGGACGAGGAGGGGACGGCGTGAACGACATCGCGGTGCTCGGCGCCGGAATGCACCCGTGGGGCAAGTGGGGACGCGGCTTCGTCGGCTACGGGACGGCCGCCGCACGCGCCGCGCTCGCCGACGCCGGCCTGCGGTGGCCGGACGTCGGCTCCATCGTCGGGGCCAACACCATGCGGAGCGGCTACCCGGGTCACGTGGCGGGGGCGACCTTCGCCCAGGCGCTCGGCTGGCAGGGGGCGCGGGTCACCAGCGTCTACGCGGCCTGCGCCTCGGGGGCGCAGGCCGTCAACACCGCCCGGTCGCAGATCCTCGGCGGGCTCGCGGACGTGGTCCTCGTGGTGGGCGCGGACTCGGCGCCCAAGGGCTTCTTCGCCCCGGCGGGCGGGGAGCGGCCCGACGATCCGGACTGGCTGCGGTTCCGAGTGCTCGGCGCGACCAACCCGGCGTACTTCGCGCTCTACGCCCGGCGCAGGATGGCCCTGTACGGGGACACGCCCGAGGACTTCGCGCAGGTCAAGGTGAAGAACGCGGCGGCCGGCGCGCTCAATCCGCTGGCCCGCTACCGCAAGCCGGTGAGCGCGGCGGAGGTGGCCGCCTCGGCGGTGGTCGCCGATCCGCTGCGGCTGCTCGACATCTGCGCGACCTCGGACGGGGGTGCGGCGCTCGTGCTGTCGAGCATGGAGTTCGCCCGGCGGCACGGGCACCCGGATCCGGTCCGTATCCGCGCGGTGTCCACGGTCACCCCGACGTATCCGAAGGCGGTCCTGGACCTGCCCGACATCGCGACCGACTCGGCCGCCGTGGTCTCCCCCGCTCCGCACTCCTTCCGCGCGTCGATCGCCAAGGCGGCGTACGAGGAGGCGGGGATCGGTCCCGAGGACCTGTCACTGGCGGAGGTGTACGACCTGTCCACGGCCCTGGAGCTGGAGTGGTACGAGGACATCGGCCTGTGCGGGGCGGGCGAGGGCGCCAAACTGCTCCGGGACGGGGTGACGGCGCTCGGCGGGCGCGTCCCGGTCAACACGAGCGGCGGCCTCGCCTCCTTCGGAGAGGCGGTACCGGCGCAGGCCATCGCGCAGGTCTGCGAGCTGACCTGGCAGCTGCGCGGCACGGCCGGCGCCCGGCAGGTGCCGGGGGCGCGGACCGGGATCACCGCCAACCAGGGCCTGTTCGGGCACGGTTCTGCGGTGGTCGCGGTCCGCTGAGGCCTGGGGGCCCACGGAGCCCGGCCGTGTCCTAGCCGCTGACCGCCGCCCGTCCCCGGTCCGCCAGGACCAGGGCGTGTTCGACGACGGCGACCAGGACGTTCTTGACGGACTCCCGGTCGCGGGCGTCGCACATCAGCAGTTCGACCTCGGGGTCGAGGTCGAGCGCGCCGCGGACGCTCTCGGCCGGGAACCGGCGGGAGCCCTCGAAGCAGTTGACGGCGACCGTGAAGGGGATGCCGCGCCGCTCGAAGTAGTCGATGGCGGCGAAGCTGTCCTCCAGGCGCCGGGTGTCGGCGAGGACGACCGCGCCGAGGGCACCCTGCGCCAGCTCGTCCCACAGGAACCAGAAGCGGTCCTGTCCGGGGGTGCCGAAGAGGTAGAGGACCAGGTCCTCGCGCAGCGTGATCCGGCCGAAGTCCATGGCGACGGTGGTGGTCGACTTGGTCTCGACGCCGTGCAGGTCGTCGACGGGCCGGCCGGCCTCGCTGAGGATCTCCTCCGTCCGCAGCGGCCGGATCTCGCTCACCGCGCCGACCAGCGTGGTCTTGCCGACCCCGAAGCCTCCCGCGACGAGAATCTTCAGCGTGACCGGCTCGACCGGCGGCTGCTTGCGGCTAGAGCGCCCGAAGGCCATTGATCACCTCGCGAAGGATGCTCACGTCCGGCAGTTCGGCCGGCGGAACGGGGCGGGTCACATGGACGAGCTCGTCGTCGACGAGATCGCCGACGAGGACCCGTACCACCCCGACGGGGAGGTCGAGTCCGGCGGCGAGTTCGGCGATCGACTGCGGCTGCTCCGAGCAGCGTTCGACGATCTCCACATGCTCGGGGGACAGCGTCTGGTCGCGGCCGGGGTCGTCGGCGGCCGGTTCGGGCACCACCACCGCGATCAGGTCGAGGCGGTGGCGGGTCGCGGCGCTCGTCCGGCCACGGGTCATGGCGTACGGGCGGACCACGGGGCCCGCGTCGGCGTCGAACCAGTGGCCGGGCGTGTCCTCGTGGGACTGCTCTGGGTCACTCATGCCGTCCCCCTCCACCTCATCCGCCGTTGGGCAGCCCGGTACGGGGCGCCGTGGCGAGGTGCACGCCGACCCGCTTGACCATCAGGGTCATCTCGTACGCGACCTGGCCGACATCGGAGTCGGCGTCGGCGAGCACGGCGAGGCAGCTGCCGTCGCCGGCGGCGGTGACGAAGAGGAAGGCGTCCTCCAGCTCGACGACGGTCTGCCGGACCCTGCCCGCCTCGAAGTGGCGGCCGACGCCCTTGGCGAGGCTGTGGAAGCCGGAGGCGACGGCGGCGAGGTGCTCGCCGTCCTCACGGGAGAGGTCCTGCGAGGCGCCGGTGGGCAGGCCGTCGCTGGAGAGCACCAGGGCCTTGCGGATGGAGCCGACGCGCTGGACCAGTTCGTCGAGGAGCCAGTTCAGCTCCCCGTTGCCGTGGGCGGAGCTGTGGGTTGCTGCGGCGTTCGGTGCGGTCATCGACCGTCCCCCTCGGGTGTCGTTCCTGGTGCTGTCGTTTCGGCGTTGTGCCGTCGTCCGCGCTGCCAGCCGCGCTGCATGGAGGCCATGCGGCTGCGCACCTCCTCGGCGTCGCGCTCGAAGGAGTCGGTCTCGGCGGCGGAGCCCGTCGCGGCCGGCTGGTCCTCGGCGCGGCCGCCGTCCTCGCGCAGCTGGGGCGCGAGGCTGGCCTGGCGGACCCGGCGGGGCAGCCCGCCGAACGGAGCGGGCCCTTCCTGCGGTACGGGGACGAGCGTGGGCCCGGTGCCCTGCGGCGGCACGGGCGCGGGGTGCGGCACGCGGGCCAGCTCCATCGTGTCACCGTCCTCCGGGGCGCTCGGGGCGGGGTGGGCGCGGCCCGGCTCGTCCAGGCGGCGGCCGCGGTCGACGACGAGGGTCGGCTGGCGGCGGCGGGGCAGCCGCACCGGGTCGGCCGGCGGCTCGTCGTCGGCGCGGGAGCCGCCGGCGCGGCCGCCGGTCTGGTCGGGGGTCTGCTGGTGCTGGTCGCCTCGGCGGCGGTGCTCGCGGGCCCGGAACAGGCCGCCGCGCTCGCTGTCGGTGTCGAGGAGGTCGGCCGCGCCGCCGAGCAGGTCGTCGAAACCGTCGGCGCCGAGCGGGGCTTCCAGTTCGACGGGGCCGTCGAGCAGCGGGACGGCGGGTTCGAGGGCCGGGTCGGGCACCTTGGTGAGAACCGGGCGGCGGATGGGCAGCCCCGCCACGCCGTCGGCGCCGTCGCGGTCGGTGGTCTTGCGGTCGAGGCGGAAGCCGGCGCCCTGGGTCTCGGGGGCGTCGGTGAGCAGTGCGGCGGGGATGAAGACGACCGCGGTGGTCCCGCCGTACGGGGAGGGCTGGAGCGACACGCGCACGTTCTGGCGCTGGGCGAGCCGGCTGACGACGAAGAGGCCGAGCCGGTCGGTGTCGGAGAGTTCGAAGTCGGGGGTCTCGGCGAGGCGCAGGTTGGCGTCGAGGAGGGCGTCGGGGTTCATGCCGAGGCCGCGGTCGTGGATCTCCAGGGTGAAGCCGTTGGCGACCCGCTCGCCGAGCACCTGCACGGCGGTGTGCGGGGGCGAGAACACCGTGGCGTTCTCCAGGAGTTCGGCGATGAGGTGGGTGAGGTCGGCGACGGCCGGGCCGCCGACACCGAGCCGGGGCAGCCGGCGGACCTCGATGCGCTCGTAGTCCTCGACCTCGGCGACGGCGGCGCGGACGACGTCCATGAGCTGGACGGGCTTGCGCCACTGGCGAGAGGGGGCGGCGCCGGAGAGGATCACCAGGCCCTCCGCGTGGCGGCGCATGCGCGTGGTCATGTGGTCCAGCCGGAAGAGGTCGGCGAGCTCCTCGGTGTCCTCGGTGCGGCGCTCCATGGTGTCGAGGAGGGTGAGCTGGCGGTGGAGCAGGACCTGGTTGCGGCGGGCGAGGTTGACGAACACCTCGGAGACCCCGCGGCGCATGTCGGCCTGCTTGACGGCGGCCTCGACGGCGGCGCGCTGGAGGGTGTTGAGGGCCTGGCCGACCTGGCCGACCTCGTCGTCGTCGTACCGCAGGTGGGGCACCTCGGTCTCGACGTCGACGTGTTCGCCGGCGGCGAGGCGGCGCATGACGCTGGGCAGGCGCACGCCGGAGACCTCCTGGGCCTCCTTGCGCAGCCGGCGCAGGTCGCGGACGAGTTCGCGGCCGATGCGGACGGAGACGATGACGGAGACGAGCAGGGCGACGAAGCCGAGGACGCCGGCGACGCCCGCCTTGAGGAGGACGCTGTACGCGGCGGGCTGGACGCGGTCCTGGTAGCGGTCGCCGGCGGCGGTGTTCTCGGTGGCGAGGTCGTCGAGGACCGAGGTCGCCTGCTCGGACCAGGCCTGCGGGGCGACGGCGCGGGGCCGGTCGGTGGGGCCGGCGGTGATGACCGCCTCCTCCGCCTTGCGCAGCGGGGCGGTCTCGGGGCTGCGCCAGTACTTCTCGAAGCGCTCGCGCTCGCTGCCGGGCAGGACTTCGAGGTTGAACTCGTAGAGGACTTCGCGGGCCGCGACGAGGTCGGAGATCGCGCGGATCTCCTCGGCCGTGACCCGCTCGGCTATGAGGGAGGAGAGGACCAGGGCGTCCTCGCGGGACAGGGCCTCGCGGGCCCGGACGATGCCGACGAGGGCGCGGCCCTGCTTGTCCATCTCCACGTTCTCCAGGGCATGGAGGGTGAGGAGGAGGCTGTAGCAGGGGTCGACGAGCCGGTTGTAGAAGTCGAGGGCCTGGAGGCGTCCGATGTCGCGGTTCTCGACGGAGCGGCGCAGTGAGGAGAGGCCGTCGAGGGCGTCGAGGAGCGAGGCGAGGCGCTGGGCGGTGACCGGGTTCATCTCGGAGCGGACGCCGGAGTCGGCGGCGTTGCGGCGGATGAGGGTGATCTGCCGGTCGGTGGCCTCGCGTTGCTCGCGCAGCTTGGTCAGCGCGTCGGAGGCGCGGGGGTCGGCGAGGTAGACGAGGGACTCGCGGCGTTCCTTCTGGATGACACGGACGGTGTCCTCCAGCGGGTAGCCGACCTTGTCGACGATGTAGCCGACGTCGAGGAGCTGGCGGGCCTCACGGCCGGTGAGGACCGTGGAGAAACCCCACAGTCCGGTGAGGGAGACGAGCGGCACCAGGAGCAACGCCACGATCTTCCTGCGGATGGACTTCCCGCGAAAGCGCATGGCCTCCCCCACCTCGGCCTCCGCGGCCACGGAGGTCACTCACGTCGTCACGCCCGGCGTCAACACGCGGCGTCAACCTTCAGTTTCAACAAACGGCGGCGCGAGCCTACTACTGCATCACAGCCATCTCGAAGACGCGTCCGGGCGATTTTCAGCCTGTCGAGTGAGTGTTGATCATGAGATGTCCTGGTATTCGGGGAGTTGGGTTCCGGCAGTGTGGCGCAGGACACCTGACAGGACGCCACATTCCCGACCCGAACAGATGGCTGGAATTGCTCGTTCCGGTCTCCAGGTCGAAGGCCTGACGGTGGCTCGACCTTGGATCGACAGCGGCTCGACCGTGGATCGACGGCGGCTCGACCGTCACTCGACCCTGGCTCGACGGAGATCTGAGGGGCACCCCGGCGAAACCTTTACCCTCCCCCGTACGTCATTCTGTACGGGGTGGATTGTGTCCGCGTAAAGCGGCTCAAGACGGGCAACAGCCACCTTGAAGACGTCGGTGGTGGGGAGTGACAGCGCTATGGAACACGAGGCGCGGCCGGTTCGGCAGTTGTGGGTGGAGGACAAGAAGGGGCGCGGGCGCATGCCCGACCCCGTGCGGACGGCCGCCGTCCGCGCGGTGATGCTGACCTCGGTGACGCTGATTCAGGCGATGGTCGCCTTCTTCTGCTCGGTCACCGGATCCTGGCTGGCCTTCCCGGTCACGGTCACCGCGGTGATCAGCACCGTGGCGGCGACCTGGAGCGTGCTCGACGTATGGATCACGCGACAGGTGTGGCGGCAGCGCAACGGGGTCGTGTCGGAGCCGAGCAGCACGGCACGGCAACGGCGCGGCGATCAGCCGGCGGAACGGCTGTCCGAGGCGGCCTGACGGACGGCCTGACGGTCGGATGGACGGCGAGTGGCCCGGTCCCCTTTCGGGGGCCGGGCCACTCGCCGTTCGTGCGCTCGGCTACTCCGTCGCGGCGGACACCGCGGCGTCGGGCGTACGGCGGAACATGCGGGTCGCGGTGATCTCGCCGTGGATCGCCTCGCCCTCCGCGCTCGGCTGCGGCAGCCCCGGGCGCAGGTGCTCCTCCACGCTGATGTACTTCAGGCCCGCGCGCAGGTCCGCGTCGTTGCGCAGCCGGATGACCAGCGGGAACTCGGCGAGCGCGGTCGTGTCGAACAGGCCGGTCGTGTACAGCAGCTGGACGCCCAGCGCGTCCGACACGGCCCGCTGGAGCTCCAGCAGGTACGTGGCGTTGGCGCGGCCGATCGGGTTGTCGAGGAAGAGCGTGCCCGCGTGGCGGTGCTTGTCGCGGCCCCGGTCGTTGGAGCGCAGCGCGGCCATCGTGCAGTAGAGGGCGATGGCGGCGGTGAGCAGCTGGCCGCCGGAGAACACGTCTCCCATCTGGCCGACGGGGACGCGCTCGGCGCGCAGCACCGCGTCCGGCTTGAGGATCTCGACCGCGATGCCGCGCGGTTCGAGCGCCGCCTGGACCCCGCGCAGCAGCAGGGACATGCCGTCCCGGCGCAGGTCGGAGTTCTTCCGGACGGCGGCGCGGGTCGCCTCGTCGACGACCTCGCCGAGGCGCTCGGTGAGCGTGGCCTGGTCGGGCTCCTCGAAGCGGATCCGCAGGAACTCCTGCCCGGACCACTCCCCCAGCCCCTCGGGCAGGCGGGAGAGCCGCTGGGCCGAACGCAGGGTGGTCAGCGAGGACTCGACGAGGCCCCGCAGGCGGTCCACGATCGAGTCGCGGTTGCGCTCCAGCTGCTCCAGCTCGTCGGTCAGCACCCGCAGCCGGGGCGCGAACGCCTCGGCCCACTTCGCGGCGTGCTCCGGCAGCGCGGCGGCGGGCAGTTCGCGGATCTGCTGCCGGGCCGGGGTGCGCACCTGCTCGAAGCGGGTCGCGTTGGCATGCCGTACGAGGATGTCGCCGGCCTCGCGGACGGCCGCGTCGGCGGCCGACAGGTCGGCGGCGCAGCCGCGCAGCGAACGGCGGGCCTCCGCAGCCGCGTCGCGGGCCTCGGCCAGCGGGCCCGGGTACGGCTCGGGGTCCTCCTGCTCCTCCTCCGCGTGGTCGCGCAGCAGGTCACGCAGGAGCGCCGCGGTCTCGTCGAAACCGCCGGTCGCGTCCTCGGCGGCCCGGTGGGCCTGGAGCAGACCGGTGTGGGCGGAGCGGGCCGCCTCCAGGGCGTCGGTGCGGACGCCCAGTTCGGTGGTGGCGGTGCGGAGCAGGCCCTGGGCGTGCTCCGCGTCGGCCGGGATCAGCTCCTCGGGCAGCTCGGTGTGCGCCTCGCCGTCCTCAGGGGCGAGCCGCTCGGCCTCGCCGCGGAGGCGGCCCAGCCTCTCGCTCGCCTCGGTGGCGCGCGTCTCCAGCTTCTGCACCAGGGCCTCGGCGCGGGCGGCGGCGGCCTGGCGGGACGGGCCGTCGGCGCCGTCCATGGACTCCAGGAGCTGTTCGGCGCGGGTGCGGACCTTGTTGGTGAGCCGGTCGAGCTCGGCGAGGGCGGCGGACTCGTCGCTCTCGGCACGGGCCTGTTCGGCGCGCAGGTCGGCGCCGACGCCGACCTTCTCGTAGACCTGGGAGGCGGCCCGGTACGCCTCGCGGAGGGTGGGGAGCGCGACGCGGGGGGCGTCGGCGTCCGCCTCCGGCAGGTTCTCGGGGGCACCGGCGATCTCGGCGCGCTCGGCGCGCAGGGCGCGGGCGGTGCGGTGGGCGTCGTCGGCGGTGCGCTGGGCGGCGCGCCGGTCCTCGTCGGCGGCGCGGGCGCGCTCCAGGCAGGTCTGGGCGCGGGCCTCCGACTCGGCGGCGTCGTCGGCGAGTTCGCGCAGCTTGGCCTGCCAGGCGGACCGCTCGCGCAGCCGGTAGGCGAGGCCCGCGAGCGCGTCGGCGGCGCGGCGGGCCCGCTGGGCGGCCTCCTGGCGCTCGTCGCGGACCCGGGCGGCGTCGGCGGCGGCCTCGTCGGCCTCCGCGCGGACCGTACGGGCCTCGGTGAGGACGGCGACCGCGGTCTCGGCGGCGGTGCGTGCGGACGCGGCGACGGCGGCCAGCTCGGCGAGCATGCCGGGCGGGCAGTCGGCGCGCCAGGAGCCGATCCGGGCGGCCAGGGAGCGGTCGCCGGTGAGCCGGGCGGCCAGCGAACGGATCTCCTCGTCGCGGGCGGTGGCGCGGCTGCGCAGCGCCTGGCGCTCCTCGTCGGCGGCGTGCTCGTCGTGCATGGCCGGGTTCGGCGGCACGAGGAAGACGTCCGTCTCCTGACCTGACGCCTGCGCCGGTACGGGGGCGAGCAGGGCGGCGGCGGTACCGACGGCGACGGTGGAGCGGGGCAGCAGGGCGGCGCCGCTCAGGACCTCGCGGGCGCGGCCGTACGAGACGGGGTCGGTGATCACGACGCCGTCGACGAGCTCGGGGCGGGCGGCGAGGACGGCGGCGTGGTCGGCCGGGTCGACGGCCTGGGCGAGGTAGCGCCAGCCGGGCAGGGCGGGGATGCCGTGCTCGCCGAGGAACTCCACGGTGGCGAGGACGTCGGGCCCGGGCGGCAGCAGGCCGCCGTCGCCGAGGGCGCCGAGGATGCGGTTGTCGTCGGCTGCGGCGGTGCGCAGGTCGAAGAGCTGGCGTTCGGCGGAGGCGATGGACCGGTCGAGCAGGGCGCGCAGCTCGTCGGCGTACCGGTCGAAGTCGGTGACGGTGAGCGGGCCGCCGTCGGGGGCCGCGCCGAGGCCGAAGGCGGCGCCGGGGGCGGTGCCGGGCGTCGTGCCGGAGGCGGTCGCGTCGGGGGCGGGGCTGGGGGCGTCGCCCGCGCGCTGGCCGGGGAGCGGGGAGCCGGTGCTCTGGCCCGTGTTCTGGACCGTACCGGGGCCGGTGCCCTGGCCCGTGCTCGGCAGGGAGAGGAGTTCGGCCAGGCGCGGGTCGGCGGCCAGGGACTCGGCGGCGCGGCGCTCGGCGTCGTAGGCGTTCTCGGCGGCCTCGGCCGCGTCCGAGGCGCGGGCGGCGGCGAGTTCGGCGCGGGACTCGGCGGCGGCGGTCTCCCGGGCGCGCTCCGAGGCCGAGCGGGCGGCGTCACGGGCCACGTCCCAGGCGGCGACCGTGGTCTTCTCGGCGTCGCTCGCCGCGAGGGCGGCGCGCGCCGGGTCGGCGTCGGGGGCGGAGTCGTCGAGCCAGCCGGCCCGGACGGCCTCGGCGGTCTCCTGCTCGACCTCGGCGAGACGCTGGCGCAGGTGGCCCGCCTCGCTGCGGGCACGCTGGGCCTCGGTGGCGGCGGCGGTGGCGTCGCGGTGGGCGGTCTCGCCTGCCTCCTGGAGGGCGGCGGAACGCTCCTCCTCCTCGACGGCCTGCCGCTCGCCCTCCTCGGCGGCCGAGGCGAGGGCGCGGACCAGATCGGCGGCGGCCTTGGCGCGGGCGGCGAGCGCCGGGGCGGCATCGCGCTCGGCCTCGCGGATGGCGGCGGCGACACGGGTCGAGCGGTCGCTCGCGGCGCGGTGCCGGAGCACGGACTCGGCGGCCTGCCAGGCGGAGTGCAGGGTGCGGGCGTCGGTGAGCTCGCGGCGCTGGGACGCGGCACCCTTCTCGGCGGCGGTCAGGGCCAGCGAGGCGTGTCGGTAGGCGAGTTCGGCGGCGATGAGGGCGCTGCGGCCGCGGGCGTCCTCGGCCTCGGAGACGGCGTGGGCGGCGGAGGTGACCTGCTCGGCGAGCTCGGCGACCCGGCCGCGCTCCAGGGCGGCGCGGGCGGAGAGCCGGCGGGCCAGAGTGCGGGTGCGGCGTTCGGCCCCGGCGTGCACGTCGCGCGCGCGGGCACGGGTCTCGGCGGCCTCGACGATGCGGGTGAGCAGGTCGACGGAGCCGGCCGTGAAGTCCCGCTCGGCGGTGAGTTCGGCGCGGCGGCCCAACTTGTTGCCGAAGCCGCCGACGAGGTCGGCGAGGCCGTCCGTGTCGCGGGTGTCGGTGACGGCGCGGAGCAGGAGGTCGGTGAAGTCGGAGTCCTTCTTGACCGCGAAGAGGCCGGCGGCCTCGCCCTCGTCGGCGTTCATCTCCCGCTGGTAGCGGAAGAGTTCGGGGTCGAGCCCGAGGTCGCCGAGGTGCTCGTTCCAGCGGTCGTGGATCTCCTCCCAGTAGACCTCCAGGTGCGGATAGGCCTTGCCCGCCTCGGTGATCGCGTCGCGGAAGCCCTTCATGGTGCGACGGCGGCCGGAGGCGCCGGAGGCGCCCTCGACCGGCGGGCGCACGGAAGTGGCCTCGGCGACGGGGAGGTTGTCGAGGCTGAGCCCCGGACCGGGGCGGAAGGAGTACCAGGCCTCGGCGAACTTGCGCGGGTCGTTGGAGACCTGGCGGCCACGCCACTCGCTGGCCTTGCCGACGACGACCAGGTCACCCGTGAGGGTGTGCTGCCACTCCAGGGCGACGTGGCCGCAGTCGTCGGCGAGGAGGAACTTGCGCAGCACGCCGGAGCTCGCGCCGCCGAGGGTGTTGCGGTGGCCGGGGAGCATGACCGAGAAGATCAGCTTGAGGAGGACGGACTTGCCTCCGCCGTTCTCCAGGAAGAGCACGCCCGCGGGGGCGGGGCGGCGCGGCGGGCCGACCGGCTCGTCCTCGAAGAACTCCGCCTGGGTGGGAGCGGGATGCGGCACGGGCGCGCCGACTCCACGCAGGTCCAGGACGGTGTCGGCGTAGCGGGCACCTGCCGGACCGATGGAGTAGAGACGGACCCGGGACAGCTCGTACATGCGGCGGACTCTCGTGCTTCTCGTACGCGGGATGGGCGGTTACGTGCGGGGGGCGGTCACGCGTCGGCGGTCACGCGCAGGCGGTCAGGCATGGAAGGGCAGGCCGGCGTCGGCGGCGAGCTCCAGGTCGTCGCCCTCGGGCGGCGGCAGGAGGGTCGCGGATCCGTCGCTGACCGGAACGACGCCGAGTTCGAGGAGCTCGGCCATGGCGGCGCTGCCGGCCATGTCGCGGACCTGGAGCTGGTAGCGGGCGGTGGTGCGGTAGGAGCCGCCGGACTCGTCGCCGGTCCGCTGGAGGAAGCCGGAGTCGGTGAGGAAGCCGACGGCCTTGCCGACGATGCCGGTGGTGGAGCCGGCGAGGCGGCGGGCGTCCTTGGTGGCGCCGGTGGCGCTGCGGCGGGCGTAGATCCGCCAGGCGGCCTCCAGGCCGGGGGCGTCGGAGGCGGGGTCGGTGTTCTCGCCGTCCTGCTCGGCGCGCTCTTCGAGGCGGCGGCAGGCCTGGCGGACGAAGGCGTCGACGCCGTTGACGGTGAGGCGGCCGATGTAGCCGTCGTCGGCCAGGTCCTCCGGGCGGGGGAAGGCCATGGTCGCGACGGCGAGGTGCGCGAGGCCGTGCAGGAAGCGGTCGGCGGAGTCCGTGGAGGCGCGGCGGGCGTAGTCGCCCATGCGGACGGCGAAGACCGAGTCCTCGCCCGCGGTGACGGCCATCCCCGCGCGCGGGGAGACCTCCAGGACGACCAGGCCGAGGCCGGTGGCGACGGCGTCCGCGAGGCGCGCGAAGGCGGGGTTCTCGCGGTAGCGGCGCAGCAGCTCGGCGTACTCGGCGTCACGGGCGGGCAGCAGCTTGGGCTGCAGGCCGAACGAGACGAGCCGCGCCGCGTCGGCGGCGTCCGCCGGGGTGACGCCCATGGGCGCGGCGGCGCTCTGCGGGGCCTCCGGCTCGCTCCACGCGTCGGTGTGCTCGACGTGGTGTTCGCTCACGGCTGGGGCTCCTCGGTACGGCGGGGGTGCGAAGGGGCGGGACGCCCTGAGGGGACGGGGACGACGACGGGGGCGGGGACGACCACGGCGGGGGCCTGCTCCAGCGGGGCGGCCTGCTCCGATGGAGTCTGCTCGGGTGCCGGGGCGGGCGCGGGCAGAGTCAGGGGCAGGCGTACGGGGGTGACGGCGACGGGCGTGGGCGCCGGGGCAGCCCCGGTGTCGGGCCCGCCCTCAGCCACGGCCGGTGTCCCGGCGTCTGCCGCGGCCACGGGAGCGGCGTCCGGCCGGCGCTTGCGCGGCAGCGGCACGGCGCGCACGAAGGGACGGCGCACGGGCGCGGGCGCCGTCCCGGCGGGGACGGCGCGCACGCGCGGGCCGTCCGTCGGCACGTCGCCGAGGGGCCGGCCGGCGCCGGGGCGGGTCAGGGGCACGGCGGCGACGCGGGGGCCGGGGGCGCGGTCGGCGGCCGTAGTGGTGGCGCCTCCGGCGCGTGGAGTACCTGCCGGATCTGAGCCAGGGGTCCCAGCCGCCTTCGGGCCACCGTGCCCCGCGGCCTCCAGCTCCTCCGGCGTGTCGTCCGCCGTCATGTCGCCTCCGAGCGGTCCGCGGCCATGCCGACGGCGTCGAGGAGGGCCGTGCCGACGATGAGGTCGGCGCCGCCGAACTCGGGGTCGTCGAGGGTGGTGCCGTCGTCGACGGCGAACAGCAGGCGTTGCTCGCCCTGGCGGTAGGCGGTGCCGACCGGGGGGCTCGCCGCGTGCACGGCGAGGAGGGCGACCAGGTAGGGGAGGTCGGTGTCGCGGCGTCGGGCGTCGGCGAGCAGGCCGGAGAGTCGGCGCGGGGCGTCGTGCTCCAGGTCGAGGAGCTCCATGGCGCTCGCCAGCTGCTCCTCGCTGAAGCGGCTGTCGTCCGGGGTGGCGATCAGGTCCGGCTCGGGCATCTCCGCGCCGAGGTGCTGACGCTCCACGGGCGGGGTGAGGAGCAGGTCGACGAGGTCGCCGACGCGGACGGAGGAGGGGGTACGCAGGCCGGTGCCGTGGGCGAAGAAGGCGTCGGTGACCCGGGTGGCCTGCTCGACGGGGAGCGGGAGCAGCGGGGCGACCAGCTGCCCGTACAGGTCGAGGCCCGTGTAGGCGGTGGGCGCGGCGAAGGCCTGGCGGTCCTGCTCGGCGCGGAAGAGCGGGCCGGCCTCCAGGAGGCGGGACTGGAGCTGGGTGTGGCGCCGGATGCAGTCCTTGACTATGTCGACGAGCTCGGCGGCGCGGCGCTTGTGCTCCTGGTCCTCGGCCTCGTCGCGGGCCTTGCGGATGTTGGTGAGGATCGCGTTCTCGTGGCGGTAGCGGTCGGCGACGTGGTCGAGCGCTTCGGCGATCATGTCGGGCACGGCGTTGAGCCAGTCGACCGCGCGGACGTTGCGCCGGGTGGCCTCCAAGGTCCTGCGGAGGGTCTCGGCGTACTGCACGGTCCGGTAGCGGGCCTGCTCGGCGGCGAGCTGGGCGTCGGCCAGGCGGCCCCGGCTGATGAGGACCTCCAGCTTCACCTCGGCGGCGATCTGGGCACTGGTGACGTCGGTGTCGAGGGCGCCGACGAGCACGTTGACGGCCTCGTCGGTGGTGCGCAGGCAGACTCCGCCGCCGTAGCCGGGGACCTCTTCGACCAGCTTGAAGTCGTAGTCGCGGCGGGTGTAGACGCCGTCGGCGCCGAACGTGCCGTACACGGCGCGGAAGCCGCGGTCGACGCTGCCGACGTTGATCAGGTTCTCCAGGACCCAGCGGGCCACCCGCTCGTGCTCGGCGGTGGGGCGCTCGGGGGCCTGGGCGGCGACGCGGGGCAGCAGCCGGGCGACGACCTGGTCGTGGTCGGCGCCGGTGTCGAAGTCCATGTTGAGCGTGACCAGGTCGATCGCGGAGAGGGCGACCTCGGCCATCGCGTAGACCGAGTACTCGCCGGCCAGGTTCGCCTTGCGCACGTCCAGGTCGTGCAGCGGGGCCGTGCACGCGAGCGCGCGGAGCCGCCGCGCGAGCCCTTCGTCGGCGGCCGGGCCCTGCGCGGGGCGCGGCCCCGCGCTGAGCTGGGGCGGAGCGAGGTCCGTCGAGGCAGGCGAAGTCACGGTGCACAGAGTAGGTCCTCGCACTGACAACGGTCGAAACGGCGCTTATACGACCGGGTGTGCGGCCCGGTCGCGCGGGGCCGGGTTCAGGGCTCCGGGTCGTCGACCGCCTTCGCGTACACGTCGGTGATCCGGGTGCGGGAGTCGTCGAGGTAGCGGGCGAGGAGCTGTTCGGCCCGGTCTCGTTCACCGGCCCGCAGGGCGTCCAGAATCTCCCGGTTTCGCAGGAGATACGGCTCGTGGAGTCCGCGTGGGTCGTCCACGATGTGGAAGGCGAGGCGGAGTTCGGCGAGGACGCCGCGCATGAGTTCGTCGGTGCGGGCACTGCCGGCGAGGGCGACGAGTTCGCGGTGGAAGTGGATGTTGGCCGTGGAGACGCGCTTCCAGTCCCCGCTGCGGGCGGCCCGCTCGCCCTCGGCGACGGCGGCGGTGAGGCCGTCGACGGTGAACGGCGGTTCCCCCAGGGCGTGGACGACGGCGCACTCGACGAGCCGGCGGGTGCGGTAGATGTCGTCGATGTCGTCGACGGCGAGGACCCGGACGAAGACGCCCCGGTTGAGCCGGTGGACGAGCAGCCGCTCGTGGGTGAGCAGCCGGAACGCCTCGCGCAGTGTGTTGCGGGACACACCGAGGGCGCCGCCGATGCCGTCCTCGGAGAGGCGGGTGCCGGGCGGGAAGAAGCCTTCGGCGATCCGGGTGCGCAGGATGTCCGCGACCCGCTCCGCCGTGCTCGTGCGCCCCAGGAGGGCGCGGTCGTCCGCCAGGTCCCCGATCGAGTCCATCGCTTTCCGTTCCCTCCGTCGTTCGCGGCCGAGTCAATCGCAGGACCGGCTCCGGAGACAAGGACGGGAGGCTCCGACGATACGACTCTTGTCGGATCGTTGAACGATCCCTACATTGAACGACACCGCACGGTACGTCAGCACGGTCTCAGCACGGTTCTCAGCACGTCTCTCCCGCACTCTCCTCCTCCTTACTGCGAGGTGCAGATGAGCACGACCCAGACCCGGCAGCCCTCCCGGGGCGAACGCCCCGACGACACCGGCGCGTTCGCCTGGCTGCGCGCCCTCGGACCGCGCGGCAGGCGCGCGTTCGGCGGCGCCTTCGGCGGTTACGCCCTCGATTCGTACGACTTCTTCACCCTGCCCCTGTCGATGGTGGCCATCGCCGCCTCCTTCGGTCTGGACAAGGGCCAGACCGGCCTCCTCACCACGGTCACGCTCGTGGTCTCCGCCGTCGGCGGCGCGCTGGCCGGCGTCCTCGCCGACCGGATCGGCCGGGTGAAGGCGCTCCTCGTCACGGTGATCGCGTTCGCGCTCTTCACCGTCCTGTGCGGCTTCGCGCCCAACTACGAGACCCTGATGGTCTTCCGCGCCCTCCAGGGGCTCGGTTTCGGCGGCGAGTGGGCGGTCGGCGCCATCCTGGTCGCCGAGTACGCCTCTTCGCGGCACCGTGGGCGCACCCTGGGCGGCGTCCAGAGCGCGTGGGCGGCCGGCTGGGCGCTCGCCGTGATCGTCTACACGCTGGTCTTCCGGTTCGTCGACGCCGACACCGCCTGGCGCGTCATGTTCTGGACCGGTGCCCTGCCCGCCCTCCTCGTCGTCTACGTACGGCGCAACGTCGAGGACGCGCCGCAGGCGGCCGAGGCGCGCCGCGCGAACGCCGGCCGCGGTTCCTTCACCGCCGTCTTCAAGCGCCCGCTGCTCGGCACGACGTTCTTCGCCGTGCTCTTGTCGACGGGCGTCCAGGGCGGCTACTACACGCTCGCCACCTGGGTGCCGACCTTCCTGAAGACCGAACGCGGGCTCACCGTCGTCGGCACCGGCGGCTATCTCGCCTTCCTCATCTCGGGGGCCTTCACCGGCTATCTGACCGGCGGGTACCTCACGGACCGGCTCGGCAGGAAGCGGAACATCGCGCTCTTCGCGGTGCTGTCCGCGGTGGCCGTCCTCGCCTACACCCACATCCCCGACGGCGCCAACACGCTCCTCCTGGTGCTCGGTTTCCCGCTCGGCTTCTGCATGTCGGCCATCTTCAGCGGCTTCGGCTCCTTCCTCGCCGAGCTGTATCCGACCGCCGTGCGCGGCACGGGGCAGGGCTTCACGTACAACACCGGGCGCGCGGTCGGCGCCGTCTTCCCGGCCCTGGTCGGGTTCCTCGCCGAGAGCTGGGGCGTGGGCGGGGCGCTCGTCTTCGGCGCGGCTGGCTACGGCCTGGCCCTGCTGGCCCTGCTCGGCCTGCCGGAGACCCGGGGGAGGGAGCTCGCATGACCCGCGCCGCCGTCATCGACCCGCGGACCGCCCGCGCGCTGGCCCGCGGCGGGGCCTGACCGGGGAACGTGCCCCGTTCCCCCGCTCTTCTGCGCACGAAAGGAAGGAAACCCACCATGACCCCGGTCTCGATCGACCTCAACGCCGACCTCGGCGAGGGCTTCGGCCGCTGGACGCTGACCGACGACGAGGAGTTGCTCTCGGTGGTCACCAGCGCCAATGTCGCCTGCGGCTTCCATGCCGGGGACGCGGCGACGATGCGGCGCGTCTGCGAGCTGGCGGCGGCGAGAGGGGTGCGGATCGGGGCCCAGGTCTCCTACCGGGACCTGGCGGGGTTCGGCCGGCGCTCCATGGACGTGCCGGCGGCGGAGCTGGCGGCCGAGGTCGCGTACCAGATCGGCGCCCTGGAGGTGTTCGCGCGGGCGGCCGGCTCCCGCGTGGCGTACGTCAAGCCGCACGGGGCGCTCTACAACCGGGTCGTCCGTGACGAGGAGCAGGCGGCGGCGGTCGTCGAGGGGGTCCTGCTCGCCTCGGCGGAGCTGCCTGTGCTCGGGCTGCCGGGCTCGCGGCTGCACGAGGCGGCGGCGCTGGCCGGGCTGCCCGTCGTCGGCGAGGCCTTCGGCGACCGCGCGTACCGGGCGGACGGCACCCTGCTGCCACGGGGGCAGGAGGGTGCCGTGGTGACCGATCCGGGCGAGGTCGTCGAACGGGCCGTGTCCATGGCCCGGTTCGGGGTGGTCACCGCGCACTGCGGGCAGGCGGTCGCCGTCCGGGCGCGCTCGCTGTGCCTGCACGGCGACACTCCCGGCGCGGTCGGGCTCGCCCGGCTGGTGCGTGAGCGGCTGGAGTCCTCGGGCGTCCGGGTGGAGGCCTTCGCGTGAGGGCGCGCAAGGTGTACCGGGTGGGTGACCGGGGGCTGCTCGTCGAGCTGGTGAGCGGGGAGGCGGCCGAGGCCTTCCACGCCGAGCTGCTGCGGCGGCGGGAGGCGGGCGCGCTGCCCTCCGTACGGGAGATCGTGCCGGCGGCGCGGACCGTGCTCCTCGAAGGGGTGACGGCGCCGGACCGGCTCGCGGCCGAGCTGCGTTCCTGGGACGTGCCCGCGCGGTGCGCGCCCGAGGGGGCCGCCGTGACGGTGCCGGTGCGGTACGACGGGCCGGACCTGGCAGAGGTCGCCGCCCTGTGGGGGGTGTCGGCCGAGGCGGCGGTGCGGATCCACACCGAGACAGTGTTCCGGGTCGCGTTCTGCGGCTTCGCGCCGGGCTTCGGCTATCTGACGGGGCTCGGGCCGCGGTACGAGGTGCCGCGCCGGGCCACGCCGCGGACCGCCGTCCCGGCCGGGTCGGTGGCGCTGGCCGGGCCGTACACGGGCGTGTATCCGCGCTCCTCGCCGGGCGGCTGGCAGCTGATCGGCACCACGGACGCGGTGCTGTGGGACACGGCGCGCGAGCCGGCGGCGCTGCTCTCCCCGGGTGCCCGGGTGCGTTTCACGGTGGCGGGCCGATGAGCGATCGTGCCGTGGCCGTCGTACGGGCCGGGGCGCTGACCACCGTGCAGGACCTGGGCAGGGCGGGGTACGCGCATCTGGGCGTGCCGCGGTCGGGGGCGCTGGACCCGGGCGCGGTGCGGCTCGTCAACCGGCTGCTCGGCAACGAGGAGGGCGCGGCCGTCCTGGAGACCACGGTCACCGGGTGCGCGGTGCGCCCGAGGGGCGCGGTGACGGTGGTGGTCGGCGGGGCGCCGTGCCCGGTGTCCGTGGACGGCCGGCCCGTCGCCTGGGGCACGGTCGTACGGGTCGGTCCGGGGCGGCTCCTGGAGGTGGGGGCGGCCGTGCGCGGGCTGCGCTCGTACGTGGGATTCGGCGGCGGTGTCGCCGTGGACCCGGTGCTCGGCAGCCGCTCGACCGATCTGCTGTCCGGGCTCGGCCCGGCGCCGCTGTCGGACGGGGAGGTGCTGCCGCTGGGAGCGGTCACGGCCGTACGGGGGTCGGTCGACGCTCCGCCCTGGCCGGGCCCGCGGGACGAGCTCGTCCTGCGGGTCCGGCTGGGTCCGCGCGACGACTGGTTCACGCCGGACGCACTGCGGACGCTCGCGACGGGCGGGTGGCGGGTGTCCTCGGCGAGCAACCGGATCGGGCTGCGCACGGAGGGGCCTTCCCTGGAGCGGGCGGTCGCGCGGGAGCTGCCCAGCGAGGGCATGGCCCTGGGTGCGGTGCAGGTGCCGCCGGACGGGCGTCCGGTGGTGTTCCTGGCCGATCATCCGACGACGGGCGGTTACCCGGTGGTGGGGGTGGTCCGGGAGGCGGATCTGGCGGGCGCGGCGCAGGCCGTGCCGGGGACGGTGGTGCGTTTCGTCCCGTACCGCTGAAAACCCTGTTCACAGGGGCGGCGGGCCGTAGCCGCCGCCTCCGGGGGTGCGGACGACGAGGACGTCTCCGGGGCCGACCTCGGTGGTGTCGACGCCGTCGAGGTGGTCGACGGTGCCGTCGGCGCGTTCGACGGTGTTGGCGCCGAGGGCGCCGGGCTCGCCGCCCGCCATGCCGTAGGGCGGGACGTGGCGGTGTCCGGTGAGCAGGGCGACCGTCATGGGTTCCAGGAAGCGGATGCGGCGCTCGACGCCGTCGCCGCCGGGCCAGCGGCCCCGGCCGCCGCTGCCGTCGCGGACGGCGAAGGCGTCGACCCGGACGGGATGGCGCCACTCCAGGATCTCGGGGTCGGTGAGCCGGGAGTTGGTCATGTGGGTCTGCACGGCGTCGGCTCCGGCGAAGCCCTCGCCCGCGCCGGATCCGCTGGCGACGGTCTCGTAGTACTGCACGCGGTCGTTGCCGAAGGTGACGTTGTTCATGGTGCCGGAGCCCTCGGCCTGCACGCCGAGGGCCGCGTAGAGGGCGCCGGTGACGGCCTGGGAGGTCTCGACGTTCCCGGCGACGGTGGCGGCGGGGTGGACGGGGGCCAGCATGGAGCCGGGCGGGACGCGGACGTCGAGCGGTTCCAGGCAGCCGCTGTTGAGCGGGATGTCCTCGTCGACGAGCGTGCGGAAGACGTAGAGCACGGCCGCCATGACCACGGAGGTGGGGGCGTTGGCGTTGCCGGGCAGCTGGGGCGAGGTGCCGGTGAAGTCGAGGACGGCGCCGCGGTGTTCGCGGTCGACGCGGACGGCGACCTGGACGACGGCGCCGGCGTCGGTCTCGTAACGGCAGCTTCCGTCGCGCAGCCGGGCGACGATCCGGCGGACGGACTCCTCGGCGTTGGCGCGGACGTGCCGCATGTACGCGTGGACGACGTCGAGGCCGAACTCGGCGACGGTCCGGCGGAGTTCCTCGATGCCCTTCTCGTTGGCGGCGATCTGGGCCCGCAGGTCGGCGAGGTTGGTGTCGGGGTCGCGCGAGGGGTGGCGGGCGCCGGTGAGCAGGGCCCTGGTCTCGGCCTCGCGCAGTCTCCCGTCGCGCACGAGCAGCCAGTTGTCGAAGAGGACGCCCTCCTCGTCGACGGTGCGGCTGAAGGCGGGCATGGAGCCGGGGGTGATGCCGCCGATCTCGGCGTGGTGGCCCCGGGAGGCGACGAGGAAGCGCAGGGCGGTGCCGGTGTCGTCGAAGACGGGCGTGACGACGGTGATGTCGGGGAGGTGGGTGCCGCCGTGGTACGGGTCGTTGATCGCGTACGCGTCGCCGGGGCGCAGGGAGTCCCGGTTGCGGCGCAGGACCTCCTTGATGGACTCGCCCATGGAACCGAGGTGGACCGGGATGTGGGGGGCGTTGGCGATGAGGTTGCCCTCGGGGTCGAAGAGGGCGCAGGAGAAGTCGAGCCGTTCCTTGATGTTGACGGAGTGGGCGGTGTTCTCCAGGCGCACGCCCATCTGCTCGGCGATCGCCATGAAGTGGTTGTTGAACACCTCCAGGAGGACGGGGTCGACGTCGGTGCCGGCGGCCACCCGCGCGGGGCGCGGGGTGACTCGGTGCAGGAGGAGGTGTCCGCCGTCGGCGGCGGTGGCGCGCCAGCCGGCGTCGACGACAGTGGTGGCGTCGGCCTCGGCGAGGATCGCGGGGCCGGTGACGGTGTCGCCGGGGCGCAGGTCCTCGCGGCGGTGCAGCGGGGTGGGGACGGGCTCCCCCGCGCTGTGGGTGGTGACCGTGGCGCGCGGGGTGAGCCGCCCTTGTCGTGCTCCTTCGGGGACGACGACGGGGCCGTGGGGTCCCGCGGCGCCGACGGCCTCGACGGAGACGGCCTCGACGACGAGCGGCTTGTCCATGGTGAAGGCGTACCGCGCGCGATGGATGGCTGTGAACGCGGTTTTCATCGATTCGGCGGGTGCCAGGGGTACGGGGAGAGCGGCGTCGGTGCCGGCGTACCGCAGCAGGACGCGCGCACGGGTGGTGATGGCCTCGTCGGTGAGTCCGTCGGCGCGGAGTTCGGCGCGGGTGCGGTCGGCGAGGGCGGCGCAGAGCTCGGTGAGGCGTGCGGCGGTGCCGGGGGCGTCGAGTTCGGCCTCGACGGACTGCTCGCGCATGGCGGTGGCGTCGGCGAGGCCGATGCCGTACGCGGACAGGACGCCGGCCAGGGGCGGTACGAGGACGGTGTCGATGCCGAGCGCGTCGGCGACGGCGCAGGCGTGCTGGCCGCCGGCGCCGCCGAAGCAGGTGAGGGCGTAGCGGGTGACGTCGTGGCCGCGCTGGACGGAGATCTTCTTGACGGCGTTGGCCATGTCGAGGACGGCGATCTCCAGGAAGCCCGCGGCGACCTCCTCGGGGGTGCGTCCGCCGCCCACCTCGGCGGCGAGGGCCGTGAACCGTTCGCGGACGACCTGGGCGTCGAGCGGCTCGTCGCCGTTCTCGCCGAACACGGCCGGGAAGTGGCCGGGCTGGATCCGGCCCAGCATGACGTTGGCGTCGGTCACGGTCAGCGGGCCGCCGCGCCGGTAGCAGGCGGGGCCGGGCACGGCGCCCGCCGAGTCGGGGCCGACGCGGTAGCGGCGCCCGTCGTAGTGGAGGACGGAGCCGCCGCCGGCGGCGACGGTGTGGATGCTCATCATCGGGGCGCGCATCCGGACGCCGGCGACCTGGGTGCCGAGTTCGCGCTCGAACTCGCCCGCGTAGTGGGACACGTCGGTGGAGGTGCCGCCCATGTCGAAGCCGATGACCCGGTCGAGTCCGGCCTGGGCCGAGGTGCGGGCCATGCCGACGACGCCGCCGGCCGGGCCGGACAGGACGGCGTCCTTGCCGCGGAAGTTCGCGGCCTCGCGCAGGCCTCCGTTGGACTGCATGAACATCAGGCGGATTCCGGCGAGTTCGGCGGCGACCTCGTCGACGTACCGGCGCAGGATCGGCGAGAGGTAGGCGTCGACGACGGTGGTGTCGCCCCGGGGGACGAGTTTGATGAGTGGACTGACCTCGTGGGAGACGCTGACCTGGGTGAATCCGGCGGCGCGGGCGAGGGCGGCGACGCGGGTCTCGTGCTCGGGGTACCGGTAGCCGTGGACGAGGACGACGGCGGCGGAGCGCAGTCCGGCGTCGTGGGCGGCGGCGAGCCGCTCGCGGACGGCGTCCTCGTCGAGCGGGCTGACGACCCCGCCGTGGGCGTCGACCCGCTCGGGGACCTCGACGACCCGCGCGTAGACCGCCTCGGGGAGCACGATGTGCCGGTCGAAGAGGCGGGGGCGGTTCTGGTAGGCGATGCGCAAGGCGTCGCGGAAGCCGGCCGTGATCAGGAGGACGGTGGGCTCGCCGCGCCGCTCCAGGAGGGCGTTGGTGGCGACCGTGGTGCCCATCTTGACGACGTCGATCCGGTCGGCGGGGACGGGCTCCCCGGGGCCGAGGCCGAGGAGGAGCCGGATGCCCGCGACGGCGGCGTCCTGGGTGCGGGCCGGGTCGTGCGAGAGCAGCTTGCGGGTGACGATCCGGCCGTCCGGGCGGCGGCCCACGACATCGGTGAAGGTGCCGCCCCGGTCGATCCAGAACTCCCAGCCTCCGGTCATGTCCTCATTGTGGCGGGAAGGCGGCTCCGAGGGCGCCCGACGCCGTCGGGCGCGCGGCGGACAGGGCGGCCGCCAGGGCGTGCTCGGCGCGGGCGTCGAGCCGGGCGCGGGTCCCGGTGGCGGTGTGGCGCAGTTCGGCGGCGGCGAGCAGGAGCAGCTGCGGCAGCAGGTCGTGGCAGCGGCGCAGGATCCAGGCGGTCCCGGCGGTGGCGAGCCAGAGCGCCGCGTCCGTACGGCCGGGCGGCGGCCGCTCCGGCTCGGGCGACGGGGGCGGGCCGTCGGCGAGGCCCCGGTCGCGCAGGAGTCGGTGGAAGGCGCCCGCGATGGCACGGTGTCCGCGCTCCCCGGGGTGCAGCCGGTCGGCGCTCCACAGGGTCCGGTCCGCGGTCCAGGCGGGTGCGTCCAGGTGCAGGTGGACGGCGTCGTATCGGGCGGAGAGGGCGTGGACGACGCCGTTGACGGACCTCTGGCGCCGGGCCAGGGGGCCGGCGAGCGGCGCGGGAAGGCCGAGCATGAGGCCGGGGTCCGGCAGGCAGGCGGTGAGCAGGACGGCCCCGGCAGCGGTGAGCTCGGCGCAGACCCGGTCGAGGCGGCGGGCGAGGTGCCCGATGTCGAAGGTGTGGCGGAGGGTGTCGTTGACGCCCGCGACGACGGAGGCGAGCTGCGGTTCCAGGGCGAGCGCCGCGGGCAGCTGCCGCTCGGCGACCTCGCGGCTCTGCGCCCCGCTCTCCGCCAGGTTCGTGAACGCGGTGGTCCCGGCGTCGGCCCGCAGGCCTTCGGCGAGCAGCGCGGCCCAGCCCCGCCACCGCCCGTCGGCCCGGTCGCCGACGCCCTCGCTGAGGGAGTCCCCGAGGACGACGAAGCGGACCGGTCCCCGCGCGGTGCCGGATGCCGGGGCTTCGCCCGCGCGGGGGCTGGTTACGGGGCCGTGGCCAGCTCCGGCGTCGGTGCCCGCGAGCGCGGTCATCTCGGGGTCTCCTGGCGGGTGGCGGCGTCGTGGGCGGCCAGGAAGGCGGCGGTGGCGCGGTCCCAGGAGAAGAGCTCCGCGCGGGCGCGGGCCGTCGCCCGCCGCGGCCCCTCGGGGAGGGCGAGGACGGTGCGCACCGCGCGGGCGAAGGCGGCGGGCTCGTCGGCGGCGCAGGCGCCCGCGTCGGCGACGACCTCGGGGAGGGCCGAGGAGGCGCTGCAGACGACGGGGGTGCCGCAGGCGAGTGCCTCCAGGGCGGAGAGCCCGAAGGTCTCGGCGGGTCCGGGGGCCAGGCACACGTCCGCCGCGGCCTGGAGGTCGGCGAGGGCCTCGCGGTCGGCGACGTGGCCGAGGAACCGGACCGGGAGGCGCTGTTCCCGGGCGCGGCGCTCCAGGGCGCCCCGCAGGGGCCCGTCACCCGCCACGACGAGGAGGGCCGGCACCCCTTGGGCGCGCAGTTCGGCGAGGGCGTCGAGGGCCGTGCCGGGGCGCTTCTCGACGGAGAGCCGCGAGCACAGCAGGAGCAGCACCCGCTCGCCGGCCGCGTACCGGGCCCGCAGGACGCTACTGCGGCGCCCGGGCCGGCAGCGGTCCAGGTCGACGCCCAGCGGGGCGCGGACGACGTTGCGGGCCCCGATCCGTACGAACTCCCGCTCGGCCCACTCCGTGGTGCACACGATCCGGGAGTAGGCCCAGGCGGTGCGGCGGTTGAGCCGGTCGGCGGCGCGGGCGGCGGCCGCCTCGGGGACGCCCCAGGTACGGAGCACCCCGTCGGCCGTCTCGTGGGAGACCATCACGGACGGCACCCTGGCCCGGCGGGCCCACTCCCCCGTCCAGCGCAGGGTGGTCCGGTCGGAGACCTCCAGTCGGTCCGGGGCGAGCCCGTCGAGGACGCGGCGCAGGCGGCGCCGGTCGGCGAGCACCCGGTAGCCGCCGGTGCCGGGGATAACGGGCCCCGGCAGGGTGATGACCCTTCCCTGGGCGGTCTCCTCGTCGCTCGCCGCGTCGCCGGGGACGACGAGGACGGGTTCGTGCCCGGCGGCACGGTAGCCCCGGCCCAACTGGTCGAGCGCGGTGCGCAGGCCGCCGGAGGTCGGGGTGACGAAGTTGGCGACCCGCACGATCCGCAGCGCCCGCCCCGTCCCGCTCACGCCGCCACCGCCGTCCGCTCGCGCAGCACCTCCTGGTAGTGGCCGATCAGCTCGTCGCCGACCGCCTCCCAGGTGCGCTGCTCGACGGCGGCCCGTCCGGCTCTGCCGTAGACGGCGCGCAGGGCCGGGGCGGCGACGAGGGCGGCGACGGCCTCGCGCAGGGCCCCGGGGGCGTCGGGCGGTACCAGGAAGCCGGTGCGGCGGTGGTCGACGAGGTCGAGGGGGCCGCCCGCGGCGGGGGCGACGACCGGGATGCCGGAGGCCATGGCCTCCTGGACGGTCTGGCAGAAGGTCTCGTACAGGCCGGTGTGCGCGAACACGTCGAGCGAGGCGAAGATCCGGGCCAGGTCGGCGCCGGTGCGGCGGCCGAGGAAGACGGCGCCGGGGAGCGCGGCGCGCAGCGACGGCTCGCTGGGCCCGTCGCCGACGACCACGACCCGGACGTCGGGCAGCGCGCAGACCCCGGCGAGGAGGTCGACGCGCTTCTCGGGGGCGAGGCGGCCGACGTAGCCGACGAGCGTCTCGCCGCCGGGCGCGAGCGAGCGCCGCAGCGACTCGTCGCGAAGATCCGGCCGGAAGCGCTCGGTGTCGACCCCGCGCCGCCACAGCCGGATCCGGGCGACGCCGTGCGCCTCCAGGTCCCGTACGGCGGCGGTGGAGGGCGCGAGGGTGCGGTCGGCGGCGCCGTGCACCGCGCGGAGCCGGCGCCAGGCGGTGGACTCGCCCGCGCCCACGTACGTACGGGCGTATCCGGCGAGGTCGGTCTGGTAGACGGCGACGGCCGGCAGGCCGAGGCGGGCGGCGGCCGACATGCCGCGCACGCCGAGGACGAAGGGGCTGGCCAGGTGCACGATCTCGGCCCGGTGCTCGGCGATGGCGGCGGCGACCCGGCGGCTGGGGAGGGCGACCCGTACCTGCGGATAGCCGGGCAGCGGCAGGGACGGCACGCGGACGACGGGGCAGGGCGCGTCGGCGTCCGGGCCGGTGGCCGCGAGGGCGCCGAGGGCGGGGGCGACGACCAGGGGGGTGTGGCTGCGGCGGACGAGGTGGAGCGCGGTCTGCTGGGCGCAGTGCGCCACACCGTTGACGTCGGGCGGGAAGGACTCGGTGACGATGACGACACGCATACGGGTGTTGTCGTCGCGCTCGGCGTGTCCCCGTCAAAGTGGATCTGGACGGGCGGGGAACGTCCCATGAGCGTTTGCCCCGGGCGGTGCCAAGAGCGGCGGGGGTGGCCGGACCGGCCACCCCCGGGAGACGGCGCTCAGACCTGGAGGTCGAGATCCGGCCCTATCCGGTTGCGCACGGCCGTCTGGACCTCGGCCTCCTCGGCGGGGTCGGCGGCGAGCCGGCGCAGGCGTTCGGCGACGCGTACGTCACCGGTCTCCGCGTGGAGCGCGGCGAGCTCGCGGGTGGTCTCCTCGCAGTCCCACAGGCATTCGACGGCGAAGCCGTTGGCGAAGGTGGGGTCGGTGGCGGCCAGCGCGCGGGCGGTGCGGCCGCGCAGCTGGGAGGAGGCCGTCTCGCGGTAGATGTGGCGCAGCACGGGGGCCGCGCACCCGATGCCGAGGCGTCCGGCGCCGTCGACGAGGGGGTAGAGGGCGGCCGCGTCGGGGCCCTGGGCACGCACGGTCTCGCGGAGGGCACCGAGGACGAGGGGGGAGTCCTGGGTGCCGCCACGGAAGGCGAGCATGCCGGCGGCGGCCGTGCCGAGTGCGTCGGGGCGGTGGATCCAGCCGCGGGCCCGGTCCACGGCGGCTTCGCCGCACATCCGCTCGAAGGCGGCGACGGCCGCGTCGGCGACGGTGCGGGAGGCCTCGCCGGCGGCGAGTTCGACGAGGTCGAGGACGGCGGGGTCCTGCGCCTCGGCGAGGTAGTGCAGCGCGGCGCAGCGGGCGCCGTCGGGGCCGCGGCGGGCGGTGGCGAGGATCAGCTCGCGGTCCTCGGGGGCGGCGACGGCGACCAGGCAGCGGGCGGCGGGCCCGTGCAGTTCGGCGCCGCGCTCCAGGCCCTCCTGGGCCCAGTCGAGGACGGCTTGGACGCTCCAGCCGGGCCGGGGCCCGGTGGGGCGGAGCTGGCGCTGCCAGCGGTCGAAGGAGCCCTGTTCGCCGGCGGCCTTGATCCGGGCGCCGACGGCGGGACGCGGGTCCTCGGCCCACAGCCGCCAGGGCCGCGGTTCGAACGCGTCGCGGACGGCTGCCGCGAGCTCGGCCTCGCCCTCGGCGTCGGCCGGGAAGCGGGCGAGGACGGGCAGGGCGAGGGAGCGCAGGCCGGCGTCGTCGTCGCGGAGCGCGAGCTCGTCCAGGGCCCAGGCCCAGTTGGTCCCGGTGGCGGCGTACCGCCGCAGGAGCAGCAGGGCGTCGCGGCGTCCGTAGGAGGCGAGGTGGCCGAGGACGGCGAGCGCGAGCCCGGTCCTGCCCTCCTCGGCGTCGAGGTGGTCCTCGGTGCCGAAGAGGTGCGCCTCGATCTCCTCCAGACCTCCGTGAAGGTCCAGGTAGAGCCGTGCGTAGTAGAGGGAGCGGTTCTCGACCTGCCAGTCGTGGCGGGGGTCGTCGAGAACGCAGCCGTTGAGGGCCGCGAGGGCCTCGGCACGTGGCGCGGCGAGCGCGTGCAGGGTGCCGTCGCCGCGGCCCCTCTGCAACAGGCCGAGCAGGGTGCCGCTCGGCGCTATGACTGGATCGAACATGGAAGACGCCTCACATCAAGCTGTCGACACGACCGGGGGGAATCCGGGATGAACCGGGTCAGGCTGTTCGCCTAGGCCGTGCGGCAACACGTCGGGCCGCCCGTCGTCCTGCGCTTGCCAGTGACCATCTTCCTCTGCCTCTCGTCGGTGGCCCCCTGCGGGCCCGACGTCATGATGACCCACCCATTTCGCCACCGCGACCACATTTACGACGCTGCTCTCACCTGGGGTTCAGCCGGTGTTCACCGGGTTCCGAAGAGCTCGAGGAGTTCGGCCTTGCCGAACATCCGCGCCGTGTCCACGGCGGACGGAGTCCCTGCCTCCGGATTCGCCCCGCCGGCCAGGAGCGCGCGGACGACGGCGCCCTCGCCCTTGAAGACGGCGCCGGCGAGCGGGGTCTGGCCGCGGTCGTTGGCGCGGTCGGCGTCGGCGCCGCGCTCCAGGAGGGCGGCGACCGCGTCGGCGTGCCCGTGGTAGGCGGCGAGCATGACGAGCGAGTCGCCCTTCTCGTTGGTGAGGTTCGCCGGGACGCCGGCGTCGACGTAGGCGGCGAGAGCCGCGGCGTCGCCGGTGCGGGCCAGGTCGAAGACCTTGGAAGCCAGCTCGACGACCTCGGGGTCCGGGGTCGGACTCTCGCTCATGGTGGCGCCTACCTCTCATGCTTGACCTGCGCACGGCAAGTGAGGCCGTACGAGTGAATCGACAGGGTACTGCCCGGTCGACGACATGACCGCGCACGATCGAGGCAAAGATCACTCGCGACGCGCTCCCTTTTAGCGCGATCCGGACGTTTCGCCACCCGAAGAAGGACCGGTTCTACGCCGGTCAAGTGAAAACATCAGCAATTCACCCATATGCACCTTTAGTCACATAGATACTTGCTGTGAACCTGGAAGGACTGATGGTGACTGTCCCCTCAACCAGGAGAACACCTCATGATCCTGTCCATCTCAGGCGTCGTCCTGCTCGGCATCATCTGCTTCCTGTTCTTCAAGAAGGACGGCATGAAGGCCTCGCACGCCCTGGTCAGCGCCCTCTTCGGGTTCTACCTCGCGGGCACCGCCATCGCCCCCAGCATCACCGCGGGCGGACAGAGCCTCGCCAGCCTTCTGGGCGGGATCAAGTTCTGACGCCCCCCAGTCCCTTCCACCCCTCCAGGAGTACGACGTGGCCCGGCGACCACTCCCCCGCATTCTGAGCAGCGGCAGCGCCCAGATCGCTCGCAGCCGAGAGATCGCGCGCACGGCCGCCGACAGCGCCACCGACGTGCTCCACCCGCTGATCACCATCTCGCGTGGTCTGCGGAAGCTGGCCGCGACCGCGCGCGCCAAGTGGGCCGCGACCCCCAAGGAGCGGCGCGGTCCCACGCTGTTCCTGGTCGCGGCCTGCATCCTCGTCGTCGCCTTCATGCCCTACGGCCCGCTGCTCGCCCTCGTCGGGGTGATGGGCGCCGCCGCCTGGCAGGGACGGGAGCGCCCGGTCGTCAAGACCGGGCCCGACGACGCCGAGGTCGCCCGCCTCAAGGGCCTCTACGAGGCCCTGGTGCCGTATCTCTCGCTCCCCGACGACCCGGAGCCGCTCTTCGCGCACGGCGGGGACTGGAGCGAGGCCTTCGCGGACTACGCCTTCGACGAGGACGGCCGGCTGACCCGGCTCCGCATCTCCTACCCCCCGTACTTCACCGACGGCGAGCCCGCCGCCCGCGCCCGCATCGAGCAGCTGCTGCACGCCAAATCGGGCCGCGGCCGCGAGTACCTCTTCGCGTGGGACGAGGAGGGCAACCAGCTGACCATGCAGGTGCTCGACGCGCTCCCCACCACCATCGCCGCCCAGCACTTCGTCACGGTGCCCGGCGAGACCGTGCTCGGCTTCACCGACGCCGACGCCGTGCAGCGGACCGTCCCCGTCCAGGCCGCCGACGGCACCGAGGACGCCCCCGCCGTCGTCTGGCGCACCGGGCCGCGCTCCACCGAGCCGCATCTGCTGGCCGTCGGGCAGCCCGGCAGCGGCACCACCTCCCTGCTGCGTTCGATCGCGCTCCAGGCCCTCCCCCATGGCGACGTGCTGGTCATCGAGGGCGGCGGCACCGGAGAGTTCGCCTGCCTGGTCGGCCGGGCCGGGGTGCTCGCCGTCGAGTGCGGGCTCTCGGGCGCCCTGGCGAGCCTGGAATGGGCGGCGCACGAGACCGAGCGGCGCCTCATCGCCGCGAACCGCGCCCGCCAGGCGGGCCACGCGGCCCCCGACGACACCCGGCGCCCGCTGTGGATCCTGCTCGACCGGCCGAGCGTGCTGGGCCACCTGGCCGCCGCCGACGGCCGCCCCGACCCGCAGGACCTGCTCCAGGTGCCGCTGCGGCACGGGCGCGCCGCGCAGGTCACCGTCGTGGTGGCCGAGCAGTTCGACAGCCTGGACGCGCTGGGCGACACGGTACGGACCCACACCCGGGCCCGGGTCGTGCTCGGCCCGGCCGCCCCGGAGCAGATCGCCTCGGTCCTGGGCAGCCGGCCGCACACCACGCCGGTCCCCGACGTGCCGCCGGGCCGCGGCTACGCCCGCCTCGGCACGGCACCCGTGCTGCGCCTCCAGGTGCCCGCCACGCCCGACCCCTTCGACGAGGCGACCAGCGAGGCGCACCGCCAGGCGGTCCTGGAGCTGCTCCCGGAGCGGCAGACGGCCACGACGGCCACGATCGAGGTGGCCCCGGGTTCGGCCCCGGACCCGGACGCCGACGCCGACACGGCACCGACCCTCCGCAAGAACCCCGGCACCACCGCGCTGCCGTCCCCGGTGCCCGCGGAGGGCTGAGCCCCGTATCCCGTACGCGGAAGAGGGCGGCCGCACCGGTGAAGGTGCGGCCGCCCTCTTCGTACGTACACGGGAGACCGGGCCCAGGCCCTACGTACACGGGAGACCGGGCCCAGGCCCTACGTACACGGGAGACCGGGCCCAGGCCCTACGTACACGGGAGACCGGGCCCGTGCCCTACGCCACGAAGGACCTCGGCGCCTCGACACCCGCCCCGGCGCCCGCCTCCACCAGGCGGGCCGCGGCGGCCAGGCGGGCGGCGGCCTCGTCGGCGACCGGGCCGCCGACCGTGAAGGGGAGCCGGACGTACCCCTCGAAGGCGCCGTCCACCCCGAAGCGCGGCCCCGACGGCACCCGGACGCCGACCCGCTCCCCGACCTCCGCGAGGCGCGAGCCCGACAGGCCGCCGGTGCGCACCCACAGCGTCAGGCCGCCCTTGGGCACCTCGAACTCCCAGTCCGGCAGTTCCCTGCGCACGGCCGTCACCAGGGCGTCCCGGTTCTCGCGGGCCTGGGCCCGGCGCAGGCCGACGGCCTCCTCCCAGCCGCCGGTGCGCATGAGCCAGTTGACGCCGAGCTGCTCCAGGACGGGGGTGCCGAGGTCCGCGTAGGCGCGGGCGGCGACGAGCGAGCGGATCACGTCCGGCGCGGCCCGCACCCAGCCGATCCGCATGCCCGCCCAGAACGCCTTGCTCGCCGAGCCGACGGTGAGGACGGTGGCGCCGGCCGGGTCGAAGGCGCAGACCCGCCGCGGCATCGTCACGTCGTCGTCCAGGAAGAGCTCGGTCATCGTCTCGTCGACCACCAGGACGGTGCCGGCCGAGCGGGCCGCCTCCACCAGCTGCCGGCGCTGGTCCTCGTCGGCGAGGGCTCCGGTGGGGTTGTGGAAGTCGGCGACGACGTACGCGAGGCGGGGCGCCGCGTCCCGCAGCACCTGGCGCCAGCGGCCGAGGTCCCAGCCGTCGAGCCCCTCGGCCATGGCGACGGGAACCAGCCGGGCGCCCGCCTCCCGCATCAGCTGGAGGATGTTGGCGTACGAGGGCGACTCCACGGCGATCCGCTCGCCGCGGCCGGCGAAGAGATGGCAGATGGCGTCGATGGCGCCCATGGCGCCGGTGGTGACCATGATCTGCTCGGGCATGGTCGGGATGCCCCGCTCGGTGTACCGGTCGGCGAGCATCTGCCGCAGCGCGGGCAGTCCCGCCGGGTAGTCGCCGTGAGTGTGCGCGTACGGCGGCAGCTCCTCCAGGGCGCCCTGGATGCCGCGGGTGAGCCAGGGCTCGGGCGCGGGCAGCGCCGCGCAGCCCAGGTCGATCATGGAGCCGAGCGACTCCGGGGGCAGCGGTTCGAGCCCGCGGGCCGGGAGCGGGTTGCCGGCCGGGACGGCCGTCCAGCTTCCGGCACCGCGCCGGGACTCCAGGAAGCCCTCGGAGCGCAGCGCCTCGTACGCGGCGGCGACAGTGGTGCGGCTGACGGTGAGCGCGACGGCCAGTTCCCGCTCGGCGGGCAGCCGGGCGGCGACCGGGACCCGGCCCTCCAGGACGAGGAGCCGGATGCCGTCGGCGAGGGCACGGTAGGCGGGCGGCTTGCGGACGCCGGGCACGGAAGGCCGGGCCTGCTGGGCCTGGAGCTGCCGGGCGAGCTGCGCGGGCCCCACCGCTGAAGTCCACTGGGCCATGGAAATCAGTCCACCTTCCGCGAATTGGCCATGGTTGGCTCATGTTCTCCCGCCACAGAGTGTCATGAGCCAGTCCACCACGACCACCCAGGTCACCACTCAGGGGGCAATCCCGTGTCCATCGCCTCCGGCCTCCGCGGCCGGCATCTGACCCGCCGGCTCGTCCAGCTCTACGTCGGTCTCGCGCTCTACGGGATCAGCTCGGCGCTGCTCGTGCGCGGCGGGCTCGGCCTGGAGCCCTGGGGCGTCCTCCACCAGGGTCTCGCCGAGAAGACCGGTCTGACCATCGGCGTCGTGTCCATCGGCGTCGGGGCGGTCGTCCTGCTGCTGTGGATCCCGATCCGGCAGAAGCCGGGGCTCGGTACGGTCTCCAACGTCTTCGCCGTCGGCCTCGCCATGGACGGCACCCTCGCCCTCGTGCCCGACGTGGACGGCCTGCCCGCCGGGATCGCCCTGCTGGTCCTCGGCATCGTCGTCAACGGCGCGGCGACCGGCCTCTACATCGCGGCGCGGCTCGGCCCCGGCCCGCGCGACGGCCTGATGACGGGCCTGCACCGGCTGACCGGACGGTCCATCCGCCTGGTCCGCACGGCGATCGAGATCGCCGTCGTCGCCACCGGCTTCGTCCTCGGCGGCTCGGTCGGCGTCGGCACGGTCCTCTACGCCCTGTGCATCGGCCCGCTGGCGCAGTTCTTCCTGCGGCGCTTCGCGATACCCGAGGCGGATGCCGGATCCCGTATCCAAGATGCCGGATCCCCTGACCAGGAGATCGGATCCCATATCCAGCAGACCGGATCCGACATCCAGGACATCGCATCCCACCCGCGGACCGCCGACCCCGCTCCCGTCACCACCCCGGCACCCTGACAGGCCATACTGCGGCGGTGACTCGCGTACGCCACCCCTACCTCGACCACCCGGCCCCCCTCCCCTTCGCCCACCGCGGCGGCACGGCGGACGGCCTGGAGAACACCGCGGAGGCGTTCCGGCGCGCGACCGCGGCCGGATACCGCTACTTCGAGACCGATGTGCACACCACGGCGGACGGCGTCCTCGTGGCCTTCCACGACTCGACGCTGGACCGTGTGACGGACGGCGGGGGCCGGATCAAGGACCTGCCGTGGGCGGCGGTCCGGGAGGCCCGGGTGGCCGGCAAGGAGCCGTTGCCCCTCTTCGAGGAGCTCCTGGAGGAGTTCCCCGACGCGCGCTGGAACGTGGACCTGAAGGCGGAGTCCGCCCTCGGACCGCTCGTGGACCTGATCGCGAGGACCGGCGCCTGGGACCGCATCTGCGTGGGCTCGTTCACCGAGGGCCGGGTCGCGCGGGCCCAGCGGCTCGCCGGACCTCGGCTGGCCACCTCGTTCGGGGTGAAGGGCGTCCTGGGGCTCCGGCTGCGTTCGCTGGGCATCCCGGCGGCGCTGCGCGCGGGCGTGGTGGCCGCGCAGGTTCCGGAGCGGCAGGCCGGCGTCCCGGTGGTGGACCGCCGCTTCGTGCGCGAGGCGCACGCGCGGGGGATCCAGGTGCACGTGTGGACGGTGAACGAGGCCGACCGGATGCACGCCCTCCTGGACCTTGGCGTGGATGGCATCATGACCGATCATCTGGAGACGCTGCGCGGTGTCCTGACGGACCGCGGCCTGTGGGTCTGAGCGCGCGTACCACCACGGGGACCACGGGGACGAACGAGGGGGCGCGGCCTTGACCGACGTCGACAACACCGGCGGACCGGACGGCCACGCCGCCGATCCCGCCGATCCGGCCACGCTCACCGGCCCGGCCGCTCCGCCGAGCGCGGCCGAGCGCAAGCGCGAACAGCGCGGCTGGTACTTCTACGACTTCGCCTGCTCGGTCTACTCGACGAGTGTCCTGACGGTGTTCCTGGGGCCGTACCTGACCTCGGTCGCCAAGGCGGCGGCGGACCCGGACGGGTTCGTGCACCCGCTGGGCATACCCGTGCGTGCCGGCTCGCTCTTCGCGTACGCCGTGTCCGCCTCGATCGTCGTCGCGGTGTTCGCGATGCCGCTGGTGGGCGCGGTGGCGGACCGCACGGGGCGGAAGAAGCCGCTGCTGGCGGCGTCGGCGTACGTGGGCGCGACGGCCACGACGGGGATGTTCTTCCTGGACGGCGACCGCTATCTGCTGGGCGCGTTCCTGCTGATCGTGGCGAACGCCTCGCTGTCGGTGTCGATGGTGCTCTACAACGCCTATCTGCCGCAGATCGCCGAGCCCGACGAGCGGGACACGGTCTCCTCGCGCGGCTGGGCCTTCGGCTACACCTCGGGCGCGCTGGTCCTGGTGCTCAACCTGGTCGTGTACTCGGGCCACGAGTCCTTCGGCCTGACGGAGGGCGCCGCCGTGCGGATCTGCCTCGCCTCGGCGGGGCTCTGGTGGGGCGCCTTCACCCTGGTGCCGCTACGGCGTCTGCGCGACCGGCGTACGGAACCGGACGCCCGCGCGGCGGAGGGAGCCGTCGGCAGTGGCTGGAAGCAGTTGCGGGCGACCCTGCGGGACATGCGCCGCCATCCGCTGACGCTCTCCTTCCTGCTCGCCTACCTCATCTACAACGACGGCGTGCAGACGGTGATCTCGCAGGCCTCGGTGTACGGCTCGGAGGAGCTGGGCCTCGACCAGACGACGCTGATCACGGCGGTGCTGCTCGTGCAGGTGCTGGCCGTCGCGGGCGCGCTCGGCATGGGCCGGATGGCACGCTCGTACGGGGCGAAGCGGACGATCCTGGGGTCGCTGGCCGTGTGGACGGCGATCCTGGCGGCGGGATACTTCCTGCCCGCCGACGCGCCGGTCTTCTTCTACTGCCTGGCGGCGGCGATCGGCCTGGTCCTGGGCGGCAGCCAGGCGCTGTCCCGCTCGCTCTTCTCCCATCTGGTGCCGCGCGGCAAGGAGGCGGAGTACTTCTCGGCGTACGAGATGAGCGACCGCGGGCTGAGCTGGCTGGGGCCGTTGGTGTTCGGTCTCGCGTATCAGCTGACCGGAAGCTATCGGGATGCCATCATCTCCCTGGTGATCTTCTTCGCTGTCGGTTTCGTGCTCCTCGCGAGGGTGCCGGTCCGGCAGGCCGTAGCCGCCGCGGGGAACCCCGTGCCGGACCGAATTTAGACGCGGAAGTCAAAGGCCGGTAGTGTACGCCTTTGGCCTGCCAGGCGGACCGTTACTGCGTGCTGACTTGGTGAAGACGTTGAGTGACATCTACTGCCAGATGTGACAAAACGGGCACTGGTGGGTAGAACAAGGGGCGGCACGACGGGCGACGCATGACCCGGAACGGGAATCTTTACCGCCGACCGGACGTTGACCGGATGACGACGACAGCGACACCTGTCCTGTGGGCGACAAGCCCGGGAGGCACGATTCATGAGTGAGCGAGCTCTTCGCGGCACGCGCCTCGTGGTGACCAGCTACGAGACCGACCGCGGCATCGATCTGGCCCCGCGCCAGGCGGTGGAGTACGCATGCGAGAAGGGGCATCGTTTTGAGATGCCCTTCTCGGTCGAGGCGGAAATTCCGCCGGAGTGGGAATGCAAGGTCTGCGGAATCCAGGCTCTCCTGGTGGACGGGGACGGCCCCGAGGAAAAGAAGGGCAAGCCGGCGCGTACGCACTGGGACATGCTCATGGAACGGCGTACACGCGAGGAGCTGGAGGAGGTGCTGGCCGAGAGGCTGGCGGTCCTGCGCTCCGGCGCCATGAACATCGCCGTGCATCCGCGCGACAGCCGGAAGTCCGCCTGACGGACGGCCGCACGGCCTGAGAGAAACGCCGAGGGGCCCGGTACACGAAGTGTGTACCGGGCCCCTCGGCGTTTTCGTTTCGAGTGTTTCGAGTGTCGGGCACCGCCCGCACGCTCAAGGCGTTCGGGCACCGCCCGCTCAGGGCATCAGCGGCGGCCGGGGTGCGTGGGTGTCCCGCGGCCCCTGGGGGGCGTCCTCGCGGATGACCTCGCCCTGCACGACCTTCCCGTCCGGCCGGTGGATGCGGGCCTGCTGGAAGGCGTCCTGGAGGCTTCCCTGGGGAGCGGCGCTCATCCGGCGCTCCACGGCCTTCTCCGCGTACCGCCCGAGGGCCGAGCGCACCGGCGGGATCAGCAGCAGCAGTCCGGCCGCGTCCGAGAGCAGCCCGGGGATCATCAGGAGGAGTCCGCCGAGCATCAGGAAGCCGTTGCGGTCCTCCGCGCCCGTCCGGTCGGCCTCCGTGGGCACCGCGCCCGTCCGGGCCGCCTCCTGGGCCTTCTGGAAGGTCCCGGTGAGGTTGGCGAAGGCGCGCCGGCCCGCCCGCTTGATCACGGTGGCACCGAGCACGGCGCCGCCGACGAGCAGCAGGAGGACGGTGAGCCCGCCGGCCGCGTTCGCGACCACCGTGAGCAGCCAGATATCCAGGACCAGCCAGGCGGCGATGGCCAGCGGGAGGAACGTACGCGCGCGGGAGCGCTTGGGGGCGAGGGGAGGCGTTGCGCCGGTCGTCATGCCCCCCAGTGTGCCTGGCGGCCCGCCGGAACGTCGTAAAGGAAAGATCAGCTCGCGGACCTGCGGCCGAGCAGCTTGCCGACCTTCTGCGCGCGGGCGCTCAGACCCCAGCCGGTGACCCGCCACAGCGCCTCGACGAGGATGTCGCGGCTCATCTTGGAGTCGCCGACCTCGCGCTCGACGAAGGTGATGGGGACCTCCACCACATGGAAGCCGGCGGCGACCGCGCGGCGGGCGAGGTCGACCTGGAAGCAGTAGCCCGCCGAGGCCACGTCGTCGAGGCCGAGGCCCTCCAGGGTCTCCTTGCGGAAGGCCCGGTAGCCGCCGGTGACGTCGCGGATCGGCACGTCGAGCATGACGCGGGAGTAGAGGCTGCCGCCGCGGGAGATGAACTCGCGGGACTTCGGCCAGTTCACGATCCGGCCGCCGGGCACCCAGCGGGAGCCGAGCACCAGGTCCGCGCCCTTGAGCGCGGTGAGCAGCCGGGGCAGCTCCTCGGGCTGGTGGGAGCCGTCGGCGTCCATCTCGACGAGGACGTCGTAGCCGTGCTCGATGCCCCAGCGGAAGCCCGCGAGATAGGCCGCGCCGAGCCCCTCCTTGCCCTTGCGGTGCAGGACGTGGACATGATCGTCCTCGGAGGCGATCTCGTCGGCGAACTTACCCGTGCCGTCAGGGCTGTTGTCGTCGGCGACGAGGACGTACGCCTCGGGCACGGCCTCCCGTACCCGCGCCACGATCGGCTTGATGTTCTCCGCCTCGTTATAGGTCGGAATGATCACCAAGGCCTTGCCGAGCGGGCCGTAACGCCTCTGGCCACCGTCGTTCACTACTGCCCCTTCGGATACATACGCGAGCCACCACCATAGCGAGCCCCGCGTACCGGGTGCGGGATCGGGGCCCGGCGTCCTTCGGGCCGACCCGGGCCCCGCTGGCTGCGGGTCGACCGAGGCCGTTGTCTACTGAACGCCGGGGCCCCACCCGGGTCGCACCCTCCGCCGGAAAAACCTTCCCTCGCCCCCGAGGCGCGGGCGGCGTTCGGTGCCTGCGTGGAGGTTTGAAACCGGTCGGACGTCCTTGGTGGACGTGCCGAACCTACCGGCCCCGGCCCGTCGGCTGTCAACACCCGTTTGACCTGCGGTGATGAACCGTTCAGGCGCGGGGTCCCCGAAGATCCGCAGGTCGAGGGCGAACCCGGACGTTTTCGAGCGGCGGCTCGAAATGTCCTTACGTCACTCGTTCGGGCGTACGAACACCGTTTGTCCGAACACGACCGTCCGCAGGCAGACGGGAAGATCGCGCCCCGGGGACAGATCGGGCAGACCGGGCGTCCCGGAGCGCGGATCGGTCGACCAGCGGGCCACCCGGTCGTCGGGCGCCTGGACCACCAGCTCGCCGGTGCGCCAGATCGCGTAGTCGGCGGGAGCGCCCGGCACCAGGGTGCCCGCGTCGTCCCGGCCGACCGCGCGCCAGCCGCCGCGGGTGTGCGCGGTGAAGGCGGCCCGGACCGAGATCCGGTGCTCGGGGGTCCGGTGGAAGGCGGCCGCGCGGACGGTCCCCCACGGGTCGAGCGGGGTGACGGGGCTGTCCGAGCCGAACGCGAGCGGCACGCCCGCGCGCAGCAGGGCGGCGTACGGGTTGAGGGTGCGGGCCCGCTCCACGCCGAGGCGGTCGGCGTACATGCCCTCGTCGCCGCCCCAGTACGCGTCGAAGGCCGGCTGCACCGAGGCGGTCAGGCCCAGTTCGGCGAAGGCCGCGATCGACTCGGGGGTGAGCATCTCGGCGTGCTCGACGCGGTGCCGGGCGGACCGGATGCGGGCGAGGCCCAGCTTCTCCGAGGCGGCCCGGACGCCCTCCACCACGGCGTCGACGGCGGCGTCGCCGATGGCGTGGAAACCGGCCTGGAGTCCGGCCTCGGTGCAGGCCACCACGTGGGCGGTGACGGCCGCCGCGTCCAGGTGGGCGACGCCGGCGCCGGACCGGTCCGCGTAGGGCTCGTGGAGGCAGGCGGTGTGCGAGCCGAGGGAGCCGTCGGCGAAGAGGTCGCCCGCCGCGCCGAGGGCGCCGAGGGCGCGGGCGCGCTCGATGTCGAGATCGGCCCAGTAGCCGACGATCCGGGGGCCGGGCTCGCTGCGGGCGAGGTCCAGCAGGCCGGTGAAGTCGTCCTCGGAGGAGATCTCGGGGCCGCCGCACTCGTGCAGCGTGCCGATGCCGAGCGAGGCCGCGTGCCGGCGGGCGGCGCGCTGGGCCTCGGTGCGCTGCTGCGGGGAGAGCGCGGCGTAGGCGGCGGCGCGGACGGCGTGGTGGGCGTCGCCGGTGAGCGGCTGCCCGTCGTGGAAGCCGGTCAGCTCGCGGACACGGGGCACGAGGTCGAGCAGGGCGGTGGTGACGACGGCCGAGTGGACGTCGATCCGGGTGAGGTACAGGGGGCGGCCGCCGGTGAGCTCGTCGAGCTCGGCGCGGGTGAGCGGGCGGCGCTCCGGCCAGCGGGCGGCGTCCCAGCCGTGCCCGATGAGGATGCGGTCGGCCGGGCGGGCGGCGGCGTAGGAGCGGATCCGCTCCGCGGCGTCGGCGAGCGAGGCGGCGGCGGACAGGTCGAGGCCGGTGAGGGCGAGACCGGTGGCCGTGGTGTGCACATGCGCGTCGACGAACGCCGGGGTGACGAGCGCGCCTTCGAGGTCGACCACCTCGTCCACACCCGAGGCGAAGGCGTCGGCGGCGCCCTCCGAGCCCACCCAGGCGACGTGCCCGCGCTCCACCACCATGGCGGTGGCGAAGGGGTCTGCGGGGCTGTGGACTTCTCCACCGCGCAACAGCACGGTGCGGTGTTCGTACGCACTCATGCGACCAGGCTAGGCCGTCGCGGACGCCTTCCTTACCAGCGGGTTCGGGTCCGCCGGGTGTCCCGGCTCAGACGCGCGGCGGCCTGGACTCGTACGGGGTGGAGAGGACCACGGTGGTGCGGCTGGAGACGTGCGCCTGGGAGCGGATGCGGCTGAGCAGGTGCTCAAGCTCCAGCGGGGTGGCGACGCGCACCTTGAGGATGTAGTTCTCGTCCCCCGCGACGCTGTGGCAGGCCTCGATCTCGGGGATGTCGGCGAGCCGGTCGGGGGTGTCGTCGGGGGCGCTGGGGTCGAAGGGTTTCACCGAGATGAAGGCGGTGAGCGGCAGGCCGACGGCCTCCGGGTCGACGACGGCGGCATAGCCGCGGATGACTCCGCGCTGCTCCAGGCGCCGGACGCGCTGATGTACGGCCGAGGTGGACAGGCCCGTGGCCTTGCCCAGGTCGGTGTAGCTCATGCGCCCGTCCTTGACGAGCAACTCGACGATCTGACGATCCAGCTCCTCCATGCGGTGACCCTATTGCCCCGAAGGGGCGGGGGCACAGCCGGGGGCTGCCCTTATGCCTGACTATGGGCATCCACGGGGCACCTGCGACAGGCATGTGACGAACACCACAGGTTTTGACGGGGCTCGGGCGTGACCTCACGGTTATGCGGCGGGCCGTATGGGAATTGCTTGCTGTGGTCGAGGCCACTCAGATCCGGCCGACCCGTCCGAGGGGGAGATCTCCATGCAGGAGCCTGTTGATTCCGTCGACACGTCCGACGAGCTCGACGCGTACGACACCTTTGAGATGTTCCGGGTGATCTGCCCGGACTGCGTCCAGCCCATCGCGCTGCTCGCCGACGAGGACGTGCTCCCGGAGCACGCGCTGTGCCCGAGCCCGTGGAACCCCTTCGTGCTCACGGTCTGCTCCGGCACGGGTCTGCCCGCCGCCGAGGCCCGCCCCGCGGACGAGACGCTGGAGGTGCAGGAGCAGGACACCGCCCTGCTCCTGACGCTCCCCCAGGGCCTCGACTGGCGGACGCAGCCCTTCTCGCACGTCGGCGGTCCGGGCTCGCGTCCGATCAAGCCCTCGCAGCTGCGCCGCGCCGCCTGAGCCTCACCAGTAGCGTCCCCGCACCATCGCCGCGAGGGTGGCGTGGTGCAGGATCAGGCTGTCCGTGCCCTGGCCGTCGGCGGGCACGGCCACCTCTCCGAAGTACGCCTGCCGGTACGCGATCCTGAGCATCACGATCGCGTGCCGCAGCGCCGCGTAGAGCGTGTGGAACTCCATGTCGCGCGGGGTGTGCCCGGTGAGCCGCGCATAGCGCCGCTCGATGTCCTCGCGGCGCAGGAAGCCGGGGAGCCCCGGCTGCCCGAAGCTCACCGTCAGGTCCTGGAAGAAGCGGTGCAGATAGACCGTCCAGCCGAGGTCGACCTCGCGCGGGGCGCAGGCCGCCATCTCCCAGTCGAGGACCGCGGCGGGCGTGAACCCGTCGTAGACGATGTTGCCGATGCGCGCGTCGCCCCAGTTGAGGACGGCGGGCCCCTCGTCGGCGGGCCAGTGCGCCTCCAGCCAGTCGAAGGCCGACTCGATGAGCGGTGAGGGGGCCAGGCCCTTCACCACCCACGCGTAGTACGCCCGTTGGGCGTCGACGTGGCGGCGCAGCGGGCTGCCGGTGCCGTCCGGGAGCAGGAACGCGGCCTCCTTCGCGGGGAACTGCTCGTGCAGCCGGGCGATGACGCCGACCGACTCGGCCTCCAGGAGCTCCCGTTCGGCGTCGTCGGCCGCGTGCAGCCAGTTCCCCTCGTACGTGTAGGGCATGACGTCCGGCGGGACGCGGCCCTCGGCGCGGGCCATCACGAAGAAGGGCGCGCCGAGCGGGCCGGGGTCCTCCTCCAGCCAGAGCACGCGCGGCACGGGGACGTCGGTGTGCTCGCCGACCAGGCGCATCACCCGGTGCTGGCGGGCCATGTCGTAGACGGGGAAGACCGTGTACGCGGCGGGGTCGGCGGCGAGCCGCAGGGCGCAGCCGCGGACCGGGGCGTCGGGGTGGTCGAGGTCGAAGAGCAGGGTCTCGCTGGACATGCCGTTGGAGCCGGGCACGGCCAGGCCGTGGACGCGGGCGCCGGGGAGCCGCTCGTCGAGCCAGGCGGTCAGCCGCCGGCCCAGCTCCTCGGGGTCCCGGGTGGTGGTGCGGGGGCGGGGCGCGGTGCCCATGGGACTCCTCGGGGGCTCAGGGGGCGGTGGCGGTGTGGTCGGCGAAGCCGCTGGGGTCGTGGCGGCCGAAGGAGCCGTGCTCGAAGATGCCGTAGCCGGTGCGGCCGTCGAGGGTGAAGCGGGCGGCGTGGTCGGTGACGCCGTAGGCGGCCATGGGGTGCGCGGCCGGGTCGGAGAGGTCGTAGACGCGCCGGTCGGTCCACTCTCGGCCCTGCCAGCTGCCGTGCTGCCAGTCGGTGGCGGGCGGGTATCCGGCGCCGACGGCGAGGGGTGAGGAGGCGAGGATCTCGACGCCGATCTCCAGCGGCTTGCCCGCCGGGTCGGTGACGTGGACGACGGCCCGCTCGGGGTCGCGGGTGCCCGGGCGGTACGTGATGTCGGTGCGGGGCCAGCCGAGTTGGGTGTCGCGCCGCCCGTTCCGTACCAGCAGGGCCTCGTTCAGGGTGCGGTAGCCGTCGGCGTCCTCCTGGGCGACGATCATGAGGAAGCGGTCCTCGAAGCGCATGGGTATCCAGAGCCAGTGGAAACCCTCGGGACGGAACTCGTCGGCGCGGCCGGGCTCCTCGCCGGGCAGCGGGCGCACGCCCCAGCTGCGGTCGCGGGTGCCGGTCCACTCCCCCTCGGTGACGGCGTACTCCTCGCCGCCCGCGCGCAGGGTGCCGGTGACGTGGCCGGCCTGGACGAAGCGGCGGCCCTCCAGGGTGAGGCGGTCGCCGCGGCGCTGGGTGTGGTGCGGCTCCCAGACGGCGGGGAAGTCCCCGGTCCAGGTGAGGTCGAAGGAGAGGCCCTCGGGGTCCTCGGGGTCGGGCGCGCAGTGCAGGGTCAGCCGGCGCAGCGGCTCGTCGACGGTGATCCGCAGGGGGCCGACGGAGAGGTTCATCCGGTCGTCGCCGAGGGCGTCGGAGGCGCGGACCGCGTGCAGCCGGTCGCCGGTGCGCAGGGTGGCGTAGGCGTCGACGACCCCGGTGTTGGGGTAGACGCCGAGGCCGGCGATGAGCAGGGCGCGGCCCTGGTGGTCGAAGACGTGGAAGATGCACCGGTCGTAGACGTTCCGGTCACCGCTGACGTGGTGCTTCATCGAGAGCGGCGCCTGGTGCACGGGGTACTCGTCGAGCGCGACGGGCCGGTCGTCTGACACGTGTTACCTCCTGGGCGGCGAGCGGGAATTGACGGTACGTCAGAAACCGCGCCGGGGACCAGAGCCGTGCACCCCCGAGGCCCCGGCGGACACCGCGCCCCGCGCGCCCGGGGACGAGTCGAACTCCCGCTCGGCACGGCCCGGCGGTGACCGCCGGCACGGTGGGGGCGTTGGTCCCGGTATGACCACGCTGTATACGACACCCAGCGGATACGGCCGGCACCGCCAGTCCGAGCCGCCCTTTGAAGAATCGGTTCCGCACCAGCTCCCCGGGGCGGCTACCGCGCCCGCGCCCCAGCCGGCACCCGTGCCCGTGCCCGTACCCCAGCCGGTCCCCGCGGACCCGCCGATCTACCAGGCGGTGCTCAGCCTCTGGGCCAGCCACGGCAGGACCCTGCCCGGCCACCGCGACCAGGAGTGGACCCGGCTCGCCGCGGGGCCGGTCTGGGCGGACCGCACCGTACGCGTCAGCGGGACTCTGGTCCGGCGAGGTGACGCGCGATGACCATGCGCTGGATCTGGTTGGTGCCCTCGACGATCTGGAGCACCTTCGCCTCGCGCATGAACCGCTCGACGGGGAAGTCCGCGGTGTAGCCGTAGCCGCCGAGCACCTGCACCGCGTCCGTGGTGACCCGCATCGCCGCGTCCGAGCAGAACAGCTTCGCCATCGCCGCCCGCTGCGAGAAGGGCCGGCCCTCGTCGCGCAGCCGCGCCGCCTCCAGATAGAGGGCGCGGCCCGCCTCGACGTGGGTGGCCATGTCCGCGAGCAGGAAGCGCAGCCCCTGGAAGTCGGCGATCGGGTGCCCGAACTGGCGTCGCTCGCGCGCGTACGCGACGGCCGTGTCCAGCGCGGCCTGCGCCAGGCCCACCGCGCAGGCCGCGATGCCGAGCCGTCCCGAGTCCAGTGCGGCCAGCGCGATCGTGAAGCCCTGCCCCTCCGCGCCGACGCGCCGGGCGTCGGGGACGCGGACGCCGTCGAGGTGCACCTGGGCGGTGGGCGAGCCCTTCATGCCCATCTTCCGCTCGGGCGCGGCGGCGCTCAGCCCCGCCGCGTCGCCCGGCACCAGGAACGCGGTGATCCCCTTCGGCCCGTCCGCGCCGGTCCGGGCGAGCACCGTATAGAAGTCGGCGATCCCGCCGTGGGTGATCCACGCCTTGGTCCCGTCGAGCACCCACTCCTCGCCGTTCCGGACGGCCCGGGTGCGCAGCGAGGCCGCGTCCGAGCCGGAGGCCGGTTCGGAGAGGCAGTAGGCGCCCAGCAGTCCCCCGCCGAGCATGGCGGGCAGATGGGCGGCGCGCTGTTCGTCCGTGCCGAAGGCGGCGAGGGCGTGGCAGGACAGGCTGTGCACGCTGACCCCGAGGGCCACCGTGAGCCGGGCGGCGGCGAGCTCCTCCAGGACCTGGAGGTAGACGCTGTACGGCTGGTCCCCGCCGCCGTACGCGGAGTCGTACGGGAGGCCGAGCAGGCCGGAGGCGGAGAGCAGCGCGAAGAGCTCGCGCGGGAAGTGCCCGGCCGCCTCCTCGTCGGCGGCGCGGGGCGCGATCTCCCGCTCGGCGATCTCCCGGACCAGGGCGATCAGCTCCCGGGCCTCCTCGGTGGGCAGCCGGCGTTCCACGTGCTGCGGGGCACGGTCGGGCATGGCGGCGCACTCCTCCCTCTCGGGCGCGTTCGTCACTGCCGATGCTGCCCCCGTACGGGGCGGGGCGCGCGGGGAGCGGCCGACGGCCGTGGCGGGAGGAGTATGCCCGCGGCGGGGCGGGTCCACCCGGTCCGGGCGCCGGGCGCGTCGCACGGGCACACCCGGGCCGCCGTATCCGTTGACTCCTGGACCTGCCGTCCCTACGCTCCGCAGCCCGAGCGACACCCGTCGTGCGGCGGAGGGAGAGCGGCGATGGGCGCCACCACCGCACCGCTCCGGGTCGTGCTGCCGCTCGTGGTCTGCGGCGGCGCCCTGGTACTCGTCCAGCTCGGCCCGCCCGCCGCCTTCGCGGCCCTCGGACTCGTCGGGCTGACCGGTGCGGGCGCGGGCCTCGCCCTGCTCGCGGCCGGACTGCTCCTGTGGCGGCTGCCGCCGACGCCCGCCCGGGCGACGCGGCTGTGCGCGGCCCTGGCGGCGCTGTCGGTCACGGCGACCTGGCTGGGCGGCTACCCGGTGGGCGTGGCCCTCGGGGCGCTGGCGGTGGCGGTCGGCCTGGGCCGGTTCACCTCAGGCCGACCCGGGTGACGAACAGGGCGAGGACGACCACCAGGGTCCAGCCGAGCAGGTGCTCCAGGACCTCGGGACCGTCTTCCTCGGGGCCGCCGGCCCCGCCGGGCCCGCTCAGGAGATGCCGACGGCCGCAAGGGCCTTGCGCTGCGCGGGAGTCGGGCGGTCAGGGAAGTAGAGGTAGCAGACCCCTCCTGTGCCGGACACCACTTTCCCGCTCGCGTTGTAGCGCTTGGTGCGGAGCCAGATGTTCTCCCACTCGCGCCGCTTGTAGACCCGGCGGACGGCCTCGTTGCTGGGTGAGGCGGGGTCGTTGGCGATCACGTCGCCGTCGGCGGTGAAGCCGATCACGGTCATGAGGTGGCCCGAGGTGCCGTAGCCGGCGCCGGTGAGCTCCTCCTTGCGGAAGGACTGGGATGTGATGGCCGGGATGCCCGCGCGGATCAGGGTCTCCAGGTCGGTGAGCGAGCGCAGCCGGGTGACGACCGCGTTCATGTCACGGTAGCTCGCGGCGTAGGCGGCGTTGAAGGGCCAGTTGCCGCAGCCCTCGTACTGGTAGTCGTAGGTGAAGCGGGCGGCGTGGCAGACCTGGGGGTCGGCGAAGGCCGGGTTCACCCAGGTCAGGTCCTCGGGCGCGGGGCGGCGCCCCCAGTACTCGACGATCATCTGCGAGGAGGTGGGGCTGCACCAGGCCTCGCCGCCGTTGTCGTACTCGGGGTACTGGCCGACGTGGACGTTCTGCGAGTAGCGCGGCACGGTCAGCTCGTGGTCGAGGCCGGGCGCGGAGGCGGGGACGGTGAAGCGGTCGGGGATGTCCGAGGCCATCGCGCCGAGCCGCCGGACGGTGGGCGTGAGGGCGGTACCGGGCTTGCGGTGCAGGGTGAGCCGCAGGCGGTACGAGACGAGGCGGAGCCCGCTCGCGGGGTCGTCCACGGAGAAGGTGTCGGTCCAGATGGAGGCCTTGCCGTCGCTCTGGCCGTCGACGGAGGTGCGCCGGATGTCGCCGTCGCCGGCCGCCCAGCGGCCCATCACGAACCAGGGCGTCTCGATGCCGTCGCCGTACGTGCCGCGCAGCTCGACCTGGATCCAGGTACCGGCCGGGGTGTCGGCGTTCCAGGAGGCGATGACCTCGGTGGCGGGCACGGTGGAGGTGTGCGTGGGCGAGGTCCAGCTCGCGTACTCCCAGGTGCTCACCTGGCCCGTGTGCGGGTCGGTGTAGTCGGTGCGGCCCGCCGGGGTGTCGACGACCAGGCCCGGGCGGTGGCCCGACACGGCCCTGGTACCGGCGGACGTGCCGCAGCGCCAGTCGGTGTACGTGGTCCAGAAGCGGTTGTCGACGAGTCCGGGCGCCGGGGCGTGGCCCCGGGCGTCGGCGCAGCCGTCGGCGCGTTCCGCGGGCCCGGCGGCCGGGGCGGCGAAGGCGGGAGGCGCGGTGGCCGCGGCCGTGCCGGCGGCGGCCGCGAGGGCCGCGGCGAGGACGGTGCGGCGTGGGGTGGAACGGGGCATGGGCGGGGACCCCCAGTCGAGATCGGTCGAGCGAACGGACGGGGCTGCGCGCCCCACTATCGCGGCTCGCGGAGGGCTTCGGCCAGCGATTCGACGCGTGCCGCCCGAGCAATATTGGTCTCGTCCACTGGCGCCCCTCGCCCCGCTGACCTGCGGGCTCGCCTACCCTGGGGCCCATGACCGACCTCGACCGCGCCGCCGCGGCGCTGCGCCGGCTGCCGCCCTCGTGCGGACCGGTGCGGCTCGTCGCGATCGACGGGCACGCCGGCTCCGGCAAGTCCACCCTCGCCGCCCGCCTCTCCGGGGCGCTGGGCTCGGCGCCCGTGCTGCGCCTCGACGACCTCGCCACCCACGCGGAGCTCTTCGAGTGGACCGGCCGGATGCTCACCGAGGTGGTCGGGCCGCTGTCCCGGGGCGAGACGGCGCGCTACCGCCCGTACGACTGGAACCTCCGCGCCTTCGGCCCGGCCCGCGCACTGGCGCCGGAGCCGGTGGTCCTCGTGGAGGGCGTGGGGGCCGGGCGGCGGGTGCTCAGGCCGCACCTCGCGCGGCTGCTGTGGATGGAGCGCGGCCCCGAGGAGTCCTGGGCGCGCGGGCGGCGTCGCGACGGTCCGGGGCAGGCCTCCTTCTGGGACGGCTGGACCGTGGCGGAGACTCGCCATTTCGCCGAGGACCCTTCCCGGCCGTTCGCCGACACCCTGGTGCGGGAGCGCGAGGAGGGTTACGAGTGGCTTGTCGGGCCCTCTGTGACAGCGAGTCCGCACCAGATCATCACCCACCGTGACGACCCCTTGGGTGCGAACTGAGTGGACGGAAGTCCACTTCCGCAAGTGCCTCAACTCCGCTTGACCCAAGGGGCGTACAGGTCTTACGTTCTGATTGTGCGGCTTTCCCAAGTCGCCGCAGACGCGAAGCCCCCGGTTGTTCCCCCGTGATCGGGGGCTTCGTTCTGCCCCATCCCTCACCCTGGGTCACCACCCGTGAGCGGCCGACGGATCACGTCGGATCGTTGTGGATCGACTCCTTCTCCCTCATCACGCACGCCCTGCGCAGGTACGATGCCCCTCGGTGCGGTCAATTCCCGTCCATGTGAAGACGGTTGTGGGGGACCCGATGGACTTCGGCACACAGGGCGCGCACGCCCCCGCCGAGCTCGCCTGGCTGCGCGGCGTCGACGCCTACACGATGGGCGCCTATCCGCAGGCCGAGGAGGAGTTCCGTACGGCGGTGCGCATCGATCCCGGCATGGCCGACGGCTGGCTCGGCCTGCACGCGCTGCGGGTCGACACCACCACCGCCCTGCTGCGCATGTACCGCAACCGCGAGCGGTTCGGCGAGCAGCGGGCCCGGCACCGCAGGACCCTCAACTCCTGGTACTGGCTGGGCTGGTGGGTGCAGCCGGTCCTGGAGAGCCCGCGCGACCTGCTGCTCGCGCACGCCTCGCACTGGCTGGACGGCCGGCACGTGCCCGAGCTCGACCGGGCGCTCGCCGGACTGCCACCGGTCGACACCGATCCGCAGGTGCGCTTCCTGCACGCCTGCCGCTCCTACCTGGTCAAGGACTGGGAGCAGCTGGTGCGGCACACCGAGACGCTCGTCGACGACCCGCTGCTCGGCATCGAGGCGGGGCTCTTCGGCGGCATGGCGCGGGTGCGGATGGAGATGTTCGGGCAGGCAGAGCCGCTGCTGTCGACGGCGCTCATGCGCTGCCGCAGCGAGCAGCCGCAGCGCAAGGAGCTGCGCTACTGGCTGGCCCGGGCGCACGAGGGCACCGGCCGGACCGCCGCCGCGCTGCCGCTGTACCGGGCGGTGCACCGGATCGACCCGGCCTTCATGGACACCGCCGCGCGGCTCACGGCCATCGCCGAGTACGACGGTTTCGAGGGCCCGGACGACCCGGTGGGGCTCGCGCCGGTCGCGCTCGGCGGCTTCGGCCAGGACACGATGGAGGCCGTGGACTCCGTACAGACGGATCCGGAGGCGCCGGGCGGCGACGGCCTGCTGCTCAAGCCGGGCTCCGTGCCCCCGCCCGCGCCGCCGGAGCCGCCGGACTTCGTCCGGCAGAAGGCGGTCGTCCCGCCGCAGCCGGTGCCGCCGCGGTTCCCCGCCAGCCCCACGGACCCGGCGCTGCTCGCCGAGGCCCTGTCGGAGCTGGAGCGCATGGTCGGGATGGAACCCGTGAAGCGCCAGGTCAAGGCCCTCTCGGCGCAGCTGGAGATGGCTCGGCTGCGCGCCGGGCAGGGTCTCCCGGTGCAGCCCCCGAAACGTCACTTCGTCTTCTCCGGCCCCTCCGGCACCGGGAAGACCACCGTCGCCCGGATCCTCGGCCGGGTCTTCTACGCCCTCGGACTACTCGGCGGCGACCACCTCGTGGAGGCCCAACGGGCCGACCTGGTCGGCGAGTTCCTCGGCCAGACCGCGGTCAAGGCCAATGAGCTGATCGACTCGGCCGTCGGCGGGGTGCTCTTCGTCGACGAGGCGTACTCGCTCTCCAACTCCGGCTACAGCAAGGGCGACGCCTACGGCGACGAGGCCCTCCAGGTCCTCCTCAAGCGCGCCGAGGACAACCGCGACCACCTGGTGGTGATCCTCGCCGGCTACCCGGAGGGCATGGACCGGCTGCTCGCCGCCAACCCCGGTCTGTCCTCGCGGTTCACCACCCGCGTCGACTTCCCCTCGTACCGCCCGCTGGAACTCACCGCCATCGGCGAGGTCCTCGCCGCCTCCAACGGTGACGGCTGGGACGACGAGGCCCTGGACGAGCTGCGCTCGATCAGCGCGCACGTCGTCGACCAGGGCTGGATCGACGAGCTCGGCAACGGGCGCTTCCTGCGCACCCTGTACGAGAAGTCCTGCGCGTACCGGGACCTGCGGCTCTCCGGCTACCCGACTACACCGACCCGCGAGGACCTGGCCACCCTGCGCCTGCCGGACCTGATGCAGGCCTACGGCGAGGTCCTGTCGGGCCGCGGTCCGGTCGACCGCGGCCCGCAGGAGCCGCCGGGGCTTTAGCCGGGGGGGGCTGGCCCGGGTTCCGGCCCGGGTTCCGAACCTGGTTCCGAACCGGGCCCTAGCCCGAGTTCCGGCCCGGACCCTAGCCCGAGCTCCGGCCCGGACCCTACCCCGGGTTCCAGCCCGGCACCGACCCGGCCAGCGCCTCGGCCGGCGCCTCGGCCACCGCCTCGGCCGGCCGTTCCGGCCGGGGCGCCGGGGCCAGCCGGTGGGCGGGGTCGCGGACCTCGCCCACCAGCATCTCCAGGACGTCCTCCAGCGCGACCAGGCCGAGCACCCGGCCGGAGGCGTCCGCCACCTGCGCCAGGTGGGTGGCGGCCCGGCGCATCACGGTGAGCGCGTCGTCCAGCGGGAGCTCGGCCCGTACGACGCCCATCGGACGCCAGATCTGCTGCGGGACGGCCCGCTCCCGGTCCTCCAGGTCGAGGACGTCCTTCACGTGCACGAAGCCCATGAAGACGCCCCGGCCCTCGGAGCACACCGGGAAGCGGGAGTAGCCGGTGCGGACCGTCAGCTCCTCGATCTCGCGCGGGGTGACCGACGGGGGGACGGTCACCAGCGCGGCCGAGGGGATGAGGACGTCCGTCACGGGGCGGGTGCCCAGTTCCAGGGCGTCCTCCAGGCGCTCCTGCTCGGCCGGGTCGAGCAGTCCGGCCTGGCCGGCGTCCTCGACGAGACGGCCGAGCTGCGCCCGGGTGAAGACGGCCTCCACCTCGTCCTTCGGCTCCACGTGGAAGGCCTTCAGGACGAGCCGGGCGCAGGCGCCGAGCGCGCGGGTCACCGGCCGGCAGAGCCGGGCGAAGCCGACCAGGCCGGGGCCGAGCCACAGCGCCGTGCGCTCGGGGTCGGCCATCGCCAGGTTCTTCGGGACCATCTCGCCGATGACGAGGTGGAGGAAGACCACCGCGGCGAGCGCGAACACGTACCCGAGGGGGTGGATCAGGCCCTGCGGCACGCCCACGGCGTGGAAGACCGGTTCGAGCAGCCGGGCCACGGTCGGTTCGGCGACCGCGCCGAGCGTCAGCGAGCAGACGGTGATGCCGAACTGGGCGGCGGCCATCATCTGCGGCAGGTTCTCCAGGCCGTACAGCACCTGGCGGGCGCGGGAGCCGCCGAGCGGCTCGATCTGGCTGCGGCGCACGGAGACGAGGGCGAACTCGGCGCCGACGAAGAAGCCGTTGGCCAGCACGAGCAGCAGGGCGAAGAGCAGCGGGAGCAGGCTCATCGGGCGGCCTCCGCGCCGACGGGCACCGGGGCGGTGCGGGTGATCCGCACCCGCTCGGCGCGGTAGCGGTCCACCTGGCGCACCGAGAGGCGCCAGCCGGGGAGTTCGGCCCGGTCGCCCGGGGCGGGGATGCGCCCGAGGAGATCGGCGACGAGCCCGGCGACCGTCTCGTACGGTCCGTCGGGCACGTCGAGTCCTATCCGGTGCAGGGTGTGCACCCGGCAGGAGCCGTCGGCGTCCCAGGCCGGCTGGCCGTCCTCCGAGGGGACGGCGGCCAGCTCGGGCCGCTCGTCGGCGGCGGTGTCGTGCTCGTCGCGCACCTCGCCGACGAGCTCCTCGACGATGTCCTCCAGGGTGACGACCCCGGCGGTGCCGCCGTACTCGTCGACGACGACCGCGATCGGCTGCTCGCGGCGCAGCCGCTCCAGGAGGGCCTGGGCGGGCAGCGACTCGGGGACGAGCAGCGGCGGGAGGGCGATGCGGCCCACGGGGACGCGGTGCCGCTCGTGCGGGACGACGGCGAGGGCGTCCTTGAGGTGGACCATGCCGACGATCTCGTCGATCCGCTCGCGGTAGACGGGGAAGCGGGACAGGCCGGTGGCCCGGGTGAGGTTGAGGACGTCGGCCGCGGTGGCGTCCGACCGCAGGGCGCTCACCTTCACCCGGGGGGTCATCACCTGCTCGGCGGTGAGCCCGCCGAGCGACAGGGTCCGTACGAAGAGGTCGGCGGTGTCCTGTTCGAGGGCGCCGGCGAGGGCGGAGTGCCGGGCGAGGGAGACCAGCTCCCCGGGGGTGCGGACCGAGTCGAGCTCGTCGGTCGGCTCCACGCCGAACAGCCGGACCAGCCGGTTGGCGACCCGGTTGAGCAGGGCGATCACGGGCCGGAACAGCGTGGAGAAGACGTGCTGCGGTCCGGCGACGAAGCGGGCCACCTGGAGCGGCCGGGAGACCGCCCAGTTCTTGGGGACGAGTTCGCCGACCACCATCTGGACGGCGGAGGCCAGCAGCATGCCGACGACCACCGCGATGCCGGAGACGGCCCCTTCGGGGAGGCCGGTGGCGGTGAGGGGCCCGTGGAGCAGCCCGGCGAGCGCGGGCTCGGCGAGCATGCCGGTGACGAGCGAGGTGATGGTGATGCCGAGCTGGGTGCCGGAGAGCTGGAAGGAGAGCTCGCGCAGCGCCCTGACGACGGTGCGGGCCCGGCGGTCGCCTTCGGCCGCGGCACGTTCGGCCTCGGCGCGTTCCACGGTGACGAGGCCGAACTCGGCCGCCACGAAGAAGCCGTTGGCGAGGATGAGCAGGAAGGCTGCGGCGAGCAGCAGAAGCGAGACGATCATGCCGCCGCCTCGGGTGGGAGGGCGGCGCGGGTACTACCGGACGATCCGTCCATTGCCGGAGGGAGTCACTCCTCGGGTCGAAGGGCTGCCCCGCGGGCCGCCGGCGGGCGGCCCTGCACACGCGAGGCGGTGGTGCCGCTCGGCACCACCGCCTCAAGAGTAGTCACGCCCCGGCCGCCGGGGGCAGGGGGTCGGCCCCGTATGGGGGACGGATCCGGGTGTCAGGCCGCCTCGCTGCCGGTGCCGTGGCTGTCGGCGAGGGCGCGCAGCGCGCGGGCGTCGCGGATGGCCGATTCCTTGGCGATGCCGGGCTGGATGCCGAGCACGGGCAGGCTGGTGCCGTCGCTCAGGTCGAGGAAGACCCAGGGGTCGCCGGGGCGCAGGTTGACCTTGAGGATCTCGGCCCACGCGAGTCGGCGCGTCCGGGTGATGTTGACGACCGTCACCCCCTGGGCGTCGGCGACGACCTTGGGGCGGCTCAGCAGGACGAGGACGCCCAGGAAGAGCGCGGCGGTGAAGACGAAGCTGGCCCGCTCCCCCGGTCCCAGCTTCTCCAGCATCATCCCGACGGCGGTGATGACGACGAACATCGCCACCCCGACGGTCAGCAGCACGACCCGGGTGCGGCCCGGCCGGAAGGTGACCGGGAGGGCGGAGGCGGAGGCGGAGGAGTCGGACATGCGGGTTCCTTGCGCGGGTTCCCGCGGGTGCCGGTCCGGGCACCCGCGGGGAGGTCGGTCAGAGGCGGCAGGCGTGGATGGCCGTGGTGAGGATGGCGCGGGCGCCCAGCTCGTACAGGTCGTCCATGACCTTCTGCGCCTCCCGGGAGGGGACCATGGCGCGGACGGCGACCCAGCCCTCGTTGTGCAGCGGGGAGACGGTGGGCGACTCCAGGCCGGGGGTGAGGGCGACGGCCTGCTCCAGGTGCTCGGCGCGGCAGTCGTAGTCCATCATCACGTACGAGCGGGCGACGAGGACGCCCTGGAGGCGGCGCAGGAACTGCTGGACCTTCGGGTCGTCGGTCGGGGCGCCGGTGCGGCGGACGACGGTGGCCTCGGAGGTGAGGATCGGCTCGCCGATGACCTCCAGGCCCGCGTTGCGCAGGCTGGTGCCGGTCTCGACGACGTCCGCGATGATCTGGGCGACGCCCAGCTGGATCGCGGTCTCGACGGCGCCGTCGAGGTGCACGACGGAGGCGTCGACGCCCTGCTCGGCGAGGTGCTTGGCGACGATGCCCTCGTAGGAGGTGGCGATCGTCATGCCCTGGAAGTCCTGGGGGCCCTCGGCGGTCCCGGGGCGGGTGGCGTAACGGAAGGTCGACCGGCCGAAGTTCAGCGGCAGGATCTCCTCGGCGTTGGCGCCGGAGTCCAGGAGCAGGTCGCGGCCGGTGATGCCGATGTCGAGCCGGCCGGACGCCACGTAGATCGCGATGTCCTTGGGGCGGAGGTAGAAGAACTCCACGTCGTTGTCGGGGTCGACGACGACGAGCTCCTTGGACTCCTTGCGCTGCCGGTAGCCCGCCTCATGGAGCATTGCCATCGCAGGTCCGGAGAGAGAACCCTTGTTGGGGACGGCGATGCGCAGCATGGGACGGGCTTCCTTTGCCTCAGGTGTAAGGGAGTGTTTCGGTGCTCACGTGCTCAGAAGTGCTCGGTGTGCCGAACGGGCTCGGTGTGCTGGGCAGGCCCGGCGTGCTGAGCGTGCTCGGCAGGCTCGGCGTGCCGTGGGTGCCCGGCACGCTCAGAGATGGGAGTAGACGTCGTCGAGCGAGATCCCGCGGGCGACCATCATCACCTGGACGTGGTACAGCAGCTGCGAGATCTCCTCGGCGGCGGCTTCCTTGCCCTCGTACTCGGCGGCCATCCAGACCTCGGCGGCCTCCTCGACGACCTTCTTGCCGATGGCATGGACGCCCTTGCCGACCAGTTCCGCGGTGCGGGAGGTCGCCGGGTCGCCGGTCTCGGCCTTGAGCTTGAGCTCGGCGAAGAGCTCTTCGAAGGTTTTGTTCGCCATGATGTCCTAAGAGTACGGGGTGGGCCGGGGCCACTCAGCGCCAGGGTTCGCTGACCGTGCGCAGCGTGGTCGCGGTGGCGACGGCGGCGGTGACGGCCTCGTGGCCCTTGTCCTCGGTGGATCCCTCGAGGCCGGCCCGGTCCAGGGCCTGCTGCTCGTTGTCGACGGTCAGGACGCCGAATCCGACGGGTACGCCGGTGTCGATCGAGACCTGGGTGAGGCCGTGGGTGACGCCCTGGCACACGTACTCGAAGTGCGGCGTTCCGCCGCGGATGACGACACCGAGCGCCACGATGGCATCGTAACCGCGACCGGCGAGTACCTTCGCCACGACCGGGAGCTCGAAGCTGCCGGGGACGCGGAGCAGGGTGGGCTCCTCGATGCCGAGCTCGCTCAGGGCCCGCAGGGCGCCGTCGACGAGGCCGTCCATGATCTTCTCGTGCCACTGGGCCGCGATGACCGCGACCCGGAGGTCGCCGCAGTTCTTCACGCTGAGGACGGGTGCGCCCTTGCCGCTCATGTTTCTCCTTGCCGGTTTCCGGTCGTACGTACGGGATTACTGGTTGTCGCAGGTGGAGGCGGCGGAGCCGTCCAGCCAGGGCAGGTCGTGGCCCATCCGGTCGCGCTTGGTGCGCAGGTAGCGGAGGTTGTGCTCGCCGGCCTGGACCGGCATGGGCTCGCGGCCCTGGACGGTGAGGCCGTGGCGGGTGAGGGCGTCGATCTTGTCGGGGTTGTTGGTCATCAGGCGCAGGCTGCGGACCCCGAGGTCGACGAGGATCTGCGCGCCGGCCGCGTAGTCGCGGGCGTCGGCGGGCAGCCCGAGTTCCAGGTTGGCGTCGAGGGTGTCGCGGCCGCGCTCCTGGAGCTCGTACGCGCGCAGCTTGGACAGCAGGCCGATGCCGCGGCCCTCGTGGCCGCGCAGGTAGACGACGACGCCGCGGCCGGCCTCGGTGACGCGGTCCATGGAGGCCTGGAGCTGGGGGCCGCAGTCGCAGCGCTGGGAGTGGAAGATGTCGCCGGTCAGGCACTCGGAGTGGACCCGGACCAGGATGTCCTCGCCGTCGCCGATCTCGCCGTGGACGAGGGCGACGTGCTCGACGCCGTCGACGATGGAGCGGTAGCCGTACGCGGTGAACTCGCCGTGCGCGGTGGGCAGCTGGACCTCGGCCTCGCGGCGGACGGTCGGTTCGGCGGAGCGGCGGTAGGCGATCAGGTCCTCGATGGAGATGATCGTCAGGCCGTGCTTGCGGGCGAAGGGGATCAGCTCGGGCAGCCGCAGCATGACGCCGTCCTCGCCGGCGATCTCGACGATCGCGCCGGCCGGGCGGAGGCCGGCGAGCCGGGCGAGGTCGACGGCGGCCTCGGTGTGCCCGTTGCGGACCAGGACGCCGCCGGGCTTGGCGCGCAGCGGGAAGACGTGGCCGGGGCGGACGAAGTCGCCGGGCTGGTGCTCGCCGCTCGCCAGCATGCGCAGGGTGGTGGCGCGGTCGGCGGCGGAGATGCCGGTGGTGACGCCGTGGGCGGCGCTCGCGTCCACGGAGACGGTGAAGGCCGTCTGCATGGACTCGGTGTTGTGGTCGACCATCTGCGGCAGCCGGAGGCGTTCCAGCTCCTCGCCCTCCATGGGGGCGCAGATCAGGCCGCGGCACTCGCTCATCATGAAGGCGACGACCTCGGGGGTGGCCTTCTCGGCGGCGATGACCAGGTCGCCCTCGTTCTCGCGGTCCGCGTCGTCGACGACGACGACGGGGCGGCCGGCGGCGATGTCGCGGACGGCCTGCTCGACGGGGTCCAGGGCGAGATCGGTGGCGTCCCAGAGTTGGGTCTGGGGGGCCGCGCGGAGTGCGTCGGGCAGGGCGGGGGTGGGCGACGGGCGGGCACTCATGCGTGGGCTCCTTCCAGAGCGGGGGCCGTACGGGACCGGAGCCACCAGTCGCGCATGCCCCAGATGACGAGGGCGAAGTAGATGACGTAGACCAGGCCGGAGAAGGCGAGGCCGCTGTTGAAGGCGAGCGGGACGCCGACCAGGTCGACCAGGAGCCAGGCGAACCAGAACTCGACCAGGCCGCGGGCCTGGGCGACCATCGCGGCGAGGGTGCCGACGAAGATGTACGCGTCGGCCCAGGGGCTCCAGGAGAGCGACGGGTAGAGAGTGAAGAGCCCGCCGACGGCGAGGGTGCCGACGGCCGCGCCGCCGAAGAGGACGCCGCGCTCCTTCCAGGTGGCGAAGCGGACGGCGATGGAGCCGTCCTGGGCCTGCTGCCGGCCGCGGCTCCACTGGCGCCAGCCCCAGACGGCCACGCCGATGACCAGGAGCTGCTTGCCGACGCCGCCGCTGAGGTGGGCGGAGGCGTAGGCGCCGACGAGGATGACGCCGGAGAGCAGCTGCGCGGGCCAGGTGAGGACGGAGCGGCGCCAGCCGAGGGCCAGGGCGATGAGGCCGATCGTGTTGCCGATCATGTCGGACCACAGGATGTGCTGGCCGAAGGCGCTGAACGCTTCGGAGTTGAGCCAGTTCACTTGACGTTCTCCTGGGCGTTCGGGCCGAGCAGGCGCTCGACGTACTTGGCGATGACGTCGACCTCGAGGTTGACCGGGTCGCCGGGCTGCTTGATGCCGAGCGTGGTCAGGGCGAGGGTGGTGGGGATGAGGCTGATGGTGAAGTGGTCGGCGGCGGCGTCGACGACGGTGAGGCTGACGCCGTCGACCGTGATCGAGCCCTTCTCGACGACGTAGCGGGAGAGGTGGGCGGGCAGGCCGACCTTCACGAGCTCCCAGTGCTCGGACGGGGTCCGCTCCAGGACGGTGCCGGTGCCGTCCACGTGGCCCTGGACGATGTGGCCGCCGAGGCGGTCGCCGACGGCCATGGGGCGCTCCAGGTTGACCCGGGAGCCGATCTCCAGGGCGCCGAGCGAGGAGCGCTTGAGCGTCTCGGCCATCACGTCGGCGGTGAACTCCCCGTCGCCGTGTTCGACGACCGTGAGACAGACCCCGTTGACGGCGATGGAGTCGCCGTGCTTGGCGTCCTCCGTGACCAGGGGGCCGCGCAGCCGGAAGCGGGAGGCGTCCGGCAGCTGCTCGACGGCTACGACCTCGCCCAGCTCTTCGACGATTCCGGTGAACACGGTCAGGCTCCCTTGATGGTGGGGACGGCGGTGATGCGGAGGTCGGATCCGATGCGCTCGGTCTCGGTGATGTCGAGCCGCAACGCTTCCGTGAGGGTGCTGATTCCGGCGTCGGCGAGGGCCGTCGGGCCCGCGCCGAGGAGGACGGGTGCGAGGTAGCCGACGACCTGGTCGACGGCGTCCGCGGCGACGAAGGAGCCCGCGAGGGTGGGGCCGCCTTCGAGGAGGACGGAGCGGACGCCCCGCGCGTACAGGTGGGTGAGCAGGTCGTGGACGCCGATCCGGCCGTCGCGCAGGGGCAGCCGGAGCAGTTCGACGCCGGGCAGGTGCCGGGTGTCGGCGTCCTCCCCGACGACGAGGAGGGTGGGTGCGGCGGCGTCGAGGACGCGGGCGGTCGGCAGGACGGTGGCGCGGGTGTCGAGGGCGACGCGCAGGGGCTGGGTGACGTCGTCGATGCCGCGGACGGCGAGGTGCGGGTCGTCGGTGCGGAGCGTGCCGCCGCCGACGACGACGGCGTCGGACTCGGCGCGCAGCCGGTGGACGTCGGCGCGGGAGTCGGCGGAGCTGATCCAGCGGGAGGTGCCGTCGGCGGCGGCGGTGCGGCCGTCGAGGGTGGCGGCGTACTTCCAGCGGACGAAGGGGCGGCCGCGGCGGACGGAGGTGAGCCAGGCGAGGTTGCCGGCCTCGGCCTCGTCCTCCAGGAGGCCCTGCGTGACCTCGACGCCGGCCGCGCGCAGGGTGTCGGCGCCGCCGGTGGCCTGCGGGTTCGGGTCGCCGACGGCGTACTCGACCCGGCTGATCCCGGCCTCGACGAGGGCCTGGGCGCAGGGGCCGGTGCGGCCGGTGTGGTTGCAGGGTTCGAGGGTGACGTACGCGGTGCCGCCGCGGGCCAGGACGCCGGCCTCGCGCAGGGCGTGGATCTCGGCGTGCGGGCCGCCGGCACGCTGGTGGTAGCCGGTGCCGACCGGGTGGCCGGAGGCGTCGGTGATGACGCAGCCGACGACGGGGTTGGGGCTGGTGGAGCCGAGTCCGCGGGCGGCGAGCGCGATGGCGCTCCGCATGGCGGTGATGTCGGCGGGCGTGGCCACCGGGTCCTCCTGCCTCTTCGGGCACGGACTCCGGGGCCTGTCGATGACGACAGAGAGCGGGTACGACGTCTCACGCAGGGTGCGCCGAGGCCGGAGGTCCCCTGGGTACGCCGGTATCGATGCCGATACGGCGTCCAGCGGACGTACGGCCGGCACACCCCTGGTAGGGGTCGCCCGCCGCGCACTGCCTCCCATCCGGACTTTCACCGTCGGTCCAGGAATCTCACCTGGTCAACCGGCCGCTGGCTTGCGGACGGGTCGCGGACTATACCGCCGGTTCGGAATTACACCGACCCCGGAGTGCGCTGCTGCTGATACAGGGCCAGTGTGCCACGGCCGGGAACCGGCCGAACGGGTGAGGCCCTGTGGGCTGGCTCACAGCCCGCGCTCACCCTCCCATGAATTCCTTCTTTGGTCCAGACCTATTGACGCACTGGTCTAGTCCTCTTAATCTCCGTGTCACCTCCGAGGAACGGCCCGCCGGTGTGCGCACTCCACGGGCCCAACACGACCCACCCCCTTGTTCGTTGTGTCTCATGAACCTCCCCAGGAGGAACCGATCGTGTTGTCCCCCACGAAGAAGAGGGCCTCGCTGCTCGCTTCCGGCGCCGCCGTCGCCGGGCTGCTGATCAGCTCCCTCGCCTCCGGTGGCGTCTCGTACGCGGCCGACAACGAGTCCTGTCGCCCCGACGGGCTCTACAAGACGCCCGGCGTCGACGTCCCGTACTGCTCGGTCTACGACACCGAGGGCCGCGAGAAGATGGGCGCGGACCACCAGCGCCGGGTCATCGGCTACTTCACCGGCTGGCGCGACGGCAAGAACGGCCAGCCCGCCTACCTGGCCAAGGACATCCCGTGGGACAAGATCACCCACATCAACTACGCCTTCGGTCACATCGGCTCGGACAACAAGCTCTCCGTCGGCGGCGACGGTCCGAACAACGCCGCCACCGGGATGACCTGGCCCGGTGTCGCGGGAGCCGAGATGGACCCGGCGTACGCCTACAAGGGCCACTTCAACCTGCTCAACAAGTTCAAGAAGCAGCACCCGAACGTGAAGACCCTGATCTCGGTCGGCGGCTGGGCCGAGACCGGCGGCTACTTCGCGGACAGCGGTGACCGGGTCAACTCCGGCGGCTTCTACTCGATGGCCACCAACGCCGACGGTTCGGTCAACCAGGCCGGGATCGACACCTTCGCCGCCTCCTCCGTCGACTTCATCCGCAAGTACGGCTTCAACGGCGTCGACATCGACTACGAGTACCCGACGACCATGAAGGACGCCGGGAACCCGCTCGACTGGCAGCTCGCCAACGCGCGCCGCGCCGGCCTCGTGCAGGGCTACGCGGCCCTCATGAAGTCCCTGCGCGAGAAGCTGGACGTGGCGGGCGCCGCCGACGGCAAGCACTACCTGCTGACCGTCGCCGCCCCCTCCTCCGGCTACCTGCTGCGGGGCATGGAGACCTTCCAGATGCAGAAGTATCTGGACTACGTCAACATCATGTCCTACGACCTGCACGGCGCCTGGAACGAGTACGTCGGACCCAACGCCTCCCTCTTCGACGACGGCAAGGACGGCGAGCTCGCCGCCGCCAACGTCTACGGCTCGGCGCAGTACGGCAACATCGGGTACCTCAACACCGACTGGGCCTACCACTACTTCCGCGGCTCGATGCCGGCCGGCCGGATCAACATCGGCCTGCCCTACTACACCCGCGGCCACAAGAACGTGCAGGGCGGCACCGACGGCCTGTGGGGCAAGGCGTCCGCGACCAGCTGCCCGGCCGGCGCCGGTCTGACCAAGTGCGGCGACGGCGCCACCGGCATCGACAACCTCTGGCACGACAAGGACACCAACGGTGTCGAGTCGCCGGCCGGTTCCAACCCGATGTGGCACGCCAAGAACCTGGAGAAGGGGATCGTCGGCGACTACGTCACCCAGTACGGCTTCCCCGCGAACACCACGCTGACCGGCACCTACGCCCGCAAGTACGACTCGACCCTGGTCGCGCCGTGGCTGTGGAACGCGCAGAAGAAGGTCTTCCTCTCCACCGAGGACGAGCAGTCGGTGGCCGCCAAGGCCGACTACGTGGTCAGCAAGGGCATCGGCGGCACGATGGTCTGGGAGATGGCCGGCGACTACGCCTGGAACGCCGCCAAGGGCCAGTACGAGATGGGCTCCACGCTCACCTCGCTGATGTACGACAAGTTCAAGGCCGCCACCCCGTACGGCGCGAAGAAGTCCAACGCGACGCTGCCCAAGCAGGCCGTGAAGGTCGACGCGCAGTTCACCGAGTTCAAGCTGGGTGACTCCAACTACCCGATCACCCCGAAGGTCAAGATCACCAACAACACGCAGACGGCCCTGCCGGGCGGCACCGAGTTCCAGTTCGACTACGGGACCTCGGCCCCGGCCAACGCCTCCGACCAGTCCGGCTTCGGCACCAAGGTGATCAGCAGCGACCACACGGGCAGCAACGTGGGCGGCCTGAAGGGCGACTTCCACCGGGTCTCCCTGAAGCTGCCGGCCTGGCAGTCGCTCGCCCCCGGCGCGACCGTGGACCTGGCATTCAACTACTACCTGCCGGTCTCCACGCCGTCGAACTGGACGGTCACCGTCAACGGCACCGCGTACGCCCTCGCCGGCGACCTGGCACGCGGCACGACCGTGGTGGAGCCGGGCGCGACCACGCCGCCCACCACCCCGCCGACCACGCCGCCCACCACCCCGCCGACGACTCCCCCGACCACCCCGCCCACCACTCCGCCGACGACGCCGCCCACGGGCTGCACCGCCCCGGCGTACGTGGCCGGCACGGTCTACAACGCGGGCAGCCTCGTCTCCCACAAGGGCCACAGCTGGAAGGCCGGGTGGTGGACGCAGAACGAGGAGCCGGGCACGACCGGCGACTGGGGCGTCTGGAAGGACCAGGGCGTCTGCTAGTCCGCGCCTTCCGCACCACCTGAGAAACCCCCGGCGGCGGACTCACGGCCCTTGCCGCCGCCGGGCCTCCCCACCGCGCCGCGCCCCCCTGTCCGGGGCGCGGCGCGGGCGCGTTCCGGGCCTGGGCGGTCACACGGCACCGGCGCGGGTCACGGGAGGAGGGCGTCCCGCGCGGTTCACGAGGAGCCCGCGCGGGTCACGGGAAGAGCGCGTCCTGCGCCGCGTCGCGGGCCGTGAGCAGCGCCCCGCGCAGGATGCCCGCGTCGCCCAGGGTGGTGGCGCGCACCTCGGTGCGCAGCGGCGAGAGGGTGGCGAGCCGGGCCTGGACGCGGGCGGCGAGGGCGGGGCCGCCGCGGTGGCCGGTCTCGCCGCCGAGGACGACGCAGCCGGGGTCGAGGACGGCGGCGACCGAGGCGGCGCCGATGGCGAGCCGGGCGGCGAGGGCGTCGAGGAAGCGCGCGTCGCCGGATTCGAGCGCGGTGGCGGGGTCGAGCCCGTACGAGACGGCGAGGGCGTCGACGGCCGCGGCGCAGGCCAGCTCGTCGAAGCCGCCTTCGCAGCCGTGGGCGGAGGGCAGTCCGGTGGTGCCCGGCACCGGCAGGAAGCCGATCTCGCCGGCTCCGCCGGAGGCCCCGCGGCGCAGCCGGCCGTCCAGGACGACGGCGGCGCCGATGCCCTGGCCGAGCCAGAGCAGCACGAAGGTGTCGTGGGCGGCGCGGGCGGCGCCCTCGCGCAGTTCGGCGACGGCGGCCAGGTTGACCTCGTTCTCGACCAGGACGGCGGCGGGCAGGCGCCGCTGGAGGACGGAGACGAGCCGCCGGTGCCAGACGGGCAGCTTCGCGGTGTCCCGCAGCTCCCGGGTGGCGGGGTCGATGAGCCCGGGGGCGCCGACGGCGACGCTGTGCAGGCGGCTGGCGCCCGCCTCCCGCGCGGTGCGTTCGAGGAGCGCGACCGCCTGGTCGACGGCGGGTTCGGGCGCGGCGCCGTCGCCGATGGGGACGGTGGCCTCGGCGAGCGTGGCGCCGAGGAGGTCGGAGACGACGACGGAGACCGAGCGGGTGCGCACGTCGAGGGCGGCGAGGTGGGCGCGGTCGGCGACGATCCCGTACAGCTTGGCGTTGGGGCCGCGGCGTTCGGCGCCGGCCTCGCCGACGACGTGGACGAGTCCGGAGCCGCTGAGCCGTTCGACGAGGTCGGCGACGGTGGGCCGGGAGAGTCCGGTGAGCGTCTTGAGCTGGGTCGCCGTCAACGGGCCCTCGTCCTGGAGCAGGCGCAGGGCGAGCCGGTCGTTGATGGCCCGGGCGGTGCTCGGGGATGCGGCCATGCGGTGATCCTCTCAGACGTTCCGGCGGCGCTTCGGCCCCCCTCACTATTTATCAGGGAGGGTTCCTGATAGTTTACGCGGCCAGCAGCACACACCGGCTCCGGGGAGGGCATCACATGGCGGACGGAACCGTCTTCACCACCCAGCGGCTACGGCGGGCCCGCTTCGCCGTCGCCGCCGTCTTCTGCGTCCACGGCGCGGTCACGGGCAGCTTCGCGACCCGGATCCCCTGGATCCAGGAGCACGCCGGGCTCAGCGCGGGCCAGCTCGGCCTCGCCCTCGCCTTCCCCGCGATCGGCGCCTCGCTCGCGATGCCGCTGGCCGGGGCCGTCAGCCACCGCTTCGGCGCCCGCACCGCGCTGCGCGGCCTGCTCGCGCTGTGGACGCTCGCGCTGACCCTGCCCTCGCTCGCGCCGAACGTGTACGGGCTGTGCGCGGTGCTCTTCGTCTACGGCGCCACCGCCGGCATGTCCGACGTGGCGATGAACGCCCTCGGCGTCGAGGTCGAGAACCGGCTCGGCCGCTCGATCATGTCCGGCCTGCACGGCATGTGGAGCGTGGGCGCCCTGCTCGGCTCCGCGGCCGGCACCCTCGCCGCCCACCTCGGCGTCGACGCCCGCGTGCACCACCTGACCGCCGCCCTGGTCCTCACCGCCCTCGGCCTGGTCTTCTGCCAGGGCGTCCTCGACCTGCGCAGCGCCGCCGAGGAGGAGCCGCCACCGCGCTTCGCGCTGCCCCCGAAGTCCGCCCTGGTGATCGGCGCGATCGGTTTCTGCGCGGTCTTCGCGGAGGGCGCGAGCCTGGACTGGTCCGCGGTCTACCTCAAGGACGAGCTGGGCACCTCGGCCGGGCTCGCGGCCGCCTCGACCACCGCCTTCGCACTGACCATGGCCGTCGCGCGGCTGGCCGGCGACCGGGTCGTGGACCGCTTCGGCGCGCAGCGCACGGTACGGGTCGGCGGGCTCGCGGCCACGGCCGGCGGGGTGCTCGTGGTGTGCGCCCCGCACGCGGCCCTGGCGATGGCCGGATTCGGACTGATCGGGCTCGGCGTGGCGGTCGTCGTCCCGCTCGCCTTCGCCGCCGCCGGGCGCAGCGGCCCGAACCCGAGCCAGGCCATCGCGGGCGTCGCCACCATCACGTACACCTCGGGGCTCATCGCCCCCTCGGCGATCGGCGGCATCGCGAACGCGACCTCCCTGGTCGTCTCGTTCGGCCTGGTCACACTGCTCTCCTTCGGCCTGGTGCTCGGCGCGGGGGTGCTGCGGAACCGGTCCCGGGCCGCCTCCGGGGCGGCCGGGCCGGGCACGGACGTCCGGGAGGGGGTCCACTGACCGGCGGCGCATTACCATGTGGCTGATCTTTTTCGGCCATGACCCGGCCATCGGAACCCGGAGAACTGGAGCGACCACATGAGCCTCGGCGTGCGCTGGAAACTGCACGGCGACGGGAGGACACCCGCCCCCGGTGCCGTCGTCCGGCCGGACGAGCGCCTCTCCTGGCCCCGTACCGTCGGGCTCGGTGCCCAGCACGTGGTCGCGATGTTCGGCGCCTCGTTCGTCGCCCCGGTGCTCATGGGCCTGGACCCGAACCTCGCGATCATGATGTCCGGTGTCGCGACCGTGATCTTCCTGCTCGCGACCCGGGGCACGGTCCCCTCGTACCTGGGCTGCTCGCTCTCCTTCGTGGGCGTCGCCGCCGCGATCCGGGCCTCCGGCGGCACCAGCGCCACCGTGACCGGCGCGGTGTTCGTGGTCGGCGGGGTGCTGTTCCTGGCCGGCCTCGCGGTGCGGAAGTTCGGCGCGCGGATCATCCACGCGGCGATGCCGCCCGTGGTCACCGGCGCCGTGGTCATGCTGATCGGCTTCAACCTGGCCCCGGTCACGGCGTCCACGTACTGGCCGCAGGACCAGTGGACGGCCCTGCTGGTGATGCTGTTCACCGGGCTCGCCGTGGTCTGCCTGCGCGGCTTCTGGTCGCGGATCGCGATCTTCCTCGGCCTGATCTTCGGCTACGGCATCTCCTGGGTCTTCGACCTGGTCTTCGGCAAGATCCACTCGATGTCCCCGAGCGGCCAGGTCACCGACCACTGGCGGCTCGACCTCTCCGCCGTCTCCCAGGCCGACTGGATCGGCCTGCCCACCTTCCACGGCCCCAGCTTCGAGTGGTCGGCGATCCTGGTGGCGCTGCCGGTGGTCATCGCGCTGATCGCGGAGAACGCCGGACACGTGAAGGCCGTCGGCGAGATGACCGGCGACTCCCTGGACGACAAGCTGGGCACCGCGATCGCCGCGGACGGCGCCGCCTCCATGCTCTCCACCGCCGTGGGCGGCCCGCCGAACACCACGTACTCCGAGAACATCGGCGTCATGGCCGCCACCCGCGTCTACTCCACCGCCGCCTACTGGGCCGCGGCCGGCTTCGCGCTGCTCTTCGGCCTCTGCCCGAAGTTCGGCGCGGTCGTGGCGGCCATCCCCGGCGGCGTGCTCGGCGGCATCACCGTGATCCTGTACGGCATGATCGGCCTGCTCGGCGCCCAGATCTGGATCAACGCCAAGGTCGACCTGCGCAACCCGCTCAACCTGGTGCCCGCCGCGGCCGGCATCATCATCGGCGTCGGCGGGGTGAAGCTCACCTTCACCGACACCTTCGAGCTCGGCGGCATCGCCCTCGGCACGATCGTGGTCATCACCGGCTACCACGTGCTGCGCGCCTTCGCCCCGGCCCATCTCAAGCAGCAGGAGCCGCTGCTGGACTCGGGCACCAGCTCGTACGAGGGCACGCCGGACGAGGAGAAGAGCGCCAAGCCGTAGGCGATTCGCCCGTTCTGGGGAAGCCGGGCGGCGGAACCCCTCCGTCCGGCCGCGGGGCTGCCACGCTGCACCCATGGCGCAGACGCAGCACTTCCCCGTCGGGCCCTTCACCGCCGTCGACCCCGTGGTGGACCGGATGCGGGCCTTCCGTGCGGCCTGGCACCCGGCCGACGGGGTCGCGGTGTTCAACCGGGTCTATCTGACGGTCACCGAGGAGATCGGCCACGCCATCGAGGCGGGCACCTTCGCCGACCGGCGGGCCGCCGCCACCCTGGACGTGCGCTTCGCCCAGCGCTACCTCGCCGTCGTCGAGGCCGTCGGCACCGGCGCCCCGGCCCCCGCCTGCTGGCGCCCGCTCTTCCACTACCGCCGGCATCCCGGCGTACGGCCGCTGCAGTTCGCGCTCGCCGGCATCAACGCGCACATCGGGCACGACCTGGCCCTCGCCGTGGTCGACACCTGCCGGACGCTCGACTGCGCGCCGGCGGAGCTGGAGGACGAGTTCGACCGGGTCGGCGACATCCTCCTCCTCCTGGAGGAGCGCATCCGGGAGGAACTGATGCCGGGCCCGGACCTCCTGGAGGTCGCGGACCCGCTGACGCACCTGCTCGGCTGCTGGAGCCTGGACCGGGCCCGCGACGGGGCCTGGCTCGCCGCCCGCTCGCTGTGGCAGCTGCGGCGGCTGCCCGACCTGGCCGAGGAGTTCACCGAACGCCTCGACCGGTCGGTGGGCCTGGTGGGGCGGATGCTGCTCACCCCGCTGGCCCGCCCGTAGACAGGGCCCGGAGGATCAGTCCTCGGGCAGCTCGACCGGGGCGATCTCGTCGTACAGGTCGCCCGGGCCCGGGTTGGTGGCGTCGGTCGCACCGCCGAAGTGGTGCATCACGCCCCAGACCGCGTTGAGCGCCGTCTGCACCGCGCCCTCGGCCCAGCCGGCCGTCCAGGAGATGTCGTCGCCGGCGAGGAAGATGCCGCGCTTGTCCTCCGGCAGGCGGTCCTGCATGAAGTGGGTGAACAGGCGCCGCTGGTAGCGGTAGTGGCCCGGCAGGTTGGCCTTGAACGCGCCCATGAAGTAGGGCTCGTTCTCCCAGGAGACGGTGACCGGGTTGCCGATGATGTGCTTGCGGATGTCGACGTTCGGGTAGATCTCGCCGAGCGACTTCAGCATGACCTCCATCCGCTCGTTGGCGGAGAGCGGCAGCCACTTGAGGCTGTCGTCGCACCACGTGTACGAGAGGCAGATGGTGGCCGGCTTGTCCGGTCCGTCGTCCAGCAGGTAGGTGCCGCGGGTCATCCGGTCGGTCAGCGTCATCGACATGACGTCACGGCCGGTGACCTCGTCCTTGTCGAGCCAGAACGGCCGGTCCACGGGCACGAAGAGCTTGGAGGACTCCATGTAGTGGGTCCGCTCCATCGCCGTCCAGTGGTCGATCGGGAAGAGCGAGTCATCGCACGCGATCTTGGACAGCAGCATCCAGGACTGGGCGGTGAAGATCGCCGCCTGGTACGTGCGGATGTCGCCGGACGCGTCGGTGACGGTGATCCGGTTGCCGGCCGCGCGGGTCAGCCGGGTCACGGCCGGACGCGGCGTGCCCTCGTGCAGGGAACTCAGCGAGGTGCCCTGGGCCCAGTGGACGATCTTCTCCGGCTCGCGCTCCCACAGGCGCAGCGGCAGCTGCTGGGAGCCGCCGACGATGCCGCGGTGGTGGTCGTCCGCCTCGGTGTAGACGACCCGGAGGATCTCCAGGATGGAGTTCGGGAAGTCGGTGTCCCAGCCGCCGGTGCCGAAGCCGACCTGGCCGAAGATCTCGCGCTTGCGGAAGGACTGGAAGGCCTCGGACTTGCAGAGGAAGCCGTAGAAGGTCTCGTCGTCCAGCTTCTCGACCAGCTTGGCCCAGATCTCGCGGATGCGCGGGACGTCGCGCTCGCGCATCGCCTGGTTCATGTCCGAGAAGTCGGCGCCCTCGTCGAGGCAGGCGTTCCAGGCGGCGGCGACGTCGCGGTAGATCTGCGGCAGGTCGTCGATGGTCTCGGCGTAGTGGGTCTCGCCCTTGAGGTCGACGACGGTCGACGGGGTGGCCTCGGCCAGCGGGTTCGGGAACGGCGTGGTCTCCAGGCCGACCAGGTCGATGTAGTGCTGGAGCGCGGTCGAGGAGGGCGGGAAGCGCATCGCGCCCATCTCGGCCGTCAGACCCTCGGTCTCCGGGCCCTCGAAGCCGACGGTGCGCAGCCGGCCGCCGATCTGGTCGGCCTCGTAGACGACGGGCTTGAGGCCCATCTTCATCAGCTCGTACGCGGCGATGATGCCGGAGAGACCGCCACCGATGACGGCGACCTCGGTGCCGTGCTCGGTCGCGGGTATCTGGCCGAGCCCGGCCGGGTGGGCCAGGAAGTCGTCGTAGGCGTACGGGAAGTCCGGACCGAACATGGTGATCGGCGGCTGCTGCTCGTCGGCGTGCTCGACGGCGTTGGGCACGGTGGACGTCATGGGGTACGGACTCCTTGCGGGAAAGAACGAAGCGGGGGAGGACGGGCGGGAGCGGCTCAGGCCCGGTCGTGGACCAGGGGGCCGTAGAGGCCCGGGCGCCGGTCGCGGAGGTAGGGGTTCTCCGCACGGGAGGCCGCGAGGAAGTCGCTGTCGACGTCACCGATGACGAGGTCCTCGCCCCGTCCGGCGCGGACCCGGGCGGTGCCGTCGGGGGCCGCGAGCGTGGACAGGCCGACGAACTCGAAGTCGCCCTCGGGGCCGGTCCGGTTGGCGTACGCGATGTACATCTGGTTCTCGAAGGCGCGCACGGGGACGACGGACTCGGGGACGACCTCGGCCGGATGCATGAGCGCGGTCGGCACGAGGAGGAGGTCGGTGCCGGCCAGCGCCTGCGCCCGTACGTTCTCGGGGAACTCGACGTCGTAGCAGATCATCAGACCGACGGTGAGGCCGGCGAGCTCCGCCTGGACGACGGCACGGTCGCCGGGCGTGAACCACTTCAGCTCGAAGTCGCCGAAGAGATGGGTCTTCCGGTAGTGCGCGAGCACGGCGCCGTCGGCGCCGAAGAGCTGCGCGGAGTTGTGGAGCACCCCGTGCGCTTCGGCGTCCCGCTCCGGGTAGCCGTAGCCGACGGCCAGGCCGTGGCGGACGGCGATCTCGGCGACGGCCCGCGCGGAGGGGCCGTCGGCGGGCTCGGCGAGGCGGGCGATGTCGGCGCCGATCGCGTAGCCCGTGAGGTACAGCTCGGGGGCGAGGAGCAGCCCGGCCCCGGCCGCCGCGGCGCGGCCCGCGGCCTCGTCGAGGATCTTCAGATTGGCGGCCACGTCACCGAGCTGTCCGGAGCTCTGGAGCAGGGCGGTGCGCAGCGCGGGCATCGGCGATCCTCGGGGGCAGAAGGTGAGGGAGGGATTCAAAGGGAAGACGTCCAAAACGGTACGGTTTCGGGCTCTGCCGGGACAAGGCGAGACCGTTGCGGACCGACCGTCGAACCGTTGCGCGATCGTCGGCCTCGACGGTGATTCGTTGCGTACGGCCGCGACCCGGGTCGTAGGACTCCCCCGCCGCGCGGCGGAGACGCGGACCCTCCCCGGGCCCGACGCCGCGGCGCGGCTGGCGCGGAAGAGTGGTGGTCGTCCGGTTGACCTGCCGAAAGGACCGCAACGACATGAACCGCCGCACGAAGATCGCCGCCGTGGCCGCCGCACTGCTGATCACCGCCGGAGCGGCCGGCTCCGCCACCGCGTCGGGCGACGGGAAGGGGGGCGGTCGGGAGGCCGCCGCGCTGACCGGCACCGCGAAGCTCTACCGGCCCGCCGGGGACGACATCACCTTCAGCTTCGACGCGCATCTGGCGGCGAAGGACCGGAACAACCCGCTGGCCGCCACCGGCACCTTCCACTACAGCCACTACAAGGGGGAGTGGGGCGGCACCGCCGAGGTGAAGGTCGACTGCCTCGCGACGGGCGGCAAGGCGGCCACGGTCACCGGCGTGGTCACCGAGACCGACGTGCCCGGTCTCCTGCACAAGCGGGTCGGCGTGTCGGTGTACGACAACGGCGGGCACGACCGGCTGGGCTACAGCTGGATGGCGTCCGACCCGACGAAGGACGAGGTCCCGCCCTGCAACAGCGCCGCCCCGTTCGAGCGGGTCAAGGCCGGCACCGGCGACTTCACGGTGCTGCCCTGGCAGTTCACGTACCCGACCGAGTAGCCATCGGACCGCCCCACGGGGGTGGGCGGGCGAGGGGCGGTGCGGGAACCACGGCCCGCGCCGCCCGGACCCGCCCGGCCCGTCAGGGCTACGCGGGCGAGCCGGAGGAGAAGCGCCGCAGCAGCGGCGAGAGCACCAGGACGGACTTGGTGCGCTCCACGAAGGGCTCGCCCGCGATGCGCTCCAGGACGCGCTCGAAGTGGCGCATGTCGGAGGCGAAGACCTGGACGACGGCGTCCGCGTCACCGGTGACGGTCGACGCGGACACCACCTCCGGATACCGCTCCAGCCCTCGCCGGATGTCCTCCGGCGAGGTGTTGTGGCGGCAGTAGATCTCGACGAACCCCTCGGTCTCCCAGCCGAGCGCCGCCGGGTCCACCCGTACGGTGAAGCCGGTGATCGCGCCCTCGGCCCGGAGCCGGTCGACCCGCCGCTTGACCGCGGGAGCGGAGAGACCGACCAGCGAGCCGATGTCGGCGTAGCTGCGGCGGGCGTCTTCCGCGAGGGCGTGGACGATGCGTTCGTCGAGGTCGTTGAGTCGCACTACGGGTGGATCACTTCTCTGCTGATGCCAGTCGGGAGCGGCGCATGCCGTACAGGAAGTAGAACACGAGTCCCGCGGCCATCCAGCAACCGAAGACGACCCAGGTGACCGAGTCGAGGCTGAACATGTTGTACGCGCAGAAGCCGAAGCCGAGCACCGGGAAGACCGGGCCGAACGCGACCTTGAACGTGCGCGGCATGTCGGGGCGCGAGTAGCGGAGCACGATGACCGCGATGTTGACCAGGCCGAAGGCGAAGAGGGTGCCGATGCTGGTCGCGTCGACCAGCTTGCCCAGCGGGATGACCGAGGCGAGGGCGGCGCAGAACAGGGAGACGATCACCGTGTTGACGCGCGGGGTGCCGGTCTTGGCACTGACCTTGCCGAAGACCTTCGGGACGAGGCCGTCGCGGGACATCGCGAACAGCACGCGGGTCTGGCCGTAGAGCACGGTCAGGACGACGCTGGCGATGGAGATGACGGCGCCGGCGGCGAGCATCGTGCCCCAGAAGGTCTGGCCCGTGACGTCGTTCATGATCGCGGCGAGGGTGGCCTCGGAGCCCGCGAAGTCCTTCCAGTGCCAGGCGCCGACGGCGACCGCCGCGACCAGCACGTACAGGACGGTCACGATGAGCAGCGAGAGCATGATCGCCCGCGGCAGGTCGCGCTTGGGGTCCTTGGCCTCCTCGCCGGCCGTGGAGGCGGCGTCGAAGCCGATGTACGAGAAGAACAGGCTGGCGCTGGCGGCGCCGACGCCCGTCATGCCGAGCGGCATGAAGTCCTTGTAGTTGCCGGACTTGAAGCCCATGAAGCCGATGGCGCAGAAGAGCACGAGCGCGGCGATCTTCACCACGACCATGATCGTGTTGACGACGGCCGACTCACGGGCGCCGCCGAGCAGGAACACCATCGCCAGCAGGACGACGATCAGGCCGGGCAGGTTGATGACGCCGCCCTCGCCCGGGGCGGAGGACACCACGTCGGGGAGGGTGACGCCGATGGTGCCGTCGAGCAGCTCGTTGAGGTACTCGCCCCAGCCGACCGCCACGGCGGCCACCGAGACGCCGTACTCCAGGACCAGACACCAGCCGCAGACCCAGGCGACGAGTTCACCCATCGTTGCGTACGCGTACGAGTAGGAAGAGCCCGCGACCGGTATGGAGCCGGCCAGCTCGGCGTACGAGAGGGCCGAGAAGAGCGCCGTGAGACCGGCGATCACGAAGGACAGGGTGACCGCGGGGCCGGCCTTGGGGACCGCGGAACCGAGCACGACGAAGATGCCGGTGCCGAGCGTCGCACCGATGCTGATCATCGTCAGCTGCCACATGCCGAGCGTGCGGCGGAGACTGCCGCCTTCTCCCTGTCCACCCTCCGCGACCAGGTTCTCCACCGGCTTGCGGCGGGTCAGGGCGGAGAGCCCGGAGGCCTTGCGGACGGTCGATTCCTCGACCGGGGGGGCTGCGCCATGGTCCAGCACTGCGGGGGCTCCTTATCGCTGCCTGACGACGGGGGCGGGGACCGCGGCGGTACGCGGGCATGACTGCACAGCCCACGGGGGAAGGGGGAACCGCCGAGCAGGCGGTCGCCGCCACTCCTGGTACGGGGCATGAGCCTAAGGGCTGGAGCTTCGCACTCGTAATGCAGGGTTGTTGCGCACTGGCAGATGATCATTGCGCGCTTGCGGCGCAGACGGGGAAACATTGCGCTCCCCTGCATGAATCGACACATCAGGGGCATGGAGCGCTCCGTGCGCGCACCTTGACTCCTCGGGGCGGGTGACCCACGCTGCACCCGCCTGAACGGAGGTCCACGTGAGCTGGCTGGAGCCCGCCCCCTTCCTGCGCGGCACGGCCTGGCTGGACGGCGACCGGCCGGTGCGCGCCGACCCCGACGACCTGGAACGGCTGCCCCGGGACATCGCCGAGCGGGCCGCGCTGCCCATCGGGGTGCGGGTGGAGTTCACGGCGGCGCCGGGCACCCGGGCCGTGGAGCTGCGGTACCGGGCGGCGCTCCCCCGGCCGGGGGACGCGCTGCGCGCGCTGCGGCACGGCTTCGCGCTGTGGCAGGGCCGGCGCTGCCTCGCCGAGGTGTTCGCGGAACCGGCGGAGGAGAACTCCGTACTGCTCGAACTCCCGCCGGACGGCGGCGAGTTCACGATCCACCTCCCGGAGGGCCAGGCGCCGGTGGTACGCGGCCTGCGGCCGATCGGCGGCGCCCTGTCCCCCGCGCCCCGGCGCCCTCGCTGGCTGGTCCACGGCGACTCCATCACCGAGGGCTGGTGGTCGACCCGCCCCGCGCACTCCTGGCCCGCGACGGCGGGCCGGACGCTCGGCCTGGACCCCGTCAACCTCGGCTTCGCGGGCGGCGCGCGCGGCGAACTCCCGCTCGCCGAACACCTCGCCCGGCTCCCCGGCGAGCTGATCACCCTCGCCTTCGGCACCAACTGCTGGGGTGCCGTGCCCTGTTCGGCCCCGCTGCTGCACGAGACCACCCGCGCCTTCGTCACCCTGATCCGCCGCGGGCACCCCGACACCCCGCTGCTGTTCCTCTCCCCCGTGCTGCGCCCGGCGGCCGAGCGGACCGGCAACGCCCTGGGCGCCACCCTGGCGGAGCTGCGGACGGCCATGGAGGAGGCCGTACGGGGCCTCGTGGCGGCCGGCGACACCCGGCTGGCCCTGCTGCCCGGCCGGCCGCTGCTCGGGCCGCAGGACCTCGCCGACGGGCTCCACCCCAACGACCGGGGCCACCGGCGGATCGCGGCGGCGGTGGCCCGGGAGCTGCGGGCGACGGGTTTCGCGGCCCCGGGAACGCCGCGGGCCCCCGGGAGGGATCTCCCGGGGGCCCGCGGTCGGCTCTAGCGCACAGGCTTCGCCACCGGCTCCAGAGGAGCCGGGGAGCGTCAGCTCCAGCTGGCGTGCAGCGGCTTGCCCTCCGCGTAACCGGCGGCGGACTGGATGCCCACGACCGACTTCTCCTCGAACTCGGCGAGGGAGGCGGCACCGGCGTACGTGCAGGAGGAGCGGACACCCGCGATGATCGAGTCGATCAGGTCCTCGACGCCCGGACGCTGCGGGTCGAGGAACATGCGCGAGGTGGAGATGCCCTCCTCGAACAGCGCCTTGCGGGCGCGGTCGTAGGAGGACTCGTCGCTCGTGCGGTTCCGGACGGCGCGGGCCGAGGCCATGCCGAAGGACTCCTTGTACGCACGGCCCTGGGCGTCGTGCTGGAGGTCGCCCGGGGACTCGTAGGTCCCGGCGAACCAGGAGCCGATCATGACGTTGGAGGCACCGGCGGCGAGCGCCATGGCGACGTCGCGCGGGTGCCGGACACCCCCGTCGGCCCAGACGTGCTTGCCGTACTTCTTCGCCTCGGCGGCGCACTCCAGGACGGCGGAGAACTGCGGGCGGCCCACACCGGTCATCATGCGGGTGGTGCACATGGCGCCGGGGCCCACACCGACCTTGATGATGTCCGCGCCGGCCTCGATGAGGTCCTTGACGCCCTCGGCGGCGACGATGTTGCCGGCCACGATCGGGACGTGCGGGTCGAGCCCCCGGACGGTCCTGATCGCGCTGATCATCGACTCCTGGTGGCCGTGCGCGGTGTCGATGACGAGCGTGTCCACGCCCGCGTCGAGCAGCTGCTTGGCCTTGCCCGCCACGTCGCCGTTGATGCCGACGGCGGCGGCGATGCGCAGGCCGCCCTTGGCGTCGACGGCCGGGCTGTACAGGGTCGCGCGGAGCGCGCCCTTGCGGGTGAGGATGCCGACGAGCCGGCCGTCCTTGTCGACGGCCGGGGCGTAGCGGCGGTTGGCGGCGTCGAGGGTGTTGAAGGCCTCGCGCGGCTCGATGTCGGCGTCGAGGAGCAGCAGGTCCTTCGACATGACCTCGGAGAGCTGGGTGAAGCGGTCCACACCGGACAGGTCGGCGTCGGTGACGACACCGATCGGACGCCGGTCCTCGTCCACGACGACACCGGCGTCGTGCGCCCGCTTGGGCAGCAGGGACAGCGCGTCGGCGACGGTCTGGTGGGGCTCCAGGACGATGGGGGTGTCCAGGACGTGGTGGCGGCTCTTGACCCAGCCGATGACGTCGGTGACGACCTCGATCGGGATGTCCTGGGGGATGACGACCAGGCCGCCGCGCCGGGCGACGGTCTCGGCCATGCGGCGGCCGGCGATGGCGGTCATGTTGGCGACGACCAGCGGGATCGTCGTACCGGTCCCGTCGGGCGAGGAGAGGTCCACGGCCTGTCGGGAACCCACGGCCGAGCGGCTCGGCACCATGAACACATCGTCGTACGTGAGGTCGTACGGCGGCTTGACGTCATTGAGGAAACGCACGTGCTGACATCCCAGTCGTTCGGATCGGCCCCTAGGCATTTCAGCCAGGGGAAAAAGCACGTAGTTCATTGTCCCACGCCTGTACGAATACCAGCCCCGGGCGAATCATCCGAGGCTCGCGGGAGGCCTTTCGTCGTTTCCTCCGAAGATCTCCCCGAGGGAGAGGAACACGGCGAGGCGCGCGGGGCGCTCCTCGACGGCCGAGGCGAAGACGTCCTGGGCGAGCCGCCACTCGCGCGGGTGGGTCCCGGCGTACTCCTGCCAGCCGGTGACGACGAGCGCGACGGGCTCGGGCAGGTCGGTCAGACAGTCGGCGAGGGCGTCCCAGTTGCGCCCGAACCAGTCGGGCAGGGCGAGCGCGGTGGCGCAGCGCTCCATGAAGGCGCCCTTGTCGGCGACCCCGTACAGGTCGAGGACGACGGGGTCGCCGAGCTCATCGAGCCTCATCCGCGACCACCTCCCGGAAACTCTCGTAGTGGTCGTCGGTGTAGTACACGTCCCCGTCCCGTCCGGTCACGATCCGCCGGGCCCCGCGGTCGCGCTCGCCGGGGGTCCGGACCGTGTACTCGTGGTAGTAGCCGCGCTTGTGCTGCGGCAGCACGCGCTCGAAGTTCGCGAACACGGTGCCGTCCTTGGCGTACGGGAAGGGGCCGCCGCTCCTGATCAGCGCGAGGGTCCGCCGGGCCTCGGCGGGCAGTGCGGCCTCGTGGACGACGGGGAGCCGCGAGAAGCGGGTCGGGGCGGCGCCCGGACTCCGTGTGCCCGGGGGCGGGGCGGCCGCCGTGGTGCGCGAGGGGCCGGCGGTGTGGGAGGGGCCCGTGGTGGTGGTGCTCGTGGTGGTGCCGGCGCCGGTGCCCGTGGCGCCGCCCGTTCCGCCGGAGCAGCCGGTCAGCAGCAGCGAGAGCCCGGCCAGCAGGGCGAGCCCGAGCCGGGCGCATCGCAGGATCATGCCCCGATGCTGCCACCGACCGCCGCCGCCGACACGAACGCCCCGCCGGGTGAGCGGCGGGGCGTGTCGAAGCGGGGGTGCCGGGTCAGATGCCGTCCGGGTCCGCGCGGTCGAGGGCCGGGCGGGGGCCCGGGCTGGACTCGGTGAGCAGGTAGTCGGCCGCCGAGCGGTCCGTCACGAGGCTGGTGACCAGACCCGAGCGGAGCACCGCGCCGATCGCCGCCGCCTTGCGCTGGCCGCCCGCGATGGCGACGACCTCGGGGATCCGGCGCAGCCGGTCCGCCTCGACGGTGATGCACCGCTCGCCCAGGTCACGACCGACCCGGCGCCCCTCCGTGTCGAAGAGGTGCGCGGACATCTCGGCGGCGACGCCGAGCGACGCGTAGTGGGCGCGCTCCTCGTCGGACAGCATGTCGTGGACGGTGGAGATGCCCGGCTCCCAGGAGCCGATGGAGACGCAGGCGACCGTCACCTTGTCGAAGTACTCGAAGGCCCGCGCGATCCCGGTCTGGCTGCGCAGCGCGGCCGCGGTGGCCGGGTCCGGCAGCAGCATCGGCGCGTAGATCGGGTGCGCCTCGCCGCCGGAGACCTGGGCGGCACGCCGTACCGCCTCGACCGAGCCGCGCTCGGCCGTGCCCGCGTCGTAGACGCCGGTGAGCTGGACGACGGTGCAGGGCGGCAGCCGGTCGAGCGCCGCCGCCATGTGGATGGTGGAACGGCCCCAGGCCAGGCCCAGGACGTCCCCTTCGGTGACCAGCTCGCCGAGCAGGTCGGCCGCGACCTCGCCGAGGTTCTCCGGGTCGGGCGACTCGTCCTCGCCCTCCGCCGGTGACTCGACGACGACGGCGTGGCGGAGCCCGTAGCGGGCGCGGAGCGCGTCCGAGCGCTCGGCGTCCAGCTCCGCCGGTACGCGGATCTCGATGCGCACGAGGTCGCGCTCCAGGGCGGTCTCCAGGACCCGGGCCACCTTGAAGCGGCTCACGCCGAACTCCTCGGCGATCTGGATCTTGGACTTGCCCTCGAGGTAGAAACGGCGGGCCATGGCCGCCGCCTGCACGAGCTCCGCGGGTCCCATCCGCAGGGCTGACCGTCCCGCCGACATACCCGCCACCGCGATCTCCTCACTGCTGTTCACGTACGGCTGCTCACGTGCTGCGTGACACTTGCTGCCACCACGTCACACTGTCGTCACACTTCTCACCGGGGCTGACGTGCCCGGTCCCGTTCACACTCCGGACTCACCGTTCATCCTGTCAGATCCGGTGGGTCCTGTTCGGTTCTGTCGGCGGCCCGACGGGCCGCGTTCATGTACCGGAGGTCCGTTGGCGGCTCAGTGGCCACACGCCCAGGCCGCCGAGGCCGTCGCGGTCTCCGCACGGGCCCGCAGGGAGCGCACGGCGGCGGCCGGGTCGGCGGCGCCGTAGACGGCGGAACCGGCCACGAAGACGTCCGCGCCGGCCTCGGCGCACCGCTCGATCGTGGACTCCGCGACACCGCCGTCGACCTGGAGCCACAGCTCCAGACCGTGCTTCGAGATCAGCTCACGGGTGCGGCGGATCTTCGGCAGCATGATGTCGAGGAAGGACTGCCCACCGAAGCCCGGCTCGACGGTCATGATCAGGAGCATGTCCAGCTCGGGCAGCAGGTCCTCGTACGGCTCGATGGGCGTGGCCGGCTTGAGCGCCATCGACGCCCTGGCCCCCTTGGCCCGGATCTCCCGCGCCAGGCGCACCGGCGCGGCGGCGGCCTCCACGTGGAAGGTGACCGACCCGGCACCGGCCTCCACGTACTGCGGCGCCCAGCGGTCCGGGTCCTCGATCATGAGGTGGCAGTCGAGCGGGGTGTCCGTCGCCCGGCTCAGCGACTCGACCACCGGCACGCCCAGCGTCAGGTTGGGCACGAAGTGGTTGTCCATCACGTCGACGTGCAGCCAGTCGGCCCCGTCGACCGCCTTCGCCTCTTCGGCGAGCCGGGCGAAATCCGCGGACAGGATGCTGGGATTGATCTGCGCCATGTGCCAAGCCTGCCATGTTCTTGAGCACTTCTTTGCCGCGAAGCGGTTCGGGTACGAAGGAGGAGGTCCCGTACTGGTACAGACCAGGTGATTCCGCCGCCCGGGTGTCAGGCGGTACGGCGGATCAGCGCCAGATACATGGCGTCCGTACCGTGCAGATGCGGCCACAGCTGTACGTCGGGCCCGTCGCCGAGCTCGGGGACACCGGGCAGCAGCGGCCGGGCGTCGATCAGTTCGGCGCCGCCCACCTTCTTCAGGACGTCGTCGACGACGACCCGGGTCTCGGCCAGGTGCGGGGAGCAGGTCGCGTACCCCACGACACCGCCGACGCGCACGGCCCGCAGCGCCTCGGTCAGCAGCCCCCGCTGCAGCGGGGCGAAGCCGTCCAGGTCGGAGGGGCGGCGGCGCCAGCGGGCCTCGGGACGGCGGCGCAGGGCGCCGAGCCCGGAGCAGGGCACGTCCATCAGGACCCGGTCGAAGACGCCCTCGCGCCACGGCGGGCGGGTGCCGTCGGCGGCGATGACCTGGTACGGGCCGGGGTTGCCGGCCAGGGCGCGCTCGACCAGCCGGGCGCGGTGCGGCTGCTTCTCCGAGGCGAGCAGGGCGGCGCCGCGCTCGGCCGCCAGGGCACCCAGCAGGGCGGCCTTGCCGCCGGGGCCCGCGCAGCCGTCGAGCCAGCGGGCGTCGGAGCCGTCGAGGGGGGCGTTGGCGAGGGCGATGGCGACGAGCTGGCTGCCCTCGTCCTGGACGCCCGCGCGGCCCTCCGCGACGGCCTGGAGGGCGCCGGGCTCGCCGCCCTCGGCCAGCTTCACCGCGTACGGCGACCAGCTCCCGGGCTCGGTCTCGGCGGCGTCCGCCAGTTCCTCGGTGGTGGAGCGGCCGGGCCGGGCGACGAGGGTGACGGCGGGCCGCTCGTTGTCGGCCTCCAGGAGCGCCTCGATGCCGGCGCGCCCGCCGCCGAGGGAGTCCCACAGCGCGGAGACGACCCAGCGGGGGTGCGAGTGGACGACGGCGAGGTGGTCCTCGGCGTCGGCGTCGTACGGCGGCGCGACCCGCTCCACCCAGGTGTCGAAGTCATCCTGCGCGATCTTGCGGAGCACCGCGTTGACGAACTTGGCCCGTCCGTCGCCCAGCACCACCCGGGCCAGCTCGACGCTGGCGGAGACGGCGGCGTGGCTCGGGATACGGGTCCCGAGCAGCTGGTGCGCGCCGAGCGCGAGCACGTCGAGCACGGGCGGGTCGACCTCGCGCAGCGGCCGGTCGATGCAGGCGGAGATGATCGCGTCGTACGTCCCCTGGCGGCGCAGCGTCCCGTAGACGAGCTCGGTCGCGAGGGCCGCGTCCCGCGCGTCGAACTTCTCGGGTCCCTCCGTCTCCCGGGCCTTCTTGAGGAGCGGCGGCAGGACCAGGTTCGCGTAGGCGTCCCGCTCGTCCACCGCCCGCAGCGCCTCGAAGGCCAGGATCCGGACGGGGTCCTTCTTGGGGCGCCGGTAGGGCTTGGGGGTACGGGGACGTGCCTGCTCGCTCAAAGGTGCTCCGCGTGAGAAATGAACCGGTGTCGGTGGAGAGGGGTGACCGAAGGAAGGGTGAACGGGGGACCGGCACGTGGCCGGGCGGGGGACGGCCGGGAGCGCCGCCCCGGCCCTCCCAGACTACGTCCCCGTGTCCGCCGCGGTGGCGTCAGGCGCCGAGCCGCTCCCCCGCCGCGATGCGGACGCCGCGCGCCCAGTCGGCCGCCTTCATCGGCTTCTTGCCCTGGGGCTGGACCCACAGCAGCTCGACCGCGTGGGAGCCGGTGCCGACGTACACGTTGTTCTTGCCGACGGCGAGCTCGCCCGGGGCGAGGTCGGTGCGGTCGGTGACGAGGGCGGCCTGGATCAGCTTGAGGCGCTCGCCGCGGAAGAGGGTCCAGGCGCCGGGGGCCGGGGTGCAGCCGCGGACGACGCGGTCGACCCGGAGGGCGGGGGCGGCGAAGTCGACGTGGGCGTCCTCGACCTGGATCTTCGGGGCGAGGGTGATGCCGTCGGCGGGCTGCGGGACGGCCTTGAGGGTGCCGTCCTCGATGCCGTCCATCGTCGCGGCGAGCAGCCCGGCGCCCGCGAAGGCGAGCCGGGTGAGCAGGTCGCCGCTGGTGTCGGTGGGGCGGACGTCCTCGGTGACCACGCCGTAGACGGGGCCGGAGTCCAGGCCCTCCTCGATCTGGAAGGTGGAGGCGCCGGTGACCTCGTCGCCGGACATCACCGCGTGCTGCACGGGCGCCGCGCCGCGCCACGCGGGCAGCAGCGAGAAGTGCAGGTTGACCCAGCCGCGCGCGGGGATGTCGAGGGCCACCCGGGGCAGCAGCGCGCCGTACGCGACGACGGGGCAGCAGTCGGGGGCGATCTCCCGCAGCCGGGCGAGGAAGGCCTCGTCGCGGGGCCGCGCCGGCTTGAGGATCTCGATCCCGGCCTCCGCCGCCCGCTCGGCGACGGGGCTCGCGACGAGCCGCCGCCCACGGCCGGCGGGCGCGTCGGGGCGGGTGACGACGGCGGCCACCTCGTGCCGCCCGGAGGCGAGCAGGGCGTCCAGGGCGGGTACGGCGACCTCGGGGGTACCAGCGAAGACGAGCTTCACGCGGGAAAACCTCGCATCTAGGGGCGAACGGGGGTACCTCCCTGCGCGAGCGAAGCCGAGAGCTCGGGGGAGGGCAGCGCACCAGTCTAGGCCGGGTCGCGGGCCGGGGCGCCCCGGTCCTTCCCCCGCCCCGGAGCGGGGGAAGGACCGGGGGCCGCGGGAAGGGGGCGTACGCGGGGACGAGCGCCCTGCGCATATGCGTGTACGCCCCCGCAGCGTGACCCAACCCCGGGTGGCGCGTTGGTCAAGAGAGATTGACCGAATCGGGTCGCCCCTCCCCCAGCGGCCCGCCCCTTTTCACGCCGGTTCGAGAGGCTTATCCATGGCCGACCACGCAACCCACGACGCCCAGGCCCGGGCGAGTCTGCACCTGCTGGTGCGGGACATCGAGCGGGTCCGGCGGCAGGTGGACGCACTGCGCACGCTGACGGCCCAACTGGGCAATGTCTACCGCCCTCGCCGCTCCGCCCCGTCCACGGGCTTCGTCGTCTACGGGCGCGCGCCCGCCCCCACCGTCCGCCTCGCCCAGGAGCTGCGGGACAGCGTCGAGACCCTGGTGACGGCGGCGGTGGACTTCGACCGCTCCCTCGGGTTCTCGTGGGACGCGGTGGGCTCCGCGCTCGGAGTCACCAAGCAGGCGGTGCACCGCCGCTACGGTTCCCGCCGCGCCCCGCAGCCGGGCGCCGCCCTGGAGCCGGAGCGCACGCCCGAGCCGGCCGCGGCCCGCACGCTGCCGGTGGTACCCCCGGCCCGCAGCATGCCGCCGCAGCCCACCTCGGGCAGCCAGACCCTCCGCGAGGAACAGCGCCCGCCGGCCTTCCCGGCCCCGCGCAACGGCTGACCTCCCCGCAGCCCGAAGGCCGCCGGTCGCGTACGGGACGCGAGGGGCGGCCTTCGCCGTGCCCGTGGGTGTCCCGCTCAGCGCTCAGCCGATGTCCGGCGGATCCACCCGCACCCGCACCGGCTCGCCCCCGCCGCGTGCGAGACGGGACGCCTGGGCCTGCTTCAGCGCCAGGGCGAGGGCGGCGCCGCTACCCGGCGGTACGCGGATCAGGGCGCGGTCCCACTGCTCGCCGGGCGGGGTGTCGCCGGGCCGGCGCGGGCCGCCGAGGCGGGTGACGGGGAGCGGGACGGGACCGAGGATCTCGGCGTCCGGGGGCAGCTCGGCACCGGCCAGGAAGGCCGCGAGGGCGTCGGGGGGCCCGGCGACGGCGGCCATCCGGGAGACCGGCGGAAAGCCCAGCTCGGCCCGCTCGGCGAGCTCCCGCTGGGCGTGGCCGACGGGGTCCCAGCGCACGAGGGCCTGCACCGGCCGCAGGGTCGGTTCGGCGACGACGACGACGGTGCCGCCGTCCTCCTGGCCGCGGACGAGTGAGGCCGCGTCGATCCAGCGCCGCAGCGCCTCCTCGCCCGCGCGCAGGTCGGGCCGGCCGAGCATGGCCCAGCCGTCGAGGAGCAGGGCCGCGGCGTAGCCGCCGTCGGCGACGGGCTCGGCGCCGGGGGTGCTCACGACGAGGGCGGGGCGGCCGGGGACCCGGTCGAGGACGTGGTCGCGTCCGGAGGTGCGTACGGGCACGGCGGGGAAGGCCCGGCCGAGCTCCTCGGCGGTGCGCCGGGCGCCGACGACCTGGGCCCGCAGCCGGTTCGAGCCGCACTCGACGCAGTGCCAGTCGTCGGCGCCGCGCCCGCACCAGCCGCAGCGCAGGGCCTGCTGCTCGGGCGCTTCGAGGGGCCCGGCGCAGTGCCGGCAGCGGGCGGGCGTGCGGCACCGCTCGCAGGCGAGGCGGGGCACGTAGCCGCGGCGCGGCACCTGGACGAGGACGGGGCCGGTCTTCAGCCCCTCCCGAACGATCTGCCAGGCGAGGGTGGGCAGCCGGGCGGCACGGGCGGCCTCGTCGCGGGCGAGGTCGGTGTCGCCGACGGTCCGTACGAGGGGGGCGGCGCTCCGTACCTGGTCACGGCCGGCGGCGAGCGGCTGGGCCCAGCCGGTCTCGACGAGCTGGGCGGCCTCGACGGTGCAGCTGGTGGAGCCGAGCAGGAAGGCGCACCGGTCGTGGGCGGCGCGCAGCAGCAGGACGTCACGGGCGTGCGGCTGGGGGGCGTGCGGTTCGCTGTGGCTGCTGTCGCCGTCGTCCCAGATGACGGCGAGCCCGAGTTCGCGGACGGGCGCGAACATCGCGGCCCGGGTGCCGACGACGGCACGGACGGCACCGCGCCGGACGGCGAGCCACTGGGCGTACCGCTTCTCGGGACCGGCCTCGGCCGTCAGGAGGGCGTGCCGCCCGTCGCCGAGGAGCTCGGTGAGCGCCTGGTCCACACGGTCGGCGGCGCGCCCGTCGGGGACGACGACGAGGGCGCCGCGCCCGGAGGCGAGGGTGGCGCCGACGGCACGGGCGATCTCCTCGGCCCAGAGCGGCCCCGGCAGCGCGTTCCAGACGGCCCGGGGCGCCCCGCCGCGCGCCAGGGCGTCCAGGAACGCGGCGCCCCGCTCGTACCGCCGCCAGCTCCCCGCCTCGGGCGCGGGCGGCGGCGGCAGCGGCGCGGGCGAGGGGCGGCCCTCGGCGCGGGCGCTGCGCGGCGGCACGGCGAGCTGGAGCACGTCGGCGAGGCTGCCGGCGTACCGGTCGGCCACCGCGCGGGCGAGCCCCAGCTGCTCGGGGCCGAGCACGGGCTCGGGCGAGACGACGTCGGCGAGCGCGGCGAGCGGGCCGGAGTAGTCCGAGTGGGCGCGCCGCTCCACGAGGAACCCGTCGATGAGCCGCCCGCCCTCCCGCCGCCCGCCCCTGACCTGATGCGCCCCGGCCCCGAACCGCACCCGCACCCGCACCCCCGGCCGCGCGACCTCGTCGAGCTCCTCGGGCACGGCGTAGTCGAAGAACTGGTCGAGGTGGAGCACCCCCTTGTTCACCACGACCCGCGCCACCGGCAGCTCCTTGGCCAGCGCGGCCCCCCGCCACGTCCGGGGCTTGGCCCGCGGCACCTTCGCCGCGCGCACGGTCTCCCGAATGAGCGCGAGCTGCTCGGGCTCCCCGTCCCCCACAGCCGCCTCGGCCTTCTCGTTCTCGCTGCTCACAGCCTCATACCTACCAGACGCCACCGACAGTGCCCCGGTGCAGGGGATCGGCCATGCGCTGGCCGAATCGGCGCTCTGTCCGCCACGCCGGTGCGAATGGAAACGTGAAACAGCTCCGACCGCCTTGTTGCCGCTTCACGAACGGACCCAGGCTGTCACGTGGAACGAGGAGGGGAGCGAAGGTGAACAGCTTGGCGAAGTTCGGCCCCGAGCTGCGCCGGAGGCGGCTGGCGGCCGGTATGACGCTGGACGGCCTCGCGGCCCGCGTGCACTACAGCAAAGGGCAGTTGAGCAAGGTGGAGACGGGCCGGCAGCAGCCGACTCCGGAGCTGGCGCGGTTGTGCGACGGCGCCGTGGGGGCGGGCGGCGAGCTCGCCGCCCTCGTGCCGTACGGGCCGGGGGTGCCGCGGCCGAGCCGGCGTCTGGTGATGGCGGCCGGTGCCGCGTCCGCGCTCGCGCTGGGCGTTCCGCTCGCGGGCGCGGCGGAGGCGGTCCCGCACGCCGGACCGACGGGGGCGGGCGGCCGCACGGACCCGACCGCGATGACGTACGCCGCGGGGACGGTGGACCCGGCCGCGATGGCGGACGCCGTCGGCGGGCCGCTGCTCGACGGCGTGCGCGCCCTCTTCGGGGAGTTCCGCCGGCTCGGCCAGACCGCCCCGGCCACGCTCGTCCTCCCCTCGCTGGCCGCCCAGGCCCGCACGCTGCCCTCCCTGGCCCGTACCTCCGGAAGCCGCACGGCACAGGGCCTGTACGTCCTTGCCTCCCGGTACGCCGAGTTCACCGGCTGGATGGCGCAGGAGAGCGGTGACGACGGGTCGGCGCTCGCGTGGACGGACGCCGCCGTGCGGCTCGCCGCGGCCGCCGGCGACCGGGACCTCGCGGCGTACGCCCTCGTGCGCCGGGGACTGATCACCCTCTACGGCGGTGACGCCAAGGCCACCGTCGAGCTCGTCCAAGGCGCGCAGGCCGGCCGATTACCGGCGCGCATCCGTGGCCTGGCCGCCCAGCGCGAAGCCCAGGGCCACGCGCTCGGCGGCGACCGCGACGCCTGCCTGCGCGCCCTCGACCGGGCCCGGACGCTGCTCGACCGCGCCGCGACCGCCGGACCGGACGGCCTGCCCGTGGTCGGCACCACCCACGTCGGCGATCCCGTCTCCATGACGACCGGCTGGTGTCTGCTCGACCTCGGACTGCCACGGCAGGCGGCGGAGGCCCTCGACCGGGAGGTCGCCCTCATCCCGGAGCACGCCCTGCGCACCCGGGTGCGCTACGGGGCGCGCCGTGCGCTCGCCCACGCCGTGGCGGGTGAGGTGGACCACGCGTGCGCGATCGCGCTGCCCCTGCTGGCCGGGGGTGAGGCGCTCGCCTCCGCGACGATCCGCGTCGATCTGCACCGGCTCTCCCGTGTCCTCGCCCGGCACCACAGGAACGCCGCCGTGCGCGCGCTCTCGCCGCAGCTCACGGCCGCACTGCACGACACCGTCCACCCCGCCGTCGTACGAGAGGCAGTCCCGCATGTCTGAGATCTTCATCAACTACCGGACCGGTGACGGGAACGAGATCGCCGCCCTGCTCGACCAGGGCCTTTCCCAGCGCTTCGGCCGGGATTCCGTGTTCTTCGCCGGGCGGTCCATCCGCCCGAGCCAGAGGTACACCCGCGAGTTGCTGACCCATGTCCGACGGAGCAGCGTCGTGCTCTCCGTCATGGGGCCGGAGTGGCCGACCCACCCGGACCTCCACCAGGAGAACGACTGGGTCCGCAGGGAGCTCCTGGAGGCGTGGCAGTGCGGCATCCCCGTGATCCCCGTCATCCGGGGCCGCCGCACGGACCGGCTGAACGCCGGGACCCTGCCGCCGGAGCTGGCCCATCTGGCGGAGTTGCAGTCGCTGCGCATCGACTCGCCCCACCACGACCGGGACGTGCGGGAGATCGGCGACGCGGTGGCCGAACTCGTGCCCCGCCTGGCCACACGCGACTCCCGGCCCGCCGGGCCCGACCCCGAGACGCCGGACACGACGCACAACTCGATCAACGGCGGCAACAGCGGCGTCAGTCTCCAGGCACGCGATGTCGGCGAACTCGGCACGATCATCACGGGCCCGACCGGCCCGGTCCACACCGGCCCGGGCGCCCAGAACAACCACACCCACCGCCCGACGCTCTCCGGCGACGGGGCCGCGTATGTGGCGGGGGACAACCACGGGGGCATCTCGCACCGCTTCGGCCGCGCGGAGAGGGACGAGGCCGACGGCCGATGAGCGGAGCGTCCTTCACGGGGGTGCAGAGCGACGGCGGGCCGGTGCACACCGGTTCCGGCACTCAGCACAACCACTTCAACTTCCACGAGCCGAGGACACCAGGGGCTCCGCCGCTCCGCCCGCTGGCCGTGGACCACCTCGCCTGGCTGCACCGACGGTTCGTCGATCCCACCGGCATGGGCAAGGCGCGGGAACGCCTGGAAGGCCAAGGCACCCTCCTGCTCGACGCGGCGCCGGGCAGTGGGCGCAGCGCCACGGCCCGGATGCTGCTGCACGGACTGAAGGGGCCGCGGCCTCCCAGGCAGCTCCTGGGGGACGAGGGCATCGCGCCGGATCTGGCGAACGAGCACCTCAGCGACGGCGACCGCCTGCTGCTCGACCTCACCGAGGCCGAGCAGCCGAAGTGGGAGCTGGTGCACGACCGGCTTCCCTCCTTCCACCAGTCGGTACGGGAACGCGGCGCCCATCTGGTGGTGCTCCTCCCCCGCCAGGCCCATCCGCTGAGCAACGAGGTGGCGGCCTGGCTGCACACCATCGTCCGCCCCGAGGGCATGCGGGTACTTCTGCGCGCCCTGCGCTGCGCGGACTCGCCGATCGTCGGAAGCCCCGACGAGCTGCCGTCCACCGTCCACACGTACGTGGCGGGTGACCCGCCACTGCGTGACATCGCCCGCCTCGCCCGGCTTCTGGACGAGGCCCGGCACGCCGAGCCGGCGAAAGGGGTGGAGCGTTGGTGCGCCGTCGCGCTCCAGAGCCTGCACCAGCTCGCCACGACGGTGAAGGGGGCGGTGGACAAACTGGACGCGGGCCCCGACCGTGCCCTGCTGCTCACCGCGGCGATGATCCCCGGCTCCCGACCCCATGTGCTCCACGCCGCCGGTGAGGAACTGCTGCGGGCTGTCCGGCATCCCGCCGACGAGCGTCCGCTCCTTGAGCGCGAGTGGCTGTCGCAGCGTCTGACGGCCATCGACGCCGCAGTGCGCCCCGACGGCTCCGTCTCCTTCAACAAGCCCGACTACGCGCCCGCTGTCCGCGCCCACGTCTGGACCCACATGCCGGCGCTCCGGCAGCCCATGCGGGCCTGGGTCGAACGCACGGTCCGGCTCCCCTCGCTCAGCTCCGACGAACGCGACGCGCTTGTCGCCGGCTACGCCGAGCAGTCCCTTCGGACGGGGGACCCCGGGGATCTCCTCTCCCTGGTGAGGAGATGGTCCCGGTGGGACGAGCCCTGGGCGGTCCAGGCCATGATCCAGGCGCTCGGTCACGGGCTCAGCGACGCGGGGACCGGGCGGACCTTTCGTCAGCAGATCTACGACTGGGCCAAGGAGGAGGACATCCCGCCGGGTCGTGCCCGGGCGCTCGTGGTCGTGTCCGCCGAGGTCATCGCCGTGAGCCACCCCCGGCAGGCGCTGGTGCGCCTCCACCACCTGGCACGCCGGACCGGCCGGGCCCCGAAAGCCGACCAGCGTCTCCTGGAGCTCGTGACCGCGGACCGGCAGCTCCACCGGCACATGCTCCACCGCCTCGCTCGGGATCTCCCCCAGCACCCGTGGCAGGCCGACGTCACCCTCTTCCGCGCCTGCGCCGCCCCACCCCACCTCATCGCACCGCGCGAAGACCGCCCGCCCCTCCTCGACCGCCACGACGTCCGCACGGCTCTCACCACCGCCTGGCGCGCCCTGTGCACCCGGCGCGCCGAGGCCGAATGGCTGCCCCAGGCAGAGGAATGGCTGAGCGCCGCCGACGCGGACCGCCGCTACGGGGACGTGCTGCTCGATGTCCTCGCCTGGGCTGCCCGGCACAGCCCCGGCGCCGTGGCACGGCTGTACGTCCTGTCGCTCCCACACCCGTGCAGCGGGCGGCTGCGCCGGAGGCTCGACGCCGCGCAAGGACTCCGGCCGGCTCGCTGATCCCCCACCCGACACCCGTCTCGGAGGCACCACCATGAGTTCAGGACACAAGACCATGACGGCTTTCCTCACGCTCATCGGCGCCCTGGTGATCGTGATCACCGGGCTCTGCACCCGATGGGCATGGTGGGCGTGGCCCGCCGCCTTCGGTGCGCTCCTGGCCGTGGCGGCGGCCGTGCTCGTCGGTGAGCGCAGACGGCGACCACTGATCCCCCGGGAGTTCGTCCTCGAACCCGACCTGCCCATCCCGCCGATCGAGCGCTGGGAGAAGGTCGTGCGCAACGTCGCGCTCCCCAGCCTCTCCCCCGATTACGACTTCCTCGTCACCGCCCTGGTCCGCTGGGTCCCGGTGGACGTGCCGCACGGCGCGCCGGAGGTCAGCAGTGCGGGGCTCGCGGTGGACGCCGTGCTGTCCCGGGCACGGGTGATCACGGTCGAGCAGCCGCCGCAGCGCGCCAGCCTGGTGCAGCACCAGCTGAGTGGCGAGCTGGCGACGATGCTGCCCGATCCGACCGGCCGGGTCCTCGCGATGGCCGAGAACCTCGTGGTGACGCTGTCCGACGCGGACCGGGAGCGGCTGGAGAAGCTGGCCTCGGTGCGGAAGGACGAGGCGGTCTGGGAGCACGAGCGCAAGTGGGAGCAGAGCAAGCGGGCCTACCTCGGCAAGGACGTGCTCACCTCCACCGGCAGCGCGGTGGTGTGGTGGCTGGCCAGGAACGACGACAAGGTCGACAAGGCCGTGGCGGACATCGGCCTGCTGGCCCAGCTCACGGCGGTCGCCAATGACGAGCCGGTACCCGAGCGGCTGCACGGCTTCCTGGGCGGTGTCGGCGAGGAGGACGGGCCGGGGGCTGATCCCGTCGACGCCGAGGGGCAGGTCGGGGACGCGGCCGGGCAGGACGGGGACGCGGCCGGGACGTTCGCCGCCGGCCTCGCACGGTTCATGGATGATTCCGGTCTCGACGAGGACGACCCCCGGAGGTTGTTCTTCGCGCGGCGGGTCGCCGACGACGCCAGGGCCACGGGAGTGCCCGGGGCCGAGGCCCTGGCGGGGATGGCCGACGAGATGGAGCGCGGCTTCCGGGAACCTCCTTCGGACGGGGAGGCGCCCGGGGGCGCCGAGGCCGGAGGGTCCCAGGAAGGCCCTGGCATGGGCCGGCGCCGGGACCACCCGTCCTCCGACGAGCGCGACCTCGGCGACGACCGCTGGTAGACCCGCCCCCGCACACACCGAAGGCCCGGCACCCCCCAAGGGGTCCCGGGCCTTCGTACGACTGCCGTGAGGCGTGGGGTCAGATGCCCGCGGCCTTCTTCAGGGCGTCCACGCGGTCGGTGCGCTCCCAGGTGAAGTCCGGCAGCTCGCGGCCGAAGTGGCCGTAGGCGGCGGTCTGGGAGTAGATCGGGCGGAGCAGGTCGAGGTCGCGGATGATCGCGGCCGGGCGGAGGTCGAAGACCTCGGCGATGGCGTGCTCGATCTTCTCGGTCTCGATGGTGTTGGTGCCGAAGGTCTCGACGAAGAGGCCGACGGGCTCCGCCTTGCCGATCGCGTACGCGACCTGGACCTCGCAGCGGGAGGCGAGGCCCGCGGCGACGACGTTCTTGGCGACCCAGCGCATGGCGTAGGCGGCCGAGCGGTCGACCTTGGACGGGTCCTTGCCGGAGAAGGCGCCGCCGCCGTGGCGGGCCATGCCGCCGTAGGTGTCGATGATGATCTTGCGACCGGTGAGGCCGGCGTCGCCCATCGGGCCGCCGATCTCGAAGCGGCCGGTCGGGTTGACCAGGAGGCGGTAGCCGTCGGTGTCCAGCTTGATGCCGTCCTCGACGAGCTGCTTCAGCACGTGCTCGACGACGAACTCGCGGATGTCGGGCGCGAGCAGCGACTCGAGGTCGATGTCGGAGGCGTGCTGCGAGGAGACGACGACCGTGTCGAGGCGGACGGCCTTGTCGCCGTCGTACTCGATGGTGACCTGGGTCTTGCCGTCGGGGCGCAGGTACGGGATGGTCCCGTTCTTGCGGACCTCGGTGAGGCGGCGGGAGAGCCGGTGGGCGAGGTGGATCGGGAGCGGCATGAGCTCCGGGGTCTCGTCCGACGCGTAGCCGAACATCAGGCCCTGGTCGCCGGCGCCCTGCTTGTCGAGCTCGTCCTCGTCACCCTCGACGCGCGACTCGTAGGCGGTGTCGACGCCCTGCGCGATGTCCGGGGACTGCGACCCGATGGAGACCGAGACGCCGCAGGAAGCGCCGTCGAAGCCCTTCTTCGAGGAGTCGTACCCGATGTCGAGGATCTTGTTGCGGACGAGGGTGGGGATGTCCGCCCAGGCCTTGGTGGTGACCTCGCCGGCCACGTGCACGAGGCCGGTGGTGATCAGGGTCTCGACGGCGACGCGGGAGGTGGGGTCCTCCTTGAGAAGCGCGTCGAGAATGGTGTCACTGATCTGGTCAGCGATCTTGTCAGGGTGACCCTCGGTGACGGACTCCGAGGTGAACAGACGACGGGACACAACGCTCCCTGGGGTTGCAGCGGCTGCTGGCTACTCGTATGCGGACCGGCAGGGGGCTGCGCCCCGCGACGTTCCGAGAACAGTCTATCGGTCACGATCGGGTATCTGGCCAGGACTCCTGGCACGTGATTCGCCGAGCGGCGTGGAAATCACCCGTCCCGAGCCGGAGATTGTCCGATATTAGTCGTTTTGGGTACGCCCTCGCGACGAAAACCGGACGGTCTGTTCTCTTGACGGAGGCTCCACCACGCCCCATCTGCCACCCACGTCACACCCGACTGTGTCAGGAAGCCGCGGCGAAGGTGCCGAAGATGGCGAAGACACGGGAAGCGAGGAGGCGTCCGGGGAGGTCAGGGCAGGTCAGGACCGCTGTGCGCGCAGCCGCGGGAGCACCAGGTCCCAGACCGTCTCCGCGAGCGCTTCTTTCGGGCCGTACGGGACGGGGGTCTCGGTGCCGTCGGCGGCGAGGACCACGGCCTCGTTCTCCTCGGAGCCGAAGGTCTTGCGCTCCCCCACCTCGTTGACGACGAGCAGGTCGCAGCCCTTGCGGCGCAGTTTGGCGCGCCCGTTGGCGAGCACGTCGTCGGTCTCGGCGGCGAAGCCGACGACGACCTGGCCGGGCAGGGCGCGCTCGGCGGCGAGCTCGGCGAGGATGTCGGGGTTGCGGACCAGCTCGATGGTGGGGGCGCCGCCGTCGTCCGTCTTCTTGATCTTGCCGGTGGCGTAGGCGGCGGGCCGGAAGTCGGCGACCGCGGCCGCCATCACCACCGCGTCGGCGTCGGCGACGGCCTTGAGGACCGCCTCGCGCAGCTGGACGGCGGTGCCGACGTGCACGACGTCGACGCCCGCCGGGTCGGGCAGGCCGGTGTTGGCCTCCACCAGGGTGACCCGGGCGCCCCGCGCGGCGGCGGCCTTGGCGAGGGCGTAGCCCTGCTTGCCGGAGGAGCGGTTGCCCAGGTAGCGGACCGGGTCCAGGGGCTCGCGGGTGCCGCCCGCGCTGACCACGACGTGCCGCCCGGCCAGATCGGGGGCGGTGACCCCGCGGGCCAGCACGCTGCGGCAGACCTCGAAGATCTCGCCGGGGTCGGGGAGGCGGCCCTTGCCCGTGTCGACACCGGTGAGGCGGCCGACGGCGGGCTCGATGACGACGGCGCCGCGGCGGCGCAGCGTCGCCACGTTCTCCTGGGTGGCGGGGTGCTCCCACATCTCGGTGTGCATGGCCGGGGCGAAGACGACCGGGCAGCGCGCGGTGAGCAGGGTGTTGGTGAGCAGGTCGTCGGCGAGGCCGTGGGCGGCCTTGGCCAGCATGTCGGCGGTGGCGGGGGCGACCACGACCAGGTCGGCGCCCTGGCCGATGCGGACGTGCGGGACCTCGTGGACGGACTCCCACACCTCGGTGGAGACCGGGTGGCCGGAGAGCGCGGACCAGGTGGCCGCACCGACGAAGTGCAGCGCGGAGTCGGTGGGCACGACACGGACGTCATGACCGGACTCGGTCAGCCGCCGGAGCAGCTCGCACGCCTTGTACGCGGCGATTCCGCCGCTCACGCCCAGGACGACCTTCGGCTTGGCCACGACTTCCCCTGCTCCCCGCGCTCGGATGCGTACGCGGATGTGTCCATCGGATGCGTACAGCGGCTGCGCACATCGGCTCGGCTGCGTACATCGGCTGCGTACTCGGATACGTACGACTCCATGAGACACCACAGGCCCGGCGGGTGTTCCGCCGGGCCTGTGGTGACAAGGATTACAACGTGGGGTGCTCTACTGCGCCGGGTCCGCGATCTTCTCGGAGGTCAGCAGGCCCGCGTTGATCTCGCGCAGCGCGATCGAGAGCGGCTTCTCGTGGACGTGGGTGTCGACGAGGGGACCGACGTACTCGAGCAGGCCCTCGCCCAGCTGCGAGTAGTACGCGTTGATCTGACGCGCACGCTTGGCCGCATAGATCACGAGGCTGTACTTGGAGTCCGTCGCCTCGAGCAACTCGTCGATCGGCGGGTTGATGATGCCCTCGGGCGCGGTGATGGAAGAGGACACGCTCTACCTTCCGAAGATGGAAAAAAGATCAGACAACGTTCATCAACGTTAGCAGCTCGCGCGCGACGTCCTCGACCGAGGTGTTGACGAGCGTGGTGTCGAACTCCGATTCGGCGGCCAGTTCGATCTTCGCGGCGGCCAGTCGGCGCTCGATCACCTCGGGCGACTCGGTCCCGCGGCCGGTGAGCCGGCGGACCAGCTCGTCCCAGCTCGGCGGGGCGAGGAAGACCAGCTGGGAGTCGTTCATGGACTCCTTGACCTGGCGGGCGCCCTGGAGGTCGATCTCCAGGAGGACCGGCTCGCCGGCCTCCAGGCGGCCGAGGACCGCACCGCGCGGGGTGCCGTAGCGGTTGCCCGCGAACTCGGCCCATTCGAGGAGCTCACCGTTGGCGATCAGCTTGTCGAACTCGTCGTCCGTCACGAAGAAGTAGTGGACGCCGTGCTTCTCGCCGGGGCGGGGCTTTCGTGTCGTGGCCGACACCGAGAGCCAGACCTCGGGGTGGACCTTGCGCATATGAGCGACGACCGTGCTCTTGCCCACCCCTGAGGGGCCGGAGAGCACGGTCAGCCGCGGACGTACCTCTGCTGCCATGCAGCGATTATTCCAGCTTTACCGGGGTGCCCGGGACCCGCGTCCCGGGCACCCCCGGGACGCGTGGCCCCGGATCAGGCGCCGGTGCTGCCGAACTCGCGCTCCAGGGAGGCGATCTGGTTGGAGCCGAGGCCGCGGACCCGGCGGCTCTCGGAGATGCCCAGGCGCTCCATGATCTGCTTGGCGCGGACCTTGCCCACGCCCGGGAGGGACTCGAGCAGGGCGGAGACCTTCATCTTGCCGATGACGTCGTTCTCCTGGCCCGACTTGATGACCTCGTGGAGGGAGGCGCCGGAGTGCTTGAGTCGATTCTTGACCTCGGCCCGCTCCCGGCGAGCCGCGGCGGCCTTCTCGAGCGCGGCTGCGCGCTGTTCAGGGGTAAGGGGCGGAAGAGCCACGCCTACGTCACCTCGGATGTCGAACTGTCGGATACGGACCGGTGGGAAGCTGTACGCCCCACACCAGTGGAGCAGCGACCGACGTGGAGTACGCCGAACGCCGACTCTGCCCCGGAGACTAGCGGCCAGGGCCGCTCCAGTCAGCGAGAACAGACGAAAAGTCCTGGTCAGCATCGACCGACCAGGACATTTCCGGCATAACGACTCGGTTTTGGGCCAACTTTTGTCAAGGAGTGAGACGGCCGGGACACGCCACCCGACCTGCGGGTTGGCGAGAACCGGCCGAAATCGACCCCGCGGGGGCTAGTGGCCTTCGACCGCCTCGCGGATCTCGTTCGCGTAACGTTCCGCCGCGGCACGCAGCGCGCCCGCGTCCGGACCCTCCTTCAGGACGCCCCGGCTGACGTTCGGGACCACGTTGCGGACCGCCGCGCCGAAGACCGCGGGGAGGTCGGCCGCGGTCGCGCCCTGCGCGCCGATGCCCGGGGCGAGCAGCGGACCGTTGATGTCCAGGTCGAACGCGGACAGGTCGCCGAGGGTGGCGCCGACGACCGCGCCGAAGGAGCCCATGGGGGTCTCCCCCGCGTTCTCCGCCGCCAGGTGGGCCAGCATGGTCGCGCCGACGGTCCGGCCGTCCTCGCGGACCGCGCGCTGCACCTCCGCGCCCTCGGGGTTCGAGGTGAGGGCCAGCACGAAGAGCCCGGCGCCGGACTCGCGGGCCAGGTCGACGGCCGGCTTCAGGGAGCCGTAGCCGAGGTACGGGGAGACCGTGAGCGCGTCGGAGAAGAGCGGGGAGTCCTTACGCAGGAAGGCTTCGGCGTAGGCGCCCATCGTGGAGCCGATGTCGCCGCGCTTGGCGTCCATGACCACGAGGCCGCCCGCGGCCCGCAGATCGGCGACGGCGCGCTCCAGGACGGCGATGCCGCGCGAGCCGAAGCGCTCGAAGAAGGCCGCCTGGGGCTTGAAGACGGCCACGGTGCCGGCCAGGGCCTCCACGACGGTGTACGTGAAGCGCTCCAGGCCCGCGATGTCGTCGGCCAGGCCCCAGGAGTCCAGCAGGGCCGCGTGCGGGTCGATGCCGACGCACAGGGGGCCGCGCTCGTCCATGGCGGTGCGCAGACGGGCGCCGAACGGCGCCAGGTTCTCCAGGGTCGCTTCGGTCACTTCTCGGCCTTTCGGTGGGCGGCGCCGACGGCCTCGGCGAGGGTGGCGTACGGGGAGGCGGCCAGGCGCGCGGCGAGGCCCTTGTGGATCGCGCGGGCGTAGAACGGGCCCTCGTAGATGAAGGCGCTGTAGCCCTGGATCAGGGTGGCGCCGGCGAGGATCCGCTGCCAGGCGTCCTCGGCGTTCTCGATGCCTCCGACGCCGATCAGGACGATCCGGTCCCCCACGCGCGCGTAGAGGCGGCTCAGGACCTCCAGGGAGCGCTCCTTGACGGGGGCGCCGGACAGTCCGCCGGTCTCCTTGACCAGCGCGGGGTCGGAGGTCAGGCCGAGGCCCTCGCGGGCGATGGTGGTGTTGGTGGCGATGATGCCGTCGAGGCCGAGCTCCAGGGCCAGGTCGGCGACGGCGTCCACGTCCTCGTCGGCGAGGTCGGGGGCGATCTTGACCAGGAGCGGGACGCGGCGGCCGGTGACGGCGCGGTCGGCGGCCTCGCGGACGGCGGTCAGGAGCGGGCGCAGCGACTCGGTGGCCTGGAGGTTGCGCAGGCCCGGGGTGTTCGGCGAGGAGACGTTGACGACCAGGTAGTCGGCGTGGCGGGCGAGCCGCTCGGTGGACTTCACGTAGTCGGCGGCGGCCTCGGCCTCGGGCACGACCTTGGTCTTGCCGATGTTGACGCCCACGACGGTCTTGAAGACCGCCGAGCGGCCCGCGAGGCGGTCGGCGACGGCGGCCGAGCCCTCGTTGTTGAAGCCCATGCGGTTGATCAGGGCGCGGTCCGGGACCAGCCGGAAGAGGCGCTTCTTGGGGTTGCCGGGCTGGGCCTCGCCGGTGACGGTGCCGATCTCGACGTGGTCGAAGCCGAGCATGGCCATGCCGTCGATGGCGACGGCGTTCTTGTCGAAGCCGGCGGCGAGGCCGAAGGGGCCGTGCATGCGCAGGCCCAGGGCCTCGGTGCGCAGCTCCTTGTACCGGGGGGCGAGGACGGCCGCGACGAAGGTCCGCAGGACCGGGGTGCGAGCGGCGAGCCGGATCCAGCGGAAGGCCAGGTAGTGGGCCTTCTCGGGGTCCATCCGCTTGAAGATCAGGTTGAAGAAGAGTTTGTACATCGTCCGAAATATCCCTCGTGCGCTCATGAAGAGGGGGACACCGCGGGTGTTGCCGGTGTCCCCCTGCTTCGTACGGGCTGCTAGTCGCGGGCCGCGGTCAGGTGTTCCGCGTGCTCCTGGAGCGAGCGGACGCCCACGTCTCCGTGGTTGAGGGCGTCGATGCCCTGGACCGCCGCCGCCAGCGCCTGGACCGTGGTCAGGCACGGGACGGAGCGGGCCACCGCCGCCGTACGGATCTCGTAGCCGTCGAGGCGGCCGCCGGTGCCGTACGGGGTGTTGACGATCAGGTCGACCTGGCCGTCGTGGATGAGCTGGACGATGGTCTTCTCACCGTTCGGCCCCTCGCCCTCGGACTGCTTGCGCACGACGGTGGCGTTGATGCCGTTGCGCTTGAGGACCTCGGCGGTGCCGGAGGTGGCCATCAGCTCGAAGCCGTGGGCGACGAGCTCACGCGCCGGGAAGATCATCGAGCGCTTGTCGCGGTTGGCGACGGAGATGAACGCGCGGCCCTTGGTGGGCAGCGGGCCGTAGGCGCCGGCCTGCGACTTGGCGTACGCCGTGCCGAAGACGTTGTCGATGCCCATGACCTCGCCGGTGGAGCGCATCTCCGGGCCGAGGACGGTGTCCACGCCGCGGCCGTGGATGTCGCGGAAGCGCGACCACGGCATCACGGCCTCCTTGACGGAGATCGGCGCGTCGAGCGGCAGGGTGCCGCCGTCGCCGGTCTTCGGCAGCAGGCCCTCGGCGCGCAGCTCGGCGATGGTGGCGCCGAGCGAGATGCGGGCGGCGGCCTTCGCGAGCGGCACCGCGGTCGCCTTCGAGGTGAAGGGGACCGTGCGGGAGGCGCGCGGGTTGGCCTCCAGGACGTACAGGATGTCGCCGGCCATCGCGAACTGGATGTTGATCAGACCGCGCACGCCGACGCCCTTGGCGATGGCCTCGGTCGAGGCGCGCAGGCGCTTGATGTCGAAGCCGCCGAGGGTGATCGGGGGCAGGGCGCAGGCCGAGTCGCCGGAGTGGATGCCGGCCTCCTCGATGTGCTCCATGACACCGCCGAGGTAGAGCTCCTCGCCGTCGTAGAGCGCGTCGACGTCGATCTCGATGGCGTCGTCGAGGAAGCGGTCGACGAGGACCGGGCGGGTCGGGGAGATCTCGGTGGACTCGGCGATGTACGACTCCAGGCGCGCCTCGTCGTAGACGATCTCCATGCCGCGGCCGCCGAGCACGTACGAGGGGCGTACGAGGACGGGGTAGCCGATCTCGTCGGCGATGGCCTTGGCACCGGCGAAGGTGGTGGCGGTGCCGTGCTTCGGCGCGGGCAGCCCGGCGTCGGCGAGCACCTGGCCGAAGGCGCCGCGGTCCTCGGCGGCGTGGATGGCCTCCGGGGAGGTGCCGACGACCGGCACGCCGTTGTCCTTGAGCGCCTGGGCGAGGCCCAGCGGGGTCTGGCCGCCGAGCTGGACGACGACACCGGCGATCGGGCCCGCGAGGGACTCGGCGTGGACGATCTCCAGCACGTCCTCGAGCGTCAGCGGCTCGAAGTACAGGCGGTCGGAGGTGTCGTAGTCCGTCGAGACGGTCTCGGGGTTGCAGTTGACCATCACGGTCTCGTAGCCGGCGTCGCTGAGCGCGAAGGAGGCGTGGACGCAGGAGTAGTCGAACTCGATGCCCTGGCCGATGCGGTTCGGGCCGGAGCCCAGGATGATCACCGCGGGCTTCTCGCGCGGCGCGACCTCGCTCTCCTCGTCGTACGAGGAGTAGAAGTACGGGGTCTTGGCGGCGAACTCGGCGGCGCAGGTGTCGACCGTCTTGTAGACCGGGCGGACACCGAGGGCGTGCCGGACCTCGCGGACGACGTCCTCGCGCAGGCCGCGGATCTCGGCGATCTGGGCGTCGGAGAAGCCGTGGCGCTTGGCCTCGGCGAGGAGCTCGGGCTCCAGCTTCTCGGCGGCGGCCAGGTCGTCGGCGATCTCCTTGATGAGGAAGAGCTGGTCGACGAACCAGGGGTCGATCTTGGTGGCCTCGAAGACCTCCTCGGGGGTGGCGCCCGCGCGGATGGCCTCCATGACGGTGTTGATCCGGCCGTCGGTGGGGCGGACCGCCTCGCGGAGCAGCTCGGCCTTGTCGCCGGTCTCGCCGGTGAAGGCGAACTGCGAGCCCTTCTTCTCCAGGGAGCGCAGGGCCTTCTGGAGCGCCTCGGTGAAGTTGCGGCCGATCGCCATGGCCTCGCCGACCGACTTCATGGTCGTGGTCAGCGTGGAGTCGGCGGCCGGGAACTTCTCGAAGGCGAAGCGCGGGGCCTTGACGACGACGTAGTCGAGGGTCGGCTCGAAGGAGGCCGGCGTCTTCTCGGTGATGTCGTTGGGGATCTCGTCCAGCGTGTAGCCGACGGCGAGCCGGGCCGCGATCTTGGCGATCGGGAAGCCGGTCGCCTTGGAGGCGAGCGCGGAGGAGCGGGAGACGCGCGGGTTCATCTCGATGACGATGATCCGGCCGTCGACCGGGTCGATCGCGAACTGGATGTTGCAGCCGCCGGTGTCGACGCCGACCTCGCGGATGATCGCGATGCCGATGTCGCGGAGCCGCTGGTACTCGCGGTCGGTGAGCGTCATCGCCGGGGCGACGGTGATCGAGTCACCGGTGTGGACGCCCATCGGGTCGAAGTTCTCGATGGAGCAGACGACCACGACGTTGTCGTTCTTGTCGCGCATCAGCTCCAGCTCGTACTCCTTCCAGCCGAGGATGGACTCCTCCAGGAGCACCTCGGTGGTCGGGGAGAGCGTGAGGCCCTGGCCGGCGATGCGGCGCAGCTCCTCCTCGTCGTGGGCGAAGCCGGAGCCGGCGCCGCCCATGGTGAAGGAGGGGCGCACGACGACGGGGTAGCCGCCGAGGGTGTCGACGCCCTTGAGGACGTCGTCCATGGAGTGGCAGATGACCGAGCGGGCGGACTCGCCGTAGCCGATCTTGGCCTTGACTGCCTCGACGACGCCCTTGAAGAGGTCGCGGTCCTCGCCCTTGTGGATGGCCTCGACGTTGGCGCCGATGAGCTCGACGCCGTACTTCTCCAGGACGCCCTGCTCGTGCATGGAGATCGCGGTGTTGAGCGCGGTCTGGCCGCCGAGGGTGGGCAGGAGGGCGTCGGGGCGCTCCTTGGCGATGATCTTCTCGACGAACTCGGGGGTGATCGGCTCGACGTACGTGGCGTCGGCGATCTCCGGGTCGGTCATGATCGTGGCCGGGTTGGAGTTCACCAGGATCACCCGCAGGCCCTCGGCCTTGAGGATGCGGCACGCCTGGGTGCCGGAGTAGTCGAACTCGGCGGCCTGGCCGATGACGATCGGGCCGGAGCCGATGACCAGGACGGACTGGATATCGGTGCGCTTAGGCACGCTCGGCCTCCAGGGCGGTGTTCATCAAAGAAGTGAAGCGGTCGAAGAGGTACGCGGCGTCGTGCGGGCCCGCGGCCGCCTCGGGGTGGTACTGGACGGAGAAGGCCGGCTGGTCGAGCAGCTGGAGGCCCTCCACGACGTTGTCGTTCAGGCAGACGTGGGAGACCTCGACCCGCCCGAAGGGGGTGTCGGAGACCTTGTCGAGGGGCGCGTCGACGGCGAAGCCGTGGTTGTGCGCGGTGACCTCGACCTTGCCGGTGGTGCGGTCCTGGACGGGCTGGTTGATGCCCCGGTGGCCGTACTTCAGCTTGTACGTGCCGAAGCCGAGCGCGCGGCCCAGGATCTGGTTGCCGAAGCAGATGCCGAAGAGCGGGGTCCTGCGGCGCAGGACCTCCTGCATGACGGCGACGGGGCCGTCGGCGGTCGCCGGGTCGCCCGGGCCGTTGGAGAAGAACACGCCGTCGGGGTTGACGGCGTAGACGTCCTCGGCGGTGGCGGTGGCGGGCAGCACGTGGACCTCGATGCCGCGCTCGGCCATCCGGTGCGGGGTCATGCCCTTGATGCCGAGGTCGACGGCGGCGACGGTGAACTTCTTCTCGCCGATCGCGGGGACGACGTACGTCTCCTTGGTGGCGACCTCGGCGGAGAGGTCCGCGCCCTTCATCTCGGGCTGCTGGCGGACCTCGGCGAGCATGGTGCCCTCGTCGGGGAGCGCGCTGCCGGAGAAGATGCCGACGCGCATGGCGCCGCTCTCGCGCAGGTGGCGGGTGAGGGCGCGGGTGTCGATGCCCTGGATGCCGACGACGCCCTGCTGCCGCAGCTCGTCGTCGAGGGAGCGCCGGGCGCGCCAGTTGGAGGAGACGCGCGCGGGGTCGCGGACGACGTAGCCGGCGACCCAGATGCGGGACGACTCGGGGTCCTCGTCGTTGACGCCGGTGTTGCCGACGTGCGGGGCGGTCATCACGACGACCTGGCGGTGGTACGACGGGTCGGTGAGGGTCTCCTGGTAGCCGGTCATGCCGGTGGAGAACACGGCCTCGCCGAAGGTCTCCCCCACGGCCCCGTAGGCGCGGCCGCGGAAGATGCGGCCGTCCTCCAGGACGAGTACGGCGGGAACCTTGGCGGCTCCCCTTGTGGAGGTCGTCATCGTGCGCCTTCCGTCGTGCTTGCGTGGTTCGTGGAGCTCATGGAGTTGATGGCCTCGACCCAGGCGGCGTGCTCGGCCGCGCGGTCGGAGCGGAAGCCGGAGTCGAGCAGCGTGTCGCCGTGGGTCCAGGTGACGACCAGGAGGCCGCCCTCGGTGAGGACCTTGCCGGCGATGCCCTTGTCCAGCCGGGCCTCGCGCAGGGCGTCGGCCGGGATGAGGAAGTCGTTCGCGCCGGGGCGGACGACCGTGATGCCCTGGTCCGTCAGGGTGAGCTCGGCCCGGCTGCGGACGCCCAGGCCGTGGGCGACGATCCGGTCGAGCCAGTGCCCCGCGGTGGTGGAGCCGTGGTAGCGGCCGGCCAGTGTCAGCTTCGCCGCACCCGGGGCCTGCGGCAGCTCGGGGAGGGCCGGAAGGCCGGACTGGAGGCTGCCGCGCCACTTCCATCCCTGGCGCATCAGCCAGTAGACGAAGGCGACGAAGAGCAGCAGTCCCGCGACCCAGCCGATGCGGCCGGCCCAGTCGGTGACCTCGGCGGACTTCTGCTCGGCCAGTTGAATGAGTGGTGTCACGCCAGCTTCCCGTCGACGAGCGTTGCCCGGCCCCGCAGGAACGTGTGGGTGACGCGCCCCGGCAGCTCGCGGCCCTCGTAGGGGGTGTTGCGGCTGCGGGAGGCGAAGTCGGCGGGGTCCACGACACCACGGTAAGCCGGATCGACCAGGGTCAGGTTGGCGGGCTCACCTGCCGAGACGGGGCGGCCGTGCTCCTTGGCCCGCCCGATCCGGGCCGGCTTGACGGACATCCGGTCGGCGACACCGGCCCAGTCGAGCAGTCCGGTCTCCACCATCGTCTGCTGGACGACGGACAGGGCGGTCTCCAGGCCGACCATGCCCATGGCGGCGGCGGCCCACTCGCAGTCCTTGTCCTCGTGCGGGTGCGGGGCGTGGTCGGTGGCGACGATGTCGATCGTGCCGTCGGCGAGGGCCTCGCGCAGCGCCATGACGTCCCGCTCGGTGCGCAGCGGCGGGTTCACCTTGTAGACCGGGTTGTACGTCCGTACGAGCTCGTCCGTCAGGAGGAGGTGGTGCGGGGTGACCTCGGCGGTCACGTCGATGCCGCGGGACTTGGCCCAGCGGACGATCTCGACGGAGCCGGCGGTGGAGAGGTGGCAGATGTGGACGCGGGAGCCGACGTGCTCGGCGAGCAGGACGTCGCGGGCGATGACCGACTCCTCGGCGACGGCCGGCCAGCCGCCCAGGCCGAGCTCGGCGGAGACGATGCCCTCGTTCATCTGGGCGCCCTCGGTGAGGCGGGGCTCCTGGGCGTGCTGGGCGACGACGCCGCCGAAGGCCTTCACGTACTCCAGGGCGCGGCGCATGATCACGGCGTCGTCGACGCACTTGCCGTCGTCGGAGAAGACGGTGACGCCGGCGGCGGAGTCGTGCATGGCGCCGAGCTCGGCCAGCTTCTTGCCCTCCAGGCCGACGGTGACGGCGCCGATGGGCTGCACGTCGCAGTAGCCGTGCTCGCGGCCGAGGCGGTAGACCTGCTCGACGACACCGGCGGTGTCGGCGACCGGGTGGGTGTTGGCCATGGCGAAGACGGCCGTGTAGCCACCGGAGGCGGCGGCGCGGGTGCCGGTGAGGACGGTCTCGGAGTCCTCACGGCCCGGCTCGCGCAGGTGGGTGTGCAGGTCGACGAGGCCCGGCAGCAGGATGTGGTCCTGGGCCTCGATCACCTGGGCGCCCTCGGCCGACAGGCCCGTTCCGACCTCGGCGATGGTCTCGCCGTCGATCAGGACGTCCTGGGCCTCGCCGCCGAGCACCTTCGCACCACGGATCAGGATCTTGCTCATGGGGTTCAGTTCTCCTCGGTGCGGGGGGTGGCGGGGGCGGCGGGCTCGTAACCGCCGAGCAGCAGGTAGAGCACGGCCATGCGGATGGAGACGCCGTTGGCGACCTGCTCGACGACCGTGCAGCGGTCGGAGTCGGCGACCTCGGCGGTGATCTCCATGCCGCGGACCATGGGCCCGGGGTGCATGACGATGGCGTGCTCGGGCATCTTGGCCATCCGCTCGCCGTTCAGCCCGTACCGGCGCGAGTACTCGCGCTCGGTCGGGAAGAAGGCGGCGTTCATCCGCTCGCGCTGCACACGCAGCATCATCACCGCGTCGGACTTCGGCAGCACGCTGTCGAGGTCGTACGAGATCTCGCAGGGCCAGGTCTCCACGCCGACGGGGACCAGGGTGGGCGGGGCCACCAGGGTGACCTCGGCGCCGAGGGTGTGCAGCAGGTCGACGTTGGAGCGGGCGACCCGGCTGTGCAGGACGTCGCCGACGAGCGTGATGCGCTTGCCGTCCAGGTCCTTGCCGAGGCCGGTGTCGCGGCCGATCAGGCGGCGGCGCATGGTGAAGGCGTCCAGCAGGGCCTGGGTGGGGTGCTGGTGGGTGCCGTCGCCCGCGTTGATGACGGGGGCGTCGATCCACCCCGAGGTGGCCAGGCGGTACGGGGCGCCGGAGGCGCTGTGCCGGATGACGACGGCGTCGACGCCCATCGCCTCCAGGGTCTGCGCGGTGTCCTTGAGGGACTCGCCCTTGGAGACGCTGGAGCCCTTGGCCGCGAAGTTGATCACATCGGCGGAGAGGCGCTTCTCGGCGGCCTCGAAGGAGATCCGGGTGCGGGTGGAGTCCTCGAAGAAGAGGTTGCAGATCGTGCGGCCGCGCAGGGTCGGCAGCTTCTTGATGGGCCGGTCGGCCACCCGGGCCATCTCCTCGGCGGTGTCGAGGATGAGGACGGCGTCGTCGCGGGTGAGGTCGGCGGCCGAGATGAGGTGACGCATCATCGGGTTTCTCTCCGGGGTGGGGAGGGTGAGGGCATGCGGGTGCGCAGGGCTGTGCCCCGGACCCGTCGGGGGCCGGTCTCGGCTAGGAGGCGGGCTTGCTGCCGAGCAGCACGGTGTCGCGACCGTCCTCCTCGGCGAGCTGGACCTTGACCGTCTCCCGCAGTGACGTGGGGAGGTTCTTGCCGACGTAGTCGGCGCGGATCGGGAGCTCGCGGTGGCCGCGGTCGACGAGGACGGCGAGCTGGACCGCGCGGGGGCGGCCGATGTCGCCGAGGGCGTCGAGGGCGGCGCGGATGGTGCGCCCGGAGAAGAGCACGTCGTCGACGAGGACGACCAGGCGGCCGTCGATGCCGTCACCCGGGATGTCGGTGCGGCCGAGGGCGCGCGCCGGCTTCATCCGCAGGTCGTCGCGGTACATCGTGATGTCGAGGGAACCGACCGGGACCTTGGCGCCGGTGATCGATTCCAGCTTCTCGGCGAGCCTGCGGGCGAGGTAGACACCGCGGGTCGGGATGCCGAGGAGGACCACGTCGTCGGCGCCCTTGGCGCGCTCGACGATCTCGTGGGCGATGCGGGTCAGGACCCGCGCGATGTCCGGGGCCTCGAGAACGGGCCGGGCATCGGTCTGCTGCTGTGCGTCCATTATGAAACGGACCTCCTTCTCCGCCTCACGGGACGGACCTTAAAGGACGTCGGAATTGCGCCATCCACCTTACCAGCGGCGGACGGGTGCCCTGCTCACCACCCTGGCGCCACTCCGGGCGCCGTCCCCCGGGAGGAGGCGGTATGGACCATTCGGCTTGACGGAAGAGCGTCACGCTGCGTAACCTCACAGTGAGTTACCAGCCGCGCGGCGCCGCCGCAATCGTCACAGCGTCCGGGAGCGTTATGTCCAGCGAATACGCAAAGCAGCTCGGGGCCAAACTCCGCGCGATCCGCACCCAGCAGGGCCTTTCCCTCCACGGTGTGGAGGAGAAGTCCCAGGGCCGCTGGAAGGCGGTCGTGGTCGGTTCTTACGAGCGTGGTGACCGCGCCGTGACCGTACAGCGTCTGGCCGAGCTGGCGGACTTCTACGGGGTCCCGGTGCAGGAGCTGCTGCCGGGCACCACGCCGGGCGGGGCCGCCGAGCCGCCGCCGAAGCTGGTCCTGGACCTGGAGCGCCTCGCCCACGTCCCCGCCGAGAAGGCCGGCCCGCTCCAGCGCTACGCCGCGACCATCCAGTCGCAGCGCGGCGACTACAACGGCAAGGTGCTGTCGATCCGCCAGGACGACCTGCGCACCCTCGCCGTCATCTACGACCAGTCCCCCTCGGTCCTCACCGAGCAGCTGATCAGCTGGGGCGTCCTGGACGCGGACGCGCGCCGCGCCGTCGCCCACGAGGAGAACTGACCCTTCGCGGGCCAGAAAGCCTCATACCAGCGCAGAAACGTGCCGCCGGGCCCCTGGGAGTCATTCCGACTCCCAGGGGCCCGGCGCTTTCGTTCCAGGCCCGTGGCGGCGCTCCTGGCGACCCGGCGGGGGCGCTGCCGGCCTGACGCTCGGCCGCCGACACGGCTGAGGCACGGCCCGCGACACGACTGACGACATGGCTGACGACATGGCGAAGGGGCCCGCAGCACCGGAGTGCTGCGGGCCCCTTCGACTGCCGTACGGACGGCTGCGGCCTGGGCCGGACGGTGCGGACTAGGCGTCCGCGTCCCGGCGCAGGCGCGGCTTCAGGTCCTTGAAGCGACCCAGCAGACCGTTGACGAAGTTCGGCGACTCGTCCGTGGAGAACTCCTTGGCGAGCTGCACCGCCTCGTCGATCGCCACCGCGTCGGGCGTGCCGTCCTCCCAGATCAGCTCGTACGCGCCGAGGCGCACGATGTTCCGGTCGGCGACGGGCATCCGGTCGAGGTCCCAGTCCACCGCGTAGGTCGCGATGAGCTCGTCGATGCGCGCCACGTGGGACGCGTACCCCTCGACCAGCTGCATGGTGAACTCGTTGACCGGCGGCTGGTGGTCGTCCGACCGGGCGAACCGGACCTGGTCGGCGAGGACTGCCTGGACCGAGGTGCCGCGCTGGTCGGCCTCGAACAGGATCTGGAAGGCCCGCCTGCGGGCCTTGCTCCGGGCAGCCACGGTTAGCTGTTCACCCGGCCGAGGTAGGCGCTGGAGCGGGTGTCGACCTTGACCTTCTCACCGGTGGTGATGAAGAGCGGGACCTGGATCTGGTGGCCGGTCTCCAGGGTGGCGGGCTTGGTGCCACCGGTGGAGCGGTCGCCCTGGACACCCGGCTCGGTCTCCTGGATGACGAGCTCGACGGCGGCCGGCAGCTCCACGTAGAGCACCTCGCCCTCGTGCTGCGCGACCGAGGCGGTGAAGCCCTCGATGAGGAAGTTGGCGGTGTCGCCGACGTTCTTCCGGTCGATGTGGAGCTGGTCGTAGGTCTCCATGTCCATGAAGACGAAGTACTCGCCGTCCATGTAGGAGAACTGCATGTCACGGCGGTCGATGGTGGCGGTGTCGACCTTCGTACCAGCGTTGAAGGTCTTGTCGACGACCTTGCCGGAAAGCACGTGCTTGAGCTTGGTGCGCACGAAGGCGGGGCCCTTGCCGGGCTTGACGTGCTGGAACTCGACGACGGACCAGAGCTGGCCCCCGTCGAGCTTGAGCACCATGCCGTTCTTGAGGTCGTTCGTGGAAGCCACGGTTGCGGAATCTCCTGGACTGACGTGGACCTGGGAGGCGTACGCGCCTTACAGCGCGAGCAGCTCCTTGGTCGTGATGGTGAGTAGCTCGGGTCCGCCGTCCGCCTCCTGGCGTACGACGAGCGTGTCATCGATCCGGACCCCGCCCCGGCCCGGGAGGTGGACCCCCGGTTCGACGGTGACCGGCACACAAGCGTCCAGTTTACCCATGGCCGCGGGTGCGAGCTGCGGGTCCTCGTCGATTTCCAGGCCCACACCGTGCCCGGTGAGGGGCGCGCTGGCGTCGCCGTGGCCCGCCGCGACGAGAATCTGCCGGGCCACGCGGTCGACGTCGCGGTACTCCGCACCGGGTGCCAGGGCCTCCCGGCCGGCCCGCTGAGCGGCGAAGACGAGGTCGTACAGCTCGATCTGCCAGTCGGCGGGAGTGGTCCCGATCACGAAGGTACGACCGATCTCACAGCGGTAGCCGCGGTAATTGGCGCCGAGGCAGACGGAAAGGAAGTCGCCCTCCTCGACCCGCCGGTCGGTGGGCCGGTGCCCGGCCCGCCCGGAGTGCGGCCCGGTGGCCACGGAGGTGCGGAAGGCGGGGCCGTCGGCGCCGTGGTCGACCAACCGCCGCTCCAGCTCCAGGGCGAGATGCCGCTCGGTCCTGCCGACCAGGATCGACTCCAGGAGTTCGCCGAGGGCCTGGTCGGCGATCTCGGCGGCGATCCGCAGACAGGCGATCTCGTCCTCGTCCTTGACGATCCGCAGCTGTTCGACACCGCTCGACAGGTCGGCGAGACGCAGCCCGGGGGCGACGGAGCCCATGGCCCGGTGCCGGGAGACGGTCAGGTGGTGCTCCTCGACGGCGAGGGCGTCCGCCCCGGCCTTGCGGGCGAAGTCGACGGCCGCGACCGCCGGATCGCCGCCGCCGGTGGGCAGCAGCACCTGGCGCAGCAGCTCGTCGAGCCGCCCGTCGGCGGGATCGGCGCCCGGGGCGGTCGGGCAGAGCAGCACGTCCTCCTCGGGACCGAGCAGCAGCACGGCCCCGGCGGGTGAACCGCCGGTGAGATAGCGGACGTTGGCGGGACGGGAGACCAGGGCCGCCGAGCTGCCCGCGGCCGCACACCGGTCGCGCAGCCGCACCCGGCGGTCCGCATACACCTCTGACATGCTCCGAGCCTACGAGGGGCCACGCGCCCTGGCCTGTTCAGCGGGTCCGACCGGGGCGGGGGCGGGGCTGCCGGAGCCGTCGGCCGACGCGCGCGCCCAGGCGGAGCCGTCGACCGGCATCCCGCCCCCTCGACCGGGCGTCAGCCGGTCTGCGGGCTCGTGATCGCGCGGGCCAGGACGTCGTCGAGGACGCGGGCGGTGGTCTCCACGTCGTACGTGGAGTTGTCGATGATCGGCAGGCCGGAGCCGTACCAGCCGGCCATCCGGCCGTGGATGGCGGCGACCTCCTCGTCCGAGAGGCGCCGGTTGCCGCTGCGCTCGGCGTTGCGCTCCAGGACGATGTCGAGGCCGGGCAGCAGGACGACGGGGAGCAGTCCGGGGCCGACGTGGCGCTTCCAGCCGCCGAGGCCGACGACGGGCCAGTCGGGGAAGACGGCGTCGTCGAGGATGCAGGAGATGCCGTTGGCGAGGTAGTTGCGGGCGGCGAAGCCGCAGGTGCGGCGGGCGAGGCGGTACTGGGCCTCGGAGTGCTCGTTCCACCCGGCCTGCGGGTCGGCGAAGCCGGAGCAGACCCATTCGCGCACGTCGTCGAGGCTGATGTGGGCGGTCGGGACGCGCCGGCGCCGCGCCCAGTGGCGGGCGACGGTGGTCTTCCCGGCGCCGGCCGGGCCGATGAGCAGCACGGCGAGGGTGGCGGTCCCGGTGCCGGTCACCGCCGGCGGCATCGCCATGTGGGCGGTGACGGGGGCGCTCGTCCAGCCGGGCGCGGGCGGCGGGCCCTGCGGCGGTCCGGGCGGCGGCGCGGCCTGCGCGGAGGGGTAGGGGTAGTGCTGCGGCGGGGCCGGCGGAACGGGAGGAGGCGCGCCCTGGGCGGCTCCGGGCGTGTGGGCCCGCGGGCCGTGCGCCCAGGCTGAGGGGTCGGCGGGCTGGTGCGGTGGCGACGGAGCCCCCATTCCGTGCTGCATCCCGGTGCCCACTCCGTCCGTACGCCTTTTGCTTCCACTGTTGCCGGAACGTTACCGCCCCCGGCTTCCCGAGGGGAAACGGCCGGGGGCGGTAGGAGGTGCCCGAAGGGGCCTCCCGGGCTGTGCTCAGGCGGTCAGTTCCTCCGCGAGCGCACGCAGGGCGAGCCGGTAGGAGCCGATCCCGAAGCCCGCGATCGTGCCGGTCGCGACGGCCGCGACGACCGAGGTGTGCCGGAACTCCTCGCGCGTGTACGGGTTGGAGATGTGCACCTCGATGAGCGGCGCGGTGCGCTGGGCGGCCGCGTCGCGCATCCCGTACGAGTAGTGCGTGAACGCGCCGGGGTTGAGCACGACCGGCAGCGAGCCGTCCGCGGCCTCGTGCAGCCAGCGGATCATCTCGCCCTCGTCGTTGGTCTCGCGGACCTCGACGTCGAAGCCCAGCTCCTCGCCGAGGGTCCGGCAGGAGTCGACGAGCCCCTTGTAGGAGGTGGCGCCGTAGATGTCGGGCTCACGGGAGCCGAGCCGCCCCAGGTTCGGGCCGTTGAGGACGAGGACCCGGCGCGGCTCGCTCACGCGGACACCTCGCCGTAGGCCGCGATCAGGACGGCCGGGTCGGGGCCCTCCAGGACGGTCGGCTTGCCGATGCCGTCGAGGACGATGAAGCGCAGCAGGTCGCCACGGGACTTCTTGTCGACCTTCATGGTCTCCAGCAGCTTGGGCCACTGGTCGCCGCGGTAGGTGAGCGGCAGTCCGACCGACTCCAGGACGGCGCGGTGCCGGTCGGCGGTCGCGTCGTCGAGGCGTCCGGCGAGCCGGCCGAGCTCGGCGGCGAAGACCATGCCGACGGAGACGGCGGCGCCGTGGCGCCACTTGTACCGCTCGTTCTTCTCGATGGCGTGGGCGAGGGTGTGCCCGTAGTTGAGGATCTCGCGGCGGCCGGCCTCCTTGAGGTCGCCGGAGACGACCTCGGCCTTGACCTGGATCGACCGCACGATGAGCTCGGCGGTGTGCGGTCCGGCGGGGGTACGGGCGCCCTCCGGGTCCCCCTCGATGAGGTCGAGGATGACCGGGTCGGCGATGAAGCCGGCCTTGATGATCTCGGCGAGGCCGCTGACGTAGTCGTGCACGGGCAGCGAGTCCAGCGCGGCGAGGTCGCAGAGCACCCCGGCGGGCGGGTGGAAGGCGCCGACGAGGTTCTTGCCCTCGGCGGTGTTGATGCCGGTCTTGCCGCCGACGGCCGCGTCGACCATGGCGAGCACGGTGGTCGGCACGGCGATCCAGCGCACGCCCCGCAGCCAGGTCGCGGCGACGAAGCCGGCCAGGTCGGTGGTGGCGCCGCCGCCGACGCCCACGATGATGTCGCTGCGGGTGAAGCCGGTCTGACCGAGCGCCTTCCAGCAGTAGGCGGCGACCTCGGCGGTCTTCGCCTCCTCGGCGTTGGGCACCTGGATGGCGACGGCCTCGTAGCCCTGGTCCGCGAGGTCGGCGCGCAGCGCCTCGCCGGTCCCGGCGAGCGCCTCGGGGTGGATCACGGCCACCCGCTTGGCGCCGGGGCCGATGAGGGCGGGGAGCTCGCCGAGGAGCTGCCGGCCGACCAGCACCTCGTACGGGTCCGTGCCCGCCGAGCCGCCGACCTGGATACGGGTCACTTCCTGGTGCGTCATGTCTCCTTCTTCAGGTCCAGAGCGTCGAGGACCGCGTCCGCGACCTCTTCGGGTGTGCGGTCGTCGGTGGCGACGACGACACGGGCGACTTCGGTGTAGAGGTGGCGGCGGGCGTCCATCAGCTCGCGCCACTGGCGGCGCGGATTGACGGCGAGCAGCGGCCGCGCGGCGCCGAGCCCGACGCGGCGGACCGCTTCCTCGACGTCCATGGAGAGGTACGCGACGGGCAGCCCGGCCAGCAGGGCGCGGGTGCCCTCGTCGAGCACGGCGCCGCCGCCGAGCGCGAGGATGCCCTCGTGTTCGGTGACGGCCGTGCGCACGGCCGCGCGCTCCAGGGCGCGGAAGTGGTCCTCGCCGTCCTCGACGAAGATGTCGGAGATCTCGCGTCCCTCGGTGGCGACGATGTCGGCGTCGGTGTCGCGGTAGGCGGCGCCGAGCCGTTCGGCGAGGAGCGCGCCCACGGTGGACTTGCCGGAGCCCATCGGGCCGACGAGGACGACCAGGGGGCCGCCGGTCACCGGATCTGGAGGTTGTCGAGGTAGGACTGCACGTTGCGGCGGGTCTCGGGGACGCTGTCGCCGCCGAACTTCTCCACGACCGCGTCGGCCAGGACCAGCGCGACCATCGCCTCGGCCACGATCCCCGCCGCCGGCACCGCGCAGACGTCGGACCGCTGGTGGTGGGCCGCGGCGACCTCGCCGGTGGCGACGTCGATGGTGGCGAGCGCGCGGGGCACGGTCGCGATGGGCTTCATCGCGGCGCGCACGCGCAGCAGTTCACCGGTGCTCAGGCCGCCCTCGGTGCCGCCGGCGCGACCGGTGGCACGGGTGATGCCGTCGGGGCCCTGGACGATCTCGTCGTGGGCCTGGGAGCCGGGCACGCGGGCGAGGTCGAAGCCGTCGCCGACCTCGACGCCCTTGATGGCCTGGATCCCCATGAGCGCGGCCGCGAGCCGGGCGTCGAGGCGCCGGTCCCAGTGCACGTGCGAACCGAGACCGACGGGCACGCCGTAGGCCAGGACCTCGACGACGCCACCGAGGGTGTCACCGTCCTTGTGGGCCTGGTCGATCTCGGCGACCATCGCCTTCGACGCGTCGGCGTCGAGGCAGCGCACCGGGTCGGCGTCCAGCTTCTCGACGTCGGCGGGGGTCGGGTAGACGCCGTACGGGGCCTTGGCGGCGGCGAGCTCGACGACGTGGGAGACGATCTCGATGCCGGCCGCCTCCTTCAGGAAGGAGCGGGCGACGGCGCCGAGGGCGACGCGGGCGGCGGTCTCACGGGCGCTGGCGCGCTCCAGGATCGGCCGGGCCTCGTCGAAGCCGTACTTCTGCATGCCGGCGAGGTCGGCGTGGCCGGGGCGGGGCCGGGTCAGGGGCGCGTTGCGGCCCGTCTCCTTGAGCTCCGCAGGGTCGACGGGGTCCGCCGACATGACGGTCTCCCACTTCGGCCACTCGGTGTTGCCGACCATGACGGCGACGGGCGAGCCGAGCGAGAGGCCGTGGCGGACACCACCGAGGAAGGTGACCTCGTCCTGCTCGAACTTCATCCGGGCACCACGCCCGTAGCCGAGACGCCGCCGCGCGAGGTGGTCGGCCACCAGCGCCGTGGTGACCGGCACGCCTGCGGGAAGTCCTTCGAGGGTTGCAACCAGCGCGGGTCCGTGGGACTCCCCCGCCGTCAGCCAACGCAGCCTGCTCAACGATGCTCCTCATGCTCGCGCCTGGGCTCTGCTCCGGCGCGACCTGGGTGCGCGGCCCTGATCCGCCTCCCCTGATCCTCCCACGTCCCGACGCCTGATCGATCGCCGGTCCACAGGTCGGAACGCATCTGTCAGGTGTCGAGTCGGGTTTCGGCCAGCCCGTCGGCGGGACTCCGCCGGGCCCGCCACCAGTCACGGCAGCGGATGCCGACGCAGTACAGGAAGAAGGCGCCGCCGAGCGCGGCGACCGGATACCTGATCCACTCCGGCAGGGATCCGAACCCGATCCGGACCACTCCGATCAGCAGGTGCACGAGATCCCAGCCCGCGTCCCACTTGGACGCGAGCAGCACGTCTCCCCCCACCGTCTCCCCCGCTCCCCCGTCGTCCCCGTATCAGCGCTCGGCGAGCGCCTTCTCGCCCGCCGCCCGCATCGCGGCCAGCGGCCCCGGGACCCGCCCGGTCATCTGCTCGACCTGGAGCACCGCCTGGTGGACCAGCAGGTCGAGGCCGCCGACCACTTTGCCGCCGCGCGCCGACCAGGCGGCCGCGATCCGGGTGGGCCACGGGTCGTACAGCACGTCGAAGAGGGTGCCGGGGGCGTCGGGCACGGCCGCCGCGAGGGCGTCGGTCGTCCCGGCCGGCGTGGTGGCGACGACCAGCGGGGCCGCGAAGGCCTCGGCGGCGTCGTCCCAGGCGGCGGTCCGCACGTCGACCCCGAGCCGCTCGCCCCAGCCGCGCATCTCCTCCGCGCGCGCCTCACTGCGTACGTACGCGGTGACGGGCCCCGAGCAGATTCTGGCCAGGGCGGCCAGCGCCGAGGAGGCGGTGGCACCCGCGCCGAGGATCGCGGCCGAGTCGACCTTCTCGACGGCCCGCTCCCGCAGGGCGGCGACGATGCCGGGGATGTCGGTGTTGTCGCCGACCCGCCGCCCGTCCTCGGTGAAGACGACCGTGTTGACCGCCTCGACGGAGGCCGCCACGTCGGTGACCTCGTCGAGCAGCGGCATGATCGCCCGCTTGAGCGGCATGGTCAGCGAGAGCCCCGCCCACGCCGCGTCGAGCTCCGCCACGAACCCGGGGAGCGCTGCCTCGTCCACCTCGAAACGGTCGTACGACCAGTCGTCGAGGCCGAGCTCCCGGTACGCGGCCCGGTGCAGCACCGGGGAGAGCGAGTGGGCGATGGGCGAGCCGAGCACGGCCGCCCGCCGTCGGAAGGTCATCTCAGTTCCCCGCGTTGAACTTCTGGACGAGCCGGTCGTGCTCGGCGAGCGTCTTGGCGAATTCGGTCTTGTTCTTGCCGTCCGTGGCGACGAAGTACATCCAGCCGTCCTTCGTCGGGTTGAGGGCGGCGGTCACCGCCTCGATGCCCGGGTTGCCGATCGGTCCGGGCGTGAGGCCCCGGTGCTTGTACGTGTTGTACGGGTCCGGGTTGGTGAGGACTTCCTTCCGGGAGATCTTGATCTCGCTCTGACCCATCAGGTAGTTGTACGACGAGTCGAACTGGAGCAGCTGGAAGGTCTCCTTGTTGTCCGGCTGGAGACGGTTGTAGATGACCTCGGCCATCTTCGTGAAGTCGTCGTGCGTCTTGCCCTCGGCCTGGACCAGGCTCGCGACCGTGAGCAGCTCCCACGGGCCCTTCAGCCCGAGCTCGCGCGACTTCGCCTCCAGGTCCAGCTTCATGTACTCCGCGTTGGACCGCGAGACCATCTTCCGCAGCACGTCCTCGGGTTTGTTGCCCTTGGCGACCGGGTAGCTGGCCGGGAAGAGGAAGCCCTCCAGCGGGTCCTTGACGTCGGCGTGGTTCTTGGCCCAGTCGGGCAGGCCGAGCGAGCCCGCCTGCTTGAAGGCGGTCTCCTTCGTGGTGCCGGGCTTGAGTTCGAGACGCTTGTCGATCTCGGCGTAGACCCAGGAGTTGCGCCGGCCCTCGGGGATGACGAAGTTGGCCTTGCTGAGCGGGCTCAGCATCAGCGAGACCGCGCTCTCGGCGGACATGCCCTTCTTCAGGGTGTAGGCGCCGGCCTGGATGGAGATGCCCTTGGGGTTCTTCTGCTGGGCCGAGACGAAGGCGTCGACGCTCGCGACGACTCCGGCCTTCTTGAGGATGTTGCCGATCTCGTAGCCGCCGGCCTCGTCCGGGATCACGATCTGGACGTCGCCGCTGCCCTCGCCGACGAAGTCGGGCGCCGCGCCGAACTGCCCCTGCCAGAACTGGTAGCCGAAGTAGCCGATGCCGCCGACGCCGCCGCCGATGACGAGCGCCACGACCAGGCAGGCCATGCCGTTCTTGGCCTTGCGGCCCTTCTTCTTGCCCTTGCCGCCGCGCCGGTCTCCCCGGCGCCCGGCGGGCTCCTCGTCGTACTCGTCGTCGTACGGCTCGTCGTCGTACGCGTCCGCCCGCGTCGCCGTGTCGCCGTCGTCCGCACGGCCACGGTCGCGACGCCCGCGGCGCCCGGTCCGCTCCTCGGTCCGCTCGTCCGGCCGGGGGTCCGGCCGGTCGTCCTCGCCGGTGAAGAACGGGTGGTCCTCCTCGGGCTCCTGCTGCGCCTCCGCCTCCCAGTCCGTCACCGGCTGGGGTGGCACCTGGCGCCGGCCCGGGGGCTGCGGCGGCGGGTAGGCCTCGGGGGTTCCGTAGAGGTCGGGCTGCTGGCCGCCGTACGGATCGGTGGGAGGGGCGTTGTACGGCATCGCCGCCTGGCCCGTCTCCCAGGTGCCGTCGTACTGCTGTGCGGGATACCCGGGCGTGTCGTACCCGCCCGGGTTCCCGTACTGCTGTTCGCCGTAAGCCTGCGGGTAGTACGGCTGCTGGGGCTGTTGCGGCTGCTGGTAGGCGCCGCCTCCGTAGGTCTGGCCGTACGGATCCTGCTGTACCTGCTGCCCCTGGTACGCCTGCTGCCCCTGGTGACCGGGATGCGCCTGGTGACCGGGATGGCCCTGCTGCTGTTCGTACTGCTGGGCCTGCTGCTCGTACTGCTGCTGCGCCTGCTGCGGGTACTGCTGCTGGCCTTCCCACCCCTGGTCCCCGTACAGGGGATCCGTGGGGTGCCACGGTTCGGAGCCCGGGCTCCGGCCATACTCAGTCATCGATCCCCAAACAGCCGCGAGGCTTCCGGACGATCCGCCTCTACGTAGTGCGGCAGCTGTTCGAACACCGCCGCATCGCGCGGAACGTTACCGTATCGCGATCAGATGACCACTTCGACGCCCTCACCGGGCGGATTACCTGATACCCGTTCGGACTCAAGAGCGGTCTGAAGGATGATCACAGCGGCGGCCTGGTCGATGACGGACCGCCCCTTCTTGGACTTCACCCCGGAGGCGCGCAGCCCCTGGGTCGCCGTCACCGTCGTCATCCGCTCGTCGACCAGCCGGACCGGCACCGGGGCGATGCCCTTGGCCATCTCGCCGGCGAAGGCCCGGACCTTGGTCGCGGCCGGACCCTCCCGCCCGCTGAGCGAGCGGGGCAGGCCCACGACGACCTCGATCGGCTCGTACTCCTCGACGATCTGGCGCAGCCGCCGGTGGGCGGCCGGGACGTCACGTCCCGGCACGGTCTCCACCGGCGTGGCGAGGACCCCGTCGGGGTCGCACGAGGCGACCCCGATCCGGGCGTCCCCGACGTCGACCGCGATCCGGCGTCCGCGACGCATCGTCACGCGGTCTCCGCCACGAGACGCTCGACGGCCTCGATGGCCTCGCCGACGGCCTGCGGGTTCTGACCGCCGCCCTGGGCGACGTCGGGCTTGCCGCCACCGCCGCCACCGAGGGTCTTGGCCGCGGTGCGGACCAGCTCGCCGGCCTTGAGGCCGCGCTCACGGGCGGTCTCGTTGGTGGCGATGACCGTCAGCGGCTTGCCGTTGACGGTGGTGAACAGGGCCACGACCACCGGACGGTCCGAGGGGATGCGGCCGCGCACGTCGAGGACCAGCCTGCGCAGGTCGTCGGCGCCGGTGCCGTCCGGGACCTGGCCGGTGACCAGGGCGACGCCACGGACGTCCTTGGCGGAGTCGACGAGACCGGCGGCGGCCTGCAGGACCTTCTCCGCGCGGAACTTCTCGATCTCCTTCTCGGCGTCCTTCAGCTTGCCGAGCATCGCGGAGACCTTCTCCGGCAGCTCCTCGGGGCGGCCCTTGACCAGCTCCTGGAGCTGGGCGACGACCGTGTGCTCACGGGCGAGGAAGTTGTACGCGTCGACGCCGACCAGGGCCTCGACACGGCGCACGCCGGAACCGATGGACGACTCGCCGAGCAGCTTCACCAGACCCAGCTGGGCGGTGTTGTGCACGTGCGTACCGCCGCACAGCTCCTTGGAGAAGTCGCCGATGGTCACGACGCGGACCTTCTCGCCGTACTTCTCGCCGAACTCGGCGATGGCGCCCTGGCGCTTCGCCTCGTCGATCGGCATGACCTCGGCGTGCACCTCCAGCTCGCGCGAGAGGACCTCGTTGATCTTCTGCTCGACGTCGGTCAGGACCGCGCCGGGCACGGCGTTCGGCGAGCCGAAGTCGAAGCGGAAGCGGCCCGGCGAGTTCTCCGAACCGGCCTGGGCGGCCGTCGGGCCGAGCGCGTCGCGCAGCGCCTGGTGGGTGAGGTGGGTGGCCGAGTGGGCGCGGGCGATGGCCCGGCGGCGGCGGACGTCGATGGCGGCGTAGGCGGTGGCGCCCACGGTCACCTCGCCGACCTGCACGGAACCCTTGTGCACGGAGACGCCGGGGACCGGCTGCTGCACGTCGCGGATCTCGATGACCGCGCCGGAGTGCAGCTTGATGCGGCCCTGGTCGGCGAGCTGGCCGCCGCCCTCGGCGTAGAAGGGGGTGCGGTCCAGGACGACCTCGACCTCGTCGCCCTCCGAGGCGGCCGGCGAGGGTACGCCGTTGACCAGCAGGCCGACGACGGTGGTCTCGCCCTCGGTGTTGGTGTAGCCGGTGAACTCGGTGGCGCCGTTGCCGTCGGCGATCTCGCGGTACGCGGTGACGTCGGCGTGGCCGGTCTTCTTGGCCAGGGCGTCGGCCTTGGCGCGGTCCCGCTGCTCCTTCATGAGGCGGCGGAAGCCCTCCTCGTCCACGGACAGCCCCTGCTCGGCGGCCATCTCGAGGGTGAGGTCGATCGGGAAGCCCCAGGTGTCGTGGAGCAAGAACGCCTTGTCGCCCGACAGCACCGTGCCGCCGGCGGACTTGGTCTCGGTGACCGCGGTGTCGAGGATGTTCGTGCCGCCCTTGAGGGCCTTGAGGAACGCGGCCTCCTCGGCGAGCGCGACGGTCTCGATGCGCTTGCGGTCGGTGATCAGCTCCGGGTACTGCTCGCCCATCGTGTCGATCACGGTGTCGACGAGCTCCTGCACGACCAGGCCGGTGGCGCCGAGCAGACGCATGTTGCGCACGGCGCGGCGCATGATGCGGCGCAGCACATAGCCACGGCCCTCGTTGCCCGGGGTGACACCGTCGCCGATGAGCATGACGGAGGTGCGCATGTGGTCGGCGACCACACGCAGCGACACGTCGCTGTCGTGGGCCTTGCCGTAGGCGACGCCGGTCAGCTGGGTGGCCTTGTCGATGACGACCTGGAGGGTGTCGGTCTCGTACATGTTCTGCACGCCCTGCAGGATCATCGCGAGGCGCTCGAGGCCGAGACCGGTGTCGATGTTCTTCGACGGCAGCTCGCCGAGGATCGGGAAGTCGTCCTTCCCGGTGCCCTCGCCGCGCTCGTACTGCATGAAGACCAGGTTCCAGATCTCCACGTACCGCTCGTCGTTGACGGCCGGGCCGCCCTCGACGCCGAACTCGGGACCGCGGTCGTAGTTGATCTCGGAGCAGGGGCCGCAGGGGCCGGGGACGCCCATGGACCAGTAGTTGTCCTTCTTGCCGAGGCGCTGGATGCGCTCGGCCGGGACGCCGACGACGTCGCGCCAGATCTGCTCGGCCTCGTCGTCCTCCTGGTAGACGGTGATCCAGAGCTTCTCCGCCTCGAGCCCGTAGCCGCCGTGCTCGACCGGGGTGGTCAGCAGCTCCCAGGCCAGCTTGATGGCGCCTTCCTTGAAGTAGTCGCCGAAGGAGAAGTTGCCGCACATCTGGAAGAACGTGCCGTGCCGGGTGGTCTTGCCGACCTCCTCGATGTCCGGCGTGCGGACACACTTCTGCACGCTGGAGGCGCGCGAGAAGGGCGGCTTGACCTCGCCCAGGAAGTAGGGCTTGAACGGCACCATGCCGGCGGGGACGAGCAGCAGAGTCGGGTCGTCCGCGATGAGCGACGCCGAAGGGACGACGGTGTGCCCGCGCTCCTCGAAGAAGCTCAGCCAGCGGCGGCGGATTTCAGCCGACTCCATCAGTGGTCCTCATTCCGGTTGTACGAAAACGAATACGGGGTGGTCGTGCCGGGGTCCGTGAGCGGCCCGAGCGCGGGCCTGCGGCGCGGCGCGGGGAGTTCACGGCCGGGGTCCTGGTCCGCCGGGGCGTCCAGGCCGAGGGCCGAGCCGAGCTCGGCCTCGCGCTGCTGCATGCCCGCCCTCACGTCGAGGGCGAAGTCCTTGAGCCGGTGGCCGGTCTCGATCGCCTTGTCCGCCGCCTGGGCGGCGAGGCTCTCGGGGGTCAGCTGCTTGAGCTTGCGGTTGACCTTGGTGGTGGCCCAGACGCCGGCGGCCGCGCCGGCGGTGAACCAGAACGTTCGGCGGAACATCGTGCTCAGCCCTTCTGCTTCCGGCGCCTCGCGGACGGCACGGTACGACCGACGATCACGGTACGCGGGTCGGGCGCGGGCGGCGCTTCCTGTCGGCCGCGGCCCAGTGCCCTGCGTACCCCGTAGCCGAAGGCCGCGACCTTGACCAGGGGGCCGCCGAAGGTGGAGGCGACGGTGGTGGACAGCGCGGAGGCGTTGGAGGTGACTTCCTGGACGTCCGAGGCGATGGCGTCGACCCGGTCGAGCTGGGTCTGCGCGGAGCGCACGGTCGCGGAGGCGTCGGCGAGCAGCGGGACGGCCTGTTCGGTCACGTCCGCCACCAGCTTGGTGGTCGCCTTGAGCGTCTGCGCCAGCCTCACCAGCACCACGGCGAGGAAGGAGACCAGGATCGCCCAGAACACGGCCACCAGGATGCCGGCCACCTCTCCACCGGTCACTCCGCACCGCTCTCTGCTGTCGCTCTTGTCTTCGGGCCTCCGACGGACGTCGGACCCTTGTTTACCAGTCCTCCGACCCTATCGCGCCGGAGCTCTTCAGCCGTACCGCATTCGCGCTCGTGGGAGGGGAGTTGCGCCGGTCCGATTGTACGGAGCGCGCGCGGATGAGTACGCTCCGTGTCCCATGCGACGGAGCAATCTCCCTGCGGAGCTCAACCGGTTCGTGGGCCGGGCCGCGGAACAGGACGAACTGGCCCGCCTCATCGAGGAGTTCCGCCTGGTCACGGTCGTCGGCGTGGGCGGGGTCGGCAAGACGCGGCTGGTCCTGCGCACCGCGGCGGACGTGCAGAAACGCTACGCCGACGGCGTCCGGCTCGCGGAGCTGTCCGCCCTGCGCGACCCGGAGCTGGTGGCCCACGCCCTGGTCGAGTCCCTCGGTCTGACCGACCACACCCTGCGCGGCCCGCGGGAGGTGCTGACCGAGCACCTGGCGGAGCGGCGGCTGCTGCTCGTGGTGGACGGCTTCGAGCACCTGGTGGAGGAGTGCGCGGAGCTGCTGCGGGAGCTGCTGCGCGGCTGCCCCCGGCTCACGGTCCTGGCGGTGGGCCGGCGGCCGCTGCGGGTGGACGGCGAGGCCGTGCTGACGCTGGCGCCGATGGACGAGGCCGACGCGGTGGCGCTGTTCACCGAGCGGGCGGCGGAGTCGGCGGGGCGGCACGCGCCGGCCGCGCCCGGGCCGGTGCGGGAGCTGTGCCGGCGTCTGGACGGGATCCCGCTCGCGCTGGAACTGGCGGCCGGACGCCTGCCGCTGCTCTCGGTGGAGCAGGTGCTGCAACGGCTCGACGACCGGTTCCGGCTGCTCGACGGCGGCCGGCGCGGGGCGCTGCCCCGGCACCGGACGCTGCGCACAGCGATCGGCTGGAGCCATGAGCTGTGCACCCCGGAGGAGCGGCTGCTCTGGGCGCGTCTGTCGGTGTTCGCGGGCCCGTTCGACCTGGAGGCCGTGGAGTACGTGTGCTCGGGGCCCGAGCTGCCGGCGGAGCGGGTGCTCGACGTCCTCGGTGAGCTGCTGGCGCAGTCGCTCGTGGCGCGGGAGGAGTCGGCGGCGGGGCCGCGCTACCGGATGCTGGACACGGTCGGGGCGTACGGGGCGGAGTGGCTGGCGGCGCTCGACGAGACGGAGCGGATGCGCCGCCGGCACCGTGACTGGTACATGGGGCTGGCGACCTGGTGCGAGCTGGAGTGGTTCAGTCCGCGGCAGGCGGAGGTGGCGGCGGCCACGGACGTGGCGCTGCCGAATCTGCGGGCGGCGCTGGAGCTGTGCCTGGAGTCGGCCGAGGACATCCCGTTCGCGCAGCATCTGGCGGGCACGCTCTGGTTCTCCTGGGCGGGGTGCGGGCGTCTGTCGGAGGGGCGGCACTGGCTCGACCGGGCGCTGGGCGCCGTCCCGGCGGGGGCGGAGCACGAGGACGCGCGGCTGAAGGCGCTGTGGGTGCTCGGGTACGTGGCGATCCTGCAGGGGGATCCGACGGCGGCGGTGGCGGCGCTGCACGAGTGCGGGGAGCGGGCCCGGGCGACGGGCAACGCGCTGGCGGAGGCGTACGCGACGCACCGGATGGGGTGTCTGGCGCTGTTGTCGGACGACATGCCGCGGGCCGAGGAGCTGATCGGGCGGGCCCTGGAGGCGTACCGGGAGCAGGGCGAGCTGAACAGCAACGTGCTGATGGGCCAGGTCGAGCTGGCGATGGCGCGGGCGTTCCAGGGCGATCTGGAGGGCGCGGTCGCGCTGTGCGCGGAGGTGCGGGAGATCTGCGAGGAGCGGGGCGAGCGGTGGACGCGGGCGTACGCGCTCTATGTGCTGGGGTACGCGGCGCTGACCGAGGGGGAGCCCGCGCGGGCGCGGGAGCTGCTGGCCGAGTGCGTCACCATCGACCACGCCTTCCACGACCTGGTGGGTCTGGTGCTGGCGATCGAGCTGCTCGCGCTGGTGCGGGCGGCCGAGGGGGACGCGCGGGAGGCGGCGGTGCTCCAGGGCGCCGCGGCGCCGATGTGGGACTCGGTGGGGCTGCCGCTGTTCGGCTCGGGCCATTTCAACGGTCCGCGGGCGCTGTGCGAGCGGCAGGCGGGTGAGGCGCTGGGCGGTGAGGGCTACGCGGCGGCGTTCCGGGAGGGGCAGGCGCTGTCGCTGGACGAGGCGGTGGACCGGGCGCTCGCCGAGCGTCGGGATCCGGCCATGCGCGGTTTCCCGGGCGGGGCGACGGCGCCGCGGCCGTTCCGTACGGCGCGGACACCGGCCCCCGGACACGCGGAAGCCCGCCGGCTCCCCCTCCGGTGAGGGCGGGGAAGCGGCGGGCTGAACACCGCGGGGGTGGTACTACGCAGGTGCTGAAATCAGCGGGCGTAGTACTCGACGACCAGCTGCTCGTCGCAGATGACCGGGATTTCCTTGCGGTTCGGGTCGCGGTCGAGGCGGAAGGCCAGGGCCTTCAGGTTGACCTGCAGGTAGCGCGGGGTCTCACCGTCGGCGGCGAAGCCACCCTCACGGGCGACCTCGAACAGCGGCTTGGTGCGGCTGCGCTCGCGGACCATCACGACGTCGTCGGGACGGACACGGAACGACGGCTTGTCGACCTTGGTGCCGTTGACCTGGATGTGGCCGTGGACGACCATCTGGCGGGCCTGGTAGATGGTGCGGGCGATGCCCGAACGCAGGACCAGGGCGTCGAGGCGACGCTCGAGCTCGACGACCAGCGCCTCGCCCGTCTTGCCCTCGGCCTTCTTCGCGCGGTCGTACGCGCGGGCCATCTGACGCTCGCTGATGTCGTACTGGGCGCGCAGACGCTGCTTCTCGAGCAGACGGACCTTGTAGTCCGAGTTCTGCTTGCGGCCACGGCCGTGCTCGCCCGGCGGGTAGGGGCGGGCCTCGAAGTACTTGACGGCCTTCGGCGTCAGCGCAATGCCGAGCGCACGGGACTTCTTGACCTTGGGACGCGACTGGTTAGGCACGTTCTCCAGACCTCCGTTGTAGGTTAGGTTAGGCTCACCTTACTCAAGGAGATCGCATGTCTCGCCCGGGGAACACCACACGCATCACGGACGGCAGCACAAAGACCGATGCACTTTCCTCCACGGAAGCCGTGGAAGGCATCGATACGACGGAGGTCCGATCAGCTCATGGTCAGCCGCGTCCAAACGGGCTTGATCTCGCACGGATGCCGTCAGCAGCCGAGCGCACACGAACTCTCGTACAGAGTACATGCTCCGCGGTGCTGCTCATTCCGGGGGCCTCCGCGCACCTCCCGGAGCAGCTCTCCCCCGAGGCCCGCGCGATCGGACCCGACGGCGAGATCTTCCTGCTCTACCCCGCGGACGCGGCGCCGGTACGGGCCGCCACCCACGCCCAGGCCGACGAGCTGCCGGTCGTGCTCGAACTCACGGACGTCGCCCCCGTCTCCGCCCCCCACCGCATCCGGGGCCGGGCCTGGATCTCCGGCTCGCTGACCTGCGTGCCCGGCATCGCCGAGCCCGGCCGGATGATGCTCCGCCTGGAGGTCGGCGCGGCGAACGTGGACGACCTGTGGGGCTGCGGCGAGGTCGACCCCGAGGAGTTCGCGGCGGCCGGGCCCGATCCGCTGCGGAGCCACGAGACCGAACTCCTCCAGCACCTGCACAGCGCCCACGGCGACCGGCTGCGCGAGCTGACCTCGCTGCTCGGCACGCACGCGGCGGGCCTGGTCCCCACCCGGGACGTGGCCCCGCTCGCCCTCGACCGCTTCGGACTGAGGGTCCGCTTCAGCGCAGGCCCCGACGCCTGCTTCGACGCGCGCTTCGACTTCCCCCAGCCGGTACGGGACGTCTCCGGGCTGCGCCGCGAGATGCACCGGCTCTTCGAGGCCGCCCGCTCCTGACACCCCACCCCGGGTCACGGGCGGGTGGCCGGCCGCGCCTCAGCCGCCCTCGCCCTTCAGGCGCTCCCGCACCTTCTCCACCACGTCCGCGTAGCGCGCCTCCGCCCCGTAGCGGGTCGGTTCGTAGTAGCGCTTGCCGTGGACCGGGTCCGGGGCGTACTGCTGCGAGGCGATGGCGCCCGGGACGTCGTGCGGGTAGACGTACCCCTGGGCGTGGCCCAGCTTGGCGGCGCCCTTGTAGTGCCCGTCGCGCAGGTGCGGCGGGACCGGGCCCGCGAGGCCGTTGCGGACGTCGGCCTGGGCCGCGAAGATCGCGTTCGTCGCCGCGTTCGACTTCGGGGCGAGGGCCAGGGCGATGGTGGCGTGGCTCAAGGTCAGCGCCGCCTCCGGGAAGCCGATCATCGCGACGGCCTGGGCGGCGGCCACGGCGAGCGGCAGCGCGTTCGGATCGGCGAGGCCGATGTCCTCGCTCGCCGAGATCATCAGCCGCCGGGCGATGAACCGCGGGTCCTCCCCCGCCTCGATCATCCGCGCCAGGTAGTGCAGGGCCGCGTCCACGTCCGAGCCGCGGATCGACTTGATGAGGGCGCTGGCCACGTCGTAGTGCTGGTCGCCGTCCCGGTCGTACTTCACGGCGGCCCGGTCGACGGTCTCCTCGACCGTCTCCAGGGTGATCTCCGCCTCCTGCTTGGCGAGGGCGGCGCCCGCCGCCGCCTCCAGGGCGGTCAGGGCGCGCCGCGCGTCGCCGCCGGCGATCCGCAGCAGGTGGGCCTCGGCGTCCTCGGCCAGGGTGACGGCCCCGCCGAGTCCGCGCTCCTCCTCCAGGGCGCGGCGCATCAGTCCGCTCAGGTCCTCGTCGGTGAGCGGCTCCAGGGTGAGCAGCAGCGAGCGGGAGAGCAGCGGGGAGATCACCGAGAAGTACGGGTTCTCGGTGGTGGCGGCGATCAGGGTCACCCAGCGGTTCTCGACGGCCGGCAGGAGGGAGTCCTGCTGGGCCTTGGAGAAGCGGTGGATCTCGTCGAGGAAGAGGACGGTCTCCTTGCCGTAGCCCCCGACGGCGCGGCGGGCGCCGTCGATGACCGCGCGGACCTCCTTGACGCCGGCGGTGATCGCGGAGAGCTCCACGAACCGCTTGTTCGTGGCCTTCGAGACCACGTACGCCAGGGTGGTCTTGCCGATGCCGGGCGGGCCCCACAGGATCACCGAGGAGGCGCCGGCGGGACCGCCGCCGTCGCCGACCAGGCGGCGCAGGGGTGAGCCCTGCTTGAGCAGGTGCCGCTGGCCCACGACCTCGTCGAGGGTGCGCGGGCGCATCCGGACGGCCAGCGGACTGCTGGCCGGGTCCTTCTCCTGGCGTTCTTCGGCGGCTGCGGTAAACAGGTCGGGCTCCACGGTCATGAAGCCTAGGTCACCGCACTGACAGCGCGGGTCGCCGTCAGCTGGTCCAGAAGTCCCACCAGCGGGTCAGGATCAGCATGCCGATGATCCCGATGTGCAGCACCGGCAGCACCCAGGTGAACTCGTCGAAGAAGGTGCGCACGCCGCCGGGGGCGCGGATCACGCCCTGGCGCACGTTGTGCGAGGTGGTGTACCAGAACATGACGATGGTGGCGACCCAGGCCAGGCAGCACCACAGGCAGAGCGAGTTGATCTCGTACAGCGACTGGTACATGAGCCAGGTGCAGAAGCCGACGCCGAAGAGCGCGCCCGCGTTCAGACCGAGCCAGTACCAGCGCCGGTAGCGGGCGCCGGCCAGCAGGCCCACGCCGATCGCGACGACCATGCCGTACGTGACGAGGCCGAGCATCGGGTTGGGGAAGCCGAAGACCGAGGCCTGCTCGCTCTTCATGATGTTGCCGCAGGAGACGATCGGGTTGAGGCTGCACCCCGGGGTGAAGTTCGGGTCCTCGAGGAGCTTGAACTTGTCGATCGTGATGATCCACGCGGCGAGCAGCCCGGCGGCGCCGGTGATCACCAGGAGCCAGGCGAAGGCGCGGCTGGCGCCGATGGTGCGGGGTTCGTCCCGCACGGCGGTCTCGTTCGCGGCCGCTGCTTTCGTCATGTCGCTCTACTCGCTCTTCTCGCGCGCTGGGCTCGTTCGGCTGACCGGGGGCACGGTCATTGTGCCGCACAGGGTGTCACGGGCCGCGTTCGCGCCCGGTAAGGGGGCCGGAAGCGCGGGAGGGCCCGGTCCGCGTGACGCGGACCGGGCCCTCTCCTGCGTACGGTGTGCGGTCAGGCCAGCTTGGCCTTCACCGCGTCGAGCAGACCGTCGAGGGCGACCGGCTGCTGCTCGCCGGACTCCATGTCCTTGAGCTGGACGACGCCCTCGGCGAGGTCCCGCTCGCCGGCGACGACCGCGAAGCGGGCGCCGGAGCGGTTGGCGTCCTTCATGGCGCCCTTGAGGCCCTTGCCGCCGAAGGAGAAGTCGGCCGCGATCCCGGCCTTGCGCAGCTCGGTGATCTTGCCGAAGAGCACCCGCCGGGCCTCCTCGCCGAGGGCCACCGCGAAGACGGTGGTGGCGGCCGGGAGGTCGAGCTCCACGCCCTCCGCCTCCAGCGCGAGGACGGTGCGGTCCACGCCGAGCGCCCAGCCCACGGAGGGCAGCGCCGGGCCGCCGATCATCTCGGAGAGCCCGTCGTAGCGCCCGCCGCCGCCGACCGCCGACTGCGAGCCGAGACCGTCGTGCACGAACTCGAAGGTGGTGCGGGTGTAGTAGTCCAGGCCGCGCACCAGCTTGGCGTCGTCCTCGAAGACCACGCCCGCCGCGGTGATCAGCGCGCGCACCTCCTCGTGGTACGCCTTGCACGCGTCGCACAGGTAGTCGCGCAGCAGCGGGGCGTCGGCCAGCTGCTTCTGCACGGCCTCCCGCTTGTCGTCGAGGACGCGCAGCGGATTGATCTCGGCGCGGCGCAGGGTCTCCTCGTCCAGGTCGAGGCCGCGCAGGAAGCCCTGCAGCGCCTCACGGTAGACGGGGCGGCACTCCTGGTCGCCGAGCGAGTTCAGCAGGATGCGGAAGTCGCGCAGGCCGAGCGAGCGGTAGGCCTGGTCGGCCAGGATGATCAGCTCGGCGTCGAGCGCCGGGTCCTCGGCACCGATGGCCTCGGCGCCGACCTGGGAGAAGTGGCGGTAGCGGCCCTTCTGCGGGCGCTCGTAGCGGTAGTACGAGCCCGAGTACCAGAGCTTGACCGGCAGGTTGCCCTGCTTGTGCAGGCTGGCCTCCAGGGCCGCGCGCAGCACGGAGGCGGTGCCTTCGGGACGCAGGGCCAGCTTGTCGCCGCCCTTGGTCTCGAAGGCGTACATCTCCTTGGTGACGATGTCGGTGGACTCGCCGACGCCGCGGGCGAAGAGGTTGACGTCCTCGAAGCCGGGGGTCTCGACGTAGCCGTAGCCGGCCGTGCGCAGGGGGCCGGAGATGGCCTCGCGGACCGCGAGGTACTTCGCCGAGTACGGCGGGATCAGGTCGTACGTGCCCTTGGGGGCCTTGAAGGTGCTCACGTGGATCTCGTCACATTCCTCGTCGGGGAGCGTCCTGGCTCCCGAAGCCGGCGGCCACCTGCCGCAGATAGGGATTGGTGGCGCGCTCCTGGCCGATGGTCGTCTGAGGACCGTGTCCCGACAGGACCACGGTCGAGTTGTCGAGCGGCAGGCACACACGGGCCAGCGATCCGAGCATCTCGTCCATGTCACCGCCGGGCAGGTCGGTGCGTCCGACGGAGCCGGCGAACAGCAGGTCCCCGGAGAAGAACACGGAGGGGATCTCCGTGGTCTCGGGGGTCCGGAAGGTCACCGACCCCTTGGTATGACCGGGCGCGTGCGCGACGGAGAGCTCCAGTCCGGCGAGCTGGAGCCGGGCGCCGTCGGTGAGCTCGCGCACGTCGTCGGGCTCGCCCACGGTCAGCTCGCCCATGAGGGGCATCCCGATGGAGCGGCCGAGGGCCTTCTCCGGGTCGCTCATCATGTACCGGTCGGAGGGGTGGATCCACGCGGGTACGTCATGGGCGCCGCAGACCGGGACGACGGAGGCGACGTGGTCGATGTGGCCATGGGTGAGGACCACGGCGACGGGCTTGAGCCGATGCTTCTTGAGCGTCTCCTCGACTCCCTGGGCGGCCTGGTGGCCCGGGTCGATGATGACGCACTCCTCGCCTGCGGCGGGGGCGACCACGTAACAGTTGGTGCCCCAGGCCCCGGCGGGGAACCCGGCAATCAGCACGATCGTCCTTATTTGTCGTCCGGCAGATGGCTGCGGCGAAACGGAATGCAGCGGGTCAGAGCCTACCGGCGCTGCGTATTCCACAGCCAACCCGTATACGGTACGGGCACATCCGGCCAGGACTGAACAGACGATCGACAAGGAGCGGACCCGGTGGTCACCAGCGATCAGCGGCGGCGGCAGCTCGCCAGGGACAAGTACCAGCGTCAGCAGCAGCGACGCTCCGACGCGCGGCGCAGGTCGCGCCGGAACAGCGTCATCGCCGCCTCTCTCGCGGTCGTGATCGCCGCGGGCGGCGCGGTGTACCTCTCGGTGGCGATGACCGGCGACGACAAGAAGTCGGACAACGCGGCGACCGAGCCGACGAACACGCCGAGCCCGGATCAGAGCACGTCCTCGCAGCCCGAGCCGGCGATGTCCATCGACAAGAAGGCCTCGTACACGATGGCCCTGAAGACCAACCAGGGCGACATCACGCTCACGATGGACGCGGCCAAGGCCCCGCACACCGTGAACTCCTTCAAGCACCTCGCGGACAAGAAGTACTTCGACGGCACCAAGTGCCACCGCCTCACCACCTCGGGCATCTTCGTGCTCCAGTGCGGCGACCCGAAGGGCGACGGCACGGGCGGCCCGGGCTACGTCATCCCGGACGAGAACCTGACCGGGCTCGGCAAGGCCGGCGCGGACGGCTCCGTCACGTACCCCAAGGGCACGGTGGCCATGGCCAACGCCGGTGCGAACACCGGCGGCAGCCAGTTCTTCCTCGTCTACAAGGACACCAAGCTGCCCCCGAACTACACCCCGTTCGGCACCTTCGACGCGGCCGGCCTCAAGGTCGTCGAGGACGTGGCGAAGGCCGGCGTCCAGGGCGGCGCGGGCGACGGTGCGCCGCAGAAGGGCGTCACCATCGAGAAGGCCGTCGTCGACAAGAAGTGACGCGACGGCGGCCCGGCGGCCGCACCGGCGCGTGACCGTTGAATTTCGGTCGTGCTGAGTGCGGACAGCCGGGCCGCCGTTCGCCTAGATTGGCGTTGTGCAGCGCCGGCCGTCGGCCGCGCTGTGGAGGGCGGGCGAGACCCGCCGGGAATCCGTGGACGATGCCAGGGGGCGGGGCCCCCATGACGGCATCATGGTGAGGAGGCGCTGTGAGCAGCGACCCGTGGGGCCGCGTCGACGAGACGGGCACCGTGTACGTGCGTACGGCCGAGGGCGAGCAGGTCGTCGGATCGTGGCAGGCCGGCACCCCTGAGGAGGCGCTGGCCTACTTCGAGCGCAAGTACGAGGGCCTGGTGGTCGAGATCGGCCTCCTCGAGAAGCGGGTGAGGACCACCGACCTCTCCGCCAAGGACGCCATGACGGCGATCGAGCACATCCGCGAGCAGGTCCGGGAGCACCACGCGGTGGGCGACCTGGCCGCGCTGTCGGCCCGGCTCGACAAGCTGACCGAGTCGGTCGAGTCCCGCCGCGAGGAGCGCAAGGTCCAGAAGGCCAAGCAGGCCGACGAGGCGCGCTCCGCCAAGGAGGCCCTGGTCACCGAGGCCGAGGAGCTGGCGCAGAGCGAGCAGTGGCGTGCCGCGGGCGAGCGGCTGCGCGCACTCGTGGACACCTGGAAGGGCCTGCCGCGTCTGGACCGCAAGTCGGACGACGAGCTGTGGCACCGCTTCTCGCACGCCCGCTCCGCCTTCTCCAAGCGCCGCAAGGCCCACTTCGCGGCGCTCGACGCGCAGCGCGAGGACGCCCGCAAGGCCAAGGAGAAGCTGGTCGCCGAGGCCGAGGCGCTCTCGAACTCCACCGACTGGGGCACCACGGCCGCCCGCTACCGCGAGCTGATGGCGGACTGGAAGGCGGCGGGCCGCGCCCAGCGCGAGCACGAGGACGAGCTGTGGAACCGCTTCCGCGGCGCCCAGGACGTCTTCTTCGCGGCCCGTGGCGGTGTCTTCGCCGAGCGTGACGCGGAGCAGACCGAGAACCTCGCGCTGAAGGAGGAGCTCGCGGCCGAGGCCGAGAAGCTGGTGCCGGTGTCGGATCTGAAGGCGGCCCGCGCGGCCTTCCGCTCCCTCAACGAGCGCTGGGAGGCCATCGGCCACGTGCCGCGCGACGCCCGCCCGAAGGTCGAGGGCCGGATGCACGCCGTGGAGCGCGCGATCCAGGAGGCCGAGGAGACCGAGTGGCGCCGCACCAACCCGGAGGCGCGCGCCCGCGCCGCGGGTCTGACCGGCCAGCTCCAGGACGCGGTCGACAAGCTGCAGAAGCAGATCGACACCGCCCGCGCCGCCGGCAACGACGCCAAGGCCGACAAGCTGGCCCGCGAGCTGGAGGGCCGCCAGGCGCTGCTCGACCAGGCCCTGAAGGGTCTGCAGGAGTTCGGCGGCTGACACCCGTCCCAGCGGTACGAGGAAGGGCCCCCGGCACCAGCCGGGGGCCCTTCCTCGTACACGTGGTCCGTGCGCGGCGCCTGGCGCCCCGTTCTCAGGGGCGCCGGGCGCTGGTGACGCGGTAGACGTCGTAGACGCCCTCGACGCCGCGGACGGCCTTCAGGACGTGGCCCAGGTGCTTCGGGTCGCCCATCTCGAAGGTGAACCGCGAGGTGGCCACCCGGTCGCGGGAGGTCTGCACGGCCGCCGACAGGATGTTGACGTGCTGGTCCGACAGGACGCGGGTGACGTCCGACAGCAGCCGGGAGCGGTCCAGCGCCTCGACCTGGATGGCGACGAGGAAGACCGAGGACTGGGTGGGGGCCCACTCGACCTCCAGGATCCGCTCGGGCTCCCGGGACAGCGAGTCGACGTTCACGCAGTCGCTGCGGTGCACCGAGACGCCGCTGCCCCGGGTGACGAAGCCGATGATCGGGTCTCCGGGCACCGGCGTACAGCACCGCGCCAGCTTGACCCAGACGTCCTCGACGCCCTTGACGACCACGCCCGGGTCGGCGTTCGACCGGCGCTTGGAGCGGCCGCGGGCCGGCGGGGCGGCCTCCTCGATGTCCTCGGTGGCGGCCTCCTCGCCGCCGAGGGCCTGGACCAGCTTCTGCACGATCGACTGGGCCGTGACATGGCCCTCGCCGATCGCCGCGTACAGCGAGGAGATGTCGCTGTAGCGCATCTCGTGCGCGAGGGTGACGAGCGAGTCGCCGGTGAGGATCCGCTGGATCGGCAGGTTCTGCTTGCGCATGGCCCGCGCGATGGCGTCCTTGCCCTGCTCGATGGCCTCGTCGCGGCGCTCCTTGGAGAACCAGGCGCGGATCTTGTTCCGGGCGCGCGGGGACTTGACGAAGCCGAGCCAGTCCCGGGAGGGTCCGGCGCCCGCGGCCTTGGAGGTGAAGACCTCGACGAGGTCGCCGTTGTCGAGGGTGGACTCCAGCGGCACGAGCCGGCCGTTGACCCGGGCCCCTATGGTGCGGTGCCCGACCTCGGTGTGGACGGCGTAGGAGAAGTCGACCGGGGTGGCGCCCGCGGGCAGCGCTATGACGTCGCCCTTGGGGGTGAAGACGAAGACCTCGTTGCGGGAGAGGTCGAAGCGCAGCGACTCCAGGAACTCCGAGGGGTCCTCGGTCTCCTTCTGCCAGTCGAGCAGCTGGCGCAGCCAGGCCATGTCGTTGAGGTGGTCGTCCTTGCCGGCCTTCTTGGGCACGTCGGCGCGGACCTTGGAGGCACCGGCGACGGCCTCCTGCTTGTACTTCCAGTGCGCGGCGATGCCGTACTCGGCGCGCCGGTGCATGTCGAAGGTGCGGATCTGGAGCTCGACGGGCTTGCCGTTGGGTCCGATGACCGTCGTGTGCAGCGACTGGTACATGTTGAACTTGGGCATCGCGATGTAGTCCTTGAACCGGCCGGGGACCGGGTTCCATCGCGCGTGGACGGTGCCGAGGGCCGCGTAGCAGTCGCGGACGGTGTCCACGAGGACGCGGATGCCGACCAGGTCGTAGATCTCCGCGAAGTCACGGCCGCGGACGATCATCTTCTGGTAGACGCTGTAGTAGTGCTTGGGCCGGCCGGTGACGGTGGCCTTGATGCGGGCGGAGCGCAGGTCGGCCTGGACCTCGTCGGTCACTATGGCCAGGTACTCGTCGCGCTTGGGGGCGCGCTCGGCGACCAGCCGGACGATCTCGTCGTACATCTTGGGGTAGAGGATCGCGAAGGCGAGGTCCTCCAACTCCCACTTGATGGTGTTCATGCCCAGCCGGTGCGCCAGCGGGGCGTAGATCTCCAGGGTCTCGCGGGCCTTCTTCTCCTGCTTCTCCCGCTTGAGGTAGCGCATCGTGCGCATGTTGTGCAGGCGGTCGGCCAGCTTGATGACCAGGACACGCGGGTCCTTGGCCATGGCGACGACCATCTTGCGGACCGTCTCGGCCTGGGCGGCCTCGCCGAACTTGACCTTGTCCAGCTTGGTGACGCCGTCGACGAGCAGGGCGACCTGGTCGCCGAAGTCGCGGCGCAGGGTGTCCAGGCCGTACTCGGTGTCCTCGACGGTGTCGTGCAGCAGGCCGGCCATCAGTGTCGCCGGGTCCATGCCCAGCTCGGCGAGGATCGTGGTGACCGCGAGCGGGTGGGTGATGTACGGGTCGCCGCTCTTGCGCTTCTGGCCCCGGTGCCAGCGCTCGGCGACCTGGTAGGCCTGCTCGATCTGGCGCAATGTCGCTGTTTCGATCTTCGGATCGTTGGAGCGCACGATCCGCAGCAGCGGTTCGAGGACCGGGTTGTACGGGGAGGAGCGCTGGACGCCGAGGCGGGCCAGCCGGGCGCGGACACGGCTGGAGGAGCCGCCGGAGCGGCTGGGCTGCGCGGCGGCGGGCCGTACGGAAGGGGCCGGGGCGGCGGGCCGGGGCCGGATCTCCGCGGGCTTGTTCTGAGGCGCGTCGGGTCCCTGCGCGGCCTGGTCGGCCTGCTGCTCGGGCTGCGCGGCGGAGAGTGGCTGGGCCTCGTCTGGCAAGAGCGCTCCTCTGGGGGTACCCCCGGACGGAGTCTGGGGGAGTCCGGGTCCCCCGGTCAGGCCCGGAAAGGCCATCGTATCGACCTGGCAGCGCCTGCGCTCACGTGGCTGCGGGCTGAGACGTCCACGCCGGCCCACGGGGGCCCGTTCCGGTGTGTGTCCGGAAAACGACGGGGGCGGCCCGGGGAATTCCCCGGGCCGCCCCTGTCCGTCGGACCTCGCGGGTCAGACGGTGATGAGCGCGGTGAGCGGAGCGCCGGCCAGGGCCGGCTCCAGGCGGGCCCGGCCGGGCAGGAAGCCCAGCTCCATCAGGACGGCCACGCCGGCGACCTCGGCCCCGGCACGCCGGATGAGCTCGAGGGAGGCCTCGGCGGTGCCGCCGGTGGCGAGGACGTCGTCGATGACCATGACCCGGTCGCCCGGGGCCAGGTCCTCGGCGTGCACCTCGATCTCGGCGGTGCCGTACTCCAGCTCGTACGCCTGCCGCAGGGTGGCTCCGGGCAGCTTCCCGGCCTTGCGGACCGGGATGAAGCCGAGGCCGGCGCGGACGGCGACCGGGGCGGCCAGGATGAAGCCGCGGGCCTCCAGGCCGGCGATCTTCGTGGCGCCCTGTGCCGCGCACAGCGCGGCGAGGGTGTCGGTCAGAGCGGTGAACGCCTCCGGGTCCGCGAGCAGCGGGGTGATGTCCTTGAACAGCACCCCGGGCTTCGGGTAGTCGGGGACGTCACGGATGCGGCTGAGCAGCAGCTCCGTGGTGCTCCGGGTCCCGGCGGTCATCCGCGGTTCTCCGAGCGGCCACGGCGGCCCTGGCCGACGACGGCGGCCTCACCCGCGAGGGCGCCCTCCGCGAGGTCGGTGTCCTCGTCGAGGGACTCGCCCTTGGCGGCCGCGGCGGCCCGCTTGGCGAGGATCCGCTTCTTCAGGGCCTTCATCGCCGGCTCGCGCTCCTTGAAGTCGGCGACGAGCGGGGTGGCGATAAAGATCGAGGAGTACGCACCGGCGGCGAGACCCACGAACAGCGACAGCGAGATGTCGTTCAGCATGCCGGCGCCGAGGACGCCGCCACCGATGAAGAGCAGGCCGGCGACCGGCAGCAGCGCGACGACGGTGGTGTTGATCGAACGGACCAGGGTGCCGTTGATCGAGCGGTTGGCGATCTCGCTGTAGGTCCAGCGGGTCTGCTTGGTGATGCCCTTCGTCTGCTCCTTGAGCGAGTCGAAGACGACGACCGTGTCGTAGAGCGAGTAACCGAGGATCGTCAGCAGACCGATGACCGTACCGACCGTGACCTCGAAGCCCACCAGCGAGTAGATGCCGACGGTGATGGTGAGGTCGTGGATGAGCGCGATGAGGGCCGCGACGGCCATCCGCCACTCGAAGGCGATGGCGAGGTAGATCACCACCAGGATCATGAAGACCGCGAGACCGGTCCAGGCCTTCGTGGCGATCTGCTCACCCCAGCTGGGGCCGACGAGCTCCGCCGCGATCTTGGACTCGGGGACGTTCAGGTCCTTGGCGAGCTCCGTGCGGACCTGGTCGGACTTCGCGGTGTCGAGACCGCCGACCTGGATGCGCAGGGAGCCGCTGCCGAGCTCCTGGACGATCGCGTCGTGGCCGGAGGCCTCTTCCGCGTACTCCTGGGCCTGGGTGACCGAGACGGCCGTCTTCGGGGTGGTGAAGACGGCGCCGCCCTGGAACTCGATGCCCATGTTGAGCCCGCGCACCGCGAGGGCGACGATCGCCGTGATCGTGATCAGGATCGAGATGCCGTACCAGATCCTGCGGTTGCCGATGAAGTCGTAGCCGACCTCACCGCGGTGGAGCCGGGCGCCGAGATCTCCGAGCTTCGACATCTCACGCCTCCTTCGGGTCTACGGGGGCGGACTGACGGCGGGAGCGCCGCAGCGGCGGCTTGGCGCCGAGGCGCTTCGGGTCGAGGCCGGACCACTTGTGGCCGTTGCCGAAGAACTTCGTACGGGCGAGGAGCGTCATCACCGGCTTGGTGAAGAGGAACACCACGACGATGTCGAGCAGGGTGGTCAGGCCGAGCGTGAACGCGAAGCCCTGGACCTTGCCGACGGTGACGATGAAGAGCACCGCGGCGGCGAGGAACGACACGAAGTCGGAGACCATGATGGTGCGCCGGGCCCGCGGCCAGGCGCGCTCGACGGCCGGGCGCATCGTGCGGCCCTCGCGGATCTCGTCACGGATGCGCTCGAAGTACACGATGAACGAGTCCGCCGTGATGCCGATGGCCACGATGGCGCCGCAGACGGCCGGCAGGTTCAGCGCGAAGCCGATGGCCGGGCCGAGCAGGGCCATGATCACGTAGGTGAGCAGGGCCGAGACGCCGAGGCTGAGGATCGCGATCAGCGACAGGCCGCGGTAGTAGACCACCAGGTAGATGATGACCAGCGCGAGACCGATGGCGCCGGCGATCAGACCGGCCTGGAGCTGCTCGCCGCCGAGGGCGGCGGTCACGGTGTCGACGCTCTGCGTGTCGAACGTGAGGGGCAGGGCGCCGTAGGACAGGATGTTGCCGAGGTCCTGGGCGGACTGCTGGTTGAAGCTGCCCGAGATCTCCGCGTTGGCGCTCAGCGTGGTGCGCACGGACGGGGCCGAGACGACCTCGCCGTCGAGCACGATCGCGAACTGGTTCTGCGGCTCCTGCTGCTGCGAGAGCTTGCTGGTGATCTTCTGGAACTTCTTGGCGCCGCCGCCCGTGAACTCCATGTTCACGATCCACATGCCGCGCTGCTGGTCGAAGACGCCCTTGGCGTCGTCGACGTCCTTGCCGTCCACCTCGGCGGGGCCGAGGATGTACTTCTCCCACTGGCCGATGGCGTTCTTGCCACAGGCGATCGCGGTGTCGGTCGCCTTGACGCCGTTACCGACGGCCGTGCGCTGCTTGGGGTCCAGGCAGTTCAGCGTGGCGAACTTCTGCTGCAGGGCGGCGGTGGCCGGGTCGGCCGGGGTGTCGGTCTTCGGCGTGCCGGTCGACTTCGGCGTCGCGGTCGACGTCGGCGTCGGGCTCGGGGCCTTCAGCGCCTCGGTGACGGCGCGGCCCTGGCTGGACGCGGTGGCCGTCGGGCTGGCGGACTTGTCCGTCTTGCCCTTGTCCGCGGTGGCGCCGGACGCCGAGGGCTTCGGCGAGGGCGAGGAGCTGGCGTTCGGCGCCGGCTGCTCGGCGGCGGCCACGGCCAGGACCGGGCGGAAGTACAGCTGAGCGGTGGTACCGACCTGCTCGCGGGCCTGCTTCTCGTTCGATCCCTTGGGGATGTTCACGATGATGTTCTCGCGGCCCTGCGTCTGGACCTCGGCCTCCGAGACACCCAGACCGTTGACACGGCGCTCGATGATGCCGACCGCGGTGTTCATGTTGGTCTCGTTGACGGCGGACTCCTGTCCGGGCTCCGCCTTCGCCTTGAGCGTGATCGACGTACCGCCGGCGAGGTCGATGCCCAGGCGCGGGGTGGTGTGCCCCGACCAGAACATGCCGCCGGTGAGCGCGACCATGGCGATCACAATGAGTGCCAGGGCGCGGCCCGGCCGGCTCTGTCCCCCCGCCGGCCTTCGGCCCTTCTTCGGTGCTGCCACCTGTCGTTTCTCCCTGTCCAAACCGCCCCGCGCCGGTTGGGCGCGCAGCGGCCACGAAGTGTGTGGTGGGGTCCTGCCCCCGCAGACGTGAAACCGTTGGCGGAGCCGCGCGCGCCGGATGGGCGGACGCGCGGCTCCGGCCGCGAACTACTTCGCTTCGGTCCCGCCGTCGGCCTTGCCGTCCTTGTCGCCCTCGGCGGCGTCCGTCTTCTTGGTGAGATCGGCCTTGACGTCCTCGGTGGACTCCTCGGCGGCCTCGGTCAGCGAGGAGGCGTCGTCGGGGACGACCTCGCCGGGCTCGTCGCCGTGGACGATCCGGTTGTACTCGGAGTCCTCCAGGACGGCGCCGATGGAGTTCTTCGCGTAGACCGCGTGGACGCCGGGCGCGACCTCGAGAAGGACGGTCTCGTCGCCGATCTCCTTGACGGTGGCGTACATCCCCCCGATCGTGCGGACGCCGGTACCGGGTGCCAGCTGGTTGCGCATCTCCGCCGCCTGCGCCTGCTTCTTCTTGGCAGAGCGGGTCATGAGGAACATGGCCCCGATGAGCACGATGAACGGGAGGAGCATGCCGATGTTATTCACGGGACGGAATTTCCTTCGCAAGGCCGCCGAGATGTCGCAGCCTGATTCGGGGGTGGGTGCGCCGACCATAAGGAGCGGCACCGGCGGAGTCTAGGCGAGTCCGCATCGATGGAACAACGCCCAGCATCGCACCCCGGTTCCCAGAGGGGCGAGTCTCCGCGCCGTCACGCCCCGAAGAGCCCCTGTTGTCCGCTTCCTGCGCCCCCCGGCCCCGCGGCCTGCGGCGGAACCATTCCGAGGTGGCTCCATGCGGCGGGAGTGGCGACCCGGCCACGGGGTGTGCGCGCGAGGAGACCCTCCCGCACGAGGAAGGGCTCGGCGACCTCCTCGACGGTCTCCCGCTCCTCCCCCACGGCGACCGCGAGGGTGGACAGGCCGACCGGGCCGCCGCCGAACAGCTTGAGCAGCGCCTGCAGCACCGCGCGGTCGAGGCGGTCGAGGCCGCGGCTGTCGACCTCGTACACGCCGAGGGCGGCGGCGGCGATCTCCCGGGTGATCACGCCGTCGGCCCTGACCTGCGCGTAGTCCCGCACCCGGCGCAGCAGCCGGTTGGCGATCCGGGGGGTGCCGCGGGAGCGGCCGGCGATCTCGGCGGCGCCGGCGGTGTCGATCTCGACGTCGAGGAGCCCGGCGGAGCGGTGCACGACCCGCTCCAGCTCGTGCGGCTCGTAGAACTCCATGTGCCCGGTGAAGCCGAAGCGGTCGCGCAGCGGCGGCGGCAGCAGGCCGGCCCGGGTGGTGGCGCCGACCAGGGTGAAGGGCGGCAGCTCCAGGGGGATGGCGGTGGCACCGGGGCCCTTGCCGACGATGACGTCGACGCGGAAGTCCTCCATCGCCATGTAGAGCATCTCCTCGGCGGGCCGGGACATCCGGTGGATCTCGTCGAGGAAGAGGATCTCGCCCTCCTGGAGGGAGGACAGGATGGCCGCGAGGTCGCCGGCGTGCTGGATGGCGGGGCCGCTGGTGATCCTGATCGGCGCGTTCATCTCCGCCGCGATGATCATCGACAGGGTGGTCTTGCCGAGGCCGGGGGCGCCGGAGAGCAGCACGTGGTCGGCGGTGGCGCCGCGCTGACGGGCGGCCCTGAGGACCAGGTCGAGCTGCTGGCGGACCTTCTCCTGGCCGACGAACTCGCTCAGGTCCTTCGGCCGCAGCGCCGCCTCGACGGCCTGGTCGTCGCCCTCGGCGGAGGCATCGACGATGCGCTCCTCGGCGGCCGGTGCCGTCTCGTCGTCCCAGTTCACGGTGGTGGGTTGCCTTCTCTTGGTACGGGAGGTCAGCGGGCGCGGTTGAGCGTCTGCAGGGCGGCGCGCAGCAGCTGCGGCACGGGCGCGGAGCCGGTCTCGGCGAGCGCGGCCTCGGCCTGCGGGGTGACCGCGGCGACGGCCTCCTCGGCCTCGCGGCTCGCGTAGCCGAGGCCGACGAGGGCGGCGGCGAGCTGCTCGGTCCAGGGGGCGGGTCCGGCCGCGACGGCGCGCTGGGCGCCGACGAGGCCGCTGCTGCCGAGCGGGCGGCCCAGCTTGTCCTTCAGTTCGAGGAGGAGCTTCTGGGCGCCCTTCTTGCCGATGCCGGGGACGGCGGTCAGCGCCTTCTCGTCGCCGGTGGAGACGGCCAGGCGCAGCGCGTCGGGCGAGTGGACGCCGAGCATCGCCTGGGCGAGCCGGGGCCCGACCCCGCTGGCGGTCTGGAGCAGCTCGAAGACCTGCCGCTCGTCGTCGTCGGCGAAGCCGTACAGGGTCAGCGAGTCCTCGCGGACGACCAGGGAGGTGGCGAGGCGGGCGTGCTCACCGACGCGGAGTCCGGCGAGGGTGTCGGGGGTGCACTGGACGGCCATGCCGATGCCTCCGACCTCGACGACGGCGGTCGTGGGGGCGAGGGCGGCCACCGGGCCGCTGACGAAGGCGATCATCGGATACGGCCTTTCGAGGCGTGCAGGGCGACGGCCTGCTGGAGTCGGTTCTGGGCGGGGGCGCGCCAGATGTGGCAGATGGCGAGGGCGAGGGCGTCGGCGGCGTCGGCCGGCTTGGGCGGGGCTGAGAGCCGGAGCAGCCGGGTGACCATGGCGCCGACCTGGGCCTTGTCGGCGCGGCCGCTGCCGGTGACGGCGGCCTTGACCTCGCTGGGCGTGTGCAGGGCGACGGGCAGGCCGCGCCGGGCGGCGCAGAGCATGGCGACGGCGCTCGCCTGGGCGGTGCCCATCACGGTGCTCACGTTGTGCTGGCTGAACACCCGCTCCACAGCGACGAGTTCGGGCTGGAAGCGCTCGATCCACTCCTCGATGCCCTGCTCGATGCCGACCAGCCGGATGCCGATGTCGGCGTCGGCGGGAGTGCGCACCACGCCGACCCCGAGCATGGTCAGCGGCCGCCCGGCGACCCCCTCGACCACCCCGACACCACATCGGGTCAGTCCGGGATCCACCCCCAGAACACGCACCGTGCCCTCCCTGTTCGCTCACCTGTTTGTGCAGGCTATCTGCTGCCACCGACAACACAGCGGGCCGACGGGGGGTGTGTCCCCGTCGGCCCGCTGCGGTGAAGGGTCGCGCTCAGGCGTCGACCTTCTCCATGACCTCGTCGCTGACGTCGAAGTTGGCGAAGACGTTCTGCACGTCGTCGCTGTCCTCCAGGGCGTCGATCAGCTTGAACATCTTGCGCGCGCCGTCCTCGTCGAGCTCGACCTGCATGGTCGGGACGAAGCTGGACTCGGCCGAGTCGTAGTCGATGCCGGCCTCCTGGAGCGCGGTACGGACCGCGACCAGGTCGGTGGACTCACTGATGACCTCGAAGCTCTCGCCGAGGTCGTTGACCTCCTCGGCGCCCGCCTCCAGGACCGCGCCGAGGACGTCGTCCTCGCTCAGCTCGCCCTTGGGGAGCACGACGACGCCCTTGCGGTTGAACAGGTACGAGACGGAGCCCGGGTCGGCCATCGAGCCGCCGTTGCGGGTCATGGCGACGCGCACGTCGGAGGCGGCACGGTTGCGGTTGTCGGTGAGGCACTCGATGAGCACCGCGACACCGTTCGGGCCGTAACCCTCGTACATGATCGTCTCGTAGTCGGCACCGCCCGCCTCGAGGCCGGCGGCGCGCTTGATCGCCGAGTCGATGTTCTTGTTCGGGACGGAAGCCTTCTTGGCCTTCTGGATGGCGTCGTAGAGCGTCGGGTTGCCCTCGGGATCGGCGCCACCGGTGCGCCCCGCGACCTCGATGTTCTTGATCAGCTTCGCGAAGAGCTTGCCGCGCTTGGCATCGATCACGGCCTTCTTGTGCTTCGTCGTAGCCCATTTAGAGTGGCCGGACATCTGCCTGTCTCCTTCGCGTAACCCATTACTGAACGAACCCCAGAGATCCTACAAGGATCGTCTCACCGCTCGGCGCGCACCATGGCCACGAACAGCTCGTGGATCCGGTGGTCGCCGGTCAGCTCGGGGTGGAACGAGGTCGCGAGGGCCCGTCCCTGCCGCACGGCGACGATGTGGCCCTCGTGCTCGGCGAGCACCTCGACCTCCGCGCCGACCGACTCGACCCAGGGGGCGCGGATGAAGACGCCCTCGACGGGAGTGTCGATCCCCGTCACGGTCACGCCCGCCTCGAAGGACTCGTTCTGCCGCCCGAAGGCGTTGCGGCGCACGATCATGTCGATGCCGCCGAAGGTCTCCTGACCCGAGCGCGGGTCGAGGATCTTGTCGGCGAGCATGATCAGACCGGCGCAGGTGCCGTACACGGGCATGCCGCCCGCGATCCGCTCACGCAGCGGCTCCATCAGGCCGAACAGCACGGCCAGCTTGGAGATGGTGGTGGACTCTCCGCCGGGAATGACGAGGCCGTCGATCTCGGCGAGCTCCTCGGGGCGCCTGACGGGCCTGGCCACGGCGTCAGCCGCGGCCAGGGCGATCAGGTGCTCCCGTACGTCGCCCTGGAGAGCCAGGACCCCGATGACAGGGCTGACGGGAGTGCTCATGGGTGCTTACCAGCCCCGGTTCGCGTAGCGCTCGGCCTCGGGCAGGGTGTCGCAGTTGATGCCGACCATGGCCTCGCCCAGGTTGCGGGAGGCGTCCGCGATGACCTTCGGGTCGTCGTAGAAGGTGGTGGCCTTCACGATGGCGGCGGCGCGCTTGGCCGGGTCGCCCGACTTGAAGATGCCGGAGCCGACGAAGACGCCCTCGGCACCGAGCTGGCGCATCAGCGCGGCGTCGGCCGGGGTGGCCACGCCACCGGCGGAGAACAGCACGACCGGGAGCTTGCCGAGCTCGGCGACCTCCTTGACGAGCTCGTACGGGGCGCGCAGCTCCTTGGCGGCGGCGTACAGCTCGTTGTTGTCGAAGCCGCGCAGCTTGGCGATCTCGTTCTTGATCTGGCGCAGGTGGCGGACGGCCTCGACGACGTTGCCGGTGCCGGCCTCGCCCTTGGAGCGGATCATGGCCGCGCCCTCGGCGATGCGGCGGAGGGCCTCGCCCAGGTTGGTGGCGCCACAGACGAAGGGGGTCGTGAAGGCCCACTTGTCGGAGTGGTTGACCTCGTCGGCCGGGGTCAGGACCTCGGACTCGTCGATGTAGTCCACGCCCAGCGACTGCAGGATCTGGGCCTCGACGAAGTGGCCGATGCGGGACTTGGCCATGACCGGGATGGAGACGGCGCCGATGATCTCTTCGATCATGTTCGGGTCGGACATGCGGGCCACGCCGCCGTCCTTGCGGATGTCCGCGGGGACCCGCTCCAGGGCCATGACGGCCACGGCGCCGGCATCCTCGGCGATCTTCGCCTGCTCGGCGTTGACCACGTCCATGATCACGCCGCCCTTGAGCTGCTCGGCCATGCCGCGCTTGACTCGGGAGGTGCCGATCGCGTCGGCGGACTGCGGGGTGGTGGAAGGCGTGGTGGACACGGGTACCTCACTCAGTGACAACGGGGGTTGTTGACGATGACGAGGAAACCGGCCAGGAGGGGGCCACAGCAAGGGCCAATGCAGAGCCGGTGGATCGTTTTCGCAGGTTACGAAGGCCACACCCGGTCAGGCGGGGCGATCCGCAAGGGCCACAGGCGGCTCGTCATCCATTTCGAAGGCGAGCGGGAACGGGGCGTGACCGGCCAGCCGGAACCAGCGCACCTTGCGGTGCCGACGCAGCGCCCGCGCGGCCCGTACGGCGTCGTTGTGGAAGCGCCGCGCCATCGGCACCCGCCGCACCGCCGCCGCCAGCTCCCCCGCGGCCTCCTCGCCACCGGGCGCCGCGCGCACCACCTCGACCTGCTCCGGCTCCCCGAACACCGCCCGCAGCGCCTGGCTGAGCTCGCTCTCGGCGACCTCCCGGTGGTCCTCCTCGGCCTGACGCGCCGCGTGCGCCGCCTCGTAGAGCACGATCGAGGCGGCGGGATCGAGCACCCCCGACGTGGCGAGCTCCTGAGCGACCGAGGCCCGCCGCAACAACTGCGCGTCGAGCGCGGCCCGCGCCGCGTCGATACGGGTGTGCAGCCGGTCGAGCCTTCCGGCGGTCCAGCTGAGGTAGACGCCGATGAGGATGAGCGCGGCGACGGTCCAGATCAGGGTTTCGGTCACGGGCGAACAGGCTACCGGGGCGGGGCAGCACGCCTTCCCAAGGACCAGCCTCCAGCCGACAACGGCGGGAGGCGACCGCCCCCGCGGAGGTACCGGTCGCCGGTGGTCCCACTCAGGGTGGTCTTGGGCGAGGTACGAGCGAGGGGGCGGAGGCGCCCGCAGGGCGTCGTCCCGTTGTGCCCACCCGTTCCGCCCCAGCGGAACGAATGCCCACAACGGGGGGCGGAGCGGGCGGCCCCGCAACCGCGGGGCGGGGGGTACCCCCTGGCAGGCCCTACAGGCCCAAGCGGGCCCGCAAGCCGCCCCCCGCTCGCTCGTCCGTGGCCACCGACGCCGCGCCGTCCGTCACCGTCTCGTAGACGGCCAGGATGTCCGCCCCCACCGTCGACCAGTCGAACCGCCGCACATGCGCGGAGCCGCGTTCGCGGAGTTGGTCGCGGCGGGCCTCGTCGCCGAGGAGGCTGATGGCCCGGTCGGCGAGGTCGTCGGCGTCCTCGTTGGTGAAGAGCTGGCCGGCCGCGCCCTGGTCGAGGACCTGGGCGAAGGCGTCGAGGTCGGCGGCGAGGACGGGCGCGCCGGCGGAGAGCGCCTCGACGAGGATGATGCCGAAGCTCTCGCCCCCGGTGTTGGGCGCGACGTACACGTCGACGCTGCGCAGCAGCCGCGCCTTGTCCTCGTCGCTGACCATGCCGAGGAACTCGACCCGGGACCGCATCTCGCGCGGCAGCGAGGCGACGGCCTCCTCCTCGTCGCCGCGCCCGGCGACGAGGAGCCGGGTGTCGGGCCGTTCGGCGAGGATCTTGGGCAGGGCCCGCATGAGCACGGGCAGGCCCTTGCGGGGTTCGTCGATGCGCCCGATGAAGCCGAGGGTGCCGCCCTGCCACTCCTTCTTGGGCTCGGCGCGGGCGAAGAAGTCGACGTCGACGCCGTTGGGGATGACGACGGCGTCGCCGCCGAGGTGCTCGACGAGGGTGCGTCGGGCGTACTCGCTGACCGCGATGCGGGCGCTGATCTTCTCCAGGGCCGGCTGGAGGATCGGGTACGCGGCGATCATGGCGCGGGAGCGCGGGTTGGAGGTGTGGAAGGTGGCCACGATGGGCCCTTGGGCGGCCCAGCAGGTGAGGAGCCCGAGCGAGGGCGAGGTGGGTTCGTGGATGTGGACGACGTCGAAGGTGCCGTCGTGCAGCCAGCGCCGCACCCGCGCCGCGGAGAGGAAGCCGAAGTTGAGCCGGGCGACGGAGCCGTTGTACGGCACGGGCACCGCGCGGCCGGCGGAGACGACGTACGGCGGCAGCGGGGTCTCGTCGTCGGCGGGGGCGAGGACGGAGACCTGGTGGCCGAGCCGGATGAGGTGCTCGGCGAGGTCGCGGATGTGGAACTGGACGCCGCCGGGCACGTCCCAGGAGTACGGGCAGACGATGCCGATCCTCACGCCGTCCGGTCCTCCTGTCGTTCTTCCAGGTCAGCGAGCCACAGTCGCTGGAGCATGTGCCAGTCCTCCGGGTGGTCCGCGATGCCCGCGGCGAAGATGTCGGCGAGGGCCTGTGTCATGGAGGACGTCTTTTCGGCCCGGGTGCCTGACTCGGGCACGTCGAGGGGCGCGTGGAGCTGTCCGCGCATGACGTCGGTGTCGTCGTACCAGAGGGTCACGGGGATCAGCAGCGCCCCGGTCTGCTGGGCGAGGATCGCGGGCCCGGCGGGCATGCGGGTCGGTTCGCCGAAGAAGGAGACCTCGACGCCCGAGGAGGACAGGTCGCGGTCGGCCACGAGGCAGACGAGCCCGCCGGCCCGCAGCCTGCGCGCGAGCGTCCCGAAGGCGGAGCCGCCGGTGTGGGGCAGCACCTCCATGCCGAGGGATTCGCGGTAGGCGACGAACCGGTCGTAGAGCGACTCGGGCTTGAGCCGTTCGGCGACGGTGGTGAAGGGCACGCCGAGGGCGCGGGTGACCCACACGCCGGCGAGGTCCCAGTTGCCCATGTGGGGCAGGGCGAGGACGACACCGCGGTCGGAGGCGAGGGCGTCCTTGAGGTAGTGGACGTCCTTGGGGGCGAAGCTGCCGGCGGCGCGCTCCTTGCTCCAGGTGGGTAGCCGGAAGGATTCCATCCAGTAGCGCATGTACGAGCGCATGCCGGCCTTGGAGAGCTCCCGGAGGCGTTCCGGGGAGGCGCCGGGGACGACGCGCGCGAGGTTGGACTCGAGGCGCAGGACGCTCTTGCCGCGCCGCTTCCAGGCGGTGTCGGCGATGCGGCGGCCGAGGGCCTTGGCGACCGGCTCGGGCAGCTTCTTCACGGTGGCCCAGCCGAGCCCGTACAGCCCGTCGGTGACGCTGTCCTTGAGCCCGGTCTTCCCGGCCTTCCCGGCCTTCCCGCCAGACGCGCTCGTCGCGCTCGCCGCGCCCTTCGCGTTGTTCCCGCTCATCCCGCCGCCTCGCTGCCCCGCGCGGCGGCGTCCGCCTCGGCGGACTCCCGGCGTACGGTCACGACGCGCTGTCCCAGGGTGACCGCCGAGCCGACGGCCACGATCCACAGGGCGATCGGCAGCAGGATCTGGATGCCGGGCACGCCGAAGTTGTGCAGTCCGGCGAGGCCCGCCGCGACCAGGGAGATCACCAGGCGTTCGGCGCGTTCGACGAGGCCGTTGACGGCAACGGGCAGGCCGATCGATTCGCCGCGGGCCTTGGTGTACGAGACGACCTGGCCGCTGGCGAGGCAGAAGATCGCGACGGCGCACAGGACGTTGTCGTCACCCTTGCCGGCGTAGTAGAGCGCGAAGCCGCCGAAGATCGCGCCGTCGGCCACCCGGTCGAGGGTGGAGTCGAGGAAGGCGCCCCAGCGGCTGGAGATGCCCGCCTGGCGGGCCATGTTGCCGTCGACGAGGTCCGAGAAGACGAACAACGTGATGACGATCGTGCCCCAGAAGAACTCCCCCCGGGGGAAGAAGACCAGCGCGCCGGCCACCACCCCGGCGGTGCCGATGAGCGTCACGGCGTCGGGGCTGACGCCCCGGCGGAGCAGAAACGCGGCGAACGGTGTGAGGACACGCGTAAAAAAGGCACGCGCGTACTTGTTCAGCATGGCCTTCCCGAGGTTCGGTGGGCCGCGCGGCCCCTACGACCACCGGCTCACCCATCGTAGCCACGCGCGCCCCCGCGGGAGCGTCGGCACCCGCCCACCGCGCCCGTGCCGTCGCATCCGGAGCGAATCCGGACCGCGCCCGGAGCGAATCCGGGGCGCATCCTGACCAGGTCCCAGCCACATCCGGACCACATTCGGACCACATTCGGACCACGTCCGAGCCACACCCGGACCACATCCGAGCCGCACCCGGACCGCGTCCCCGCCGCACCCGAGCCCGTCCCCCACCCCACCAGCCCCCGCGCGCGTAGGACGTATGGACGCACCGTGACGTCGGTGCAAAGCTCGAAGGACGACCGCGGGCACCGCCGGAGCCGCACGCGGCAGCGACACGCCGCACCACTCCCCCGCGCCCGCGTCCCCACCTCACCGTACGAGCAGTCGGGAGGAAGACATCATGGGCGACAAGGCGAACGCGCACTCCGGGGCCGCCGGCAGGGCTCCAACGGCCGACCGGCCCTCGGCCGTGCGGAACGTGGTGCTGGTCGGCCACAGCGGATCGGGCAAGACGACCCTCGTCGAGGCCCTGGCCCAGACCGCCGGGGCGGTCAACCGGGCCGGGCGCGTCGAGGACGGCGGGACGGTCTCCGACTACGACGAGATCGAACACCGCCAGCAGCGCTCCGTACAGCTCTCCCTCGTCCCCGTCGAATGGGGCGGGTGCAAGGTCAACCTCCTGGACACCCCCGGATACGCCGACTTCGTCGGGGAGCTGAGGGCCGGTCTGCGCGCGGCGGACGCGGCCCTCTTCGTCGTCTCGGCGGCGCAGGAGGCCGACGCGGTGATGGGCTCCACGCACGCGGTGTGGGAGGAGTGCGCCGCCGTCGGCATGCCGCGGGCGATCGTGGTGACCCATCTCGACACGGCGCGCACGGACTTCACCCGGCTCACCGAGATCTGCGCCGGCCTGTTCGGGGGCGACGACCCCGACGCCGTACTCCCCCTGTACCTGCCCGTGCGCGGCGAGGAGAGCGCCGACGGGCACGCTCCGGCCACCGGTCTGGTGGGGCTGCTCACGGAGCGGATCTTCGACTACTCGACGGGGGTACGGCGGGAGGACCCGCCCGACGAGACGCAGCGGCCGCTGATCGCGGAGGCCCGCGGCCGGCTGATCGAGGGGATCATCGCCGAGAGCGAGGACGAGACCCTGATGGACCGCTATCTCGGCGGCGAGGAGATCGATCTCAAGACCCTCGTCGACGACCTGGAGAAGGCGGTCGCGCGCGGCACGTTCCACCCGGTGCTCGCCGCCGCCCCCGCGGCGGACGGCGGCAAGCAGGGGCTCGGCACGGTGGAGCTCCTGGAGCTGATCACCGGCGGCTTCCCCACGCCGCTGGAGCGCGCCGCCCCGGTGGTCACGAGCCCGGAGGGCGCGCCGCGGCCGGTCCTGACCTGCGATCCGGACGGGCCGCTGGTCGCGGAGGTCGTGAAGACCTCCTCGGACCCGTACGTGGGCCGGATGTCGCTGGTCCGGGTCTTCTCGGGCACCCTGCGTCCGGACGCGACCGTGCACGTGTCGGGGCACGGGCTGACCGACCGGGACCACGAGGAGCGGGACCGGCATGACGCCGACGAGCGGGTGGGGGCGCTGACCTCGCCGTTCGGCAAGCAGCAGCGGGCCCTGGCGCAGTGCGTCGCGGGCGATCTGGCCTGTGTGGGCAAGCTGGCCCGCGCGGAGACGGGCGACACGCTGTCCGCGAAGGACGACCCGCTCCTGATGGAGCCGTGGGCGATGCCCGAGCCGCTGCTGCCGCTGGCGATCGAGGCGCACAGCAAGGCGGACGAGGACCGGCTGTCGCAGGGGCTGGCGCGGCTGGTGGCCGAGGACCCCACGATGCGGCTCGAACAGAACCAGGACACGCATCAGGTCGTCCTGTGGTGTCTGGGCGAGGCGCACGCGGAGGTGGCCCTGGAGCGGCTGCGCGGTCGCTTCGGCGTGCAGGTCGACACCGTCCCGCACCGGGTGTCGCTGCGGGAGACCTTCGGCGGGGCGGCCGCGGGGCGCGGCCGGCATGTGAAGCAGTCGGGCGGGCACGGCCAGTACGCGATCTGCGAGATCGACGTGGAGCCGCTGCCGGCGGGCAGCGGCATCGAGTTCGTCGACAAGGTGGTCGGCGGTGCCGTGCCGCGCCAGTTCATCCCCTCCGTGGAGAAGGGCATCCGGGCGCAGGCGGCCCGCGGGGTCGTGGCCGGTCATCCGCTGGTCGACATCCGGGTCACCCTGCGGGACGGCAAGGCGCACTCGGTGGACTCCTCCGACGCGGCCTTCCAGACGGCGGGCGCCCTGGCCCTGCGGGAGGCTGCGGCGGAGGTGCCGATCCGTCTCCTGGAGCCGGTGGCGGAGGTGTCGGTGCTGGTGCCGGACGGCTATGTGGGTCCGGTGATGAGCGATCTGTCGGGGCGGCGCGGCCGGGTGGTGGGCACCGAGCAGGCGGGGCCGGGGCGGACGGTGGTGCGGGCGGAGGTGCCGGAGATCGAGATCGGGCGGTACGCGGTCGAGCTGCGGTCGGTCTCGCACGGCACGGGCAGCTTCCACCGTGCGTACGCGCGGCACGAGGCGATGCCTCCGCACCTGGCGGACAAGCTGCGCGAACAGGAGGAAAAGGGATAGCGGCTGACGGATCGTCGACCGGATGCCCTCGCGTGCCGCCCGCCCAACTCCCTTTCGGCGGGCGGCATTCGGACGCCTTCGTCCGGTCCCGTGACGCATCCGGCGTCGCCCGGTTACGCTGTGGTGCCCAGCTCAGAAGGTGTGCGGGGCGCGGCAGTTGGGAACAGCCCGCACAGGGACCGTGGTGATGGGGGCGGCAGTGACGATCGGCAGTTTCGGCATCGGGGCGCAGGTTCCCCTGCAGGGCTCGGACGCGCAGACGGCGGCGACCCATGCCCTCGCCTCCGCCGCGTACCGCGACAGCCCGGTCGGGGTGATCCTGGAGGCCAACAGCGAGTGGCACAAGTCCACGGTCAAGGAGGGCAAGTGGCACAAGCTGTTCCGCCCGGACCTCGGTGAGGCCTTCTCCCGGGCCGTGCAGGTGCGGATGCTGGGCGGCGCCCGCAAGCCGCTGATCCAGTCGTTCGGCGCCGAGCCGCAGCCGGTCGTCGAGCACTGCCTGGCCGCCACCCGCATCCGCAAGCAGCGCGACGTGAAGCTGACCCTGGTGACGCTGGTCTTCGGCCTGCTGTTCCTGCCGGGTCTGCTGCTGTGGCTGGGCGTGATCCAGCTGCGCCGGATCGCCGCCGGCTCCGACAACAAGCGGACCAGCGCCATCGGCACCCTCGTGCTGGTCGCCGCCGGTATCTTCGCCTTCCTCGTGCTGCTGAAGCTGCCCTTCGACGGTGTGCTGCCCAACTATCTGCGCGCCATGGTGGTGGCCCCGGTGGCCGGCTGGTACCTGGCCCGCCGGATCTGCGAGGGCACCGCCCAGGACCTGCGCGAGCGCTGGACCGCCCTGCTCAGCGGCGGCGGCATCGGCGCCAAGATCCCCGAGGCGGTGCCGCAGGACCCGGGCGAGAAGACCGCCGAGGAGCTGCGGCAGAACCTGGAGAAGCTCTCCGCCGAGCAGCAGTCCAACGTCATCTTCTACGCGGGCCCCAAGGGAATACTGGGCATGGGCACCCGCTGGGGCAGCTGGACCCTCGCCGAGGAGCTGATCCCGAAGAACGGCAAGGAGATCCACGACTTCCGCGCCTGGGACGTGGTCCGCGAGATCCACACCCAGCTGACGCTCCTGGAGCGCGGCTCACTGAAGACCGGCTTCCCCAAGCCGACCGTCAAGCACTGGATCGTCTCGCCGGTCGGCGAGGGCGCCGACGAGGTGGGCCGCCCCTCGGGCGAGAACATCGTCGCCTTCCAGGTGAAGCCGCACGAGATACAGCGCATCTGCAACGACCAGCAGTTCGGCAGTGGGAACCGGCACTATCTGGGCGTCCAGTTCACGCTCTGGGACGGGCAGCTGGTCCTCACGATGATGGTGACGGTCACCTCGCTGCACCACACGCTGCGCGTCGAGGTCACGGGTCACGCCCTCGGCCCGGTCCACTCGCTGTTCACCAGCAAGCCGAAGGCGAAGACCAAGGAGGTCTCCAAGACCGTCAGGTTCTGGGAGACCCGCGAGATCAAGCTTCCGCTGACCGGCACCGACGACGTGGTCCGGCAGGCCGTCCGCGCGCCGCTGACCTGGTTCCCGCCGGTCCTGGACTTCCTCGGCGGCAAACTGGTCCTGCCGGAGCCCTTCGGCCTGCGCCACCCCTGGGCGAGCCCGCCCTGGAAGAACCGCTTCATGGCCGACGACGCCATCCGCACCGCGACCCCCGTCCTGCGGGCGGTGCACGCGGCGACCATCAAGGTCCTCGACGACCACGGCGTGGACACGGAGCGCTTCACCAACCGCTCGCTGGTCCTCAGCGGCGGCATCCAGGACCCGGGCCCGAAGAAGGCCGACATCTACGACGCGTAGGGCCGGGGCGGCCCTACGCGTCGGATCGGGCTCCAGGGATCGGACGGATCAAGCGGATCAGACGGCTCAGATGCCGGCCGGCCAGGCGTCGGCCAGCATCTTCCGGGTGTCGGCGAGGAGCTGCGGCAGCACCTTGGTGTGGCCGACCACCGGCATGAAGTTGGTGTCGCCGCCCCAGCGGGGCACGACGTGCTGGTGCAGATGGGCGGCGATCCCGGCCCCGGCGACCGTGCCCTGGTTCATGCCGATGTTGAAGCCGTGCGCGCCGGAGGCGGCCCGCAGCGCGACCATGGCCCGCTTGGTGAACTCGCCGAGTTCGGCGGTCTCGGCCGTGTCGAGGTCGGTGTAGTCGGCGACGTGACGGTACGGCACGCACATCAGGTGGCCGCCGTTGTACGGGTACAGGTTGAGGACCGCGTACACGCTCCGGCCCCGGGCGATCACCAGTCCGTCCTCGTCCGACATCGAGGGGATCGTGCAGAAGGGACAGCCGTCGTCGGCGCCCGGCCCGGTGGGCTTGTTCTCGCCCTGGATGTAGGCCATCCGGTGAGGCGTCCACAGGCGCTGGAACGCGTCCTGCGTCCCCACTCCGATCTGCTGCTCCGGCTCAGTCGTCATGCTGTGCAGCATATTGCTTCGCCCGTTCGGATCGTGTCGCCGGGGCGGAAGATCGGTGCAGGGGCCATGCTGAACCGATGAGAGACAGGCCCTCGGTCCCGTCCGCGCAGGAGCGCTGGGACACCGCGATGGAGACCCCGCTGACAGTGATGGCCCTGGTCTTTCTCGCCTCCTACGCGGTACGGGTCCTCGGTCACCACCTGCCGGGAGCCGTGCAGGACCTCTGCCTCGCCCTGACGTACGCCGCGTGGGCGGTCTTCCTCATGGACTATGTCGTACGGGTCCGGCTGAGCGGCATCGGCGTGCTGCGCTTCGTGCGCCACCACCTCCTCGACACGGTGGTGCTGATCCTGCCGCTGCTGCGCCCACTGCGGGTCGTGAGCGTCTACGACCGGGTCCAGCGCCGCCGCGACAAGCCCCGGCTGACCCTGTACGCCCGGGTCATGGCGTATGGGGGGATGACGGCGGGGCTGCTCGGCTTCGCGGGGGCGCTGGCCGTCTACCACTTCGAGTACGGCGCCCCCGGCGCGACGATCCGCACCTTCGGCGACTCGGTGTGGTGGGCGTGCGCGACGCTGGCGACGGTGGGCTACGGGGACGTGACCCCGGTGACCCCGATGGGGCGGCTCACGGCGGTCGGGATGATGGGGGTCGGTCTGGCGCTGCTCGGCGCGGTGACGGGTTCCTTCTCGTCCTGGCTGATCCAGGCGTTCACCCGGGAGGACGAGAAGGGGCCCCCGGGGAACTCCCCGGGGGCCTCCTGACCGTGCCTCAGGACCGTCAGACCTGGACGCGGTCCTCGACGGCCTTGGCGATCTTGGCGATGGCCTCGTCGACCGGGATGCCGTTCTCCTGCGAACCGTCGCGGTAGCGGAAGGAGACGGCACCGTTGGCCATGTCCTCGTCACCGGCGATGATCATGAACGGGACCTTCTGCTTCTGCGCGTTGCGGATCTTCTTCTGCATCCGGTCCGAGGAGGCGTCGACCTCCACCCGCAGGCCCTGCTTCTTCGCCTTGGCGGCGAACTCCTGCAGGTACGGGATGTGCGCGTCGCCGATCGGGATGCCCGTCGCCTGCACCGGGGCCAGCCACGCCGGGAAGGCGCCCGCGTAGTGCTCCAGGAGCACCGCGAAGAACCGCTCGATCGAACCGAACAGCGCACGGTGGATCATGACCGGGCGCTGCTTGGTGCCGTCCGGGGAGGTGTACTCCAGGTCGAACCGCTCCGGCAGGTTGAAGTCGAGCTGCACGGTCGACATCTGCCAGGTGCGGCCGATGGCGTCCCGCGCCTGCACCGAGATCTTCGGGCCGTAGAACGCGGCGCCGCCCGGGTCGGGGGTCAGCGGCAGGCCCTGCTTCTCGGCGACCTGCTGGAGGACCGCGGTGGCCTCCTCCCAGGCCTCGTCCGAGCCGACGTACTTCTCCGGGTCCTTGGTGGACAGCTCCAGGTAGAAGTCGGTCAGGCCGTAGTCGCGCAGCAGGTTCAGGACGAAGGTGAGCGTCTTGTCGAGCTCGTCCGCCATCTGCTCGCGGGTGCAGTAGATGTGCGCGTCGTCCTGGGTGAAGCCCCGGGCCCGGGTCAGACCGTGCACGACGCCGGACTTCTCGTACCGGTACACGGTGCCGAACTCGAACAGGCGCAGCGGCAGCTCACGGTAGGAGCGCCCGCGCGCGTCGAAGATCAGGTTGTGCATCGGGCAGTTCATGGGCTTGAGGTAGTAGTCCACGCCCTCGTCGAGCTGCATGGGGGGGTACATGCCCTCGGCGTACCAGTCGAGGTGACCGGACTTCTCGAACAGCTTGCCCTTGGTGGCGTGCGGCGAGTAGACGAACTCGTAGCCCTCCTCCTCGTGCCGCTTGCGCGAGTAGTCCTCCATGACCCGGCGGATGATGCCGCCCTTGGGGTGGAAGACGGCGAGGCCGGAGCCGATCTCGTCCGGGATGGAGAACAGGTCCAGCTCGTTGCCCAGCTTGCGGTGGTCGCGCTTCTCGGCCTCGGCGAGGAACTCGAGGTGCGCCTTCAGCTCCTCCTTCGACGGCCACGCGGTGCCGTAGATGCGCTGGAGCATCGGGTTCTTCTCGCTGCCGCGCCAGTAGGCGGCGGCGTTGCGCATCAGCTTGAACGCCGGGATGTTCCGGGTGGTGGGCAGGTGCGGACCGCGGCAGAGGTCCTTCCAGCACAGCTCGCCGGTCTTGGCGTCCAGGTTGTCGTAGATCGACAGCTCGCCGCCGCCGACCTCGACGTTGGCACCGTCGTCGGTCGAGGCCGCGCCCTTGATGCCGATGAGCTCCAGCTTGTACGGCTCGGCCGCGAGCTCCTCGCGGGCCTCCTCGTCCGTGACGACACGGCGGGAGAAGCGCTGGCCACGCTTCTGGATCTCCTGCATCTTCTTCTCGATGACCTTGAGGTCCTCGGGAGTGAAGGGCTTCTCGACGTCGAAGTCGTAGTAGAAGCCGTCCCGGACCGGCGGGCCGATGCCCAGCTTGGCCTCGGGGAACAGCTCCTGCACGGCCTGGGCCATGACGTGCGCGGTGGAGTGGCGGAGGATGTCGAGACCGTCCGGCGAGGAGATCTCCACCCCCTCGACGACATCGCCCTCGACGAGCTCGTACGCGAGGTCCTTCAGCTCGCCCGCGACCCGGGCGGCGATCACGGTGCGGTCGTCGGCGAACAGGGCGCCGGCCGTGGTGCCCGCGCTCACCGTCCTCTCCTCTGATCCCGAGGCGGACTGGACGGTCACACGGACTTCAGACACGGATACTCCATACATAGGGGCGCCGGCAGACACGAGGTGCCGGCTCCTGCGGTGCGCGGCAGAGACGAGGTGCCGCGCAGGCCTCGATCCTACCGGGGTCCGTGTCCCGCCTCTCAGTCGTTTTCGCCGCACGCCTCCTCGAAGAAGTCCGCGTTCTCGATCGTCTCCTGCATCGACTTCAGCAGACGGTCCCGGACCGCCTCGTCGACCTGCACCGGCACGACCCCGCTGGCGTCGGTGAGCCGCCGGAAGCCGCCGCGGCTCTCCAGCCTGCCGACCACCCGGATCGGCAGCCCGACCAGATGGGCGTGCCCGGCCGTCCGGTACGCGTCCTCGTCGAGGGTCACCCGGACGTGCCGCACGTCCGCCCCGGCCAGCACGCGCAGCCGTACGGTGCCCTCGCCGCGCGGGCCCGAGCGGCGCATCCGGACGACGCTGCCGGTGATCCGTACCGGTACGGAGGGCTCGTCGGCCAGGTAGCGGGCGGTCGCCTCGCGCAGCGCGGGCAGGTCGCCGGGCGAGAACTCGACGGGCTCGGGGCGGGCGGCGCAGCCCGCGGGGGTGCCGGCCGCCGGGGACCACTCCAGGGCGACGCCGGCGCCCTCGGTGCCGCGCACCAGCGCGACCAGGGCCTCGGTGAGCTCCCGGCTCACCCCGGCCTCGACGGCGGTGTCGAAGGCCTCCATGCCGCCGGTCGCCCGCTGGTAGTCGACGGCCTCGCGGGCCGCGTAGAGCGCGTGGTAGAGGCGTACGGAGACGGCCCGGCCCGGGTCGACGGGCAGGAAGGCGGTGAGCCCGCCGCCCGGCGCGCCGTCGACGACGACGTTCTCCAGGGAGGCCTGGGCCTGCCTGCGGTGCCGGGCCCCGTGGTACCCGGCGCGCCCGCGCACGGCGAGGGCGCCGGCCAGCAGCATGCCGCGGGCGGCGGACCTCAGCTGCTCCTGCACGGGCCAGGGCACGCCCCCGGACGGGCCCGGCGGCACATCGCGCCACCAGCGGATCTCGTCGCTGGGGACGGCGAGCCCGGTGAGCACCTCGCGGGCCGAGGGCGTGCCGCTGCGGGCGAGCGCGGTCAGGGCCTCGCCGATCAGGTCCTCGCAGTCCGGGAAGGCCCGGCTGTCCGGCACCAGGAGGCTGGTGCCGCGGCCGCCCGGTTCGGGCCCGGGCGGGGCCCAGCGGCTGTAGCGGCCCGCGGCGCCGCCGTGCCGCCGCCAGCCGTGCCGGGCGAGCAGCGCGCCGAGCACGCGGGGGTCGACCCCGCCGGGGTCGGGTTCGTCGATCGGCCGCATCAGGGTCTCCCTCCCACGCCGACCCGGGCCATGATCTCGCAGAGCGCCCGGTCGTCGAAGATCCGTGCCGTCGAGACGCGCACGGTGGTCCTGCGCCGTCCCGTGACCGGGTGGCCGGCCAGGTTGATCCAGTAGCAGCAGTGCCGCAGGTCGAGCCGGTCGTGGTCGGCCCGCAGCCAGTCCTCCCGGTCCCGTGGTACGAGCATCACGACCAGGATCTTGTGTACGGCCACGGGCGTCCGGGCCAGCTTCACCAGGTGCTCGTTGTCCAGGGTGAACGAGAACGCGGGGGCGGCGCCGGGGGTGCGTGGCGGCAGTTGGTAGGTGCACTTGAGCTGCACCTTGATGGTCACCTCGTCGTCGACCGTGTGCCCGGGGGCGCTGTGGCTCACGTGCCAGTCGATGCCGTTGTCCGGGAACGGCTGCGACAGCGAGCAGCCCGCCGCCGCCGCGACCGCGTGGAGGTATCCCACCTGGAGGGTCTCCATGCAGGCGGTGGTGGCGAGCGAGCCGCGCAGCGGTGCCGCCCGCTGGGGCGGCGGCCCTCCCCATTCGGGCTGGGCGATCGCCATGTCAATTCCCTTCCCCGTCAGCTCTGTTGTGACCGGTTTGCGTACGGTGCAAACAGCCCGGGTATCACCGTTTCGGGCAGGGGGATGGCCATCTGCCGCGCACGTGCGAGGAGTTCGGGGATGACGACGCACTGGTTCGATGGGCCGCTGGCCGCATTCGACACGGAGACCACGGGAGTCGACGTCGAGGAGGACCGGATCGTGTCCGCCGCCCTCGTCGTCCAGGACGCCGCGGGCATGCGCCCGCGGGTGACGCGCTGGCTGGTGAACCCCGGCATCCCGGTGCCGGCGGGAGCCACCGCCGTGCACGGCCTGACGGACGATCACCTCCAGCGCAACGGGCGCTGGCCCTCGCCGGTGGTGGAGGAGCTGGCCCGGGCGATAGCCGAACAGAGCGCGGCGGGGCGGCCCCTGGTGGTGATGAACGCGCCCTTCGACCTGACGATCCTGGACCGCGAGCTGCGCCGCCACCGCGCCTCCTCGCTCGGCACGTACATGGACGGCGTCCCGCTGTGCGTGCTCGACCCGCGGGTCCTGGACAAGCACCTGGACCGGTACCGCAAGGGCCGCCGGACGCTGACGGACCTGTGCGAGCAGTACGGCGTGGTGCTGGACGGCGCCCACGACGCGGCGGCGGACGCCTCGGCCGCGCTCGAGGTCGTACGGTCGGTGGGGCGGCGGTTCGCCTCGCGCCTGGAGCGCCTGTCACCGCCGGAACTGCACACGCTGCAGGCGGTGTGGCACGCGGCGCAGGCGCGTGGCCTGCAGGCCTGGTTCGCCCGGCAGGGCACCCCGGAGGCGGTGGACCCGGCGTGGCCGCTGCGTCCGGAGCTGCGGACGGCGGCGTAGGGGCGGCGCCCGGGCGGTGCGGAAGGCCGCGGGAAGGTGCCGGAAACGGCTGAGGCCGGTCCGTCGTCTGACGGACCGGCCTCTCCCGGTGGGCGATACTGGGATCGAACCAGTGACCCCTTCGGTGTGAACGAAGTGCTCTCCCGCTGAGCTAATCGCCCGGGAACGGGTTGAACCATACAGGGCTTCCGGGGTCTCGTTCAAACCGCCCGCGGCCGGGCCGCGAGTCCGCGCCGCCCGGAGCGCGTCATCAGGGCGTGGTCGGCGGGCTACTCAGGCACGGATCTGAGTAGCCGCACCCATCCCCTCCCCCCGTGTCCGGCGCCACACTCCGCGTATGGATTCCTCCCTGCCCCCCGCGGAAGAGCTGGTGCTCGTCGACCGCGAACTGGCCCGACTCGACGTCCACCGGGCCCAGTTGCTGGCCCGCCGGGACTGGCTGCTGCGGGTGCTGCACGCGCCGGTGGCGGCTCCCGTGCCGGTGCCGGTGCGGCCCGAGGCGACGCCGCGCAGCGCGCAGAACGTGCTGCTCAGCCTGGGCGGCGGGCTGCTGGCCGTCGCGGCCGTCGCCTTCACCCTGGTGAGCTGGGGTTCGATGGGCATCGGCGGCCGGGCGGCCGTCCTCGGCGCCGTGACCTCGGCGGCGCTCCTGGCACCGGTGGCGCTGCTGCGCAAGGGGCTGCGGTCCACGGCGGAGTCGGTGGCGGCGCTGGGCCTGATCCTCACGCTCCTCGACGCGTACGCACTGCACCGGGTGGCGCTGGCGGACACCGGCGCCCTGTCGTACACGGCGACGGCGGCCGGTGTCCTGGCCGCCGTCTGGGGCGGGTACGGCGCGGCCCTCACGCGGCTGCGGATCCCGCTGCCGGCGGCCGTGGTCGCGGCTCAACTCCCCCTTCCTCTCGGGACGCTGGCCGCCGGGGGCGGGGTGTTGTCCTTCGCGTGGGCGGCGCTGGCCACGGCCGTCCTCGACCTCGTGGTCGCCCGGCGGACCACGCCGACCCCGGTGCGGATCACGGCCTTCGTCACGGCGGGCGTCCTCGGCGGCTGGGCGCTGCTCACCGGCCTCGCCCTGTCGGCCGGGACACCCCTGCGGGCGACCCCGCTGCTGCTGGCCTGCGCGGCGGTCCTGCTGTACGGGGCGGTGCGCGTCGCTCCGACGGCGCTGCCGGCGGCGGCGCTCGCCGGTCTCGCCCTGATCGCGTCGGCCGGCGGGCTGCTGCGCTCGGCGCTCCCCGAGGTCTGGACGGTGCCCGGGTACGCGGTGTGCGCGGTGGTCCTGGCGGGTGTGGCCCTGGGGGGCCGGGAGGTCTTCGCCGTCGTGCGCCCGACGGCGGGGTCGACGGAGGGGTCGACGGCGCCGTCGGCGGCGGGGGCCGTGCGGCGCGGACTGGGGCTCGCCGGTGGCGGCGTGCTCGGGCTGGCGCTGGTGTGGGCGCTGCCGCCGGTGGCTGCGGGGCTGCTGGGGCCGCTGGCCCGCTCGGGGGCGCCGTGGTCGGGCGCGCACGCGGAGCCGCTCCTGGAGGGCTATCCCGCGACGGCGCCGCTGGTCCTGCTGCTCGCGGCCGCCACTCTGGCGACGGTCCCCCGCCTGTGGGCCCGCTGCGGCACCCTGGCCCTGACCTGGGCGCTGCTCACCGCGCTGCCGGTGTCGCTGGGGTTCCCCTACGCGGCGACGTCGACGCTGCTGCTCCTGACGGCCGCGGGGGCCCTGGGCGTGGCCGTGCGGCCCGCGCTCCTGACCCGCGGACTGCCGGACCCGGAGCCGCTCGCCGCGCCCGCGACGGGGCCCGCTCCGACGCGGGGCGCCGCGCCCGCCGAGGTGGTGGCGTGGCTCGCGTTCGCCGGGGGGCTCGCCTCCGCGCTGGGTGCGGTGGCGCTGGGGCTCGATGTGCGGGCGGCGACGTTCGCGGTGCTCGGGGTGGTGCTCGTGCTGTGTGCGGGGGTCGCGGCGCTCGGGACGGGGGCGCGGCGGCTCGTCGCGGCCTGCGGTGCGGTGCTCGCGGCGGCCGGTCTGGTCGGCGCGGGGGCCGTGGCCGCGCACGCGGGTCCCGCGGTGACCGGGCTGGCTCTCCTCGCCGTGCCGGCCGGGACCGCCGGGGTCGGGGCGTGGCTGCGGCGCCGCCCGGTGGCGGTGGCCGTGGAGGGCGCGGGTGCCGCGGTGGCGCTGTGCGCGCTCGGGCTCACCGTGGGGCGGCCGGCGATGCTCGCGCTCGCGCTGGCCCTGGCCGGGGTGCTCGCGGCGGCGACGGCGGTACGGCCGGAGCGCCGCCCGGTCGCCTCGTGGGCCGCGGCCGCGCTGTTCCTGCTGGCCACCTGGGTGCGGCTCGCGGTGTGGGAGGTGGCGACGCCGGAGGCGTACACGCTGCCGGTGACCGTCCCGGCCCTGGCGGTGGGCGTGCTGCGGCGCCGTCGGGACCCGGAGGCGTCGTCCTGGACGGCGTACGGGCCGGGTCTCGCCGTGACGCTGCTGCCGAGTCTCCTCGCGGCCTGGACGGACCCGGAGTGGGCGCGCCCGCTGCTGCTGGGGCTCGGGGCGCTCGTGGTGACGCTGCTGGGTGCCCGGTTCCGGCTGCAGGCGCTGCTGGTGCTGGGCGGCGTGGTGCTGGCCCTGGACGGGCTGCACGAGCTGGCGCCGTATGTCGTGCAGGTGGTGGGCGCGCTGCCGCGCTGGCTGCCGCCGGCCCTGGCCGGTCTGCTGCTGCTCGCGGTGGGGGCGACGTACGAGCAGCGGTTGCGTGACGCGCGCCGGCTGCGGGAGCGGCTGGGGCGGATGCGCTGAGCGGCCCCCGCGCGGGGGCCGCGTCGGGGGAACGCCGAAGGCCCGGAGACGGTGTCGTCTCCGGGCCTTCGGGCCGGGTGGTGGGCGATACTGGGTTCGAACCAGTGACCCCTTCGGTGTGAACGAAGTGCTCTCCCACTGAGCTAATCGCCCGGCGCACCGCAAACATTACCCCATGTCAGCGGGGCTGCTTGACCATGCGCGGGTCACTGGTCGATCTTCCACGGCATGACGAAGCCGAACTTCCAGAGGTAGACGGCGCAGAGCGCGGCGATGATCACCAGACCGACCGTGGTGAGGATGATGTTCCGGCGCCGGACCTTGGGATCGAGGGCCCGCTGGGCCGCCTCGGTGACCTTGCGCTTGGTCCAGCGGAGCACCAGCTGCGCCCAGACGAACTCTGTCGCCCAGATCGCCATGCCGGCGAAGATCACCAGCCAGCCGGGGCCGGGCAGCGGCAGCATCACGATGCCGGCGCCGACGACGGCGAGGCCGACGACGAAGACGCCGACCTGCCAGCTCAGGTGCAGGGTCCGGCGGGCCTTGATGAACTCGGGCGCCCGGGACCCCAGCGGCGCCTCTTCCCCGCCGCTCCCGGACTTCTCCGGGCCGTGCTCCCCGCTCACCGCGGACTCCCCCGTGCGCTCGTCACTCTCCGCATGCATGGCCCCAACCTACCGGACGGGTCGACCTTGCCAGAATGGGCGTATTACCCAAAGTTACACGCGTCCATACGAGCTACCTGAACGATCACAAAACAGACAGAGGGGTTTACAACGGCACCGTAGGTGGCATGTCGATTTCGCCGACGTGCGAATCCCCGAGCGCACACTGAGCGAAAGGCCCTGGCGCTTATGAACACCACGGTCAGCTGCGAGCTGCACCTGCGCCTCGTTGTGTCGAGCGAGTCCTCACTGCCTGTACCCGCGGGCCTGCGGTATGACACGGCCGATCCGTATGCCGTGCACGCCACCTTCCACACCGGAGCCGAGGAGACGGTCGAGTGGGTCTTCGCCCGCGACCTTCTCGCCGAGGGGCTGCACCGGCCCACCGGCACGGGCGACGTCCGGGTCTGGCCGTCCCGTAGCCATGGCCAGGGAGTCGTCTGCATCGCGCTGAGCTCTCCCGAGGGCGAAGCCCTGCTCGAGGCCCCCGCGAGGGCCCTGGAGTCGTTCCTGAAGCGGACCGACGCGGCCGTGCCACCGGGCACCGAGCACCGGCACTTCGACCTCGACACGGAGCTCTCCCACATCCTGGCCGACAGCTGAGCCAGGCCGAGAGCCGCACGGCGCCGTCCGACTCGGGGCGACGGCGCCGCGCGGGCAGTCACATACGGAGGACATCGGCGCTCCCCACCGCGCAGCCGGCGCGGTGCGGGGCGCCGATGCCCGTTTCCGGGTCGCGCTAGAGTCAGCGCAATTCGCGGGCGCCCGCCCGCAGCCGGCCAGGGAGCGAAGCGTGCTCATCCCCCACGACACCCGGATCGCCCTCGACACCGTCGTCGATCTGATGAACACCGCCCCCCAGGGCGATCGCGCCGACGAACTCGACGACCTCCCGGCGCTGAAGGCCTTCGTACGCGCCCACAAGATCAGCGACGTGGGCGAGCTCGGAGCCGGGGATCTGCGGGCCGTGCGCGAGGTGCGCGACCGGTTCACCGCCGCCTTCTCCGCCCCGGACGCCCGGATCGCGGCCACCCTGATCAACCAGCTGGTCGCCTCCGCCGGCACGACCCCGCAGCTCACCGACCACGACGGCTACGACTGGCACGTGCACTACTTCGCGCCGGGCGCCTCGGTCTCCGACCACCTGGCAGCCGACTGCGGCATGGCGCTCGCGTTCATCGTCGTGGCGGGCGAGCAGGAGCGGCTGCGGCGCTGCGAGGCACCGGACTGCGGCCGCGCCTTCGTCGACCTCTCCCGCAACCGCTCCCGTCGCTACTGCTCCAGCCGGACCTGCGGGAACCGCCTGCACGTCGCCGCCTACCGGGCGCGCCGCAAGGAAGCCGCGGGCTGAGCCCGCCCGGGTCCGGCGGCACCGCCGGTCTCACAGCAGGAACAGATCGTGGAGGGCGGCCATCAGCAGCAGGGCGCCGATCACCGCGAGGAAGATCATCAGCGGCGGCTGGGAGAGCGCGAACAGACAGCCGCGCGGCTCCTCCGGGGCGCTCGCCGTGGGCGTCGGGGCGGGGGCGGGGTCGCGCGAGGTATCCAGCATCTCGGGGGGATGATGGCGCACGGCCACCCCTGAAGATCGCGCAACACACCCCTCGACAGGGCGTGTTCACCCCATCCCGTGGACGCCGGGAACGAGAACCGCCAGAAGCGGTCAGATCACCGTCGGATCCCGGTCAAATTCCGTGCTTCTTCAGAATCGCCTCGATGTCGCTGAAGTCCTCGTCGGCCGTCTTGGCCTGCGGCTTGGGAGCGGCCCCGCGCTGTCCGGACCCGCGCTGTCCGGACCCGCGCTGTCCGGCGCCGAGCGACGGCGCGGACGCCTGGGGCGCCACCGCCTCCCGGGCCTCGCCCCGGCCGGTCTCCCCGCGCCCGGACCGGCGCCGTTCGACGGCCCGTGTGGTCGAGAGGAGCAGCCAGGCCGCGCCGAGCACGCCGAAGCCGGCCCAGGCGGTCGGACTGAAGGCGGTGTCCGCGAGCCACGCCACGGCACCGGTCATCACCAGTCCCAGCGGCACCAGCGCGTAGGCGGCCGTCCGGGCCGCCGCAAGGAACCGCTTGCGGTACGCCGTGACCGCGGCGATGCCCAGGCCCGCCACGGACACCGCGGAGCAGATGGTCTCGGCGAGCATGCGATCCTCCAGGTCCCGGGTGATACGTCCCTTCCATCCTGCACCGTCCCGGCCCCTCCCGGCCATGGCCGGGGCCCCGGATCAGGGAGATCTCCGGGTCGTCCCCCAGGGAGGACCGGATGGGAGACTCTTCCCATGAGTGAGTCCACCACCCCCGCCTCCCCCGTCGTCCTGGAGGCCTGGTTCGACCTGCAGTGCCCCGACTGCTTCCAGGCCCTCGACGACGTGCGCGCGCTGCGCGAGAAGTACGGCGAGCGCATCGACGTCCAGCTGCGCCACTTCCCGCTGGCCAAGCACAAGCACGCGTACGCCGCCGCCCAGGCCGCCGAGGAGGCCACCGACCAGGGCAGGGGCTGGGAGTACACCGAGGCGCTGCTCGCCAGGACCGAGGAGCTCGGCGAGCGCGGCGAGGCCGTCCTCCTGGAGGTGGCGGGCGAACTGGGCCTGGACGCCGAGGAGTTCGACACGGCCCTGATCGACGGCCGGCACCTGCTGACGGTCGACGCCGACGAGGCCGAGGGCAAGGCGATCAAGGTCACCGGCACCCCGACCTATGTGATCGGCGGCGAGCGGCTCGACGGCGGCCAGAGCCAGGACGGCCTGCGCGAGCGCATCGAGGAGATCACCGACCGCCTCCTGAAGGGCTGAGGCCCCAGGAACTCCCCCGCGTCGGCCTACCCCAGCGTCTTGGCGCTGTTGAGGTGGGTCGTGCGGTAGCCCAGCGACTCGTAGAGCCGGATCGCCGGGGTGTTGCCCGCGAAGACGTGCAGTCCGAGCAGGCTCTCCCCGGCCGCCAGCGACAGGCGCTCGGCCAGCAGCATCAGGCCGCGGCCGTACCCCTTGCCGCGCTGTTCCTCGGCGACCTCCACCTCGAAGACGAAGCCGCTGCGCTCCCCCGGCTCCAGTTCGAGCCCGCCGGTCCAGAGGTAGCCCACCACGTCCGTGTCCCGCAGCGCGACGACCACCGAGATGCCCGGCGTCGCGAGGCCCTGCGGAAGGAATCTGCGGCGGCTGTCCTCGGCCTTGGCGCGGGCCAGCTCCTCCGGCATCCCCCGGTCGATCCAGCTCTGCGCGAAGGCGTCCAGGGAGCGTGCCGACCACTCCGCGAACTCCGCCTCGGTGACCGGCCGGAACCCGAAGCCCTCCGGCAGCTCCGGCGCCGTGACGAGCTCCTTGACCATGTTGCGGCTGCGTTCGGTGTACCCGAGGGCCTCCGCCAGCCGCAGCCCGGGCGACGACTCGGTGGGCACCGAGATCCGCACCTCGCCGCAGCCCCAGCCGCGCAGCACCTCCTCGGAGGCGAGCGCCGCCACTGTGCCCCGCCCCCTGCCCCGGTCCGGCTCGTCGACCACCAGGTCCTCGATCACGCCCACCGCCCCGCCGAAGGCGGCGTCGGTGGTCAGGTGGACGGAACCGACCCGGCGGCTGTTCACGCAGATGTCGAAGCTGCGGGAACGGCCGCCGTCGGCGGAGTGCTGGAGCGGCTCGGACGGCCGCAGGGTGGTGGTCATCACGGGAGTTGTACCCATCGGACGGCCCCCCGTCATCCTGTTTTTCGCGCGCGGGGCGTCAGCCGAGCCGCGGATCCCGGTCCTGCGCGGCCCGCTCGTCGAAGACCCGCATGGCCTTGGCGGTGACCGGCCCCGGCGCCCCGGCGAGCTCCCGGTCGTCGACCCGGTGCACGGCCTGGACGTCCCGCAGGGTCGAGGTCAGGAAGATCTCGTCGGCGCTGCCCAGGACCTCCAGCGGGAGATCCGTCTCCACGGCCCCGGTCCACTCCACGGCCAGCGCGCGCGTGATGCCCGCGAGGCAGCCGGAGGAGACCGGCGGGGTGTGGATCCGCCCGTCGATCACCACGAAGACATTGGATCCGGTGCCCTCGCAGAGCTGCCCGACGGTGTTGCCGAAGAGCGCCTCGGACGCCCCCTGCTCGCGCGCCCTGGCCAGGGCCACGACGTTCTCCGCGTACGAGGTGGTCTTCAGGCCCGTGAGCGCGCCGCGCTCGTTGCGGGTCCACGGGACGGTGATCACCGCCGTGGAGTCGGGGCGCCGGGCCGTCGCGCCGAGGGCCACGACGAGGCTGGCGCCGGCGTCGCCGCGCTCGGAGCCCAGCGGGGAGAGACCGCCGGTGTAGGTGATCCGGAGCCGGCCGAGCTCCATCGGGTTCGCCTCCAGGACGGCGGCGCAGGCCCGGCGGACCTCGTCGAGGTCCGGGTCGGGCAGCCCGAGGCCGCGCGCGGAGCGGGTGAGCCGCTCCAGGTGGAGGGTGAGAGCAAACGTTTCACCGCGCTCGGCCCTGACCGTCTCGAAGATGCCGTCGCCCACGGTCAGACCGTGGTCCAGGACGGACACCTGCGCGGTCTCGGCATCGTGCAGTGCGCCGTTGACCCAGAGTTTCATCGAGATATGGCCTTTCCGCTCGCCTCGTACGCGCCCGACGCTATCGCGACCAGGCGCGAGGCCTTCAGCTCGGTCTCCGCCCACTCGCCCTCGGGGTCCGACCCCCAGGTGATGCCGGCGCCGGTGCCGAAGCGGAGGACGCCCTCGGCCCGGTCGACCCAGAAGGTGCGTATGCCGACGGCGAGCTCGGCGGTGCCCGCGTCCGCGTCGACCCAGCCGATGCCACCGCAGTAGGGGCCGCGCGGCACGGTCTCCAGCGCCTCGATGATCCGCAGCGCACTCGACTTGGGCGCGCCCGTGACGGACCCGGGCGGGAACGCGGCGGCCAGGAGCCCGGGCCAGCCCGCGTCCTCGCGCAGCAGACCGCTGACGGTGGAGACCAGGTGGACCAGGCCCGGGTGCTCCTCGACCGCGCACAGGGCGGGCACGGTGACGCTGCCGGTCTCGCAGACCCGTCCCAGGTCGTTGCGGACCAGGTCGACGATCATCACGTTCTCCGCGTAGTCCTTCGGGAGCAGATCGTCGGCGGTGCGGCCGGTGCCCTTGATCGGCCCGGAGGTCACCAGGGCGCCCTCGCGGCGCAGGAAGAGCTCGGGGGACGCGGTGGCGATCTCCACCCCGTGCGCCGGCAGCCGGATCGTCCCCGCGTAGGGGGCCGGGTTGCCGCGGGCGAGGAGCGCGGTGAGCGCGTCCACGTCGGCCAGCGCCGGATCGGGCAGCGGTGCGGACATCACCCGGCAGAGGTTCGCCTGGTACACCTCCCCGCGCGCGATGTGCTCGCGCACGCGGCGCACGCCCGCCGTATAGGCGGCGCGGTCGAGGGAGGACGTCCAGTCGTCGGCCGCGGGCCCGCGCCAGGCGCCCGGGACGGGCGCGGGGACCGGGTCCGGTCGTACGTCGCCGAAGCGGGCGCAGGTGAGACGGCCCTCGAAGTCCGCACAGACGGCCCAGAAACCCGAGGAGTCCAGGGCGGCGGGGTCACGGGTGACGTCCCGCAGATCGGTGGCGAGGAGGCCGCCGAAGCGGGCCATGGGAGCGAGGGGGTACACGCTTGCGAGTCTAGGCGCGCGGGGAGCGGCCCGGCGGGGGCGAGCGCGGGGCGCACGCGGGGCGGCTCCGTGCCACCTCGGGGACACGTGGAGTGAACGCCGTACGAACGCTCCCGGACGCCCCGGCGGGGGCGCAGGTCAGCACGCTGCGGAAACGCGTTTTTGTGCTGGCCCAGGAATCCGCTAGAGTTCAACACGTCGCCGGGACGCGCAAGCGAAACGGAAACGACAAGCGGACGTGGCTCAGTTGGTAGAGCATCACCTTGCCAAGGTGAGGGTCGCGAGTTCGAATCTCGTCGTCCGCTCGATGTGGGGGATCTTCCCGAACCCCTGTATTCACTCCTGGTGGAGTGGCCGAGAGGCGAGGCAACGGCCTGCAAAGCCGTCTACACGGGTTCAAATCCCGTCTCCACCTCCAAGGACGATTAGCTCAGCGGGAGAGCACTTCCCTGACACGGAAGGGGTCACTGGTTCAATCCCAGTATCGTCCACTGGATCTTCGGATCCCCCGCGCGATTAGCTCAGCGGGAGAGCACTTCCCTGACACGGAAGGGGTCACTGGTTCAATCCCAGTATCGCGCACGCAGTATCATTGGTCCTGGTTCGTCCTGTACGGTCCTGACCGTCCCGCGCGATTAGCTCAGCGGGAGAGCACTTCCCTGACACGGAAGGGGTCACTGGTTCAATCCCAGTATCGCGCACCATAGAAGAAGCCCTCGGCCGCATCTCGCGGACGGGGGCTTCTTCGTGTCGGAGCGTCGGAGCGTCCGGACGTCGGACGTCCCGGCGTCGGGGCGGGCTCCGAGCTCGGGCTCAGGGCCCGAGCTCAGGAGACCCGGCAGGATCAGGAGGAGAAGAGCATCCGGCCGAACCCGCGGTGGTGCTTGCCGTGGTGTCCGCCGTGGCCGCCGTGCTGCGGAGCGCCCCACGCCGGAGCCGCGGGCTGCGCCGGGTAGGCGGGCGGAGCGGGCGGCGCCTGCTGCGTCCACTGCGACTCCAGGCGGGTCAGGGCCTCCAGCTCGCCGTAGTCCAGGAATATGCCCCGGCAGCCGCTGCACTGCTCGATCTGGACACCGTTGCGGTTGTACGTGTGCATGGGCGCATGGCACTTGGGACACTGCATGCTCGGCTCAACTCCCTGCCGTTCGGATGGTGCTCTCACCCTACGGGGACGCCGGCGGAGCCAACTCGGTTCGGAGCGAGGCGATTCGGGCGCAGGTGTCGATCATCACGTCCTCCACCTCGTCCAGCGGACGCCCCTCGGCGGTCGACTTGGCCAGCGCGAGCGCCGCGGTCTGCACCGTCAGCGCGCGGGCCGGGACGTCGAGGCGGGCCCACGGGCCCCCGGCCCGCTCCCCCGCACCCCCGCTGCCGGTGGCCGGGCCGCCGGCCCCCTCGTACGCCCCCAGGAAACGCGACCAGACCTCCGGCGGCAGCAGCCCCGCCGCGAACCAGGCCGCGGGGCGGGCCAGGTCCCACGCCGGGTCGCCGACCCCCAGGTCGTCCACGTCGATCAGACGCCAGTGGGGGGCGCGGACCAGCTGGCCCAGGTGGAAGTCGCCGTGGCAGAGAGCGAGCGGGGCGGGGGCGGGCGAGGCCGGCGGGGTTCCCGCGTCGGGGGTGAGGGTGCGCCAGGCGCTCAGGACCGTCGCGGTCGCCGGGTGGTCCGGGGCCGCGCGGCGCATCCGGTCCACGGCCAGGGCGGCCTTCAGCGGCGCGCGCATCGGCGGCAGGCCGGGCGAGGCCGGCGTCCGGTGCAGCAGCGCCAGGAGACGGCCCGCCTCCTCCCACGGAGCCGCGCCCGGATCCTCCGGGTCGACGGGGGCACCGTACGGCCACGCGGTCACCAGGCGTCCGTCGAGCGCCGCGCGAGGGCTCGGCAGCGGCGGCAGGAGCACCCCCGCCAGCTCCGGCAGGGCCGCCACCCCCACCCGCGACCGGAGCGCCACCGGCTCGCCGCCCGGCGCGTGCGACTTCAGGACCAGACGCCCGTGCCGTACGACCGTGCCGTCGTCCCGGTCCGCCAGCACCCCGACCGCGCACGGGCACGCCGACGGCGCCCCCGGATGCGCGGCGGCGCGGGCGAGGGCGTGCAGCTGAACGAGAACGGGCTCCTCCACGAGGAGGAGCCTAGACAACCGCCCGGACGACCGGAAAAGGCCCCAGGAAAGCGCGAGGGCCGGTCAGCTCCCCAGCTGACCGGCCACACGCTGCCGTCCGCCGCACCCCCGTCCCCACGGGGTTTCCGGCCGGATGTCCCCGACCCGGGCCGCTCTCCCGGGTCCGGAGCGCCGCTCAGCGCCCCAGCATCACGCCCACGGACGACGCCTGAGTGACCACCGCGTCCCAGCCGCCGAAGACGACTACGAGCAGGGCCGCGAGAGGGAGGACCATGACGGTCGCCACCAGCGGGTGACGGCGGCTGGAAGGGCGCGGGTTCATCCGCGGTGCCGAATACGCCATGGGTCCTCTCCTGTCGAGTCTGACGCGGCGGGTGCGGTGACCTCGGGGGACGAGTGCTGCACCCGCCGCTTGACCTCAACACTAGGCAGCGGCACAGCCCCGGACGTCATGCCCGCGTACCGACTTCCGGGCCTCCGAGAGGATGACGCCCGTCCGCTCGGCGTACTCCCCAGGGTGGAGACGCCTCCCCCCGGCTCGGGGTCTTCCCGGAGGGGGTGCGTGACCTCCCTCACGTCCCCGCACCCGCTCCGGAGCGGCGAACCGGCCCCCACCCAACTGATGTGGTAGGAGCGGGTGTTGAGCAGTGGTGTGGCTGACCGGCCCTCAAGTGTCGCCCGCAGCACTGACAATCGATGCCGGCCCGAGGGCGCGGCCTGTGAGCGCACCGGGGCGGGGGTACGTAAGCTGTGCCACGGCGAACGGACGAGGGGACGGACATGGCGATGATGCGGCTCCGGCGCGAGGACCCGCGGATCGTCGGGTCGTTCCGGCTCCACCGCAGGCTCGGAGCCGGCGGAATGGGAGTCGTGTATCTCGGCTCCGACCGGCGCGGACAGCGCGTCGCGCTCAAGGTCATCCGGCCCGACCTCGCCGAGGACCAGGAATTCCGCTCCCGCTTCGCCCGCGAGGTGTCCGCCGCCCGGCGGATCCGCGGCGGCTGCACCGCCCGGCTCGTCGCCGCCGACCTGGAGGCCGAGCGCCCCTGGTTCGCCACCCAGTACGTCCCCGGCCCCTCCCTGCACGACCGGGTCGCCGAAGAGGGCTCCCTGCGAGCCGCCGACGTCGCCGCGATCGGCGCCGCCCTCTCCGAAGGGCTCGTCGCCGTCCACGAGGCCGGAGTCGTCCACCGCGACCTGAAGCCCTCCAACATCCTGCTGTCCCCCAAGGGCCCCCGCATCATCGACTTCGGCATCGCCTGGGCCACCGGAGCCAGCACCCTCACCCACGTCGGCACCGCCGTCGGCTCCCCCGGCTTCCTCGCGCCCGAACAGGTCCGGGGCGCCGCCGTCACCCCCGCCACCGACGTCTTCTCGCTCGGCGCCACACTCGCGTACGCCGCCATGGGCGACTCCCCCTTCGGGCACGGCAGCTCCGAAGTCATGCTCTACCGGGTCGTCCACGAAGAGCCCCAGCTGCACGGCGTTCCCGACGCCCTCGCCCCCCTCGTCCGCGCCTGCCTCGCCAAGGACCCGGAGGAACGTCCCAGCACCCTCCAGCTGTCCATGCGGCTCAAGGAGATCGCCGCCCGCGAGGCACAGGGGCTTCCCGCCGCCCCCCGGACACCGGGGCCGCGCGACCGGGAGCGCGATCGGGACTGGGACCGGGATCGGGCCGAGGAGCGGCATGCCGTACGGCCGGCCGCGCGGCCCACGGAGCGGTACACCGAGCGGACCACCGAGCGGCATGGTGAGCGGCACGGGGAACGGATCGTCGAGCGGCACGGCGAGCGCGCCGCCGAGCGGCACGTGGAGCGGCAGGCCGACCGGGCCACCGAGCGATCCACCGGGACGCAGGGGCGGGCCGGGAAGAACCGGCCGTCCACCTCACGTGCCGGTGCCCCGCACTCCCGGCCCGGCACACGGCCCGGGGCCCGCAGCACCTCCACCGGGCGGCGGCCCGCCAACCCCCGGCTGCTGCGTCAGCGGCTCTTCGTCTTCGTCGTGGTCACGCTGATCGTCGCCCTGGGGATCGCCGCCGCGCAGGCGCTCCAGGGCTGAGCCCTGGCCGGGTCGCGCCGGTCGGCCGGCTCGGCCCCGTGGGCCGAGCCCGGACGTCAGGACTGCGGGCGGCCGCTCGTCACCGCGTAGAAGGCGACCGCCGCCGCCGCGCCCACGTTCAGCGAGTCCACGCCGTGCGCCATCGGGATGCGGACCCACTCGTCCGCCGCGCGCAGCGCCTGCGTCGACAGGCCCTCGCCCTCCGCGCCCAGCATCAGCGCCACCCGGTCCAGCCGGTGCGGGGCCGCCTCGTCGATCGACGTCGCCCGGTCCGCCGGCGTGAGCGCGAGCAGCTTGAAGCCCGCCTCCCTGACCGCCTCCAGGCCACGCGGCCAGGTCTCCAGGCGGGCGTACGGGACCGAGAACACCGCGCCCATCGACACCTTCACCGAACGGCGGTACAGCGGGTCCGCGCAGTCCGGGGAGAGCAGCACCGCGTCCATCCCGAGGGCCGCCGCGCTGCGGAAGATCGCGCCGATGTTGGTGTGGTCGTTGACCGACTCCATCACCGCGACCCGGCGGGCCGTGCTCAGCAGCTCCGTCGCGCCCGGCAGCGGCTTGCGCTGCATCGACGCGAGCGCCCCCCGGTGCACGTGGTAGCCCGTCACGCGCTCGGCCAGGTCCGGCTGCACCGCGTACACGGGCGCCGGGACCTCGTCGATCACGTCCCGCATGACGTCGACCCACTTCGCGGAGAGCAGCATCGACCGCATCTCGTACCCCGCCTGCCTGGCGCGGCGGATGACCTTCTCGCCCTCGGCGATGAACAGGCCCTCGGCGGGCTCGCGCCTGCGGCGGAGCTCCACGTCGGTCAGTCCGGTGTAATCGCTCAGGCGGGGGTCGTCGGGGTCGTCGATCGTGATGAGTTCGGCCACGGGGTGATACTGCCTTGTCCGGGGTGCGGTGCCAATGTGCGGGGTGCACGTCGTGCGGGTGTACGCCGTGCGCGTGCGGTTGTACGTCGTGCGGGCACGTCGTGCGGGTGCGGGTGTACGTCGTGCGGGTGCTACTTCGTCAGCTTGTCCGGGGACTCCGCGACCACGTCGCCGATGACGATCACCGCGGGCGGGCGCACCTCCTGCGTCCGGACCGTCTCCGCCACCGTCCCCAGCGTGGCGTCCACGCGGCGCTGGGTCGCGGTCGTGCCCTCCTGGACGAGGGCCAGCGGCGTGTCCGGGGACTTGCCGTGCGCGATCAGCGCCTCGGCGATCTTGCCGATCTTGTCGACGCCCATCAGGATCACCAGGGTCCCGGTGAGCTTCGCCAGCGACGCCCAGTCCACGAGGGAACGCTCGTCGTCCGGGGCCACGTGACCGCTGACCACCGTGAACTCGTGCGCCACGCCCCGGTGCGTCACCGGGATGCCGGCGGCCCCCGGCACCGAGATCGAGCTGGAGATGCCCGGCACGACCGTGCACGTGATGCCCTCGGCGGCGAGCGCCTGGGCCTCCTCCATACCGCGGCCGAAGACGAACGGGTCGCCGCCCTTCAGGCGCACGACCGACTTCCCGGCCTTCGCGTGCTCGATCAGGGCATTGTTGATGGCCTCCTGGGCCATGAAACGGCCGTACGGGATCTTCGCCGCGTCGATCACCTCGACGTGCGGCGGCAGCTCGTTCAGGAGGTCACGCGGGCCGAGACGGTCCGCGATCACGACGTCGGCCTCCGCGAGCAGGCGACGGCCGCGCACCGTGATGAGGTCCGGGTCGCCGGGGCCGCCGCCGACCAGGGCCACGAAGGGGGTGCGGGCGCGGTGCGTCGGCGCCGCGATCGAGCCGTCGCGCAGGCCCTCCACGATCGCGTCCCGCACGGCCGCCGAACGGCGCGGGTCGTGGCCCGTCAGCACCGCCACGGTCACGCCCTCGCTGCGGCCGGTGGCCGGGGTCCAGGCGGTGGCGGCCTCCGCGTCGTCCGAGCGGACGCACCAGGTCCTGGTGCGCTCGGCCTCCGCCGACGCCGCCGCGTTGGCAACCGGGTCCGTGGTGGCGACCAGCACGTACCAGGTGTCCGCGAGGTCGCCCTCCTCGTAGCGGCGCCTGGTCCAGGTGATCTCGCCGGTCTCGGCCATCGCCTCGACCGAGGGGGTCGCGGAGGGGGAGATCAGCGTGACGTCCGCGCCCGCCGCGATCAGCGCCGGAAGCCTGCGCTGGGCTACCTGGCCGCCGCCCAGCACGACGACGCGGCGGCCCTTGAGGCGCAGTCCGACGGGGTAGGCGGGGTGCTCTGCGGTGGCTGCGTGGGCGGCGTTCGCGGCGTGGTCGGCCATGGGCGGGCGGCTCCTCGGAGGGGGCGGTGCGTTTGGGCACCAACGATATCGGTGACCAGGGCTTGTCACGCTGTGACGGATGTCCCGGTGGTGGGCGGCCGGCGTGGGGGACGCTCCGGGGACCGCGTTCGGGACTGCATGATGTACGGCGCGGGGCTGGTGCGGGTGAGCGACGCGTACTGGTTCCGCGCCACACATCACGCTTTACGTCCCGAACGCGGTCCCCTGCGCGTCCCCCACTCCCCTGAGTGGGCAACCGAGGCCGTCCCCCCGCTTCCTTGAGGGGGGACGGGCTGCTTCTCTTCTACTTCTCCGTTACGCCTGCGGAGTCGAACGTCGCCACCTCGTGCATCGCTCGCGCGGCGCTCTGGACCAGCGGGAGGGCCAGCAGGGCGCCCGTGCCCTCGCCGAGGCGCAGGTCCAGGTCGACCAGCGGGCGCAGGCCCAGCTTGTTCAGGGCCGCCACATGGCCCGGCTCGGCGCTGCGGTGGCCCGCGATGCACGCCGCCAGCGACTCGGGCGCGATGGCCCGCGCCACCAGGGCCGCCGCTCCGGTCGAGACGCCGTCCAGGATCACCGGGGTACGCAGCGAGGCCGCGCCGAGGATCAGGCCGACCAGCGCCGCGTGCTCCAGGCCGCCGACCGCCGCCAGGACACCGATCGGGTCCGCCGGGTCCGGCTTGTGGAGGTCGAGGGCGCGGCGGACCACATCCACCTTGCGGGCGTGCATCTCGTCGTTGATGCCCGTGCCGCGGCCGGTGACCTCGGTCGGGTCCACGCCCGTGTACACCGAGATGAGGGCCGCGGACGCCGTGGTGTTCGCGATGCCCATCTCGCCGGTCAGCAGGGCCTTGTTGCCCGCGGCCACGAGGTCGCGGGCCGTCTCGATGCCCACCTCGATCGCGGCGATGACCTCGTCGTGGGTCATCGCCTGGCCGATGGTGAAGTCGGCCGTGCCCGCGCGGACCTTACGGGGAAGGAGGCCCGGCGTGGACGGGAGTTCGCTCGCCACGCCCACGTCGATCACGCAGACCTCGGCGCCCACCTGGTTCGCGAACGCGTTGCAGACCGCGCCGCCCCCGAGGAAGTTCGCGACCATCTGGCCGGTCACCTCCTGGGGCCACGCCGTGACCCCCTGCGCGTGCACCCCGTGGTCACCGGCGAAGATCGCCACGGCGGCCGGCTCCGGGATGGGCGGCGGGCAGGTGCGGGAGAGGCCGGAGAGCTGCGCGGCGATGATCTCCAGCATGCCCAGGGCCCCGGCGGGCTTGGTCATGCGCTTCTGGCGCTCCCACGCCTCGCCGAGCGCCTTGGCGTCCAGCGGGCGGATGTTGGCCACGGTCTCCTGGAGCAGGTCGTGCGGCTCCTCGCCGGGCAGCGCGCGGCGGCCGTACGTCTCCTCGTGGACGACCCAGGACAGCGGGCGACGCTTGGACCAGCCCGCCTGCATCAGCTCCGGCTCCTCCGGGAACTCGTCGACGTAGCCGACGCAGAGGTACGCGACCACTTCGAGGTGCTCGGGCAGGCCGAGGGCGCGGACCATCTCGCGCTCGTCGAAGAAGCTGACCCAGCCGACGCCGAGGCCCTCGGCGCGGGCGGCGAGCCAGAGGTTCTCGACGGCGAGGGCCGAGGAGTACGGGGCCATCTGCGGCTGCGTGTACCGGCCGAGGGTGTGGCGGCCGCCCCGCGTCGGGTCGGCGGTCACCACGATGTTGACCGGGGTGTCGAGGATGGCCTCGATCTTCAGTTCCTTGAACTGCTTCGCCCGGCCCTTGGGGAGCGACTTCGCGTACGCCTCGCGCTGGTGCGCCGCGAGCTCGTGCATCGTGCGGCGCGTCTCGGCGCTGCGGATGACGACGAAGTCCCAGGGCTGCGAGTGGCCGACGCTGGGCGCCGTGTGGGCCGCCTCCAGGACGCGGAGCAGCACCTCGTGCGGGATCGGGTCCGAGCGGAAGCCGTTGCGGATGTCGCGGCGCTCGCGCATGACCCGGAGGACCGCCTCGCGCTCCGCCTCCTCATAGCCGGGGGCGGGAGCGGATGCGGGAGTGGGAGTGGGGACGGTTGCGTCCTCCGGGGCGTCCGAGGTCTCCTGGGCCTCCTCGGGCGCCGGAAGCTCCTCGACCTCCTGAGCCGGCTCCGTCGCGTCGGGCGTCCGCGGTTCGGCCTGCGGCTCCTGCTCGGCGGTCGGGTGCGCCCCGGGCTCCTGGGCCTGCGGCTCCTCCGGCGCGGGCGCCATGACCGGCTCGGGCTGCGGGGCCGCCTCGGGCTCCTCCGCCGGGATCTCCTCGGCCACGACCGGGATCTCCTCGGCCGTCACCTCCACGGGGCTCGCCTCCACCGGCGCCGCTTCCGCCGGCTGCTCGGCGACGGGCTCCGCCACGGGTGCCTCGGGCTCGGGCTCCGCGGCCTCCACGGGCTGCGGCTCCGGCTCGCGCGGGGCGGGGACCACGGCCACCGCCGGGGTCTCCACGGGCTCCTCGGCCACGGGCTGTACGGGAACGGGCTGCTCGGCCACCGGCTGCTCCGCGACGTGCTGCTCCGTCACGGGCGCCTGGGCGAGCGGCTGCTCGACGACGGGCTCCTGGGCGATCGGCTGCTCGGCCACGGGGGCTTCGACGACCGGCACCTCGGCAATCGGTGCCTCGGGGGCCTGCGCCTCGACGACCGGCGCCTCGACGACCGGCGCCTCGGCCACCGGCTCTTCAGCCACCGGCTCCACGACGGCGGGCGCCTCGGCAACCGGCGCCTCAGCGGGCACCGGCACCTCGGCAGCCACCGGCTGCTCCGGGGCAGGCTGCTCCACCGGGGCCTCGGCCGCCGGGGCCTCCGCGAGCGGGGGCTCCTCGGGGGTCGGCTGGGGCTCGGCCGGGGGGGTCGGGGCCAGGTGCGGGGCCGTCGGGACGGAGCCCTCGACCGGGACGAACCGGGCGACCGGAGGGACGACCGTTTCTGCGGGGGCGGCCTCGGGCTGCACGGTCCACGGCACGGCGCCCTGCGGGGCCGTCTGCTGGTCCTGCGCCACGTCCAGGTACTCCAGGCCGGCCGTCGGCGGGCCCGGGGTGCGGACCGGCGTCGGGGCGGGGGCCGTGGCGGCGACCGGGACGGGCGCGGGCTGCGGGGCGGCGGGGCCGCGGTCGGCGAGGGAGCGGACCGCGGGGCCGGTGCCCTCGGGGAGCGGCGGGCCCATGTGCAGGGGGCGGCGGGCCGGCGGCGGGGTCATCCCGGTGGCCGGCTGGGGCACCCGGACGCCGCCGAGGTCGACGGAGCCGGTGTCGCGGCCGGCGGCCTCGTGGGCGCCGGTGTCGAGGACGCCCGGCTCGTACCCGTACTCGGGCTCCAGCGGGACGCCGTGCGCCGGGGTGTGCGGGGGCAGCGGCACGCCCTGCGGCGGGGTGGCGGTCACCTGGTCCAGCGGGGCCGTCAGCGGGTCGACGGGCGGGGCGGGTACGGCGACGGGCGGTGCGGGCTGGACGCCCGGCTGATGCTCGCTCCAGGCGCCCTGGGCGCCCGGCATCAGAAGCAGTTCGTCGTCCTCGGCTGCGTGCTCGGAGGGGTCCAGGAAGGTGTAGGCGCCCGGGGCGGGGATGCCCGGCTGCTCGACCATGCCTGCGTTCTCCGGCAGCCCCTCGCCCGGGATCTGGCCGGTGTCCGTCATGCTGCGTACCCCTCGCCCATCGGTTGTGCTCCTTCAGACCTTCGCCCGCCAAGACAAGAACGAGCGTGCGCGCCGTGCGGCACGAAGGACGCGCGGACACCCATGCATTGTCCCGGCCCTCGGCCATCCTGGCAGGCGGATCCGACACGGTTCGCTGTGGACTGCGCCACGTCGCGCGGCCGTCACGGCTCCCGTACCACATCAGAGGCCCAAAGTGACCCCCGGTTCAGGGCATTGGCGAACAAAACGCCGAACATCCCGGTGCGGTACAACAATCGGCCAGCCTACCTCCCTCGCCGGTCCCCGCGATCACGGGGAGCGCTGGGTGCGGACCCCGCAGAGCAGGAACGCGACGGTCCGTTCGCGTTCGCTCCAGTCGGCCGGGTCGAGGCCCACGGTCTGCAGCAGACGGCACTCCACGGTGTAGCCGCCGTCGGCCAGGGCGGCGCCGATGGCCTCGGCCTCGTCACGGGTCGTGGCGTGCGCGACGATCCGTTCCGGCCTGCGGTCGGTGCAGGCGGTGACGACGGGGACTCCCCCGCCCCCGATGCGTACGACGTCGGGTTCGGGCAGGCGTTCCAGTACGTGCGGGGCGCGGCCGGGTACGGCCTGGAGCAGGACGCCCGCGCGGCGGGCGGCGGCCTCGGTGCGGGCGCAGGCCTCGGGGTCGGCGTCGACGGCGATGACGGCGGCGCCGAAGCGGGCGGCGTCGACGGCGAAGGCGCCGTCGGCGCAGCCGATGTCCCAGACGAGGTCGCCGACGCGGGGGCCGAGGCGGGCGAGGTGCGCGGCGCGCAGGTCGGGGTCCTGGCCGGTGCGGCCGCCGGTCTCGGCGGTGGGCAGCGCCCAGCCCCGTACGGCGGGGGTGTCGTCGCCCATGAGCCAGCCGCCGGTGCGGCCGGCGGCGGGGGTGCCGCCGATGACGATGACGACGTTGGGGTCGCGCCAGACGTGGTCGGCGGCCTTGTCGGAGGTGAGGACGCTGACCTGTTCGCGGGAGGTGCCGAGCTCCTCGCAGATGACGAAGGTGCGGTGGACACCGTCGAGGAGGAGGGCGAGCTCGGCGGGGCCCGCGCCGGGCGAGGTGAGGACGGCGACCTTGGGGTGGGCGCGGCAGACGTTGACGGCGCGGCGCAGGGTGCGCTGGTGGGCGACGACGATCCTGGCGTCGTCCCAGGGCATCCCGGAGCGGGCGAAGGCGGCGGCGACGGAGGAGACGGCGGGGACGACCTCGACCTCCAGGCCGTGCTCGGGGGCGCGCAGGGTGCGGACGACGCCGAAGAAGCCGGGGTCGCCGTCGGCGAGCACGACGGCGGTGCCGCGGTGGCCGGCGATCCTGCGGGCGGCGAGGTCGACGCTGCCGAGGCGGACGCGTTCGGCGGTGGGCGGCACTTCGGGGAGGGCGAGGTGGTGCGCGGCGCCGGCGACGAGGGTGGCGGCGGCCAGCGCGGACCGGGCGGCCGCGGTGAGGGGCGAGCCGTCCCAGCCGATCACCGTGACCCGGTCGGCCATCTGTCTCTGTCTCCCTGGAGGTATGTGCAGGTCGGAGCGGAACGAGCCTACCCGGGCACGTTCCCGGTCAGCTCCAGTCGGCGTAGCCGGAGTAGCCGGCCTCGGCGAGCTGGTCGGCACTGTCCAGGTCCTCGGGGAGGAGGCTGTACACGATGTAGTCGGTGCGCAGGTCCTCCCATTCGCCGCCTTCGGTGCGGGTGCGCGCTATGCAGGCGTTGCGCAGGACGCCCTCGCTGATGCAGCCGATCTTCTGGGCGACCTGCTGGGAGGCGGTGTTGTCGGCGGCGGTGCGCAGCTCGATGCGCTCGAAGCGCTGGTCGCCGAAGAGCCACTGGGCGGTGGCGAGCGCCGCCTCGGAGGCGTATCCCTCGCCGCGTGCCCAGGGGGCGACGATGTAGGACATCTCGGTGGAGCGGACCCGCCAGTTGGTCTTGGCGAGCTGGACGACGCCGACCAGGCGCTGGGTGAGGAACTCGGTGACGGCCAGGTCGAGTCCGCGGCCCGCGGTGCGCTCGGTGGGGGCGTACTCGTCGATCCAGCGCCGGGCGGCGTCCTCCGTGAAGGGCTGCGGGACCGAGGTCCAGGCGGCGACCATCTCGTCGTTCATCATCTCGGTGAGCGCGGGCACGTCGGCGGGTTCGAGGGTGCGCAGCACCAGGCGGTCCGTGCTGATGGAGATGGGCGGGAAGGTCGTAGTCATGCTCAGCTCCATACGTGAAGACCGTGAAGGCACAGCATGCAGCATGGGGCTGCCGCCGCGCATGCGCGGGTGAGCCGAAGGCCCCGCTCGCCGGACGGGGCGTGCGGGGCCTTCTGGTGGAGGACCGTACTACGGGGGCCTTCTGACGGGCCCTCGGGTGACGGGGTGTTACTTCGCCGCGCCGAAGGCGGGGATGACCGAGCCCTTGTAGGTGTCCTCGATGTACTTCTTCACCTCGGGCGAGTTGAGCAGCTTGGCCAGCTTCTCCACGCGGGCGTCCTTCTCGTTGCCCTGCTTGACGGCGAGGAAGTTGGCGTACGGGTTGCCCTCCGCCTTCTCCAGGGCGAGGGAGTCCTTGGCGGGCTGCAGCTTGGCCTCGATGGCGTAGTTGCCGTTGATGACGGCGGCGTCGACGTCGTTCAGGGCGCGGGGCACGGTGGCGGCCTCCAGCTCCTTGAACTCCAGGCCCTTCTTGTCGCTGATGTCGGACAGCTTGGCGTCGGTGCCGACGCCCGCCTTGAGGGTGATGAGCCCGTTGTCGGCGAGCAGGTGGAGGGCGCGGCCCTCGTTGGTGGTGTCGTTGGGGACGGCGATCGTCTGGCCGGCCTTGATGTCCTTCAGCGACTTGACGCTCTTGGAGTAGAGGCCGAGCGGCTCCAGGTGGACGTTCACCACCGGGACGATGTGGGTGTTGTTCTTCTTGTTGAAGTCGTCGAGGTACGGCTTGTGCTGGAAGAAGTTGGCGTCGACCTGGCCGGTCTCGGTGGCGGTGTTCGGCAGGACGTAGTCCGTGAACTCCTTCACCTCCAGCTTCAGGCCGGCCTTCGCGGCCAGGTTGTCCTTGACGAACTTGAGGATGTCGGCGTGCGGCGTCGGGGACGCGGCGACGACGAGCGGCTTGTCCGCGGATCCGGCGGCGTCCTTGGTGGAGGACGGGTCGGAGGAGGTGCCGCAGGCGGTGAGGCCCAGGGTGAGGGCGGCGGCGGTGGCGATGCCCGCGGTGAGCTTGAGGGTGGTACGCACGAAGAGTGCCTCTTTCCGGTGGAGCGGTGGACGCCTGGACAACAAGTCCTGGCTTTTCTTCGGGTGACGAAGTCTGGGTGGGCCCGGCCGGGTTACGCGGTGCGGCCGCGGCGGGCGAGGAGGCGGACGGCGCCGTCGCCGATGAGCTGGACGACGGTGACGATCGCGACCAGGACGACGACGGTGACCAGCATGAAGGTGGTGTCGAAGCGCTGGTATCCGTACGTGATGGCCTTGGAGCCGAGGCCCTCGCCGCCGACCGCGCCGGCCATCGCGGAGTAGCCGATGAGCACGATCACGGTGGTGGTGACGGCGGAGACCAGCGAGGGCAGGGCCTGCGGGAGCAGGACCTTGCGGACGATGGTGGGGATGCCGCCACCCATGGCCTGGACGGCCTCGACGAGTCCGTGGTCGACCTCGCGGACGGCGGTCTCGACGAGCCGGGCGAAGAAGGGGATGGCGCCGATGGCGAGCGGCACGATCATCGCGGTGGGGCCGATGAAGGTGCCGACGACGAAGGTGGTGAAGGGGATCAGGGCGATCAGCAGGATGATGAACGGCAGCGAGCGGCCCACGTTCACGATCGCGCCGACGACCTTGTTCACCGGCCGGTTCTGCAGCAGTCCGCCCTTGTCGGTGAGGACGAGGAGGATGCCGAGGGGGAGGCCGCCGAGGATGGTGACGACGGTGGCCCACAGGACCATGTAGAGGGTGTCGACGGTGCCCTGCTCCAGGAGCGGCTGCATTTCGGACCAGGTCACTTGGCACCTTCCTTCACCAGCGCGGGCGCCTGGGCGGGCACGGGCCGGTCCTGCGGTTCTGCGGTGTGCGGGGGCTCGACGGGCTCGACGGGCTCGACCTGGAGGCCCTGCTCGCGCAGGAAGCCGACCGGGACGACGTTGTCCTCGTAGCGTCCGGGCAGTTCGATCCGCATGCGGCCGATCTGCCGGCCGCCGACGGTGTCCATCGCCGCGCCGAGGATCGAGATGTCGATGTTGTACGTACGGGAGAGCTGCGAGATGACCGGCTGGGTGGCGGTCTCGCCGTGGAAGGTGACGTCCACGACGGTGCGGTCGGGGGCCGTGGCGGCGCCGCTGACCGGGAAGAGCTCGGCGGCCAGCTGGGAGCCGGGGGTCGCGAGCAGTTCGCCGACGGTGCCGGACTCGACGATCCGGCCCCTCTGCATCAGCGCGGCCGAGTCGCAGATCGTCTTGACGACGTCCATCTCGTGCGTGATGAGCAGGACGGTGAGGCCGAGCTGCCGGTTGAGGTCGCGCAGCAGCTGGAGGATGGAGCGGGTGGTCTCCGGGTCGAGGGCGCTGGTGGCCTCGTCGGAGAGGAGGACCTTGGGCTCGCCGGCCAGGGCGCGGGCGATGCCGACGCGCTGCTTCTGTCCGCCGGAGAGCTGGCCCGGGTAGGACTTCGCCTTGTCGGCGAGGCCGACGAGGTCGAGGAGTTCGAGGGCGCGGCGGGAGCGTTCGGCGCCGGAGACGCCGAGGATCTCCAGCGGGAGCTCGATGTTGTCCTTGACGGTGCGCGAGGACAGCAGGTTGAAGTGCTGGAAGACCATGCCGATGCTGCTGCGGGCGCGGCGCAGGTCCTTGCCGGCGCGGCGGCCCTTGCCGGCGAGGGCGGTGAGGTCGACGCCGTCCACGGTCACGGTGCCCGAGGTGGGGCGCTCCAGGAGGTTGACGCAGCGGATGAGGGAGGACTTGCCGGCGCCGCTCTGGCCGATCACGCCGAAGACCTCGCCCTCGCGGACGTGGAGGTCGACGCCGTCCAGGGCGGTGACCTGGCGGCCTCTCGACTCGTAGACCTTGGTCAGGCCCGAAGTGGTGATCACAGGGTTTCCGTCACTGTCGAGTGCGCGGCGCGGGGTCCGCCGTGCACGGGGCATACGTCGTTCGGACAGTCGGGCGCAGGCGGTCGCTGTCGCGGCTGGTGGCCGGGAGGCAGCGCGTGCGCGGGGCGGGCACGGTCCGGCGCCTGGTGGCGTGGCGGAACGGCTGGCCGTCGGGGCTCGCTTCGGGGCGCGAGTCTCGGTCGGGGGCCCTCAGATGGCGCACATTCGACACATACAACGAGCACCGGGCGTCGTGATCGCCTCGGTCGCAAGGGTGCGGCTGCTCGTCGTGGTCATGGCTGCAAGTAAAGCATGCAAACGTGCGAACGAAAGGGGGCTGTCCGCATACCGGACAGGCCTGAGACGGCATGCGGACAGCCCGGTGCCGGTCCCGCGGCCCGCGAGGGGCTCCGTTCCGCCCTCCGTGGCCTGCGCCGATGCAGAGGACGGGCCGGTCGCCACGAGCCCCGCGCCGAGCCCTTCCCGGGCGCGGGCTGTGGCCAAGGCCACGATTCGCGGCTGCGAGCGGGAACGGCCCCGGTACGGAGCGGCGCGGGCGGGGGGCGTCGGCGGGGGGCGCGCGCATCCGGCCATTCGGCCCGTAATACCCTCGGGCGCATGCTTGACGCCCTGACGGTCGCGGTCTCGGTGACCGCGCTCGCGCTCGCCGCCTGGTGCGGCTTCGCCTTCACCCGGAACCAGTCCACCAAGGACTGGCACTTCATCGGCATGGCCGTGGTCACCGTGCTGGCCCTGGTGCAGCTGGTGGTCGGGATCGTGCAGCTGGCCCGCGGCGAGAAGGCCGAGGAGGGCACCACGATCTTCATCGCCTACCTGCTGGGCGCGCTGTGCGCGGTACCCGCGGCGGGGCTGATGTCCCTGACCGAGCGCAGCAAGTGGGGCTCGGCGACGGTGGCGGCCGGTGCGGTCGTGCTCGCCGTGCTCGAAGTGCGTCTCTACGACATCTGGACGGTGGGCTGACCATGACCGCGACCGAGACCGAGAAGCAGGGGACCGGCCGGCTGGTCACGGGCCCCGGGATGCTGCTCGTCTGGCTGTACGGCGTGATGTCGGTGGGCGCGGTCTCCCGCTCGATCTACCAGATCGCCACCGAGTTCGACCGGGCCCCGCTGGCGTACTCCCTCTCGGCAGTCGCCGCGGTGGTCTACGCGTTCATCACGTACACGCTGGTGCGGGGCGGGGAGACGGCCCGCAGGGCGGCGCTGGTGTGCTGCGCCGCCGAGCTCGTGGGCGTGCTGACCGTGGGGACCTGGACGCTGGTCGAGCCGTCGGCCTTCCCGGACGCGACGGTCTGGTCGGACTACGGCTACGGCTACGTCTTCATCCCGGTGCTGCTGCCGCTGACCGGCATCTGGTGGCTGCGGCGGTCCCGTACGGCCGTCTGACCGCCGGGACCCCCGTCGGCGCCGTGGCGGTCCGTCAGGCCGCCTTCTCCAGGGTGACGAGCGTCAGGCTCGGGCCCACTTCGCGCGTGGACACCTGGGCGTAGCCCTTGCTGCGGTAGAGGCGCAGGTTGCCCTCGCTGCGGTGGCCGGTGAAGAGCTGGAAGCGCTTGGCGGCGGGCGCGGGCTCCTCCGCGTAGTGGCTCTCGATGGCGTCCAGGAGGCGCCCGCCGAGACCGTGGCGCTGCAGGCGCGGGTGGACGATCAGCTTGGCGATCCGCACGGTGCCGTCCTCGTCGAGCCGGCCGCGCACGGAGGCGACGACCTCGTCGCCGAGGCGGGCCACGAAGGCCTGGCCCTCGGCGAGTTCCGCACGCAGGGCGTCGAGCGACTGGGTCAGCGGCTCGATCGACCAGTCCTGGTAGATCTCGGCCTCACGCTGATAGCAGAGGTACTGCAGCTTGAGGATGTGCTCCGCGTCCTGCGCGTCTGCCGCTGAGATGGTCACGCTCATGCCCATGTGCGCATGCCTCCCGCTCACCTGGTCCGCCGATGGTCTACGGCACCCTTCCCCGTACGCCGGGGAGGGGAACCTCCGCAGCCAGCATTCTGCGCAGGCATCCCAGGCAACGGGAACGCATCGGGCCCAGACTCCCCTGTGAGATACCCAACGCTCCTGCGATTTCGCGGTAGGTGGGGTCCGCGGGGTGGAGCATCGCGGTCAGCAGCCGGGGGCACTGGCCCGGGGTGCGGCGGACCGCGGCGCGCACGGTGCGGCCGCGTTCGGAGACCAGCACGGTGCTCTCCGGGCTCTCCGGCGCCCTGTGCGACGCCTGCGCCGGCTCCTGACGGTAGGGCCGCTCCCGCGCGGAGGCCCGGCGGGCGCGGCGGGCCTCGGCGCGCACCGCGCGGCGCAGCCAGTCGGCCGGGTGCTCGGGTGGGCCGTCCTGCCGGAGCCGTTCCAGGAGGCGCAGCCAGACGGCCTGTTCGAGGTCCCCGGCCTCGACGCCGGCGGCGGGGGCCTCCGCGCGGGACTCGGCGGCGAGCAGGGGCGCGAGGGTGGCGAGCAGCGCTTCGGGGGAGGTCATGCCCGCCACGATGCGGGGCGGGCACGACCTGGTTGCGGATCCGGGCGGAATCCACCCGGTCGGGGGTACGGGGCCCTTCGGGTTCCCGTACCGGGCTCAGCGCCCCGCCGTGAACTCCGCGGCCGCGAGCAGTGCGGTGTCGGCGTTGTCGGAGAAGAGGCCGTCGATGCCGGTGCCGAAGAACCGCTTCAGCGCGCCGAACGCGTCGCCGTACGCCGTCGGGTCGGTGCCGCGCCGGTACTCGGCCGGCAGGAAGGTGTTCTCGTTGCGCTGGGTGTACGGGTGGAGGATCAGGCCCGCCGCGTGGGCGTCGCGGACCAGGGTGGTCTCGGCGCCGAGACGGCCGCTCGCGTCGCGGGGCAGGATCAGGTCGAGCGTCGGCCCGATGCCCTGCGCGTACGAGGCGATCCAGCGCAGGCCCTCGGGCTTGACCAGGTCGGCGACGGTGCGCGGGTCGCCGGACTCGACGAAGTCCCAGGGGCGGGTGCCGGCCGCGGAGAGCAGGACGACGCGCGGGCAGTCCACGAGCCGGGCGAGGCGCTGGATGCTGCCGGGCTCGAAGGACTGGAGGAAGACGGGCGCGTTCGCGCGGTGGCGGCCGTAGCGGCGCAGCAGCTTGGCGAGGCGCTCCTCCAGGCCGAGGCCGAGCGAGCGGAAGTAGGTGGGGTGCTTGGTCTCGACGTGCAGCCACACCTCGCGGCCCCGGCGGCGGCCCTCGCGCTCGGCCCAGCGCAGCACCTCCTCGAAGGTGGGTACGGCCCAGCGCCCGTCGTAGAGGGTGTTCTCCTGGCGGGTGGCGGGAATCCGCTCCTTGGCCCGCAGGGTCTTGAGCTCGGCGAGGGTGAAGTCCTCGGTGAACCAGCCGGTGATCGACACGCCGTCGACGCTCTTGGTGGTCTTCAGGGAGGCGAACTCGGGGTGGTCGGCGACGTCGGTGGTGCCGGTGATGTCGTTCTCGTGGCGGCACACCAGGTGCCCGTCCTTGGTGGGGACGAGGTCCTGCTCGATGACGTGGGCGCCCAGGTCGAGGGCGAGCTGGTAGGAGCCGAGGGTGTGCTCGGGGCGGTAGCCGCTGGCGCCGCGGTGCCCGATGACGGTGGGGACGGGCAGGGAGCGGTAGCCGCGGCCGTCGCCCCCGTGCCCGTGGCCGCGGTCCGCCCCGGCGTCCGCGGCGACGGCCGACTGGACCGCCTGCGCGGTGCCGGCGCCGAGGACGGCCGAGCCGCCCAGGACGGCCGCGCCCGCCGCGCCGAGGACGGCTCGCCGCGCCGGGGTCCTGTTCTCGCCCTGTGTCATGAACGCTCCTTCGGTGTGATGTCCCGCACCTGTCAACTGATGTCCTGACGCTAGGCAGTGCCGCCCTACGGGCGGCAGACCTCGGCGGAACATGGCGGAAACACACGTCAACACCACGTATCCACTCCGTGAACCCGATGTGCGACAGGGGGTGACCCGCGAGTATCGTCCACACCTGCACGTGCCGCTCCACCGAGCCGCGCACGCCCGCCCCGCCCGACACCGGAGGAACCGTTGTCCCGTCTCGCGCTCATGAAGGCAGCTCTTGGGCCGGTCCTGCGCCTCATGTTCCGCCCCCGCGTCGAGGGCGCGGAGAACATCCCGGGTACGGGTCCGGTCATCCTCGCGGGCAACCACCTCACCTTCATCGACTCGATGATCATGCCGATCTGCCTGGACCGTCAGGTCTTCTTCATCGGCAAGGACGAGTACGTGACGGGCAAGGGCGTCAAGGGCCGCCTGATGGCCTGGTTCTTCACCAGCGTCGGCATGATCCCGGTGGACCGCGACGGTGGCCGCGGCGGTGTCGCGGCGCTGATGACGGGCCGCCGGGTGCTGGAGGAGGGCAAGATCTTCTCCATCTACCCCGAGGGCACCCGCTCCCCCGACGGGCGCCTCTACCGCGGCCGTACCGGCATCGCGCGGCTGACCCTGATGACCGGCGCCCCGGTGGTCCCGTTCGCGATGATCGGCACCGACAAGCTGCAGCCGGGTGGCGCGGGCTTCCCGCGGCCGGGCAAGGTGACGGTCCGCTTCGGCGAGCCGATGGAGTTCTCCCGCTACGACGGCATGGACCGCGACCGGTACGTCCTGCGGGCGGTGACGGACTCGGTGATGGCGGAGGTCATGCGGCTCTCCGGCCAGGAGTACGTGGACATGTACGCCACCAAGGCGAAGGCCGCGTAAGCGCGCGTCACCAGCGCCCGATACGGCGAAGGGCGCCCCCGCTATGGGGGCGCCCTTCGTTGTGCGTGGCGTGCGTGGCGTACGTGGCGATACGTGATGCACGTGCCGGACGTGGCGTACGCGGCCTACGTGGCATGCGTGGCCTGTGGCCTACGTGGCGTGCGCGTCGTGCTGACGGGTCAGCCCGTCAGTGCTCGACGCCGTCCGCCAGCTTCTGGCCCTTCAGCAGGAACCAGGCCGCGACCGCGGTCGCGAGGAGGACCGCCGCGCCGACGCCGGACGCGATCCGCAGGCCGTCGACGAAGGCGTCCTGCGCGGCCGAGACCAGCGCGCCGGCCTGGTCCGGGGCGAGGCCCGCGGAGGCCTCGACGGCGCCGCCGAGCGAGTCGTGGGCCGCGGCGGCCGTGTCCGCAGGGATGCCGGCCGGGGCGGTGAAACCCCGGTAGACGCCGGTCACGATGGAGCCGAGGACCGCGATGCCGAGCGCCGCGCCCAGCTCGTACGCCGTCTCGGACACGGCGGACGCGGAACCGGCCTGGTCCTTCGGGACGCTGGACAGGATGACGTCGGCGGTGACGGTGAACGCGAGGCCCGCGCCGACGCCGACGACGAGCAGGCTCACGCCGAGCAGCGGGTAGTCGGTGGACCGGCTGATCGCGGTCAGGGCCGCGAGGGCCAGGCCGATGGCGGCGAGACCGCCGGCGACCACCGACCGTACGGAGAACCGGCGGGCGGCGCGGCCCGCGAGCAGACCGGCCGTCACGGCGCCGACGGCGGCGGGCAGTTCGGCGAGTCCGGCCTCCAGCGGCTGGCGGCCCTGGACCAGTTGGAAGAACTGGGACAGGAAGAACACCAGGCCGGACAGGCCCAGGATGGTCAGCAGGTCGGCGAGGACGGCACCGGAGAAACCGCGGTTGCGGAACAGGCGCATGTCCAGGAGCGGGGCCGGCAGGGTCAGCTGACGGCGCACGAACCAGGTCAGGGCGCCGATGCCGGCGACGGCGGCGACGGCCACCTCCAGGGTGACGCCGTTGGCGGCGAGCTCCTTGACGGCGTAGACGACGCCGATCATGCCGATGAGGGAGAGGCCGACGCTGGGCAGGTCCCAGGGGCCCGGGTTCGGGTTCTTCGACTCGGGGATCATCTTGACGCCGACGAGGACCAGGACGGCCATGACGGGCAGGTTGATGAGGAAGACCGAGCCCCACCAGAAGTGTTCGAGCAGGAAGCCGCCGACGACCGGGCCGACCGCGGCACCGGCCGAGGCCATGGCGCCCCAGATGCCGATGGCGAGGCTGCGCTCGCGCGGGTCGTGGAACAGGTTGCGGATCAGGGCGAGTGTGGACGGCATCAGGGTGGCACCGGCGACACCGAGCAGGGCGCGGGCCAGGATCATCATCTCGGGGCTGGTCGCGTAGGCGTTCAGCACGGAGACGGCGCCGAAGGCCACGGCGCCGGTGAGCAGCAGCTTCTTGCGGCCGATGCGGTCACCGAGGCTGCCCATGGAGACCAGCAGACCGGCGATGACGAAGGAGTAGACGTCACCGATCCACAGCAGCTGGGTGCCGGAGGGCTTCAGGTCCTCGGAGAGGAAGGGGGTGGCCAGGCCCAGCACCGTGGCGTCGACCGCCACGAGCAGGACGGCCAGGACGAGCACGGCGAGGGCGAGCCACCGGCCGGGGCGGCGGACGCCCTCGATATGGCTCTCGTGCTTGACGGTGTCGGTGATCACTTCTCCACGCTCCTGCGTGCTCCGCCGAGCAGCAGCTCGGCGATCATGTACTGAAAGTCCTTGGCGGCGACCCGCCCGTCGGCGACGGCCCAGGCACCCGAGCCGATGAGCCCGTAGAAGGCCTCGCAGAGCCAGGCGGGGGTCAGGTCGATCCGGAACACGCCCTGTTCCTGGCCGCGCCGGAAGAGTGCGGAGAGCCGGTCGTCGAGGCGGGTCCAGCCGTCGTTCTGCTGCCCGCCCTCGAAGAGCTGGTTCTCGGTGTAGAGGAAGGCGAGCAGCGGGGCGACGGCCTCCGACGCCCCGATCAGCCTGCGGACGGCCTCGTCGGCCGGCCCCTCGTCGAGGCGGGCCCCGTCGAGGGCGGCCTCGGTCTCCTCGATGCACAGCTGCTCCAGCGCCCGGACGAGCGCGTCCCGCCCGGCGAAGTGCCGGTGCAGGGTCGCCCGGCCGATGCCCGCTGCCCGCGCGACCTCGTCCATGGTGGCGGTCGCCTTGCGGGAGAGCAGGGCTGCGGCGGAGCGGAGCACCTCGGTGCGGTCGACTGACATGAGACGACGATACACCAACTGAGACATCATTGTCTCATTCAGGAGGGCAGTGACTCATTCTCGGCTGCGGAGACACGAAAGCGCCGCCGCCCTCCGGGATACGGAGGACGGCGGCGCTGCCGCGTCGACGCCTGATGACGTACGCGCTACTTCTTGGCGTCGGCCCAGGCGTGCTGGATGACCAGGTCGGCCTTGACCTCGACCAGCTGGGCGGCGACCGCCGAGGGGGCCGTGCCGCCCCGGCCGTCGCGGGAGGCGAGGGCGCCGGGGACGTTGAGGACCGTGCGGACCTCGGGGGTGAGGTGCTCGGAGATCTTGGCGAACTGCTCGTCGGTCAGCTCGTCGAGCTCCTTGCCCTCCGACTCGGCGACCTTCACGCACTCGCCGGCGACCTCGTGCGCCACCCGGAACGGCACGCCCTGCTTGACCAGCCACTCGGCGATGTCGGTGGCGAGCGAGAAGCCGGCCGGGGCCAGCTCCTCCATGCGCTCCCGGTTGACGGTGAGCGTGGCCATCATGCCGGTGAAGGCGGGCAGCAGGACCTCCAGCTGGTCACAGGAGTCGAAGACCGGCTCCTTGTCCTCCTGGAGGTCGCGGTTGTAGGCGAGCGGGAGGGCCTTGAGGGTGGCCATCAGGCCGGTCAGGTTGCCGATGAGGCGGCCGGACTTGCCCCGGGCCAGCTCGGCGATGTCCGGGTTCTTCTTCTGCGGCATGATCGACGAGCCGGTGGAGAAGGCGTCGTGGAGGGTCACGAAGGAGAACTCCTTCGTGTTCCAGATGATGATCTCCTCCGCGATGCGGGAGAGGTTCACCCCGATCATCGCCGTGATGAAGGCGAACTCCGCGACGAAGTCCCGCGAGGCCGTGCCGTCGATGGAGTTGCCCACCGAGCCCCGCTCGAAGCCGAGGTCCTTGGCGACCGCCTCCGGGTCGAGCCCGAGCGAGGAGCCTGCCAGGGCGCCGGAGCCGTACGGGGAGACGGCCGTACGGGTGTCCCACTGCCGCAGCCGCTCCGCGTCCCGGGAGAGGGACTGGACGTGGGCGAGGACGTGGTGGGCGAAGAGCACCGGCTGGGCGTGCTGGAGGTGCGTACGGCCCGGCATGGCGACGTCCGCGTGGGCCTCGGCGAGTCCGACCAGGGCGTCCTGGAGCTCGGCGATCAGGCCGCCGATGATCCGGGCGTGGTCCCGCAGGTACATCCGGAAGAGGGTCGCGACCTGGTCGTTGCGGGACCGGCCGGCGCGCAGCTTGCCGCCCAGGTCGGCGCCGAGGCGCTCCAGGAGGCCGCGCTCCAGGGCGGTGTGCACGTCCTCGTCGGCGATCGTGCCGACGAAGGAGCCGTCGGCGACGTCCGCTTCGAGCCGGTCGAGACCGTCGAGCATGCGGGTCAGCTCGTCCTCGGTCAGCAGCCCGGCCTTGTGCAGCACCCGGGCGTGGGCGCGGGAGCCGGCGATGTCGTACGGCGCGAGACGCCAGTCGAAGTGGACCGACGCGGACAGCTTCGCCAGGGCCTCGGCGGGACCGTCGGCGAACCGTCCGCCCCAGAGCCGGACGTCACCGTTGTTGCTGCTCACTGCTGATTGCTCCTCTGGCGGGTGGTTTCGAGGCCTGAACGAGTCGGGATCCGGTGAGGTCACGCTCTCCTCTGCCCCACTCATCGATACTCACTCAGCGATGGGTATAACTATGCAGACCTCCGTATGATTTTGTCAATGCGGGTTCGATGGCTGGAACACCGCTGATGGAAAACCGCAGGCGGGAGCTCGGGCGAGCGACCTAGGCTCCGCGCATGTCGACCTACCTCGCACGCCTGGAGACCTGGCGCCCGGAGACCTGGACGGACCTGGACGAGGGCGTGCGCACGGCGATCCGCCAGGGCACGCTCCGGCCGCCGGCCGACCCGCGGGACCGGGCCGCACCCGGGCGCCCCGCGGGTCTGCGCTCCCTGTTCCCCGGCGCCCTCCCGGAGCGGGAGCTCGTCCACGCGCTGTGCAGCCCGGACGGCAGGATCCGCGAGGCCGCGCTCACCCACGCGGCCGACCGGCCCGCCCTGCTCCCCCTCGTCGCGATCCGAGCCGCCGACTGGGTCGCACCGGTACGGGAGCGGGCCCGGGCCGTCCTGGCCGCCGCCCTGCCCTCCGCGGACGCGGCCACCCTCACCGCCACCGCTCCCGTGATCCTGCGGATCCGGGGGCGCCTGCGCGCCGCCGAGGGCGCGGCCCTCCTGGAGGAGTGGCTGCGCACCGCCACCAGGGACGTCCTCGCCACCCTGTTCACGCACCGGGACCGGACCACCCGGCGGCTCGCCCTGAGGATCGGTGTCGAGCGGTGCCTGTTCACACCGCGCGAGCTGGCCCAGATGGCCTCCGTCGACCCCGACCCTGCCGTCCAGGACACGGCGGCCGACGCCGCCGCGGCGGCGGACGCCCCGGAGGAGACGCTCGGCCCGCTGCTCGCCGCCCGCACCGGCCGGGTGCGCGCCGCGGGGGTCACCGCGCTGCGCCGGGCCGGGCGGCACGCCGAGGGGGAGCCGTACCTGTACGACCGGTCGGGGACCGTCCGGGCCTGCGCCCGCTGGGTGCTCCGCCAGGACGGCGTCGACCCGCTCGCGCTGTACCGCGCCGCCTGCGCGGACCCGGCGACCATGCCCGACCGCGCGCCCCTGGGGATCGCGGAGTGCGGTGAGCGGGCCGTCGACCTCCCCGTGCTGTGGGCGCTGACCGGGCATCCGCGTCCGCTGGCACGCAGTTCGGCTGTCGCGGGCCTGCGCGCGTTCGAGGTCACGGACTTCCCGCGGCTGCTGGCCCTGCTCGACGACCCCGCGCCGGGTGTCGTACGGGAGGCCGCGCGCACCCTGGCCCCATGGGCGGACCGGCTGCCGGAGCACGAACTCCTCGGTCGCACCGAGCCGGGCCGGCTCCCGCACGTCCGGATCCGCGCCCTGCGGCTGCTGCGGGACCACGGCTCGTGGGCGTACGAGGAGACGGTCCGGCGGCTCTCCGGGGACGCCGATCCCGTCGTCCGGTACCAGGCGCGCCGCGCCCTCGGCCCGCGAGGGTGACGGTGCCGGGGACGGGCCGAACTCCCCCGCCCCACCTGCGCCGATGGGGCTTCGGGGAGGATGGGCGCCATGGGGAAAACATATGAACGTATCGAGGGGCGCCTGCGCACCTTCATCGAGGCCCAGCCGGTCTTCTTCGCGGCCACCGCGCCGCTCTCCGGCGACGGACACGTCAATCTCTCGCCCAAGGGGCGGCGGGGGACCCTCGTCGTCCTCGACGAACTGACCCTCGCCTACGTGGACTTCGGCGGCAGCACCGCCGAGACCCTGGCGCACCTGCGCGAGCCGGGGAACGGGCGGATCACCCTGATGTGGACGGCGTTCTCCGGGCCGCCTACCGTCGTGCGGGTGCACGGGGACGGGGAGGTCGTGTTCCGGGACGACCCGCGCTGGAGCGAGCTGTTCGCGCGCTTCCCGGCCGAGGCGGTCGAGGGGCAGGGCAGCGCGCGGGCCATCGTCGTGGTGCACGCGCGGCGGGTCAGCGACTCCTGCGGGTTCGCGGTCCCGCGGATGGAGTACCAGGAGGACCGGCAGCTGCACGCGGAGTACTTCAACCGCAAGACCGACGAGGAGTTCAACACGTACTGCGAGGGCAAGGAGTACATCGCGACGAGCCTCGACGGGCTGCCCGCGCTGGAGCTCCCGCTGCCGCCGCTCCCCCGGTCGGCCCGCTAGCCCGGCGGGGCCGCCGGCCGCACATCGCCGTCGGCACGCGGGGCGGGCCGACGGCGATCACGCGGTACTGATCACACGGCAGTGATCACACGGCAGTGATCACACGGTGCTGATCACGCCGTACGAAGGGGTGTTCAGCTTTCCTTCTGGGCGAGGCGCAGCAGGTGGTCGGCGAGGGCCTGTCCGCCGGCCGGGTCGCGGGAGATGAGCAACAGGGTGTCGTCGCCCGCGATGGTGCCGAGGATCGCGTGGAGCTCGGCCTGGTCGATGGCCGACGCGAGGAACTGGGCGGCGCCCGGCGGGGTGCGGAGCACCACCAGGTTGGCCGAGGCCTCCGCGGAGATCAGCAGCTCGCCGGAGAGGCGGCGCATCCGCTCCTCCTTGGCGGACTCGCCGAGCGGGGCCTGCGGGGTGCGGAAACCGCCCTCGCTGGGCACGGCGTAGATCAGTTCGCCGCCGGTGTTGCGGATCTTCACGGCGCCGAGCTCGTCGAGGTCGCGGGAGAGCGTCGCCTGGGTGACGCTCAGTCCGTCGTCCGCGAGGAGCTTGGCGAGTTGGCTCTGCGACCGCACCGGCTGCCGGTTGAGGATGTCGACGATCCTGCGGTGGCGTGCGGTGCGGGTCTGCGGAACGGACGGCCCGCCGTGCTCGTTCTCCTGCGCGTCGGTCATCGTCGTCTCATTCTCCGGTTCGTCCTTCCCCGTTCACCACGTCCAGGACACCGGGCAGGGCCCGGAGGAACACGTCCACCTCGGCATCGCCGATGACGAGCGACGGCATGAGCCGTACGACATCGGGGGCGGGCGCGTTCACCAGGAGACCGGCGTCCTGAGCCGCCTGCTGCACCTGCGGCGCGACGGGCTCGGTGAGCACGATACCCAGCAGGAGGCCCGCACCACGGACGTGGGAGACCAACGGGTGGCCCAGGGCCTCGATTCCGTCGCGCAGCTTCTCGCCGAGCCGCTTGACCTCGTCGAGCGCCGCGTCGGCGGCGAGGGTGTCGATGACGGCGAGGCCGGCGGCGCAGGCGACCGGGTTCCCGCCGAAGGTGGTGCCGTGGTGGCCGGGCGTGAACAGGTCCGCGGCCGGGCCGAAGGCGACGGTCGCGCCGATGGGGAGGCCGCCGCCGAGGCCCTTGGCCAGGGTGACGATGTCGGGGTCGACGCCGTCGTGGGCCTGGTGCTCGAACCAGTTCCCGGTGCGGCCGATGCCGGTCTGCACCTCGTCGAGGACGAGCAGGGTGCCGGTGGCGCGGGTGATCTCGCGGGCGGCCCTGAGGTAGCCGGCGGGCGGGACGACGACGCCGTTCTCGCCCTGGATGGGCTCGATGATCACGAAGGCCGTCTCCTCGGTGACGGCCTCGCGCAGCGCCTCGACGTCCCCGTACGGCACGTGCGTGACGTCGCCGGGCAGCGGCAGGAACGGGGTCTGCTTGCCGGGCTGGCCGGTGAGGGCGAGGGAGCCCATGGTGCGCCCGTGGAAGGCGCCGCTGGTGGCGACCATGTGCGGGCGGCCGGTGAGCCGGCCCAGCTTGAAGGCGCCCTCGTTGGCCTCGGCCCCCGAGTTGCAGAAGAAGACCCGGCCGGGGCGGCCGAAGAGCTGGAGCAGCCGCTCGGCGAGGGCGACGGGGGGCTCGGCGACGAAGAGGTTGGAGACGTGCCCGAGGGAGGCGATCTGCCGTGACACGGCCTCGACGACCGCCGGGTGGGCGTGGCCGAGGGCGTTGACGGCGATGCCGCCGACGAAGTCGAGGTATGCGGTGCCGTCGGCGTCCCAGACGCGGGCGCCCTCGCCGCGGACGAGCGGCAGCCGGGGCGTGCCGTAGTTGTCCATCAGCGCGTCCTGCCACCGCTGGGTCAGTCCGGCGTTGCTCGCCTGCGTCATGATGTCTCCCCCGTGGTCGCGTCGGGCACGACCATCGTGCCGATTCCCTCGTCCGTGAAGATCTCCAGCAGGATCGAGTGCTGGACCCGGCCGTCGATCACGCGGGCCGTGGTGACCCCGTTGCGCACGGCGTGCAGACAGCCCTCCATCTTGGGGACCATCCCGCTGGAGAGCTCGGGCAGCAGCTTCTCCAGCTGGGTCGCGGTGAGCCGGCTGATGACCTCGTCGCTGTGGGGCCAGTCCTCGTACAGCCCCTCGACGTCGGTCAGGACCATCAGCGTCTCGGCGCCCAGCGCCGCAGCGAGTGCCGCAGCCGCCGTATCAGCATTGACGTTGTAGACATGGTGGTCGTCCTGGGAGCGGGCGATGGAGGAGACGACCGGGATGCGGCCGTCGTCCAGAAGGGCCTGGATGGCGCCGGTGTCGATGGCGGTGATCTCGCCGACCCGGCCGATGTCGATCCGCTCGCCCTCGATCACGGGCCGGTGCTGGGTGGCGGTGATCGTGTGGGCGTCCTCGCCGGTGAGGCCGACGGCGAGCGGGCCGTGCTGGTTGAGCAGCCCGACGAGCTCGCGCTGGACCTGGCCGGCGAGCACCATCCGTACGACGTCCATCGCCTCGGGGGTGGTGACCCGCAGACCGGCCTTGAACTCGCTGACGAGTCCGGCCCGGTCGAGGGCGGCGCTGATCTGCGGGCCGCCGCCGTGCACGACGACCGGCTTGAGGCCGGCGTGGCGCAGGAAGACGACGTCCTGGGCGAAGGCGGCCTTGAGCTCGTCGTCGATCATGGCGTTGCCGCCGAACTTGATGACGACGGTCTTGCCGTGGTGGCGGGTGAGCCAGGGCAGCGCCTCGATGAGGGTCTGCGCCTTGGGCAGCGCGGTGTGCTTGCGGGCCGAGTTCTTGGACTCGCTCGTGGAGTCGCTCATGAGGAGTACGCGCTGTTCTCGTGGACGTAGTCAGCGGTGAGGTCGTTGGCCCAGATGACGGCGGACTCGGACCCGGCGGCGAGGTCGGCGGTGATGACGACCTCCCGGTAGCGCATGTCGACGAGCTCGCGGTCCTCGCCGACGGAGCCGTTGCGGCAGACCCAGACGCCGTTGATGGCGACGTTCAGCTCGTCGGGCTCGAAGGCGGCGGAGGTGGTGCCGATCGCTGAGAGCACCCGGCCCCAGTTGGGGTCCTCGCCGTGGATGGCGCACTTGAGGAGGTTGTTACGGGCGATGGAGCGGCCGACCTCGACGGCGTCGTCCTCGGTGGCCGCGTTGATCACCTCGATACGGATGTCCTTGCTGGCGCCCTCGGCGTCGCCGATGAGCTGGCGGGCCAGGTCGTCGCAGACCTCCCGTACGGCCTCGGCGAACGCGTCCTGCGCGGGGGTGACCCCGGCGGCGCCGGAGGCGAGCAGGAGGACGGTGTCGTTGGTGGACATGCAGCCGTCGGAGTCGACCCGGTCGAAGGTGAGCCGGGTGGCCTGCCGCAGGGCGGCGTCCAGGCCCTTGGCGTCGACGTCGGCGTCGGTGGTGAGGACGACGAGCATGGTGGCGAGGCCGGGGGCGAGCATGCCCGCGCCCTTGGCCATGCCGCCGACGGTCCAGCCGTCCTTCGCCGCGACGGCCGTCTTGTGGACGGTGTCGGTGGTCTTGATGGCGATGGCGGCCTTCTCGCCGCCGTGCGCGGAGAGCTCGCCCGCGGCCTTCTCGACGCCCGGCAGCAGCTTGTCCATGGGGAGCAGGACGCCGATGAGTCCGGTGGAGGCGACGGCGACCTCGCCGGCGCCGATGCCGAGGACGTCGGCGGCCTTCTCGGCGGTGGCGTGGGTGTCCTGGAAGCCCTGGGGGCCGGTGCAGGCGTTGGCTCCGCCGGAGTTGAGGACGACGGCGGTCAGCTCGCCGTCGGCGAGGACCTGCTGGGACCAGAGGACGGGGGCGGCCTTGACGCGGTTGGAGGTGAAGACTCCCGCGGCGGCGCGGCGGGGCCCGGTGTTGACCACGAGGGCCAGGTCCGGGTTGCCGTTCTGCTTGATCCCGGCCGCGATGCCCGCGGCCGTGAATCCCTTCGCTGCGGTGACGCTCACGGAGCGACTCCAATCGTGGAAAGTCCGGTCTCCTCGGGGAGGCCGAGGGCGATGTTCATGCTCTGCACCGCGCCGCCGGCGGTGCCCTTGGTGAGGTTGTCGATGGCGCTGATGGCGATGATCCGGTGCGCGGCCGGGTCGTGGGCGACCTGGATCTGAACGGCGTTGGAACCGTAGACGGAGGCCGTGGCCGGCCACTGCCCCTCGGGGAGCAGGTGGACGAACGGCTCGTCCGCGAAGGCCTTCTCGTACGCGGCGCGCAGGGTCTCGCCGGTGACGCCGGGCCGGGCGGCGGCCGAGCAGGTGGCGAGGATGCCGCGGGGCATCGGCGCGAGGGTGGGCGTGAAGGAGACGGTGACCCGCTCCCCCGCCGGTCCGCTGAGGTTCTGGATCATCTCGGGGGTGTGCCGGTGGCCGCCGCCGACGCCGTACGGGGACATGTTGCCCATGACCTCGGAGCCGAGGAGGTGCGGCTTGGCGGCCTTGCCGGCGCCGGAGGTGCCGGAGGCGGCGACGACGACTGCCTCGGGCTCGGCGAGCCCGTTCGCGTAGGCGGGGAAGAGCGCGAGCGAGACGGCGGTCGGGTAGCAACCGGGGACCGCGATGCGCTTGGACCCCTCCAGCGCGGCACGGGCACCCGGCAGTTCGGGGAGGCCGTAGGGCCAGGTCCCGGCGTGCGGGGAGCCGTAGAAGGTCTCCCAGTCGGCCGGGTCCCGGAGCCGGAAGTCGGCGCCCATGTCGACCACCAGGGTGTCCGGCCCGAGCTGCTCGGCGACGGCGGCGGACTGCCCGTGCGGCAGGGCGAGGAACACCACGTCGTGCCCGGCGAGGACCTCGGCGGTCGTCTCGGCGAGCACCCGGTCGGCGAGCGGCAGCAGGTGCGGCTGGAGTCCGCCGAGGCGCTGGCCCGCGTTGGAGTGGCCGGTCAGGGCCCCGATCTCGACCTCGGGGTGCGCGAGAAGAAGGCGCAGGAGCTCACCGCCCGCATATCCGCTCGCACCGGCGACCGCTGCTCGTACCGTCATCGAAACCCTCCTCCTGGATGGCATGACTATACGCACGGCTGCAGTTTTATGCAAAACCTGCGTGGGGGTGATGTCAGCGCCCCGGCGTACGGTCTGCTCCGCCTGCTGGGTCCCGGCCCCGCGGTGGAACCCGGCATCGGCACCCCGCACCCGGGGGCGCTCATCCTGGTCGACGGCGCTCTCCCCGAGCCCTGGCGCCGTCTCCGTGAACCGGCTCCCGGTGCGGTTCCGGCCCCTTCGGCGGACCTGGAGTTGCTGGCCCCGTCGCCGAACTGCCCCACTTGCGCACCCTCACCGCGTACCCCGGCACGCTGACCGACCCCCTGCAGATCCGCGAGCCAGACAGTCCTCGAAGGGGACCTCGGCCCCCTGGCGTAGCGGGCAGGGCAAGCGATGCGTTGCGGGTGCCCGTCAGTTGCGGTGCGGCAGCGATGGTGGTGGTACGTGGGGAGCACGGCCTGACCGAGCGCGTCATTCCGAGCGGGGTTCCGCGCCTCCCGGGCCGGGTGTGGTGAAGTCGGGCGTGGTGAAGTCGGGCGTGGAATAGGTGGGTCTGGGCCCGCCTGCCGGGCCGGGGAAGCCCGGGCTGGTGTAGCCGAGATTCGGGATGCGGTTGGGTGAGCGGTGCGGAATGTGCTGGGCGGGACCGGCGCTGGGATCGGCGAGCTCGTCACGCAGGAACGGCAGGATGCCACGTTCCACCAAGGCCTGCCGCCAGGCCTCCTTGGCGCGAGACACGTCATCTTGCAGATCCTCGACCTGCTCCTCGGCCGCCAGTGACGTCGAGCCATCGCGCAGGGCGGTGATGACAAGACCGGTGACGGCGACGAGGACGGCTGCCGCAGTGATCGCCGCGAACCACCAGCCCACAGCCACCATGGTGCTCGCGAACGAGGGCGGCGGGTTGAACATGGTCAGGACATAGCCGACCAGCAGGGAGATCACCGCGACGGTGCCCGCGACCAACGGCGCCAGGACAGCGGCCACGGCGAGTGCACCGGCTCCGGTCGCTTCCTCGGCCAGTGGCTCATGCCTGGCCGGCCGCTGCTCGGACGTACGCGGTGTACGAGTCCCCGCCGCCTTCGGTACCTCTGGGCGTACGCGTAGCCCGAGCAGCCCTGCCAGCAGACGACGGCTGAAGGACATCCCGGCCCACCGCCGCGGAGCGACTCCGTCGCTGATCCGGCGGCCTCCGGGTGGTCCGCCACCCAGCAAGGCGGCCCCGAACCGATGGCCCAGACCTGCCGAGTCACGGCGGACTGTGGCCCGGTTCCCGGAGCCGGGGTGGCCGGACGCCGAGCGCGAGGACGAGGACACCGCGCCTGAGGACTCGGACGGGGTTGCCGAGTCACGGTGTTGCTTCCGGACTCGCACGTAGTACTCGTACTCGGTCGCCGCAGCCGGCACGATCCGGTTGGTGGCACCCAGCAGCATGGTGCGCAGCTGCTCGGTGTTGAGCCTCTCTCCGACCGCCTGCAACCCCGGTCGTTCGGGAGCGGTACGCAGCACCTGGTCGAGGAGCCGCTCGTACTCGCCGCGGTCTTCGCTCAGCAGGTACGGACTGCTGTTCACAGCCCCTCCTCCCCGAGCGCGGGCCCCTGCCCCCATCGTCGCGTGCCTAGACCATCGAAGCCAGGCCCCGATCCGTCGGACGGGTCCGCGGGGAGGGGACGTGGGATCCGGGCGTTGTGTTCGTTCCGCGGGGAGCTCGCCGGATGCGGGTTCCGGCGTACGGGCGTCCGCCACTGGGGCGGGCTGCCCTGGCGAACGCGTGTGACGCGCAGGGGGCTGCGGTCCTTCCGCAGGGGCGGAGGGCCGGACCGCGTGATCCGCGGAGGGCACGGACGGCGGCGCCGCTCGGGGCGGGGAGAAAACGGCGCCGGAGCCATCCGCACCGCCCATCCCCATGGCACTGCCAACCGCAGTAGCGGGCGCCTCGGCTTCCGTGGCCGCCCCGGCCGGCTGCCGTTCGCCCGTCACCGCCTCGTTCACCGTCTGGATGCGGCCCAGTTGAGTGAGCAGCATGGGCGCCGACACTCCGACGACGAGGGCGGCGTACCCACCGCTGATCTGTCCCGTGGTCCCGAACAGCACTGCGGCCCCGGCGCCCATCACGCTGTGCACGATGGCCGCGGCGGTATCGACGGCGGGGTCGAAGTAGGCCTTGAACTGGGGGGCTGCTCCCTGTGTCGTCGTTTCCGCTGCGGCTGACTGTCGGTGGGTGCGGCGGTCGGCCTGCCAGGAGACGAATCGGGTGTACAGGTCCAGTGCCCCACGCAGCAGACCACCCGCCGCCCCTAACAGAATCAACGTCGGGACGTCCACGGTCTCCCCTGGGTAACGGTGCTGACGCCTGGTTGCGAGCTTCCGGCCACGGGATGAGCGTAGAGCCGCCCGCCGGCCCTGGGGAAGGAAACGGATAGTCAGCCGGCAGGACCGTCAGGCGCCGACGTACGCCGCCAGGTGTTCGCCGGTGACGGTGGAGCGGGAGGCGACGAGGGTGGCGGGGGTGCCCTCGAAGACGATCGTGCCGCCGTCGTGGCCGGCGCCCGGGCCGAGGTCGATGATCCAGTCGGCGTGGGCCATGACCGCCTGGTGGTGTTCCACGACGATGACGGACTTGCCGGAGTCGACCAGGCGGTCGAGCAGGCCGAGGAGTTGCTCGACGTCGGCCAGGTGGAGGCCGGCGGTCGGCTCGTCGAGGACGTACACGCCGCCCTTCTCCGCCATGTGGGTCGCCAGCTTGAGCCGCTGGCGCTCGCCGCCGGAGAGCGTCGTCAGCGGCTGCCCGAGGGTCAGGTAGCCGAGGCCGACGTCGGCGAGGCGTTCGAGGATCTTGTGCGCGGCCGGGGTCCGCGCCTCGCCCGCGCCGAAGAACCGCTCCGCCTCGTTGACCGGCATCGCCAGCACCTCGCTGATGTCCCGGCCGCCGAGGCGGTATTCGAGCACCGAGGCGTCGAACCGCTTGCCCTCGCAGTCCTCGCAGGTCGTGGCGACGCCCGCCATCATCCCCAGGTCGGTGTAGATGACGCCGGCGCCGTTGCAGGTCGGACAGGCGCCCTCGGAGTTGGCGCTGAACAGCGCCGGCTTGACGTCGTTGGCCTTGGCGAAGGCCTTGCGGATCGGGTCGAGCAGCCCCGTGTACGTCGCCGGGTTGGAGCGCCGGGAGCCGCGGATGGCGCCCTGGTCGACCGAGACCACCCCGTCGGAGGCGGGGATCGACCCGTGCACGAGCGAGCTCTTGCCGGAACCCGCCACGCCCGTCACGACGGTCAGCACCCCGAGCGGGACGTCGACGTCGACGCCCTTCAGGTTGTGCGTCCGCGCGCCGCGGATCTTCAGGGCGCCGGTGGGCTCCCGTACCGCGTCCTTCAGGGAGGCCCGGTCGCCGAGGTGGCGGCCGGTGACCGTGCCGCTCTTCCGCAGCCCCGCGACCGTCCCCTCGAAGCAGACCGCGCCGCCCGCCGTACCCGCGCCGGGACCGAGGTCGACGACGTGGTCGGCGATCTCGATGACCTCGGGCTTGTGCTCGACGACCAGCACCGTGTTGCCCTTGTCGCGCAGCCGCAGCAGCAGGTCGTTCATGCGCTGGATGTCGTGCGGGTGCAGCCCCGTGGTCGGCTCGTCGAAGACGTACGTGACGTCGGTGAGCGAGGAGCCGAGGTGCCGGATCATCTTGACCCGCTGCGCCTCGCCGCCCGACAGGGTGCCCGAGGGCCGGTCGAGCGCGAGGTAGCCGAGGCCGATCTCGACGAAGGAGTCCAGCGTCTGCTGGAGCGCGGTGAGCAGCGGCGCCACCGAGGGCTCCTCGATGCCCCGTACCCACTCCGCCAGGTCGCTGATCTGCATCGCGCAGGCGTCGGCGATGCTGACCCGCTTGATCTTCGACGACCGGGCCGCCTCGCTGAGCCGCGTCCCCTCGCACTCCGGGCAGGGCGTGAACGTGACCGCCCGGTCCACGAACTCGCGGATGTGCGGCTGCATGCCCTCCTTGTCCTTGGCGAGCATCGACTTCTGGATGCGCGGGACCAGACCCTCGTAGGTCATGTTGATGCCCGCGATCTTCATCCGGACCGGCTCGTGGTGGAGGAAGTCGTGCAGCTCCTTCTTCGTGAACCTGCCGATCGGCTTGTCGGCGGGGAAGAAGCCGGACTCGCTGTACAGGCGGTAGTTCCAGCCGCCCGCCTTGTAGCCGGGGATGGTGAGCGCGCCCTCGTCGAGGGACTTGGCACCGTCGTAGAGCTGGGTGAGGTCGAGGTCGGTGACGCTGCCGCGGCCCTCGCAGCGCGTGCACATGCCGCCGGTGCGGTGGAAGGTCGCCTTCACCGTCTTCTTGTCGCCGCGCTCGACCGTGATCGCGCCGCTCGCCTTGACCGAGGGGACGTTGAAGGCGTACGCGCCGGGCGGGCCGATGTGCGGCTTGCCGAGGCGGCTGAAGAGGATGCGCAGCATCGCGTTGGCGTCGGTGGCGGTGCCGACCGTGGAGCGCGGGTCGGCGCCCATCCGCTGCTGGTCGACGGTGATCGCGGTGGTCAGCCCGTCGAGGACGTCGACCTCCGGGCGGGCGAGGGTCGGCATGAAGCCCTGCACGAAGGCGCTGTACGTCTCGTTGATCAGCCGCTGCGACTCGGCGGCGATCGTGTCGAAGACCAGCGAGCTCTTGCCCGAACCCGAGACGCCGGTGAAGACGGTGAGGCGGCGCTTCGGGATCTCGATGCTGACGTCCTTGAGGTTGTTCTCGCGCGCGCCGAGCACGCGGATCACCTCGTGGCTGTCGGCGGCGTGCGGCGCGCTGGCCTTGCTCATCGTCTCGTCTCTCCTCTGTGGGGCGGGCGGCTCTGCCGGAACGGCTCGGGTGGACCGGCTCGGGTGACCGGCTCCGGTGACCGGCTCTGTCGGGCGGGTCGCCGCCCGCGCCCCGGGTCTGGAGGCCCGGGGCGCGGGCGGTGACGGCGCCGCGTGCGGTGGAGCGGTTGCCGCTACTGCTTGCGCGGCTGGTTGAAGCGGAGCATGTTGCCGGCCGGGTCGCGGAAGGCGCAGTCCCGCACACCGTACGGCTGATCGACCGGCTCCTGAAGGACTTCGCCGCCGGCCGCCCGGATCCGCTCGAAGGTCGCGTCCACGTCGTCGGTGGAGAAGATCACGCCGCGCAGCATGCCCTTGGCGAGCAGCTCGGACACGGCCTGCCGGTCGGCCGCCGAGGCGGTGGGGTCGGCGAGCGGAGGTTCGAGGACGATCTCCACGTCCGGCTGGTCGGGCGACCCGACGGTCACCCACCGCATGCCCTCGAAACCGACGTCGTTGCGGACCTCCAGGCCGAGCACGTCACGGTAGAAGGCGAGCGCCTTGTCGTGGTCGTCGACGGCGATGAAGCACTGGGAGAGGTTGATGCTGTTCATGCCTCCGAAGCTACGAGGCCGCGGCGGATTCCGCTTCTCCGATCCTGACCGCTTGCCCGGCCGGTGCGCCGGGGGCGGCCTCGAAGGGGGCGCCGGCCCGCGTCTCGGGGTCCGTCTCCGGACTCCTGTTCCGCTGCGGCCGGGTGACCACCTTGGCGACGCACGCCGGGATCGGGGCGCCCGACTCGTGGCTGCGGGCCCGGTAGGCGCTGGGGCTCTCGCCGACGAGCTCGGTGAAACGGGAGCTGAACGACCCCAGCGACGTACAGCCGACCTCGAAGCAGACCTCGGTCACGCTCAGGTCGCCCCGGCGCAGCAGCGCCTTGGCCCGCTCGACGCGGCGGGTCATGAGGTAGGAGTACGGGGTCTCCCCGTACGCGGCGCGGAAACTGCGGGAGAAGTGCCCGGCGGACATGAGCGCGACCCTCGCGAGCGCCGGGACGTCCAGCGGCTGCGCGTAGTCGCGGTCCATGGCGTCCTTGGCGCGGCGCAGGCGGACGAGATCCTCCAGGTTCATGCCGCCCAGGATCCCACGCGGGCCCCGCGCGCGGGGGTTTCTGTCACATCCTCGCGGGCCGGGGCGTCAACGCGGTGACGGGCCGGGCCCGGCCCGTCCGGCCCCGACGAGGAGAGATGCCCCATGCACGACGAGAGCGGCTACCTGACCGCGCAGTTCGACGCCCACCACGAGCAGCTGCGGGCCGTGGCCCGGCGGATGCTCGGGACCTCCCGCGAGGCCGAGGAGGTGCTCGCGCAGGCCCGCGCGGAGCTCGACGGCGGGGCGGGGATCCGGGAGTGGCTGGTGTCCTCGGTGGGGCGGACGTGCGTACGGCGGCTCCAGGGGCGGGCCGGGGCCGAGCCGGTCGCGCCGGACGCCCCCGACGGCCTCGACCCGGTGTGGCTCGCGCTCCTCGTCGTCCTGGAGGCCCTGGGGCCGGGCGAACGGCTCGCGTACGTCCTGCACGACCTGTTCGGGCTGCCCCTCGACGACACCGCCCGGATCACGGGAGACACCCCCGAGGAGGCCGGCCGGCTCGCGAGGGCGGCGCGGCGGCGGGTGCGGGGTGCCCGGGCGGGCGGCGATCCGGCGCGGCAGCGGGCCGTGGTGGAGCGCTTCCTGACCGCTGCCCGCGCCCGCGACCCGCGCGCCCTGGCGGCCGTGCTCGACCCGGAGGTGGTCGCCTTCTCGGAGCGGGGCCCGGTGCACGGCGCCCCCGCCGTCGCCGAGGGCGCGGTCGCCTTCGCCCGCCGGGACCGGGTGACGAGACCCGCGCTGGTCGACGGGGCGATCGGCGTGGTGGCCTTCGCCGACGGCCGCCCGGTCTCGGCGGTGGCTTTCACGCTGCGCGGCGACCGCATCGTGGCGCTGGACATCACGACCGGGGAGGAGCGCGTACGGGGGCTGGATCTCACCTTTCCGGATGAGTGAGCGGGGGGGGTGTGAGGCGCCTGGCAGGCGGCTCCGGGGAAAACCGGATGCCGAGCCCCGCGCCCTCCCCCTACCCTGGGCCCATGTCCACGCCCCGAATTTCCTAGCTCCAGGACCCGCTTCCACGCCACCCGTGTGTCCTTCAGCTTGTTCGGAGCGTTCTCTCATGATCACCCTTCGTGGTGCCGACGTGCGCGTCGGCGCCCGTCTCCTCCTGTCCGGCATCTCCTTCCACATCGCGCCCGGCGACCGGATCGGCCTGGTCGGCCGTAACGGCGCGGGGAAGACGACCCTTCTCGACACCCTCGCGGGGCTGCGTGCCCCGGCCGCCGGCAGCGTGCTGCGGACCGGCGACGTGGGGTATCTGGCGCAGGACTCGCGCGCCGCCGATCCGTCCGTCTCCGTCACCGACCGGATCCTGTCCGCGCGCGGCATGGACGTTGCCGTCCGCCGGCTGCGGGCCGCCGCCGACCGGCTCGGTGAGCGTGCCGACGAGCGGGCGATGGACGCGTACGTCCGGGCCGAGGCCGCGTTCGAGGCCCGCGGCGGATACGCGGCGGAGGCCGAGGCCGCGCGGGTCGCCGCCGGGGTCGGGCTGCCCGCCGAGCTGATGGGGCGGCCGGTCGGCACGCTGTCCGGCGGGCAGAAGCGCCGGGTGGAGCTGGCCAGGATCCTCTTCGCCGGACACGGCCGCGAGGGCACCCTGCTGCTCGACGAGCCGACCAACCACCTCGACGCCGACTCGGTCGGCTGGCTGCGCGGTTTCCTCGCCGCGCACCAGGGCGGGCTCGTCGTCGTCAGCCACGACCTCGAACTGATCGCCGCCACCGTCAACCGGGTCTTCCACCTGGACCCGCGGCGGGCGACGGTCGACGTCCACAACACCGGCTGGGCCGCCTACCTGGCCCAGCGGGACGCCGACGAGCGGCGCCGGACGCGCGAGCGCGCCGGCACCGAGCGGAAGGCGGCCGCGCTGCACGCCCAGGCGGACCGGATGAAGGCCCGCTCGGCGACGGCGGTCACCGCCCGCAGCATGGCGCGGCGCGCCGACCGGATGCTCGACGGCCTGGAGGAGGTCCGGCGTACGGAGCGGGTGGCACGGATCCGGCTGCCCGAGCCCGCGCCGTGCGGGCGTATGCCGCTGGGGGCGGTCTCGCTGACCAAGGGGTACGGGGGCGGGCGCCCGGTCCTCGACGGTGTGGACCTCGCGGTGGACCGGGGTGCCCGGCTCGTGGTGCTCGGGCTGAACGGCGCGGGGAAGACGACGCTGCTGCGGCTGCTCGCGGGCGTCGAACTCCCGGACGCGGGGCGGGTCGTGCACGGGCACGGGCTGCGGCTCGGCTACTTCGCGCAGGAGCACGAGACGCTCGATCCGGCGCGTACCGTCCGCGGGAACCTGGCGGCGGCCGCCCCGCACCTCACGGACGGCGAGGTCCGGCGGGTGCTGGGCGCGTTCCTGTTCCGGGGCGACGACGCCGACAAGCCCGCCGGGGTCCTCTCGGGCGGCGAGAAGACCCGCCTGGCGCTGGCCGGTCTCGTCCACTCGGGCGCGAACGTCCTGCTGCTCGACGAGCCGACCAACAACCTCGACCCGGCCTCGCGCGACGAGGTGCTGGCCGCCGTCGGCACGTATCCGGGCGCGATCGTGATGGTCACGCACGACGAGGGCGCGATCGACGCGCTGCGTCCGGAGCGGGTGCTGCTGCTGCCGGACGCGCAGGAGGACCTGTGGAACGAGGAGCACCGGGAGCTGGTGTCCCTGGCGTAGCCGCCGTTCCCGCCGTCGGCGCGACGGCTACCGCTTCACGGCCCTCAGCACCACGAACTTGGGGTCGCCGGCGACCAGTTCGCTGTTGCCGAAGATGCGGCGCAGGGTGACGTGGTAGCCGAGGTGCCGGTTGCCGACCACCCAGAGTTCTCCGCCGGGCCGCAGCGCCCGGCGGGACTCGGCGAACATGCGGCGGGCGGTCCGGTCCGTCGTGGCCTGGTGGCTGTGGAACGGCGGGTTGTTGAGCACGAGGTCCACCGAGCCGTCGGCGACGTCCGCCAGGCCGTCGCCGACGGTGAACTCGGCCGTGCGGGCGGTCCCGGCGTGCGTGCGGAAGTTCTCCTCGGCGGAGGCGACGGCCTGGTACGACTCGTCGGTGAAGACCAGTTCGGCCTCGGGCTCGGCGAGCGCGACGGCCAGTCCGACGACGCCGTTGCCGCAGCCGAGGTCGGCCACGCGGGAGCGCCCGACGTCCTGCGGGAGGTGCCGGAGGAGGAAGCGGGTGCCGATGTCGAGGCGGTCGGCGCAGAACACCCCGGCCTGGTTGACGACCGTGCGCCCGGCGAGCCCGGCCGGGGCGTCGGCGGGCAGCGCGTACCGGAGCGGCCAGGGGTTGGCGGGCCGTCCCTGCCCGGCGGCGGGGGTGGTGTGGATGAGCCGGGCCTTCTTGACCGCGAGGGAGGTGCGGGTCGGCCCGAGGATCCGCTCGAAGAGCTTCAGCGTGGAGGTGTGGATCTCCTTCACCATGCCGGTGCCGACCACGACGGTCCCCGCGTGCACGGCGGGGGCGAGCCGGTGGAGCTGGTCCTCCAGGAGAGCGAGGCTCTTGGGCACGCGGACGAGCAGCACGTCGACCCGCTCGGGCGGCGGGTCCTGCGTGGTGAGCAGCCGGACCGCGCCGGGTGCGGCGCCGGACCGGGCGAGGTTGTCGCCGGTGGCCCGGCGGCCGAGGTACGAGTCGGAGATCTGTACGAGCTCCCCGGCCCCGGCGGCGGCGAGCGCGGTGACGAGGGCGCCCCAGCGGTCCCCGACGACGGCGACGGTGCCGGACAGGTCGGTGCCGCTCTCCGCGAGGTGCGCGAGCAGGTACTCGTCGGCGGCGTCCCAGGCGCGGAGGGGGTCGCGCGGGTCGGCAGGGAAGCGGGTGAGGGGGAGGTCGCCCCAGGACGTGTTCAGACGGTTCATCGTGCTCCCAGGCTAGCCGCCGGGAGGGGTGGAGGTGCGCGGGCCCTTGGCGGCAGGGGACGGGGAGCGGGGGTGCCGCGTCACCCCACGGCCGCCGCCAGCTGGAGGTGCCACAGTCCGGGGCGGCCCGTGAGGGTGACCGTGGAGAGCGGCCGGACGTCGACGTTCCAGTACGTGGCGGGCGGGGCCTTCAGGGCGTAGACGAGGGCCGCCCGTACGACGGCGGGCTCGGCGACGGCGACGATGGCGCCGTCGTCGGCGGGGCGGGTGTCGAGCCAGCCGCCGACCCGGGTGATGAAGGAGAGAAGCGTTTCTCCTCCGTGTGGCGCCGCCCGCGGGTCGCGGAGCCAGGCGTCGACGGCTCCCGGTTCGAGCGCGGCGACCTCGGCCAGGGTGAGCCCGCGCCAACGCCCCATGTCGCAGTCGCGCAGGGCCGGCTGGACCAGCGGCGCGTAGCCGAGGGCCGTGCCGGTGGCGCGGCTGCGGGGCGTCGGGGAGCAGTAGCGCAGCTCCGCCGCGCCGAGCGGGATCAGCCGTGGCGCGGCGAGCTGCACCTCGTACCAGCCGGCCTCGTCGAGCGGCCGGTCGTCGTCGAAGCGTTCGGCGAGCAGGGAGGAGCTGCGTGCCGCCGCGACGAGCGTGACCCGAAGACCCATGGCGGCGATCGTGAGGCCGGGGGCCCCGCAGGTCAAGGGGTCATTGAGGGAAGCGGAGAAGGGGCGCGCTCAGTGCTGTCCGAGTGCCATCCACTTGTCCGGATTCTGTAGTGGCGTGAAACCGACCTTCTCGTACACGCCGTGCGCGTCGGCCGTGGCGAGCATGATCCGGCGCAGCCCGTACCCCTCCAGGTCGTCACGGACGTGGGTGACGAGGGCGGTGCCGAGCCCGGTGCCGCGTGCCGGGCGGTCGACGTAGACGTCGCAGAGCCAGGCGAAGGTGGCGTAGTCGGTGACGACACGGGCGTAGGCGCCCATCTCGCCCGTCTCGCGGTGGTAGGCGCCGTAGTTGACCGAGGCGGCGATGGCGCGGTCCTGCTTCTCCCGAGGTCGGCCGAGGGCCCAGTACGCGTCGGTGGAGAGCCAGTGATGGACGCGCGCCGCGTCGATCCGGGCGGGGTCGGCTGAGATCTCGTACGCCCCGTGCATGACGGGGCCGGTCGTGGTCGTGGTGTCGGTCATGGGCGCAGGCTGGCATTCCCGCCGTCCCTTGTCAGGTGAATTTGCCGGGGGCGAGGGCCGGGGGCGGCGGTGTGCGCCCCGGCCCGGCCCCGGTCAGCCGAGGAGGCCGTCCACGGCGGTCCGCAGCCTCCGCACCCCCTCGGCGATCTCCGCGGGGCCCGCGACACCCGCGAAACTCAGCCGGATGTGGCCGGCGGGCGGCTCGGCGCAGAAGTACGGCCGGCCGGGCGCCACCGCGACGCCGTTGCGCAGGGCGGCGGAGACGAGCGCGGCCTCGGGAAGGGCGTCGGGGAGGCGGAGCCAGAGCTGGTAGCCGCCGGAGGGGACGTACGGCAGGGCGAGTTCGGGCAGATGGTGGGCGACGGCGCCGGCCATCGTGTCGCGGCGGCTCTTCAGCTCGGCGGCGAGGGAGCGCAGATGACGGCTCCAGGCCGGGGAGCCGACGAGTTCGAGGGCGGCCTCCTGGAGGGGGCGGGGGACGAAGAAGCTGTCGACGACCTGGATGGCGCGCAGCCGTTCCAGGACGGGGCCGCGGGCGGCCAGGGCGCCCACCCGCAGGCTCGGGGAGGTCGGCTTGGTCAGCGAGCAGACGTGCACGACGACGCCGTCGGGGTCGTCGGCGGCGAGCGTGGCGGGCAGCGGCCCGGCGTCCTCGTGGACGAGCCGGCGGGCGAAGTCGTCCTCGACGACGAAGGCGCCGGCCGCGCGGGCGATCCGGACGACGGCGGCGCTCCGCGCGGCGCCGAGGGCGGCGCCGGTGGGGTTCTGGAAGAGCGGCTGGCAGACGAAGACGCGGGCGCCGGTGGCGCGGAAGGCGGCTTCGAGGAGCTCGGGCCGTACGCCGTCGGCGTCCGTGGGGACGGGGACGGGGCGCAGTCCGGCGGCGCGGGCGATGGCGAGCATGCCCGGGTAGGTGGGCGATTCGACGAGGACGGGGGTGCCGGGCGGGGCGAGGGCGCGCAGGGCGGTGGTGAGGGCGGGCTGGCCGCCCGCGGTGATGAGGACCTCGGCGGCGGTGACGCCGCCGCCGATCTCGCGGGCGAACCACGCGCGCAGTTCGGGCAGCCCGTCGGTGGGCGGCCTGCCCCAGGCGCCGGGGCGGCGGCCGGCCCGGGCGAGGGCGCCGGAGAGGGCGCGCTCGGGCTGGAGGGAGGGGTGGAGGTAGCCGCCGTTGAACTCGATGACGCCGGGCTGGGGCGCGGAGAGGGTGACGAGCACACCGGAGGCGTCGACGGCCCGGGGGACGAGTTCGGTGGCGGTGTCGGCACTGAGGGCGAGCTGCTGCCAGGAGGTGTCCCCGGCGGCGGGGGCGGCGGCGCGCGGCTCGGCCCGGTAGGCGCCGGCGCCGGGCCGGGTGACGACCAGGCCTTCGGCGGCGAGCTGGGCGAGGGCCCGGGTGACGGTGACCGGAGAGACGCGGTAGCGCTCGACGAGGGCCCGGCTCGACGGCAGCTTCTCACCGACTGAGTAGCGGTTGAGCTCCGACTTCAGGGATTTCGCCAGTTCGGCGACACTGCTACTCTCATGCATGAGAGCAAAGAATAGCGCTACCCAGTCGATGACGATAGCGGTCACGAGCCCCCGGGCCGAGGCCGAGGCCGTACCCGCCGCCGCCCGCCGCGGGACGCTGCTCGCCGCGCTCGGCGTGGTCTCCTTCTCGCTGACCTTCCCCTCCACCGTCTGGGGCCTGGAGAGCTTCGGCCCCTGGTCGCTGGTGGCGGTGCGCTCGGTGCTGGCCGCGGTGATCGCCGGGGCCTTCCTGCTGGTGGGCCGGGTACCGCTGCCCGAGCGGCGCCACTGGGCCGGGCTCGCGGTCGTCGCGGGCGGCGTGGTGATCGGCTTCCCGCTGCTGACCACGCTGGCGCTGCGGACCTCCACCACCTCGCACGCCGCCGTGGTCGTCGGACTGCTCCCGCTCACCACCGCGACCTTCGCCGCGATCCGCACCGGCCGGCGCCCGTCCCGTACGTTCTGGGGCGCGGCCGTCGCCGGGGCCGTGGTGGTGCTGGGCTTCACGCTCCAGCAGAGCGGCGGGGCGCTCTCGCAGGGCGACCTCTATCTCTTCGGGGCGCTGCTGGTGTGCGCCGCCGGGTACACCGAGGGCGGCCGGCTCGCCCGGCTGATGCCGGGCTGGCACGTCATCGGCTGGGCGCTGGTGCTCTGCCTGCCGCTGACGGCGGTGGGCTCGGCCGTGGCACTGTCGTACGAGCCCGTGCACCTGACCGCCCACGGGATCGCGGGGCTCGTCTGGGTGGCCGCCGGGTCCACGTTCTTCGGCCTGTACGTCTGGTACCGGGGCATGGCCGCCATCGGCATCCCGCGCGCGAGCCAGCTCCAGCTCGCCCAGCCGCTGCTCACGCTGTTCTGGTCGGTGACCGTGCTCGGCGAGCGGCTGTCGCCGGCCGCCCCGGTCGCGGCCGGCGCGGTGCTGGTCTGCATCGCGGTGACCCAGCGGGCGAAGAGCTGACCCCGGCCCCCGCTGTCCGCGGCCCGCGCGGCCCCGGCCCGCACGCACCCCGCCCCTCGTGATCCCGGCCCGCACGCACCCCGCCCCTCGTGATCCCGGCCCGCGTGACGGCTGGGGTGACCGGGGTCACAATGGCAGACAGAGGCAGACAGGCAGCCATGGCCGGCCGAAGACTCTGCGGAGGGCGAGCCCGGCCGCGAGGAGGTCACCCCGATGCGTGCGAACGTGGGCGACGAGTTGCTGGTGCACGGCCGGACCGTCGGTCATCACGACCGTAAGGCCAAGGTCGTCCAGGTACTGGGGGAGAACGGCACTCCCCCGTACCGCGTCAAGTACGAGGACGACGGTCACGAGACCCTGATGTCACCGGGCCCCGACACCGTCGTACGCCATCACCCGGAGACGGGCTACACCGACCGCTGAGCCACCCGGAGTCACACCCCGCGCGGGGTGTCGTCGGCGAGGACCGCGCTGAACGCCCCGAGCGGGTCCTTGGCGACCTCCCGCGCCGCGAAGTAGCAGTGCCCGCCGACGCCGGGATGCTCCCTGGCCAGCCGCACATGACGGACGAGTTCCTGCGGGTCCTGCCAGGCGGCGGGCTGCGCGGGGTCGCCGACCTTGTAGAGCGCCTCGCCGACGTAGAGCCGCACGCCGGCGTCCCGGACCACGGCCTCCCACCAGGGCACCAGCTTGGCGTAGTCGGCGCGGTCGTAGCCGATGTGCCAGTACAGCTGCGGGATCACGTAGTCGATCCAGCGCTCCCGGACCCACTTGCGGCTGTCCGCGTGCTGGTCGTCGTAGCTGGCGCCGGCCCGGGTGTCGGAGCCGAGCGGGTCGGCGGAGGCGTTGCGCCAGACGCCGAAGGGGCTGATCCCGAAGGCGACGTGCGGCTTGAGCTGCTTGATCCGGGCGGAGGTCTCGGAGACGAGCAGGTCGACGTTGTTCCGCCGCCAGGCCGCCCGGTCCGCGAACCCGGCCCCGTACCGGCGGAAGCTCTCGTCGTCGGGGAAGCCCGCCCCGGCCACGGGGTACGGGTAGAAGTAGTCGTCCCAGTGCAGCGCGTCGACGTCGTAGCGGCGTACGGCGTCGAGCATGGCGTCCTGCACATGGCGCCGGACCTCGGGCAGGCCCGGGTCGTAGCAGAGCCCTCCCCCGTACTCGACCGCCCACTCGGGGTGGAGCCGCGCCGGGTGGTTCGGCGCCAGCTGGGTCCGGTCGGTCTGCGTGGCGACCCGGTACGGGTTGCACCAGGCGTGCAGCTCCAGACCGCGCGCGTGCGCCTCCTCCACGGCCGTGCCGAGCGGGTCCCAGCCGGGGTCGCCGCCCTGGACGCCGGTGAGGCAGCGCGCCCACGGCTCGTACGGGGAGGGCCACAGGGCGTCGGCGGTGGGCCGGACCTGGAGCAGTACGGCGGTCATCCCGCGCCGCACCGCGAGGTCGAGCCGGGCGATCAGCTCGGCGCGCTGCTCGGCGGCGGTCAGGCCGGCCCGGGAGGGGAAGTCGCGGTTGAAGACCGTCGCGATCCACATGCCCCGGAAGCCGGTGGTCGCGTGCCGTCCGCGCCGGCCTCCTCCGGCCGACGGCGCCTCGCGCGGCGCCCCGGACGCCCCGGACGCCCCTGCGGATCCGGCGGCCCCGGCTGGTCCGCCGCCCCCGGTCCCGAGGACACCCAGAGCCGCCCCCGCCACGAACCCTCTTCTGCCGATCAGCGGCATTTGTCATCCCTCGCTATCGGATACGTCACAGCCTCTCGGAGAGCATGCCCGGCCCAGAACGATCGATCATCCGCTCCGGCGGGAGTAACGTCGTGGGGTCGAGGCGGACGCTCCGGAATCACACGGGCCCGCCGCCAGTAAAGAGCGAAAGGCACGAGGTGACGGACTCCATGGCCGACATTGAGCGCGTCGGAGTGGTGGGCTGCGGCCAGATGGGCGCGGGCATCGCTGAGGTGTGTGCCCGCAGCGGTCTCGAGGTGAAGGTCGCCGAGACCACCGGCGAGGCGCTGGAGATCGGCCGCACACGGCTCTACAACTCGCTGTCCAAGGCCGCCGAACGCGGCAAGATCAGCGAGGAGGAGCGGGACGCCACCCTGGCGCGGCTCAGCTTCACCACCGACCTGGGCGAGTTCGCCGACCGCGACCTCGTGATCGAGGCGGTCGTCGAGAACGAGCAGGTCAAGACCGAGATCTTCAAGGTGCTCGACCAGGTGGTGACCCGGCCGGACGCCATCCTGGCCTCCAACACCTCCTCCATCCCGCTGGTGAAGCTGGCCGTGGCGACCTCCCGCCCCGACTCGGTCATCGGCATCCACTTCTTCAACCCGGCCCCGGTGCAGAAGCTGGTCGAGCTGATCCCCGCCCTCACCACCTCCGAGGGCACGATCAGCCGGGCGCAGCTGTTCGCCGAGAAGACCCTGGGCAAGCACGCGATCCGCGCGCAGGACCGCTCGGGCTTCGTGGTGAACGCCCTGCTCGTGCCGTACCTGCTCTCCGCGATCCGGATGTTCGAGTCGGGCATCGCGAGCCGCGAGGACATCGACAACGGCATGGAGTTCGGCTGCGCCCACCCGATGGGCCCGCTGAAGCTGTCGGACCTGATCGGCCTGGACACGATCGCCTCGATCGCCGACTCGATGTACACCGAGTACAAGGAGCCGCTGTACGCGGCGCCGCCGCTGCTCCAGCGGATGGTGGACGCGGGCCGTCTCGGCCGCAAGACGGGCTCGGGCTTCTACCCGTACTCCTGACCCTCGCTCGGCGCGCACCCCGGACGGCCCGTACACCGCACAGGTACGGGCCGTCCGGCGTCTTCCCGTACGCGGGGGCTCAGCCGAGCCGCAGATGGCGCAGCATCAGCAGCCCGGCGGCCATGTTGGCGGCCGGGACCTCGCCCCGGGCGATCAGGTCGGGGACGCGTGTGAGCGGGACCCAGGCGACCCGCGAGGACTCGAAGGCGTCCTGCGGCGGCCCGGTGCAGGTGGCCTCGTCCGCCCAGTAGAGGTGGTGGCGGGCGTCGGTGAGGCCGTTGGACGGCTCCACGGTGAGGAGCGGGCGCAGGGGCCCGGGGCGCCAGCCGGTCTCCTCCTCCATCTCGCGGGCGGCGGCGGTCTCGGTGTCCTCGCCGTCCTCGACGACGCCGGCGGCCAGCTCCCAGCCCCAGCTGTCGGTGATGAAGCGGTGGCGCCAGATCAGCAGGACCTCGTCGGCGTCGTTGACGACGGTCGCGGCGGCGACGGGGCGGAGCCGGATGAGGTAGTGGTCGAGGCGGCGGCCGTCGGGGAGTTCGACGTCCGCGAGGTTCACCCGGAACCAGCGGTTCTCATAGACGGGCTGTTCACTTAACTTCGTCCATTGCACGTTTTTGCCACCTTCCGACTGGTCGGTGATTACTTGGTGGCAATATCGCAGCAGGGTCCGGGCCACATGGCAAAGCACGCCCACCGAGACGGACCCCGGGTCGCTCACAGGGGGACGCGCAGCGCCCCGTCGATCAGCTCGGCCGCCTCCCTCGCGTCCCCACCCCCACGCGCCAGCAGATGCTCGCGCACCTCACGGAGCCGGTCCCGCAGCCGCTGCGACTCCATCCCGCGGGCCCGCTCGGTCATCTCCACCGCCGTGCGCGCCGCCCGCTCGGTCTCCCCCTGCCGCAGCTCGATCTGGCACAGCATGGCGAGCCGGTGCACCCGCCCCCGGTCGTGCGCGGGGGTCCCGACGGCCGCCGCCGCGTGCTCGTGGGCCGCCGTCAGATCACCCAGACTGAGCAAGGCCTCCGCGACCTGTACGTTGACGAGGCCCGGCTGGACGTACCCGGTCTCGGCCGGTTCGGCGGCCGGGCTGATCCGCGCCGCCTCCGTCTCCGCCCGCCGGATGCAGGCGAGCGCCGCCGACCCGTCGCCGAGGTGCGCGTACGCCTTCGCCTGCATCGCCGTCAGATCGGCGGCGAGCGCGGGCGTGATGTCCCGCCCGGCCGCCCGCAGCGCCGCCTCCGCGAAGGCGACCGCCTGCCGGTACTCCGCCATGAACAGCGACTGGTTGACCAGCAGCGCGATCACATAGGCGCCGAGCCCCCGGTCACCGCTCGCCTTCGCGAGGCGCAGCGCCTGGTGGAAGTAGCGCTGGGCGAGCCCCTGGGCGTCGGAGTCGTACGCGCAGATCCCGGCCACCGCCACCAGGCCCCCGATGGCGCGGTGCAGCCGCCGCCCGAGGGAGTCGCTGTAGGCGCCGCGCAGCAGCGGCGCGGTCTCGGCCGTGAGGAAGCCGACGACACGGGCGCGGGTCGCCATGCCGCCGGCCTTGCGGTACATCTGCTCGTAGTGCGCCCGGGCCGCGCTCAGCATCTGCACGTCGGCGGCGGAGACGCGGGTGCGCCCGTCGCGGGAGACGTCCATGTCCTCCGGCGGGTTCTCCCACTCCCAGACCGGCATCACGGCCGGGGTGCCGGTCACCGCCTCGGCGCCCAGGACGTGCGGGCGCTGCTGCTCGTCGCAGCGCCACAGGGCGGTGGCCCGCTCGACGAAGCCGGAGAGCGGACAGCCGGCCGCGGGGAGCCCGGCGCCGGGGACGCCGAGGCCGATGTCGTCGAGGGTGACGGCGCGGTGCAGCCGGTCCGCGAGCACCTCGCAGATCAGGTCCGGGACCTGGCCGCGCGGCCGCTGCCCTTTCAACCAGCGGGCCACGGCGGTGTGTTCGTAGCGCAGGGCGAGGCCGCGGCCTCGGCCTGCCTGGTTGATCCGGGTGGCGAGCCCGGCGTGGGACATCCCCGCCTCGTCCAGCAGGGAGTCCAGCAGGGTGTTGGGCTGAGGGCTCGGCTGGGGGCTCGACCGGGGCTGAGGCTGGGACTGGGACTGGGGCTGAGGCTGGGAGTGCATGGGACCGCTCCGGGGATCGGGGGCGTTTTCACACGGGGTGTGAACGAAGTGCTCGTTCTTCCGGTCCGTGCGCACTGTCACCGATACGTCCGGACCGCTTGACTGAACTCCCTCGCCGCAGGGCGAGGACCGGGCCGCCGGCTCCCCCTCGAACAGTGCGGCCGCCCGGTCCGCGCCGTCCGCGCTGCTGATCTGCCCGACACTCCGTGGCAGCGCGGACGGCGCCGGCCTCCAGGCCCGACCCACTAGTGGGGGGAGGGCGCAGGCCGGGTACGGCGCAGCCCGGGTTCGGCGGGCTGCGCCGGTACCCGCACCCGGTCGTTGCGGACGACGAGCAGGGCGACGTCGTCGGTGAGCCGGCCGCGCGTGTGGCGCAGCAGCGCCGTGTGCACCCGGCGGACGAGCTCGGCCGGCGCCTCGCCCGCCGCTCCCGCGAGGACGGTCTCCAGGGGGAAGAACCGGCCCCGGTGGTCGCGGGCCTCCTCCGCGCCGTCCGTGTGGAGGACCAGCGTCTCGCCGGGCCGCAGCCGGGTCGCGGGGTACGGCACGAGGTCGGCCGGGAGCGGGAAGGCGCCGAGCGGGGGCAGCGGTTCGCCGACGGGCACGGGCTCGACGCGGTGGCCGAGGCGGTAGGGGCCGGGGTGGCCGCAGTCCAGCACGTACACCAGTCCGTCGGCGCGGATCTCCAGGAGCAGCAGCGTCACGAACTCCTCGGCCGCCGGGTGTTCGGGCGCCCGTCCCGCCCTGGCCGGGTGCTCCTCCCGGGCCCGCTCGCACAGATGCCGTCCGAGCGCCCGGTCCAGCCGGCGCAGCACGCCCGCGAGTTCGGGCTCGTCGTGGGCGGCCTCGCGGAAACTGCCGAGGACGGCGACCACCGCCCCGAGCGCGGCGAGCCCGTGGCCCCGCACGTCCCCGATGACGACGCGCACCCCGTACGGCGTGACCACGGCCTCGTACAGGTCGCCGCCGACGACGGCTCCACGGGACGCGGACAGCTGCCCGGCGGCTACCGAGAGCCCGTCGAGGCGGGCGGGCGGTGGGCGCAGCAGCACCTGCTGCGTGGCGTCGGCGACGGCCCGCACCCGCGCCAGCTCCCGCTGGAGACCACGCCGGGCGCCGAGCACGAGGCCGGTACCGACGATGAAGAAGACGACGCCGCTCGCGACCCGCATCGGCACCCCGGGGTGCCGGGCCGGCGGACACCCGACCTTCCAGGCGACGGCGAGGAGCCCCCACACGACCGGAGCCGCCAGCGGAGCCATCCGCCGTATCCGGGAGCCTCCGGCAACCAGTGCCCTGTCACGGAACATCCACGGCCCTTCCCGAGGCCCGCCAGCGCCCGAAGACCCTGCGGCACACAGGCCCGCCCCTGTGGCCGGGTCGATTCTCGCGGGGGAAGGGGACACGCGGGAACATCCGCCGGGGATCTCACCCGAAGGAGTGAGCGCCCCCGTACGGGAGTGCGGCGGCCGGGAGAGACGGCGCCCGCCCGAGGGACACCTCGGGTACGGGGAAGGGGTCCCGCTCCGGGTGATCACCCGGGGCGGGACCCCTTCCCTTGACGGCTCACGTCACCGCGCGCGTCACGCGCCGCGCAGCACCGCTCCCGTGTGCTCCGCCGCCAGGGCGACCGCCGCGTCGCGGGCGGCCGTGGCCTCCTCGACCGTCAGGGTGCGGTCGGGGGCGCGGAACTTCAGGGCGTACGCGAGGGACTTCTTGCCCTCGTCGATCTGGTCGCCGGTGTAGACGTCGAACAGGCGGATGGACTCCAGGAGTTCACCCGCGCCGCCGGCCAGGTAGTACTCCACCATCGCCGAGGGGACGCCCTTGTCGACGACCAGGGCGACGTCCTGGGTCGCGACCGGGAACGAGGAGATGCGCGGGGCCTTCAGGGGCCCCTCGCCCGCCCGCTCCAGGAGGTCGAGGTCCAGCTCCATCGCGCAGGTGCGGGCCGGGAGGCCCAGCGCCTTGACGACGCGCGGGTGGAGCTCGCCGCCGTGGCCGACCAGGGTCTTCTCGCCGTCGATCACGACGTGGAAGGCGGCGCAGCGGCCCGGGTGCCAGGGGGCGTGCTGGTCGGCGTCGATCAGCAGGCCGACACCGGCCTCGGCGGCCACCGCGCGCGCGGCCTGGATCGCGTCCGCCCAGTCGGAGGGACGGCCCTTGCCCCACCAGCCGGCCTGCTCACGGGCGCCGGCGAGGACGACGGCGACGCGACGCGGCTGCGCGGGCAGCGCGGCGTTGACGCGGGCGATCTCCTCGTCGGTGGGACGCCCGTCGACGCCCAGGCGGACGGCGATGCCCGGCTGGCCGTCGGTGGGACGGAAGACCAGGCCGGTCTCGAAGAGGGCCAGGTCGTGGCTGCCGCGCCCGTCGTTGCGGCGCAGCGCGCCGAGCAGGCCCGGCAGCAGCGTCGTACGGAGAGCGGGCTCCTCGTCGGAGAGCGGGTTGACCAGCTTGACGACCCGGCGGCGGGCGTCGTCCGCGTCGAGGCCGAGCTGGTCGAAGACCTGCTCGCCGATGAACGGGTAGTTCAGCGCCTCGACGTAGCCGGCGCCGGCCAGCGCGCGGCCCACCCGGCGGTGGGTGCGCTGGCGCTCGGTGAGGCCGCGGCCGGCGGGCGGCTTCGGCAGCGTGGAGGGCAGGTTCTCGTAGCCCTCCAGGCGGATGACCTCTTCGGCCAGGTCGTTCGGCACGTTCAGGTCGGGGCGCCAGGTCGGGACGGTGACGACGAGCTCGTCCTGCCCGTAGACGTCGCAGCCGATCTCCTGGAGGCGGCGGACGACGGTCTCGCGGCCGTACGCCACGCCCGCCACCCGGTCCGGGTGGTCGGCCGGCATGGCGATGGTGCGGGGCGCCGACGGTGCGATGACCTCGGTGACGCCGGCCTCGGCCGTGCCGCCCGCGAGCAGCACGAGCAGGTCGACCGTGCGCTGCGCGGCCGCGGCGGCGGCCTGCGGGTCGACGCCGCGCTCGAAGCGCTTGGACGCCTCGGAGGACAGCTTGTGGCGGCGGGCCGTGCGGGCGATCGAGATCGCGTCGAAGTGCGCGGCCTCGACGACGACCTCGGTGGTGCCGGTGACGATGCCGGTCTCCGGGTCGGTCACCGGGTCGGCGATCTCCGTGTCGGCGCCGCCCATGACGCCCGCGAGGCCGATCGGCCCGCGGTTGTCGGTGATGACCAGGTCCCCGGAGTCGAGGACGCGCGCGGTGCCGTCGAGGGTGGTGATCTTCTCGCCGGCGGCGGCGCGGCGGACCCCGATGGGGCCGTCGACGCGGGTGCGGTCGTAGGCGTGCAGCGGCTGACCGAGCTCCAGCATCACGTAGTTGGTGATGTCGACGGCCAGCGAGATCGGGCGCATGCCCGCCTTCTGGAGGCGGCGCTGCAGCCAGATCGGGCTGCGGGCCTCGGGGTCGAGACCGACGACCGTACGGGCGGTGAAGCGGTCGCAGCCGATCGGGTCGGAGATCTGGACCGGGTAGCCGTACGAGTTCGGCGCGGGCACGTCGAGCAGCGCCGGGTCGCGCAGCGGCAGGCCGTACGCGATGGCGGTCTCGCGGGCGACACCGCGCATCGAGAGGCAGTAGCCGCGGTCCGGGGTGACGGCGATGTCGAGGACCTCGTCGAACAGCTCCAGGAGGACCGTGGCGTCGAGGCCGATCTCGTGCTCCGGCGGCAGCACGATGATGCCGTGCGAGCCGTCGTCGCCCATGCCGAGCTCGCCGCCCGAGCAGATCATGCCGCGGGAGACCCGGCCGTACGTCTTGCGCTCGGCGATCCGGAAGTCGCCGGGCAGCACGGCGCCGGGCAGGGCCACGACGACCTTGTCGCCCACGGCGAAGTTCCGGGCGCCGCAGATGATCTCCTGGGGCTCGCCGGTGCCGTTGGCCTGGCCGACGTCGACGGTGCAGAAGCGGATCGGCTTCTTGAACTCCGTCAGCTCCTCGATGGTGAGGACCTTGCCGACCACCAGCGGGCCGGTCAGGCCGGCGCCGAGCTGCTCGACGGTCTCGACCTCGAGGCCTGCCGAAATGAGCTTGGCCTGCACGTCACGGCCGGTCTCCGTGACCGGCAGGTCGACGTACTCCCGCAGCCAAGAAAGCGGGACCCGCATCAGATCTCCATCCCGAACGGCCGGGTGAAACGGACGTCACCCTCGACCATGTCTCGCATGTCTTCGACGTTGTGGCGGAACATCAGCATCCGCTCGATGCCGAACCCGAAGGCGAATCCGCTGTACTTCTCGGGGTCCACACCGCAGGCGACGAGCACCTTCGGGTTGACCATGCCGCAGCCGCCGAGCTCGATCCAGCCCTCGCTGCCGCAGGTGCGGCAGGGGCGGTCCGGGTTGCCGACGGACTCGCCGCGGCAGACGTAGCAGAGCATGTCCATCTCGGCGGACGGCTCGGTGAAGGGGAAGAAGTTCGGGCGGAGCCGGGTCTTCATGTCGGCCCCGAAGAGGGCCTGGACCATGTGGTCCAGGGTGCCCTTGAGGTCGGCCATGGTCAGGCCCTCGTCGACGGCCAGCAGCTCGATCTGGTGGAAGACCGGGGTGTGCGTGGCGTCGAGCTCGTCGGTGCGGTAGACGCGGCCGGGGCACACCACGTAGACCGGGGGCTCCCGGTCGATGAGGGTGCGGGCCTGGACCGGCGAGGTGTGCGTACGGAGCACGACACCGGACTCGTCACCCGTGGTGCCCTCAGGGCCCTGGACGAAGAAGGTGTCCTGCATCTGCCGCGCCGGGTGGTCCGGCACGAAGTTCAGGGCGTCGAAGTTGAACCACTCGGCCTCGACCTCGGGGCCCTCGGCGACCTCGTAGCCCATCGACACGAAGACGTCGGCGACGCGCTCCATGAGGGTGGTCAGCGGGTGGCGGGCACCGGCCGGGACACGGTCGTACGGCAGGGTGACGTCGACGGCCTCCTCGACGAGGACGCGCGCGTCGCGGTCGGCCTCCAGCTCGGTCTGGCGGGTGGCCAGCGCCTTGGAGACGACGCCGCGGGCCTGGCCCACGAGCTTGCCGGCGGCGGCCTTGGCCTGCGGGGGCAGGGCGCCGATCTCGCGGTTGGCGAGCGCCAGCGGCGAGGTGCCGCCGGTGTGCGCGGTCTTCGCGTGGGCGAGCGCGTCGAGGTCGCCTGCGGCGGCGAAGGCGGCGAGCGCCTCGTCCCGCATGCGCTCGATCTCATCCGGTTTCAAGGCCTCGACCTCGACCGGGTCGTACGACTTATTCGGTGCCGACATCTCTTCCCGTGCTTCCGTTGGCTGGCTGGGCGGCCCCGCTCGACGTCAAGGGCGCAAACGTGCCAAAGGACGAGTCTAACGGGGCGCGGGGACGCGAATGAGCCCGTGGGCGGCCCGGGCGGCTCCTGATTCCGTGCGATCTCGTCTGGTGAGACCGGACGGCGACCTCAGAGGAGGTGGGCCGGGGTGCCGACGGGCAGGATAAATCGGAACTCGGCCCCGCCCCGGGGGCCCCGTCCGACGGTGATGGTGCCGCCGTGGGCCTCGACGACGCCCTTGACGATGTAGAGGCCGAGTCCGGTGCCGCCGCGCTTGCTGCCCCGCCAGAAGCGGGTGAAGACGCGGCCCATCGACTCCTCGGGGATGCCGGGGCCTTCGTCGCTCACGGTGACCTCCGTCCCCTTCTCTCCGTCGGTGGTGCCGGTGGTGGGTGCCACCTCGATGGTGACGGTTCCCTCGCCGTGGCGCACCGCGTTTTCCAGGAGGTTGCCGAGGATCTGGTCGATCTTGTCGGGGTCGGCCCACAGGTCGGGCAGGTCGGGGCGGACCCGGACGAAGAAACGGTCCGGGGACTGGCCGCCGGTGGTGTGGGCCTGGATGTGGCGGCCGACGGCGGCGGCGATGTCGACGGGCTGGCGGCGCACCTCCAGACGGCCGGAGTCGATCCGGGAGATGTCGAGGAGCTCGGCGATCAGGCGCTTGATGCGGCCGGCGTCGGCGTCGACGGTCTCCAGCATCAGCCGCTTCTGGTCGTCGGTGAACCGCTCCCACTTGTCGAGCAGGGTGGCGGTGAAGCCCTTGACGGAGGTGAGCGGCGAGCGGAGCTCGTGGGCGACGGTCGCGATGAGCTCGGCGTGGCTGCGCTCGCTGCGCCGCCGGGCCTCGGTGCCGCGCAGGGAGACCACCACCCGGCGGACGGGCCCGGTGGGGTGGACGCGGACGTAGCGGGCGGAGACCAGGACCTCGCGGCCGCCCGGCAGCAGCAGGTTGCGCTCGGGCTGGCCTCGGCGGGTGGCGAGCCCGCCGTACGGGTCGGTGAGCGCCCACCAGCGGCGGCCCTTGAGGTCCTCGAGGGGCAGCGCCTGGTCGAGCGGGCGGCCGAGGGCCGCGCGGCCGGGCAGGGCGGTGATGCGGGCGGCGGCGGCGTTGAAGCAGACGATCCGGCCGGTCTCGTCGGCGACGACCAGGCCGTCGGGGAGGTCGTCGGGGTCGATGCCGAGCCCGGCGTCCGTGCCGGGGGCGATGCCGGGGCCCGCGTCTACCACCGGGCCCGCGTCGATGCCGGGGCCCGCGGCGGCGGGATCGGGCGGGGGCGCCTGTTCCGAGGCGTGCGGCACGCTGCTCCGTGTCTGTGCGGGACTGTCCGTGCCGACCGTCATCCCCGTCATCCCACCCCTCCGTGTCACGCAGTGGGCCCCGAGTGCGTCACCCTACTAGGCGCGACGGCTCCGGTGGACCCCTCAGGCGGTGGTTCGGGGGCGTTGGGCGCGCGCGGAGGCGTACAGGCACACCGCGGCGGCGGTCGCGAGGTTGAGGCTCTCGGCCTTGCCGTGGATCGGGACGCGGACGACGGCGTCGGCGAGCGCCCGGGTCTCCTCGGGCAGCCCCCAGGCCTCGTTGCCGAAGACCCAGGCGGTGGGGCCGCCCATGGTGCCGGCGTCCAGCTCGGCGTCGAGGTCGTCCTCGCCCGCCCCGTCGGCGGCGAGGATGCGCACGCCGACGCTCTTGAGGCCGGCGACGGCCTGCTCGACCGGGACGCCGACGGCGACCGGGAGGTGGAAGAGGGAGCCGACGGAGGCGCGGACGGACTTGGGGTTGTACAGGTCCACGGAGGCGTCGGTGAGGATCACCGCGTCGGCGCCGGCGGCGTCGGCGCAGCGGAGCACGGTGCCGGCGTTCCCGGGGTCGCGGACGTGCGCGAGGACGGCGACCAGCTTGGGCCGGGCGGCCAGGATGTCCTCGAAGGGCGAGTCGAGGAAGCGGCAGACGCCGACGATGCCCTGCGGGGTGACGGTCTGGGAGACCTCGGCGAGCACGGCGTCGGGGGCGTGGTGGACGCGGGCTCCGGCGGCGCGGGCGGCGTCGATGATCGGCGCGTAGCGCTCGGCGGCCTCGACGGTGGTGAAGAGCTCCACGAGGGTGGGCTGTCCGGTGGCGCCGCGGTGTTCGACGGCCTCGCGGACGGCCTGCGGGCCCTCGGCGATGAAGAGGCGGTCCTTGCCCCGGAAGTTGCGCTTGGCGAGTCGCCGGGCGGCGACGACGCGCGGGGAACGCGGGGAGATCAGCTCGGGGGTGGACATGTGCCTGCGGCTCTCTGACTCGTCGGGTTCGGCGGCGGAAAGGCCGGAAAGACCGGGGGGAACGGGGGGTCAACGCGCCGGACCCGCAGGCGCGAGGCCTGCGGGTCCGGCGGAAGTACTGCTGCCTGGAAGATCAGGCGGCGGCCTTCGGGGCGTTGACGTCGGCCGGGAGGGCCTTCTGCGCGACCTCGACCAGCGCGGCGAACGCGTTGATGTCGTTGACGGCCAGCTCGGCGAGGATCTTGCGGTCCACCTCGATGTTGGCGGCCTTCAGACCCTGGATGAGGCGGTTGTACGTCATGCCGTTCTGGCGGGCAGCGGCGTTGATGCGCTGGATCCACAGCTGACGGAAGTCGCCCTTGCGCTTCTTGCGGTCGTTGTAGTTGTAGACCAGCGAGTGGGTGACCTGCTCCTTGGCCTTGCGGTACAGGCGCGAACGCTGACCGCGGTAGCCGGAGGCCGCCTCGAGGATCGCCCGGCGCTTCTTGTGGGCGTTGACTGCCCGCTTGACGCGTGCCACTTCTTAACTCCTTGTAGCGGGGCCGTGGTGGTACTCACACGACCCGGAAATCGGATGGGTCCCGGTGTTGACCGGAAGCCCTCGTCGCCGAGGGCGGGAGATCAGATCAGATGCCCAGCATCTTCTTGATCTTGGCGGCGTCACCCGGGGCCATCTCGGCGTTGCCGGTGAGGCGACGCGTCAGCTTGGACGACTTGTGCTCGAGCAGGTGGCGCTTGCCGGCGCGCTCGCGCAGGATCTTGCCGGAGCCGGTGACCTTGAAGCGCTTCTTGGCACCGGAGTGCGTCTTGTTCTTCGGCATAGCGCCGTTATCTCCTCGTCAGTGGCGCTCCCCCGGTGCGGGCACCGGACAACCGGGAGCGTCAATTCTTCGTTTGAGTGGTTCCGGACGGGAACCCCTGGGGCTGCCGGAGCGGCAGCCCCCCGGGATCACGCCTCGGCGTTCTCGGCCGACGTGTCGGCCGGAGCCTGCTCGACCGGGGCCTCCTCGGCGGCGGGCGCCTCGACCTCGGCGGCCTCGACCTCGGCGGCCTCGACCTCGGCGGTCTCGACGTCGGCGGCCTCGGCCGCGTCGGGCGAGATGCCCTGGCGCTCGGCCTTACGCGCGGCCTGGGCCTCGCGGGCCTCGGCCATGGCCTCGGTCTTCTTCTTGTGCGGACCCAGAACCATGATCATGTTCCGGCCGTCCTGCTTCGGGTTGGACTCGATGAAGCCAAGCTCCTGCACGTCCTCGGCAAGGCGCTGCAGCAGTCGGTAACCGAGCTCCGGGCGGGACTGCTCACGACCACGGAACATGATCGTGATCTTGACCTTGTCGCCCTGCTTGAGGAACCGGACGACGTGACCCTTCTTGGTGTCATAGTCGTGCGGGTCGATCTTCGGCCGGAGCTTCATCTCCTTGATGACCGTGTGCGCCTGGTTCTTGCGCGCCTCACGGGCCTTCATGGCCGACTCGTACTTGAACTTCCCGTAGTCCATGAGCTTGCACACGGGCGGACGGGCGTTCGCCGCAACCTCAACCAGGTCGAGGTCGTACTCCTGCGCGAGCTCCAGGGCCTTGGCAAGCGGCACAATGCCGACCTGCTCGCCACTGGGGCCGACAAGACGCACCTCAGGAACGCGAATCCGCTCGTTGATGCGGGGCTCGGCGCTGATGGATCCTCCTCGGTAGCACCACGCGTCCGCCTGGCGGACGGACACGTTCACGGTAGAACTGTTGAGACCAACCGAGCCGGAACGTGAAAAACGCCCCGGACGGGACACAGGCGGGGCTCCATGGAAAACCGGAACACCGCCGCGGTCAACCGCGGGGCGCGCATCGGATGACTTCCATCGTCCGTACGGAACGATGGGCGCCACCTGACCGGTGACCCGCCACCCGTGAGGGTGGTCAGGTGGGAGAACGGAGCCTCCACTTGTGGGCCGGGCACATAGGTGTCCGGCCGGTCGTTACACAAGGTTAGCAGGACCCGCCGGTCGGCGCGAACCGTACGTCCGCTTATCGTGTGGGCATGAGCGAAACGCCCGACACCGAGTCTCCCGAGACCCCAGACTTCGAAGCCATGACCCGCGACATCGCCGAGGTCCCCGCGGTGGAGGTCATCGTGACCGTCGCCGTCAACCTGATGAGCGCCGCCGCGGTGAAGCTGGGGCTCACCGAGGACGGCGACGAGCACAAGGACCTCGACGAGGCCCGCAAGCTGATCCACGCCCTCGCGGGCCTGCTGGACGCCGGCGTGACGGAGATCTCCTCCTTCCACGCGGCCCCGCTGCGGGACGGTCTGAAGTCCCTTCAGCTGGCCTTCCGCGAGGCCTCGTTCGTCCCGGACGAGCCGGGCCAGGGCCCGGGCGAGAAGTACACGGGCCCCGTTTACGGCTAGCAGCCGCCAGACGTCAGTTCTTCAATTCTTTACGTAGAAGGGCTCGCCGGGAGGCGTGGCCGAGGCCGGCAGGAGTGCCAGGTCCAGGCCCCGCACCAGGCGGGCCCTCAGCGTTTCGTCGGCGGCCAGCAGGCGGGCGACGCGCTGGGCGGCCTCCGCGGGGGCCCCGTCCTCGGCGAGGACCAGGGCCAGGGTGCCGTCGGCCGTGCCGGGGCCCAGGTGGGCGCGGAGGACGGCGGGCTCGGCGGCGACGGCCGCGCGGACCGCGTCCCGTACCGCCGGGTCGTCGAGCGGGTCGGCGCTGCTGCGGCCCTCGGCGAGGGCGAGCAGGGCGGAGCCGGTCACCTGGTAGGGCACCGGTCCTGCCATGTCGAGGACGAGGGTGTCGGCCTTCTCGTGGGCGAGGGCCTGGAGCGCCTGGTGGAGGGGGACGGCGACCGGCCGGGCGGCCGGGTCCCACAGCGCCAGCGAGGCGGTCGAGGTGAAGGCGGGCAGGGCCCGCCGGTCTCCCGCGGTCAGCGTCGGGACGGCCATGTCGCTGGTCTTCTCCTGCTTGAGCCCCGTCACCGGGTCCACCTCGACCTCGCCGAGGACGGCGACGACGGGGACGAGCAGCCGGGCGTCCTTGAGGGCCGTCAGGACCGGGCCGTGCGCGGTCCGGTCCTCCGCCCAGGCGGCCAGGGCCGCGCTGAGCCGCGGGTCGGCGGTGCCGTCGTCGTCGGAGAAACCGGGGTCCGGGATGTTCTTGAGCGCCACCCCACGAGCCTAACCGCCGGGCCGTCAGCGGCTGCGGCTGCCCCGCCACAGGGCGACGGCGGCGGCGAGCAGCAGGACGCCGACGCCTCCGGCGATGGGGGCGAGCAGGCCGATGGGGCGGCTCTCCTCGGGCTCGGCCTGGGGCCCCGGGCCGAAATACTGCTTGCCGTATCCGGCGACGGCGGCCTTGGGGTCGGCGCCCTTGAGCGCGCCCCCGGCCTCGATGGCGGCGGCCGGGTCGACCGTCCCGTACCCCTTCTGGTCGGTGCGGCCGCTCTTGGGGCGGTTGCGGGCGGTGTCGACGAGGAGCCGCTTGACCTGGGCGGGGGTGAGGTCGGGGTGGGCGCCGCGGACGAGGGCGACGGCGCCGGAGACGAACGCGGCGGCGGCGCTGGTGCCCCAGCCCTCGTAGTAGCGCCGGTCCGGGTCCGCGATGACGATGTCGACGCCGGGGGCGCTGACGGTGGCGTACCAGCGGCTGGTGGAGAAGGCGGCGTGGGTGCCGTAGCGGTCGACGGCGGTCACGGCGATGACGCCCGGGTAGGCGGCCGGGTACGAGATGTGGTCGCCCTTCTCGCCGCCGTTTCCGGCGGAGGCGACGACGGAGACGCCCTTGGCGAGGGCGTACTGGACGGCGGCGTCCTCGCCCGCGTCGGGGTGGGCGGACTCGGAGTCGTCGCCGAGGGAGAGGTTGATGACGTCGGCGCCGTGGTCGGCTGCCCAGCGGATGCCTTCGGCGAGGGCGGTGCCGCGGGTCTTGCGGGCCTTGTCGCGGGCCTTGTCGGTGCCTTCGAGGATCACCCGTACGGGCAGGATCCGTACCTTCGGCGCGACGCCGAGGACGCCGTCCTGGGCGCCGGCCCCGTGGCCGTGGCCGGCGATGATGCCGGCCATCGCGGTGCCGTGGCGGGCCCAGGCGCGGTCGCCGCGGGCGGCGCCGAAGCCGACGAGGTCGGTGCCGTCGAGGACGGAGCCCGCCAGGTCGGGGTGGGTGGCGTCGACGCCGGTGTCGAGGACGGCGACGGTGACGCCCTCGCCGCGGGTGGTCTCCCAGGCGCGGGAGGTGTGCAGGGCGTCGAGGCCCCACTGGCGGGCGCGGATGGTGTCGGCGTACGCGGGCGTCGTGGCCGCGGGCAGGACGGCGAAGGCGGCGGCGAGAAGGGCGGCGGCCGCGGTACGGGGGCGGCGGGTCACCGGGCGCCTTCCTTGAGGGTGGCGGCGACGGCGGTGCGCAGGGCGCGTTCGACGCCGTCGCCGACGCCCTTCGCCTCGTGGCCGAGGCCCGCCTGGGCGACGGCGGTGGTGCGCTTGGCCGTCATCGCGCGGGTCGCGGGCTCCGCCTCGGTGACGGCGCGGCCGTCGGCGAAGCCGGAGACGGAGGTGACGACGACGGGGAGGTCGGTCAGGACGTGCCGCCACCAGCTGCCCCGCTGACGGTCGCCGAACCCGGCGGCGACGGTCGCGGGGGCGGCGAGGGCGGGCGCCGGGTCGTCCTCGGCGCGGGAGCCGAGGGTGCGCATGGTGGCGGGGTCGGCCTGGGTGAAGACGAGGGCGACGGTCGTGACGTGGGTGGAGGTGGCGTCGGTGTACGTGGCGCGCAGTACGCGTTCGCAGCCGGGCACCTTCAGGGCGGTGAGCAGGCCCTTGGGGAGGACGGCCGCGGTGCAGGGCGTGTCGGGGGCGACGACGATCCGGGTCCAGGTGCGGGCCGCGCCGCCGGGTCCCGCGGTGGGACCGGACAGGGTGCGTGGGAAGAGGGCGTCGACGGGGGCGTCGTGCCAGATGCCCTTGGCCTGGGCGTAGCCGGGCGGTTCGGCGGGCTCGCCCGCCCCGCTCTCGGCGAGGAGCGCGCCCGCGACGGCGCCGCCGACGAGCCCGAGCCCGAGCACGGCGCAGCCGGCGGCGGCCAGGACCCGCCCGGGGCGCCGGTCCTGCACGGGCCGCAGCCGGGTGGTGGTCTCGGCGGGCACCTCGTCGGGCAGGGCCCAGCGGTCGACGCCGTACGGGTGCGGGGCGACGACCGGGCGGGCGGGGGCCGGGACGGGCCCGGCGTCACGGATCGGGCGGAGCCGGGTGGTGGTCTCGACGGCGGGCAGCGGCTGCGCGGGGGCGGCCGGGGGGCGCGTCGGAGCCGGGGGCGCGGGCGGTGCGCCGGGGGCCGGGGGGCGCGGTGCGGGCGCCGACGGGCGCGGAGCCGCGACGGGCGCCGGGGACCGCGGGGCGGCGGCGGGCGGTGTGCCGGGCGCCGACGGGCGCGGTGCGGCTGCGGGCGGTGTCGTGGGCGCCGACGGGCGCGGGGCGGCGGGCGCCGAGGAGCGGGGCCGGGCCGGGGGTGCGGGGGTGGCCGGAGCGGGCGGCGTGGCGGGCCGGTCCGGGGGCAGGAGGGCGTCGGTGATGCGGGACGCGGGACGCTGTGGCTCGGTGCTCATCCCCGTCCCCCTGGTCCCCCTGCTTGTTCCTCACAGCGATGGCGGCCACTCTACGGGCTGTTCCCCCTGGTGCGGGAACTCAGGGGCTACCCACGCGTAAACCCGTCTGGCAAGCTCGGCGCATGACTCCCCGTGCGGCCGACCGCGCCCGGTTCGACCGGGCCACCGCCCTGCTCGACGCGCCCCTCGCCCTCGTCGATCTGGCGGCGTTCGACGCCAACGCCGAGGACCTCGTGCGCCGGGCCGGCGGGAAGCCGGTCCGGGTGGCGAGCAAGTCGGTGCGGTGCCGGGCGCTGCTTGAGCGGGTGCTCGCGCGGGACGGTTTCGCCGGGGTCATGTCGTTCACGCTGGCCGAGTCGCTGTGGCTGGCCAGGGCCGGGGTGGAGGACGTGCTCCTCGCCTATCCGTCGGCGGACCGGGCCGGGTTCGGGGAGCTGGCGGGCGACGCGAAGCTGGCCGCGGCCGTGACGGTGATGGTCGACGACGTGGCGCAGCTCGACCTGATCGACGCGGCGCGGGCCGGCGGCACCGAGGAGGTCCGGGTCTGTCTGGAGCTGGACACCTCGCTGCATCTGCTGGGCGGCCGGATACGGGTCGGGGCGCGCCGCTCGCCGCTGCGGCAGCCGGCCGAACTGGCCGAGCTGGCCCGCTCGGTGGCGCGCCGTCCCGGGTTCCGGCTGGTGGGCCTGATGGCGTACGAGGGGCATGTGGCGGGGGTCGGGGACGCGGTGGCCGGGCGGCCGCTGCGCTCGCGGGCGGTCCGGCTGATGCAGTCGGCGGCCCGCAAGGAGCTGGCGGCCCGCCGGGCGGCGGTGGTCCGGGCGGTGCGGGCGGTGGCGCCGGACCTGGAGTTCGTCAACGGCGGTGGCACGGGCAGTGTGCAGCACACGGCGGCCGAGGACGCGGTGACGGAGATCGCGGCGGGTTCGGGGCTGTTCCAGCCGCGCCTGTTCGACAACTACTCGTCGTTCTCGGGGCGTCCGGCGGCGCTGTTCGCGCTGCCGGTGGTGCGCCGTCCGGGCGTGGGCGCGGTGACGGTGCTCGGCGGCGGCTACCCGGCGTCGGGGGTCGCGGGCGCGGACCGGCTGCCCGTCCCGTATCTGCCGGAGGGGCTGCGGTACGACCCGCAGGAGGGTCCGGGCGAGGTGCAGACGCCGCTGCTCGGCTCGCCGGCCGACGATCTGCGGATCGGCGACAAGGTCTGGTTCCGGCACGCGAAGGCCGGCGAGCTGTGCGAGCGGTTCGACACCCTGCATCTGGTGGAGGGCGACCGGATCACGGCCGCCGTCCCGACGTACCGGGGCGAGGGCCGGACCTTCCTCTGATCAGACGGTCAGTCGGTCAGACAGTCGGTCGGTCGGTCAGTACACGCTGTCCCGTTGGTCGGGCACGACGCTGCCGTCGGTGCGGCGGACCGGTTCGGCGGTGCCGTCGGGGGCGGTGTAGCCGGTGGTGGCGCAGGGGTAGGCGCTGGTCTTGGCCTTCTTCGGTTCGATGAACATCGGGTTGACGAGCCAGCGGCCGTCGCCGTTGTCGTAGGCGCGGCACATCAGTTCGTTCTTGTTGCGGTTGAGGACGAGCCGGAGGCCGGTGGCGTCGCGCAGGAAGGAGATGTCCGTGTCGGAGTCCCCGGCGGCGAGGACCTGGCGGCGGGCGGCGGGCTGGACGCGTTCGGCGGCGGGGCCGCGGACGCCGAAGATCTCCTGGTTGATCCAGCAGCGCTTGCCGTCGATGTAGGTGATCATCCGGTCCTCTCCGTCGCGGACGCTGCCGCAGCCCTTGAGGTGGCTGGTGAGGCGGCCGTGCTCGGTGGTGTTGCGGATGCCGACGGCGTGGTCGGGTGCGATGTCGACGCCCTGGGCCCACACGTCGACGACGGGCTCGGGTGAGGCGGAGACGATCCACACGTCGAAGCCGGAGGCCTTGAGGGCGCGGATCAGGTCGCGCTGCTGGGTGTAGTAGCGGACCCAGCCGGTGACCTTCGCGGTGCCGACCTGCTGGGTGGCGCCCTGCGGGGCGGCGAGGTTCTCGGCGCGGGCGGCGGCGGCGAAGGAGCGGACCTGGCGGCTGGTCCAGCCGTGCAGGAGCTGGGCGAGCCAGGCGTACTGCGGCTCGATGCGGCGGTGGTCGTACCCGTCGAAGGCCTTCTTCCCGGCGGTGGTGGTGCCGCTGCCGTAGACGGAGAGCAGTTCGTCGGCGCAGCCCGTGTCGGTGCTGGTGGGCAGGGTGCGGGCGTCGGCGGGGCAGGCCTCGCCGAGGGCGGCGGCGGCCTCGGGGGTGAGATAGCGGCTGGTGGTGGTCCAGTCGCCGTGGCGCGGGGGCCGTATGCGGTCGTTGCGGAGCAGCCAGTAGAAGGTGGCGTCGCCGACGTCGTTCTTGATGACGGTGTTGTCCCAGTCGAAGACGGCGACCGGCTTGTCGCCCTTCTGCCGGCAGTGGTCGGCCATCAGGCGTTCGAGGCGCGCCTTGTTGTCGCCGTACCAGCCCTCGGAGACGGTGAGGCCGGCGCAGTCGCGGGCCTGGTGGGGCTCGCGGGGCGTGGCCTGGGCGGTGCCCGCGGCGGGCAGCAGGCCGGTCGCGGCGAGGGCGAGGGCGGCCGCGACGGCGGGGGTGCGGAGCTTGTTGGTCATGAACACTCTCCTGGATGTACGCACGACAGCCGGGCGCCTCGCGACGCCCGGCTGTCGGGGGGATGGATGCGGGGTGAACGCTTAGAGCGGGGTCACGTACGCGCCGGAGATGCCGCCGTCGACGAGGAAGTCGGTGGCGTTGACGAAGGAGGAGTCGTCGCTGGCGAGGAAGGCGACCGCGGCGGCGATCTCCTCGGCCTCGGCGAAGCGGCCGACCGGGATGTGCACCAGGCGGCGCGCGGCGCGCTCCGGGTCCTTGGCGAACAGCTCCTGGAGCAGCGGGGTGTTGACGGGCCCCGGGCACAGCGCGTTGACGCGGATGCCCTCGCGGGCGAACTGGACGCCGAGTTCGCGGGACATGGCGAGCACGCCGCCCTTGGAGGCGGTGTACGAGATCTGGCTGGTGGCCGCGCCCATGATGGCGACGAAGGAGGCGGTGTTGATGATGGAGCCCTTGCCCTGGCGCCGCATGTACGGGAGGGCGGCCTTGCAGCAGAGGAAGACCGAGGTCAGGTTGACGTCCTGGACGCGCTTCCAGGCCTCCAGGCCGGTCTCCAGGATGGAGTCGTCGTCGGGGGGCGAGATGCCGGCGTTGTTGAAGGCGATGTCGACGGAGCCGTAGGTGTCGAAGGCGGTCTTGAACAGCGCCTCGACCTCCTCCGGGTCGGTGACGTCGACCTTGACGAAGGTGCCGCCGACCTCCTCGGCGGCGGCCTTGCCGGCCCGCTCGTCGATGTCGCCGCAGACCACGTTCGCGCCTTCGGCGGCGAGGCGGCGGGCGGTGGCGAGGCCGATGCCGCTGCCGGCTCCGGTGATGACGGCGGTACGGCCGACGAGGCGGCGGCAGATGGCGGGGGTCTGGGGGGAACCCCCAGGAGAGGTAACAGTTTCGGTGCTCACAGTGCGGGGCCCTCCGTGCTGATGAAGACGTTCTTGGTTTCGGTGAAGGCGGTCAGGGCGTCGGGTCCCAGTTCACGGCCGAGTCCGGACTGGCGGAAGCCGCCGAACGGGGTCCAGTAGCGGACGCTGGAGTGGGAGTTGACGGAGAGGTTGCCGGCCCGGACGGCGCGGGAGGCGCGCAGGGCGCGGCCGACGTCGCGGGTCCAGATCGAGCCGGACAGGCCGTACTCGGTGGCGTTGGCGAGGCGGATCGCGTCGGCCTCGTCCTCGAAGGGCAGGACGACGGCGACGGGGCCGAAGACCTCCTCGACGGCGCAGGGCGCGTCCTCGGGGAGGCCGGTGAGGACGGTGGGCGGGAACCAGAAGCCCGGGCCCTCGGGGGCCTTGCCGCGGATGACCTCGGCGTGCCCGGCGGCCCCCGCCGCCCCTTCTACGTAGCCGCGCACCCGGTCGAGCTGGGCGCGGGAGATGAGCGGGCCCATCTGGGTGCGCTCGTCGAGGGGGTCGCCGACGACGATCTCCTCGATGGCGGGGGTGAGGAGCTCCAGGAAGCGGTCGTAGACGCCGCGCTGGACGAGGATGCGGGTGCGGGCGCAGCAGTCCTGGCCGCTGTTGTCGAGGAAGGACATCGGGGTGGCCGCCACCGCGGCCTCCAGGTCCGCGTCGGCGAAGACGATGTTGGGGCTCTTGCCGCCGAGTTCGAGGGTGAGGCGCTTCACCTGGTCCGCGCAGCGGGCCATGATGGACTTGCCGACCCGGGTGGAGCCGGTGAAGACGATCTTGGCGATGCCGGGGTGTTCGACGAGCGCGTTCCCGGCGACCGGGCCCTCGCCGGGGAGTACCTGGAAGAGCCCTTCGGGGAGGCCCGCCTCCAGGGCGAGTTCGGCGAGCCGCAGCGCGGTGAGCGGGGTGGTCTCGGCGGGCTTGAGGATGACGGCGTTGCCGGCGGCGAGGGCGGGGGCGGTGGCCCAGGCGGCGATCGGCATGGGGAAGTTCCAGGGCGCGATGACGCCGACGACCCCGAGGGGTTCGAGGATCGTGACGTCGAGGCCGCCGGGGACGGGGATCTGGCGCCCGTTCAGGCGCTCCACTCCCCCGGCCGCGTAGTCGAGCAGGTCGCGGACGTTCCCGGCCTCCCAGCGGGCGTTGCCGAGGGTGTGGCCGGCCTCGCGTACCTCCAGGAGGGCGAGTTCCTCGACGTGGGTGTCGACGGCGGAGGCGAAGCGGCGCAGGATCCGGGCCCGCTCGGCGGGGGCCGCGGCGGCCCAGGAGCGCTGGGCGGCGGTGGCGCGGGTGACGGCGGCGTCCACGTCGGCCGGGGTGGCGGCGGGGACGGTGGCGACGACCTCCTCGGTCGCCGGGTTCAGTACCTGGAGCAAGTCTTTCCTCACATGCGTTCGAAGGAGCGGCGCAGTTCCCAGTCGGTGATGGCGGCGTCGTACGCGTCGAGTTCGACGCGGGCCATGTTGCGGTAGTGGGCGACGACCTCGGGGCCGAAGGCGGCCTTGGCGATCTCGCTGTTCTCCCAGAGCTCGGCGGCCTCCCGCAGGGTGGAGGGGACGTGCGCGTAGTCGCCGGTGTACGCGTTACCCGTACAGGCGTCCGGGAGTTCCAGGCGCTGCTCGATGCCGTGCAGTCCGGCGGCGATGAGTCCGGCGACGGCGAGGTAGGGGTTGACGTCGCCGCCGGGGAGGCGGTTCTCGAAGCGGGTGGAGCGGCCGTGGCCGACGACGCGCAGCGCGCAGGTGCGGTTGTCGTGGCCCCAGGCGACGGCGGTGGGGGCGAAGGAGCCCGGCTGGAACCGCTTGTAGGAGTTGATGTGGGGGGCGTAGAGGAGGGAGAAGTCGCGCAGGGCGGCGAGCTGTCCGGCGAGGAAGTGGCGCATGACGTCGGACATGCCCTCGCCCCCCTCCCCCGCCATGACGTTGTGGCCGGGCTGGTCGACGGCCTGGAGCGAGAGGTGGATGTGGCAGGAGTTGCCCTCGCGCTCGTTGTACTTGGCCATGAAGGTGAGCGAGCAACCCTCCTGGGCGGCGATCTCCTTGGCGCCGGTCTTGTAGACGGCGTGCTGGTCGCAGGTGACCAGGGCCTCGTCGTACTTGAAGGCGATCTCGTGCTGGCCGGGGTTGCACTCGCCCTTGGCTGACTCGACGATGAGCCCGGCGCCGGCCATCTCGTTGCGGATGCGGCGCAGCAGGGGTTCGACGCGCCCGGTGCCGAGGACGGAGTAGTCGATGTTGTACTGGTTGACCGGGGTGAGGCCGCGGTAGTTCGCGTCCCAGGCCTGCTCGTAGGTGTCCTTGAAGACGATGAACTCGAGCTCGGTGCCGACGTGGGCGGTGAAGCCGTGGGCGGCGAGGCGGTCGAGCTGGCGGCGGAGGATCTGCCGGGGGGCGGCGACGACCGGGCTGCGGTCGTTCCAGGCGAGGTCGGCCATGACCATCGCGGTGCCCTCGTTCCAGGGGACGCGGCGCAGGGTGGTGAGGTCGGGGTGCATGGCGAAGTCGCCGTAGCCACGGTCCCAGGACGACATCTCGTAGCCGTCGACGGTGTTCATCTCGGTGTCGACGGCCAGAAGATAGTTGCAGCCCTCGGTGCCGTGGTCGAGGACCTCGTCCAGGAAGAACGGTGCGGCGAACCGCTTGCCCTGGAGGCGTCCCTGCATGTCGGGGAAGGCCAGGACGACGGTGTCGATCTCGCCGCTCGCGACGAGGGCACGGAGCTCGTCGACGGCGAGCGGGGGTTTGCGGTCTGCCACGGGATTACTCCTCCTTGGGCCTGCCGGGAGCCATAAGGTATTGCTCAGGACCATTGCTTGGGAAGGGGAAACGGCGAGGTGGCGCAGATGAATGAATCCGCTGACCGGTTGACGCCGGTGCTGCGGCCGGTACGCGCGGGCAACGGCTTCGAGGAGGCGCTGGAGCAGATCCTGCAGATCGTCCGGCTCGGCCTGGTGCCCGGCGGGCAGCGCCTTCCGGCCGAGCGGGAGCTCGCGGACCGGATGGGGATCAGCCGGGTCACCCTGCGCGAGGTCCTGAAGGTGCTCCAGGAACAGGGCCTGGTGGAGAGCCGGCGCGGGCGGTACGGCGGCACCTTCGTGCTCCAGCGCCCGCAGACCTCGGACGAGGCGGAGCTGCGGCGCCGGATCGCGGCCGTCGACGTGGAGGACACACTGCGCTTCCGGGAGGTCCTGGAGGTCGGCGCGGCCGGCCTCTGCGCGGTCCACGGCCTGGACGACGGGGGTGCCGAGCGGCTGCGCACGGCGCTGGCCGCCACCCACGACGCCCCGCTCGGCGACTACCGGCGGCAGGACACGCTGCTCCACCTCACGCTCGCCGAGCTGTCCGGTTCGCCGACGCTGACCGCGCAGTACGCGGCGGTGCGCGCGACCGTCAACGACCTGCTCGACTGCATCCCGCTGCTCGTGCGCAACCTGGAGCACTCGCAGCACCAGCACACCGCGCTGGTGGAGGCGGTGCTCGACGGGGACGCGGACGCGGCGCGCGAGGTGATGCGGGAGCACTGCGGGGGGACGGCGGCGCTGCTGCGGGGGTTCCTGACCTGACGGCCGGGCCCGCCGCCCCCTTCACGTAACCCGAAAGTAACGCAGAGGGCTTGCGCTGCCCCTCCGGGCGACGCAAAGGTATGGCACCAATCCATTGGGACCCTTGCGGGGAGCTGACCGCCGCCATGACGTTGGACGACACCTCAGGCACGCCAGGCACCACAGGCACTCCAGGCACCACCAGCACGACCGGCACCACAGGAAAGAACACCGCGCCCGACGACTACCTGGAGCGGCGCACCCTGCGCCGCGGCAGCGCCGGCTGGCTGCTGCTCACCGGGCTCGGCGTCGCCTACGTCGTCTCCGGCGACTTCTCCGGCTGGAACATCGGGCTGTCCAAGGGCGGCTTCGGCGGCCTCGCGATCGCGACCGTCCTGATGGGCGCGATGTACGCGTGCCTCGTCTTCTCGCTCGCCGAACTCTCCGCCATCCTGCCCACCGCGGGCGGCGGCTACGGCTTCGCCCGGCGGGCGCTCGGCACCTGGGGCGGCTTCCTCACCGGCACGGCCATCCTCATCGAGTACGTCCTGGCGCCCGCCGCCATCTCGATCTTCATCGGCGACTACGTCGAGTCCCTCGGACTCTTCGGCCTGGAGTCGGGGTGGCCGGTCTACCTCGTCTGCTTCGCGCTCTTCATCGGCATCCACCTGTGGGGCGTGGGCGAGGCGCTGCGCTTCAGCCTGATCGTCACCGCCGTCGCGGTGGCGGCACTGCTGGTCTTCGCGCTCGGCGCGCTCAGCGACTTCCACGTCGACGGCCTGAACGACATCCCCGTCGACAAGGGGGCCGTCGGCTCCTCCTCCTGGCTGCCGTTCGGACTGCTCGGGATCTGGGCCGCGTTCCCCTTCGGCATGTGGTTCTTCCTCGGCGTCGAGGGCGTGCCGCTGGCCGCCGAGGAGGCCAAGGACCCGGTGCGCTCGATGCCGAGGGCGCTCGCCCTGTCCATGGGCATCCTGGTGCTGCTCGCCGTGGTGACCTTCTTCGCGGCCACCGGCGCGCGCGGCTCCGCCGCCCTCCAGGAGGCGGGCAACCCGCTGGTGGTGGCGCTGCAGGGCGACGGGGAGCCGACCGCGCTCAGCCGCTTCGTCAACTACGCGGGACTCGCGGGCCTGGTGGCCTCCTTCTTCTCGCTGATCTACGCGGGCTCCCGCCAGCTCTTCGCCCTGTCCCGGGCCGGCTACCTGCCCCGCTTCCTCTCCCTCACCAGCCGCCGCAAGTCGCCCTACCTGGGGCTGCTCATCCCAGGCGCCCTGGGTTTCGCGCTCGCCGCGGGCACCGGGAACGGGGCCCGGATGCTGAACATCGCGGTGTTCGGCGCCACCATCTCGTACGCCTTGATGGCGCTCTCCCACATCGTGCTGCGCCGCCGCGAACCCGGGCTCGCCCGGCCGTACCGCACCCCGGGCGGGATGGTCACCTCCTCGGTGGCCTTCGTCCTGGCGCTCTCGGCGCTCGTCGCGACCTTCCTGGTCGACAAGGACGCGGCCCTCATCGCCCTCGGGGTCTACGTGATCGCCCTCGCCTACTTCGCGTTCTACAGTCGCCACCACCTGGTGGCGAAGGCGCCGGAGGAGGAGTTCGCCGCGCTCGCGGCGGCCGAGGCGGAACTCGAACGCTGAGGCGGCGGCAGCGGTCCCGGCCGTCGCCGGGGCCGCTTCCGCCGCCACCTGGAATCCGTACCGGAGGAGAAGCCCATGCCCACGCCCAAGCCGCTCATCGGTGTGACGACCTATCTGGACCAGGCCCGTTGGGGGGTGTGGGACCTGCCCGCCGCGCTGCTGCCGGCCGCGTACCCGCGGCTCGTCCAGGCGAGCGGCGGTCTCGCCGTGATGCTGCCGCCCGACGATCCGGCGGTCGCGGCGGAGGCGGTGGCCCGGCTCGACGGCCTGGTGGTCGCGGGCGGCGCCGATGTCGAGCCGGTACGGTACGGGGCCGCGCCCGACCCCCGGACCGGCCCGCCCGCCCGGGCCCGGGACGGCTGGGAACTGGCCCTGATCGAGGCCGCCCTGGCCGCCGGCACCCCGGTGCTCGGCATCTGCCGGGGCATGCAGCTCCTCAACGTGGCCCTCGGCGGCACGCTCGTCCAGCACCTGGACGGGCACACGGAGGCGGTCGGCGTCATGGGCCGCCACCCGGTCGAGCCGGTCCCCGGCACCCTGTACGCCTCCCTCGTCCCCGAGCGGGCCGAGGTGCCGACCTACCACCACCAGTGCGTCGACATCCTCGGCAAGGGCCTGACCGCCTCCGCGCACGCGCTGGACGGCACCGTCGAGGCGGTCGAACTCGCCGGCCCCACCTGGGCGCTCGGGGTGCAGTGGCACCCCGAGATGGGCGAGGACCTGCGGGTGACGCGGGCGCTGGTGGCGGCGGCTAGGGCCCGCCGGACAGGCCCTAGCCGGCGGGGGTGACGCCGACGGAGGTGACGGCCCCGGCGGGCGTCCGGCCGCGCATGAGGACGGTGTAGAGGAGCGCCGACACCACCATGCCGGCGGGCAGGGCCAGGTCCACTCCCCCGAGGGCGTGGGCGACGGGGCCGGTGTACGCGGTGTCGACGCACAGCGCCGCCGCGACGGCGCCGCCGACCACGGCCACGGCGCCCGCCGGGTTGACGCCCGCCGCGTACCAGAACGCGCTGTCCCGGCTCTCGTCCATGAGCGCGCGGCCGTCGTACCGGTTGCGGCGCAGCAGGATGTCGGCCGCGTAGACGGTCATGGCGGGGCCGAGCAGGATGACGGTGAGCTCCAGGACGTTGCTGACCGTGTCCAGGAAGTTGGAGACGAGCAGCGCGTACAGGGTGAGGGCGACCGCGACGGTGCCGTCGGCGAGCACGCTGAGCGAGCGCCGTACGCGGAGCCCGACCGCCTGCAGGGCGAGGCCCGCGCTGTAGGCGGTCATCGCGTTGATGGCGATCGTGCCGAGGACCAGCGAGAGCAGGAAGACCGGGGTGAACCAGCCCGGCAGCATCGCCTCCAGGGCGGTCTGCGGGTCGGTCATGTCGACGACGGTCGCGGCGAGAGCGCCCAGCGAACAGACCACGATGCTGGGCAGGAAGCCGCCGAGCGCGGTCCATCCGATGACCGCCCGCTTCGAGGTGGTGGCCGGCAGATAGCGGGAGAAGTCGGCGCTCGTCGTGTACGAGAGGGGGCCCGAGGCGATGAGGGTGACGCCCCCGATCACGGTGGCCCACAGGTCGACGCCGGTCAGCGGGGCGTCGGGCGTGTAGCCGAAGTCCGCGTGCCGCAGCACCGCGTAGCCGACGACACCGAAGGCGGCGGTCAGCGCGAGGGTGATCGGCAGGTAGAGCCGGATGATGAGGGCGTGCCCGTAGACGCCGATGGTGAGCGTCGCGGCGGCGATGACCAGGACCACGACGATCTTGACGCCGGTGCCCGCGTGGAGACCGGCCTTCTCGACGAGGGCGAAGGCGGCGCCGGCCGCGGCGGCCAGGTTCAGGGCGAAGTAGCAGACCGAGATCATCCAGCCGGTGACGGCGTTGTTCACGCGGTTGCCGCGCACGCCGTACATGGCCCGGGTGATGACCTCGCTGGGCGCTCCGGCGGCCGGCCCCGAGACCGCGAGCACCCCCGTGAGCAGCCAGAACAGATTGCCCACGACGATCACCGCGAGGGCCTGCCAGAGGCTGAGCCCCATGAGGACGAGGGCGCCGCCGACGACCAGGCTGAGGTAGTTCACGTTGGCCGCGGCCCAGACGGAGAAGAGCTCGCGGGGATGCCCGTGGCGCTCGTCCTCGGGGATGTGGTCGATGCCGTGGGACTCGACGCGGGTGGGCCGGTCCGTGGCCGGCCGCGCGGCGGGGGCGCTGGCGGCCGGGTCGGGGAACGTCGAAGCCATGCGGCCCTCCGGGGAACGTGTCGTGCACACCTGGTTGCTTATTGGTCGCACACTCAATAGCATCGTCCGTATGCCGTCAAGCGTTCAGCGCACACGAGTTCGCAAAACCCCCGAGGCCCGGCGGGCCGAGATCGTGGAGACCGCGGCCCGGGTCGCCCTGACCGAGGGCCTCGAATGCGTCACCCTGCGACGCATAGCCGAAGAGCTCTCCGTACGACCCGGGCTGATCAGCCACTACTTCCCCTCCGCGGAGGAACTGGTGGCCGAGGCCTTCGCCGTCGCGGCCCTCGGCGAGCTCGACTCCCTGCTGCCCGCCGACCGCCCCGACGGCACGCCCACGCGGTACCTCGCGCGCTACTTCGCCCTCTCCACGGGCGAGGCCTACGACGACATCAGCCGCCTGTGGATCAACGCCCGCCACCTCAGCCGCTACCGTCCCGTCCTCCGCGACCGGGTCGCCGAGATGGAACTCGCCTCCGACGAGCGCCTGGAGACCCTCATCCGCGAGGGCGTCGAACGCGGCGAGTTCCACACGGACGACCCGCGCGCCACGGCCATCCAGATCCTCGTCGTCCTCGACGGCCTCGGCGCCCACGCGAACACCGACCACACCGACCGCCCGGCGACGGTGACCCGCATGGCCGTCACGACGGCGGAACGGGAACTGGGGCTGGAACGGGGGGCGCTGGACGCCGAGACGAGCTGAGCCACCCGGCCACCCGGCGACCCACCCCTGCTCCCACCTCCCCAGCCGCCCCTCCCTCCTTCCTTCCCTCCTACCGCCCTCCCCCTCCCCCTCCCCCTCCCCCTCCCCCTCCCTCCCTGGAGCCCCTGTGCGCACCCGTCTCGTCCTGTCCTCCGCCCGGCTGCTCGACCCGGGTACCGGCACGTTCCTGCCGCAGACCGCGCTCGCCGTGTCGGAGAACGGACGGATCGCGGCGCTCGGCGACGACCGGGAGATCCGCGGGCTCGCGGACGCGGGGACCGAGGTGGTCGACCTGAAGGGCGCGGTGGTCACGGCCGGGCTCGTGGACGGACATCTGCACCCCGTCAGCGGGTCCGAACTGACCCACGGGCTCGACCTGTCGCACTGCGCGGACGTGGCCGACGTGCGGGAGGCGCTCGCGGCGGCGGTACGGGAACTCGGGCGCGGCGACTGGCTGTTCGGGTGGGGGCTCGACCCGAACGTCTTCGGTGACGTTCCCGCGGGCATCGCCCCGTTCGACGCCGTACTCGACGGGATCCCGGCCTTCCTGCTGCTCTTCGACGCGCATTCGGCGCTGGCGAGCCGCCGGGCGCTGGAGCTCGCGGGGGTGGACGGACCGCGCGTGTTCGACCAGGCTTCCGCGGAGGTCGTCTGCGACGAGCACGGGCGCCCCACCGGGCTGCTCCTGGAGGACGCGGCGTGCGAGCTGGTCGAGCGGGTCGCTCCGCAGCCCACGCGGGAGGAGCGGCGGGACCGGCTCGCCGCGGCGCTGCGCGCGATGGCGGCGGCCGGGCTGACCGGCGGGCACGTGATGGACGCGAACGGCGAGAGCCTCGCGTTGCTGGCCGAGCTCGACGCGGCGGGCGAGCTGCCGCTGCGGCTGCGGGTGGCGCCCTGGTGCCAGCCGGGTACGGACGCGCAGGGCGTGCGGGAGCTGATCGCCCAGCAGGGGACGGGCGGTGCGCTGTGGCGGGTGGACGGCGTGAAGCTGTTCATGGACGGCACGATCGACAACGGCACGGCGTGGCTGGAACGGCCCGACTGTCACGGGGAGTCCACGCACGCGTTCTGGCCTGATCCGGCCGCGTACACGCACATCATCGGCGAGCTGCACCGGGCCGGGGTGCCGACGGCGACGCACGCGATCGGCGACGCGGCGGTACGGCACGCGCTGGACGCGGTGGAGAAGGCGGCGGCTTCGGGCGGGCGTGCGGTACGGCACCGGGTCGAGCACATCGAGACGGTGCCGGACGACACGCTGCACCGCTTCGCGGAGCTGGGCGTGCTGGCCTCGATGCAGCCCACGCACTGCTGCGACTTCACGCGGGCGGACCACACCGACAACTGGTCGCGGCGGCTGGGCGAGGAGCGCGCGTCGCGGGCGTGGCGCTGCCGCGACCTGTGGGAGTCGGGGGCCACGGTGGTCCTGGGCTCGGACTGGCCGATCGCCCCGTTCCCGCCGCTGGGCGTGATGGCCGGCGCCCGCCACCGCCGCCCGAGCCGCGACCTGACCCAGCCGCCGCACGGCCCGGAACAGGCGCTGACGGGCCTGGAGGCGCTGCGCGCGATGACGGTGAACGCGGCCTACGCGTCGAACGAGGAACACGAGGCGGGCCGCGTCACGGTGGGCCACCGCGCCGACCTGACGGTCCTGGCCGCCGACCCCCTGACGACCCCGCCGACCGACCTGCCGGACCTGCCGGTCCTCCTGACGACGGTGAACGGCCGCGTGACGTTCCGGTCGGAGCGGACGGGCTGAGACGGGGCCGCCCTCTCCCCGCCTCCCCCTACCCCCCCGGCCGCGCCCGCGTCAGCGACAGCAGGTCGCGGGCCGGGCCCGTCGGGCGGTGGCCGGTGGGCCAGACGGCTCGGAGGTCTCGGCGGAGGAGGGCGTCGGCTACGGGGATGGCGACCAGGCGGCGGGAGGCGAGTTCTTCGGTGAGGGCCAGTTCGCTCAGGACGGCGGGGCCCGCGCCCGAGACGGCCGCCGCCTTCACCGCGGTCGTGGAGGCGAGTTCGAGGAGGGGCTGGGCCAGGCCGCCGTGGCCGGCGAGGGCCGCGTCGAGGACCTGGCGGGTGCCGGAGCCGCGTTCGCGCAGGACGAGCGGGGTCACGGCGAGCTCCGCCGGGTCGAGGGGCTTGCGGCGCCGGGCCCACGGGTGGGAGGGCGCGGTGACGACGGTGAGCCGGTCGTGGGCGATGACCGCACCGTCCAGGCCCTCCGGTATGGCCAGGCCTTCCACGAAGCCCAGGTCCGCCTCTCCCGAGAGCAGCCGGTCGGCGACGGCCGCGGAGTTGCCGGCCTGGAGGGACACGGCGGTGTCGGGCCGGTCGGCGCGCAGGGCGATGAGCCAGCCGGGCAGCAGGTACTCGGCGATGGTCATGGACGCGGCGACCCGCAGCCGCGAGTCCCGGCGCCCCCGCAGCGCCTGCACGCCCGCGTCGAAGGCCTCCGAGGCCTCGACGATGCGCCGCGCCCAGTCCGTCACGAGCGCCCCCGCGTCGGTGAGCCGCGACCCGCGCGGCGATCGGTCGACGAGGGCGACGCCCAGCTGGCGTTCCATCGAGCGGATGCGGCTGCTGGCGGCGGGCTGGGTGATGCCGACGTCCCGGGCGGCCCGGCCGAGGCTGCCGTGCCGGGCCACCGCGAGGAGCAGTTCGAGCGCGCCGAGGTCGGGGACCCGGTGGGACAGGGGGTGTGGGATGTCGCTCGGCTCGCTGCTCATAAAGCCAGCTTATGGGCTCATAGCCACGATGTCCCTGGTGGGGGGCGTGCGCCGGGGGGAAGGTCGAGACATGGCAACAATCGCTCCCTCCCGGTCGGTCCCCGCCGCCGCCACCCCCGGCGCCCGGTGGACCTCTGTCCGTCACCTCGGCCCCAACTGGTACGCCGCGGTCATGGGCACCTCCATCGTCGGCACCGCGGGAGCGACCCTCCCGGTGGACGTCCCCGGTCTGCGGACCGTCTGCACCGCGGTGTGGGCGCTGTCCCTGGTGATGCTGGTGACGCTGCTCGGCGCCCGGTCGCTGCACTGGCTCCACCACCGCGACCAGGCCCGCGCCCACCTCCTCGACCCGGCGGTGGCCCCGTTCTACGGCTGCCTGTCGATGGCGCTGCTCGCGGTCGGCGGCGGCGCGATGGTCGTGGGCCGGGACTGGATCGGGCTGTCGGCGGCCCTCGCTCTCGACAGCGTGCTGTTCAGCGTCGGCACGGTGATCGGCCTGGCGGCCGCGGCGGGGATCCCGTACCTGATGGTGGCCCGCCACCGCGTCGAGAGCGCGTCGCCCGCCTGGCTGCTGCCCGTCGTCGCCCCCATGGTCTCGGCCGCCGTCGGCCCGCTGCTCGTGCCCCATGTGGCGGCCGGGCAGGCCCAGGAGACGCTGCTGCTGCTCTGTTACGCGATGTTCGGCGTCAGCCTGCTGGCGACCCTGGTCATGCTGCCGCTGGTCTTCGGGCGGCTGGTCACCGGCGCCCCGCTGCCCCTGGCGCTGACTCCCACGCTGTTCCTGGTCCTCGGGCCCCTGGGCCAGTCGACGACCGCCGCCAACAAGTTCGCCGACGCCGCCCAGGGCGTGCTGCCCGCCTCGTACGCCCACGGCTTCACCGCCTTCGCGGTCCTGTACGGCGTGCCCGTCATGGGCTTCGCGCTGCTGTGGCTGGTGTTCGCGGGCGCTCTGGTGGCCCGGGCGCGCCGGCAGGGCATGGGGTTCGCGATGACCTTCTGGGCCTTCACCTTCCCCGTCGGCACCTGCGTGACGGGTGCCGAGGGCCTGGCCCAGCACACGGGGCTCGCCCTGTTCCGCTGGCTGGCGGTCGGGCTGTACGCGCTGCTGATCGCCGCCTGGCTGGTGGCGGCGGTCCACACGGTGCGCGGGCTGTTCAGCGGAGCGCTGCTCGCAGCACCCGGGGCGCCTCGGCCAGTGACGGCCCGTACCAGGTGAGATGACGCCCGTCGACGAGCGCGGCGACGGCCCCGGGGAACGCCTCGGGGCCGTCCTCGTGTGTGAAGCGGTACGGCTCGTCGGGCAGGACGACCAGCTCGGGCGCCAGGGCGTTGAGCTCGTCGACCGGGACGCGCGGGTAGCGCTCGGGATGCCCGGCGCAGAGGTTGACGACGCCGAGCCGGGCGAGGAGGTCGCCGGCGAAGGTGTCGCGGCCGAGCACCATCCAGGGGCGGCGCCAGACGGGTACGACGGCGGTACGGGGCGGCTCGTCCGGGGTCACGGCGGCCCAGGCGGCCTCGGCCGCGTCCAGCCAGCCGGGCCGGGTGCGTACCCCGCAGGCGGTGAGGACCCGGTCGAGCTCGGTGAAGGCCTGGTCGAGGGTGCGGATCCCGGTGACGAGGACGTCGAGCCCGGCGGCGCGCAGGGCGTCGAGGTCCTGGGCCCGGTTCTCCTCCTCGTTGGCGATCACCAGGTCGGGGCGGAGGGCGGCGACGGCGGCCGTGTCGGGGTTCTTGGTGCCGCCGATCCGCACCGCGCCGCCCAGGTCCGCGGGGTGGGTACACCAGTCGGTGACGGCGGCCAGCGTGCCGGGCGGCGTGGAGACGGCGACGGCCTCGGTGAGCGAGGGGACGAGCGAGACCACCCGCGGCCCGCTCATGCCTCCGCGGCCTCGATGTGGTCGGCGACGGAGACGAAGACCAGCCGGGTCCCGGGGAGGGTGGCCCGCCAGCGGTGGCGCACCCCGCCGGAGAGGTAGAGGGTGTCGCCGCGCCCCAGGCGGTAGGCGCGGCCTTCGGCCTCGATCTCGGCGGCGCCGTCGGCCACGTACAGCAACTCGTCGTTGCGGTGCAGGAATTCGCGGCCCGCGTCCTGCTCGCCGGTGAACTCCAGGGCCTGGAGCTGGTGTCGGCCGCGGACCAGCGGCCGGACGCCCGGCGGCATCTCCCACAGCTCCTCGTCGGAGCGGACGACGTCCACGGTGCGGGCGGCCTCGGCGGCGGCGAGGAGCTCGGCCGCGGTGGTCTCCAGGGCCGCGGCGACCAGCTGGAGCGAGCGGTCGCTGGGGCGGGCCCGCTCGTTCTCGACCTGGCTGAGGAAGGGTACGGACAGGCCGCTGCGCTGCGCGACGACGGCCAGCGTGAGCTGGAGCGCCCGGCGGCGCCTTTTGACGGCCACGCCCACGCGCAGCGATTCCTTGTCGTCCATGTCGGCCCCCTCCCTCGTGTCTCGTGCCTTACGCGTACTGGTCGGTTAACTGAACCTTACGCAGCTTTGGGCCGGGGTTTCGCGTCGTGGCGAAAAGGGGTGGTCGCCGAACACGCTCGGCGACCACCCCTTTTCGGACAGGAGTCGTTTCGGTGGGTTACTGCGGCGCGAGCCGCTCCGCGACACCCGGGTTCCGGTCGAGCCAGGTGCGCACGGCGTCCTGCTCCTTGCCCTTGCCGGTCTCCTGGATGACGGCCTCCAGGCCGGTGAGCTCCTTCTCGCTGAGCTTGAACTTCTTCAGCCAGGCGGCGACCTCGGGGTTCTCGGCGCCGAAGCCCTTGCGGGCGAGGGTGTGGACGCCGTCTCCCTTGCCCCAGGCGCCCTGGGGGTCCTTGAGCTTCTTGAGGTCGTAGGTGGAGTAGGCCCAGTGCGGCGACCAGAGGGTGACCGCGATCGGCTCCTTCTTGGCGTACGCGCGCTTGAGTTCGGCCAGCATGCCGGAGGTGGAGCCGTCGACGACCTTGTACTCGCCGTCCAGGCCGTACTGCTTGAGCACCTTGTCGTTGAGGATGCCCATCATTCCGGCGCTCGGCTCGATGCCGACGATCCGGCCCTTGAACTCCCCGCCCCGGCCCTTGAGGTCGGCGAGGGAGTTCACGTCCTTCATGTACGAGGGGACGGTGAGCTCCAGGGAGGTGGGGCCGTACCAGGAGCCGAGGTCCTCCAGCTTGTTCCGGTACTTCTCCCAGTACTGGGCGTGGGTGACGGGCAGCCAGGCGTCGGTCTGGAAGTCGATCTGGCCGCCGGCCAGGCCGGTGTAGAGCGCGCCGGCCTCCAGCTGCTTGGTGTCGACCTCGTAGCCGCGCCGCTCCAGGAGCTCCTTCCAGAGGAAGGTGGAGGCGATGCCCTCGTCCCACGGGATGTAGCCGAGGCTGATCTTCTTGCCGTGGCCGGTGTTCGCGCCGGACGCGGCGGTGGAGGAGGCGCCGCCGCTGCCGAGGAAGCCCATGCCGCCGGCGACGAGCGCGAGGACGACGACGCCGACGAGGGCGGTGACGGGCTGCGGGCGGTGGTCCCAGAGGCGCGCGCCGGCGCGGGCGGCGCTCGCCGCGCGGGCCTTGGCGAGGGCGCGGCGGCCCAGCGGGGAGACCTGGCGGCCGAGCGCGCCGGTCATCCGGTCGAGGTACATGGCCAGGATGACGATGGAGATGCCGGCCTCGAAGCCCAGACCGATGTCGACGTTGCCGATGGCGCGGTAGACGGCGCCGCCGAGCCCGCCGCCGCCGACCATGCCGGCGATGACGACCATGGACAGGCCGAGCATGATCACCTGGTTGACGCCGGCCATGATCGTGGGCAGCGCGAGCGGCAGCTGGACCCGCAGCAGGGTGTTGCGCGGGGTGGTGCCGAAGGCTTCGGCGGCCTCGACGAGCTCGCCGTCGACCTGGCGGATGCCGAGCTCGGTCATGCGGACGCCGGGCGGCAGCGCGAAGACGATGGTGGCGATGATGCCGGGGACCACGCCGACGCCGAAGAAGATGATGCCGGGGATGAGGTAGACCATCGCCGGCATGGTCTGCATGAAGTCCAGGACCGGGCGCAGCACGGCGCTGACGGTCTTGGAGCGGGCGGCCCAGATGCCGAGCGGGACGGCGATGACGAGGGTGACGAGGGTGGCGACGAGCACCAGCGAGAGGGTCGACATGGCGTCGTCCCACAGCTCGATGGAGTCGACGAGGGCGAAGCCCGCGAAGGCGAGGACGCCCGCGGTCAGCCCGCGCAGCCACCAGGCGACGATCGCGAGGATGCCCGCGAAGAGCAGCGGCTGGGGTGCCGAGAGGACGGCGTCGATGCCGTCGTAGAGACCGGTGACGACGGTGGTGATGGCGTCGAAGAGCCAGGACAGCTGGGCCTGGAGCCAGTCGACGGTGCTGTCGACCCACTCGCCGAGGGGGAGCCTAGGCACGGGCGGTCACCTCCTGACCGGTGAGGCTTCCCATGGCCGCCAGGAGACGTTCCTGCGGTACGACTCCGAGGACGGTGCCGTCGGCGTCCTCGACGGCCACGGGGTGCGGGGCCAGCGCGGAGACGGCGCACAGGTCGGCGAGGAGCGTGTCGGGCGTCACGGCGCGGCAGGAGCAGTCGGCCGGGCAGTCGCCGGGGGCGACGGCGCCGTCGGTCATGACGGCGGCGGCGGTGAGCACCCGGGTGCGGTCGACGTCCTGGATGAAGGAGGCGACGTAGTCGTCGGCGGGGCGGACCAGGATGTCCTCGGCGGTGCCGAGCTGGACGATCCGGCCGTCGCGCATGACGGCGATGCGGTCGCCGAGGCGCATGGCCTCGTTGAGGTCGTGGGTGATGAAGACGATGGTCTTCTTCAGCTTCTGCTGGAGCACCAGCAGCTGGTCCTGCATGTCGCGGCGGATCAGCGGGTCGAGCGCGCTGAACGACTCGTCCATGAGCAGCAGGTCGGCGTCGGTCGCGAGGGCGCGGGCCAGGCCGACGCGCTGCTGCATGCCGCCGGAGAGCTCGTCGGGCCAGGAGGTCTCCCAGCCGCCGAGCCCGCACAGTTCGAGGGCCTCGGCGGCGCGCTTCTCGCGCTCGGCGCGCGGGACGCCCTGGACCTCCAGGCCGTAGGCGGCGTTCTCCAGGACGCTGCGGTGCGGGAAGAGCGCGAAGTGCTGGAAGACCATGCTGATCTTCCGGGAGCGGACGGCGCGCAGTTCCCGGGGCGAGAGCGCCGTCAGGTCGGCGCCGTCGTACAGGACGCGGCCCGCGGTGGGTTCCAGCAGGCCGTTGAGCATGCGGAGGAGGGTGGACTTGCCCGAGCCCGAAAGACCCATGACCACGAAGATCTGGCCGGGTTCGACGGTGAAGGAGGCGTCGACGACGGCCGCCGTGGTGCCGGCGGCGCGCAGGGCGTCGCGGTCGGCGGCACCCTCCGCGGCGGCGAGCTTGCGGACGGCTTCATCGGGTCGCCTGCCGAAGACCTTGAACAGGTGGTCGGCTTGGAGCCTGGACACATACACCTCACGGGTAGCAACGAAAAACGGCCCGCCACCCCCGCAGCAGCCGGGCCGTGGAACGGGGCGGGTTCTGTCCGCTCGGCCCGTCGCGTACGGCATCCGACGCCCTGAGGCCTCGCATCCCGCACCGGGTCCGCTCCGGGCTCGCGCCTGCCCCGGCCCTCGGGGGGCAAACGCGAAGGTGACGGGGGTCACGTGGGGGCGGGGGAACCGGCGGCGGCGGTGGGGGTGCCTTGGTCGGTTGCGGGGGACGCCCGGCTGAAGCCGGGGCCGGTGCCGGGGGGATGTCAGCGGGGTGCGGCATGATCGGGGGGTGACGCGACGCCTGATGCTCCTCGACACCGCCAGCCTCTACTTCCGCGCGTACTTCGGCGTGCCGGACTCGGTCCGCGCGCCCGACGGGACGCCGGTCAACGCCGTGCGGGGGCTGCTCGACTTCATCACCCGGCTCGTCCAGGACCACCACCCGGACGATCTGGTGGCCTGCTGGGACGCGGACTGGCGGCCTCAGTGGCGGGTGGACCTCATCCCCTCGTACAAGGCGCACCGGGTGGCCGAGGTGACGGAGTCGGGGCCGGACGAGGAGGAGATCCCGGACACCCTGTCGCCGCAGGTGCCGGTGATCGAGGAGGTGCTCGCGGCGCTGGGCATCGCCCGGGTGGGCGCCGAGGGCTTCGAGGCCGACGACGTGATCGGCACGCTGACCGCGCGGGCCGAGGGCCCGGTGGACATCGTCACGGGCGACCGGGACCTGTTCCAGCTGGTCGACGACGGGCGCGGGGTGCGGGTGCTGTATCCGCGGAAGGGCGTCGGCGACTGCGACCTGGTGGACGACGGGCTGATCCTGACGAAGTACGGGGTGCGGGCCGGCCAGTACGCGGACTTCGCGGCGCTGCGCGGGGACGCGAGCGACGGGCTGCCCGGCGTGAAGGGCATCGGCGAGAAGACGGCGGCCCAGTTGATCACGGAGTACGGCGACCTGGCGGGCGTCCGGGCGGCGGCGGCCGACCGGACCTCGAAGCTGACCCCGGCGAAGCGGCGGGGCATCGTGGAGGCCGCGGAGTACCTGGACGTGGCGCCGACGGTGGTCCGGGTGGCGCAGGACGTCCCGCTGCCGGACTTCTCCCCCGCGCTGCCGTCCGCGCCGCGGGACCCGGCGGCGCTGGCCGCGCTGGTGGAGCGGTGGGGGCTGGGCGGGGCGGTGGGACGCCTGCTGCCCGTCCTGGAGGCGGGGCACTGAGGCAGGTCCCTGGAGCCGGTCGGACAGGGGTGCTAACTTAGGCAAACCTAAGTTTTTTTGACCGGGAACGGGGAGACCGTCGTGGCAGAACAGCCCGCGCGCAAGACACCGAAGGCTTACGAGGCCCAGGTGGTGCGCACCGAGCGGATCACTCCGCACATGGTGCGCCTGGTTCTCGGCGGCCCGGGGCTCGCCGCGTTCGAGCTCGGCGAGTACACCGACCACTACGTGAAGCTGCTCTTCGCGCCGGAGGGCGTGAGCTATCCCGAGCCGTTCGACATGGAGCGGATCCGCGCGGAGTTCCCGCGCGAGCAGTGGCCGACGACGCGGACCTACACGGTACGGGCCTGGGACCCGGTGCACAGCGAGCTGACCGTCGACTTCGTGGTCCACGGCGACGAGGGCCTGGCGGGCCCGTGGGCGGCGCGGGCGCAGGCCGGCGACACGGTGCGCTTCCTCGGCCCGGGCGGCGGCTACGCGCCGGACGAGGCCGCCGACTGGCACCTGTTCGTCGGCGACGAGAGCGCCCTCCCGGCCGTGGCGGTGGCCCTGGAGCGGCTGCCCGAGGGCTCGGTGGTGCACGCCTTCCTGGAGGTCTCGGACGCCTCGGAGGAGCAGAAGTTCACGACCGCGGCGGGCATCGAGGTCACCTGGCTGCACCGCGGCGACCGTCCCACCGGCGAGGCCCTGCTGGCGGCCGTCCGCGGCCTCGACTTCCCGGCCGGCGACGTCCACGCCTTCGTGCACGGCGAGGCCGGGTTCGTGAAGGACCTGCGCCGCCACCTCCGCATGGACCGCGCGGTCCCGCGCGAGCGTCTCTCGATCTCGGGCTACTGGCGCCTGGGCAAGACGGACGAGGCCTGGCGCGCGATCAAGCGGGACTGGAACGACCAGGTGGAGCGCGAACAGGAGAGCTGACGCGCACCGGACGACGACGCCGAAGGGGCGGGAGCCGAGAGCTCCCGCCCCTTCGGCGTACCCGGGCCCGCTCACGTGTCTGAGCCGAAGGCCCGTCCCGAGGCGTCGGTCTGGGCCATCCGGCGCAGGGCGGCGAACATCGCGTCCCCCAGCACCGTGCCGACGACCACGCTCTCGACCAGCTCCTCGCGGACCACGTTGCGCGCGACGTAGTCGATGTCGACGCGGGCCACCTGCTCCGCCGCGTCGGCGTAGGCGTCGAGGACCTCGGCGAAGGCGCCGTGCCCGACGCTCTCCAGGGCGGCGAGGGCGACGGCGAGGGCCTCGGCGGCGGGGCCTCCGGGGTAGGTGCGCCAGCCACGGCGGGCGATCAGGTCCGCGACCGCCTCGCGGGCGGCGTCCAGGTCGTCGCCGCCCTGTTCGCCCTCGTAGTGCGGCACCAGCCGCCCCGCGGCCTCGCCGAGCACCTTGTGCACGGGCCGCTCGGGGTCGTCTATCGCGGCGATGACCTCCCGGATGCCCGCGACCGACAGCCCGCCCACGTCCAGCAGCGCGCGGATCAGGCGGAGGCGCTGGACGTGCGCCTCCTCGTACGAGGCCTGGTTCGGGCTCGTGAGGCGCCCGGCGGGCAGCAGCCCTTCCCGTACGTAGTACTTGATGGTCGGCACGGACACTCCGGCCCTGCGACTCAACTCTCCTATGCGCACCGCGCGTTCACCTTTCCGATCGCACTCCGGCCTTGCACCCGGCACCACCATCATAGATAGTGGGGCTATCGGATAGTGGGAAGCGCCACTATCCATTCCGTCGCAACGGGGGAAATCCGCATGTCATCCACACCGGCACCGATACCCACCCCGACGTCAACACCGGCGTCGCTCTCGACCTCGACCTCGACCTCGACCTCGACACCGCAGCCGCGCACACTCCACCGGCCCCTGGTCTGGTTCGTCGCGTCGATGGGCGCCCTGGCGCTCGTATCCGTCGGCGGGCTCCTGTTCGACGACCGGGTTCTCCTCGGCGCCCCTATCTGGGCCAAGCCGTTCAAGTTCTCGGTCTCGTTCATCGCGTACGGGCTGACGCTCGCCTGGATGCTCTCCCTGCTGCCGGGCGCCCGAGCCCGGCGGGTCGGCTGGTGGGCGGGGACAGTCCTCACCGTCGCGAGCCTCATGGAGATGGTGCTCATCACCACGCAGGTCGTCCGCGGAAAGCAGAGCCACTTCAACAACGCGACGCCCTTCGACACCGCCCTCTTCCAGGCGATGGGCATGACGGTCGTCGTGCTCTGGCTGGCCGCGCTCGTCATCGCCGTCCTGCTGCTGCGCGCCCGGATCCTGGACCGGGCCACCGCCTGGGCGGTGCGGATCTCCTCGTTCGTCGCGCTCGCCGGCGCGGCCATCGGCTTCGTGATGGTCCGGCCGACCGCCGAGCAGCTCGCCGAGGAGAACCCGGCGACGCAGGGCGCGCACAGCGTCGGCGTCCCGGACGGCGGCCCCGGCATGCCGCTGACCGGCTGGTCCACCACCGGCGGGGACCTGCGCATAGCGCACTTCTTCGGCATGCACGCGCTGCAGCTGATCCCGCTGGTCCTGCTGGTGCTGTCCGCGCTCGCCCCGCGCTTCCTCCGGCTCGCCGACGACCGGCTCCGACTGCGCGTGGTGCTGGTGGCCTCGGTCGCGTACACGGCGACCTTCGCCCTGCTGACCTGGCAGGCGCTCCGCGGCCAGCCGCTCCTCTCCCCCGACGGCCCGACCCTCGCCGCGGCCGGCGCCATAGCGGCCTTCGCCCTGGCGGGCACCGCGCTGGCCCTCCGCACCCCGTCGTCGCCCGCCCCGCGCCAGGAGCTCGCGGCATGACCGGCTTCCTCTTCGAGCTGACCTTCGTGCTCACGGCACCGGTCTGGCTGCTCATGATCCTCGCGCCGGGCCGGCGGCTCACCGAGCGGGTGGCGGCCTCACCCCTGACCGTGCTGCCGGTACTCGCGGTCTACCTGGTCCTCGTCGCCCCCGTACTGCCCGAACTCTGGGCGGCGGTCAGCTCACCCGACCTCGACGTCTTCCGCGAGCTGACGGCGTCGGCGAACGGCGCGGGCGCGGTCTGGGCCCAGATCATCGCCTGGGACCTGCTGCTGGGCCAGTGGATGTACCGCGAGGGCCGCCGCCTGCGCCTCTCCCCCTTCCTGATGAGCCCCCTCCTCGTCCTCACGATCCTGCTCTCACCGATCGCCTTGCTCCTGTTCCTGCCGATCCGAGCCACCATGCTTCACAAGCACCCCCAGGAACGGCAGGTCTGACACCCCATGAACCCCATGCACCCCACCGACTCCGAAGGACATCGGCCTGCAGACCGAGGCGGTACTGCTCGGCGGTGACCCCTGGGACACCGCCGCCGCCTTGCACTTCCAGGTGAACGGCCGCGCCGCGGGCAACGGTTCGCTCATGCGGGCCGCCACCCCGGCCGTGCACTTCGCCTCCGCCGGACGCGCCGCCACCATGGCCGCGGCCGGCCCGATTGGCCGCCTGACGTCCTCGGCGGCGGGGCGGCCCCGGTAGGGCAGGCCCCGCAAGCCGCCGGCGCGAAGCCGCCCCGCCCCAGACTCCACCGGCCCCGGCCGGACCCCCTACCGCGCCCGCACCGTCCCCAGCACCTCCCGGTCCGGCTGCAAGGTCAGACCGGGGACGGGGTGTATCTCGCCGGGGTCGAGGTCGACGCGGAAGCGGCGGGCCAGGACGGCGAGGACGAGGACGGCCTCGACCATCGCGAAGCGGGTGCCGAGGCAGACGCGGGGGCCGCCGCCGAAGGGGTACCAGGCGTACTCGGGTATCTCCTCCGCCGCCTCGCCCTCCGCCGGGTCCAGCCAGCGCTCGGGGCGGAACTCCAGCGGGTCCCCGTACCAGCGGGCGTCGCGGTGGGTGGCCCACTGGCTGCTCCACACGCGGGTGCCGGCGGGGACGGGGGCGCCGCCCAGCACGGCGCCCTCCTTGGCGATGCCGGTGAGCAGCCAGATGGTGGGGAAGAGGCGCAACGTCTCCTTGACCACGGCCTGGGCGTAGGCGAGTTCGGCGTAGTCGTCGAAGCCGGGGTCCCGGTCGCCGAGGACGCGGTCGAGCTCGGCGGCGAGCGCCTCGGAGACCCGGGGGTTGCGGGAGAGCAGGTACCAGGCCCAGACGAGGGTGGAGCTGGTGGTCTCGTGGCCGCCGATGTAGAGCGTGACGGTCTCGTCGCGGATCTCCCGGTCGGAGAGGTGGGCGCCGGTCTCGTCCCGGGCGGCGAGCAGGCGGCTGAGGAGGTCGGGCCGCTCGGTGTCGCCGTCGCGGTGGCGGGCGACGACCCGGGAGACCTCGGCGTCGATGACGGCCGTGGCCCGCTTGATCCTGGCCCTGCCCGGGGTCGGCACCCAGTCGGGCAGGAGGGCGCCGATGCCGCTGAACTCGGCGCCGATCTCCTGCTGGGCGATGTCCATGGCGCGGCCGATGGCTTCGGCGTCGGCCGCCGTGTCGACGCCGAAGATGGTGCGGACGGCGATGAGCTGGGTGAGGGCGGCCATCTCCTTCTTGATGTCCACCCGCTGTCCGTCGCTCCACCGCCCGGCGAGGTCGACGGCGCACTCGGCCATGGTGGCGGCGTAGGACTTGACCTGGCGGGGCCGGACGGAGGGCTGTACGAGCGAGCGCTTGCGCCTCCAGTCGGCGCCCTTGGCGACCACGACCCCGTCGCCGAGCAGGGTGCGGAAGGCGATGCCGAGGTCGGGCTGGTCGAAGGTCCGCTCGACCTCGGTGAGGAGTTCGCCGATGGTCTCGGGGTGCGCGATGAACAGGGCGGGGGTGTTCCCGAAGCGCCAGCGGACGAAGTCCCCGCGCTCACGCAGCCGTTCGAAGAAGGCGAGCGGGTCCTTGCCGAACTCCGGCAGGTTCCCCAGCAGGGGCACGCCGCGCGGCCCTGGCACTGTCTTCCGCCCGTCCGCCGTCGTGGCGACGGCGGACGAACCGGCTTGCGTGGTCACGTGCGTGTCCTTCCGCAGGAGTTGGTGATGGTGTGCCCCACGTACTCGTTCTTCCGTACGAGTTCATGGAAGCGGAAGGAACACCCCTTCGCCACCCCTGTGGAAAACCCTTGTCAGTTCACCGTCAGCCCACCGAGCTGTAGGCCACGACTCCCCTCAGCAGCGAATCGACCGCCTTGCGGGCGTTCTTCGCGACCGTGCTGTTCTCCCGCGGCGCGGCGGCCGCGATCTGGCCCAGGACGTCGATGACCTGCTTGCACCAGCGGACGAAGTCGCCCGCCGGCATCTCGGCCTCGCGCAGCACCTCGTCCAGGCCCTTGTCGGAGGCCCACTGGAAGGCCGCCCAGGCGAAGCCGAGGTCCGGCTCGCGCTGGCCGACGCCCTCGGCCTGGTGCAGCTTGAACTCCTCCTCCAGCGAGTCGAGCCGCCCCCAGATCCGCACCATCTCGCCGAGCGCCGCCTTGGCCTTGCCCGCCGGCAGCTTCGGCGCGACGGCGTCGTCGGCCTGCCGGGCCTCGAAGACGAGGGCGGAGACGCACGCGGCGAGTTCGGCCGGGCTGAGGCCCTCCCAGACTCCCTCGCGCAGGCACTCGCTGGCGAGCAGGTCGAGCTCGCCGTACAGCCGGGCGAGCCGCTTCCCGTCGGCGGTGACGTCGTCGTCGCGCAGGTAGTCGAGCTCGGTGAGGAGCGCCACGATCCGGTCGAAGGTGCGGGCGATGGTGTTGGTGCGGCCCTCGATGCGCCGCTCCAGCTGCTGGGTGTCGCGCTGCAGCCGGTGGAAGCGCTCGGCCCAGCGGGCGTGATCCTCGCGCTCGTCGCAGCCGTGGCACGGGTGGGCCCGGATCTCGGTGCGCAGCCGGGCGATCTCGCGGTCGTCCGCGGCGGCCGCGCGCTTCTTCTGGTGCCGCTCCGGGTTGACGTGCCCGGCCTTGGTGCGAAGCGCCGAGGCGAGGTCGCGACGGGACTGCGGGGACCGCGGGTTGAAGGAGCGCGGGATCCGCATCCGGTCCAGCGCCTCCACCGGCACCGGGAAGTCGATCGAGGCGAGCCGCTTGACCTGCCGCTCGGCGGTGAGCACCAGCGGGCGCGGCCCGTCGTGGTTCTCGAAGCCGCGGTGCCCGTTGGTCCGCCCGGCCGGGAGGCCCGGGTCGAGGACGAGGGCGAGTCCGGCGAACTTGCCGGTCGGGACGTGGATCACGTCGCCGGGCTTGAGCCGCTCCAGGGAGGCGGCGGCCTCCGCGCGGCGCTGGTTGGCGCCCTGTCGGGCCAGGTCCGTCTCACGGTCCTTGAGGTCGCGGCGCAGCCGCGCGTACTCCTCGAAGTCGCCGAGGTGGCAGGTCATGCCCTCGCGGTAGCCCTCCAGGCCCTCCTCGTTCTTCTGGACCTGCTTGGAGATCCCGACGACCGAGCGGTCGGCCTGGAACTGCGCGAAGGAGGTCTCCAGGAGCTCGCGGGAGCGGTGCCGGCCGAACTGGTCGACCAGGTTGACCGCCATGTTGTACGAGGGCTTGAAGCTGGAGCGCAGCGGGTACGTGCGGGTGCCGGCGAGTCCGGCCAGGTGGCCCGGGTCGAGGCCGCGCTGCCACAGGACGACGGCGTGGCCCTCGACGTCGATGCCCCGGCGGCCGGCGCGGCCGGTGAGCTGGGTGTACTCGCCGGGGGTGATGTCGGCGTGCTGCTCGCCGTTCCACTTGACCAGCTTCTCCAGGACCACGGAGCGGGCCGGCATGTTGATGCCGAGGGCCAGGGTCTCGGTGGCGAAGACGGCCTTGACGAGGCCGCGGACGAAGAGCTCCTCGACGACCTCCTTGAAGGTGGGGAGCATGCCCGCGTGGTGTGCGGCGATGCCGCGCTCCAGCGCTTCCAGCCACTCGTAGTAGCCGAGGACGTGGAGGTCCTCGTTCGGGATGGAGGCGGTGCGCTCCTCGACGATCTCGCGGACGCGGCGGCGCCCGTCCTCGTCGTTGAGCCGCAGGCCCGCGTAGAGGCACTGCTGGACGGCGGCCTCGCAGCCGGCCCGGCTGAAGATGAAGGTGATGGCGGGCAGCAGGCCCTCGGCGTCGAGCCGCTCGATGACCTCGGGCCGGCCGGGGGTCCAGATCCGGGAGCGCTGGCGCCGCTCGCGCTCGCGGTCGGCCTCGCGGACCATCTTGCCGCGGCGCCGGTCGCGCGGGTTGTACGTGCGCGAGTTCTCGGTGCGGGCGAGGCGCAGCAGGTCGGGGTTGACCTCGCGGCGGGAGGCGCCGCGGCCGCCGTGGTCGGTCTCCTCCTCGAAGAGGTCGTACATCCGCCGGCCGGCCAGGACGTGCTGCCACAGCGGCACCGGGCGGCTCTCGGAGACGATCACCTGGGTGTCGCCGCGGACGGTGTCGAGCCAGTCGCCGAACTCCTCGGCGTTGGAGACGGTCGCGGAGAGCGAGACCAGGGTGACGGACTCGGGGAGGTGGATGATCACTTCCTCCCAGACGGCGCCTCGGAAGCGGTCGGAGAGGTAGTGCACCTCGTCCATGACCACGTAGCCGAGGCCGGAGAGCGCCTGGGACCCCGCGTAGAGCATGTTGCGGAGGACCTCGGTGGTCATGACGACGATCGGGGCGTCGCCGTTGACACTGTTGTCGCCGGTGAGCAGGCCCACCTTGTCGTTGCCGTACCGCTTGACGAGGTCGGCGTACTTCTGGTTCGAGAGCGCCTTGATGGGCGTCGTGTAGAAGCACTTGCGCCCCTGGAGGAGCGCGAGGTGGACGGCGAACTCGCCGACGATGGTCTTGCCCGAGCCCGTGGGAGCGGCGACGAGCACGCCCTTGCCCGCTTCGAGGGCCTTGCACGCCTCGATCTGGAAGGGGTCCAGACCGAACTCGTACATCTCGCGGAAGGGGGCCAGCGCGGTGGCCTGCTCGGCGTTGCGGGCGCGGGCGGCTGCGTACGCTTCGGCTGGTGTGAAGTCCTCTGTCATCTTGTCGTCGAGCCTACCCGCCACCTCCGACAGTGACGCGATCTTTATCGACGGGCTTGGGGCCCAGGGGCTTCGGATCGAAGGCCGTCCGGCCGCGGGGCCAGCACCTTGAGCGCGCCGGGGACGCACCGCGCGGTCAGCGGCAGCGGGCCGAGGGGCTCCCCGTCGGCGTATCCGGTGGTGTCCGGAGCGTCGAGGGTGACGGAGCGGACCCGGTGGACGGTGACCTTGGGGTGGTCGAGGTGGGTGCCCTGGTAGACCCGGGGGAAGACCTTGATCAGCTCGGCCCGGCCGCAGTCCCCGACGACGGTGACGTCGAGCAGTCCGTCGTCCATGACGGCGTCGGCGCAGATCCGCATCCCGCCCCCGTAGGAGGTGCCGTTGCCGACGGCGACCAGGGTGGCCTCGGTCTCCAGCGCCGTGCCGTCGTCGAGGACGAGCCGGTACGGGACGGGCCGGAAGGTGGCGAGTTCGGCGAGGATCGCGAGGTCGTAGGTGAAGCGTCCGGCGGGCAGCCACATCCGGTTGCCCCGGTCGTTGACCCGGGAGTCGAAGCCGGAGGCGAGGACGGTCCCGAACCAGCGCCCGTCGCCCTCCGCGCGGGTGCCGGGCGCCCCTCCGCCGACCCGGCCGAGGTCGAGCGGGCGCCCTCCGGTGGCGGTGAGCGCCTCGGCGGCGACCCGGCCGGCCGCGGCGGGGTCGCGCAGGGGCAGTCCGAGGCTTCGGGCGAAGTCGTTGCCGGTGCCCTCGGCGATCACGCCGAGCGGGGTGCCGGTGCCGGCGACGGCCTGGAGGGCGAGGGAGACCATGCCGTCGCCGCCGACGGCGACGAGGGCCCCGGTGCCGGCCTCGACGGCCTCGCGGGCGCGCCGCAGGGCGTCGTCGGCGTCGTGGCCGAGGACGGTGCGGACGGAGAAGCCGGCGTCCCGGAACGCGCGCGCGGCCGGCCGCGCGGCGTGCGCGCCCCGGCCGCGTCCCGCGGTGGGATTGACGAAGAGCGTGATCTCGCTGGTCATGGAAGGTCCCCCCGGACGGAGTCTGGGGGGACCCTACAAGCTCAGGTGATGTCGTCGTAACCGTTCATCCGCTGCGACCTGGCCCCGTCCGACTCGCCGGTGGCCTGCTCGGGCAGGGTCCGGGCGGAGTGGACGGTCTCGGGCCCGCCGACGGGCTCGGGGGTGAGGTCGAGCTCCGAGGCCTCGTCGTCGTCGAGCGCGGCGTCGGGGTTGTTGCGCACCCGGCGCTTGTCGTTGAGCAGCGAGAAGCCGACGGCCGCCAGGTACAGGATCGTGATCGGTCCGGCGAGGGCCAGCATGCCGACCGGGTCGGTGGTCGGGGTGATGACGGCGCCGAAGATGAAGACACCCATGATCACGCCGCGCCACCAGCGGGCCATCCGGCGGCCGCTGAGGACGCCGGTGAGGTTGAGCATCACCAGGACCAGCGGGAGCTCGAAGGCGAGGCCGAAGACCAGCACCATGCGCAGCGTGAAGTCGAGGACGTCGTTCAGCCCGAGGATGTTGGCGGAGCCCTCCGGCGTGAGGCTGATCAGCACCTTCACGCTCACGGGAAGGATGAGGTACGCGAGGTAGGCGCCGGCCCCGAAGAGCGGGACGGCGGCACCCACGAAGGCGTACGTGTACTTCTTCTCGTTCTTGTGCAGTCCCGGCGCGATGAAGGCCCAGAGCTGGTAGAGCCAGACGGGGCTCGCGACGACGAGACCCGCCGTGAGGGAGAGCTGGATCGTCGTGCTGAACGGCGCCATCAACGTGTTGAAGGAGACGATCGCGCAGTTTCCGCCACTACTGGTGACGCCTGTGGCGCACGTGGGCACCGACTTCGTCAGGAACTGCATCAGGTCCTCGCTGTACACGAGGGCCACGACGGTGACCGCGGCGATGGCCAGGAGGCCCTTCGCGAGGCGGTTGCGAAGTTCACGCAGGTGCTCCACGAGGGGCATCCGGCCCTCGGGATCCTTCTCCTGCTTGCGGGCAGACTTGAGCAACCCACGTCCTCATCTCGTGCGGCAGCCGTCGCTCTAGTGCGACGGCCGCGGCGGACCGGGTCAGCGCTTGGTGGTGTCCGTGGGCTCGGTCACGGGACGCGAGCTGGTCACGTCGCCGGGCGCGGCCTGGATGGTGCGGGGCGCGGGCTGCGGGTCCTGGGCGCCGGCGTGGGGAGGGTCGGCGGGGGCGCTCTGCTGGTCGTCGGACTTCATGGCCTTGGCCTCGCTCTTGAGGATGCGGGCCGACTTGCCCAGCGAACGGGCCATGTCCGGGAGCTTCTTGGCACCGAACAGCAGGATGACGACGACGAGGATGAGAATGATCTCGGTGGGGCCGAGCCTACCCATAGCTGTTTACCTTCTTCACCGAGGCGACATTGGAGTGCGTGCCCGGCGGGTCGGACATGCGTCCGGCCACCGCGCTGCAAGCGATCGTAACCCGCAGGAGTAAACGGGCGGCAATGCCTGTGCATACTCACGATTTCCTCCCGCGGACCCGGTCCGTGGAAGCTCTCCGCAGCGTACGGCACGGATTCAGCGCAGCGTCTCGCCGGTCTTCGCCAGATCGAGGGCGGCCCGTTCGAGCTCCTCGGCGGCCTGGTTGACGCGCTGTGTGGTGTGGGCCACTTGACGGCCGAGGCGCTGGGCCTCCAGGAAGACCTTGATGCCGAGGACACCGAGGACGGCGATGCCGAGGAAGCCGAGGGCGATGGCGAGCATGGGCCAGAACATGTGCCGAGCCTAGACGCCCCGCCGCCCAGGGACGTCAGCCGGTGGTGTGCAGCCGGAGGGTGTTCACGCCGCCGCCGGTGAGGAGTTCGATGATCCGCTCACCGGCCGGCTTGCGGACGGAGCTGCCGCACTCGGGGCAGGTGAAGGAGTAGAAGGTGGTGCGGCGGCTCGCGCCGATGGCGAGCCGCAGGGCGCCCGCGGAGAGTTCGAAGCGGGAACGGCACTCGGGGCAGGCCGCCTTGAAGTGGACGGGGGCGACCGACGCCGCAAGGCCGGACATCGTGGACATCGCAGACATTTCCCTCAACTCTCCCCACTGCGGTACGTGTGTGCGTCTCACTGGGAACAGCGCCCGGTCCCCCCGGAACGTCACGTCCCCCTGCTCTCAGCCCTCGTACGCGGCCAGTGCGGCGGTCGCCGCCTCCCGTGCGCTGTCCGCGAGCTCCTGCGGGGCGACGATCCGCCCGTCGCTGCCGAGCCGCAGCGCCAGCCGGCGCAGCGAGGCCGGGTCCGGCGTCCGCAGGGTGACCCGCAGACCGCCGTCGGGCAGCTCGTCCGCCCGGTCGTGCGGGTAGTACTCGGCGACCCAGCGGCCCCCGGCACCGACCTCGACCACGACCTCGGGATCCTCGGCGGACGGCTGCACGAGCCCCTCCGACAGGTCCCGCAGCTCGATCTCCGGCGGCGCCGCGTGCTCGTCGAGGATCCGGATCTCGGCGACCCGGTCGAGGCGGAAGGTGCGGCGCGCCTCGGAGAGGCGGCACCACGCCTCCATGTACGTGTGGCCGACGGCGAAGAGCCGGATCGGGTCCACCTCGCGCTCGGTGAGTTCGTCACGGGCCGGCGAGTAGTAGCGCAGCCACAGACGGCGGCGCTCGGAGATCGCCCGGTCCACCTCGGCGAAGACCCCGCCCTCGGACTCGAAGGTCACCGAGAGCCGGGAGCTGGCGCCGGCCACCTCGCCGGCGGCCGCCTCCAGCTTGGCCGTGGCGCGCAGCAGCGCCTCACGGTCGCCCTCGCGCAGACCGGGCAGGGTGGCCACGGCCCGCGCGGCGACCAGCAGGGCGGTCGCCTCGTCGGCGGCCAGCCGCAGCGGCGCCGCGACGTCGTCGGGGTTGTGCCACCAGATCCGGTCGCCGTCGGTGTCGATGTCGAGCAGGTCGCCGCCGCGGAAGCTGGTCCCGCACATCGGCAGGACGTCGAGGTCGGAGATCAGCTCGTCCTCGGTGATCCCGAAGGCGCGGGCCACGTCGGCGACGTGCGCGCCGGGCCGCTCGCGGAGATAGGTGACGAGGGAGAGCATCCGCCTCGTCTGGTCGATCGCGTTCGCCGCCATGGTTCCTTCCCCCTCAGCCCTTGGCCACGGCGCGCAGCCGCTCCACCACGTCGGCCCGCAGATCGGCGGGCTCCAGCACGACCACGTCGGGGCCGAACTCCACGAGCCAGGCGTCGAGGCCGTGCCCGTACGGGATCTCCAGCTCGTCCCAGCCGTCCGGTCCCTCCTGCACGGACTGGGCGCGGGACCGCAGCGGGTAGCCCGCCCCGGCCCGCAGCCGGATCCGGGCCGAGCGGGTGGCGGTCTCCCCCGCCCAGCTCTCGACGGTCTCCCGGACGGTGACGACATCGGGCACCGGCGCGGTGAAGGCGCCGGCCCGGGAGCGGACCTTGCCGGTGATACGGGAGAGGCGGAAGACCCGCTCGGCGCCGCGGTCGCGGTCCCAGCCGGCCAGGTACCAGTGGCCGCGCCAGCACTCCAGGGTCCACGGCTCGACGTGCCGGGTCCCGGGGCGGGCGGCGTTGGCCTTGTGATAATCGAAGACGACCGGGCGCCGGTCGCGGCAGGCCAGCATCAGCGGCTCGAAGGCGGCCTCGTGCACCGGGATGCGCGGCTCCAGGGCGCTGGCCTGGGAGTCGTACGAGTCCTCCGCCTCCGGCATGCCGGCGGCGCGCAGCTTCTGCAGGGCGCCGCTCGCGGCCCCGGCGAGGCGGGCCTGCTGCCAGACCTTGGCGGCCAGTCCGAGGGCGGCGGCCTCCTCGGCGTCGAGGGTGATCGCCGGCAGCCGGTTGGAGTCGCGGCGGGCCAGGTAGCCGGTGTCGCCGTCCAGGTTCTCGACGGTCTCGATGACCAGGCCGAGCTCGCGCAGGTCGTCCTTGTCCCGCTCGAACATGCGGTTGAAGGCGTCCTCGGCCGTGGCCTCCATGTACGCCTCGATGGAGCCCCGGAGCTCCCGCTTGCTCAGCGGGCGGCGGGTTCCGAGCAGGCACAGCGCTAGATTCATCAGCCGCTCGGCCTTGGCAATCGCCATCGACGCCCCGCACCTCTTCTGCCGGATCCACTTCTCGGACGTCCGACCGTACCGCCCCGGGGTGTCCGGACAAAAGCCGAGGGCCCCCGCCGTGGAGGCGGGGGCCCTGGGGTCGACCCGGTGTCCGGGTCAGCGCTTCGCCACGCCCACGAGGTCGCACACGAAGATCAGCGTCTCGCCGGGGCCGATCTTGCCGCCGGCGCCGCGCTCGCCGTAGGCGAGGTGCGCGGGGATGACCAGCTGGCGACGGCCGCCGACCTTCATGCCCTGGACGCCCTTGTCCCAGCCCTCGATGACCTGGCGGACACCGAGCTGGAAGTCCAGCGGCGCGCCACGGTTCCAGGAGGCGTCGAACTCCTCGCCGGAGTCGAAGGACACACCCACGTAGTGGACCTTGACGAAGTCGCCGGCCTCGGCGAGCTCACCGTCGCCCTCCCAGATGTCCTTGATCTCCAGGTCGGCCGGCGGCTCGCCGCCCGGGAAGTCGACCTCGGGCTTCTCGATGCTCACTGCAGTGCTCCTCATACAAACCGTGAACCGCGCGGACGACGGTCCGCGCGAACAGGACAGTCTTACATCTTCGCCAGGATGTCGACGGCGAACACCAGGGTGGAGTTCTTCGGGATGCCCTGCTTCTCCTGGTCGCCGAAGGCCTCGGACGGCGGGGCCACGATCAGGACCCGGCTGCCGACCTTCTTGCCCGCGATGCCGTCCTTCAGCCCCTTCAGGGTGAGGTTGGCCAGCGGGAAGTTGGCGGGCTTGCCCGTGGTGTACGTCGAGTCGAAGACCTTGCCGTCCTTCCACAGGGCGGCGACGTAGTTCACGACGACCGTGTCGGTGGCCGCGACGACCTCGCCCTTGGACTCCAGGACGTAGTTGGAGACCAGCTTGGTCGGCGGGGCGACCTTGGGAACGGTCAGCGAGGGCTGCTTGCCGTCGGTGTTGGTACCGACCTGCGGCAGGTTCTTGTCGTCCTGGGCGACCGGGGTGCCCTCGGCGGACTTCGGGATGGTGACGGCCTTCAGGATGTCGACCACGAAGACCAGGGTGGCGTTGGGCTTGATGTCGCCCTGGCCCTGCGGGCCGTAACCGAGCTCCGGCGGGATGCCGATCTCGATGCGGCTGCCGACCTTCTGGCCCTCCAGACCCTGCTCCCAGCCCTTGATGACCTGGCCGGCGCCCAGCGTCACGTCGAAGGGCTGCTTGCGGTCGAAGCTGTTGTCGAAGGGGGTGCTCTCGTCCCACTCCTGGCCCAGGTAGTTCACCTGGAGCGCGTCGCCCTTCTTCGTGACCGCGCCCTTGCCCTCGCTGATGACGTTGACCTTGAGGGCCTTCGGCGGGTCGCCCACGCCCTTGGCGAGGGTCGGCTTCTCCCCGAACTTCTCGCCCGCGGTGATGGCGGGGAGACCGTTCTTCATCGAACCGGAATCGGAGCCCTGGTCGTCACTGCCGCAGGCCGCTGTGGAGAGCAGCAGCAGCGGGACGACGAGCAGGCCGGCAAGTCGGCGCACTAGTTCCTCAGATCTCAGACGGCACAGTAGTTGTCCCGACACTCTAGGGGACCGCCCTGTGATGCCGTCGGCCCCGCACGTGAAACGTGCGGGGCCGACGGACACGTCAGGATCCTTGCTACATACCGGCGATCAGCTTTTCCACCCGGTCGTCGACCGAACGGAACGGGTCCTTGCACAACACGGTGCGCTGGGCCTGGTCGTTGAGCTTCAGGTGCACCCAGTCGACCGTGAAGTCCCGGCGCTGTTCCTGGGCGCGGCGGATGAAGTCGCCGCGCAACCGGGCCCTGGTGGTCTGCGGGGGCACCGACTTGCCCTCGAAGATCTTGACGTCGTTGCAGATCCGGGCCGCCTGGCCGTTCTTCTGGAGCAGGTAGTACAGCCCGCGGCGGCGGTGGATGTCGTGGTACGCGAGGTCTATCTGGGCGACCCGCGGGTGCGACATGGTCATGTTGTGCTTGGCCCGGTAGCGCTCGATGAGCCGGTACTTCATGACCCAGTCGATCTCGGTCTCGATGCGGTCGAGCTGCTCCTGCTCGATCGCGTCGAGCGTCCGGCCCCAGAGCTCCAGGACCTGGGCGACGACGCCGCTGCGGATGCCCCGGCGGTCGACGAAGTCGGCGGCCTTCTCGTAGTACTCCCGCTGGACCTCCAGGGCGGAGGCCTCCCGGCCGCTGGCGAGGCGCACCTTGCGCTGGCCGGTGATGTCGTGGCTGACCTCGCGGATGGCCCGGATCGGGTTCTCCAGGGTCAGGTCGCGCATCACGGTGCCCGCCTCGATCATGCGCAGCACGAGGTCGGTGGCGCCGACCTTGAGGAGCATGGTCGTCTCGGACATGTTGGAGTCGCCGACGATGACGTGGAGCCTGCGGTAGCGCTCGGCGTCCGCGTGCGGTTCGTCGCGGGTGTTGATGATGGGGCGCGAGCGGGTGGTGGCGGAGCTGACGCCCTCCCAGATGTGCTCGGCCCGCTGGGAGACGCAGTAGACGGCGCCGCGCGGAGTCTGCAGCACCTTTCCGGCGCCGCAGATCAGCTGGCGGGTGACGAGGAACGGAATGAGGATGTCCGCGAGCCGGGAGAACTCTCCGTGCCGGGCGACCAGATAGTTCTCATGGCAGCCGTACGAGTTTCCCGCAGAGTCGGTGTTGTTCTTGAAGAGATAGACGTCGCCCGCGATTCCCTCCTCGTGCAGGCGGCGTTCCGCGTCGACGAGGAGTCCTTCGAGAATGCGCTCGCCTGCCTTGTCGTGCGTGACCAGTTCGACCACGTTGTCGCATTCGGGAGTTGCGTATTCCGGATGCGAACCCACGTCCAGGTACAGGCGGGCGCCGTTCCGCAGGAAGACATTGCTGCTGCGGCCCCATGACACGACACGGCGGAAGAGGTAGCGCGCCACTTCGTCAGGAGACAGTCGGCGCTGTCCCCTGAACGTGCACGTGACGCCGTACTCGTTCTCCAGCCCGAAAATGCGGCGGTCCATGTCTGAACATTACGCCTGATGGCCTGTGCTGAAACCGGGTTCGACGACCCCGTTTCGATCATTTTCCGATGAGCGCGTGTTGTTTTCGGCCCGTACGGCGTCGGGGCCGGTGTTCCCGGCGCCCCCGCTGACGGCGTGTCGCACCCGCGGCGCGGGCGGGTCGCCGCCGAGGACGCGGCCGGTGGCGGCGAGGACCAGGAAGGCGACGAAGCCGCCGACGCCGGCCACGGCGAATCCGGCCGGGGTCCCGGCGAGTTCGACGACGGGTCCGGAGACGGCCGAGCCGAGGGCCGCGCCGACGCCGAAGGTGGTGACGAGCCAGGAGAAGGCCTCGGTGACCGTGCCGGCGGGCGCGTGGCGGTCCACCACGAGGAAGGCGCAGGCGAGGGCGGGGGCCAGGAAGACGCCGGAGAGGGCGGCCAGGGCGGTCATGGCGGGCGGGCCGGGCACCAGCATCAGCGGCAGGTAGCCGAGGGCCAGCAGCAGCACCAGGACCCGCAGCCGCCGCTCGGGGGCGCCGGCCCACTGGCGGGCGCCGTAGAACACGCCGCCGATCAGGGCGCCGAGGCCGAGGGCGGCCATGAGCCAGCCGTAGACGGCCTCGTTGCCGCGGTCGTCCGCGTAGGCGACGCCCGCGACCGTGATGGAGCCGAGGGCGAGCCCGACGAAGAAGAACGAGGCGAGGAGCGCGAGCAGCCCCCGCGAGCGCAGCGCGCCGAGCCAGTGCGCCTCGCGGGGGGCGGAGCGCCAGCTGCGGGAGGGCTCGGAGAGGACCACCGACAGGGCGCCGAGCACGCCGAGCAGGTTGATGACGACCAAGGCGGCGGCGGGCGACCAGAGGGAGACCAGGAGGGTCAGCAGCAGCGGCCCGACGGTGAACATGACCTCCTGGGCCACGGCGTCCAGGGCGTACGCCCGGTGGACCCGGTCCTCGCGGCCGAGGACGCTCGGCCACAGGGCCCGCAGGCCGCCCTCCAGGGGCGGTGTGAAGAGTCCGGCGACCAGGACGGCGGCGAAGGCCAGGAGGAGGTTGCCGATGCCGGTGACGGCCAGGGCCGCCATGCCGAGGGCGGATATCAGGGCGGCCGGGAGCTGGACGCGGGGCTGCCCCTTGAGGTCGACGGCGCGGCCGAGCAGCGGCTGGCCGACGGCGGTGGCGAGGCCGTACGCGGCGATGAGGCCGCCGGCCAGGCTGTAGCTGCCGCCCTCGGCGCGCGTGAACACGGTGATGGCGATCGGTCCGGTGCCGTTGGGGAGCCGGCCGACCAGGGTGCCGGCCAGCAGTCGGACCGCGTGCGGTGCCTTCAGGATGTCGAGATAGCCGCCGTTCGCCCCGGCCTCGGTGGCCATGTCGTCTCCCCTCCCTGGGCCGCAGCCCCAGGTTTTACGTATAACGTGTCGGGTCATACGTACCATGACCGCAGCGCGCCGGTCCACCCCGCGTGCCGGACCACCAGCCGCCGCGGAGGCACGAGTGCACAGCCCGGAACCCTTCAGCGGGAGCCGCCCCACCAGCCGCGACGTCGCCAGGGCGGCCGGGGTCTCCCAGGCCACCGTCTCCCTCGTGCTCGGCGACAAATGGCGCGGCCGGGTCTCCGAGCGCACCGCGGGCGCCGTCCGCGAGGCCGCCGCCGCGCTCGGCTACCGCCCCAACCTCGCCGCCCGCAACCTGCGCCTCGGCAGCACCAGGACGGCCCTCCTGGTCGTGCCGGCCCTCACCAACGAGTTCTTCGCCCGGGTCTACACCGGCGCGGCGACCGTCGCGGCCCGGCACGGCTTCGGCGTGGTGCTCTACCCCTCCCCCGACGGCGTCGGCCCCGCGAAGGACCCCTTCGCCTCCGCCAGGGCCGCCCTGGACGGCGTCATCGCGTCCTCCATGGCCACCGACGCCCTCAAGGCCTTCCGGGGCACCGACCTGCCGCTGGTGATGCTCGACAGCGACCCCTCCGACACCGGCGCCACGGCCCACGTGAACCTGGACGTCGCCGACGGCATGCGCCAGGTCACCGGCCACCTGCTGGCCCTCGGCCACCGCAGCTTCCTGCACCTGGCCTCGGCCGTGTCGTCCTGGACCTTCGACGTCCGCGCCGCCGCCCTCGCCGAGGCCCTGAGCGGGGTGACGGTACGGACGGTCCGCGCCCCGCTCGACGTCCAGGGCGCCCGTGAGGCCGCCCAGCGGGCCCTCTCGGGGCCGGGGCCCCGGCCCACCGCCCTCGTGTGCGACGACGACATCCTGGCGGCCGGAGCCTGCAAGGCGGCCCGGCGGCTCGGGCTGCGGGTGCCCGAGGACCTCTCCGTGACCGGTTTCGACGACCTGGCCCTGGCCACCGCCGTCGAACCCGAGCTCACCACCGTGCGGCTGCCCGCCGAGCGCATCGGCGAACGGGGCATGGCCGCGCTGCTGGCCGTCCTGGACGGCCGCGAGCCGGAACACGGCGACCTGCCCGTCAGCCTGGCCACCCGGGCCTCCTCCGGCCCCGCACCGGCCCGCTGAACCGCGCCCCCGGCACGCGGAGGGCCCCGGAACCGTAGACGGTCCCGGGGCCCTCCGCGTGTCCGGCGGAACTACTCCTCGCCGCCCTCGGCGGTGTCGGCGGCTTCGTCGACCTCGTCGGACGGGTCGTCCGTCTTCGCGACCGCCGCGTCGTCCGCGCCGAGCAGACGCACCAGCTGCCGGCCGACGATCCGCTTGAACTTGCGCTGCTGCGGGCGCGTCCGGTCCAGGACGGCGACCTCCAGGCGCTCCGCGGGGATCTCCCGCTCGGTGCCGTTGGTGTCCCGGGAGAGCGCCTGCACAGCCAGCTTGAGCGCCTCGGCGAGGGACATCCCGTCGCGGTGCCGCTGGTCCAGGAAGGAGCTGATCTGCTCCGCGTTGCCGCCGACCGCGACCGAGCCGTGCTCGTCCACGATCGATCCGTCGTGCGGCAGCCGGTAGATCTGGTCGCCCTCGGGCTCCGCGCCGACCTCGGCGACCACCAGCTCCACCTCGTAGGGCTTCTCGCCCGCGCTGGAGAAGATGGTGCCCAGGGTCTGGGCGTAGACGTTGGCCAGACCGCGGGCCGTCACGTCGTCGCGGTCGTAGGTGTAGCCGCGCAGGTCCGCGTAGCGCACACCGCCGATCCGCAGGTTCTCGTACTCGTTGTACTTGCCGGCGGCGGCGAAGCCGATCCGGTCGTAGATCTCGCTGAACTTGTGCAGCGCGCGGGACGGGTTCTCGCCGACGAAGACGATGCCGTCGGCATACTGGAGGACGACCAGGCTGCGGCCCCGGGCGATGCCCTTGCGGGCGTACTCGGCCCGGTCGGCCATGGCCTGCTGGGGTGAGACATAGAACGGCGTGGACACCGGCTATCCGTCCCTTTCTTCTGGGCTTCTACAGGGAGGCGACGCGTGGTCAGAGCAGGGCGGCACGCGGCCCGTCGGGCTGCTGGAGACGCCGCTCGGTGATCGACCGGGCCAGCTCGGAGGACTCCGCCTCGGTGAGCCTGCGGAAGCCCTCGTCGGTGATGACGGTGACGATCGGGAAGATCCTGCGGGCCAGGTCGGGCCCGCCGGTCGCCGAATCGTCGTCCGCCGCGTCGTACAGCGCCTGGACGACGAGCGTGGTGGCCTGCTGCTCGGTCAGGTCCTCCCGGTAGAGCTTCTTCATCGACCCGCGCGCGAAGATCGAGCCCGAGCCGGTGGCGGCGTACCCGTGCTCCTCGGAGCGGCCGCCGGTGACGTCGTAGGAGAAGATCCGGCCCTTCTCCTTGCCCTCGTCCCAGCCGGCGAAGAGCGGGACGACGGCGAGGCCCTGCATGGCCATGCCGAGGTTGCCGCGGATCATCGTGGACAGGCGGTTGGCCTTGCCCTCCAGGGAGAGGGTCGCGCCCTCCACCTTCTCGAAGTGCTCCAGCTCCAGCTGGAACAGCTTCACCATCTCCACCGCGAGACCCGCCGTGCCGGCGATGCCGACCGCGGAGTACTCGTCGGCCGGGAACACCTTCTCGATGTCCCGCTGCGCGATCATGTTCCCCATCGTCGCCCGCCGGTCGCCGGCGAGCACCACGCCGCCGGGGAAGGTGGCGGCGACGATGGTCGTGCCGTGGGGCGCCTCGACGATCCCCTCGGGGAGCCTGCGGTTGCCCGGGAGCAGCTCCGGCGAGTGGTCGGCGAGGAAGTCGAGGAACGAGGACGAGCCCGGCGTCAGGAAGGCCGCCGGCAGACGCCCGATACCACGAGAGTTGGCTTCCACGCGTTTCCTTCCGTGGGGACGACGGCCCGCCGTGGGACGCGCGGGCCGATCTTGCTTGCTGTGCACGGACCTTACCCGTGCCCGTGCCTGTCATCCGTCCCCGGGCCCACGGCTTTTCCGGGGCTCCGGGGACGGAGGCGACAGGCTCGCCGGAGCGGCTACTCGCCGCCCTTCTGCACGAAGGACCGCACGAAGTCCTCGGCGTTCTCCTCCAGCACGTCGTCGATTTCGTCGAGGACGGAATCCACGTCGTCGGAGAGCTTCTCCTGGCGTTCCTTGAGGTCGGAGCTCGCCTCCGTGGTGGTCTCCTCGACCTCCTCGGTGGAACGCGTCGCCTTCTGCTGTCCGCCGCCGGTGTCCTTGGTCGCCATAAACCTCACCCCGCTCGAATCGGCCCGCTCGTTCGGATCCCTACAAGATCAGACCCTACAAGCCGGGACTGACATCGGCCCCGCAGTTTCTACAACGTCCGGGCACTGCTCCCATGATTCCCAGTCCCCGGGCATTTCAGCCGCGCCCGGGGAATCCGGAAATCGCGCCGCGCTTTCTCAGCCGCCGGACAGGACGCGGACCAGTTCCTCCGCCGTGCGGCAGCGGTCCAGGAGGTCCTTCACGTGCTCCCGGGTACCCCGCAGGGGTTCCAGGGTCGGAACCCGCTGGAGCGAGTCGCGCCCGGGCAGGTCGAAGATGACCGAGTCCCAGGAGGCGGCGGCCACGTCGTCCGCGTACTGCTCCAGGCAGCGGCCGCGGAAATAGGCCCTGGTGTCCTCGGGAGGGCTCGTCTCCGCCCGTTCCACCGTGGGCTCGTCCATCAGGCGCTTCATGCGCCCACGGGCCACCAGGCGGTTGTACAGGCCCTTCTCGGGGCGCACGTCGGCGTACTGGAGGTCGACCAGGTGCAGCCGGGCGGCGTCCCAGTCCAGGCCGTCACGGCGCCGGTAGCCCTCCATGAGCTCCCGCTTGGCGATCCAGTCCAGCTCGCCGGCCAGGCTCATCGGATCGTTCTCCAGCCGGTTGAGCGTGTCCTCCCAGCGGGCCAGGACGTCCTTGGTCTGCTCGTCGGCGTCCGCCCCGTACCGCTCGTCCACGTACTTGCGCGCCAGCTCGAAGTACTCCATCTGAAGCTGGACCGCGGTGAGTGTCCGGCCGCTGCGGAGCGTGACGAGGTACTGGAGCGTCGGGTCGTGGGAGACCTGGTGGAGGGTGCGCACGGGCTGGTCGACGGCGAGGTCGACGGTGATGAAGGAGTCCTCGATCATGGAGAGGACCAGGGCCGTCGTGCCCAGCTTCAGATAGGTCGAGATCTCGGAGAGGTTGGCGTCGCCGATGATCACGTGGAGGCGGCGGTACCGCTCCGCGTCGGCGTGCGGCTCGTCGCGGGTGTTGATGATCGGGCGCTTGAGGGTGGTCTCCAGGCCGACCTCGACCTCGAAGTAGTCCGCCCGCTGGCTGATCTGGAAGCCGTGCTCCCGGCCGTCCTGGCCGATGCCGACCCGGCCGGCGCCGGTGACGACCTGGCGGGAGACGAAGAAGGGCGTCAGGTGGCGCACGATGTCCGAGAAGGGGGTCTCCCGCTTCATCAGGTAGTTCTCGTGCGTGCCGTAGGACGCGCCCTTGTTGTCGGTGTTGTTCTTGTAGAGGTGGATGGGCTGGGCACCGGGGAGCTGGGCGGCCCGCACGGCGGCCTCGGCCATGATCCGCTCGCCAGCCTTGTCCCACAGGACCGCGTCGCGGGGGTTGGTGACCTCGGGCGAGCTGTACTCGGGGTGGGCGTGGTCCACGTAGAGCCGCGCCCCGTTGGTCAGGATGACGTTGGCGAGGCCGATGTCCTCGTCGGTGAGCTGGCTGGAGTCGGCGGCCTCGCGGGCGAGGTCGAAGCCGCGGGCGTCCCGCAGCGGGTTCTCCTCCTCGAAGTCCCAGCGGGCGCGGCGCGCCCGGTGCATCGCCGCCGCGTAGGCGTTGACGATCTGGGACGAGGTGAGCATGGCATTGGCGTTGGGGTGCCCGGGGACGGAGATCCCGTACTCCGTCTCGATGCCCATTACTCGCCGTACGGTCATGCGGCCCTCCTTGCCCGGCGCCGCTCCCCGCATCATGCGTGTCGCGGCGGTACCCACGAGCCTAGAGCGGCCTCGCGTGTACGGGGAGATCAGAAGCGGATCGGTGAGTGGAAAACGACGGCTGCGGACGTCCGGTTCCGGACACCCGCAGCCGGTGCGCGTTCCTACAGGTACTGACCGGTGTTCGCCACCGTGTCGATGGATCGACCGGTGTCCGCGCCCTGCTTTCCGGTGACGAGGGTGCGGATGAAGACGATCCGCTCGCCCTTCTTTCCGGAGATCCGGGCCCAGTCGTCCGGGTTGGTGGTGTTGGGCAGGTCCTCGTTCTCCTTGAACTCGTCCACGCAGGCCTGGAGGAGGTGGGAGACGCGAATGCCCTTCTGGTCGTGGTCGAGGAATGCCTTGATGGCCATCTTCTTGGCCCGGTCGACGATGTTCTGGATCATCGCTCCGGAGTTGAAGTCCTTGAAGTACAGGACTTCCTTGTCGCCATTGGCGTACGTGACCTCGAGGAAGCGGTTCTCCTCGCTTTCCGCGTACATCTGCTCGACCACGGACTGGATCATCGCGTGGGCGGCCGCCGCCTTCGAGCCACTGTGCTCGGAGAGGTCGTCCGCGTGCAGCGGGAGGGAGGCGGTCAGGTACTTGGCGAAGATGTCCTTGGCCGCTTCCGCGTCCGGACGCTCGATCTTGATCTTCACGTCGAGCCGGCCGGGCCGCAGGATGGCGGGGTCGATCATGTCCTCGCGGTTGGAGGCGCCGATGACGATGACGTTCTCCAGGCCTTCCACGCCGTCGATCTCGGCGAGCAGCTGGGGGACGATGGTGTTCTCCACGTCCGAGCTGACACCGGATCCGCGGGTGCGGAAGAGGGATTCCATCTCGTCGAAGAAGACGATGACGGGGGTGCCCTCGCTCGCCTTCTCCCGGGCACGCTGGAAGACGAGGCGGATGTGCCGCTCGGTCTCGCCGACGTACTTGTTGAGGAGCTCGGGGCCCTTGATGTTGAGGAAGTAGGACTTCCCCGCGGGCTGGCCGGTCACCTCGGCGACCTTCTTGGCAAGGGAGTTGGCGACGGCCTTGGCGATGAGCGTCTTGCCGCAGCCGGGCGGGCCGTAGAGCAGGATGCCCTTCGGGGGCCGCAGTTCGTGTTCCTTGAAGAGGTCCGGGTAGAGGTACGGGAGCTCGACGGCGTCGCGGATCAGCTCGATCTGGTTGCCCAGGCCGCCGATCTTGTCGTAGTCGACGTCCGGGACCTCTTCGAGGACGAGCTCTTCGACCTCGCTCTTGGGGACCACCTCGTAGACGTAGCCCGACCTGGGTTCCAGGAGCAGGGCGTCGCCGGGACGGATGGTGATGTCGAGGAGCGGCTCGGCGAGCCGGACCACCCGCTCCTCGTCGGTGTGCCCGATGACCAGGGCCCGCTCGCCGTCCTCGAGGATCTCCTTGAGGGTGACGATGTCCCCGGCACGCTCGAATTCCATGGCCTCGACCACGTTGAGCGCCTCGTTGAGCATGACTTCCTGGCCCCGCCTGAGCTCGTCGAGCTCGACGCTGGGGCTGACGTTCACCCGGAGCTTGCGGCCCCCGGTGAAGATGTCGCACGTGCCGTCCTCGTTGGCCTGCAGGAAGACACCGAAGCCGGCCGGCGGCTGGGCGAGCCGGTCGACCTCCTCCTTGAGGGCCACGATCTGGTCGCGGGCCTCACGGAGCGTATGGGCGAGCCGCTCGTTCTGCGCGGACACGCCGGCCAGGTTCGTCTGCAGCTCGACGATCCGCTCCTCGAGAATCCTCGTGTGTCGCGGAGAGTCGGCGAGCTTGCGGCGCAGGACGGCGATTTCCTGCTCGAGATAGGCAACCTGGCCGGCGGGGTCCTCAGACCCCCGCCCCGGCCGGATGCCGCGGTTGATGTCGTCGTCGTGGGCTGCCACGGTCCTCACCTCCTCCAAGGGGAGCTGGACGCTTCCTGACCCTACCTGGGTGGGTGATGATTGAAACCCCTAGATCAAAAAGACTCCGGGGTGTGTCCGATCTTCACCCTTGCGCTTCCCCTCACGCCAGGGGAATACCCACCGCCGGACAATGCAAAAGCGGGCGGTTGTATCGTCGTGGGTGGTCAACACCCGTCAGGCTTGACCGGACTTACTTGCGGCTCGCCCGCGCGACGCAGAAACGGCAGGAGATATGACCGTGCAGCACGAGGCCCCGGCCACGGCCGCCGACGAGGCGCTGGAGGTCTGGATCGACCAGGACCTGTGCACCGGGGACGGGATCTGCGCGCAGTACGCTCCCGAGGTCTTCGAGCTGGACATCGACGGGCTCGCTTATGTGAAGAGCGCGGACGACGAGCTGCTCCAGGCGCCGGGGGCGACGACCCCCGTACCGCTCACTCTGCTGACCGACGTGGTGGACTCCGCGAAGGAGTGCCCGGGAGACTGCATCCACGTGCGCCGGGTCGCGGACGGCGTCGAGGTGTACGGCCCCGACGCCGAGTGACGGCTCCCTGAGGGGCCCCGCGGGCCCCTCGGGTCAGACCCCGCGCGGCTCGCTCTGGGCGGCGCGGACGAAGGCTCCGCCCTTCCAGCGCCAGGTCACCGCCTCGCTCTGGTCGGGGCAGCAGCTGGGGACGTCGGGCGACGAGTAGCCGAGCAGGGTGGCGCGTACCGCTCCGTCCCGTACGGCGAAACCGCTCACGCTCTTCAGCTCCGAGGGCTCCACGAGGGTGGCCACGACGCGCGCGGCGGAGGCGCCGGCGCCCTTGCCGTGGGTGAGTACGTAGATGCCGCTGGGCGGCGTTCCGGAGCCGGCTTCGCAGTGTACGACTGCGACGGTCTCGGGGTTTCCGTCGCCGTCCAGGTCCCCGCCGGCCCACTGGGCGATCTTGCTGGGCCCTCCCCCGCACGTCAGCGGGAAGTGGGCCGTGGCGGCGTCCGGGGCGGGTCTCGGCGCGGGGGCGGCGGTGGCTCCGGCGGCGCCGGGCTGGAGCAGGCCCGCGAGGGCGACGACTCCGGCCATCGCGGTGGCGGTGGCCAGCCAGTGCACCGGACGGGCCCGGGTGTGCGCGAGGTCCGGGACGGCGGAGGTCTGCACGCGAGAAGTCTCCTGTGAGGGTGGCGCGGAAGGAGTTGCGGGCATCGTGCCACACGTCACAGGCGCGCGGAACAGGCGGGGTCGGCCGCGGCCCGAGCACCGGCGGCGCCCGCGCGCGGGAAGCCGAACATGAAGGTGCCGCCGTCGACTTCCGCGCCCGGGGGCGGGAACTCGACGGCGGCACGCGTGCGTTGTCGGGGCGTCAGCCCTTGTTGGGACCCTCGTAGTCCTCGCCGTAGGCGCCCTTGGAGGGCCGGCGGCGGCGCATCGGGGGCTCGACGCCGTCCGCCAGGCGGCGGGCGGTGACGAGGAAGCCGGTGTGGCCGATCATGCGGTGATCGGGGCGCACGGCCAGACCCTCGACATGCCAGTTGCGGATCATGGACTCCCAGGGCTGCGGCTCGGCGTAGCAGCCGAACTCGCGGATGGACTCCACGGTGCGGGCGAGCTGCGTGGTGGTGGCCACGTAGCAGCAGAGGATGCCGCCGGGGACGAGCGCCTTGGAGACGGCCTCCAGGCACTCCCAGGGAGCGAGCATGTCGAGGATGACGCGGTCGACCTCGGTGTCGGACAGGTTGTCCTGGAGGTCGCCGACGGTCAGCTGCCACGCGGGGTGCGGGCCGCCGAAGTAGCGCTCGACGTTGCCCTTGGCGATCTCGGCGAAGTCCTCGCGGCGCTCGTAGGAGTGCAGCATGCCGCTGTCACCGATGGCGCGCAGCAGGAAGGAGCTGAGCGAGCCGGAGCCCACACCGGCCTCGACGACACGGGCGCCGGGGAAGATGTCGGCGAAGGCCAGGATCTGCCCCGCGTCCTTGGGGTAGACCACGGCGGCGCCGCGGGGCATGGACAGGACGTAGTCGGGGAGCAGGGGGCGCAGCGCGAGGTAGGCGACGTTTCCCGTGGTACGGACAACACTGCCCTCGGGAGCACCGATCAGCTCGTCGTGGGGGAAGGCACCCTTGTGGGTGTGGAAGTTCTTCCCGGCCTCGAGCGTGAACGTGTAGTGGCGTCCCTTGGGGTCGGTGAGCTGGACCTGGTCCCCGACCTTGAAGGGCCCGCGACGGCGGGCGGCACCGGTCGGTTCGGACATGCGAACAGAGTACCGGGATTACGAGGAGGGTCGTGCCATGGCCTTGACGAAGGCCCGCTCCACGTCGGCCGTGGAGAGCACGCCGTAGATCTCGCCGCCCTCCTCGACGACCAGGTACTCGGTCGCGGGACTGGCCCTCAAGTAGTCCAGGAGGGGCTGGCCGGTGAGCTCGGCGGGGACCTTCATGCCCTCGGAGAGGTCCTGGGCGAGGGCGCTGACCGCGACCCAGGGGCGGCGGTGCTGGGGGACGCTCGCGATGGCGGTCTCGCGGACGATGCCGGTCGGGCCGCCGTGGCCGTCGACGACGACCAGGGCGCGGGCGCCGGCCTCGTTGGCGCGGCGCAGGGCCTCGGAGAGCGGGGTGGCGGACTCGACGGGGACGGCGCGCCGGGTGAGGGTGCGGGCGCGCAGCTCGGGGAGGTGTTCGCGCAGCCGGGCCATGCGCAGGCTGTTGCCGGCGCCGGTCCAGATGATCGCGGCGAGGATGGCGGCGAGCAGCGCGTCGGTGACGGTGGTGAAGCCGGAGATGTCCTCGGTGGAGTTGCCGAACAAGCCGGTGCGGGTGAGCAGCGGCAGGCCGATGAGGACGGTGACGGCGAGGGCGCGGCCGATCCAGGCGGCGGCGACGGTGCCGGTCATGGCGTTGCCGGTGATCTTCCACACGACGGCGCGGAGCATCCGGCCGCCGTCGAGGGGCAGGCCGGGCAGCAGGTTGAAGACGGCGACGATCAGGTTGGAGATCATCAGGCCGCCGAGGAGGACGCCGGGGACGGTGCCGGGCTCGACGGCGTACAGGCCGAGGTAGAAGATCCCGGCGAGGACGAGGGAGAGCAGCGGGCCGACGAAGGCGAGGAGGAACTCGCGGCCGGGGGTCTCGGTCTCCTTCTCGATCTCGGAGACGCCGCCGAAGAACTGGAGCTGGATGCGCCGCACCGGCAGCTTGAAGCGGAGCGCGGCGAGGGTGTGGGCCAGTTCGTGCACGAGGACGGACGCGTAGAAGGCGATCGCGAAGAACAGCGAGACCAGGTAGCGCGCGGCGCCGAGCTCGGGCAGGACGCGTTCGATCTGGTCGCCGAAGACCCAGGTGATGAGGGCGGCGACCAGGAACCAGCTGGGCGCGACATAGACCGGCACGCCGAAGGGCCGGCCCATGAGGATGCCGCCACCCGGCTCCTCGGTCCGCTGCGGCTTGGACTCGTCCTGGTTCACGGGTTCCTTTCGTCGCCGAGCTGCATGGCCCGCGTCACTCGGTCACGGTTCGATCATGCAGTGCGACGGGGTCCTGAGTCGATGGTATTCCGCTCGCTGTCAGTGGCGGGCCGTAGGGTCTGAGTCATGAGTACGAGCGAGCATCCGCCGGCGGGGCCCCGGACGCCCACGTCGTTGTCGCCGTCGCGGGCGAGCGACTTCATGCAGTGTCCCCTGCTGTACCGGTTCCGGGTGATCGACCGGCTGCCGGAGAAGCCGAGCCCGGCGGCGACGCGCGGGACCCTGGTGCACGCGGTCCTTGAGCGTCTCTTCGACGCGCCGGCCGTGGAGCGGACCGCGCCGCGGGCGAAGGCGCTGATCCCGGGCCAGTGGGACCGGCTGCTCGGCTCGCGGCCCGAGCTGGGCGAGCTGTTCGCGGAGGACCCGGAGGGCGAGCGTCTCGCGCAGTGGCTGACGGAGGCGGAGGCGCTGGTCGAGCGGTGGTTCACGCTGGAGGACCCGACGCGTCTGGAGCCGGCCGAGCGCGAGATGTTCGTGGAGACGGAGCTGGCGTCGGGGCTGCGGCTGCGCGGGGTGATCGACCGGGTCGACGTGGCGCCGACGGGCGAGGTGCGGATCGTCGACTACAAGACCGGCAAGGCGCCGCGCCCGGAGTACAGCGAGGGCGCGCTGTTCCAGATGAAGTTCTACGCGCTGGTGATCTGGCGCCTGAAGGACGTGGTGCCGCGCCGTCTGCAGCTGGTCTACCTGGGCAGCGGGGACGTGCTGACGTACGACCCGGTGGAGGAGGACCTGCTGCGGGTGGAGCGCAAGCTGCTCGCCCTGTGGGAGGCGATCCGGCTGGCGACGGAGTCGGGTGACTGGCGGCCCCGGCCGACGAAGCTGTGCGGCTGGTGCGACCACCAGGCGGTGTGCCCGGAGTTCGGGGGCACTCCCCCGGTGTATCCGCTGCCGGTGGTGCCCGCCCGCCCGGCGGAGTCGGGGGCGTCCGACGAGGGCGGTCGGGCCGAGGAGGACGGTCAGGGCAGAATGGGTGCGGTCCAGCCCGCCCCGTGAAGGAGTTTCCCGTGGCCATCCGCGTTCTACTGGTCGACGACCAGCCCCTGCTGCGCACCGGTTTCCGGATGATCCTGGAGGCCGAGCAGGACATCGCGGTGGTGGGTGAGGCCGGTGACGGTCTCCAGGCGCTGGACCAGGTGCGGGCGCTGCAGCCCGACGTGGTGCTGATGGACATCCGGATGCCCCGGATGGACGGCGTGGAGGCGACCCGGCAGATCACCGGCCCGGGCCGGGACGGTCCGGCGAAGGTGCTGGTGCTGACCACCTTCGACCTCGACGAGTACGTGGTGGAGGCGCTGCGGGCGGGGGCCAGCGGCTTCCTCCTGAAGGACGCCCCGGCGACGGAGCTCGTGCAGGCGATCCGGGTGGTCGCGGCGGGCGAGGCGATGCTGGCCCCGTCGATCACGCGCCGGCTCCTGGACAAGTACTCGGCGCATCTGCCCTCGGGCGAGGAGCAGGTCCCGGACACGCTGAACACGCTGACCGACCGTGAGGTCGAGGTGCTGAAGCTGGTGGCGCGCGGTCTGTCGAACGCGGAGATCGCGGCGGACCTGTTCGTCAGCGAGACGACCGTGAAGACCCATGTGGGTCATGTGCTGACGAAGCTGGGCCTGCGGGACCGGGTGCAGGCGGCGGTGTACGCGTACGAGAGCGGTCTGGTGCGCCCGGGGGCGCAGTAGTCTCCCGCGGAGCACGGCGAGGGGCCCGGTACGCGTCGCGCGTGCCGGGCCCCTCGTCGTACGGGCGGTGGCGTCAGCTCTTCTTGATCTCCCAGAAGCGGAAGACGGTGGACGCGTCCAGGGTCCACTCCAGGCCGGTGACGTTGTCGCGGGCGACGGCGTACTGCTTGCCCTGCCAGAGCGGGAGCAGCGGCAGTTCGTCGGCGACGATGTCCTGCAGCTTGCCGAAGTCCTGGCTGGTGGCGGAGCGGTCCGCGGCGGCGGCGGTCTTCGGGATGAGGCCGCCGGTGATGGTGGCGTTCTGGTAGTTGTTGCCGAGGACGTTGCCCTCACCGAAAAACGGCGCGGTGAAGTTGTCGGCGTCGGGGTAGTCGGGGACCCAGCCCTTGACGTAGACGCCGTACTTGCCGGCGGCGATGTCCTTCTCGTACTGGTCGTACTCGACGGACTTCACGTCGGCGTCGAAGAGGCCGCTCTCGTTGAGCTGCCCGGCTATCGCCTTGAGCTCCTGGTCGGTGGCCGGGCCGAAGCGGCTGGGGGTGGACCAGAGGGTGAGCTTGACCTTGGCGGTGATGCCGGCCGAGCGCAGGGCCTTCTTGGCCTTCGCCGGGTCGGGGCTGCCGTAGGTGTCGAAGAAGGCCGTGTTGTGGCCCGCGATGCCCGCCGGGACGATCGAGTAGAGCGGCGTGGCGGTCGACTTGTAGACGTTCTGGACGAGCGCGTCGCGGTCGACGAGGTGGGCGATGGCCTTGCGGACGCCCAGCTTGCCGACGACCGGGTCCTTGACGTTGAAGACCAGGTGCTGGACCTCGGCGCTGCTGCCCTGGACGATCTCGATGCCCTTGTCGTCCGTGGTCTCGGAGGCTTCGAGGGCGGCGATGTCGTCGGCGGCGAGGCCTCGGTAGGCGACGTCGATCTCGTTGGCGGCGAGGGCCTTGGAGAGGGCCGCGCGGTCGCCGCGGAACAGCTTGAGGGTGACGCCCTCGTTCTTGGCCTTGGCGTTGCCGTGGTAGCCGGAGTTGACCGAGAAGACGGCCTCGGTGTCGCTGATCGAGTCCAGCTTGTACGGGCCGGAGCCGATCGCCTTGCCGTCGGTCCGCAGCGAGCCGTCGGCGTACTCGCGGTGGTCGACGATGGAGCCGGCGCCGGAGGCGATCTTGCTCGGGAAGGTGGCGTCGGGGACCTTCAGCTTGAAGACGACGGTCCGCTCGTCGGGGGTCTCGATCGAGTCGATGGTCGAGAGCAGCGGCGCGGGGCCGGAGGGGTCGTCGATCTTCAGGGAGCGCTCGAAGGAGAACTTGACGTCCTCGGAGGTGAGCGGGTTGCCGTTGGAGAACTTCAGGCCCTCGCGGAGGGTGCAGGTGTAGACCCTGCTGCCGGCCGCGAAGCCGCACTTGTCGGCGGCCTCGGGCTCGGGCTCGGAGCCGCCCTTCGGGAAGGCGAGCAGGGACTGGAAGACGTTGTTGAACAGCAGCCAGGAGCCGGGGTCGTAACCGGCGGCGGGGTCGGTCGCCAGGATCTCGTCCGACATGCCGACGCGGACCGCGTCACCGGAGCCGCCGGAGCCGCCGCCCTGCTCGGTTCCGCAGCCGCTGAGCATCGCGGCCGCGAGACCCGCCGCGAGCGGGGCCGTCAGCCACTTGTTGTGTGCCTTCACAGAACTTGCCTCTTGATCTCTTGCCAGGCCGGCCGCGCAACGGCTGCGCGGCCGGTACAACGAAGGGGTCAGGCGGTGCCGCGGCCGAGCTCCCACAGGAGGAGGTCGGAGGAGGTGTTCAGCGCCCACTCGACGCCGGTGACGTCGTCGCGCGCGGCGACGTACTGCTTGCCCTGCCACAGGGGCAGGACGGGGACGTCCTTGGCGACGATCTTCTGGATCTGCTCGAAGACGGGGGCCGCGGCGGTGCGGTCGGCCTGTCGGCGCGACTGCGGGATCAGCCGGTCACGGACGGACTGGTTGACGTAGGGGGTGTTGAGGAAGTTGTCGCTGTCGAGGAACGGCGCGATGTAGTTGTCCGGGTCCGGGTAGTCCGGGAACCAGCCGAGCCCGTAGACGGCGTAGTCGCCGCGCTTCTGGGCCGGGCGGAACTTGGACCACTCGGTGCCCTGGATCTGGGAGTCGAAGAGGCGGGTGGCGTTGAGCTGGCCGCGCAGGGCCTCGAACTCCTTGGCCGTCTCGGCGCCGTAGTGGTCGGTGGTGTAGTGCAGGGTGACCTTGACCGGCGTCTTGACGCCCGCGTCGCGCAGGATCTTGGCGGCCTTGGCGGTGTCCGGCTCGCCGTAGGTGTCGATGAACGAGGTGGAGTGGCCGGTGATGCTGGAGGGGATCAGCGAGTAGAGCGGCTGCGCGGTGGGGCCGTAGACCTCGTTGACCAGGGCGCCGCGGTCGATGACGGCGGCCATGGCCTGTCGTACGGCCTTGTCCTCGACGGAGGGGGCCTTGGTGTTGAAGGCGAGGTAGCGGATCTCCAGACCGGGGACCTCGGTGAGCTCGATGCCGTCCTTGGGCTTCTCGGTGAGGTCCTTGATCTGCGGCTGCGACATGGTGCGGGCCATCATGTCGATCTCGTCCTTCTCCAGCGCCGTGTCCATGCTGGAGGCGTCGGAGAAGGGGCGGAGTTCGACCCGGTCGTTGCGCAGGGTGATGTCGCCCTTGTAGTGGGCGTTCTTGGTGAAGACGAACTTCGTCACCTTGTCGCCGTCGCGCTCGGTCTTCATCGTGTACGGACCGGAGCCGTCGACGTCGAAGCCGGTGCGCAGCTGCTTGCCGTCGTACTTGTCCTTGCTGAGGATGCCGGCGACGGGGGTGGACAGCTTGTACGGGAAGGTCGCGTCGGGCGTCCTCAGGTGGAAGACCACCTCGCGGTCGCCCTTGGTCTCGACGGTGTCGATGTTGGACAGGAGCGCGGCGGTGCCGTTGTCCGACTTGATGGCGAGCACGCGCTCGATGGAGAACTTGACGTCCTCGGCGGTGATCGCGGTGCCGTCGGCGAAGGTGAGGCCCTCGCGCAGCTTGCAGCGGAAGCTCTCGCTCTGCTTGTCGGAGAAGCCGCAGCTCTCGGCGGCCTCGGGGACCGGCTGGCCGCTGCCGCGCGGGACGTGCATCAGGGTCTGCACGGTCTGGCGCAGGACGTTCCAGGCGCCGGTGTCGTAGGCGAACGCCGGGTCGAGCGGGGCGGGGGCGTCCTCGGTCGCGACGAACTGGTCCGTGGTGCCCACGACGATCGCTCTGCTCTTGTCCCCTCCACCACAGGCGGCGAGCAGGGGGGTGAGCAGTGCGGCCACGACTGGCAGCACCAGGGTCTTGCGGTTCATCTGGGACGTTCTCCTCATCCGGCCCCGGGTGACGGCCGGCACTGGGTACAGCGGCATCGTTCACTCCGCCGGGCCGCCCGGTCGGGGCGGGGGCGATCGGGCCGGGATGGGGTGCGATCGGTCCTGCGTGCGCGGCGACTTGGGTGAGCGCCGGGGCACGCGGAGGGTGCGGCGGAGTACTCGCGAAAGATTAGTGGGCCGAGCCGCCGCCGGAGGACGTCGGGGGGCCACGCGATCACCGCACAGTGATCATGAATGCGAGGGCATCGATAATCATGCGTCGGCATGATTCGTGCGTCATCTATCGAAACGGGACACATGGGTGCGAGGGAATCGACATGTTCCGGACACACCCTGTCCGAGGATCACCCCTGGGTCGGCACTCTGCGTGACCAAGGTCACGCAGAGCCCTTTTCGGACATTGAACCTCAAATAAAGCTCAGATCCTGTCCTCGGAACCGGCCTCCGAGGAGCCTCAGGAAGCGACCGGGGAGGAGATCAGGGTCCGGAGGAACGGCACGTCGACCTCCTCGAGGGAGCGCACCACGACCCGGCCCGCGGAGGGCGCGATCGGGGCGACCGAGGGCACCGCGACGACCCGGCAGCCGGCCGCCTCGGCCGCCGCGACACCGGTCGCCGTGTCCTCGATGACGGCGCACAGCGCCGGATCGGCACCCACGCCCGCGGCGGCGGTCAGATAGGGCTCGGGGTGCGGCTTGGTACGGCTGACCTCGTCGCCGGCGACCGTCAGCGCGAAGTGGTCGCGCCCCAGGGAGTGCAGCACCCGGTCGATGATCCTGCGGTGCGAGGCCGACACCAGAGCGGCCGGAATGTTGTGCCGGACCAGTTCGGCGAGCAGCCGCTCGGCGCCCGGCATCAGCGGCACACCACGGCCGATGCGCTGCTCGAACTTCTCGTTGAGCAGCACGGTGAGCTCTTCCAGGGTGATGTCGGCGCCGGTCGCCTCGATGAGATAGCCCGCGCTGCGGGTCATCGGGCCGCCGACGACGATCTCCTTCCAGGCGACGTCGAGCCGGTGCCCGAGGTCCGCGAAGGCCTCCACCTCCGCGTCCCACCAGAAGCCCTCGGTGTCCACCAGGGTGCCGTCCATGTCGAGGAAGACCGCCTGCAGGGCGGAGCTGCCGTGGGCACGGAACAAGGACGCGGGGACCGTACTGGTCACGGCACACCTCCATCAAGGGACGAGAAGGCCGGCCGCCCACCCCGGTACGGGGGTAGGGCGACCGGCCTCTGCACTGGACCGACCAGTGTACGTCTCACTCACACACGGCGCAGGGATTTACCCGCGTACCGGTTACCGAGCGTTGAAGTACGTCGCCTCCGGGTGGTGGATGACGATCGCGTCCGTGGACTGCTCCGGGTGGAGCTGGAACTCCTCGGACAGGTGCACGCCGATCCGCTCCGGCTCCAGGAGCTCGGCGATCTTCGCGCGGTCCTCCAGGTCCGGGCAGGCGCCGTAGCCCAGCGAGAAGCGCGCGCCGCGGTACTTGAGGGCGAACATGTCCTCGACGGCCGCCGGGTCCTCGCCGGCGAAGCCGAGCTCGGCACGCACCCGGGCGTGCCAGTACTCGGCCAGGGCTTCGGCCAGCTGCACGGAGAGGCCGTGCAGCTCCAGGTAGTCGCGGTAGGAGTCGGACGCGAACAGCTTGGCCGTGGCCTCGCCGATCTTCGAGCCGACGGTGACGACCTGGAGGCCGACGACATCGGTCTCGCCGGACTCCTCCGGGCGGAAGTAGTCCGCGAGGCACAGGCGCCGGCCGCGCCGCTGGCGCGGGAAGGTGAAGCGGGTGCGCTCGTTGCCGGCGTCGTCGAGGATGATCAGGTCCTCGCCCTTGGAGACGCAGGGGAAGTAGCCGTGCACGACGGCCGCCTCCAGCAGGTTCTCCGTGTGCAGACGGTCCAGCCAGCCGCGCAGCCGCGGACGGCCCTCGCTCTCCACCAGCTCCTCGTACGACGGGCCGTCACCGGCCCGGTTCTGCTTGAGGCCCCACTGGCCCTTGAAGAGCGCGCCCTCGTCGAGCCAGCTCGCGTACTCCTTGAGCTGGATGCCCTTGACGACCCGGGTGCCCCAGAACGGCGGGGCCGGCACCGGATTGTCGGTGGCGACGTCCGAGCGGCCGCCCGGCTCCGGCTCGTCGACCTGGAGGGTGGCGGCGCCCTTGGCGACCCGGCGCTGCTTGAGCTCGGGCAGGGTCGCGCCGGGCACACCGCGCTTGACCGCGATGAGGGCGTCCATCAGGCGCAGGCCCTCGAAGGCGTCGCGGGCGTAGCGGACCTCGCCCTGGTAGACCTCGTGCAGGTCCTGCTCGACGTACGCCCGGGTGAGGGCGGCTCCGCCGAGGATCACCGGGTACTTGGCCGCCAGCTCGCGCTGGTTCAGCTCCTGCAGGTTCTCCTTCATGATCACGGTGGACTTGACCAGGAGACCGGACATGCCGATGACGTCGGCGCGGTGTTCTTCGGCGGCTTCCAGGATGGCGGAGACCGGCTGCTTGATGCCGATGTTGACGACGTTGTAGCCGTTGTTGGAGAGGATGATGTCGACGAGGTTCTTGCCGATGTCGTGGACGTCGCCGCGGACGGTGGCGAGGACGATCGTGCCCTTGCCGTCGGCGTCCGTCTTCTCCATGTGGGGTTCGAGATACGCCACCGCGATCTTCATGACCTCGGCGGACTGGAGCACGAACGGCAGCTGCATCTGACCCGAGCCGAACAGCTCGCCGACCGTCTTCATGCCGTCCAGGAGGACGTCGTTGACGATCTCCAGGGCGGGGCGCTCCGCGAGCGCCGCGTCGAGGTCGGCCTCCAGGCCGTTCTTCTCGCCGTCGATGATCCGGCGCTTCAGCCGCTCCTCCAGCGGCAGCGCCAGCAGCTCCTCGGCCTTGCCGGCCTTCAGCGACTTGGTGGTGGCACCCTCGAACAGCGCCATCAGCTTCTGCAGCGGGTCGTAGCCCTCGGCGCGCCGGTCGTAGATCAGGTCGAGCGCGGTGGTGACCTGCTCCTCGTCGAAGCGGGCGATCGGCAGGATCTTCGACGCGTGGACGATGGCCGAGTCCAGGCCGGCCTTGACGCACTCGTCGAGGAAGACCGAGTTCAGCAGGATGCGGGCGGCCGGGTTGAGACCGAAGGAGATGTTGGAGAGGCCGAGCGTGGTCTGGACGTCCGGGTGGCGCCGCTTCAGCTCGCGGATCGCCTCGATGGTGGCGATGCCGTCCTTGCGGGACTCCTCCTGACCGGTGCAGATGGTGAAGGTCAGGGTGTCGATGAGGATGTCGGACTCGAGGATGCCCCAGTTGCCGGTGAGGTCGTCGATCAGGCGCTCGGCGATGGCGACCTTGTGCTCGACGGTGCGGGCCTGGCCCTCCTCGTCGATGGTGAGGGCGATCAGCGCGGCACCGTGCTCCTGGGCCAGCCGGGTGACCTTGGCGAAGCGGGACTCGGGCCCGTCGCCGTCCTCGTAGTTGACCGAGTTGATGACGGCACGGCCGCCCAGCTTCTCCAGGCCGGCCCGGAGGACCTCGACCTCGGTGGAGTCCAGGACGATCGGCAGGGTGGAGGCCGTGGCGAAGCGGCCGGCCAGCTCCGCCATGTCGGCGACGCCGTCGCGGCCCACGTAGTCCACGCAGAGGTCGAGCATGTGCGCGCCCTCGCGGATCTGGTCGCGGGCCATCTCCACGCAGTCGTCCCAGCGGGCCTCCAGCATGGCCTCGCGGAACTTCTTGGAGCCGTTGGCGTTGGTGCGCTCGCCGATCGCCATGTACGCGGTGTCCTGGCGGAACGGGACGGTCTGGTACAGCGAGGCGGCGCCCGGCTCGGGCTGCGGCCGGCGGACCGGCGGGGTGAGGCCGCGGACCCGCTCGACGACCTGGCGCAGGTGCTCGGGGGTGGTGCCGCAGCAGCCGCCGACCAGGCTGAGGCCGTACTCGCCGACGAAGGTCTCGTGGGCGTCGGCCAGCTCCTCGGCCGAGAGCGGGTAGTAGGCGCCGTCCTTGGTCAGGACGGGCAGACCGGCGTTGGGCATGCAGGAGAGGGCGATGCCGGAGTGCCGGGCGAGGTAGCGCAGGTGCTCGCTCATCTCGGCGGGGCCGGTGGCGCAGTTCATGCCGATCATGTCGATGCCGAGCGGCTCCAGCGCGGTGAGCGCGGCGCCGATCTCCGAGCCGAGCAGCATGGTGCCGGTGGTCTCGACGGTGACCGAGGTGATCAGCGGGACCGTGTAGCCGGCGACGTCCATCGCGCGGTGGGCGGCGACGATCGCGGCCTTGGTCTGCAGGAGGTCCTGGGTGGTCTCGACGAGCAGGGCGTCGGCGCCGCCCGCGAGGAGGCCCTCGGCGTTCTGCTGGTAGGCGTCGCGGATGGTCGCGTAGTCCACGTGGCCGAGCGTGGGCAGCTTGGTGCCGGGGCCCATGGAGCCGAGGACCCAGCGCTGCTGTCCGGTGCTCGCGGTGTACGCGTCGGCCGCCTCGCGGGCGATCCGGGCACCGGCCTCGGAGAGCTCCTCGATGCGTTGGGCGATGTCGTACTCGCCGAGCGCGGAGAAGTTGCAGTTGAAGGTGTTGGTGCCGACGCAGTCGGTGCCGACCTCGAGATAGGCGTCGTGGACCGAGCGGACGATGTCCGGGCGGGAGACGTTCAGGATCTCGTTACAGCCCTCGAGCTGCTGGAAGTCCTCGAGGGAGGGGTCCTGGGCCTGGAGCATGGTGCCCATCGCACCGTCGGAGACGACGACCCGGGAGGCGAAGGCCTCGCGGAGGGCGGCGGCCCGCTCGGTGGCGGTCGCGGCGGAAAGGGACGAGGCCATGGATGAAGCTCCCTGGGATGCGACGGCTGTCGGCTTTGCACTCCCGGTGGAGAGCGCACGGGCCCAGACTAACCGCGCGGACGCCGGGGTGGACATCGGGTTTCACAAGGTGGACTGCATCCTGTGTCCGGGGACTCCCGGTCCGGCCCGTCCGTGCACGACACTGTTCATGTGACACGAGGTCGACATCGACCGATAGTGTTCAGCATTGTCGAACAGCATGTGAGGAGAAGGGCCGGGCGATGGCGAAGAACATCCAGTCGCTTGAACGGGCGGCGGCGATGCTGCGACTGCTCGCGGGCGGCGAGCGCCGGCTCGGCCTGTCCGACATCTCCACCTCCCTCGGGCTGGCCAAGGGGACGGCGCACGGCATCCTGCGCACCCTCCAGGCCGAGGGCTTCGTGGAGCAGGACCCGGCCTCCGGCCGCTACCAGCTGGGCGCCGAGCTGCTGCGGCTCGGCAACAGCTATCTGGACGTGCACGAGCTGCGCGCGCGGGCCCTGGTCTGGACGGACGACCTGGCCCGCTCCAGCGGCGAGAGCGTCCACCTGGGCGTGCTGCACCAGCAGGGCGTGCTGATCGTCCACCACGTCTTCCGGCCCGACGACAGCCGCCAGGTCCTGGAGGTGGGGGCCATGCAGCCGCTGCACTCCACGGCCCTGGGCAAGGTGCTGTCGGCGTACGACCCGGTGGCGCACAGCGAGGCGGTGGAGGTCGCCCGGGAGCCGTTCACGCCCCGTACGGTCACCGGCCTGGAGGACTTCGAGTCGCTGCTCGACCTGACCCGGGCGCGCGGCTGGGCGGCGGACGTGGAGGAGACCTGGGAGGGCGTGGCCTCGGTGGCGGCGCCCATCCACGACCGGCGGCGGATGCCGGTGGGCGCGGTGGCCATCACGGGCGCCGTGGAGCGGGTGTGCGCCGAGGGCGAGTTGCGCTCCGAACTGGTCGCGGCGGTACGGGACTGCGCGCGGGCGGTCTCCCGGGACCTCGGGGCGGGCCGCTTCTGAGCCGGGGCCCCAGTACGAACACGACACGCACGAACACACCGTACGAACACGACTGAACCCGTCGGTAACGATCGCGTTATCGGCGGGTTTTTCGCGCCCGCAACCCTTGACGCGCTGTTAACCGTGGCGCAAAACTTCCGTTCATCGGTCGGCATTGTCGAACAGCTACCGGCAATACGCGCTAGGGTGTGACAGTGCCAAGGGCCGGCAACGCCCTCACACGAGGGTGCGGACCTCCGGAGGGACCCGGGGTTCGCCTTCCCCTGGACGAAGGACAAAGGAGTCGCGGGTGTCCAGCTCCGACATCTTCATCGGCGAGACCATCGGTACCGCCGTACTCATTCTGCTCGGCGGCGGTGTCTGCGCCGCCGTCACGCTCAAGAGCTCCAAGGCCCGCGGCGCGGGCTGGCTCGCGATCACCTTCGGGTGGGGCTTCGCCGTCATGACGGCCGTGTACATGACCGCTTCCCTTTCCGGGGCCCATCTGAACCCCGCCGTGACGGTCGGTATCGCGATCAAGGACGGGGACTGGAGCAACGTGCCGGTCTACATCGCCGGCCAGCTGCTGGGCGCGATGATCGGCGCGACGCTCGTCTGGGTGGCCTACTACGGCCAGTTCCGGGCCCACCTCACCGACCCGGAGCTCATCTCCACGCCGCACGAGGAGGGGATGGTCGACCAGAAGGCCGCCCCGGACGCCGGCCCGGTGCTCGGCGTCTTCTCCACCGGCCCCGAGATCCGCAACACCTGGCAGAACCTGGCCACCGAGATCATCGGCACCGTCGTACTGGTCCTCGCCGTGCTCACCCAGGGCCTCAACGACAGCGGCAAGGGCCTCGGCGTCATCGGCGCCCTGATCACCGCCTTCGTCGTCGTCTCCATCGGCCTCTCGCTCGGCGGCCCGACCGGCTACGCGATCAACCCGGCCCGTGACCTCGGCCCGCGCATCGTGCACGCCCTGCTCCCGCTCCCGAACAAGGGCGGCTCCGACTGGAGCTACGCCTGGATTCCCGTCGCCGGTCCGCTGATCGGTGGAGCCATCGCCGCGGGTATCTACAACATCGCGTTCGCCTGAGCCGTCCTTCTTCCAGACCTCCCTTGGAGTACACCGTGACCGACGCCCACACCTCCGGCACCTCCTCCCACGGGCACGGCCCGTTCATCGCCGCGATCGACCAGGGCACCACGTCCTCGCGCTGCATCGTCTTCGACAAGGACGGCCGGATCGTCTCCGTCGACCAGAAGGAGCACGAGCAGATCTTCCCGAAGCCGGGCTGGGTCGAGCACGACGCCACCGAGATCTGGGCCAACGTCCAGGAGGTCGTCGCCGGGGCCATCGCCAAGGCGGGCATCACCTCCGCCGACGTCAAGGCGATCGGCATCACCAACCAGCGCGAGACCACGCTGATGTGGGACAAGACCACCGGCGAGCCCGTGCACAACGCGCTCGTCTGGCAGGACACCCGCACCGACGCCCTGTGCAAGGAGCTCGGCCGCAACGTCGGCCAGGACCGCTTCCGCCGCGAGACCGGCCTGCCCCTCGCCTCGTACTTCTCCGGCCCCAAGGTCCGCTGGCTGCTCGACAACGTCGAGGGGCTGCGCGAGCGCGCCGAGCGCGGCGAGATCCTCTTCGGCACCATGGACTCCTGGGTCATCTGGAACCTGACCGGCGGTGTCGAGGGCGGCGTGCACGTCACCGACGTCACCAACGCCTCGCGCACCCTCCTGATGAACCTGCACGAGATGGCCTGGGACGAGCGCATCCTCGCCTCCATCGACATCCCCGCCGCCGTGCTCCCGGAGATCCGCTCCTCCGCCGAGGTGTACGGCACGGTCAAGGGCGGTGTCCTCGACGGAGTCGCGGTCGCCTCCGCGCTCGGCGACCAGCAGGCCGCCCTGTTCGGCCAGACCTGCTTCGCCGAGGGCGAGGCCAAGTCCACGTACGGCACCGGCACGTTCATGCTGATGAACACCGGCGACAAGATCATCAACTCCTACAGCGGCCTGCTGACCACCGTCGGCTACCAGATCGGCGACGCCAAGCCGGTCTACGCCCTGGAGGGCTCGATCGCCGTCACCGGCTCCCTGGTGCAGTGGATGCGCGACCAGATGGGCCTCATCAAGTCCGCCGCGGAGATCGAGACGCTGGCCTCCTCCGTCGAGGACAACGGCGGCGCCTACTTCGTGCCCGCCTTCTCCGGTCTCTTCGCCCCGTACTGGCGCTCCGACGCCCGCGGTGTGATCGCCGGCCTCACCCGGTACGTCACCAAGGCGCACATCGCCCGCGCCGTCCTGGAGGCCACCGCCTGGCAGACCCGCGAGATCACCGACGCCATGACCAAGGACTCCGGCGTCGAGCTGGCCGCGCTCAAGGTCGACGGCGGCATGACCTCCAACAACCTGCTGATGCAGACCCTCTCCGACTTCCTGGACGCCCCCGTCGTGCGCCCGATGGTCGCCGAGACCACCTGCCTCGGCGCCGCCTACGCCGCCGGCCTGGCCGTCGGCTTCTGGCCCGACACCGACGCGCTGCGCGCCAACTGGCGCCGGGCCGCCGAGTGGACCCCTCGTATGGACGCCGACAAGCGTGACAGCGAGTACAAGAACTGGCTCAAGGCCGTCGAGCGCTCCATGGGCTGGCTCGAAGCAGAAGAGAACTGACGAGGAGTAATTCGCGATGACCACCCTGCAGAGCCTCCCCTCCCTGGGGATGCACCCGGCCGCCGGTTCCCTTCCGACCCGCGCCGAGACCAGAGAGCAGCTGTCCAAGGCGACGTACGACCTCCTGGTGATCGGCGGCGGCATCCTGGGCATCTCCACCGCCTGGCACGCCGCGCAGTCCGGGCTGCGGGTGGCCCTGGTGGACGCCGGCGACTTCGCCGGCGCCACCTCCTCCGCCTCCTCCAAGCTGCTCCACGGCGGCCTGCGCTACCTGCAGACCGGCGCGGTGAAGCTGGTCGCGGAGAACCACTTCGAGCGGCGGGCGGTCTCCCGCCAGGTGGCCCCCCACCTCGCCAACCCGCTCACCTTCTACCTGCCCGTCTACAAGGGCGGCCCGCACGGCGCGGCCAAGCTGGGCGCCGGCGTCTTCGCCTACAGCGCCCTGTCCGCCTTCGGAGACGGCGTCGGGCACCTGCTGAGCCCCGCCAAGGCCGCCCAGGACGTGCCGGAGCTGCGCACGGACAACCTCAAGGCCGTCGCCGTCTACGGCGACGACCAGATGAACGACTCCCGCATGGCCCTGATGACGGTCCGCGCCGCGGTCGACGCCGGCGCGGTCGTCCTCAACCACGCCGAGGTCACCGGACTGCGCTTCACCCGGGGCCGGGTCACCGGCGCCGAGCTGAAGGACCGGCTCGACGGCGAGGAGTTCGGCGTCAGCGCCCGCCTGGTGCTCAACGCCACCGGCCCGTGGGTGGACCGCCTGCGCACGATGGAGGACCCCAACGCGGCCCCCTCCATCCGCCTCTCCAAGGGCGCGCACCTCGTCCTCAAGCGCACCTCCCCGTGGAAGGCCGCGCTCGCCACCCCGATCGACAAGTACCGGATCACCTTCGCCCTCCCCTGGGAGGACATGCTCCTGCTCGGCACCACCGACGAGGAGTACGAGGGCGACCCGGGCGAGGTCGCGGTCAACGACAAGGACATCGCCCAGATCCTGGACGAGGCCGCCTTCTCCATCCGCGACCAGCAGCTCGACCGCTCGCTGATCACCTACGCCTTCGCCGGCCTGCGGGTGCTGCCGGGCGGTCCCGGCGACACCTCCAAGGCCAAGCGCGAGACGGTCGTCACCGAGGGCCGCGGCGGCATGCTGTCGGTGGCCGGCGGCAAGTGGACCACCTTCCGCCACATCGGCCGCACCATCATGAAGAAGCTGGAGGCCCTCCCGGGCCACCCGCTCGGCGACTCCTACGAGCCGGTGTCGACGCTGCCGAAGCGGCTCCCGCTGCCCGGCATAGCCAACCCGAACGCGGTCGCCCACCGGCTGCTCGTGGACGGCCCGGCCCCCGGCCCGCGCATGTCCGCCGACACCGCCAAGCACCTGGCGACCCACTACGGCTCGCTCTCCTTCGACATCGCCCGCATGGCGAACGAGAACCCCGAGCTGGCCGAGCGCATCCACCCGGACGCGCCGGAGATCTGGGCCCAGGTCGCCTACGCCCGCGACCACGAGTGGGCGGAGACCGCCGACGACGTGCTGCGCCGCCGCACCACGCTGACCATCCGCGGCCTGGCCACGGACGAGATCCGCGGCAAGGTCGAGGACATGCTGGGCAAGTAGCCCCCGCCGAACGGATGTCGCAACGCATGTCGTAACGGACGTCGATAACGGGCGTCGACATCGGACACCCCAAGGGGCAGGTGTAAGGGGCGGTCTCCCGGGAGACCGCCCCTTACACCTGCCCCTGCGTCCGCCATACCGCCGCCATACCACCGCAACACTGGGCGCGCAGAGTTGAACCATGAAGTTTCAGGTGCTCTCTCTCATCGGGCATGCCCCGCACCCCCTCACCGGTGAACTCGACCCCGCCGCCTCCCGCTTGGAGCAGGTCCTGACGGTCGGCGAGGCCGCCGAGCGGCTCGGCTTCGACGCGTACGCGATCGGCGAACGGCACGCCGGCCCCTTCCTGTCCTCCAGCCCCTCCGTGCTGCTCGGCGCGCTGGCCGCCCGTACCTCCCGGATCCGGCTCCTTACCGGCGTCACCGTCGTCGCGATCCTCGACCCGGTGCGGGTCGCCGAGGACTACGCCACGCTCGACCTGCTCTCCCGGGGCCGGATCGAACTCGTCGTCGGCAAGGGCGCGGAGGCCGGCCACTTCGACCTCTTCGGCCTGGACGAGGAGCGGCAGTGGGACCTCCAACGGGAGAAGTACGAGCTGCTGCGCCGGCTGTGGACGGAGGAGGGCGTGGACTGGGAGGGCGAGTTCCGTGCCCCGCTGAAGAACGTCACCACCGTCCCCCGGCCGTACGCCGGTGCGCCGCGGATCTGGCACGGCTCGGCGACCAGCCTCAACTCCCCCGAGCTCGCGGCGAAGCACGGCGATCCGCTGTTCACCGCCAACGCCATCCAGCCGCGCGAGGCGTACGCGAAGCTGATCGCCCACTACCGCGAGAAGTTCGAGGAGTACGGCCACGACCCGAAGGACGCGCGGGTGGCGGCGGGCTCCGGCGGCCTGCTCATCGCCGACAGCCACGAACAGGCCGTCACCCGCTACAAGGAGCTCTACGAGGCGCGGACGCGGCAGAACTTCCGGCCGCACCTGGAGGGGAAGACGGGCTACAACACGCCCTTCCGCACCATCGAGGAGGCCATCGCGGGCGGGCCGCAGCTGATCGGCTCCCCGCAGCAGATCATCGACAAGATCCTCGGCTACCACGAGGTGTACCGCCACGACCTGCAGTCGGTCACGGTCGACGCGTTCGGGCAGTCCACGGGCGAGCAGATCGAGACCCTGGAGCGGTTCGCGGAGGAGATCGCCCCGGTGCTGCGGAGGGAGGCCCCGAGCACGCTCTGGGAGGAGTGAGCCGCCACGCGTGCCGACGGGAGTTCCTGGGTAGTCGATCAAGGCCGGGACGGCTTTCGGGCGGGTCCGAGGGCTGCGGGCGGGCCTCCGGAAAGCCGTAAGGTTGGTCCGTACGACAGGAACTTCGACGAAGGAGGCGCTGGGTGATCGAGCTCGAGGGGGTTCCCGAGCTGATCGACCCGGTCATGGTGGCCGCGTTCGAGGGGTGGAACGACGCCGGTGACGCCGCCTCCGCTGCGGTCGCCCATCTGGACCGGGAGTGGAAGGGCGAGGTGTTCGCGGCGCTCGACGCCGAGGACTACTACGACTTCCAGGTCAACCGCCCCACGGTGTGGCTGGATGGCGGTGTCCGGAAGATCACCTGGCCCACGACCCGGCTCTCCGTGGTGCGGATCGGCGGCGACAAGCCCCGGGACCTGGTCCTGGTGCGCGGGATCGAGCCGTCGATGCGCTGGCGTTCGTTCTGCAACGAGCTGCTGGGCTTCGCCCACGAGCTGGGCGTGGAGATGGTGGTGATCCTGGGCGCGCTGCTGGGCGACACCCCGCACACCCGTCCGGTGCCGGTCAGCGGAGTGACCTCCGACCCCGATCTGGCGCGGACGATGGACCTGGAGGAGACCCGGTACGAGGGCCCGACGGGCATCGTGGGCATCCTCCAGGAGGCGTGCACGCACGCCGGGGTGCCGGCGGTGAGCCTGTGGGCGGCGGTGCCGCACTACGTGTCGCAGCCGCCGAACCCGAAGGCGACGCTCGCTCTCCTGAACCGTCTGGAGGACCTGATCGGCCTGCGCATCCCGCTGGGCGAGCTGCCCGAGGACGCGCGGGCCTGGCAGGTGGGCGTGGACCAGTTGGCCGCCGAGGACAGCGAGGTCGCCGAGTACGTCCAGACCCTGGAGGAGGCGCGGGACACGGCCGAACTTCCGGAGGCCTCCGGCGAGGCCATCGCCCGCGAGTTCGAGCGCTATCTGCGGCGCCGGGAGCCGGGTTCCGGTCCGGGCCCGCTCGCGACGGAGGGCGGCGACGCCCCGTACCTGCGCGACGGCTCCAGCGACCGGACCCGGCCGCCGAAGCCGCAGCAGCCGGGCCCGGAGGCGGTGCCGGGCACCGAGCCGGAGCCGCCGGCCGACAGCGGCGGGAGCGGCGACGGCGGCGAGAGCGACGAGAGCCGCGACGAGACCGACGGCAAGGGCGCCCAAGGCCCCGAGGACACCGAAGGCACCCAGGGCCCCGAGGGCACTGAAGGCGCCGAGGACTGAGCGGTCCTGCGGGAGGGGTGGCGTGGCCGCCCCTCCCGCAGGCGTCTCTAGACCTGGTCGACGGCGACCGCGTCGTACTCCGTGGTCGGTGTCGGGTCCACGTCGAAGCGCGCGTTGGGCAGGTAGATCCGGTCGCCCCAGGCCGCCGCGGTGGTCGGGATGCGGAACCGCGGGTCGGTGATCCGGGCGACGGGCGTGCCCCGGGTGCCGCCCGCGTTGAGGCGGACCACGTTCACCTCGTTGGTCGCCTGCTGGACGACGTACAGGGTCCGGCCCACGAGGAGGAGCCCGTCGCCGTTGGGGATCCTCAGTCCGCCGAGGTCGACGGCGCTCGCGCGGCCGGTGGCGGGCTCGACCCGCATCAGGGTGCCGCCGTCGGCGATCGTGTTCACGACGAGGAGGGCGCGGCCGTCGGGGGTGCGCTCGATGCCGTTGGCGGTGAAGTCCGGGCCCTGGACCCAGTCGCCGCCGAGGGGCACGGTCACCGGCGGGCCGACGGGGTCGCCGGAGCGGTCGAGGGCGAGCCGGTAGAGCTGCGGCTGGTAGGAGTCGGTGAACCAGGCGGCGCCGGGGGTGAGGACGAGGTCGTTGACCATGGTGTTCTCGGCGCCGAGTCCGGTGTAGGAGCGCAGCGGGGCGCCCGAGCGGGCGTCCACGACCCGGATGGCGCGGCCCCAGCCGCCGGCGAGGAAGAGGCGCCGTTCGGTGGGGTCGATCTTGAGTCCGACGGTCGGGCTGCCGGCGCCCGGCCCGGTCGAGAGCAGCCGGCCGCGGCCGGTGGCGAGGCTGGCCCGGTAGACGTCGCCGTTGGCGAGGGAGCCGAAGTAGGCGAACGGGCTGTGTCCGATCGCGATGCCCTCGGGCTGGAAACCGGCGGGCAGCGGCAGGGCGGTGGGCCACCGTCCCGGGGCGCCGGCCGCGTGCGCGGTCCCGCCGAGCGGGCCGAGGAGAGCCGCCGCGCCGGTGGCCGCGGCGGCTCCCAGGAGACTTCTTCGTGCGAAGGAACGTTGTGCGAAGGAACGTTGCCTGGAGTGGGGCATGGAGCGTCCTTTCGTACCGGTGTTCGGCAGACGCTCCCACCCCATCACACGGTGGCCGTCAGGCGCAGTCGAACCGCGCGCCCGCCCAGTCGCCGTGGTCGCCGCTCTTGGACCCGTTGGTGTCGGTGACCTTCAGGTGCACATGGCGCGCACCGGTCAGGTCGACGGCCACGGGGACGGTCGCGGAGGCTCCCGTCACCTTGGGCGAGGTCCACAGCACCTTGCCGTCGGCCTCGACGGAGAAGGCGACCTCCCCGTAGCCGTTGATCTCGTCGTCGATGCCGACCTCGGCGGTGAGCGCGGTGCAGCGCCCGCCGAGGTAGAGCTCGATGTCGGAGTCGGCGTGCGCCCCGATGCCCTTCTCGTACGCCTTGCCGGCCAGGGTGAGGGGGCGGCCGTCGGCGGCGCCGGACTCGCCGTTGGAGCGGTCGCGTTCCGGCGGGCCCCAGCCGTTGGCGGAGCTGAGCCAGACCAGGTCGCTCGCCCAGGCGGGTGCGGTCGGCGGCGGGGGCATCACCCCGACGGCGAACCGCTGTTGCGCGGTGCGGTCGACTCCGGCGGCCCGGTGCCGGACGGTCGCGGTGAGCGTGGCCTCACCCGGTACGGCGTCCTTGGCGGGGGTCACCGACAGCTCGACGCGCCGGGTGGTGCCGGCGGGGACGCGGGCGATCGGCGCGGTCGGGGCGACCTGCCAGCCGGCCGGGACGGTGAGGCCGACGGCGACCCCGGTGGCGTCCTTGGCGCCGGCGGTGACGTCGACGGCGACGGTGCCGGGCACGCCCGCGCCCAGTTCCTGCGCGGCCGGGGCGGCGAGCACGGCGGCGGCGCCGGGGGCGGCTCCGCCGACGGCGCTGGTGCCGCTCAGGACGAGGGTGAAGCCGCGGTCGGTGCGCTGGGCGGCGGTCTTGATCCGCACCACGCCGCCGCGGTCGTCCCGGTCGTACCACCAGCCCTGGTCGGCGGCGTCGAACGCGGCCTTGGAGGCGAGCCCCTTCAGCGCGCGCCCGCCCAGGGTGACGCCGCCGGGGGCGTCGCCGGTGTGGACGGTGAAGGCGTACGGGCGGGCGGCGGCCTTGCCCGTGTAGGTGCCCTCGCTGGGGCCGACGCGCACGGTCACGTCGCCGGCGCCGCGGCGGGGTGCCCGGACGTCGGCGCGCTGGGTGGCGTACCGCCCTTCGCGGTGCTGCCGGGTGACGCCGTCGTCCTCGTACAGCGTGAAGGACGAGTCGCCCTGCGGGTAGATGTCCCAGGCCAGCGGGGAGCCCGGGGTGCGCTGGGTGTACGAGCGGATGTCGCCCGGCCACATCGGGACGGTCGCCCCGGCGCGGACGAAGAGCGGCAGGGTGTCGAGCGGGGCGCTGTAGTCGTCGAGGGTCAGCGGGCCCTCGTAGACGCGCCCGTTCCAGTAGTCGATCCAGGTGCCCTTGGGCAGGTAGATGCCGTCGCGCTCGACGGCGTCCTTGTACACGGGGGCGACGAGGAAGTCCTGGCCGCTGAGGAACTCGTACTTCGCGGCGTCCGAGGCGGCGACCGGGTCGTCGGGGTACTCCAGGGCGAGCGGACGGGCGAGGCCGACGCCGGTCCGGGTGGCCTGGTGGGCGTGCGAGTAGATGTAGGGCAGCAGGGCCTCGTGCAGCTTGAGCGAGGCCCGGTTGATCGAGGTGTACGGCTCGCCGTAGCGGAAGGGCTGCTTGTCCTGCGCGGCCCAGCCGTCCATGGTCATGGTGACGGGCAGGAACATCTTCCACTGCAGGTCACGGGTGTACGTCTTGGCGCTGCCGCCGAAGATGCCGTCGACGTCGCCGGTGGTGTAGGCGAGGCCGGACATGGAGGCGCCGGCGTAGGTGGGGATCTGCCAGCGGATGTACTCCCAGCTGCCGGACTGGTCGCCGGACCACTGGACGCCGCAGCGCTGGGCGCCGGACCAGCTCTCGGGGGCCCAGGTGTAGCCGCGGGCGTCGCTGTTGGCCTCGATGCCGGCGTAGGCGCCCTTGCAGCCGTCGAGGGCGAACTTGTAGCCGTCGCCGACCCAGGCGACGTCCAGCTTGGCGACCCGCTGGCCGGCCTTCACCTGCTCGCCCAGCTTGTCGATGCCGTCCTCGGTCCACAGGCCGAGCTGTGTGCCGCGCTGCTGCAGACCCTGGGCGGTCTCGGCGAGGTTCTCGTAGCCGCAGCCGTAGCCGTCGTTGACGAGCATCCAGCCGTTGGGCATGTCGTTCTGTACGTAGCCGTCGGAGACCTTCAGGGCGTCGAGGGTGTGCCGTTCGCCGCGGTTGGCGTTGTGGAGGTAGCAGTCGGCGTCGCCGATCTCCAGGCCGTAGACCGGCGGCAGGAACGGTTTTCCGGTGAGCCGGGTGTACTGGCCGATGACGTCCTTGAGGGCGCCGGGGCCGCTGCCCGCGAAGTAGTAGGCGTCGAAGCGCTGTTCGCGGGCGGTGGTCGTGACGGGCTCGCCGAAGACGTAGGTGTTGGGGGCGTAGGTGTTGCGGTAGACGCCGTAGCCGGCGGAGGAGAGGTAGAACGGGACGGAGTTGGGGTGGCCGCCGTCGTTCCAGTTGTAGTCGACGCCGACCTCGACGGTCTTGCCGCGGTGGGAGGTGTTGCCGCGTCCGTTCTGCATGCCGGCGCCGTAGAACTGCTCGTCGGCGCCGCGGGCCAGGGTCTGGGTGGTGCGGTCCTGGTTCCAGCTGAGGCCCTGGGTCTCGGACCACAGGGGGGTGCCGTCGGCGCGGACGGCGGCGAAGCGCAACGGTGCCTTGTAGGCGCGCAGGGTCACCCGCGCGGTGCTGAGTTCGTAGCGGTCGCCGAGGTCGGACCAGCGGATGGCGGGCGGCGGGCCCTGCGGCAGGACGATGTCCTGGCCGGTGGGGTCGGTGAAGGTGCCGTCGGGTGCCAGTTCGATGCGGAAGGTCTCGTCGGAGACGAAGCTGACCCGGGCCTCCGCGTGCCCGGCGGTCAGCCGGTAGACGGGTCCGTCGGCGGTGAATCCGGTGAGATCCCCGACGGTGGTGTCGGTGGGGCCGGTGCTGTCCGTGGGCGCGGCCGCCGCGCTTCCGCCGGGTGAGGCGAAGACGGCGAGCAGGCCGAGAAGTGCACCGGCGACTGCAGCTCTCATGCGCATTGATGATTGCATGAGGTCTATTTAGCGCAGATTCGAGCATGGCGACAGGACAAAAGGGAACCGCCCCCGGACTTCGCGAAGAAGTCCGAGGGCGGTTGCGTGCAAGGGAGTTGCGGGGCGGTGTCCGCTACAGGGCGACACCGAGGAGCGCGTCGACGGCACGGGAGACGAGCCCGGGAGCGGACTCGTCGGTGCCGCCCTCGTCCTCCTGGCGCGCGGCCCAGCGGTCCACCGCGGCGAGCGCGGCCGGGGCGTCCAGGTCGTCGGAGAGCACCTCGCGGAGCTCCTCGACGAGGGCGTCGGCGGACGGACCGTCGGGGCGCGAGACGGCGGCGCGCCAGCGGCCGAGGCGGTCGACGGCGTCCTGGAGGACCTGGTCGGTCCACTCCCAGTCGGCCCGGTAGTGGTGCGAGAGCAGCGCGAGCCGGATGGCGGCCGGGTCGACGCCCTCCCTGCGCAGCGCGGAGACGAAGACCAGGTTGCCCTTGGACTTGGACATCTTCTCGCCGTGCAGGCCGACCATGCCGGCGTGGACGTACGCCTTGGCCATGGGGAACTCGCCCGTGAGGGACTGGGCGTGCGAGGCGCCCATCTCGTGGTGCGGGAAGATCAGGTCGGAGCCGCCGCCCTGCACGTCGAAGCCCATGCCGAGGTGGTCCAGGGCGATGGCGACGCACTCGATGTGCCAGCCGGGGCGCCCGGCGCCGAGGCTGCCGCCGTCCCAGCTCGGCTCGCCGTCGCGGGCGGCCATCCACAGCATCGGGTCGAGCGGGTTCTTCTTGCCCGGGCGGTCCGGGTCGCCGCCGCGCTCGGCGGACAGGTGGCGCATCAGCTCGGTGTCGTAGTTGGACACCTGACCGAAGTGCGGATCGGCCTCGACCGAGAAGTAGATGTCGCCCTCGAGCTCGTAGGCGGCACCGGAGTCCCGCAGACGCTCGACGAGCGGGACGATGCCGGGTATCGCCTCGACGGCGCCGATGTAGTCCCGCGGGGGCAGCATGCGCAGCGCGGTCATGTCCTCGCGGAACAGGGCGGTCTCGCGCTCGGCGAGCCCGACCCAGTCGATGCCGTCGCGGATGGCCCGCTCCAGGAGCGGGTCGTCCACGTCGGTCACGTTCTGGACATAGTGAACCTGCCGCTTGGTGTCGAGCCACACGCGCTGAACGAGGTCGAACGCGTTGTAGGTCGCCGCGTGACCCATGTGGGTCGCGTCGTACGGCGTGATGCCGCACACGTAGATACGGGCGACGGGGCCGGGGGCGAGGGTGACTCGTCCGCCGGTCGCGGTGTCGTGAATCCGGAGGTCGCGGCCCTTGCCGGGCAGGGCGGGGACCTCAGAAGCGGGCCAGGCATGCATGTCCTGAGCGTAACCGGACAGGTGTTCCGGATACGAACCGCATCCGGGATCTTGACCGATTAGGCGGCCTTGCGGGACGGAGGCGTTCATGCATACCCCCAGGGGGTCTCACCTCACCGGACACCTTGGCCGGAAAGCATCGGTCGGCCGTACGGTCCTCACACCGGTGGCCAGGGGATCGCCGGCCACTGCCCGGACGGCACGGGGTGGCGCCCCGTCCTGCGCAGCACGGCCACCCGCTCCCGCAGGGCGTCCACCTCGGCCCCGGTGAGCAGCGCCGCGAGCCGTTCGGCCAATGGGGTGCCGGGCGCGAGCCGCCCGCCGAGCCGGTCGAGGACGGCGGTGGCCTCCTCGGTCAGCTCCTCCCCCGCCCAGCCCCACAGCAGGGTGCGCAGCTTGTCGTCCACGTGGAAGGAGACGCCGTGGTCGATCCCGTAGAGCCGTCCGTCCGGCACGGGCAGCAGATGCCCGCCCTTGCGGTCGCCGTTGTTGATGACGGCGTCCAGGACGGCCATGCGGCGCAGCTGCGGGGTGTCGGCGTGCACGAGCAGCGCGGTGCGGTCCTCGGCCACCTGGGCGGGGCCCACGGCCTTCCAGCCCTCGCCCGCCTCCTCGTCGTCCACGAGCGCGAGCAGGGCGGCCGAGGGATCGGCCTCGACCCAGAGCTGGACCATGCCCTCGCCGTACGGTCCCTCGCGCAGCACGGTCGGCGGCACCAGGCCCCAGCCGGTGGCCTCGGAGAGCTCGTAGGCGGCGACCTCGCGGCGGGCCAGGTTTCCGTCGGGGAAGTCCCAGAGCGGGCGCTCCCCCCTGACCGGCTTGTAGACGCAGTCCGCCTGCTCGCCCTCGTACGCGACGGAGCAGAACAGGACGGCGTTGGAGGCCTCGCGGACCTGGCCGCGGACGGTCAGCTCCCCCCGGCTGAGCAGGTCCACGACATCGGGGGTCCGGTCACCGCTCATGCGCCGCGCCGGTATCCGTTCTGGCGCGGGCAGACATGGCCCTCGGGGTCCAGCGGCAGGCTGCACAGCGGGCAGGGCGGGCGCCCGGCGTTGACGACGTCGAGGGCCCGCTTGGCGAAGGCCCTGGCCTGGGCGCCGCTGAGGCGGACGCGCAGCATCGGCGGGCCGTTCTCCTCGTCCTGGAGCATCCGCTCCTCGGCCGCGGCGAGGTCCTCCTCGGAGTCCACGTCGAGTTCGACGAGGGCCTGCGCCTCGACGATCATCCGCTGCTCCTCGCCGTCCCAGGCGAGCGCCATGGTGCCGACCCGGAACTCCTCCTCGACGGGGGTGTCCAGGGGCGCGGTGTCGGCGATCTCGGCCGGGGCGACGGCGGGGACGGGCGCGTTGCCCCCGGTGCGGCGGACGACCTCGTCGAGGAGTTCGTCGATGCGCTCGGCGAGGGCGGCCACCTGGGTCTTCTCCAGGGCGACGCTGGTGACGCGGCCGGCCGCGGACGCCTGGAGGAAGAACGTACGGCGGCCAGGCAGCCCGACCGTGCCGGCCACGAAACGCTCCGGTGGGTCGTAGAGGAACACCTGACGGGACACGTTCCTGACTCCCTTGAGTCTCGACTGTGGTGCTGTCGTGGGCTGCTGTGGTGCCGCGCGGTGGTGCTACGGCGGCGCGTCCACCCTACTGCGCGGAAGGATCACGGTGCGCCCGCACCGCCCCCCACCTCCGCCGCCCCGCTGCCGTCGGGCGTCTCGCGCGGGGCGAGGGCGGCGAGATCGCCGGTGTCGCCGAGACGGACCAGGAAGGGGCGCAGCCGGGTGTAGCGGATGACCGTGAGGGAGCAGGGGTCGACGTGGATCCGCTGGAAGAGGTCGAGGTGGAGTCCGAGGGCGTCGGCCACGATCGACTTGATGATGTCGCCGTGCGAGCACATCGCGTAGACGGCGTCCTCGCCGTGCTCCGCCTCGATCCGGGCGTTCCAGTCGCGGACGGCGTCCACGGCCCGCGCCTGCATGCCGCGCATGGACTCGCCGCCGGGGAAGGCGGCGGCCGAGGCGTGCGCCTGGACGACCTCCATCAGTGGCTCGTCGGAGAGTTCGGCCAGTTTGCGGCCCGACCAGTCGCCGTAGTCGCACTCGCTGATCCGCTCCTCGGTGTGCAGGGCGAGTCCGGGGCGGGCGTCGAGGAGCGGCTGCACGGTCTCCCGGCAGCGTTGCAGCGGGCTGGAGACGACCGCGGCGAGCGGCACGCCCGTGAGGCGCCCGGGCAGCGCGGCGGCCTGCTCCGCGCCGCGTTCGTCGAGCGCGATGCCGGGCATCCGCCCGGCGAGCACCCCGGAGGTGTTGGCGGTGGAACGTCCGTGCCGGACAAGGATCAGCGTGGCCATGTCGGCCAGCGTACGGGCGAGCGCGGGGGGACGGGTGCGCGAAGCCGGAGCTCGGGGGAGAATACGGCCCGTGATCGTGGATTCAGCCATCTACCGGGACGGGCGCAGGACGGACGGCCCCGCCGACCTGTCCGACGCGCTGGACGAGGCGCGGGCGACCGGGGACGCGTTCCTGTGGGTGGGGCTGCACGAGCCGACGGAGGCGGAGTTCGACCATGTCTCCCGGGAGTTCGCGCTGCACCCGCTGGCCGTGGAGGACGCCCTGAAGGCGCATCAGCGGCCCAAGCTGGAGGTCTACGACGACTCGCTGTTCGCGGTGCTCAAGCCCGTGGTGTACGAGCCGGAGAGCGACCGGGTCAGCACGGACGAGCTGATGGTCTTCATCGGCGACTCCTTCGTGGTGACCGTGCGGCACGGCGAGGGCGCCCCGCTGGCGGCGGTCCGCAAGCGCCTGGAGGCGGAGCCGGAGGTCCTCCGGCACGGGCCGACCGCGGTGCTGTACGCGATCAGCGACGCGGTCGTGGACCACTACCTCGACGTCGCCGGGGAGCTCCAGGTCGACCTGGAGGAGCTGGAGGCCGACGTCTTCGCGCCCGCGGGCGCGAGCCCCGCGCGGACGGCGGAGCGGATCTACACCGCCAAGCGGCAGGTCCTGGAGTTCCGCCGGGCCTCCGTGCCGCTGTCGGGTCCGATGGCCCGGCTCGCGACGGGCGCCGTGCCCTTCGTCCACGACCACGCGGTGCCGTTCTTCCGGGACGTCAACGACCATCTGCTGCGTGCCAACGAGCTCGTGGAGGGGCTCGACCGGCTGCTCTCGGACGTGCTGTCGGCGCATCTGGCGCAGATGGGCGTGCGGCAGAACGACGACATGCGGAAGATCTCCGCGTGGGCGGCGATGGCCGCGGTGCCCACCATGGTCGCGGGCATCTACGGCATGAACTTCGACCACATGCCGGAGCTGCACTGGGTGGGGTCGTACCCGGCGGTGCTCCTGCTGATGGCGGGGATCGTGGTGGGCCTGTACCGGCTGTTCAAGCGGCGCGGCTGGATGTGATCCCCGGGGGGCGACGGGGTGTGGATCGTCTCCGGCTCAGAAGGCGTGGACCGGGGCGACGGGGCCGCCGAGGGCGTCGCGGCGCTCCGGCATCCTGAGGTCGACCATCTTGTGCCAGCCGGCGGCGCGCTCGTACGCGTAGACGCCGTGGATGCCGGCGGCGAGCGTGGCGGCCTTGGCCTTCGGCCAGCGCAGGATGCGCCCCATGTGCCGCATCACGGCGAGGCTGACGTCCCGGTAGACCTGGATCTCGGCGAGCGCGGACTCGCGCAGGACGCTCTGGATGAGCCGTCCGTACCCCTCGTAGTTGAGGCGGAGCAGCTCCTCGTGGCAGTAGGCGAGGTGGTTGTCCTCGTCGTCGCAGATCATCCTGATCGCCTTGCCGAGGTCGGGGTGGTCCCCGAAGTGGCGGACGAGCAGCCGCATCTGGGCGGCCGCGCGTTCCTCGGTGACCCGGCTGTGCGCGAGGTAGACGACGATGTCCCGCTCCGTGAGGGGTTCGTCGCGGCGCAGCTTGTCGTGGGCCAGGCCGATGCCGCGGCGTTCGAGCAGCATCGTGTAGTCGGTGTCGGGCGGTACGGGGACGGGGTCGAGGCCGCGCTTCCTCATCAACGCGTGGAAGATGCGGCCGTGCTTGTCCTCGTCGGCGCCGTGCCGGGTGATCTTGGGGGCCAGATCCCGCATGCCGGGGGCGACCAGAGCCGCGATCCGCGCGTTCTCCCAGCCTCCCTGGGCCTCGCCGCTGGCGGCGATGGAGCAGAAGAGCTGGAAGGACTCGTCGTCGTCGATGATTTCCTGGAACAGGCTCTTGGCCGTGAGCATGGCTGCCACCTCCCGTGGAGTACGAGTCAAGTGGGCCGCGCGCGGTCGGGCAACAGGAGGCCGCGGACGCTGGGCCGAACGACGTACACGAGAGGTGCCGCCGGGCGCGTAACCCCGGGCGCGCCCGCGCGTTGTGCTGCGTGACGGCCGTGGCGGGGAAGACCCCCGAGCCCCCACCACGGCCGCGGACCTTCCTCCGGGAGCTACGCGAGTCCCGCCCGCTCCAGCGCCTCCACACCCGCCCGCAGGGCCGCCAGCCGCTCGTCCAGGGTGAAGCCGGCCGGGGCGAGGGTCAGGGTGGTGACCCCGGCGGCGGCGTAGGCCTTCATCCGGTCGGCGATCCGGTCGACGGAGCCGAGCAGCGTGGTCTGGTCGATCAGCTGGCGCGGGACCGCCGCGGCGGCTCCGGCCTTGTCGCCGGCCAGGTACTTGTCCTGGATCTCGGCGGCGGCCTTCTCGTAGCCCATGCGCTGGGCGAGCTGGTTGTAGAAGTTCTGCTTGCGGCTGCCCATCCCGCCGACGTACAGCGCGGTGTACGGGCGGAAGATGTCGGCCAGGGCGTCGATGTCGTCGCCGAGGGCCAGCGGCAGGGTGGGGTGGACGTCGAAGCCCTCCATGGTGAGCCCGGCCTTCTCGCGTCCCGCGCGCAGGTGGCGCAGGGCCGTCTCCTCCAGGTGCTCGGCGGCCGGGAAGATCAGCAGGGCGCCGTCGGCGATCTCGCCGGTCTGCTCCAGGTTCTTCGGGCCGATGGCCGCGATGTAGAGCGGGATGTGCGGGCGGGTCGGGTGCACCGTGAGCTTGATCGGCTTGCCCGGGCCGTCGGGCAGCGGCAGGGTCCAGTGCTCGCCCTCGTACGTGAGGCGCTCGCGGGACATGGCGCGGCGGACGATCTCCACGTACTCGCGGGTGCGGGCCAGCGGCTTGTCGAACTTGACGCCGTACCAGCCCTCGGAGACCTGCGGTCCGGAGACGCCGAGGCCGAGCCGGAAGCGGCCGCCGGAGAGCGAGTCGAGGGTGGCCGCGGTCATCGCGGTCATCGCGGGCTGGCGGGCCGGGATCTGCATGATCGCCGAGCCGACGTCGATCCGCTCCGTCTTGGCGGCGACCCAGGACAGCACGGTGGGCGCGTCGGAGCCGTACGCCTCCGCCGCCCAGCACACGTCGTAGCCGAGGCGGTCCGCCTCCTGGGCCACGGCGAGGTTGTCGCCGTCCATGCCCGCGCCCCAGTAGCCGAGGTTGATGCCGAGCCGCATGCCACGTACCCCTTACCCATCGGTAACGTCCCTGTGGTCGGGACTCTAGCGCGCACCCCCGGGATTCGTCAGGAGGCGATCGGGCACCGGTGGCGGAGCGACACGGGACCACCTGTGGACAGGTTGTCCACAGGCTCTCTCCCCGTGGTGCCCTGGCCAGTACTCTCGCGGCCATGGAGCAGAGGCATCTCGGACGTACCGGCCTGCGCGTGTCCCGGCTCGGGCTCGGCACCCTCACCTGGGGCCGCGACACCGACGAGCACGACGCCGCCGAGCAGTTGAAGGCGTTCTGGGACGCGGGCGGCACCCTCGTCGACACCGCGGACGTGTACGGGGGCGGCGAGGCGGAGTATCTGCTCGGGCAGTTCATGGAGAGCCTGGTGCCGCGCCGGGACCTGATCGTGTCGACCAAGGCCGGCAGCGTCCCCGACCCGGACCGGCGCACGGACGGCTCGCGCGGGCATCTGCTCGCCGCCCTCGACGCCTCCCTCGCCCGGCTCGGCACGGACTACGTGGACCTGTGGCAGCTGCACGCCTTCGACCCCCACACCCCCCTGGAGGAGTCGCTGCACGCCCTCGACATCGCCGTCCGCAGCGGCCGGGCCCGCTATGTCGGCGTGTCCGACTTCTGCGGCTGGCAGCTCGCCAAGGCCGGCACCTGGCAGCTGAGCGGGGACCGGACCCGGCTCGCCGGGACGCAGATGGAGTACTCGCTGCTCCAGCGGGGCGTCGAGCGGGAGGTGCTGCCCGCCGCCCTCGACCTCGGCATCGGGCTTCTGCCCTCCTCGCCGCTGGGGCGCGGGGTGCTCACCGGCAAGTACCGGCACGGCACCCCGGCGGACTCGCGCGGCGGCTCGGAGGCGCTGGCCCCGTTCGTGGAGCCGTATCTGGACGAGCCGGCGAGCCGGATCGTGGACGCGGTCACGACGGCGGCCGACGGCCTCGCGGCCACCCCGCTCCAGGTGGCCCTGGCCTGGGTCCGCGACCGCCCCGGCGTGACCGCCCCGATCATCGGCGCGCGCAACGCGCAGCAGCTCACGGCCGCGTTGTCAGTGGAGAGCCTTAGTCTTCCTGACGAGATCTTCCGGGCCCTCGACGATGTGTCGGCGCCCGTGCACCACTATCCGGATCACGACTGGAGCACCTTGTGACCGAGCCCTCCGGGGAGACCCCGCCCGAGGCCGCCACGCCCCCCGCCGACCCGCAGGGAGCGACCTCCGCGTCACCGGACGCCCCGGACACCACGCCGGATGCGGAGGGCTCAGCGGACGCGGAGGACTCGGTCGACGCCTCCGAGGGAAGCGAAGGCGCCACGGCGGAGGCCCCGGCTTCCGGTGACGACGCATCGGTGGAGGCCCCGGCCCCCGATGACGGCACCGCCACGGAGGCCCCGGCTTCCGGTGAAAGCCCCGCCCCTGGGGTCTCCGAGGCGCAGGCCGAGCTCGCCGCGCAGCGGGAGCTGCGGGCGCGGATCGAGCAGCGCAAGGCGGAGCGGGCCGCGCCCGTCGAGGCCGGCGGCAAGCTCAGTGGGACGGCGGCCGATCTGCTCGCGGCGGTACGGGCCGTGGAGAGCGGCGCGAAGCCCGTCGCGCCGCTCCGGCCCGAGGTCCCCGCGCCCGCGCGGCCCGTTCCGGCCGCGGCGCCGGAGACGACGGTGCGCCCGCCGGCGCCCGTGGCCCCGGTCGTGACCGAGGAGACCACGTCCTCGGTGCGGCAGGTGCTCGCCCGTGGCGGGGCGCCCGAGGCGCTCGCCGGGCAGGTCGCCACCGTGCTCGGCGAGGGCGCCGCCCGGGTGCTCGACGACGACCCCTGGCAGCTGCTCGCGGTGCCGGGGGTGCGCCCCGAACAGGCCGACGGCTTCGCGCGTGCCCTGCTCGGCTCCGCGTGCGGCCCCGGCGACGAGCGGCGGGCCGTGGCGCTGACCGCCTGGCTCCTGGAGCAGGCCGCGCTGAAGGGGCACACGGCCCTGGAGATCGGCAGCGTGCGGGACGGGCTCGCGAAGCTGTCGGTGCCCGAGCCCGGGAAGGCGGTCGAGCACGCGATCTCCGAGGCCGCGGTGCTGGTCTTCCAGGAGGAGGACCCCGAGGAGACCGAAGAGGCCGAGGAGGGCGCCGGGCAGGACGACGGGTCCGCCGCCGAGGAGCGGCCTCAGCAGCCCGTGCTGCTCGGCCTGGAGCGGTACGCGCTCGCGGAGGAGAGCCTCGCCGACGGGCTGGCCCGACTGATCCGCACGGTCGAGGCGGCCGACTGGGAGGGCCCCGAGCTGGTCCGCGCGGCCGGCTCGCACGGCCTCGTGCTGCACACCGGCGGCGAAGCCGCCCGCGCCGAGCCCGCCGCCCTCGCGGAGACGGCGCGGGAGCGGGGCCTGCGGGTCGCCCTCGCGGCCCACACGGCACGGGACGGCGCGGTGCCGCTGGCCGCGCTGCTCTCCGGGACGGCGGGCCCTGGCCGTGACGAGGAGGGCCTGCTCGCCCTGGACCTGCTGGTCGTGCTGGACGCGCCGCAGCTCGACGTCGAGACGGCCGCACTGCTCGTGGAGGCGCTGCCGGACGGCTGCCGGCTCGTCCTGGGCGGCGACCCCCTGGTCCTCGGCGCCGCCGGGCCGGGCAGGGTCTTCGCCGATCTGCTGGCCGCCCGCGTCGCCCCGGCGATCGCCTCCCGCGTCCCCGATCCGGGCCCGCTCGGCGAGCTGGTCTCGGGCATCGGCGTCGGCGAGCTCAACCAGGTGGAGGCGCCCGGCAAGGAGGTCGTGATCGTCCCCGTCCGGGACGCGGGCGAGGCGGTGCACCGCACGGTGCAGCTGGTCGCCGACTCCATCCCGCGCGCTCTCGGCCTGCCGGCCGAGCACACCCAGGTGATCACGGTCGGCCACGGCGGCGCCGCGGGCACCCGCGCGCTGAACGCGGCGCTCAAGCAGCGGCTCAACCCGGGCCCCGGCCGCTTCGGGGGCTACGACCCGGGCGACCGGGTCGCCCACTCCCCCGCGCCAGGCCGCACCGTGCGGGGCACGGTCGTCTCGGCCGACGCCGAGGGCCTGCACCTGGACTGCGCGGGCGAGCGGGTCGTCGTACCGAAGGAGCGGGTCGAGAGCGCGCTGCGGCACGGGTGGGCGCTGACCGCGCACCAGGCGGCCGGGGCACGCTGGCCGGCCGCGGTCGTGGTGCTGCCCGGCGACGCGGCGGCGGGCCTCAGCCGGGCCTGGGTGTACACGGCCTTCGGCCGCGCCGAGCGGCACCTCTCGGTCGTCCACGGTGTGGACCAGGCGCTGCCCCGCGCGGTGGCCGAGGGCCTCACCCCGGAGCGGACGACCCGGCTCCGCCCGCTGATCGAGGCACTGCTCCACGAGGAAGAGGCGTAAGAGCGCGCGCACGACGGGACAGGCGGCAACGCGGCCCGGCCGGCACCCCCTGTCCCGCGAACCGCGGGGTGGGGGTGCCGGCCGGCTGCGTTTCCGGGGGCTCGGGCGGGTTCTCAGGCCCCGTGGGCCTGCTCCTCCAGCTCCTCCTCGGCCTCGTCGTCGAAGACGGCGCTGACGTCGAAGCGGCAGACGATCCGCTCCGGGTCGGCGTGGTCGAAGGGGGTGTTCAGCCACTCCCCCGGTTCGGGCAGCTCCTCGGCCGCTTCGACCCAGAGGGTGGAGTCGCCCTCCTCCAGACCGAATTCCTTGTGACGGGACGCGATTTCGTCAGGTTCGTACTCCCCGAAGAGGGTGCCGAGGGCGGCATAGGTGCTGCCGGCGCCGTTCCCCTCCCGGTCGACGTCCACGATGCGCCGGGCCTGGGCGACGAGGCGCTTCGGTTCGACCACCGCGTAGTCACGGCGGATGAGCACGCTGACGGCGTGCGGTTCCTCGGGCCCCGCGTAGGGCGGCAAAGAGTCGTCGGCGCCGGGGATCTCGAAGGGGGTGACCTCGTCGTAACGGTCGTAGAGGACCTCGTCGTACACCTCCGCCGCCGCTGCGAGCGCGTTGAAGGCGTCGTAGACGGCCGGGTCGTCGTCCCCGGTGCGGCTCTCGACCGCCGCGAGGTGACGGTCCAGTGCGGTTTTGACCGCCTCGGCGGCGGCGCGTACCTCGGCAGCGGTGGGCTGCGCAGCATCAGACATAGGACAGACGCTATCCGTACCAGGCCCTTGGCCGCACAATAGATGCGATGCCGGAATACGAATTTGTCGACGTGTACGTGCCGCGCGGCGTCTCCCGCAAGGAGGCTACGCGGCTTCTGACCGACCATGCCGAGTACGGGCACTGGGAGTTGGACCGACTGAGCCTGCATCGGGACGGCAGCCGCAGAGTGCGGCTGCGCCGGCGCATCATCCGTCAGATCCGCGCCACCTGGTGAGACGCAGAAGGGGCCCCGCCCGGCGGGGCCCCTGCCGTTTTCTTGCGCCTCAGGCGGTGCGGCGCGACCGGCGGTAGATCACGGAACCGGCCAGCAGCAGGGCCGCGCCGGCCGGGATGGCCATCCCGACCGCGCCGGCGCCGGTGTGCGCGAGCTCCTCGCTGGGCGGGCTCTGGACACCCGTGTGCGTACCGGGGTTGTTCGGCCCGTGCGGGTACCCGGGCGTACCGGGGTGCCCGCCGCCCTCGGTGCCGGGATTGCCGGGCGTACCGGGCGTCCCCGGATTTCCGGGCGTACCGGGGTTCCCCGGAGTCCCCGGGTTGCCCGGCGTACCAGGGTTGCCCGGCGTACCAGGCGTGCCCGGGTTACCGGGGTTTCCGGGATTCCCCGGGTTGCCAGGGTTCCCCGGCTCCCCAGGGTGGCCGGGATTCCCGGGCTCCCCCGGGTTCCCGGGCTCACCAGGGTGCCCCGGTGTCGTCGGCTCGATGCCGTTGCCGCAGCCGTTGTCCGTGGCGGGGTTGCCGGCCCCGATGACGTCGACGCTGTTGCCGCAGACGTTGATGGGGGCGTCCACCGGCACCTGGACGACGTTGCCGGAGCCGACGCCCGGGGAGTGCGAGGCGCTGCCGTGGGCGGAGGACCCGCCGGAGCCGCCGGAGTCCCCGTAGCCGCCGGGGCTGCTCGCGTTGGCGCACTTGTTGCCCGACGCCGGGTTCATGAGGCCGACGGCGTTGACGGTGTTGCCGCAGAGGTTCACCGGCGCGTGGACCGGGACCTGGACGTTGTTGCCGGACGCGACGCCCGGTGAGTGGGAGGCCGTACCGCTCGCGTTGGCGTCGGCGTGGGCGTAACCGCCGCCGAGGGCGATCATGCCGCCCGCCGCGGCGACGGTGACGATGCTCTTCCGTGTGATGCGTGTGACCTGTCGCATTGCTGTGTTCCCGCTTCCCTGCATGCTCGGCTCGTGCGAAATGCCCACCGGCCCCGGAGTGCATGGCGCGCACTCCGGGGCCGGCCTTGGCTCAAACCCTCAGGGGGTGATGCTCAACGTCAGGCGTTGATGCAGGTGTTGCCGAAGGCGGGGTTCAGCAGACCGATCACGGAGACCGTGTTGCCGCACACGTTCACGGGGATGTGGATCGGCACCTGGACGACGTTGCCCGAGAGCACGCCGGGGGAACCGATGGCGGCACCCTGGGCACCCGCGTCGGCAACGGCCATGCCCGCACCCGCGAGAACGAGACCGCCGGTGGCAGCCGCAGCAGCGACGACCTTCTTGATCATTATTCCTCCTTGTTGGCAATGCGGTCCCAGCCGCGGACCGCACCACCTGTAACGAGGGGGAACCTAGGGGGCTACGAGCCCTTTGAGGCATTCACTCTTTCCGGTCATCCACGCACGCGCGGTCGATTTCGGGGGCGTCCGCGCAGGCGTCCTCAGGAGGCGTCGATGAAGCGGTCCAGGACCCGGACGCCGAACTTCAGGCCGTCCACCGGCACCCGCTCGTCGACGCCGTGGAACATGCCGGCGAAGTCGAGCTCCGGCGGCAGCTGGAGCGGGGCGAAGCCGAAGCAGCGGATGCCGAGGTCGTCGAAGGACTTGGCGTCGGTGCCGCCGGAGAGCATGTACGGCACGGCGCGGGCGATCGGGTCCTCGGCGCGCAGGGCCAGCTGCATGGCGTCGACCAGGGCGCCGTCGAAGCTGGTCTCCAGGGCCTTGTCGCCGTGCACGTCCTCGCGCTTGACCCGGGGGCCGAGGATCCGGTCGAGGTCGGCCAGGAACTCCTCCTCGTAACCGGGCAGGAAGCGTCCGTCGACGTGGGCGGTGGCCTGGCCGGGGATGACGTTCACCTTGTAGCCGGCGCCGAGCATCGTCGGGGCGGCGGAGTTGCGCAGGGTGGCGCCGACCATCTTGGCGATGCCGCCCAGCTTGGCGAGCGTGGCCTCCATGTCCTCGGGGTCGAGCGGGGTGCCGAGGGCGTCCGAGAGCTCGTCGAGGAAGGAGCGGACGGTCTTGGTGACCCTGACCGGCCACTGGTGGCGGCCGAGCCGGCCCACGGCCTCGCAGAGCTCCGTGATGGCGTTGTCGTTGTTGGTCATCGAGCCGTGGCCGGCGGTGCCCTCGACGGTCAGCCGCATCCAGTGCATGCCCTTCTGGGCGGTCTCGATCAGGTAGAGCCGGAGGTTCTCGTTGACGGTGAAGGAGAAGCCGCCGACCTCGCCGATCGCCTCGGTCACGCCGTCGAAGAGCCCGCGGTGCTTGTCGACCAGGTGACGGGCGCCGTAGGTGCCGCCCGCCTCCTCGTCGGCGAGGAAGGCGAGGACGATGTCGCGCGGGGGCTTGCGGCCGCTGCGCATGCGGTCGCGGACGACCGCGAGCGTCATCGCGTCCATGTCCTTCATGTCGACGGCGCCGCGGCCCCAGACACAGCCGTCGGCGACCTCGCCGGAGAAGGGGTGGTGGGTCCAGTCCTCGGCGTTGGCCGGGACGACGTCGGTGTGTCCGTGGATGAGGAGGGCCGGCCTGGACGGGTCCTCGCCCTCGATGCGGGCGACCGTGGAGGCCCGCCCCTTGTGCGACTCGATGATCTTCGGCTCGAGTCCGACCTCGGCCAGCTTCTCGGCGACGTACTCCGCCGCCGCCCGCTCGCCCGGGCCGGAGTGGTCGCCGTAGTTGCTGGTGTCGATGCGGATGAGGTCACGACAGAGGTCGACGACCTCGTCCTCGCCCGTGACGGTCCGGCCGGTGTTCGACTCGCTCACGCTGCTTCCTCCCACTACGTGCCCCATGTGCTGGCTGGTGATCTCCCCATCCTCCCGCGTGCCCCCCTCCGGACCCAAGGGCGGCCACCGGCCGACATGCGCCCGTCACACGCCGGGGGCGTGACGGGGGCGCAAGGGGTGGTGATCGGCCACCCCAGATGTTTGCTATGGTTTTCCTCGTCGGAAGGGCCCAGCGGCCAGGAAGACAAGATCACCTGTCCGGGTGGCGGAATGGCAGACGCGCTAGCTTGAGGTGCTAGTGCCCTTTAACGGGCGTGGGGGTTCAAGTCCCCCCTCGGACACCAGCGAAGGACCCCACGTCATGTGGGGTCCTTCTTGTTTAGGGCGGTAGCACCGGTGCGACGCAGAGCCAAGGCCCCCGCCTCCCCCCTCCCCCAGCGTGACGGGATCGATCCCGTGCGGGTCCGGCTGCCGGAGGATCCGGAGCGGCGCTGGGACACCGTGCGCGCGCACCTGCTCGACCGGTACGCGGCGGCCGTCGGGGCCGCGCGGGTCGAGGCGATGCTGCGTGAGGGCCGGTTCGTCGGGGTGGACGGGGCGGCGGTCGACGGGGACGAGCCGTACGCGGCGGGGCGCCGGCTCTGGTTCCACCGGGACTTCCCCGCCGAGGAGCGGGTGCCGTTCGAGATCGGGGTGGTCCACCGGGACGAGCGGATCCTGGTGGCGGACAAGCCGCACTTCCTGGCGACGATGCCGCGGGGCCGCCATGTCACGGAGACGGCGCTCGCGCGGCTGCGGCGGGAGCTGGGGCTGCCGGCCTTGCAGCCCGCGCACCGGCTGGACCGGCTGACGGCGGGGCTCGTGCTCTTCGTCGTACGGCCGGAGGACCGTGGGGCGTACCAGACGCTGTTCCGGGACCGGCGGGTGCGCAAGGAGTACGAGGCGGTCGCCGCGTACGACCCGGGGGTGCGGCTGCCGGTGACGGTGCGGAGCCGGATCGAGAAGGAGACCGGGGTGATGGCCGCCCGGGAGGTGCCGGGCGAGCCGAACAGCGAGAGCCGGATCGAGCTCGTGGAGCGGGCGGGCGGGTCCGCCCGGTACCGGCTGCTGCCGGTGACCGGGCGGACCCATCAGCTGCGGGTGCACATGAACGCGCTGGGGTTGCCGATCCGCCACGACCCCGTGTACCCGGTGGTCCGGGAGGACGGGCCGGAGGACCTGGGGCGGCCGCTGCAACTGCTGGCGCGGACGCTGGAGTTCACCGACCCGTTCTCGGGTGAGGAGCTGCGGTTCGAGAGCCGGCTGCGGCTCAGTGGCCTCGGTTGATCCACTCCTCCAGGTGCGGGGCCTCCGCGCCGATGGTGGTGCTGTCGCCGTGGCCGGTGCGGACCACCGTCTCGGGCGGCAGGGTGAGCAGCCGCTCCCGGATCGAGTCGACGATCGTCGGGAAGTCCGAGTAGGACCGTCCGGTCGCGCCGGGGCCGCCCTGGAAGAGGGTGTCGCCGGTGAAGACGGTGCCCAGGTCGGGGGCGTGGAGGCAGACCGCGCCGGGGGCGTGGCCGGGGGTGTGCAGGACGTGCAGGTCGGTCCCGGCGATGGTGAGGACCTGACCGTCGGCGAGGTCGCCGTCCGGGGTGTGGTCGGGGTGGGTGAGCTTCCACAGCGGCTGGTCGGCGGGGTGGAGCAGGATCCGGGCGCCGGTGGCGGCGGCGAGGGCCGGGGCCGCGTCGATGTGGTCGTCGTGGGCGTGGGTGCAGATGATCGCGCGCAGGGCGCGGCCGTCGAGGGCGGCGAGGATGGCCTCGGCGTCGTGGGCGGCGTCGATGACGACGGCCTCGGTGTCGTCGCCGACGATCCAGACGTTGTTGTCCACCTCCCAGGTCCCGCCGTCGAGGCTGAAGGTGCCGGAGGTGACCAGGTGGTCGATGCGGGTGGTCATCAGAGGATCACCACCGAGCGCAGGACGTCGCCCTCGTGCATGCGCCCGAAGGCCTTCTCGACGTCGCCGAGGCCGATGGTCTCGGTGACGAAGGCGCCGAGGTCGATGCGGCCCTGCTGGTGCAGGTCGATGAGCATCGGGAAGTCGCGGGAGGGCAGGCAGTCGCCGTACCAGGAGGACTTGAGGGCGCCGCCGCGGCCGAAGACGTCGAGGAGTGGCAGTTCGAGCTTCATCTCGGGGGTGGGGACGCCGACGAGGACGACGGTGCCGGCGAGGTCGCGGGCGTAGAAGGCCTGGCGGTAGGTCTCGGGGTGGCCGACGGCCTCGATGACGACGTCGGCGCCGAAGCCGCCGGTGAGCTCGCGGATCGCCTCGACGGGGTCGCCGGTGCGGGAGTCGACGGTGTGCGTGGCGCCCATCTCGCGGGCCTTGGCCAGCTTGCGGTCGTCGATGTCGACGGCGATGATCCGGGCCGCTCCGGCGAGCCGGGAGCCGACGATCGCCGCGTCGCCGACGCCGCCGCAGCCGATGACGGCGACGGTGTCGCCGCGGCCGACGTCGCCGGTGTTCAGGGCGGCGCCGATGCCGGCCATCACGCCGCAGCCGAGGAGTCCGGCGACCTCGGGGGCGACGGCCGGGTCGACCTTGGTGCACTGGCCCGCGGCGACCAGGGTCTTCTCGGCGAAGGCGCCGATGCCGAGCGCCGGGGAGAGCTCGGTGCCGTCGAGCAGGGTCATCTTCTGCCGGGCATTGTGGGTGTCGAAGCAGTACCAGGGGCGGCCGCGCAGGCAGGCCCGGCACTGGCCGCACACCGCACGCCAGTTGAGGACGACGAAGTCGCCGGGGGCGACGTCGGTGACGCCCTCGCCGACCGACTCGACGACGCCCGCCGCCTCGTGGCCGAGGAGGAAGGGGAACTCGTCGTTGATCGCGCCCTGCTTGTAGTGGAGGTCGGTGTGACAGACGCCGCAGGCCTGGATCTTCACGACGGCCTCACCGGGCCCGGGATCGGGGATCACGATCGTCTCGACCCGGACCGGCTCGTTCCTGCCGGGGGCGACGACCCCCTGGACCTGCTGCGCCATCGTGGACTTCCCTTCCACCGAAACGGTGACCCGCGTTACGGATGTGACGATATCGGCCAGGTTACGCGGAGGCCGCAACCTTCGTCCCGTCGGTCGCCGTCTCCCGGGCCAGCAGGCATGACACAGCCTCAGGGGGAATCGATGACCAGTGAACTCGAACCGTATGTGGACCCGTTGACCGTCCCGCCGGTGCTCCGCCCGGAACCGGGCGACGACACGGCCGAGATCGAGATCGCGCTGCGCCCGACGTGGGTACGGATGCACCGGCAGCTGCCGCCCACGCTGATGTGGGGGTACGAGGGGAGCGTCCCGGGCCCCACCATCGAGGTGCGGCGGGGGCAGCGGCTCCGGGTGGCGTGGAACAACCGGATCCCGCACGGCAGCGAGTACCCGGTGACCGTGGTCGAGGTGCCGCGGACCGAGGGACGGCCGGATCCGCACAACCGGCCGGGCCGGGAGGGCGTGGAGCCGGTCCAGGAGGTGGCGGCGCTGCCCGCCTGGGCGGTGACGCACCTGCACGGGGCGCAGACCGGCGGCGGCAACGACGGGTGGACGGACAACGGGGTCGGCTTCGGCGGCGCGCAGCTGTCGGAGTATCCGAACGAGCACCAGGCGGTGCACTGGTGGTACCACGACCACGCCATGAACATCACCCGGTGGAACGTGTACGCGGGGCTGATGGGCACCTATCTGGTGCGGGACGAGGAGGAGGACGCGCTGGGGCTGCCGTCCGGGGAGCGGGAGCTGCCGCTGGTCCTGGCGGACCGCAATCTGGACGCGGACGCGGACGGGGAGCTGAACGGGCGGCTGCTGCACAAGACGACGCGTCTGGTGGCCAGCCACCCGGAGACGGGGAAGCCCGTCGGGCTGCCGTTCCTCGGCCCGTACACGACGGTGAACGGCACGATCTGGCCGTATCTGGAGGTGCTGGACGGCTGGTACCGCTTCCGGCTGGTGAACGCGTCGAACGCGCGGACCTACGACCTGGTCCTCGTCGACGAGGACGACCGGCCGATACCGGGGGCGGTGCACCAGATCGGCAGTGACGGCGGGCTGCTGCCGCGCCCGGTGTCCTTCGACTTCGAGGAGGGCGACGGGGGCGCGGAGAGCGTGGCGCCGCTGACGATCGCCCCGGCCGAGCGCTTCGACCTGCTGATCGACTTCCGGGGCTGGGCGGGGCAGCGCCTGCGGCTGGTGAACAAGGCCGTGGGGCGTGAGCCGGGGGTGCCGGACGCGACGCTGAGCGTGCCGTATCCGCAGGTGATGGAGTTCCGGGTGGGTGAGGGGGCCGAGGATGGCGGCTGCGACGGTTTCGCGCTGCCGCCGGTGCTCTCGGGGTCCTTCCGGCGCTACGACCACGCGCACATCGAGCACGGGCACCGGCTGGTGGTGCTGACGCCGCCGGGGACGGTCGGCGGCGGCGGGCATCCGGAGATGTGGGAGATGGAGGAGGTCCCGGAGGGCGAGGGGGCCAAGCTGCGGCTGCCGGCGAACGGGGTGATCCAGCTCCAGTCGGCGGACGGCAAGGTGCGCACGTACCGGCGCAAGGCCCGGACGTTCAACGACGGGCTCGGGTTCACGATCGGCGAGGGCTCGTACGAGCAGTGGTCGTTCCTGAACCTGGCTCCGGGGCCGCTGATGCATCCGATGCACATCCACCTGGCGGACTTCCAGGTGATGGGGCGGGAGGCGTACACGACGGACGGCTTCGACGCGACGGTGGGGGGTTCGCGCGGGCCGCTGCGGTTCGATCCGGGGCGGCCGGTGCCGGTGCCGGCGAACGAGGCCGGCTGGAAGGACGTGTTCCGGGTGCCGGGCGGGGAGCTGGTGCGGGTGCTGGGCCGGTTCGACGGGGCGTACGGCCGGTTCATGTACCACTGCCATCTGCTGGAGCACGAGGACATGGGGATGATGCGTCCGTTCGTGGTGGTGCCTCCCGAGGTGCTGCCCTTCGACCACGGTGCGGGGCACGGCCACGGGCACGGCGGCCACTGAGGTGCCGGACCGTCGGTGAGGACGGAGAGGCCCCCGCGAGCGGTGTGCTCGCGGGGGCCTCCTCCCGTGGGGGGTCTCAGTCGCGGGCGTGGCCCGCGGTCGCGCGGACCCGGCCGCGGACCAGGAACCAGCCGCCGACCAGGGCCGCCGCGATGAGCGGCAGACAGGCGACGGTGGTGCGGCCGACGCCGCCGGCCATCCACATGAGGACGAGGACGGTGGCGAGGAAGGCGAGCGTCACGAGCTGGGTGTACGGGGCCCAGGGCAGGTTGTAGCCGGGGCGGGTGACCTTGCCCGCGCGGGCGGCGCGCCAGAAGAGCAGCGAGCAGACCATGATCATCGCCCAGGTGCCGATGATGCCGATCGAGGCGAAGTTGAGGACCAGTTCGAAGGCCTCGCCGGGCATCACGTAGTTGAGGGCGACGCCGAGGACGCCGAAGCCCGCGGTGAGCAGGATGCCGCCGTAGGGCACGCCGCCCTTGTTCATGACGCCGGTGAACTTGGGCGCGGAGCCGGCCAGCGACATGGAGCGCAGGATGCGGCCGGTGGAGTACAGGCCCGAGTTGAGGCTGGAGAGGGCGGCGGTGAGGACGACCAGGTTCATCACGCCGGCGGCGCCGGGGATGCCCAGCTTGTCGAAGACGGTGACGAAGGGGCTCTGGTCGCCGGAGTAGGCGGTGTACGGGAGGATCAGCGCGAGCAGGACGACGGAGCCGACGTAGAAGAGGCCGACGCGCCACATGATCGAGTTGATCGCCTTCGGCATGATCTTCTCGGGGTGCTCGGTCTCGCCCGCCGCGACACCGCACAGCTCGACGGAGGCGTAGGCGAAGACGACGCCCTGGATGAGCAGCAGCATCGGCATCATGCCGTGGGGGAAGACGCCGCCGTTCTCGGTGACGTTGGCCAGGCCCGGGGTGTGGCCGCCGACCTCGTGCTGGGTGACGACGAGGTAGATGCCGACGAGCATGAAGGCGACGAGTGCGGCGACCTTGACGATCGCGAACCAGAACTCCATCTCACCGAAGTACTTCACGGAGATGAGGTTGGCGGTGAGGACGACCGCGAGGGCGATCAGGGCGAGGATCCACTGCGGGACGTCGCTGAACATCGCCCAGAAGTGGGCGTAGGTGGCCGCGGCGGTGATGTCGGCGACGGCGGTGGTCGACCAGTTGAGGAAGTAGAGCCAGCCGGCCGTGTAGGCGCCCTTCTCGCCCATGAACTCCCGCGCGTAGGAGACGAAGGCGCCGGAGGAGGGGCGGTAGAGCACGAGCTCGCCGAGGGCCCGGACGACGAAGAAGGCGAAGAGGCCACAGACCGCGTACGCGATGAAGAGCGAGGGTCCGGCGCTGGCCATGCGGCCGCCGGCACCGAGGAAGAGGCCGGTGCCGATGGCGCCGCCGATGGCGATCATGTTGATGTGCCGGGACTTGAGGTCCTTGCGGTATCCGGCGTCGCCGGCGTCGATGTGGGGGGACGCCGTGGAGGCGGCGGCCGCCGGGGCGGCGGACTGCTGCCCGGCCGCGGTGACGCGGTCACTCATGGAGTTGGTCGCCTTCGTGAGGGGGAGGGTCGTGCGGTACCCGGGCGCGCCTCGTGGGGGTCTCCCCGGAACGGCCCGCGCACATCCTCACGGCAACCGGCCGCCACTGACTGTGACGGGCGTCACTGAACGCCCGGATTTGAGCTAGTTCAGAGCTTGCGGCGCTCAGGGAGCGAGGACGTCCAGCTCCTTGAGCGCGCCGACCGCGATCTCCCGGGTCAGCGCCTCGGCGCGGACCGCGTCCCGCTCCCGTACGGCCTCGGCGACCTGGACGTGGAGGGTGACGGCGGCCGGGTCGGGGTCCTCGAACATCACCTGGTGGCGGGTGCGCCCGCTGAGCACCTCGGCGACCACGTCCCCGAGCCGGGCGAACATCTCGTTGCCGGAGGCGTTGAGGACGACCCGGTGGAAGGCGATGTCGTGCACCAGGTACTCCTCCAGGCGGCGCCCGCGCGAGGTGGCGACCATGCCGAGGGCCTCCTCGGTGAGCTCGCGGCACTGCTCGGGGGTGGCGTGGAGGGCGGCTAGTCCGGCGGCGACCGGCTCGATCGCGGAGCGCAGCACGGTGAGCGAGCGGAGCTGGCGGGGGCGGTCGGTGCCGGCCAGGCGCCAGCGGATGACCTGGGGGTCGTACACGTTCCAGCGCTCGGTCGGCAGCACGATGACGCCGACCCGGCGGCGGGACTCGACGAGGTACATGGACTCCAGGACGCGGACGACCTCGCGCACGACGGTCCGGGAGACCTCGAAGCGCTCGGCGAGCTCGTCGCTGCGCAGCACGGCGCCGGGCGGGTACTCCCCCGCGGTGATCGCGAGGCCCAGGGCGTTCAGGACGTGCGGGTGGAGCCCCTGGGCCGTTGTCGTCATGGTGGCCAGCCTATGCGTGATCACACGTGTGATCACGCCGGGAAGAATAAGTACGACTTATTCGTCACAGAGTCTTGAATACGTCGTACCCAACAGGTTTCATGAGCGCGACGGATCGATGTCGAAGAAGACAGCGAGGCAACCCCCCATGAGCACCACCCCCCAGCCCGGCCCGGCCGGCCCCCCGGTCGTCGTCGTGATGGGCGTCGCCGGGACCGGCAAGACGACCATCGGGCCCCTGGTCGCCGAGGCGCTCGGCCTTCCGTACGCGGAGGGCGACGACTTCCACCCGGCGGCCAACGTGGCCAAGATGTCCGCCGGGACCCCCCTGGACGACACCGACCGGGAGCCCTGGCTCGACGCCATCGGGCGGTGGGCGCACACCCGGGCCGGACTCGGCGGTGTGGTGAGCAGCTCCGCGCTGAAGCGGATCTACCGGGACCGGCTGCGCGCCGCGGCCCCCGGCGTGGTCTTCCTCCATCTGACCGGCGACCGGGAGCTCATCGAGCGGCGGATGGCCGCCCGCAAGGGCCACTTCATGCCGACCGCGCTCCTCGACTCGCAGTTCGCCACCCTCCAGCCGCTCGGGGCGGACGAGGCGGGCGTCGCCGTCGACGTGTCCGGCACCCCCGAAGAGATCGCCCGGCGGGCCGTCGCCGCACTGCGCCGCCTCGCTCCCTGACCCCCATCCCCACTTCCTTTCGGCCTTCCTTCCCCCCTCTTTTCCGCTCCCCGTCCTGCTTCCCCTTCCCCCAAGGACCCCACCGTGACCAGTCTCAGCGTCGAGATCCTGGCAGCGGACGCCGCCGAACCCATCACCTCGGCAGGCAACGCCCAGCTCGGCATCGCCGTCCTCGCCGGCATCGCCGTCATCGTCCTGCTCATCACCAAGTTCAAGATGCACGCGTTCCTGGCGCTGACCATCGGATCGCTGGCGCTCGGCGCGTTCGCCGGCGCCCCGCTCGCCGCCACCATCAAGTCCTTCACGGCCGGACTCGGCAGCACCGTGGCCGGTGTCGGCGTGCTCATCGCGCTCGGCGCGATCCTCGGCAAGCTGCTCGCCGACTCCGGCGGCGCCGACCAGATCGTCGACACGATCCTGGCCAGGACCGGCCGGCGCGGCATGCCGTGGGCGATGGTCCTGATCGCCTCCGTGATCGGCCTGCCGCTCTTCTTCGAGGTCGGCATCGTGCTGCTGATCCCGGTGGTGCTGCTGGTCGCCAAGCGCGGCAACTACTCGCTGATGCGGATCGGCATCCCGGCCCTCGCCGGCCTGTCCGTCATGCACGGGCTCATCCCGCCGCACCCCGGCCCGCTCGTCGCGATCGACGCGGTCGGCGCCAACCTGGGCGTCACCCTCGCCCTGGGCCTGGTCGTCGCGATCCCCACCGTGATCATCGCCGGTCCGGTCTTCTCCCGGTACGCCGCCCGCTGGGTGGACATCCCGGCCCCCGAGAAGATGATCCCCACGCGCCCCTCCGAGGAGCTGGAGAAGCGCCCCGGCTTCGGCGCCACCGTGGCCACCGTGCTGCTGCCGGTCGTCCTCATGCTGGTGAAGGCGCTCGTCGACATCGTCGTCGACGACCCGGAGAACGGCCTGCAGAAGGTCACCGACGTCATCGGCTCCCCGCTGATCGCCCTGCTCGCCGCCGTCATAGTCGGCATGTTCACCCTGGGCCGGGCGGCCGGTTTCACCAAGGAGCGTCTCTCCTCCACCGTCGAGAAGTCGCTCGCCCCGATCGCGGGCGTGCTGCTGATCGTCGGCGCGGGCGGCGGTTTCAAGCAGACCCTCATCGACATCGGCGTCGGCCAGATGATCCTGGACTTCTCCGAGAACTGGTCGATTCCTGCCCTGCTGCTCGCCTGGCTGATCGCGGTCGCGATCCGGCTCGCGACCGGCTCGGCCACGGTGGCGACGATCTCGGCGGCCGGCCTGGTGGCCCCGCTGGCCGAGGGCATGTCGACGGGCGAGGTCTCGCTGCTCGTCCTCGCGATCGGTGCCGGTTCGCTCTTCTTCAGCCACGTCAACGACGCGGGTTTCTGGCTGGTGAAGGAGTACTTCGGGATGAACGTCGGCCAGACGATCAAGACCTGGTCGGTGATGGAGACCATCATCTCGGTGGTCGGCATCGTCTTCGTGCTGCTGCTGTCGCTGGTGATCTAGCGACGGGCCGGTGAGGTGGCGCCGGCCCATCTGTCGAGGCCCTGGAGTGCGGTGATCCGTACTCCAGGGCCTCGGCCGCCCCGTCAGCCGACCTCCTTCAGCCGGCGTCCGTCAGCGGGCGCCCGTCAGCCGACCGCCTGCGCCGCCGCCCGGCCCGCCGCGCGTCCGGAGAAGAGGCAGCCGCCGAGGAAGGTGCCTTCGAGGGAGCGGTATCCGTGCACCCCGCCACCGCCGAAGCCCGCCGCCTCGCCCGCCGCGTACAGGCCGGGCAGCGGCTCGCCGGTCTCGGTGAGGACGCGGGAGGAGAGGTCGGTCCGCAGGCCGCCGAGGGACTTGCGGGTGAGGATGTTCAGGCGGACGGCGATCAGCGGGCCCGCCTTCGGGTCGAGCAGGCGGTGCGGGGTGGCCGTACGGATCAGGCGGTCGCCCAGGTACCTGCGGGCCCCCCGGATCGCCGTGACCTGGAGGTCCTTGGTGAAGGGGTTGGCGATCTCCCGGTCGCGGGCGGTGATCTCGTGGCGCAGCGCCGCCTCGTCGATCAGGTCCTCGCCGGTGATCCGGTTCATGCCGCGGACCAGGGCGGCCAGGTCGCGCTCGACGACGAAGTCGGCGCCCTTGTCCATGAAGGCCTTCACCGGGGCGGGCACGTCCGCGCGGGCGCGGCCGATGACGTCGCGGACCGACTTGCCGGTGAGGTCGGGGTTCTGCTCGGAGCCCGAGAGGGCGAACTCCTTGCCGATGATCTTCTGGTCGAGCACGAACCAGGTGTGGTCGTGGCCGGTCCGCATGATGTGTTCGAGGGTGCCGAGGGTGTCGAAGCCCGGGAAGAGCGGGACGGGCAGCCGCTTGCCGGTCGCGTCGAGCCAGAGCGAGGACGGGCCGGGCAGGATCCGGATGCCGTGCCGGGCCCAGATGGGGTTCCAGTTCTCGATGCCCTCGGTGTAGTGCCACATCCGGTCGCGGTTGACGTGGTGCGCGCCGGCCTTCTCGGCGATGCCGAGCATCAGGCCGTCGACGTGGGCGGGAACCCCGGAGAGCATGCGGGCGGGAGGCGTGCCGAGCCGCTCGGGCCACTGCGCGCGGACCAGGTCGTGGTTGCCGCCGATGCCGCCGGAGGTGACGATCACGGCCTGGGCCCGCAGGGTGAACGCGCCGGTGGCCTCGCGGTCGCTCGCGGTGCCGCGCGGGGCGGCGGAGGGGGCCAGGATCTCGCCGGTGACGGTGTCGAGGCTGCCCGCCGTGCGGGCCAGCCCGGTCACCCGGTGCCGGAAGCGGAAGCGGACCAGGCCACGGGCCACGCCCTCGCGGACCCGGGCCTCGAAGGGGGCGACGAGGCCGGGGCCGGTGCCCCAGGTGATGTGGAAGCGGGGGACGGAGTTGCCGTGGCCGTTGGCGTCGTAGCCGCCGCGCTCGGCCCAGCCGACCACCGGGAAGAAGCGGACGCCGAGGCCGTGCAGCCAGGAGCGCTTCTCGCCGGCCGCGAAGTCGACGTACGCCTCGGCCCAGCGGCGTGGCCACGCGTCCTCGGGGCGGTCGAAGCCGGCGGTGCCGAGCCAGTCCTGGAGGGCCAGGGCGTGGCTGTCGCGGATCCGCATCCGGCGCTGCTCGGGCGAGTCCACGAGGAAGAGGCCGCCGAAGGACCAGTGGGCCTGGCCGCCGATCGACTGCTCGGGTTCCTGGTCGAGCAGGATCACGGACCGGCCGGCGTCGACCAGCTCGGCGGTGGCGACGAGTCCGGCGAGACCGGCTCCGATGACGATGACGTCGGCGTCGTAGGCAGGGGGCATGGACCGCATCTTGGATACACCGATGTATCCAGTCAACGGTTCGAGGCACTTTGCCCTCGACTTTCCAGGGGGCGACCACCCTCCCGTTTTCTAATGCCGGGCATTAATATGGATGTATGGCAAGGACGTCAGGGCCCGAGACCCGGGAGAAACTGATCCGTGCGGCGGAGCAGGTCTTCGCCGCCCAGGGCGTCGACGGCGCCCAGCTGCGGGACATCGTGGCACTCGCCGGACAGGGCAACCCGTCCGCCGTCCAGTACCACTTCGGCTCCCGGGCAGGACTGCTCGACTCCGTGATGGCCGGCCGCCAGCTGCGCACCGAGCAGGTGCTCGCCCCGCTGCTCGCCGCCGCCCCCGACGAGCCGCACGAGCTGGTCGCCGCGCTGGTCAGCGCCGAGTCGAGCGAGCTGCGCACCGACCGGGGCCGGCGCTGCCTGCGGATCTCCGCGCAGCTCAGCCACGAGAGCGGGGTCCGCACCCGCACCCCACACCCCACGCTCGCCGGCACCGCCTACTGGCGCCTGATCGAGCGCCTGGAGACCTGCCTGGCCGGCGCCGGGCTGCCCGAGCCGCTGCGCCTGGAACGCCTCGACCTGGCGCTGACCGTCGTCGGCGCGGCGATGGCCGACCGGGCCCGGCAGTACCTCGACGGCACCGAACCGCTCACCGGAGAGGCGCTCTTCCTCGCCGATCTGGTCGAGACCACCACGGCGCTCCTCCTGGCCGCACAGTCCCGGAGCGGCGCCCACCCCCGAAGGCCCCGAAAGGACCCCTCATGAGCGAGAACACCCCCGCGCGCCAGCCGCACGACCTGACCGGCCGGACCGTCATCGTCACCGGCGGCGCCCGTGGCCTGGGCGCCGAGGCCGCCCGGCAGGCCGTGGCCGCCGGCGCCAACGTCGTGCTCACCGACGTGCTCGACGAGGAGGGCAAGGCGACGGCCGCCGAGCTGGGCGAGCGGGCCCGCTTCCTCCACCACGACGTGACCTCGGAGGAGGAGTGGGCGGCGGCCGTCGCGTACGCCGTCGAGGAGTTCGGCGGGCTGCACGGTCTGGTGAACAACGCCGGCATATCGACCGGCGCGCTCCTGGAGACCGAGTCGGTCGAGCACTTCCGCAAGGTCCTCGACATCAACCTGACCGGCGTCTTCATCGGCATGAAGGCCGCGATCCCCGCGCTGCGGGAGGCCGGTGGCGGCTCGATCGTCAACATCTCCTCGGCCGCCGGCCTCATGGGCCTCGCGCTGACCGCCGGCTACGGCGCCTCCAAGTGGGGCGTGCGCGGGCTCACGAAGATCGGCGCGGTGGAGCTCGGCACCTCGCGGATCCGCGTCAACTCGGTCCACCCGGGCATGACGTACACCCCGATGACGGCCTCCGTCGGCATCGAGAAGGGCGAGGGCAAGTACCCCAACACCCCGATGGGCCGGGTCGGCGAGGCGCACGAGATCGCGGGCGCGGTCGTCTTCCTGCTCTCGGACGCCGCGTCGTACGTGACGGGCGCGGAGCTGGCGGTGGACGGCGGCTGGACGACCGGTCCTACGGTGAAGTACGTGATGGGCCAGTGAGCCCGGCCGCGTGATCCCCCGCACCTGACCGGTGACCGGGACCGGTGACCCGGGACCGGTGGTTTCATGGGGCGCATGAGCGCTGCCGATGAAGTCCTCGACGTCGTCGACGAGAACGACCGGGTGGTCGGACAGGCCCCGCGCGGTGAGGTGTACGCGCGGGGCCTGATCCATCGCTGCACCTTCATCCGGGTGCGGGACGGCGAGGGGCGGGTCTTCGTCCACCGCAGGACCCCGACGAAGCTGGTCTACCCGTCGCTGTACGACATGTTCGTCGGCGGGGTCGTGGGCGCGGGCGAGTCCTACGACGCCGCCGCCCTGCGGGAGGCCGAGGAGGAGCTGGGCGTGTCCGGGCTGCCCCGGCCCGTGCCGCTGTTCCGTTTCCTGTACGACTCCGGGGGCGTCGCCGGCAAGTGGTGGTCGGCCGTGTACGAGGTGCGCTGCGAGCTGCCCGTACGGCCGCAGGTGGAGGAGGTGGCCTGGCACGCCTTCCTGCCGGAGGAGGAGCTGGAGGCGCGGCTCGCCGACTGGGAGTGGGTGCCGGACGGCCTCGCCGCGTACGAGCGGCTGCGGGGGCTCCGGGCGGGGTGAGCCGGACCGGGGCGCGGGGACGCCGTCGGGCGGTGTGATCATCCGACGGATAGGGTGCCCGGGTGAGCGCATTCATACAGAGCCTGCGGCTGTGGTTCGCGCCGCAGCGCCTCCGGGAGGAGGGCGAGACCCCCGACTACCGCTTCTCCCTGGCCAACGAGCGGACCTTCCTCGCCTGGATCCGGACCGCGCTCGCGCTGATCGGCGGCGGCTTCGCCGTGGACCAGTTCCTGCCGGACCTGCGCTGGGGCGTCCGGGTCGGGCTCGCGCTCGCGCTGCTCGCGGCCGGTGTGCTGTGCGCGCTGCGCGCCGTGAACCACTGGGTGCGCTGCGAGCGGGCCATGCGGCGCGGGGAGGACCTGCCGACCTCGCGTTTCCCGGCGGTGCTGAGCCTGGCGGTGGCGGTGGTCGCGGTCGCGATGGTGGTGGTCGTCGTCTTCGGCTGGGCCGGACGGTGACCGGCGCGGGCGACGGGGGCGGGCCGGCCCTCCGGGACCCGGGGCTCCAGCCCGAGCGGACCCGGCTGGCCTGGCGGCGCACCACCCTGTCGTGCACGGTGGCGGCGGTACTCGCGGGCAAGCAGGCGATCCACGAGGGCGTGACGGCGACCGGTGTGCTCGCGGCGGGGCTCTCGGCCCTGGTGTGGATCGGCTTCCTCGCGGTGGCGCACCGCAGGATCCAGTCGCTCGGCGCGGCGCGGCCGCGGCAGCTGTCGCTGCGGAGCGCCTGGCTCGCGGCGCTGTGCACGATCGCGTTCGCCGGGTTCGGGGTGGCGGTCCTGCTGTGAGGCGGGACGCCGCCGAGCACGCGCACCCCTCTGAAGAAACGGACGTAACGGACTAGCCTGAGAGGGTCAGCCGACCCTCGCAGAGGCAAAGTCATGACCGTCACCCATCACGAGCACGCCACCCACGCCCACAGCCACGGTCCGACCTGCGGGCACACCGCCGTCCCCCACCGGGACCACACGGACTACGCGCACGACGGGCACCTGCACCGTGAGCACGCCGGGCACTGGGACGAGTGCGAGTCCTCCCTGCACGTGGCGCACACCCACCCCGACCACACCCACGGGCCGGAGTGCGGGCACACCGCCGTCCCGCACGGCGACCACGTCGACTACGCCCACGACGGGCACCGGCACGCGGAGCACGGCAACCACTGGGACGACCACTGACCCCAGCGCCGCCCGGCGCCGCCCCGGCTTCCCTCGGACCCGGCCCGACTGGCACCCTTCCCCTGTCCAGTCGGGCTCTCATCCGGGGGAACTCCTTTGCCTGCCAACGATCCTTACGTGGTCGCGCTCGCGCCGAACGTCCACGCCTTCGTCCAGCCCGACGGCGGCTGGTGCCTGAACAACGCCGGTTTCCTCGGCGACGGAGGCGAGACGCTGCTCGTCGACACGGCCGCCACCGAGCGGCGGGCCCTGCTGCTGCGCGACGCGGTCCGCGAGGCCGGGCTCGCCGCGCCGCGCACGATCGTCTCCACGCACCACCACGGCGACCACACGTACGGCAACGGGGTGTTCCAGCCGGAGGCGCGGATCATCGGGCACGAGAACTGCCGGGCCGAGCAGCTCGCCGCCGGGCACCAGCTCCATCTGCTGTGGCCGCAGACCGACTTCGGCCGGGTCGAGATCCTGCCGCCGCACCTCACGTACCGGGATTCCCTCACGCTGTACGTCGGCGAGGTGGAGGTACGGGTGATCCACCCGGGCCCGGCGCACACGACGGGCGACTCGATCGTCCATCTCCCCGGGCACGGCGTGGTCTTCACCGGCGACCTGGTCTTCCACGGCGGCACGCCCTTCCTGCCGATGGGCTCGCTCGCCGGTTCGCTGCGCGCGCTCGACCTGCTGCGCTCGCTCGACGCGCCCACGGTGGTGCCCGGGCACGGCCGGGTGACCGACCCCTCCGCGTACGACGCGACCGAGCGGTATCTGCTGTGGGTGCGGGAGCTGGCGCGGGAGGGGCACACGAAGGGGGCGACGCCGCTGGAGACGGCCCGGGGCGCGGAACTCGGCGAGTTCGCCGCGTGGCGGGAGAGCGAGCGGCTGGTCGCCAACCTGCACCGGGCGTACGCGGAGCTGGACGGCCTGCCGGAGGGGCATCCGCTGGACCCGGTGGCGGTCTTCGGGGACATGGCCGCGATGAACGGCGGGGTACCGGTCGCCTGCCACGCGTGACGGCGGCGCGCCGGTCGCCTCCACGCACGCGGCGGCCGGCGGCGGCGCGCCCGTCCCTCAGCCCGCGGCGGCCCGGCGCGGGGCCGGCGCGAGCCCGCCGCGTCCCCCGCTCCCGTAGCGCACCGCCGTCCCCTCTGGACGACATACCGACTGGTCGGTCATCATGAACCCCGACGCCGATCCCGGAGGTATCCCCGTATGAGCTCCACCCCGCCGCCCGGTTCCCCGCCGCCCGGTCTCGACCCCGAGCGGCTGCGCGGCTTCCTCGACCGCGAGCGGCCCGGGCTCGTCGGCGGCCCCCTCACGGCCCGGCTGATCGAGGGCGGCCGGTCGAACCTCACGTACCGGGTGACCGACGGGACCGGCCGATGGGTCGTGCGACGGCCGCCGCTCGGGCACGTGCTCGCCACCGCGCACGACATGAGGCGCGAGCACCGGGTCATCAGCGCCCTGCGGAGCACCGCCGTGCCCGTGCCGGAGACGGTCGTGCTCTGCGAGGACGAGTCGGTGCTCGGAGCGCCGTTCTACGTCATGGAGTTCGTGCCCGGCACGCCGTACCGCTCGGCGGCCGAGCTCGCCCCGCTCGGCGCCGCCCGCACCCGCGAGGCCGTCCTCGGGCTCGTCGACACCCTCGTCGACCTGCACGCCGTGGACCCGGCCGCCGTCGGTCTCGACGACTTCGGGCGTCCCGAGGGCTTCCTCGACCGGCAGCTGCGCCGCTGGGGCAAGCAGCTCGCCGCCTCCCGGGGCCGCGAACTGCCGGGCATCGACGAGCTGCACGCCGCTCTCGGGCGCGGCCTGCCCGCCTCGCCCGCGCCGGCCGTCGTCCACGGCGACTACCGGCTGGACAACGTCCTCATCGGCGAGGACGACCGCATCAAGGCCGTCCTCGACTGGGAGATGTCCACCCTCGGCGACCCGCTCACCGACCTCGGGCTGCTCGTCATGTACAGCGCGCCCCTGGAGCTGCCGGACTCCCCCATCTCGACCACCGCGTCCGCCGCCGGCCACCCCACGCCCGGCGAGCTGATCGAGCGCTATGCCGCCCGCTCCGGCCGGGACACCGGCGCCGTCTCCTGGTACACGGCCTTCGCCTGGTTCAAGCTGGCCGTGATCCTGGAGGGCATCCACTACCGCTACACCCTCGGGCAGACCGTCGGCGCCGGCTTCGACCGCATCGGCGAACTCGTCCCCGTCTTCATCGAGCACGGCCTCACCACCCTCCAGGAAGGCTGACCCGTCATGGACTTCGCGTACGACGCCCGCACCGAGGAACTGCGGGCGAAGCTCCTCGCCTTCATGGACGAGCACGTGTACCCCGCCGAGGCCGTCGCCCACGAGCAGCGCGCCCGGCTCGCCTCCCCGTGGGCCACGCCCGCGGTCGTCGAGGAGCTGAAGGCCGAGGCCAGGCGCCAGGGGCTGTGGAACCTCTTCCTGCCCGACGAGGAGTACGGGGCGGGGCTCAGCAACCTCCAGTACGCGCCGCTCGCCGAGATCACCGGCCGCAGCCCCCAGCTGGCCCCCACCGCCCTCAACTGCGCCGCCCCCGACACCGGGAACATGGAGGTGCTCGCCCAGTTCGGCGACGAGGCGCAGCGCAAGCAGTGGCTGGAGCCGCTGCTCGCGGGCGAGATCCGCTCGGCGTTCGCCATGACCGAGCCCGAGGTGGCCTCCTCCGACGCGACCAACATCGAGACCCGGATCCGGCGGGACGGCGACTCGTACGTCGTCGACGGGCGCAAGTGGTACATCTCCGGGGCGATGAACCCGGACTGCAAGGTCTTCATCGTCATGGGCAAGACCGACCCGGACGGCGCCGACCTCCGCCGCCAGCAGTCGATGATCCTGGTGCCCCGCGACACCCCCGGCGTCGAGGTGCGCCGCGCGATGCAGGTGTACGGCTACGAGGACCACTCCCACGGCGGCCACGCCGAGGTGGTCTTCGACGGCGCCCGGGTCCCGGCCGGGCACCTGATCGGCGAGGAGGGCGGCGGCTTCGCCATCGCCCAGGCCCGGCTCGGCCCCGGCCGGATCCACCACTGCATGCGGCTGATCGGCATGGCCGAGCGGGCGATCGAGCTGATGTGCCGGCGCGCGGTCTCCCGTACCGCGTTCGGCAAGGCCATCGCCCAGCAGGGGGTCGTGCAGAACTGGATCGCGGACGCCCGGGTGACGGTCGAACAGCTGCGGCTGCTCGTCCTCAAGACGGCCTGGCTGATGGACACCGTCGGCAACCGGGGCGCGCACACCGAGATCCAGGCGATCAAGATCGCGACCCCGCGCGCGGTGGTCGACATCATCGACAAGGCCGTCCAGGTGCACGGCGCCGGCGGGGTCTCCCAGGACTTCCCGCTGGCCGAACTGTGGGCCGGGGCGCGCACCCTGAAGCTGGCGGACGGGCCCGACGAGGTGCACCAGCGGTCGCTGGCCCGCCGGGAGCTGAAGAAGTACCTCTGAGTCCGCCGCTCCCGCCCGTCCCGCCGGGGCGGGCTACGGGCGCAGCGCCCGCAGCAGGAGGTCGGCCAGGTGGTCGGCCACCTGCTGCGGGGTGAGCGGGCCGTCGGGGCGGTACCAGGTGGACAGGTGGTGGACCGACCCGAAGTGGTAGTCGACGACCAGGTCGGCAGGGGTCGCCGCGGAGAACACCCCGGCCTGCTGGCCCTCCTCGATCAGGGCACGGAACCGCTCGTGGTAGCGGCGCCGCTCGGCCCGTACCTGCTTGTTCTTCTCCGGGCTGAGGTGGTGCATGGAACGGAAGAAGATCGCGGCGTCGTCGAGGTTCTCGATCGTGGTGACGACGACGTCGGCGGCGGCGTCCCGCAGGCGCCCCTCCACCGGGGCGTCGGCGCCCGCGAAGGCGTCGAGCCGCTCCTGCTGGAGGCGCAGCACCCGGGAGTAGACCTCCTGGAGCAGGTCCTCCTTGGAGCCGAAGTAGTGGTAGAGGGCGCCCTTGGTGACGCCCGCCGCCTCCACGATCTCCTGGACGGAGGTCCGGTCGTAGCCCTGCTCCGCGAAGAGCCGGGTGGCGGCGGCGAGGAGCCTCTGGGGGACGGGGACCCCGTTGCCGTCCGTCGTCCTGGCCATGCTCCGCCTTCTTTCGTCCATGCCGGTGCTCACTTCCGGGACCGCAGGTCCCGCCTGAGGATCTTCCCACTTGTCGTCTTGGGCAGCTCCGCCAGGATCTCGACCTCGCGCGGGTACTTGTACGCGGCGAGCCGCTGCTCACAGTAGGCGGAGAGCTCGTGGGGACCCGCATCGGCGCCGGGCCGCAGGCTCACGTACGCCTTGACCGTCTCGCCGCGGTAGGCGTCGGGCACGCCGACGACGGCGGCCTCGCGGACGGCCGGGTGGGTGTAGAGGACGTCCTCGACCTCGCGCGGCCAGACCTTGAACCCGGAGGCGTTGATCATGTCCTTCTTGCGGTCGACGACGTACAGCCAGCCGTCCGCGTCCATGAAGCCGATGTCGCCGGTGCGCAGCTCCCCGTCGGGGAAGGTCGCCGCGGTGGCCTCGGGCAGGCGCCAGTAGCCGGGGACGACCTGGGGGCCGCGGACGGCGATCTCGCCCTGCTCGCCGAAGGGCACCTCGGCGCCGTTCTCGTCGAGGATCCGCACGACGGTGTCGGGGCCGGGGACGCCCACCGAGAGGGTGCCGGAGGCGGGGTCGACGGGCGCCTCGGACTGCGGCGGCACGGAGGCGCAGGGGGCGGTGCACTCGGTGAGGCCGTAGCCGTTGCGCAGGTACGGGCCGAAGCCGGCGCGGAACTTCTCGACGAGCGCGGGCGGCACGGGCGCGCCGCCCGAGGACATCACGAGGAACGAGGAGAAGTGGCCGGGGGTGGCGTCCGGGTGGGCGGCGAGCGCCATGTAGGCGGTGGAGGGGCCGACGGTGTAGGCGGGCCGGTGCTCCAGGAAGGCGTCCAGGACGACGCCGGCCTCGAAGCGGTAGGCGAGGGCGAGGGTGCCGCCGTTGGCGAAGCAGGCGCCGAGCTCGCAGACGAGTCCGGTGATGTGGAAGAGCGGCGCGAGCGCGAAGTAGACGGCGCCCTCGGGGACGGGGTGGCCGGTGCGCTGGCGTTCGGCGTTGTGGACGATGCCCCGGTGCAGGTTGAGCGCGCCCTTGGGGGTGCCGCTGGTGCCGGAGGTGTAGCTGATCAGGGCGATGTCGTCGGTGGCCGGCTCGCGCCCCTCCGGTGCCGGGTGTCCCGCGCGGGCGACCGTGAGAAGGTCCTCCGCACCCTGGAGGGCGTCGGCCGCGACCTGGTCGAAGCCGAGGACGCGGGGGTCGTCGCGGGTCTGGAACTCGCGCTCGAAGGCGGTGAGGGCGGTCCGGACGCCGGCCTCGGCGGCGGTGTCGCGGAGGAAGGCGTCCCAGGCGCGGTCGGAGCAGACCAGCGCGGTGGCGCCGGAGTCCCGCAGGGCGTGGCCGACCTCGCCCGCCTTGTACATCGGGTTGAGCGGGACGACGGTGGCGCCCGCCTTCCAGGCGCCGAGGAGGGCGAGGACGAAGTGCGGGCTGTTCTGGAGCATCACCGCGACCCGGTCGCCGCGCCCGACGCCCCGGGCGGCCAGGTGTCCGGCGACGGAGTCGGAGAGGGCGTCCGCCTCGCGGTAGGAGACGCGGCCGTCGAAGTAGGCGAGGGCCGGGTGGTCCGGGGTGCGCGCGGCGGCGGCACGGAAGGCGTGCAGGGTGGTGGGCGGCGGGCTGATGGGCGCCCGCTGGGCCGCGCTGAGCCGCCCGAGCCAGGGCTTGGCGGCGTAGATCGATCCCGTACCGCCGACGCCGTACGACTCCGGCGCGTGCCGCTCCTGACCCTGCCCCTCGTCCTGCTCCCGCTCCCGCTCCTGGCCCTGACCCTCACCCTGCCCCTGCCCCTGCTCTCGCTCCTGCCGGCTCACGCGCCCGCCCCTTCCCACTTCCGCTGGATGTGGTTCATGGTGCCCAGCCATCGTTCGGGCTCGGTCGCCCGGGTCCGGTAGTAGTCGGCGACCTCGGGATGCGGCAGGACGAGGAAGCGGTCGGCGGCCATGGCGTCGAAGAGGGCGTCGGCGACGTCCTCGGGCTCGATGGCGGTGGGGGCGAGGACGAGTTCGCCGGCGGTTCCGGAGGCGGTGAGCATGTCCGTACGCACGCCCTGCGGGCAGATGGCGTGGACCTTGAGGCCGCGGTGGCGGTAGGTCAGGGAGAGCCATTCGGCGAAGGCGTACGCGCCGTGCTTGGAGACGCTGTACGGGGCGGCGCCGATCATCGTGAGCAGTCCGGCGGCGGAGACGGTGGAGACGAAGCGGCCGGTGCCGCGCTCCAGCCAGTCGGGCAGCAGCGCGCGGGCGGCCCGGACGTGGGCCATGACGTTGACGTCCCAGGCGGCGGCCCAGACCTCCTCGTCGGCGAAGGCGTCGCCGGGCGAGGCGAGTCCGGCGTTGGCGCACCAGACGTCCACGGTGCCGCCGAGCGCGGCGCGGGCCTCCTCGACGATCCCGGAGGCGTCCCCGGGGACGGCGAGGGCGCCGATCTCGTCGGCGACGGCCTTGGTGCGGCCGGGGTCGAGGTCGTTGACGACGACCCGGGCCCCTTCGGCGGCGAACCTGCGGGCGAGTGCGGCGCCGATGCCGCCGCCCGCGCCCGTGACGACCACTGCGGCGCCCTCGACGCCTTGCACCGTACTCATCGGCGGCCCACCTCTCCGTTGCGGTTGTGCGGGCAGACTAACCGGTCGGTATGGAGCCGGGGAAGACTCCGGCGGTACGCCTCGTTCCGCGCGGCCCGGTGGAGCGCTAGCGTGCGTGGCCATGTCAGGGAAGGCGATCAAGGAGGTTTCCGCATGAGCCTGTCCAGACGTGACCTGCTGGCCGCGGGCGGTGCGCTCGGCGCCGCGGCGGCGGCCGGTACGGGGTCGACCGCGGCGGCCCTTACGGGGTCGGCGACGGCGCACGCGGCCCCGGGCGGCGCCGCCGGGGAGGGCGCCCGGGGCCACCGGGTCCGCACCGGGTTCGAGCGGCTCGCCGCCGACGGGTACGCGCGGCTGGCCGAGCAGCGGGTCGGCGTGGTCACCAACCCGACCGGCATCACCGCCGACGCCCGGCACATCGTGGACGTGATGCACGCCGACGAACGCGTCGACCTGGTCGCCGTCTTCGGCCCCGAGCACGGCTTCCGCGGCACGGCGCAGGCCGGCGGCTCGGAGGGGCGGTACGACGACCCGGCGACCGGGCTTCCGGTCTACGACACGTACCTGAAGAGCGGTCAGCCGCTCGCCGACGTGTTCACCGCCTCGGGCGTGGACACGGTCGTCTTCGACATCCAGGACGTCGGCGCCCGCTTCTACACGTACATCTGGACGCTCTACGACTGCATGGTGGCGGCCTCGCGCGCCGGGAAGCGCTTCGTGGTCCTGGACCGGCCGAACCCGGTGACCGGCCGGGCCGCGCTCGGCCCCGTCCTGGACCGGGCGTACGCGACCTTCGTCGGGCGCGAGCCCATCGCGCAGGCGCACGGGATGACGGTGGCCGAGCTGGCCCGCCTCTTCAACGGCGAGTTCCTGGCGAGGCCGGTGGAGCTGGAGACGGTGACGGCGACCGGCTGGCGGCGCGGGGAGTTCTTCGGCGCCACGGGGCTGCCGTGGGTGCCTCCCAGCCCCAACATGCCGACGCCCGACACGGCGCTCGTCTACGCGGGCACCTGCCTCTTCGAGGGCACCAACCTCTCCGAGGGACGCGGCAGCACCCGCCCGTTCGAACTGCTCGGCGCGGAGGGGATCGACGGCCGGTGGGCGGCGGCGGCGAACGCCCTGGAGCTGCCCGGGGTGCGCTTCCGCGAGGCGTACTTCGCGCCGACCTTCTCCAAGTTCCAGGGGAAGACGGTGGGCGGGCTCCAGCTGATGGTCCACGACCCGGCGGCCTTCGACCCGGTACGCACCGGGATCGCGCTGCTCGTCACCGCGCGCCGGAGCTGGAGCGGATTCGCGTGGCGGCCGGACAACTGGATCGACAAGCTGACCGGTTCGAGCCGGGTGCGCACGCTGATCGACGCCGGCGCGACGGCGGACGAGGTGGCGGCGGCCTGGGAGACGGACCTGGCGGCGTTCCGGACGGTGCGGCGGGAGTACCTGCTCTACCACTGACGGGGGGGTGACCCCCGGACGGTCACGGGGGCGGGCCGGATGTCCCGGCCCGCCCCCGGCGGGTTGGCTGAGGTCATGAGCACTTCCTTACGACGCCGACGCCTCCGCCGACGCCCCCTGACCGTCCTGCTCGCCGCCCTGTGCGTGGGCCTGCTCGCCCCCACGACCCCGGCCCTCGCCGACGGGCCACCCAACCCCGATCCGGCGCGCGAACTCGCGGCCACCGCACGCCCGTTGACCGACACCCGGACCCTGGAACGGATCGTCGGCGACGCGAAGGTCGTCGGCGTCGGCGAGGCCACGCACAGCTCGGGCGAGTTCTTCCGCGCCAAGCACCGGATCTTCGAACAGCTCGTGGAGCGGCAGGGGTTCACCACCTTCGCCCTGGAGGCGAACTGGAGCACCGGCCTGCTCGTCGACGACTACGTGCGCTCCGGCAAGGGCGACATCCGGAAGATCATGCGGGACGAGTTCCAGAACGCGTACGGCTTCTGGAACACCGAGGAGTACCTCGACCTGTTCACCTGGATGCGACGGCACAACCAGCGCCACCCGGACCACCCGGTGCGGTTCATGGGCAACGACCTCGGCTACGCGGGCCCCGGCCTGTTCGACCGGGTCACCGACTACGTGGCCCGGACCCGGCCCGAGCTGCTCCCCCGCTTCCGGGAGCTCTACCGGGGATCCCGGCCGACCGGCACCGTCGACGCCTGGATGAACGCCTACCTGGCAAGGCCGCTGGCCGAGCGCAGGGCGATGGCGGCGGACGCCGACCGGGCCCTCGCCCTCCTGGAGCGGCAGCAGCCGGCCGGGAATGACCGCGCCGCCCGCGCGGCCCGCGAGGCGCACGCGTGGGCGGTGCAGCACGCCCGGGCGATCGCCCAGGTCGGCACGGAGTACGCGTACGACCTGACCGGCGAGAGCGGCAAGGACGAGGTCGCGCAGGCGATGCTCTACCGCGACCGGATCATGGCCGAGAACACGGTGTGGTGGCAGCGCCGCACCGGCGACCGGATGGTGCTGTCCGCGCACGACGGGCACATCGGCTACGAGACCACCCATCCCGACCAGTACCCGCGCGTCCAGGGCGCGTTCCTGCGGGACGCGCTCGGCAAGCGGTACGTGACCATCGGCGCCACCTTCGGGCGGGGCTCGTTCAACGCGCACGACACGGGGACTCCGGGCGAACCCGTACGGGAGTTCACCGTCGGCCCGCTGGGCGCCGACAGCAACGAGCGGGTCCTCGACCGGGTCTCGTCCCGCCCCTTCCTGCTGGACCTGCGGACCGCGACCCCGGCCGCCCGGGAGTGGCTGTCGGCGGCCCGGCCGACGCGGTCGATCGGCACGGCGTTCCCCTGGGAGGGCGACGTGGTACGGGTACGGCTCTCGACCGCGTACGACGCCGTCGTGCACTTCCCCGAGATCTCGGCGGCGCGGTACCTCGGCTGACGACTGCCCGTCCCTCCGCGGGGGAAGAATCCCGGTGCCGACGGCACACCTCGACGCGGAGGGACGGGGCCATGACCGGGATGAGTGTCGGGCCGTACCGCGAGATCACCTTCGACAAGGACGGCGACAGCCCGGGCGGGCCCACCGGACAGGCGGCCGGGCTCGCGGAGCTCGCCCGCCAAGGCTGCACGGATCTGCTGGTGTTCGCCCACGGCTGGAACAACACGCCTGCCGTGGCGACCCGTTTCTACTCGGCGTTCTTCGCCCCCTTCCCCGGCCTCCAAGGGCCCGGGGTGCGGCTCGGCTACGCGGGGGTGGTCTGGCCCTCGATGATGTTCTCCGACGAGCCCGTCCCCGACTTCACCTCCCTCGCGGCCACCGTGCCCGGGAAGACGGCGGTGGTGGCGCGGCTCGCGGAGCTGACCGGCACGGAACCGGCGCGGGAGTCGGCGTTCGCCGAGTTCGCCGCGCTGCTGCGGGAGCTGACGGACACGGACCGGCCGGGGTCGCTGGGCCCGGACGCCGACGTCCCGGCCTTCCTCGTCGCCGACCCGCTGACGACGTACGCGGCGTTCGCCGCCGCGGACGGCTCGGAGAGATCGGACGGGTCGGAGGGGTCAGAGGGGTCAGAGGGGTCAGAGGGGTCAGAGGGGTCGGAGGAGTCAGAGGGTTCGTACGGCGAGGGCGGCGAGGGTGGCTCGGACGGCGAGGCGCTGTTCGGTGGCGACCGGGTGAAGCGGCTGTGGAAGGGCGCGAAGGAGGCGCTGCGCCAGGCCACGTACTACACGATGAAGCGCCGCGCGGGCGTCGTCGGCGCCCGGGGCCTCGGCCCGGTGCTCGGCGAACTCGCCCGTACCGCCCCGGGTCTGCGCGTCCACCTCGCCGGGCACAGCTTCGGCGGCCGGCTGGTCGCGCACGCCCTGCTGGGACTGCCCGACGGCACCCGCACCGTGAAGTCGGTCACCCTCCTCCAGGGCGCCTTCTCGCACTACGCGTTCGCCGCCCGCCTCCCGCACGCCCCCGGCCGCGGCGGCTCCCTGCCGGACCTCCAGCGCCGGGTGGACGGCCCCCTGGTGGCCTGTCACTCCCGCCACGACACCGCGCTGCGGGTGTTCTATCCGCTGGCCTCCCGGCTGTCGCGCGACGACGACGCGCTCCTCGGACAGGACGGGCGCCGGTGGGGCGCGGTCGGCTACGACGGCATTCAGGCCGTTCCCGGGGCGTCCGCCCGCACCCTGGGTGCGGTGCTGCGGGACGGGCTGCCCGGGTCGGGGTGCGTGAGCGTGGACGCGGCGGAGGTGGTGTCGGAGCACAGCGACGTCTGCCACCCGGAGCTGGCCGGGGTGGTGGCGAGGGCGGGGCGTTTCGGCGGCTGAGCGGCGGATCGGCGGGCCCGCGCGGGGGGCCGGTTCCGGCCGTCGGAGGGCCGCCGACGGCCGCCATCCGATTTTCGATGGAACACGAAGCGGCTCCCGTTCGTCCCTCTCATATCGCCGAAGTGCCAGCGACGGAGGTGGGCAGACGATGGCTGGGTTCCGGAGTCTCGCGAGACAGGTCCGTGATCCGGGGAGCGACACGGCCTTGCGGCGGTATTCGCTGCGCAAGTGCCTTGAGCGGTTCGCGCCCTACGGTCACCGGGCGACCTGGGACCATCTGTGCCGGAGCCACGGCTTCGGTCCGGAGGACCGGGAAGCCGATCCGGGGCGACTGGTGGCCGCCCTGGACGAGTTGGAGCAGGCGCGGGCCGTGTGGCTCGCGTACGAGGCGGAGTTCGCCGAGCGCAGGCGGCGGGAGAAACACGGCGGGCTGCGCCGGCCGGGCGCGCTCGACGAGTGGCACCGCCGGATCTGGGGCGGCAACGGGGTGGCCCGCTGCGACGATCCCGCCCGCCATCCGCAGGCGCCGCTGCCCGAGGTGGTGGGGCGGCTGGTGGCCGCGCTGAAGCGGGGGCCGGGCGACGACTGCCCGGTCTGCGCTGGGCCGCGCATCGAGTGGCGGGCGGAGCTGCGGGACGAGCCGTGGTTCGGGCCGGTGTGCGAGGACTGCGGGGTGCTGATACCCCGGGCCGTCCTCACGTCCCGGGCGCTCGCCCGGACCCGTGGGGACGCGCTGCCGCGACTGGCGTCGGTGGCGTGATGCTCCAGGTCTGTCTCAACGGGGGCCACGGGCCCGGGGATTCGGCCGCGGTGCCGATGTCCCCGGTCGCGATGGCCGAGGCGGCGGCCGCCGCCGTCGCCGCGGGTGCCGACGACGTACATGTGCACCCCAAGACCCCCTGCGGCGGCGACACCCTCTCGCCGCGGGTCCTCGCCGAGACGCTGGCCGCGATCCGCGCGGCCGTGGACGTGCCGGTGGGCGTGACGACCGGGGTCCGCTCGGAGCCCGACCCGGTACGCCGGCTCGCCCGGGTCCGCGCCTGGACGGCACTGCCCGACCACGCCTGCGTCAACTGGCACGAGCCCGGGGCCGAGGCGCTCGCCGCCGCCCTGCTCGGCCGGGGCGTCGCCGTCGAGGCCTGTCTGCGTTCCGGCACGGACGGTCCGGCCCGCTTCCTGCGTTCCTCACTGGCCCCGCGGGTGCTGCGCGTCCACGCCGAGGTGACGGACCCCTCCCCCGCGACGGCCGAGTCCACGGCCCGCGCCCTGCTGGCCGCCCTGGCCCGCTCCCCGCACTCCCGCCCGGTCCTGCTGCACGGCTCCGGCGCCACCGCCTGGCCGCTGCTGCGGCTGGCCCGGCAGCTCGGTCTGGGCACCCGTATCGGCCTGGAGGACACGCTGCTGCTGCCCGACGGCAGCCCGGCCCGCTCCAACGCCGAGCTGGTGTCGGCGGCGCTGGCGGCGCCGGTCCCGGCCCGGACGGCGGGGACATAGGCCTGACGCGGTCGTGCTCCGAGCGTGCTCCCGCCGGAAAGGGGCGACGCTAGCAGGCGGGTAAACCGGTCGCCCAGCGGAATTCGCGCCGGGCACAGTGTGCGGCGATGACCACGCCACCGCACCCCACCCAGCGACCGGAGTCCTGACATGTCGACCCTGCGCGTCACCGCGGAGACCCTGACCGTGCACGAGCACCCCAACGCCGACGCGCTGGAGCTCGCGCAGGTCGGCCTGTACCGGGCCATCGTGGCCAAGGGCGGGTACCGGACCGGTGACGTGGCGCTCTACATCCCGGAGCAGGCGGTGCTGCCGCTCGCCCTCGTCGACGAGCTGGGGCTCACCGGGCGGCTGGCCGGCAAGGCGGGCGACCGGGTGAAGGCGGTGCGGCTGCGCGGGGAGCTGTCGCAGGGGATCGTGTGCCGGCCCAAGGCGCTCGACGGGCTGGACCTGGTCCGCGCGGCGGCCGAGGGGACGGACTTCGCCGAGCTGCTCGGGATCGTCAAGTGGGCGCCGCCGGTGCCGCCGACGATGAGCGGGGACGTGGAGTCCGCGCCGGATCTGCTGCCGTGGGTGGAGATAGAGAACCTGCACCGCTTCCCGGAGGTCTTCGCGCCGGGCGAGCCGGTGGTCCTGACGGAGAAGCTGCACGGCACGGCCTGCCTGGTGACCCATCTCGCCGAGGAGGGCCGGACGCTCGTCTCGTCCAAGGGCTTCGGCGCGAAGGGCCTGGCCCTGCGCGAGGACCCGCGCAACCTGTACTGGCGCGCCGTCCTCGGGCACGGCCTCCCGGCCGTCGCGGCCCGGCTCGCCGAGCGGCTCGGGGCGCGTCGCGTCGGACTCTTCGGCGAGGTGTACGGGGCGGGGGTGCAGGACCTGGCGTACGGGGCGAACGCCCGCGTCGAGGACGGGCTCGGGTTCGCGCTCTTCGACCTGTGCGCCGAGATCGACGGCCGGGTCCGGTGGCTGGACCCGGCGGAGGTCCTGGAGCCGGGCGAGCTGCCCCTCGTACCGCGGCTGTACTCCGGCCCGTACGACCTCGACACCGTCCTCGCGCTGGCGAGCGGCCGGGAGACGGTCTCCGGGCGGGAACTGCACCTGCGCGAGGGGGTCGTGATCCGCGCGGCGGCCGAGCGGCACAGCCCGGTCGTCGGCGGGCGGGCGATCGCGAAGGCGGTCAGCCCTGCGTATCTGACCCGCAAGGGCGGCACCGAGTACGAGTGACCCGCCCGCCACAGAGCCGAGCGGGGGCCCGCCCACGGGGGTGGCGGGTCCCCGCTCGTTCCTTTGTGTGGGTCGGGTGCCGTGTGTCGGGCCCCGTGTGTCGGGTCCCGTGTGACACGTGCCGTGTGTCAGGCCCTGCGCTCGGACATCAGGCGCGAGCCGGTCAGCTGCTCGCCGAAGACGTCGTCGGGGTTGGACAGGACGCAGTTCTGCAGCGAGAGGCAGCCGCAGCCGATGCAGTCGCTCAGGTGGTCCCGCAGCCGGCCGAGCTGTTTGATCCGCTCGTCCAGTTCGGTCCGCCAGGTCGCCGAGAGCAGCGCCCAGTCCTCGTGGGTGGGCGTGCGCTCCTCGGGCAGCCGGGCGAGGGCGTCGCGGACGGTCGCGAGCGGGATGCCGACCCGCTGGGCGGCCCGGATGAAGGCCACGCGGCGCAGGGTGTCGCGGCCGTAGCGGCGCTGGTTGCCGCTGGTGCGGCGGCTGCTGATCAGGCCCTTGGACTCGTAGAAGTGGAGGGCCGAGACGGCCGCTCCGCTGCGCGCGGACAGCTGACCGACGGTGAGTTCGTGGATCTTCTCGGGAATCTGCGGCACCCGGTGGAGCCTACGCGAGGGATGTTCCGGTGCGTTGACAGGAGGTCGTCCGCCCCCACATGCTGAGCAAGCGCTTAGACATCACGGGACTTCACCGGGACACCACCGGAACACCACCGGGACGAGAGGGAGCGGGAACATGGCCGAGCCGAGGATCTTCACCTCCGCCGAGGAACTGCGCGCCGGGGTCGGCGAACAGCTGGGCCACAGCGACTGGCTGGAGATCGAGCAGAAGCGGATCGACCAGTTCGCCGACGCGACGGGCGACCACCAGTGGATCCACGTCGACCCGGAGCGCGCCGCCACCGGCCCGTTCGGGCGGACGATCGCGCACGGCTACCTCACGCTGTCGCTGCTGCCGACCCTGGTCCCGCAGATCATGCGCGTCGAGGGCATGCGGATGGGTCTCAACTACGGGACCAACAAGGTGCGTTTCCCCGCCCCGGTGCCGGTGGGCTCGCGGCTGCGCGCCACCGCCGTCCTCACCGAGGTGACGGAGGCCGGCGGCGGGGTGCAGGTGACGGCGACGGTGACCGTGGAGCGCGAGGGCGGCGACAAGCCGGTGTGCGTCGCCGAGTCGGTCTCCCGCTACTACTTCTGAACCCCCGCCATCCGCAGCACGAGGTCGGCGTAGAGCGCGCCGACCTCGTCCGGCGTCCGGCGCCCCTGGGTGTTGAACCAGCGGGAGACGTCGATGCAGAGGGAGAGCACCGCGACGGTGGTGCCGGCCACGTCGGGGACGTCGAACTCCCCGGCCGCCACGCCCTCGTCGAGGATCCGGCGCACGGTGGCGTCCGACTCGCGGCGCAGCGCCACGATCTCGGCGCGGTGCTCGGGGCCGAGGGCGTCGAGCTCGTACTGCACGACCCGGGCGGTGGTGTGCCGCTCGGCGTGCCAGCGGACGAAGGACCGTACGGCGTCGGCGAGTCGCTCGGCGGCCGTGCCCTGCCCGTCGGCGGCGTCCCGCAGGATCTCCAGGGCCTTGTCGTGGCCGATCCGGCTGATCCGATGGAGCAGCTCTTCCTTGGTCTTGTAGTGGATGTAGAGCGCGGCCGGGCTCATGCCGGCCCGGCCCGCGATGTCACGGGTCGTCGTGGCGTGGTAGCCGCGCTCGGCGAACGCCTCGACGGCGGCGACCAGCAGCCGCCGGGCCGCTTCGGGCGTGACCTCGCCCCACGGCATGTCCTCGCCGCCGGGCGTCTCCTCCGTCACGCTCATCGCACTCTCCTCGTCGGGCCTTCGGGACGAACACCATACAACGAAGGTGAGCAAGCGCTTAGAGCGTGGCGGCTCAGCTTTCCTGCCGGTCGCGGACGACCTTGGCGAGGGTGAAGGCGGAGGTGGTGAGGTAGAGGACGGCGACGGCGAGGAAGCCGCGGACCCAGGCGCTGGCGTCGAGCTGGTAGATCCCGACCGTCACGGCCAGGAGCGCGACGCCGAAGGAGAGGATCGCCTGCACGTAGTAGGCGGGGGTGTTCTGCTGCTGCTTGACCGGGTGTTCGCTCATGCCGGACAGCATCGGGCGGATGTGGCCGGCGCCACATCCGCCCGGATACTCAGGGGGCGCCCCGGATACTCAGGGGGTGCCCCGGATACTCCGCCCGGACACTCCCCGGATACTCAGAACGCCGAGACCCCCGTCAGCGCCCGCCCGATGATCAGCTTCTGGATCTGGCTGGTGCCCTCGTACAGGGTCATCACGCGCGCGTCCCGCAGCAGCTTGCCGACCGGGTACTCGTCGATGTAGCCGTAGCCGCCGTAGACCTGGAGGGCGTTGTTGGCCGCGCGGACGGCGGCCTCCGAGGCGAACAGCTTGGCCTTCGAGGCGGCCGTGGCGAACTCCTCGCCCCGGTCGACCAGGTCCGCGACCCGCCAGGTGAGCAGCCGGGCCGCGTCCACGTCGACCGCGATGTCGCTGATCAGCTCCTGCACCAGCTGGTACGAGGCGATGGGCTTGCCGAACTGCTCGCGCTCCCCCGCGTACCGGACCGCCGCGTCGAGCGCCGCCCGCGCGATGCCGACACAGCCCGCGGCGACCGACATGCGGCCCTTGGCGAGCGCGGACATGGCGACGGAGAAGCCCTTGCCCTCGGGGCCGAGCATCGCGCTCGCCGGCACCCGGACACCGTCGAGGACCAGCTCGGCGGTGGCCTGGCCGCGCAGGCCCAGCTTGCCGTGGATGGTGCGGCGGGTGAGGCCGGGGGTGTCGGTGGGCACGAGGAACGCGGAGACGCCCTTGTGGCCGGGGGCGTCCCCGGTGCGGGCGAAGAGCAGCACGACATCGGCCCAGGTGCCGTTGGTGATGAACATCTTGCTGCCGTCGATCACGTACGCGTCGCCGTCGCGGACCGCCCGGGTGGCCAGGTTCCCGGCGTCGGAGCCGGTGCCCGGCTCGGTCAGGCCGAAGCAGCCGATCGCGTCGCCGGACGCGAGCCGCGGCAGCCAGCTCCGCTTCTGCTCCTCGTCGCCCCAGGAGGCGATCGTCTTGGCGACCAGGCCGAGGGAGACCGAGACGATGCCGCGCACCGAGGAGTCGCCCCGGCCCAGTTCCTCCGTCACCAGGCAGTACGCCAGGTGGTCGCCGCCCGAGCCGCCGTACTCCTCCGGGATGGTCAGGCCGAGGAAGCCGACCGCGCCCAGCTTCTTCACGATCGACCGGTCGACGTTCTCGGCCCGGTCCCACTCGACGGCGTACGGGGCGACCTCACGGGCGACGAAGTCCTCGGCGAGCCGTCGTACGGCCGTCTGTTCCTCGCTCAGCTCCAGATTCACCGCGCCACCCCATCCTCATTTAATTACCACTGCTAGTTTTCATGGCCAGGCCTACTATGTGCGCCATGGCCCGACCGCGCAAGCCCCTCCTCAGCCGAGACCGCATCGTCGAGACGGCGGGAGCGCTCGTGGACGCCGAGGGGCTCGCCGCCCTCTCGACCAGGCGGCTCGCGGCCGAACTCGGCGTCAGCGGGCCCTCGCTCTACAACCACTTCCGGACCAAGGACGAGATCCTCGACGCGGTCGCGGACGCGGTCAGCGCCAAGATCGACCTGTCGATGTTCGCGGCCGACGACCCCCGCGACTGGCGCACCGCCCTGCACGACTGGGCGGTCTCCTACCGCGCCGCCCTCGCCGACCACCCGCACATCGTCCCCGTCCTCGCCCAGGGCCCCGGCCGCCGCCCGGCCGGCCTGAAGGTCGCCGACGCGGTCTTCGGCGCGATGGTCCGCGCGGGCTGGCCACCGGCCCAGGCCACCTCCATCGGCGCCCTGATGCGCTACTTCGTCACCGGCTCCGCCCTCGGCTCCTTCGCCCGCGGCTTCGTCGACGACGAAACCGCCTACGACCCCGCCGACTACCCGCACCTCGGCCAGGCCCACCTCCTCGCGGAGCGGCGCGAGAAGGTCGACGAGGGCGCGTTCGACACGGGGCTGCGGGCCCTGCTCGACGGACTCGGGACGCAGTTCGCGCAGTACGCGCGGGGCGACCGGGCGTACTGACCACCATGGTTCGGCCCCGGCCGAACCATGGCTGCGCCATGCTGGTGTCATGGCCTCCAAAGACCTCGCCTCGTTCGCCGCCCTCTTCGCCGACGAGACCCGCGCCGCCTTCCTGCTCGCCCTGCTCGACGGGCGCGCCTGGACCGCCGGGGAGCTGGCCCGCCACGCGCGGGTGGCCCCCTCGACCGCCAGCGAGCACCTGGGGAAGCTGGTCGCGGGCGGAGTGCTCGCCGAGGAGCGGCAGGGGCGGCACCGGTACGTCCGGCTCGCCGACCCCGGGATCGCGCACCTCGTCGAGGAGCTGGCCGCCCGTTCCGAACCGGCCGAGCCCCGGACGCCGCTCGGCCTGCGGGCGGCGAGCGCCGGGCAGGCCATGGCCCGCGGCCGGACCTGCTACGACCACCTCGCCGGGCGGCTCGGCATCACCCTCACCGACGCCCTGACCGCGCGCGGACTGCTGCGCCAGGACACCGGGTTCGCGCTGACCGACCCGGGCATGGCCTGGTTCGAGGAGCTCGGCATCACCCTCGTACCCAAGGGGCGGCGGCCCGTCGCGCGCGGCTGCCTCGACTGGACCGAGCGCCGGCAGCACCTCGCCGGGCTCGCGGGGGCGGCGCTGTGCCGGCACGCGCTGGACGCCGGGTGGTGCGTACGGATCGGGTCGGAGCGGGCGGTGAAGGTGACTCCCGAGGGGGAACGGGCGCTGCGCGAGCGCCTGGGCATCGAGGCGGCGGCGCTGCGGTGAGACGGTCGACGCGGGAGGCGGCACGGCAGCCGTTCCGCCCACGCGGGCTGCGCCCGATATTGCGGTGAGCGCCGAACGGTCCGCGCCGTACGGTCGGTCCATGCCGAACCGAACCTCACGTCTCGCGCTCGCCGCCGCCGGTGTCACCGTCGTCCTGTGGGCCTCCGCCTTCGTCTCGATCCGCAGCGCGGGCGCCGCCTACTCCCCCGGCGCCCTCGCCCTCGGCCGGCTGCTCGCCGGCTCGCTGGTCCTCGGCACGGTCCTGCTGATCCGCCGCGAAGGGCTCCCGCCCCGGGCCGCCTGGCGCGGCATCGGCGTGTCCGGGCTGCTGTGGTTCGGGGTGTACATGGTGGTGCTCAACTGGGGCGAGCAGGAGGTCGACGCGGGCACCGCGGCGATGGTCGTCAACATCGGCCCGATCCTGATCGCCCTGCTCGGCGCGCGCTTCCTCAAGGAGTCGCTGCCGCCCCGGCTGCTCGCCGGCATGGCGGTGTCCTTCGCGGGCGCGGTGGCCGTCGGGCTCTCGATGTCCGGCGAGGGGCACGCGTCGGTGCTCGGCGTCGTGCTGTGCCTGGTGGCGGCGATCGCGTACGCCGGCGGTGTCGTCGCCCAGAAGCCCGCGCTGGCGCACGGCAGCGCGCTCCAGGTGACGACCTTCGGGTGTCTGATCGGCGCGGTGGCCTGTCTGCCGTTCGCCGGGCAGCTGGTCGAGGAGGCGGGCCGGGCGCCGCTGTCGGCGACCCTCAACATGGTCTACCTCGGCGTGTTCCCGACCGCTCTCGCCTTCACGACCTGGGCCTACGCCCTGGCCCGTACGACCGCCGGCCGGATGGGCGCGACGACCTACGCCGTGCCCGCCCTGGTGGTGCTGCTGGCCTGGGTGTTCCTGGGCGAGCTGCCGGGGCTGCTCACGCTGGGCGGCGGCGCGCTGTGCCTGGCGGGCGTGGCGGTGTCCCGGTCGCGGCCGAAGCCCGTTGAGGCGGCTCCGGCCGGGACCGTACGGGGCTAGGACCGGTCCGCGGGAGTGCCGGGAACGGCCCCGCGGGGGGTGCCGGAACCGGCCCCGCGGGAGTGCCGGGACCGGCCCCGCGGGGGGGGTGCCGGGACCGGCCCCGCGGGGGGGGTGCCGGGACCGGTCCGGAGGAGTCCTGGACGCGGACTCCTAGAAGACGACCAGCGCCCGGCCGCCCTTGCCCGCGAGCATGTTCTCGAAGGCGCCCGGGATGCCCTCCAGGGTGATGCGCTCGGTGACCAGGGCGCTCAGGTCGAGGCGGCCCGCGCGGATGTGCTCGGCGAGGACCGGGAGGTCCTCGGCCGGGTGGGAGTTGCCGTAGACGCAGCCGGACAGGGTGCGGCCCCAGTGGAAGAGCTCCAGCGCGTTGAAGGTGACCTGCTGGTCCTTGCCGCCGATGCCGACGACGGTGGTGCGGCCGCCGCGCCGGGTGGCGTCCCAGGCGGTACGGATGGTGGCGGCGCGGCCGACGCACTCGACGGCCACGTCGGCGCCGTGGCCGCCGGTCAGCTTCCGGATCTCCTTGGCGGTGGTGCCGGAGGCGACGACGTACTCGGTGGCCCCGGCGGCCCGGGCCAGCGCCTCCTTCTCGGGCGACACGTCGACCGCGACGATGGTCGAGGCGCCGGCGATCCTGGCGGCCTGGAGGGTGGCGAGGCCGACGCCGCCGACGCCGAACACGGCCACGGTCTCGCCCCGCCGGACGCGCGCGGAGTGGTGGATCGCGCCCCAGCCGGTGAGGACGGCGCAGCCGAGCAGGGCGGCGTCGGTGAGCGGCACGCCGTCCGGGACGGGCAGCACGCAGTTCGCGGCGACGACGGTCTCCTCGGCGAAGGCCGCCACGTTGAGCCCCGGGTGGAGTTCGGTGCCGTCCTCGGTGCGGGCGTACACGTCGGCGGCGCCGGCCAGCGCGTTCGCGCAGAGCCAGACCTCGCCGATCGAGCAGTGGTGGCAGGCGCCGCAGGACGGTGCCCAGTTGAGGACGACGCCGTCGCCGGGGGCGACATGGGTGACGCCCTCGCCGACGGAGACGACCGTCCCGGCGCCCTCGTGACCGAGGACGGCGGGCACGGGCACCCGCATCGTCCCGTTGGACAGCGACAGGTCGGAGTGGCAGACCCCGGCGGCGGCGAGGCGCACCCGGACCTGGCCGGGTCCCGGCTCGGGCAGCTCGATGCCGGTGATCTCCAGGGGAGAGCCGATGGCGGGCAGGACGGCGGCGCGGATCACGGATGGGGCTCCTCGGGTGAGTACGGCGCTCAGAACTGCAGGGACTTGGTCTGGAGGTACTCGGCGAGCCCGTGCGCGCCGAGCTCGCGGCCGACGCCCGACTGCTTCCAGCCGCCGAAGGGGGCCAGCGGGTTGAACCGGCCGCCGTTGATGTCGACCTGGCCGGTCTCCATGCGGCGGGCGAAGGCGACGGCCTCGTCCGGCTCGCCCCAGACGGCGCCGCCGAGCCCGTACACGGTGCCGTTGGCGATGGCGAGCGCGTCGGCCTCGTCCTCGTACCGGATGATCGAGACGACCGGGCCGAAGATCTCCTCCTGGGCGATGGTCATCCCGGGGGTGACGTCGGCGAAGACGGTCGGTGCGACGTAGTAGCCGGTCGGGAGCGGGGCCTCGGGGCCGCCCGCGACGAGCCGGGCGCCCTCCGCGATCCCCTTCTCGATGTAGCCGCGGACGCGGTCCCGCTGCCTGGCGCTGACGAGGGGGCCAAGGCGCTCGCCGGGGACGTACTTGGCGACGGCCTCGGCGGCGAGCGCGACGGCCTCCTCGTACCGCTCGGCGGGGACCAGCATCCGGGTCCAGGCGCTGCACGTCTGGCCGGAGTTGGACATGACGTTGGCGACGCCGACGGCGACGGCCTTGCCGAGGTCGGCGCTGGGCAGGATCACGTTGGCGGACTTGCCGCCGAGTTCGAGGGCGACCCGCTTGACCGCGCCGCCGGCGAGGGCGCCGATCCGCCGGCCGACGGCGGTGGAGCCGGTGAAGGAGACGAGGTCCACGTCGGAGTGCTCGGCGAGGGCCTGCCCGGCGACCGCCCCGAGGCCGGTGACGAGGTTGAAGACACCGGCCGGCACCCCGGCGGCGTGGACGGCCTCGGCGAAGAGCTGAGCGGTGAGCGGGGTGTCCTCGGCGGGCTTGAGGACGACGGTGCAGCCCGCGGCGAGGGCCGGGGCGACCTTGGCGACGATCTGGTGGAGCGGGTAGTTCCACGGGGTGATCGCGGCGACGACGCCGACCGGCTCGGAGTAGACGGTCGAGTTGCCGACCTTCTCCTCGAAGGGGTGGGTGGCGGCGAGCTCGGCGTACGAACCGGCCACGGCGATCGGCAGTCCGGCGTGCACGGCGGCGGCGAGCTGCGGCGGGGCGCCAAGCTCGGCGGTCACCGTGGCGGCGATCTCCTCGGCGCGGGCGGCGAGCGCGTCGCGCAGCGCGCCGATCCGGGCGGCCCGCTCGGCGGGCGGGGTGGCGGCCCAGCCGGGGAAGGCGGCGCGGGCCGCGCGCACGGCGGCGTCGACGTCCTCTGCGGTGCCGGCCGGGACGTGGGCGATGACCCGCTCGTCGGCGGGGTCGACCACGGCGATCGTCTCCGCGGACGCCGCGGGGCGCCACTCCCCGCCGATGTACATCGCGTCGTGGGCCTTCATCCGCTGTCTCCTCACACCTCGGGGCGGCGCGCTTGCTCGCGTGACCGACACCCAAACTAGCGCTGTTAGTTTTCGGACGCCAGGCCTCTCCCCCGCCGGGGACGGCCACCCGAGCGCGCGAGTTTCGGCCGGACCGGCGCCGCGTCGGCCGCCCTGCCGATGGCCGACGCCCGACGGCCGATGCCTGATGCCGACGCCCGACGCCCGACGCCCGACGCCCGATCCTCGCCCTCCGCGTCCCACCCTGTCCACGGGCACCCCGGACAGCCCTGCCGCCCGCGAACTGGGGGGTTCCGCCTTGCCGGGCCCGTCGGCGACGGGGGGCGCGGCAGCGGCGGGGCCTGCGGGTGAGGAGGATGCGGGCCCGCCCGGCCGGTGAGGGGCGGCTGCGAGCGGTGCGGCGGCGCGGGCCTGGGCATGGAGGGGCGCGCGGCCCTCCACGCGTCACCTCGCCGAGGCCCTGGACGGCTGGCCGGCGGACCGGCCGGCCACGGAGTGGTCCGGTGCGGGAGAGGAGTGTCCCGAACCGGCTTCTCCGCTGCCGTCCTTGGGCAGGGTCCGCCCGGCGGCGGAGCGCGGCCCCGAGGAGGAGCGGGACTGGCTGTTCCGGGCGACGGCCGGACCGCTCGGCGAGTCGGCTGCGGAGCGGCCCGTGTTGCTGGTGCCGGACGATCTCCACGCGGCGGACGCGGGCTCTTTCCAGCTCCACGGCCAATGTTGCGCGCCGGGTCAGCGCGTACGGAAGGGGTTGGCGATGACTCGCCACTGGCCGCCCGGCGGGTCGCGGTGGCGGCACGCGCGGGTCCGCGCGGCGATGCTCGCGATGGCGGGCGAGACCGAGAAGCGGCGTGGCCGAGGACGGTTCGCGCGAGCGGGCGGTCCGAGAGGCCGGTGCCGAGGAAGGGCTCGCGCTGCCCGGCGGCGCTCCTCGTTGAGCCGCCGTGTCCGGCGGGCGCGCGCCGGGTGGCGTGGGCCCGCCGGGGCGGGGTGGGGGCGGCGGGCCGCCCCGGTGGGGTCAGATCTCCCGGTCGATGCCCGTGAGGTGGGCGAAGACGACGATGTTCGACTCGTAGCCCGCCTTGCGGTCGAAGGTTCCGCCGCAGGTGAGCAGGCGCAGTTCGGGGCGGCCCGTGCTGCCGTAGACCTCCTTGTCGGGGAAGGCGGACTTGGCGTACGTACGGACCCGGTCGACCGTGAAGACGGCGACGCGGCCGTCGGCGCGGGCGATCCGAACGGTGTTGCCGGGGGCGAGGGAGTTGAGGTTGAGGAAGATCGCCGGTCCGGTGCGGGTGTCGCGGTGGCCGACGACGACGGCGGTGCCGCGCTCGCCGGGGGTCGGGCCCTCGGCGTACCAGCCGACGATCCGGGGGTTCTCGATCGGCGGGGTGGCGAGTACGCCGGAGGCGTCGAGGCCCAGGGGGACGACGGGGGCCTCGATGGTGATGGCGGGGACGGCGAGGGTGGTGGGGCGGGATCGCCTCAGGGGTGCGGGTGGGGGCTGGGGTTTCGCTGTGGCGGGGGCCGCGCGCGGGAGGCTCTTCGGCTTCTGGTCTCCCGGGGTCGCGGCGGGCCGCGCCACACCGTGTGCGGCGGGGCCGGCCGCGAGGGCCGGCCCTTCCGGCTCCCCGTCCTGGGCCCACCAGACGACGCCGGCGACCAGGGTGAGGGTCACGGCGACGGTGCGGGCGAGCCTGAAGAGCCGGCGCTGCCTGCGGGTGGTGGGTCTGCGCGAGGCAGGCCCGCGCGGGTGGGGCCGGCGCGGGCTCCGCTCGTTCGGGGAGGCGGAGGGAGCCCGGCCGGTGGATACCGTCCTGCGCGGGTCGGGGGACCTACGCGGCGCCATCGTTGCGGCGGCGCGCACGACGGATGAGGATCAGGCCGGCGGTGCCCGCGAGACCGGCGGCGAGGGCGGATCCGACGCCGAAGGCGGAGCCGTCGTCCGAGGCGGTGGTGTCAGCGGCTCCGCCGCCGCCCGCGCCGACGGGTCCGTGCGGCGGCTTGTGGTGGCCGTGGCCGCCGTTTCCGCCCCCGTTGTCGCCGCCTCCGTTGCTGCTACCTCCACTGGTGGAAGGAGGCGGCGTGGTCGGCGGGGTGGTGGGGTTGTCGCAGCTGACCCGGAAGACCTTGCTCTTCTTGGCGCCCTGCTGGCCCACCCACGTCACCTCGACCTTGTACATGCCGTCGGGGAGCGTCATGTCGGGGCTGTAGCCGTTGTGGGCGGAGTCGAGGGCGATGTCGCCCGACCGCACGGCCGGCGGGGTGCCCGGGGGCTGGTTGTAGATGTCCCAGTGGATCGTGGTGAGGTCGTTGAAGTTGAAGGCGGCGAAGTGGAACTCGCAGACCTGGGGGTCGTTGCTCTGGTCGGGCTCGACCGTGCCCGCATGGTGGACCTTGATGTCGCCGTCGTCTCCGGGGGCCGCGAAAGCGGCGGGAGCGCCAGCCAGGGTGACGGCACCCAGGGCGAGGCCGACGACGGCGGCGGAGAGCAGGGGACGGGCAGCCTGAGCGGTCATGCGGAGTTCCTCCAGTCGTATACAGACACCGGGTCAATGAACCGATAATCTGACTATTGGTCATCACATGACTACGGAGGGTGGCACCGTGCCGTGCCACCCTCCGACTTCCACCCGTCCGGGCCTAGATGATCCCGAAGAGGATCCCGGCCGCGAGCACCACCAGCGAGGTGAGCGCGGCCCACTTCACGGTGAACCGGGTGTGGTCGCCGAACTCCACCTTCGCCATGCCGACCAGCACGTACACCGCCGGGACCAGCGGGCTCGACATGTGCAGGGCCTGGCCGACCAGGGAGGCGCGGGCGATCTCCAGCGGGGACACGCCGTGCGCGGCGCCGGCCTCGGCGAGCACCGGCAGGACGCCGAAGTAGAAGCCGTCGTTCGACATGAAGTAGGTGAGCGGGAGGCTCAGCACTCCGGTGACCAGGGCCATGTGCGGCCCCATGCCCTCGGGGATGGCGCCGACCAGCCAGTCGGCCATGTGCTTGACCATGCCGGTGCCGGTGAGCACACCGGTGAAGACGGCGGCGGCGAAGACCATGCCGGAGACGTTGAGCACGTTGTCCGCGTGGGCGGCGATGCGGGCCTTCTGCTCGCCCATGTTCGGGAAGTTGACGGTGAGGGCGAGCGCGGCGCCGAGCAGGAACAGCACCGGGATCGGCAGCAGCTCCATGATCATCGCGGCGAGCAGGACGACGGTGAGCCCGGCGTTGAACCAGTACAGCTTGGGACGCAGGGTCGCGCGGTTCGGGTCGAGCCCCTGGAAGCCGCCGCCGGCCTCCTCGTCGGCGCCCTCCTTGGTGCCCGTTCCGGCGTCCTCGGGAAGGTCACCACCGGAACCCGCTCCCTTGGTGCCGTCCGCACCCTTGCCGCCCTTGATGCCGTTCGCACCCTTGCCGACCTTGCCACCCTTGGCGCCCGCGTCGGCACCGCCGCCGCCCGCCCCGACCAGCACGGTCTCGCTCTCGGTCCGCGGGACCAGCGCCTCGTCCAGGCTGAGGTAGCCGATGCGCTTCCGCTCGCGGCGGCCCAGCACGTACGCGAGGGCGAAGACGAAGAGGAGGCCCATGGCGAGCGCCGGGATCATCGGCACGAAGATGTCGGCCGCGTCCAGCTTGAGCGCGGTGGCCGCGCGGGCGGTCGGACCGCCCCAGGGGAGGGTGTTCATGACGCCGTTGGCGGTGGCGGCGACGCCGGTCATGACGACCAGGCTCATGCCGAGCCGCTTGTAGAGCGGGTACATCGCCGAGACGGTGATCATGAAGGTGGTGGAGCCGTCGCCGTCCAGCGAGACGATCGCGGCGAGCACCGCCGTACCGACCACGACCCGCATCGGGTCGGCCTTGCAGAAGCGCAGGATGCCCCGCACGATCGGGTCGAACAGGCCGACGTCGATCATGACGCCGAAGTAGACGATCGCGAACATCAGCATCGCGGCCGTGGGCGCCAGCTTGCCGACGCCTTCGATGACGTAGTCGCCCAGCTGGGCCCCTTGTCCGACGGCGACGCAGAACAGCGCGGGAATCAGCACGAGCGCCGCGATCGGCGACATCTTCTTCGTCATGATCAGGACCAGGAAGGTCGCGATCATGGCGAAGCCGAGGATGGTCAGCATGGGAGGACACCTCACGTTCACCCTTGAACTCCCGCCAGAGCGGCGGTGCGGATGACGGTAGGTGGCCGGTTCCCGCGTTAACAAGATGTTGACGCGTGAGCAATACGAGCAAAACCCCAGGTCACGGCAGGGGTGTTCCGCTCGGGGCGACCTGGACGGGGAAGCCGTTGAGGACGGCGGTGCCCGACAGCGGGTCGAGCAGGGAGCCGTCGAGCAGCTGGTTGACGTTGACGCCGGGGCGGGCGGAGGCGACCCCGAGACGGGTGCCGGGGCGGTCGTGGCCCCAGCCGTGCGGCAGGCTCACCACCCCAGGGCGCACGGTGTCGGTGATCTCCACCTCGGCCTCCAGCTCGCCGCCGGCGCCCTTGACGCGCGCGAGGCCGCCGGCGGCGAGGCCCAGCCGTGTGGCGTCGTCCGGGTGGACCTGGAGGGTGCAGCGGTTGGAACCGCCGGTGAGGGCGGGGATGTTGTGCAGCCAGCTGTTGTTGGAGCGCAGATGACGCCGCCCGACGAGCCGCAGCACGCCCGGGTCGGGTACGTGATCGAGCACCGCGCGCAGGCGGGGCAGGTCGGCCGCGAGGGGTGCGGGCAGCAGCTCGATCCGGCCGCTGCGGGTCTTCAGGAGACCGGGCAGCCGGGGTGCGAGGGGGCCGAGGTCGATGCCGTGCGGCGCCGCGCGGAGGGCGTCGAGGGTGAGTCCGTACGGTCCGAGGCGCAGCATCAGGTCGAGGCGCCGCTCGGGCCCCGTGGCGCCGGTGAGGCTCGCGGCCAGGGCCTTCGGGTCCTGGCCGTGGACGGGTGAGTGCTCCTGGGCGACGGCCTTGGCCAGGGCGGTGTCGACGGCGAGCTCGTCCACGGCCGAGGGCGGGGCGCCGTGGAGCCCGGAGACGGCCAGGATCAGCCGGGCGTGGATCTCGCACTCGTCCATGCGCCCCTCCCCCAGGGGCACGGCGGCGGGCGTGTAGCGGGCCTGGTTGCGCACCGCGAACTGATTGAAGGCGAAGTCGAAGTGCGCGCTCTGCGAGGGCGGCGGCGGGGGCAGCACGACATCGGCGTGCCGGGTGGTCTCGTTGAGGTACGGGTCGACGCTGACCATCAGGTCGAGGGAGCCCAGCGCGGCGTCGAGGCGGCGCCCGTCGGGCGCGGACAGGACGGGGTTGGCGGCCACGGTGATCACCGCCCGGACGCGCCCCTCCCCCGGGGTGTCGATCTCCTCGGCGAGGGCTGCCAGCGGGAGTTCGCCCTTGGCCTCGGGACGGCCGGAGACCCTGCTGGCCCAGCGGCCGAGCGCGAAGCCCTTCCCCGGGCCCGCCGGGCGGGGCGCGGGGGCGGTCGCGGAGAGCGGGAAGAGGGCGCCGCCGGGCCGGTCGAGATTGCCGGTGAGCACGTTGAGGACGTCGACGAGCCAGTTGCCGAGGGTGCCGTACGCGACGGTGGAGGAGCCCATCCGCCCGTAGACGGCGGCGGTGGGGGCGGCGGCCAGCTCGCGGGCGGTGGTGCGGATGACGTCGGCGTCCAGGTCGCACGCGGCGGCGACCGCCTCGGGGGTGAACGCGCTTACGGCCTCCCGGACTTCCGCCACGCCCTCGACGTGGGGCGCGAGCGCGCCGAGGCGGACGAGGTCCTCGGCGAAGAGGGTGTGGACGAGGGCGGCCAGGAAGAGGGCGTCCGCTCCGGGGCGGATGGCGAGGTGGCGGTCGGCGAGGCGGGCGGTGCGGGTGCGGCGGGGGTCGACGACGGTGAGCGTGCCGCCCCGGGCGCGCAGCGCCTTGAGCCGGCCGGGGAAGTCCGGGGCGGTGCACAGGCTGCCGTTGGAGTCGAGCGGGTTGGCGCCGAGCATCAGCAGGTGGTCGGTGCGGTCGAGGTCGGGCACGGGGATGGCGAAGGCGTCGCCGAAGAGCAGTCCGCTGGAGACGTGCTTGGGCATCTGGTCGAGGGTGGACGCGGTGAACAGGTTGCGGGTGCGCAGGGCGCCGAGGAGGAGGGGTGGATAGAGGGCGCCCGCCATGGTGTGGACGTTCGGGTTGCCGAGGACGATGCCCACGGCGTGCGGCCCGTGTTCCTCGATCAGCGGCCGGATGCGGGCGGCTATACGGTCGAAGGCCTCGTCCCAGGTGGCCTGGCGCAGCACCCCGTCGTCGCGGACGAGAGGGCCGGTGAGCCGGTCGGGATCGGCGTCGACCTCGGGGAAGGCGGCGCCCTTCGGGCAGAGGAAGCCCTGGCTGAAGACGTCGTCCCGGTCGCCCCGCGCGCCGGTGACCCGGTCGCCGTCCAGGGTGAGGGTGAGCCCGCAGGTCGCTTCGCACAGGGGGCAGATGCGCAGGGCGGTGGACATGGCGGTCTCCCTGGGGCGGCGGCGGTGGCGCGCGGGCAGTCGCGAGCATACCGACCGGTTGGGAGGTGCGACAGGTCCTGACGCGGGCCTCGCTCCGGCCCCTCAGCCGAGGAAGGGCACGAGGTAGGAGCGGAGGAGGGCGCGGGTCTCGGCGATCAGCGCGGGGTCGCCGGACGGGTCGGCGCGGAAGGCGAGTTGGAGCAGGGCGTCGGTGGCCTCGACACCGACGAGCACCTTGCGGCGCAGCGCCTCGTCGGCGGAGCGGCCGAGGGGGGCGGCCAGCAGGCCGCAGATCCGGTCGGCGACGAGCTGGTTGGGGTGCTCCTCGCCCGCCTCGCCGGGGGCCGGGATGCCGAAGTCGACGCGCGCGAAGCCGGGCACGGTCCGCTTCATCGCGATGTACTCGTCGAGGACGGCGTCGACGAGTCCGACGGCGGTGACGGCGTGATCCCCGTCGGCGGGCAGCACGTCGAGCCGCGCGGCGATGCGTGCGGCGTAGCGGTCGAGGTTGCGGTGGGCGAGGGCTGCGGCCAGGGCCCGCTTGTTCCCGAAGAAGCGGTACACGGAACCGATGGGAACGCCCGCCCGGGCGGCGACGGCCCGGGTGCTCAGCTGCTCGTAGCCGGCCTCGTCGAGGAGTTCGGCGCAGGCGTCGAGGATCCGGGCGAGACGCTCGGCGCTGCGCTGCTGCACGGGGGCGCGGCGGAGGGCCGGAACGGCCTGGACGGCCTGGACGCCCTGAACGGTCTGAACGGACTGAACGGTGTGCTGCGTGGGCGAGGACTGCGGGTCGGACTGGGGCACGGGGACCATCATGCCGTTCCGGTCGAGGTCGGGCGATCAGCGGGCCGTTCCCGATCGGGGGCCGGCGGCCGGCAGGCCGCTCCGGCCGGGACGGAGGCGGAGGCCGGAGACTGGCCGGATCCAGGCTGGTACGGAGGCCGAGGCCGAGGCTGGAGACGGGTCGGGGCCGAGCCGGGGCCGAGCCGGATCCGCACCCGAGGCCGGATCCCGGCTCACGCGATCAGCAGCCCGATCCCCCCGAGCGTGTACGCGATCATCAGCCCGAACAGCGGGAGTTGTCCGGCCACGGCCCGGTCGGGCGGGAAGAGGCGGACGGAGCGGTCGTGGGCGGCGATGACGCCGAGGACGTGGCCGATGACGATCGAGGCGACCTGGAGGGTGGCGAGGCCGCCGGGGCACAGGGGCGGAGCGGGTGAGGGGGCGTTGTCAGTGCCCGCTGCCATGATGACTGTACGTGGCCCTTCGGTCGCGAAGAGTGAGAAGTAGTGGGCGACGAGATAGCCGAGGGCGATGGGCAGGAGCGAGTGGGCGAAGGAGGTGAGCGGAGTGGTGAGTTCGCGGTTCAGCAGACGCAGGGCGCCTGCGCAGAGTCCGTAGAGGAGGGCGACGAGGGCGACGGCGGCGAGCAGTCCGAGGGTGGCGGTGGGGGTGCGCCCGAGGGCGGAGGTCTGGAGGACGTCGATCCAGCGGGGGTTGTCGGAGAGGCCGTCGTAGGCGGTCGAGCCGAGGAGGACGCAGACGGAGGCGACGAGGCCGGGGACGGGCGGGGTGGCGTCGAGGCCGTTGAAGGGGGAGCGCAGGACGAGGCGGCCGTCGGCGCGGCGGCCCAGTGGGGAGAGTCGGGCGAGGAGGGAGGAGTAGGCCTCGAAAGGGTCGGCGTGGGCGAACCAGTCGGGTCCGTACCGGGCGGCGCCGAGGAGGTGGACGGCGGTGTGCGCGCCGAGGGCGGTCAGGAGGACGGCCGCGGTGGTGTTGTCGGGGGCGACGAGTTCGAGCCAGGTGAAGAGGAGGAGTCCGGCGGCGGCGGGCCGGATGCCAAGCCGGGCGGGCAGGGGCCGGGGCGGGCGCCCCGTGGGGAGGAGGCGCCGGAGCAGGGCGTGGAGGGTGCGGAGTGGGTTGAGCAGGCGCCAGACGGGGCCGAGGAGGAGGGAGGCGGGGACGAGTCCGACCCAGAGGAGGACGTAGACGGCGCCGGGCGCGGGGTTGCGGTCGGGGTCGTCGGGGCCGAGGAGGAGGTGGAGGACGAGGAGGAGCGCGGCGGCGGCGCCGAGGGCCCGCAGCGCGGTGCGGGTGGCGGGGGCGTCGGCGAGGCGCTGGACGGCGGCGGGCAGGGGGCGGCCGGCCAGGTCGCCGCGGAAGCGGGAGGAGGACCAGAGCAGGCCGAGCGAGAGGAAGGAGACGAACAGCGCGGCGAAGGCGCCCGCGTAGGCGTAGAAGGGCGAGAGGGGCAGGTCGTGCTGGGCGCCGATGCCGTGGGCGAGCGGCAGGGTGGCCGGGCCGGGGACGGGCAGGCCGGCGGCGCGGAGTCCGGCGGCCGCCAGGCCGGTCGCGGGAGCGCCGGCCTCGGCGAGCCCCGTCATCGGACGACGAGTTGGGTCAGCACGAGTCCGGACTCGTGGGTCTCCACCTCGAAGAGTCCGTTGCGGTCCACGGTGAAGGTGAGGGTCGCCGGTGTTCCGGCGGGGAGGGGGAGTTCGCGGTCGTAGCCGTGCACGTGGAGGGTGTCGGCGCGGTCGCTGGTCACGCGGAGGGTGAGGCGTTCGCCCTTCTTCAGTTCGACCCGGGACGGGGGTGGTTGTACGGAGTCGCCGCTGACGGTGACGGTGAGGGTGCGGCCGGCCGGTGTGGCGGGCGGCGCGGGCGGGGTCGCGGCGGACGCGGTGCCGGTGGCGTCGGCGGCTGCGTCGGCGAGGCGGACGGTGGCCTCGACGGGGCGGCCCGCGACGGCCCAGGCGGTGTGGTCGTCGGCGTACAGCCGGACGGTGAGGGTGCGGGCGCCGGCCGGGACGTGGGCCCAGGGGCCGTAGGCGCGGACGGTCTCGCGCCCGTCGAGGAGGAGCCGGGCGTGCCCCCGGCCGAGGAGGGCTGCGCCGCCGGTGCTCTCGGGGGTGAAGCGGAACCTCTCCACCAGCAGGTGGACGTTCCAGCCGCCCTCGCTGTCGGGCCGGAGCTCCGCGCGGACGCCGGGCGCCCCGGCGGCGGGCACCTCGCGGAGGCGGTGTCCGGTGGAGTCCTTGGCGGCGAGGAGGGTGCCGTTGCCGCCGGTGGCCTCCTGGTGGCTGGTGCCGGGCTTGTGGTGGGTGGTGGCACGCCCGCCGCAGCCGGAGAGCAGCGTGACGCCGACGGCGAGGGCGAGCAGGGCGCGGGCGGCTCGGGCCGTGGGGGCGTTCACGCCGTGCCGCCGGTGGCCGCCGTGCCGCCCGAGGACGCCGTACCGCCGGTGACCGCCGTATCGCCCGTGGCCGCCGTGGTGGCGGGCGCCGCCGGGGTCGTGGGCGGGGCAGGGGCCGGGGCGGGACCGCGGGCGCCGGCGACGATCACGGCCCACAGCACCCAGACCACGGCGAGCAGTCCGCGCACCCAGGCGGGGCTGACAGGGATCCAGGGGATCATCAGGACCGCCTTGTCGAAGGCGTCGAGCAGGGTGAGCACGCCGAGGGCGACGGTGGTCCAGGCGAAGACCGGGCGGGTGCCGCCGGCGCGGAGGGCGAGGCCGATGCCGGTCCACCAGAGGCCGGTGAGGAGCAGGGCCAGGGCGGGGACGGAGGTCGGGGTGAGGGCGAGGGTGGAGCCGGCGACGTCGAGGACGAGGCCGGCCAGGCCCAGGGCGGTCGCGACGGCGGCGAGGCGGCTGCCGCGCAGGCGGCGCCACCAGAGCAGGGTGCCGACCAGGGCGAGGACGGCGGCGACGCCCAGGGTCAGCTGGGTCTCGACGCGCTGGATGCCGCGCGCGCCGTACCAGTCGCAGCCCGCGGGCAGGCGGCGGGCCTGGACGTTGTAGTCGGCGCAGACGAGGAGTTGGGCGAGTTTGACGGGTTCGCCGACGACGCGGCGGGTGTCTCCGGAGACCTCGCCGCGGGCGGTGCCGCAGGCGGGGAGGGAGGTGGGGGTGCTCGCGGCGGAGTCGGACTGCCAGCAGTTGCCGCCGCCCTGGCCGTCCCACCAGACGTCGGTGCGGTTGGGCCGGGAGGCGCCGGAGCGGTCGACGCCCAGGTGGTTGCCGGCGTAGCGGTTGTGGTGGGAGGTGTCGGTCTGCTTGCCCCAGGCGGACTCGCCGCGGATGAAGGCGGGGACGGCACTGAGGAAGAAGGCGGCGCGCTGGTGTCCGTACACCCAGTTGTTCTCGTAGAGGTTCCAGTTGCCGCCGGCGGTGATGATGCCGGTGCCGGGCGGCATGGAGATCTGCGGGCAGACGACGCCCTGTTCGTAGCCGCGCTCGACGGGCGGCTTGGCGCAGGTGCCGTCGGCGACGTACCGGTAGTAGGAGGCGTTGTTGTCGTGGATCAGGTTGCGCTCGAAGCGGGCGTGGTTCTGCGGGAGTCCGGGGTGGCCGGGGAAGGCGGAGTCCATGGAGGCGCCGCCCATGTTGTGGTCGAACTCGTTGTCGTGGACGTAGACCGAGTCTCCGGCGGTGCCGCTGTAGCCGACCATGTTGTGGTGGCTGCGGCAGCCGGTGATCTCGATGGAGTAGCGGGGGACGTCGTAGCCGCGGCCGTCGTTGATGTTCGAGGCCGAGCCGGGGTAGATGCCGGAGTCGCCGTTGCCGTAGGACTCGCAGTTCTTGTAGAGGCCGTGGTCGGAGGCGAAGGTGAGGAAGCCGTACTCGTCGTTCCAGCGGGTGAGGACGTCGTCGATGACGAAGCCGTCGCCCGCGAGGATGTAGAGCGAGTTGAAGGTGGTGCGCTGGGCGGTGAAGTTGCGGAAGTAGACGCCGTCGGAGCCGTCGGCCCGGATCGCGTTGAGCTTGGCGTACTTGGCGTCGACGACGACGTCGAGGCGGGAGGCTCCGGTGCCTTCGATCTGGAGGTTCTTCTTGCCGAGGATGGCGACCAGGTTCTGGTTGTGCGGGCACTGCTTCTGCTGCTCGTAGCTGAGGATCTGGTACCCGAGCGACGAGCGGGGGGCCTTGAGGGTGGCGCAGGCGCCGGTGGGCGCGGGCAGGGAGGGCTCCTCCTCGTAGAGGCCGGGCAGGATCGCGATGGTCATGCCGGGCCGGTGCACGGCGTCGACGGCCTGCTGGAGGTGGCGGAAACCCTGGCGGGTGCCGGGGGCGGTGCAGCGCGCGTACAGGGCGCGGTTGCGGGCCTTGAGCTCGGCCGGGAAGGCGGCGATCCGGCGTTCGAAGTCCGCCCGGTCGGCCTTGCAGACGAGCAGGTCCGGCTCGCCGGTGCGCAGCACGGGCACGCTGCCGGAGCCGTCGGGCAGGGTGACGGGCCGTTCCTCGTGCGCCTGGGCGGCGGGCGCGGCGACGAGGGTGGCGGCGAGGGCCGCGAGTACGGCGGAGAGCGCGAGAACGAACCTTCGGGTCCACGACATGCGCGAGAGAGTAGAGCATTGTTCATCTTTTGGAACCCCTTGTGCACGCACCTCGTCCAAGAGCTCCGCGAAAGAGCTGTTGACGCGAGCGGGAGCGGAATCCTACGGTCATGCATAGGATTGTTGTGAGCGTCAGGACAGGAGCACGCGATGAACGCGGAACAGGCCGGCAAGACGGCCGCAGCGCTGAGCTACAGCACGGGGTTCGGCAACGAGCACGGCTCCGAGGCCGTCCCCGGTGCCCTGCCGGAGGGCCGGAACGCGCCGCAGCGGGCGCCGCTCGGCCTGTACGCGGAGCAGCTCAGCGGCTCGGCGTTCACCGAGCCGCGGGCACACAACCGGCGCTCCTGGCTCTACCGGATCCGGCCCTCGGCCGCGCACCCCCCGTTCACCCGGATCGAGAACGGCGCCGTGCGCACCGCACCCTTCACCGAGACCGTGCCCGACCCCAACCGGCTGCGCTGGAACCCGCTGCCGGAGCCCCCGGCCGGCACGGACTGGCTGGCCGGACTGTGGACCCTCGGCGGCAACGGCGACGCCGGCCAGCGCAGCGGCATGGCCGTGCACCTCTACCACGCGAACGCGCCCATGGAGCGGGTGTTCAGCGACGCCGACGGCGAGCTGCTCATCGTCCCCGAGCACGGCGGGCTGCTGCTGCGCACCGAGCTCGGACTGCTCGCGGTCCGCCCCGGCGAGGTCGCGCTGATCCCGCGCGGGGTCCGGTTCCGGGTCGAGCTCCTGGACGCGGCCGCCCGCGGCTACGTCTGCGAGAACTACGGGGCGCCCTTCCAGCTCCCCGACCTCGGCCCGATCGGCGCCAACGGCCTGGCCAACGCCCGCGACTTCCGCGCCCCCGTCGCCGCCTACGAGGACGTCGAGGGCCCGGTCGAGGTGGTCAACAAGTTCTGCGGCAACCTCTGGTCGGCGACCTACGGGCACTCCCCGCTCGACGTCGTCGCCTGGCACGGCAACCACACGCCGTACGTCTACGACCTGCGCCGTTTCAACGTGATCGGGACGATCTCCTACGACCACCCGGACCCGTCGATCTTCACGGTGCTCACCTCGCCGTCCGACACCCCCGGCCTCGCGGGCGTCGACTTCGTGGTCTTCGCGCCGCGCTGGCTGGTCGGCGAGGACACCTTCCGCCCGCCGTACTTCCACCGCAACGTGATGAGCGAGTACATGGGCCTGATCGAGGGCGCGTACGACGCCAAGGCGGAGGGCTTCGTGCCGGGCGGCGGCTCGCTGCACAACATGATGTCCGCGCACGGCCCCGACCGGGAGACCTTCGACCGGGCCAGCGCCGCCGAGCTCAAGCCGCACAAGGTCGACGACGGCCTCGCCTTCATGTTCGAGACCCGCTGGCCGATCACCGCCACCCCGCAGGCCGCCGGAGCCGACCACCTGCAGCAGGGCTACGACGACGTATGGCAGGGTCTTCAGCGCCACTTCCGGCCGTAAGGTCCTGGCCGGAAGTCTCGTAGTCGTCGTACGGAGAGAGCCGTGACCGCCTTCGCTCCCGACTCGCTGGTCCTGAACCGGAAGCTGCCGCTCTGGTACCAGGTCTCGCAGTCGCTGCGCGCCTCCATACTGGGCCGCACCCCTGACGCCTCGCTGCGGCTGCCCACCGAGGAGCAGCTCGCCGCGCACTACGGCGTGAGCGTGCTGACCATGCGCCAGGCCCTCAAGGAACTGGAGGAGGAGGGCCTGATCAGCAGGCACCGGCGGCGCGGCACCTTCATCGAGCCGGGCGCCCGGCGCTCCACCCCGCGCCGGCTGCTCGGCTCGATCGACGCGATCGTGGCCCAGCAGTCCGGCGAGCGGACCACCGTCCTCGGGCACGGCACCGGGCCGGTCCCCGGTGAGCTCGCCGAGTACTTCCCCGAGGTCGCCGAGGTCGCGGTCTACCGGCGGCTGCGCGCCGACGGCGAGAGCGGCGAGCCCACCAACTGGGCGGAGAACGCGGTGCTCCCGGAGATCGCGGCCGGCATCGATCCGGCCGACCTGGAGCGCTGGCCGATGACGAAGGTGCTGCGGGACCTGGTCGGCGTCCGGATCAGCCGCATCACGGACACCGTCGAGGCCCGGCTCGCCGACCCCGAGACGGCCGCCCTGCTCCAGGTGCCGCTGCTCTCGCCGATCCTGCACTACACCGGGGTCACCTACGACGACGCGGGCCGGGTGGTCGACGTGGCCCGCATCCGGTACCGGGGCGACCGCTTCTCCTTCACCGTCACGGTGGAGGCGCACTGACCGGCGTCGTTAGCATGCGGGGCGTGACGGAGGACCTGCCGCTGCTCGACGCGCCCCTGCTCGACGACCTCATGCCGTGGTCCACGGCCCCGCTGCGGCTCGGCCGCTCCTGGATCGTCGCCCCGGATCCGCGCACCCTCAGGGCCCGCTGGGACCGGCTCGTGGCGGCGCGGGGCGCGGAGCGCGAGGCACTGTTCCGGCCGAGCCGGGCCCGGACGCCGGCGAGTTCGGTGGCCGCGCTGCCCGGGCAGCGGACCGGCACGGTCCGGTTCTCCCGGGAGGCGGGCCGCTGCCCCGAGCCGGTGCGGCTCGCGCACGGGCCGTTCGACGAGCAGTGGCTGCTCCCCGACCACCGGCTGATCGACACCGCCCGCCCCGAGCTGTGGCGGGTCGCCGACGAGCACCAGCTGTTCGTCGTCGAGCAGGGGTACGTGCCGGGCGCGGCCGGGCCCGCGCTGCTCGTGACGGCCGCGCTGCCCGACGGGCGCTCCCCCGCAGGCCGCCCCGGCCGGATCCGCCCGCTCTTCCGCCGCCCCGGGGGCGCGGAACCGAACCTGACGCCGGGTCTGCTGCCGCTGCTGCGCGCGCGGTACGGGCCCGGGGTCGCCGCCCCGGACGTGGCGGCCTGGGCCGTGGCGGCGGGCGTGTCCTCCCCCGCGGGCTGCCGGGTGCCGCTGCCCGCCGACCCGGAGGTGTGGGCGGCGGGCGTGGCCCTGGGCCGGGAGCTCATCGAGGTGCAGCTGCGCGGGGCCAGGGGCGGGGCGCGGCCGCGGCTGCCGGGCGGCCGCAGGCCCTACGTACGGACGGCGGTCCCGGCCCGGCCGACGGAGCTCGGGTACGACCCGGCGGAGGAGGTCCTGAGCCTGGGCGAGGGGCGGATCTCCCCCGTCCCGGCGGGTGCCTGGGAGTTCGAGGTGGGGGGTGTGCGGATGCTGGAGCAGTGGTTCGCGCACCGGACCGCGCCTGCCGAGCCGGGCAGCCTGGAGGCGATCGGGCCGGGTGGCTGGCCGCAGGAGTGGAGCTCGGAACTGCTCGAACTCATCACGGTCCTCGCGCTGCTCGCCGGGCGCGCGCCGGAGCGCGCGGCGCTCACGGCGCGGGCGGTCCCGGACGGAGTGACCCAGGACGCCCTGCGGGCGGCCGGCGTGCTGCCCGTACCGGAGGCGGCGCGCCGCCCGGCGTCCGTGCTCGACCACCAGGAGGAGGGCCCGGAGGGGCAGTTCATGCTCCTGTGACGGGCCCGGGGCGGGAGCCCTCGCGAGCCCGTGACGCGAGACCCGCGCCGCCATGCCCCGCCCTGCCGCGCTCCGCCATAGGCCCCGGCCGTACCCCCGTCAGCCCCCCGGCGGCGCGAAGGAGTCGAGCAGCCGGGCGATGGACAGCTCGAAGACCTCCTCGGCGTCGCCGGGCTCGGGGGACGCGGCGAGCAGCGCGGCGAGGTGCGGGTAGGCCCCGCCGGCCAACTGCCCCATCAGATAGGCGCCGCGCACCGCCTGCTCCTGCTCCTCGGACCAGGGAAGCCCGCGGGCCCGCTCGGCCACGGCCTGCTCGTTGCGGACGGTGGCCATGACGGTGCCGTTGACCATCGCGATGAGCTGCATCTTCAGGCCGGGGTGCACGTCCAGGGGCTCCAGGCAGCCCAGGCACCATTCCAGGTAGCGCAGGGCGTGCGGGCTGAATCCGTAGGCCGTGGTCATCACGCGGGACAGCCACGGGTGCCGGTACATGAGCGCGCGGGTCTGCCGGGCGAGGCCGGTCATGTCGGCCCGCCAGTCGCCGCTGGGCGTGTCGGGGAGTTCGTACTCCGCGCATGCCGCGTCGACCATCAGCTCGTACAGGTCCTCCTTGCGCGGCACGTAGTTGTACAGCGACATGGTGCCGCAGCCGAGTTCGGCGGCGACCCGGCGCATGGAGACCGCGTCGATGCCGTCGGCGTCGGCGATGCGCACGGCCGCGGCCGCGATATCGCTCCGGCTGTAGGCCGGTCTGGGGCCTCGGCCCGTGCGCTCGGGGCGCGCCCAGATCACTTCGGGTTCGGCCGCTCGGCCCGCCATCGCTCACCACCTCGTCGGCCCCATCGTAATGACGCCCTCGACCCACCTTGTTACGTACAGCGTACGTAGTGCGCTATCGTCACCGCATGACAACTACGTACGCTGTACTTAGTGAGGGTCTGCAGAAGCGCTATGGCGAGGTCCACGCGCTGCGCGGGCTCGACCTGGCCGTGCCCGAGGGCACCGTCTGCGGGGTGCTCGGACCCAACGGGGCGGGCAAGACCACCGCGGTGCGGGTGCTCACCACCCTCACCGCCCCCGACGCCGGCAGCGCCCGGGTCGCCGGGCGGGACGTGGTCCGCGACCCCGCCGGGGTGCGCGAGCGGATCGCGGTCACCGGGCAGTACGCCTCCGTCGACGGCGACCTCACCGGCGCCGAGAACCTGCGCCTCTTCGCCCGCCTCCTGCGCGCCCCGCGCTCCCGCGCCGACGAGCTCCTGGAGCGGTTCGGACTCGCCGAGGCCGCCGACCGGCCCGCCCGCACCTACTCGGGCGGCATGCGGCGGCGGCTCGATCTGGCGGCGAGCCTGATCGTCCGGCCGCACGTGCTCTTCCTGGACGAGCCGACCACCGGGCTCGATCCGCGCAGCCGGGGCGAGATCTGGGACGCCGTACGGGGGTTGGCGTCCCAGGGCACGACGGTGCTGCTGACCACGCAGTACCTGGAGGAGGCCGACCAGCTCGCCGACGAGGTCGTCGTGGTCGACGGGGGCCGGGCCGCCCACCGCGGCACCCCGGCCGAACTCAAGGCGCTGATCGGCAGCTACGCCGAGATCGTCGTCGCCGACCCGGCGTCACTGGAGGCCGCCGCCGGGGTGCTCGACCGGCTCACCGGCTCGGCGCCGGCCCTGGACGCCGAGCGGCGCGCCGTCGGCGCGGTCACCACGGACCGCACGCTCACCCTGCCCCGGATCGTGCGCGAGGCCGACGCCGCCGGGATCCACCTGATCGACGCCTCGCTGCGGCCGCCCACCCTCGACGAGGTGTTCCTGCGCCTCACCGGCCGCGCGTCCCGCCCCGAGCCCCAGGAGGCCACGGTATGAGTTCCCTCGTCCACGACGGCGGCGCGCTCCTCGGCCGCCATCTCCAGCGGGTCCGGCACGCCCCGGCGCTCACGGTCATGACCCAGACCATGCCGGTCGTCTTCCTGCTGTTCTTCGGGTACGTCTTCGGCAGCGCGCTCGCCATGCCGGGCGCGGACTACCGGGCCTACCTGGTGCCGGGCCTGCTGGTGGCGACGGCGGCGAACGGCGTGATGACGGGCATGTTCCAGGCCGCCCAGGACACCCACCGGGGCGTGACGGACCGGCTGCGCACCCTGCCGATCAGCCGGGCCGCCGTGCCGCTCGCCCAGGCGCTCGCGGATCTGGTGACGACCGCGGTGGGCATGGTCCCGCTGCTCCTGGTCGGCCTCGCGATGGGCTGGCGGATCGAGGGCACCGCCCTGGAGGCGCTGGGCGCCCTGGGGCTGCTGCTGCTCTTCCGCTTCGCCACGACCTGGGTGGGCATCCTGCTGGGGCTCGCCTCGCGCAGCGAGGAGGCGGCCGGACAGCTGGGCAGCGCCACGTTCATGCTGCCGCTGCTGTCCAACGCGTACATCCCGACGGACGGGATGCCGGGCTGGCTGCGGACGATCGCCGAGTGGAACCCGATCTCGGCCGTGACGACGGCGGTACGGGAGCTGTTCGGGAACGCGTCCGTGCCGGCGGACGCGGCCTGGCCGGTGGCGCACCCGGTGGCCGGGGCGCTGCTGTGGTCACTGGTGCTGATCGCGCTCAGCGCACCAGCTGCGGTCAGGCGCTACGCCCGCGCCTGAGGACCGTGAGGTCCGGACGCGGACGGAGTGAGGCGCCGGACGGGCGGGGACACGTCCGGCGTCCGACGGAACGAGCGGTCGGAAGCGGGCCGAAGGCCGGGCGGAGCGGGCGGGAGCGCCGCGTCGGGGTACGCGGGAGCCCGGTCCGGACGGTCCGTCAGCTGTGGTTGCCGAAGAGGGAGCGGCGCAGTCGGCGCAGCGGAGCGAAGAGCGAGACCCGCGAGCTCCGGCTGCGGTGACCGTGCACCGGGACCTCACGCGCGGTCAGCTCACGCATCAGCAGCGTCGCCTCGGCCGCTTCGCGCTGGGGCACGGCGGGACCGCCGAGCACCGCGAGATGGCGGTCGAGTCGCGAGCTGGTCGCGCTGCTCCCGCAGGTAATGGCAGGCACACGCGGCCTGCTGCGCATTGCTATCTGTTCCATGTCACTCCCCACCCGTACGAGGGCACCCGGCCCGGGCAGGTTAACCCTATCGCCCCGCTACGACACCCGTGTATTCCGGCCGCAGGATTCACCGCATGTGTACGGGGGTTGACGATCACTGTCCGAATCCATCTGATTCCAGGGTGAGTTGGACAGCGGTCGAACGCCTGTCGAACCGTCACGAACCATCCTGCACGCGCGGCCCCCGGCAGTACGCATCCGAGCGGGTGTGATCTCCGCCACCCGTGGGCGCCCGTGCTCGGCTACCGTGGAGGGATGACGGTGGTCGCGGGTCGGTACCGGCTTCTGGACGTGCTCGGCGAGGGTGGGATGGGCACCGTCTGGCGCGCCCGGGACGAAGTCCTGGGCCGCGAGGTGGCGGTGAAGGAGGTACGCGCCCCGGCCGGCCTGCCGGCGGAGGACCGGGAGCGGCTCTACGCCCGTCTGGAGCGCGAGGCCTGGGCCGCCGCGCGGGTCTCGCACCGCAGCGCGGTCACCGTGTACGACGTGGTCACCGAGGACGGCCGCCCCTGGATCGTGATGGAGCTGGTCCGCGGTCTCACCCTCGCCGAGACCCTGGAGGCCGAGGGCCCGCTGCCGCCCCGGCGGGCCGCGCACATCGGCGCCGACGTGCTCGCCGCGCTGCGCGCCGCGCACGAGGCGGGGGTGCTGCACCGGGACGTGAAGCCGGCCAACGTGCTGCTCGCCAACGACGGCCGGGTGGTGCTCACCGACTTCGGCATCGCGGCCGTCGCGGGCACCTCTCCGCTCACCATGACCGGTGAGCTCATCGGCTCCCCCGAATACCTCGCGCCCGAACGCGCGATGGGGCGCACGCCGGGGCTCGCGGCGGACCTCTGGTCGCTCGGAGTGCTTCTGTACGCCGCCGTCGAGGGTGCCTCGCCGTTCCGGCGGGACACCGCGCTCGACACCCTGCGGGCGGTCGTGGACGAGGAGCCCGTCCCGCCGGAGCGCGCGGGACCGCTCGCGCCGGTGATCGAGGGGCTGCTGCGGAAGGACCCGGAGCAGCGGATGTCCGCGGAGGAGGCCGAGGAGCGGCTGCGGGTGGTCGGCGCGGGCGGCACACCGAGCGCCGGACCGACGCGGGCGGAGACGTACGGGCCGTTCCCCGCGCCGCTTCCCGGCGTCGGCGGTCCCGGCGGCGGGACCGGCGCCTCGGGCGGATCCGGCGGGCCGGGCGGACCTCATGGCCCGTCGGGTCCCGGGGCGACCACCCCACTGCCGGGGCCCGGGGGTCCGCCGCCCGGCTCGGAGCCCGGAGAGCGGCGGCGCGGGCGTACGGCGCTCGTCGCGGGGATCGCCGCGCTGCTCCTCGTGGGCGGCGGGCTGACGTACGCGCTGCTGCGGGACGAGAACCCCTCGCCCCCGCCCGCCCCGCCGGAGACGACGAGCGCGCCGGCCACGGAGACGACGACGCCCGCGCCGACGACCGGCGCCGCCACCACTCCCCCGCCGGCCACGGCGAGCACGCCGTCGACCTCGGTGGTGGTGTCGGTACGGGCGGACCGCGCGCGGTACGAGGGGGCCTGCCCGCCGCCGCAGGACCAGGCGCCCGCCTTCACGGCGACGTTCACGGTGGGCGGGACGCCCGCCTCGGTGTCGTACCGCTGGATCACCGAGAGCGGCGAGGGGCAGGACACCGCGTGGCGGACGCTGGAGTTCGCGGCGGGCGGTCCGACCGAGCGGCAGGTGACCCGGATCCAGGCGGTGTTCCGGCCGGACGGGACGCTGGAGGACCGGATCGGGGTGGAGGTGCGCTCGCCGGTCACCGTGCGGTCGGGCCTGGTGGCCTTCTCGGTGACGTGCGAGAAGGTGACCCCGACGGGCGGGGCCACCACTCCCACGAGTCCGCCGGCCACCAGCCCGGCCGGCACCCCCGCGCCGGGTTCTACACCGCGCCGTTGAAGCTGGGCAGGTAGCCGCCGGACTGGCCGGCCGCGGTGGGGTGGTACGACTCCCCGATGTTCAGCCAGTTGACGCTGTGCAGCCACGCCGTGCCGGAGGCGCAGATCTCGTGCCCGGTGAAGGCGGGGACGACGCTCGCGAAGGTGAAGCCGTGGTTGGCGGCTCTCTTGGCGGTGGCCGCGTTGAGGTAGTCCGAGGCGTCGTTGATGGCGCGCCGCTCGTTCTCGCTCAGGCCGGCCACGCAGGATCCGCTGAGCTGGTAGAAGCGCGGGTAGCCGAGCACCACGACATGGGCGTTGGGGGCCTTGTTGTGGATCGCCGTGTACACCGAGTCGAGGTTCCCGGGCAGCGTGGAGTCGACAAAGGCCTTGGCCTGATTCACGCGGTTGATACAGGTCGCCTCGGACTGGAGGACGCAGGTGGTCATGACGTCCGCGAATCCGGCGTCATTGCCGCCGATCGTGACGGAGACCAGGTCGGTGGCGGTGGAGAGCGGTCCCAGCTGATTGGCCGTGACATCACCCGTTCGGGCGCCCGAGCAAGCGGTGAACGCGAAGGACGAGGGGGCGTTCGCGTTCTTCCAGAGGACCGGGTAGGCCTTCGTGGAGCGCTTGCAGTCGCCGCTCGCGCTGTCGTAACTCCCGGAGCCGACGCCCGAGGAGTACGAGTCGCCGAGCGCTACGTAGTCGAGCGCGGCGCTCTCGGCCGCCTGCGCGGTTCCCGCCCCGGTGAGGGCGAGGACGGCACCGAGCAGGAGCGAAGAGGAGAAAGCCGTAAAACGGGACAGTTTCATGGGACCTCCTGTAGCAGGATCTCTGCGTTACCAGGTAGTAGCAGTGGATCCGGCGCGCCGGAAGTGTTCATGTCAAAACTCGTGGCCGATTACCCCTGACTTACTTTCAGAAACCGGCAAGATCAAGCCACCTGAGCACAGGTCACGGCCCCGCGGAACGTCCCGTTCAAAACCCCGTGCACGGAATGCCCGGTTGCCGGATCATGGGCGCCATGTCTGCCAACGAAGGCCAGGGCGCGGCGGGGGAACCGGCCGGGACGCCGTCGAGACCCGAAGGCGCGCTGCCGATCCGGCTGAACGTCGACGACAGCGACTCGCCGTCGGACGTCCTCGACGCGCTGTTCCTCGGACGCTTCACGACCGGGGAACAACCGCACGCCCTGAGCACCACCCTGGACCGGGTGAAGCCGGCCGCCACACTGCTGCCCGGCGGCGCGCGGCTGCTCCGGGCCACCAAGGACGACGACCGCAGCGCGCTGCTCGCCGAGGGCGAGGGCTGGACGCTGCTCGTCTCCCGCTGGAGCCGGGGCGCGGACGTCACCGTCACCGCGACCGACGCCGCGCTCGCCGAACGCGTCCTCAAGGAGGCGACCGACGGGGCCAAGGACGAACCCGAACCCCAGCCCGAGAACGTCTCCATGGGCTTCTGGTACGTGTCGCCCCGGCGCGGCCCGCACCGGACCACCCGGCAGATCGGCGCGGGCACCTGGGAGGAGATCCGGCCCAACTACACGGCGCCGGTCGCCGGGGCGATGGACCGGCTGATGGCCGTCACCCCCGAGGACATCACCGGCCGGCTGCTGCTGCTCCACGGCCCGCCCGGCACCGGCAAGACCTCCGCCCTGCGCACCCTCGCCCGGTCCTGGCGCGACTGGTGCCAGGTCGACTGCGTCCTCGACCCGGAGCGCCTGTTCAGCGACGTCGGCTATCTGATGGACATCGCCATCGGCGAGGACGAGGGCACCGCGAAGGGCCGCTGGCGGCTGCTGCTCCTGGAGGACTGCGACGAGCTGATCCGCGGCGAGGCCAAGCACACCGCGGGCCAGGCCCTCTCCCGGCTGCTCAACCTGACGGACGGCCTGCTCGGCCAGGGCCGCAACGTCCTCGTCGGCGTCACCACCAACGAGGACCTGGAGCGCCTCCACCCCGCCGTCGTCCGCCCCGGCCGCTGCCTCGCCCGCATCGAGGTCGGCCCGCTGACCCGCGCCGAGTCGGTGGACTGGCTGGGACGCGAGGAGGGCGTGGGCCGGGACGGCTCGACCCTGGCGGAGCTGTTCGCGCTCCGGCGCGGAACCTCCGCGGTGGGCATGCCGGAACAGCGCGCCGCGGACGCCGGGCTGTACCTGTAGCGGGCTCAGCGCTCGTACGTCACGTGTGACGGGGGCTCAGGCGGGGTGCAGGCGTCGTACGTCACCTGTGGCGCGGGCTCAGCCGTCGTACGTCGCCCGGATCGCCTCGGCGACCGCCGTCTCCGCCGCCTCCCGGGTCAGCCCCAGCCGGCGCGCCTCCGTCGCGTACGCCGCCGCGGCCGTGGCGGCGAGGCGGGAGGCCGCGTCGGAGGCGGCCGCGATGAAGGTGCCGTTGCGGCCTCGGGTCTCGATCACACCGTCCCCCTCCAGGGCCTTGTACGCCTTGGCGACCGTGTTCGCCGCGAGCCCGAGGTCCTCCGCGAGGCCCCGCACCGTCGGGAGCTTGTAGCCGACGGGCAGCTCCCCCGAGCGGGCGCTCTCCGAGATCTGGGCACGGAGCTGTTCGTACGGGGCGGTGGTGGAGTGCTGGTCCACGCTGATTCGAAGCGTCACGCGCCCGATTGTGCACCCGGCCGACGGGAAAATGGGAGGCGGCCGGACGCGCCCGCCGCATAGCGTGCGGGATCATGACTGTGATCGTCCGTGATGTACGGCCCGGGCTCCCCGAGGACGGCGAGGGCTTCGCCCGGGTCCGGCGGGCCGCCCTGCCCTTCATGCTCGCCACCGGACCGCAGACGGCGTTCGACTGGGCGCACGCCCATCCCGACGCGCGCCAACGGCCGCTGGTCGCCGAGGCCGACGGGGAGGTCGTCGGCACGGCGGAGGCGTCGCTCGCCCACGAGTCGCCCGAGCCGGGCGTCGGCAACGTCAACGTGTTCGTGCACCCCGGGCACCGCGGGCGCGGCGCCGGCGCGCTGCTGCTGCGGGCCGCCGAGGAGCACCTGGCCGAGGCGGGGGCGACCACGCTCTACAGCTGGGTCCTGGACGAGCCGGCGAACCGCGCCTTCGCCGAGCGGCACGGGTACGCGCCCAGCCGCTCCGCCTACTTCCTGCGCCTCGACCTGACCGGCGTCGGACTGCCGCCGCTCCAGGAGCCGCCCGCCGGTGTCGAGCTGCGTCCGGCGACGGCCTTCGCCGCCGATCCGCACCCGCTGTTCGAGCTGGACGCGCTGACCACGGCCGACGAGCCGGGTGACGTGAGCGCCGAACTCACCGACTACGCGCACTGGCTGGAGTCCACCTGGAACCACCCGCTGCTCGACCGCGAGCTGACCACGGTGGCGCTGGTCGACGGGCGCCCGGCGGCGTTCACCGCGGCCCGTACCGACGGCCTCGGCCGCTACGGGTCGGGGATGACGGGCACGGCACCGGAGTTCCGCGGCCGGGGGCTCGCCAAGCTGGCGAAGAACCACTCGCTGCACCGGGCGCGGGCGGCGGGCTGCACGGAGGCCCTCACGGGCAACGACACGGAGAACGGGCCGATGCTGGCCATCAACAAGTGGTTCGGGTACGAGATCGTCGCGAAGGAGTTCCGCCATGTCCGCACGCTCGGTTGAGATCGCTCTGGTGAAGGCGGGGCGGACCAAGATCCGCTACCCGGCTGAGCTGCTGTCCGACGACGGGGTCCGGCTGACCGTCCGGGCGCCCTGGGCCGCCGAGGGCGTACGGGACTTCGGCTTCGTGCGCTTCGAGCCCGGCGACGTCTTCACCGAGCACTACTGGCGGGACCGCTGGTACGCGGTGAAGGAGGTGCGGTCCGGCGACGGCACGCTCAAGGGCTGGTACTGCGACGTGACCCGGCCCGCCGCGGTCGCCGCCGACGGGACCGAGGTGCTGGTCGAGGACCTGGACCTCGACCTGTGGGTGTCGGCGGACGGCTCCGAGGTACTGCGGCTGGACGAGGACGAGTTCGCGGCGAGCGGCCTGTCCGCCACCGAGCCGGACGCGGCCGAGCGGGCCGTACGCGCCCTCGACGAGCTGGACGCGCTGGGCCGCGAGGGGCTGGTGAAGCTGCTCGCCACGGGGGCGTGACGCCCGGGCAGGACAGCAGCCGGGGTCCGGGGGGAGCTGGGATCCGGGGGGAGCCGGGGTCCGGGGGGAGCCGGGGTCCGGGGTCCGGGTCAGGCGGCCGCGACGGACTTCCGGTAGTGCATGCGGTCGTACGGCCCGTCGAGACGTCGTTCGACGAGCTCGTAGCCGTACCGCTCGTACAGCTTCTGGTTCTCCCACATCATCGCGTTGGTGAGCAGCCGCACCTCGGGCAGGCCGAGGGCGCGGGCCCGGTCCTCGACCCAGCCCATCAGGACGCGGCCGAGGCCGGTGCCCTGGGCGTCGGGGTGGACGGCGATGGTGTCGAGGTAGAGGTGGTCCGGCTCCGGGATCACGACGACCAGACCGGCCACGGGCTCGCCCGCGACGAAGACGCGCCCCGCCGCCACGTTCGCCGTGTGGTCCTCCTCCATCGGGGCCGGTACGAGACCGATCCGCTCGATGTAGTGGTGGAAGGCCGCGTCGATCACGGCCTTCACGGCGGGCACGTCGGCGGGGGTGGCGGGGCGGGGCACGTCCCGCGTCCGGGGGTCCTGCGTCACACGGTCATGCGTCATGCCGCCACAGTACGGCGGCGGTTGATCAGCTTCCGCACCAGCGGCCAGGCCAGCAGGAGCAGCACCACCGCGTACACGGTCACCGAGAACGGGGTGTTCACCAGGCCGGTCAGCGAGCCGTCGCTGATCTGCAGGGCGCGGCGCAGCTGCTGTTCGGCGGCCGGGCCGAGGATGACCCCGATCACGGCCGGCAGGACGGGCAGTCCGTAGCGCCGCATGCCGAACCCGATGAGGCCGATGACCAGCAGGATCACCAGGTCGAGGGCCTCGCCGCCGACCGCGTACGCGCCGACGGCGGCGAAGAACAGGATGCCGGCGTAGAGGTACGGGCGGGGGATGCGCAGCAGTTTGGCCCAGACCGGTGCGAGCGGCAGGTTGAGCGCGAGAAGCAGCACCATACCGACGAAGAGCGAGGCGATCAGGCCCCAGACCAGCTCGGGTTCGCGTTCGAAGAGGAGCGGGCCGGGCTGGATGCCGTACTGCTGGAAGGCGGCGAGCATCACGGCGGCGACGGCGGTCGTCGGCAGGCCGAGGGTGAGCATGGAGACGAGGGTGCCGGCGGCGGAGGCGGAGGCGGCGGACTCGGGGCCCGCGACGCCCTCGATGGCGCCCTTGCCGAACTGGTCCTTGTGCTTCGACAGGCGCTTCTCCGTGACGTACGACAGGAAGGTCGGGATCTCGGCGCCGCCGGCCGGGATCGCGCCGAACGGGAAGCCGATGAACGGGCCGCGCAGCCAGGACTTCCAGGTGCGCCGCAGGTCCTCACGGCCGAGCCAGGGGCGTCCGACGGGGATCGCCTCGCCGGTGGTGCGGCGCAGGTGGGCGGCGACCCACAGGGCCTCGCCGATGGCGAAGAGGCCGACCGCGACGATGACGACGTCGATGCCGTCGGCGAGCTGGAGCGAGCCGAAGGTGAGGCGCTGCTGGCCGGTCATCTGGTCGAGGCCGACCAGGCCGAGGGTGAGGCCGATGAGGAGGGAGGCGAGACCGCGGATGCGGGAGGAGCCGAGGACGGAGGTCACCGCGATGAAGGCGAGGACCATGATGGCGAAGTAGTCGGGGGCGCCGATGTCGACGGCGAGCGCGGCGACGGTCGGGGCGAGGAGCACGAGCAGGACCGTGCCGGTCATGCCGCCGGCGAAGTGCCCGATGGCGGCGGCCGCGAGGGCCTGGGCGCCGCGGCCCGACTTGGCCATCGGGTTGCCTTCGATGGCGGCGACGACGGCCGCGCTCTCGCCGGGGGTGTTGAGCAGGATGGAGGTCGTGGAGCCGCCGAACATGGCGCCGTAGTAGATGCCGGCGAACATGATGAACGCGCCGGTCGGCTCCAGGCCGTACGTCACGGGGAGGAGCAGGGCGACGGCCATGGCGGGGCCGATGCCGGGCAGGACGCCGATGGCGGTGCCGAGGAGGACGCCGATGGCGGCCCACAGCAGGTTGACGGGGGTCAGCGCGGTGCCGAAGCCGTCGAGCAGGGAGTTGAGCGAGTCCATGGGTCAGAGCACCCCCATCAGCGGGCCGCCGGGGAGCGGGACGCCGAGCAGCTTGTCGAAGACGACGTAGGTGAACAGGGAGAGGGCGGCGGCGATCAGCGGGTCGCGGTGCAGGTGGCGGCTGCCGAGGGCGTAGGCCGCGCCCCAGAAGAGCAGGGCGCCGGCGACGGGGAAGCCGGCCGGGCCGATGAGGACGGCGAAGCCGAGGAAGACGCCGGCGAGGAGGAGGACGGTGCGCCAGTCGCCCGGTTCGGACAGGTCGACGTCCTCGCCGCCCTCGGCCTCGCCGCGGCCGCCGCGCAGGACGTCGACGGCGAGGAGGACGGCGACGACGAGCAGGCCGGTGCCGACGACGAGGGGGACGGTGCGGGGGCCGACGGGGCCGCGCTGGCCCATGTCGACGGGCATGGTGAGGGCGTCGGTGAGGACGAGGACACCGAGGGCGAGCAGGATGAGGCCGACGCCGAGCTCGGAGTGCTCGCGCAGCCAGGAGGGGCGCTTGGCGGGGGCGCCGGTGTCGGTGCCGGCGGGGGTCGTGGTCGTCACAGTCCGAGCTCCTTCAGTACGGAGGCGACGCGGCGGTCCTGTTCGGTGAGGAAGGTGCCGAACCGGTCGCCGGGCAGGAAGGCGTCGTTCCAGCCGTGGGTCTTCAGGGACGCGCGCCACTGCGGGGACTCGTGCAGCTTGGTGACGAGGACGACCAGCTTGTCGCGTTCGGCGTCGGAGAGGCCGGGCGGGGCGACGATCCCGCGCCAGTTGATGAACTCGGTGTCGAGCCCGGCCTCGCGGAGGGTGGGCGCGTCGAGTCCGGGGACCCGCTCGGCGCCGGTGACGGCGAGCAGGCGCAGCTCGCCGGCCTTGATCTGGTCGAGGTACTCGCCGACGCCGGAGACGCCGAAGGCGACCTTCTCGCCGAGGATGGAGGCGAGGAGCTCGCCGCCGCCGTCGAAGGGGACGTAGTTGACGCTCTTCGGCGGGATGCCGGCGGCCTGCGCCATCAGCATGGGCGCGAGGTGGTCGGGGCCGCCGGGCGAGGAGCCGCCGCCGACGGGCAGCTTGCCGGGGTCCTTCTTCCAGGCGGCGAGCAGGTCCTGGATGGTCCTGTACGGGGAGTCCTTGCCGACCACCACGATGTCCTGCTCCATGGTGAGCCGGGCGATCGGGGTGGTGTCGGCGAGGGTCTTCGGGGTCTTGTTGGTGTGGACGGCGCCGACGACGCCGAGGCCCATGGACATGGCGAGCCGGCCGTTGCCGTGTTCGCCGACGAGCCGGGTGAGGCCGACGGTGCCGCCCGCGCCGGGCAGGTTGAAGACCTCGATGTCGGTGGTGAGTCCGGCCTCCTCGGCGTTCTTGGCGGCGGTGCGGGCGGTGATGTCGTAGCCGCCGCCGGGTGTGTTGGGGACCATGAGCCGCAGGCCGGGTATGCGGGTGCCGGTGTCGGAGCCGCTGCCGGTGCTGAGCAGCGGGGGTCCCACGAGCACGAGCAGCGCCGCCCCGAACAGGGCGAGGGGAGTGCTGAGACGCACGTGAGCCGCCTCTCGGTAGGGAGGAATGGGGGTGTGAGGTGGCCCACATGTTGCCCGCGCGTGAAGAAGCTGTCTCTCTTCCGCAATCAACGGATGTTGTGGTCCTTGTGGTCGCGCCCTACGTTGGCCGCGTGACGAAGGTGCTGGTGGTCGACGACGACTTCATGGTGGCCAAGCTGCACTGCCGCTACGTGTCGGCGGTGCCGGGCTTCTCCGTCGTGGGGGTCGCCCACGGCGGCGCGGAGGCGCTGCGCGCGGCGCACGCGCTCCGCCCCGATCTGCTGCTGCTCGACATCTTCCTGCCGGACATGGACGGGATCGCGGTGCTGCGCGAACTGCGGGCCGCGGGGCTCGCGACGGACGCGCTGTTCATCACGGCCGCGCGGGACGTGGACACGATCCGCGCGGCGCTGCGCGCCGGGGCCCTGCACTACCTCATCAAGCCGTTCAACCAGGCCGCCCTCCAGGAGCAGCTGCGCCACGTGGCCTCGCTCCGCAGCCGCCTCGACGGACTGTCGGCGGCGGAGGCCCGCCAGGAGGACGTCGACCAGATCTTCGGCACCCGCCCCCGCGGCTCCCGCGAACTCCCCAAGGGCCTGGCCGCCCCCACCGCGGAGCTGGTCGACACGATCCTGCGCGCCCACCCGGAGGGCCTCTCCGCCACCGAATGCGCCGAGGCCGGCTCCCTCTCCCGCGTCAGCGCCCGCCGCTACCTGGAGTACTTCGCCCAGACCGGCCGCGCCGAGATCACCCTCCGCTACGGCGGCACGGGCCGCCCCGAACGCCGCTACCGCCGCGTGGGCTGAGGCACAACGGTAAGGATCGCCGTACTCGTGTGCGCGGTCCCGCTCAAAGCTCTATGCCTTCGCTGAAGGCCTGGTGCAGGGCACGAGCCCGCTTGAGCAGTTGCCGGCGCAGTTCCTTCCTGCCGCTCCCTCGCGTCTTCAGGGCATGGCAGTTGGGGCACAGCGCAACCATGGTTTCCGGGCTGTCGCCTCCCCCCTTGCTGATGTCGTTCACATGGTCCACTTCCAGCAGTGGAGCCCCCTTGTCGGTCCGCTCCAGTGGATGCCCCAGACAGTCGAGGTTCTCGCAAAGGCCGCGGCTTCGGAGAATGACGGCATTACGGGCTGCTGCCGATCGTAGGAAGCGCTCCACCGTGGTCAGTTTCGAGCGGGTAATGCGCGTGGCCTCAGTCCGGCGGGCCGCTTCGGTCAGCCTCCGGTATTCGTCCATCGGCGTCCTCGCATCCGGGGATCCGACAACGTCGATCGTGAGCTCCCCTTCGAGGTCAAGGTCTTCGTGAATGGTGAGGTCACCGGCGGCCAGGGCGTCCTGCACCTCCTTGGGCCAGGTCTCCCTCAGCGGTGAGTGGACCGGCGCAAGCACCCACACGAACTCCTGCCGGCGCTCACCGTTCTCCCCTACACCCCATCGCTTCCGGCATTGAACGACGACGACCCAGCTCTCGAAGGTGAAAACCCCACCGTGGGGCTTGTGCCAATAACGCAGAGCCCGCTGTTCAGCCTGATAGCTGGACATGGACTTATTGCCGCCGACCAGCTGCTGATCACCATTCAGGCCGTCGCCGGTGTAAGCGATCCAGTCCATCCCGGGGATACGGCTGTCGTTGTACGGCCCCTTGTCATCGGAGAACACGCTCAGGATGCCGTCTTCGATCGGCGTGATGCCTCCTACCCCGTTCCCGCCGTAGACCTGGGCAATGGACGTCCTATCGGGGTATTCCTCTCCCACCAGGGGGCGAAGGACAAGGTCAATGCCTCCCGCGAGCAGCCGGCTCAGGCCCGCAGCGTGGGTCACAGCCGCCATGTCATCCGGGAAGAAGCGCATCAGGAGACTGCCCGCGATCCGCGCTGCGAGCTCCGTGTCCTGCGCCAAGAGGGCATAGTCCGCCTCGGGGAGACCCGCCAAGGGATTGGCCTCGTTGAGCGTCGCCAGACTGGGGCGCCGGCCCCCACTCGTCAGGACAAGGGCGTCGCTTCCTTCGACTTCCCAAAGCTCGTTCTTCTGAAGAGCCCAGAACGGGTACAGCGCGGACAGAGGGCCATCCGTCGCATCCGCGTACTCCGTGAGAAGGGGCATGAGGGCGTCCCGTATGGCCGCCCACGGCTGCTGTCTCGGCTGCCCTTCGGCGGCCCGGCCCACGGCCCAGAGCAGCAACAGCGGGCGATGAAGTTTCTGGCCGTCTCCACGCTTCGCCGGTGCCAGCTTCCGCACACGACGCACGAGCTCCCGTTCCCTCACCGCTACCTCCTCGACATCACATGCCCCAACCCCATATCAACACATGGCACTGACAGCGACCGAGGACCCGCTTCCTGAGCCGTCACTTAGCGTCGACTTAACACGACCATAAGGATCGTCCCGAGGCCCTTCGGAGGCCCGAATCGGTGTTTCCCGAGGGCTAGTTTGCTGGGCAACCCCCCACATCCCCACCCTCGTGAAGGAGTTGTCCCCCATGACCTCTCTCCGTACGGCCGTCGCCCCGGTCGTCACCGCCTCCGCCGTTCTGGTGCTGGCCGGGATCGGATCCGCGCCCGCTTTCGCGCACGGGTCGATGACCGATCCGGTGAGCCGGGTCGCGGCCTGTTACGCGGAGGGGCCGGAGAGCCCCACGTCGGCGGCGTGCAAGGCGGCGGTGGCGGCCGGGGGAACGCAGCCGTTGTACGACTGGAACGGGGTGAACATCGGGGACGCGGGCGGGCGGAGCCGGGAGATCATTCCGGACGGGAAGCTGTGCAGCGCCGGGAACGACAAGTACCGGGGGCTCGACCTCGCGCGGGCGGACTGGCCGGCGAGCCGGATGTCGGCCGGTGAGCACACGTTCCGGTACAAGGGGACCGCCCCGCACAAGGGGTCGTTCGCGCTGTACGTGACGAAGGACGGGTACGACCCGGCCAAGCCGCTGAAGTGGTCCGACCTGGAGGCGAAGCCGTTCGCCACGGTGACCGATCCCGGGATGAGCAACGGCGACTACGTGTTCAAGGGGACGGTGCCGAAGAAGTCCGGGCGGCACCTCATCTACTCGATCTGGCAGCGGTCCGACTCCCCCGAGGCGTTCTACACCTGCTCGGACGTCGTGTTCGGGGCCGATTCGACCTCGCCGGGGTCGACGGGGTCGCCCGCGCCGACCGCCGAAGCGCCCACCGACGCGCCCCCGACGGCGGGGCACTCCGAGCACGCCGGGCACGGTGGGCACGGTGGGCACGGTGGGCAGACCACCGCGCCCGCCTCTCACGCGCCCGCCTCCGGCGGAGAGGAGCTGGCCGAGACCGGGGGCGACGCCGCCACGTCGTATCTGGCGATGGGCGGCGCCGCCGTCCTGGGGCTCGGGGCGGCCGTGCTGTTCGCCACGGCCCGGCGTCGGTCGGCCCGTTAGCCGAGCACGGAGAGGCAGGTGGTCGGGGTCGCGTGGGACGGGTCGAGGGCGTTGTTCACCTCGTGGAAGACGACCCGGTCCACCGTCCCGATCGCCACGTGCTCCGACAGGTCGAGGGCGCACAGGTTCTGGAGCACGATGTTGTCGACGTCCGGCCCGTCGAGGAAGCCGGAGCGGTACGGGGTGACGACCTCGTCGTACTGGGTGGCGATGACCGTGTACTTCACGCCGGGCACGGTGTCGCCGCCCGCGTTCAGCTTGGTGAGGAGCGCGGAGCCGGCGATCTGGTCGGCGAGTCCCGGGGTCGACGCCGACAGCAGGTCCTCGGCGCCCGGGAAGTACGGCAGGAGTTTGGTGAGGCCGTTGAGCGTCGTGCCGTGGTTGTCGGGGGCGATGCCGACGAGCGCGTTGACCTTCGCCGCGCCGCCGAGGAACTTCAGGTAGTAGCGGGGCATCATGCCGCCCTGCGAGTGCCCGACGAGGTCCGCCTTCTGGGCGCCGGTGGCGGCGAGGACCCGGTCGACGTACGTGCCGAGCTGTGCGGCGGACTTGTCGACGGGGCCGAGGCCGTGGAAGAGCGGCACCCCGGGCAGCTGCCCGTAGTCGAGCGAGAAGACGCAGTAGCCGCGGTCGACCAGGTACGGCGCCAGGCCCAGCCAGTTGTCGACGGCGTTGCCGAAGGTGCCGTGGACGAGGACGACCGGGCGGGGGTGGGCGGCCGAGGGCTTGCAGGAGAAGTCGTTCCAGCCCCGGCTCGGGGCGGTGCCGGCCTGCGCGGCGGCGGTGGGGGCGAGGGTGGCGGCGGCGGTCAGCAGGAGCACGGCCAGCGCTCTGACGGCGTGCTTCCAGGGGGTCCGGGAGGTCCGGGGCAGCATCGGGCGATCTCCTTGCGGCTCAAGGGAAGGGGGATGCGGTACGCCCTGCGGTCCGGACCACAAGTGGGGATGCGCTTCCGTCAAGCTACGCACGGGTAGCGTCGACTGGGAAGTTACGCGTCGGTAAAAACTGGCGTGTCCCCGTCGGCCGCGCGGCGGGTGCCCCGGGGCCCTCAGGCCGCGAGCGAGCCGGGCAGCACCGCCCGTGGGCCGTACTTCGCCCGGGCCCGGTCGGCCACCGCCTCGATCCGGCGCGCCTTGTCGTCCGTCGGGTCGAAGGTCAGCTGGTGCGCGGCCCCTTCGGCCGGTTTCAGGCCCTCGGCGCGCAGGGCGATGCCCCGGACCCGGGCGCGCTGGAGGCCGAAGGAGGTGTGGACCGCATACGCGAGGGCGGTGAGTTCGGCCGAGTGCGCGGTGGGTTCGCGCAGGGTGCGGGTCCGGCCGGAGGTGCTGCGGTCGGCGTACCGCACGGTGACGGTCAGGGAGCGGCACACCTGGCCCTCCGTCCGCATCCGGGCGCCCAGTTCCTCGGTGAGCGAGAGCAGCGCCCTGCGTTGCTCGGCCGGGTCCAGTTCGTCGTGCGGGAAGGAGCGTTCGGCGGCGAGCGACCGGGAGAGCTCGCCGGGGACGACGGGGGTGCGGTCGATGCCCCGGGCCCGTTCCCACAGGTCGCGGCCGGTCTTGGCGCCGACGAGCCGCTGGAGCACGGCGAGCGGCGCGTCCGCGACCCGGCCGACCGAGTCGAGGCCGTAGCCGCAGAGGGTACGGGCGGTGGCGCGGCCGACGCCGTCGAGCGCGACGACCGGGCGGTCCCGCAGGAAGTCCGCCGGGTCGTCCACGACCAGGGTGACGCCGGGCCGGGCCTCGCGGGCGGCCATCCGGGCCAGCATCGGATTGGGTCCGGCGCCGATGACGCAGTCCACCCCGTACAGGGCGAGCGCCCTGACCCGGATCACCGAGGCGAGTTCGGCGGGGCTCCAGCCGAAGTAGCGCGGCGCGCCGCGCACGTCGGCGAGCGCCTCGCCGTGCGGGGCCGCCTCGACCACCGGGGTGAACTCCGCGAGGAGCGCGATGAGTTGAGGAAGCAGCACTTCCCGCATCGGTTCGAGCCGGAACCGTACGCAGAGGATCATCCGGCGCTCCCGGGGCTGCTGTGCCACAGTTTCCGCGCCGGGGTCGCGGCGCCCTCCCCGGCGGGCCGGAGGTCGGCCCAGGGGTTCATCTCGTAGCCGGTGGACAGCGTGATGCGGCGGCCGGTGTCCCCGTCGCCGGAGGGCTGTCGCGGCTGCTCGGACAGGCGTTCCCCGACGGCCGGGAGGCCGCCGCTCGCCCGCAGTTCGGCCAGTTCGGCGAGGTTCCAGGCGGCGGAGCCGACCACGCTGAGGCTGCGCGGGCCGCGTCGCTGCACCACGCCCCGGACGAGCAGCAGCCAGGAGTGGAAGACGGTGTGGGCGCAGCGTTCGTGGGAGTCGTCGAAGAAGGCGAGGTCGACGAGGCCGGTGCCGTCGTCGAGGGTGGTGAAGATGACGCGCTTACCGGAGCGGATCGGCGGGGTCTGGGTGGCGGCCTTGGCGCCGGCGACCAGGACGGTCTGTCCGTGCGGGGCGGAGCGCAGCCGCTGGGCGGAGACGACGCCGAGTTCGCGCAGGAAGGTCCGCTGGTCGTCCATGAGGTGGCGGGAGGTGTCCATGCCGAGGATGCCGAGTTCGGCGCTGAGGCGTTCGGACTCGTCGAGGTCGGGCAGGCCGACGGGGGCGGTCCTGTTGCCCTGGGCGAGCGGGAGTTGGCCGCCGTAGGAGGCGGTTCCGCGGTGGAGGCGGTGGAGTTCGGTGAGGTGGAGGAGCAGGTCGCGGCGGTTGGCGCCGAAGGCGTCGAGCGCGCCGACCTGGGCGAGGCGTTCGGCGACGGGTTTGCGCGGGCGGGCCCGTTCCCAGAAGTCGAGCAGGGAGGTGTAGGGGCGGCCGGTCTCGATGCGGGTGCCCTCGGCCTCGCTGATGCCGTGGACGTCGGTGAGGCCGAGCCGGAGGCCCCACACCGCCGGGCTCTCGGACACCAGTTCGATACGGTGGGCGACCGCGGACCGGTTCACGTCCAGCGGCAGCACGGGCACCCCGCGCCGCCGGGCGTCCGCGAGCAGCAGCCGCTTCGGGTACATGCCGGGGTCGTGGGTGAGCAGCCCGGCGTAGAAGGCGGCCGGGTGGTGGGCCTTGAGCCAGGCCGACTGGTAGGTCGGCACGGCGAAGGCCACCGCGTGCGCCTTGCAGAAGCCGTACGAGCCGAAGGCCTCGACGATCTCCCAGGTGCGGGCGACCACCTCGGGGGCGTACCCCCGGCGCCCGGCCCGCTCGGCGAACCAGATCCTGATCCGCCCCTGCGACTCGGCGTCGGAGAGCCCGCGGCGCACCTGGTCGGCCTCGTCGCGGCCGCAGCCGGTCATGATGCTCACGATCTCGATGATCTGCTCGTGGAAGACGACGACGCCGTAGGTCTCCTTCAGCGTCCCCTCCAGGTCGGGGTGGGGGTAGCGGACGGGCGCGCGGCCGTGCCGGGCCTCGATGAAGGGGCGGACCATGTCGGCGGCGACCGGGCCCGGCCGGAAGAGCGAGATGTCGACGACGAGGTCGTGGAAGGTCTCCGGCTGGAGTCGGCCCACCAGGTCGCGCTGGCCGGGCGATTCGATCTGGAAGCAGCCCAGGGTCTCGGTGGAACGGATGAGCCGGTACGTGTCGGGGTCGCCGGGCGGGACGGCGTCGAGGTCCGGGCGGGTGCCGGTGGCGCGCCCGACCTCGGCGACGGCGTGCGCCATCGCGGACTGCATCCGCACCCCGAGGACGTCGAGTTTGAGCAGGCCGAGGTCCTCCACGTCCTCCTTGTCGAACTGGGCCATGGGCATGGGGGAACCTCCCGTGCCCTCAAGACCGGCGGGGATCTCGCCGCTGGTGGGGACGACGGGGGTACGGGTGAGCAGCGAGGCGTCGGAGAGGAGCACCCCGCAGGGGTGCATGGCGATGCCGCGGGGCAGCGCGTCGAGCGCCTCGACCAGCGCCCAGAACCGTTCGCGGCCCCGGAGTTCGGCCTTGAGCTCGCGCAGTTCGGGCAGTTCGTCCAGGGCGGTGCGGGCGTCCCGGGCACGGATGTGCGGGAAGGCCTTGGCGATCCGGTCGATGTCGGCCGGGTCCATGGACAGGGCGGCGCCCACGTCCCGTACCGCGTGGCGGACCCGGTAGGTCTCGGGCATGGCGACGGCGGCGACCCGTTCGGCGCCGAAGCGGTCGAGGATCGCCCGGTAGACCTCCAGGCGGCGGGCGGACTCCACGTCGATGTCGATGTCGGGCAGTGCGGTGCGGCGTTTGGAGAGGAAGCGTTCCATCAGCAGGCCGTGCTCGACCGGGTCGGCGTGGGCGATGCCGAGGAGGTGGTTGACGAGGGAGCCGGCGCCGGAGCCGCGGGCGGCCACCCGGATGCCCCTCCCCCGGACGTCGTCGACGACCTGGGCGACCGTCAGGAAGTAGCTGGCGAAGCCGTGGTGGGCGATGACGTCGAGCTCCTGGTGCATCCGCTCCCAGTAGCGGGGCCGTTTCTCGTACCCCTTCAGGACCATGCCGGCGGCGGCCCGGGAGGCGAGCACGCGCTGGGCGGTGCGGTGGGCGGCGCCGACGAGCCGCGGCTCGGGGAAGTGGGCGGAACCCATGCCGAGGTCGTCCTCGGGATCGACCAGGCAGGCGGCGGCGACGGCCGCGGTGTGGTCCAGGAGCCGGTGCGCGGCCTCGCGGCGGAAGCCGGCGGCCTCGACGGTCCGCTCGGCGGCGGCCCGCATGGCGTCGGCGTCCTTGAGCCAGGCCTCCCCGCCGTCGAGCCCGGCGCCGCGGGGGTCGACGGGGACGAGCCGGCGGGCGGAGTCGAGAACGTCGGCGACCGGCCCCTGGCCGGGGTCGGCGTAGCGGACCTCGTTGCCGAGCACGGGCCGGACGCCCTGCTCGGCGGCGAAGCCGAGGGTACGGGCGGCGAGCCGCAGCGAGCCGGGTCCGGTGCCGGGGAGCCCGTGCGGGACGACCTCCAGGCGCAGGGCGTCCCCGTACCGCTCGCGCCAGGGCGCGAGCAGCCGGGCGGCCCGGTCGGGGCGGCCGGCGACGAGGGCACGCCCGACGTCGGAGGCGGGCCCGAGCAGCACGAAGAGCCCGTCGCCGGCGCCCGGGGGTCCGGCGGCGGTCCAGGGCAGCACCGGCTGCCCCTCTCCCGGCCGGGCGTGGGCGGCCGTGACGAGGGCGCAGAGTTCGGCCCAGCCGGCGCGGGAGCGGGCGAGGAAGACGGCGCGGGGCGCGGACTCGTCGACGAAGGCTCCGCCCCGTACGGGCACGCGCCGTGCGGAGGTGTGGGCGGGGGCGGTGGTGTCCGGCGGGCCGGGGGCCGGTTCGCAGGCCAGGTCCGCGCCGAACAGGGGGCGTACGCCGGCCTTCGCGCAGGCCTTGGCGAAGCGGACGACGCCGGCGACGGTGTCGCGGTCGGTCAGGGCGAGGGCGTCCATGCCCCGCTCCGCGGCGCGCTCGGCGAGGCGGGCGGGGTGGGAGGCGCCGTAGCGCAGGGAGAAGCCCGAGGCGGTGTGCAGATGCGTGAACCCCGGCATGCGCCACACCTCCGCATCGAATTCGTACGTACGTTCCCACCCCCTCGGTCTCAGCGTAGCTCATTTTCGAACGCCCGTACGATAACCCGTTCGGACCTGTCCCACCTGCGGTGACGCCCCGCTCCGTCGAGCCTGGGGGGCATGAGCCTCGTCGACGAACTGAAGAGCGCCGTCACCCCCCGAGCAGCCCTGCTGGTCGTCGGCGTCTTCGCCCTCCAGCTGCTGTTCATCGCCTCGTACGTCGGGGCCCTGCACGATCCCAAACCGAGGGACGTCCCCTTCGGCGTGGTCGCCCCGCAGCCCGCCACCGCCCCCCTGATGGGACGCCTGGAGCAACTGCCCGGCGATCCGCTCGACCCGCGGGCGGTCGCGAGCGCGGACGCGGCCCGGGACCAGATCCTCAACCGGGACATCGACGGGGCCCTGATCGTCGACCCGAGGGGCCGCACGGACACCCTGCTCGTCGCCTCCGGCGGCGGCACCGTGCTCTCCTCCACCCTGGAGAAGATGTTCACGGCCCTCGAAGCACCCCAGGGCCGCACGATCAGGACCGTCGACGTGGCCCCGGCCTCCCCCAAGGACTTCGACGGGCTCTCCGCCTTCTACCTGGTCGTCGGCTGGTGCGTCGGCGGCTACATCTGCGCCGCGATCCTGGCGATCAGCGCCGGTTCGCGGCCCGCCAACCTGGAGCGGGCGATCATCCGGCTCGGGGTGCTCGCGCTCTACTCGATCCTCGGCGGCCTCGGCGGCGCGGTCATCGTCGGCCCCATCCTGGACGCCCTGCCCGGCAGCGTCGCCGCCCTGTGGGGCCTGGGCGCCCTGGTGGTCTTCGCCGTCGGCGCGACCACGCTGGCCCTGCAGTCGGTCTTCGGGATCGTCGGCATCGGCCTGGCGATCCTGCTCATCGTGGTCGCGGGCAATCCCAGCGCGGGCGGCGCCTTCCCGCTGCCGATGCTGCCGCCGTTCTGGAACGCGATCGGCCCGGCCCTGCCACCGGGCGCGGGCACCTGGGTGGCCCGCTCGATCGCCTACTTCAAGGGCAACGACGTCACCGGCTCCCTGCTGATCCTCTCCTCCTGGGCGCTGGTCGGCTCGGTCGTCACGCTGGTGATGTCCACGCTGAAGCGCAAACCCGGGACGGAGCCGATCGCCGAGGAGGTCGACGGGCACGGGGTACGCCCGTAGGGCGCGTACGGCACGGACATACGGAAGGGTCCCCGGTCGTCACGACCGGGGGCCCTCCTCCCTGCGGGGACCTGGCACTACTTCCCGTAGTACGCCCGGGTCATCAGCGCCTTCATGTCGTCGATCATCGGCATCCGCGGGTTGGCGGGCGCGCACTGGTCGGCGTAGGCGTTCATCGCCTGCTGGGGCAGGGCCTCCAGGAAGGCCGCCTCGTCGACGCCCTCCTCCTGGAAGGAGGCCGGGATGCCGCACTTCGCGCGCAGCTCCTCGACCGCGCGGGCGTAGGACTCCACGCCCTCCTCCGGGGTCGCGGCCGGCAGGCCGAGCATCCGGGCGATCTCCTGGAACCGCTCCGGGGCGCGGTAGACCTCCGCCTTCGGCCACGGCACGGCCTTGTGGGTGACGGTGCCGTTGTACCGGATCACGTGCGGCAGCAGCAGGGCGTTGGTGCGCCCGTGGGCCACGTGGAAGGTGTTGCCGAGGGTGTGGGCCATGGCGTGCACCAGACCGAGGAAGGCGTTGGCGAAGGCCATGCCGGCGATGGTGGACGCGTTGTGCATCTTCTCGCGGGCCTCGGGCGCCTTGCCGCCCTCCGTCACGCAGGTCTCCAGGTTCTCGAAGATCAGCTTGATCGCCTGGAGGCACTGGCCGTCGGTGAAGTCGTTGGCGTAGGCCGAGACGTACGCCTCGGTGGCGTGGGTCAGGGCGTCGAAACCGGAGTCGGCGGTCACCGTCGGCGGGAGGTTCAGCGGCAGCACCGGGTCGACGATGGCCACGTCCGGGGTGAGCGCGTAGTCGGCGAGCGGGTACTTCTGCGCCGCCTCGGGGTCGGAGATGACCGCGAACGGGGTGACCTCGCTGCCCGTGCCCGAGGTGGTCGGGACGGCGACCAGCTTCGCCTTCTCGCCCAGCTTCGGGAAGCGGTAGGCGCGCTTGCGGATGTCGAAGAACTTCTCCTTGGTGTCCGCGAACTCGACCTCGGGCCGCTCGTACATCAGCCACATGATCTTCGCCGCGTCCATCGGCGAGCCGCCGCCGAGGGCCACGATGGTGTCCGGCCCGAAGTCCCGCATGGCGGCGGCGCCGGCCCGGACGGTGGCGAGCTCCGGGTTGGGCTCGACGTTGTCGATGACCTGGATCGTCACCGGCTCGGCGCGCCCGTTGAGGATGTCGGTGACCTTCTGGACGAAGCCGATGGCGCCCATGGTCTTGTCGGTCACGAGGGTGACCCGGCGGACGTCCTCCATCTCGCCGAGGTAGCGGATGGCGTTGCGCTCGAAGTAGATCTTCGGCGGGATCTTGTACCACTGCATGTTGGTGTTGCGCCGTCCGATCCGCTTGACGTTGATCAGGTTGACCGCGGTGACGTTGTTGGAGACCGAGTTGTGTCCGTAGGAGCCGCAGCCGAGGGTGAGCGAGGGGAGGAAGGCGTTGTAGACGTCGCCGATGCCGCCGAAGGTGGAGGGGGCGTTGACGATGACCCGGATCGCCTTGACGCGCTTGCCGAACTCCTCGGCCAGCGCCTCGTCCTCGGTGTGGATGGCGGCGCTGTGCCCGAGGCCGTGGAACTCGACCATGCGGGCGGCCAGGTCGAGGCCGTGCTCGGTGGAGTCGGCCTTGAGGGCGGCCAGGACCGGGGAGAGCTTCTCGCGGGTGAGGGGCTCGCTCTCGCCGACCTCGGCGCACTCGGCGAGGAGGATGGAGGTGCCCTCGGGGACCTCGAAGCCGGCCTGCTCGGCGATCCACCGCGGGGACTTGCCGACGACCGCCGCGTTGAGCTTGGCACCGCCGCAGTTGGTGGCGTAGGCGGTGGTGCCGAAGACGTACTCCTCCAGCTTGGTCTTCTCGGCGGCGGTGACGACGTAGGCGCCGAGCCGCTCGAACTCGGCGATGCCCTGCTCGTACACCTCCCGGTCGAGGACGACGGCCTGCTCGGAGGCGCAGATCATGCCGTTGTCGAAGGCCTTGGAGAGCACGATGTCGTGGATCGCGCGCTGCAGCTTGGCGTCCTTGGCGACGTAGGCGGGCACGTTGCCGGCGCCGACGCCGAGGGCGGGCTTGCCGCACGAGTAGGCGGCCCTGACCATCGCGTTGCCGCCGGTGGCGAGGATGGTGGAGACGCCCTCGTGGTTCATCAGCTCACCGGTGGCCGCCATGGACGGCTCCTCGATCCACTGCACGCAGTCGGCGGGCGCGCCGGCCGCGACGGCGGCGTCGCGGACGATCCGGGCGGCCTCGGCCGAGCAGTTCTGCGCCGAGGGGTGGAAGGCGAAGACGATGGGGTTACGGGTCTTCAGCGCGATCAGCGCCTTGAAGATCGTGGTCGAGGTCGGGTTGGTGACGGGGGTCATCGCGCAGACGACGCCGACGGGTTCGGCGATCTCGGTGATGCCGTTCAGCTCGTCGCGGCGGATGACACCGGCGGTCTTCAGCCCGGCCATCGAGTGGGTGACGTGCTCGCAGGCGAAGAGGTTCTTGACGGCCTTGTCCTCGAAGAGGCCGCGGCCGGTCTCCTCGACGGCGAGCCGGGCGAGTTCGCCGTGCGCGCCGAGGGCGGCGAGCGAAGCCTTCTTCACGATGTGGTCGACCTGCTCCTGGTCGAGGGTCTCGAACCGGTCGAGGGCGGCGAGAGCCGCCTGGACGAGTCCGTCCACCATCTCCTTGGCCTCCATGGCAGGCACTCCTTCTTGGTCCCGTGCTTTTTCTTCACCTCCCATTGGACACCTGTTGACCTGCGAAAAGAGCGGATGAAAGACCCCTGGGACGGGGTCGGAAGTCCTTTTGTGAATGGATTCACAAGATCTTGGAAGGGGGGTGCCCCCGACGCGTCCGCCGAGGGCACCACAAGGACCGCCAGGGCCCGGAAGGACCCAAGGACCCGGGGGCCTAGAAGACGCTGACCCCGTACGCGCTCAGCGCCTCGGTCACCGGCTGGAAGAACGTGGTGCCGCCGGAGGTGCAGTCGCCGCTGCCGCCCGAGGTGAGGCCGATGGCGCGGCTGCCGGAGTAGAGCGGACCTCCGGAGTCGCCGGGCTCGGCGCAGACATTGGTCTGGATCATGCCGTAGACGATGTCGCCGCCGCCGTAGTTCACGGTGGCGTTGAGACCGGTGACGGTGCCGCTGTGGATGCCGGTGGTGGAGCCGCGGCGGGTGACGGACATGCCGACCGTGGCGTTGGCGGCGCTGGTGATGTCGACGCTGCCGACCGTCCCGGACTTGGTCACCGAGGTGTTGGTGTAGCGCACGATCCCGTAGTCGTTGGTCGGGAAGCTGGACCCGGCCGTGCTGCCGAGGACGGTGGTGTGCGCGGAGTTGGACCACCAGGTGCTCGCGCCGTCGGTGCAGTGGCCGGCGGTGAGGAAGTAGTAGTTGCCCGCGCTGTCCTTGACGTTGAAGCCGAGCGAGCAGCGCCAGCTGCTCGCGTAGATGGCGTCGCCGCCGGAGATCAGCTTGTTGAACTTCCCCGCGGTGCGCTCGATGCGCAGCGCGCCCGCGTTGGTGCCGGCCTGGCGCTTGATCTTGGCTATGTCGGCCTGCGAGACGGTGGAGTCGACGGTGACGAGCACCGACTTCGTGGCCGGGTCGACGCGCCAGGCGGTGCCCGCGACGTCGGCCGCGAGGACGGCGTCGCCCGCGGCGGTGAGCTGGGTGGCGCTGAAGGTGCCCGCCGAGGCGGCGGAGTCGGCGTTCGCGGCGGGGACGGCGAACGCCGCGGCGGCGGCGAGGCCGGTCGCGACGGCGAGCATCCGGATGTTTCGCGTGGGGGTGGTGCGCTTGATCCTCACTTTTCGTTCCTCCAGAGGGGAATCGGGGGCCCGCAGTGGGGTGTCGGACCCGTGAGGCGCGGCCCAGGGCCGGCGCTGTGGGGGAGTCTCGGGCCGTACGGCTTCACGCCGCAAGGGCGTCTTTCGGCCGTGAAGCCCTCAACTACCTTGTGCGGTACGGCAGTTGCGAGACTCAGTAGAGGCTCACCTTGTACTTGGCGAGCGCCTCGGGCACCGGCTGGAAGAAGGTGGTCCCGCCCGACCGGCAGTCGCCGCTGCCGCCGGAGGTGATGCCGAGCGCCTTGCCGCCGTCGTAGAGCGGGCCGCCGGAGTCGCCGGGCTCGGCACAGACGTCGGTCTGGATCAGACCGCGCACGGTGCCGCCGCCGGAGTAGCGGACGGTGGCGTTGAGTCCGGTGACGGTGCCGCCGTGGGTGCCGGTGGTGGAGCCGGTGCGCTTGACGGACTCGCCCACATAGGCGTCAGCCGCGCTGTAGCCGCCGGAGTGGCTGAGCGAGGTGTTGTCGTAGCGGACCAGGGCGAAGTCGTCGCCGGGGAAGCTGGACCCGACGGTGGCGCCGATCTGCGTGGACTGCGCCGAGTTGGTGTACCAGGTGTTCGCGACGTTGCCGCAGTGCCCGGCGGTGAGGAAGTAGTACGTGCCGCCGCTGACCACGTTGAACCCGAGCGAGCAGCGGTAGCCGCCGCCGTAGACGGCGTCGCCCGCGCCGAGCAGGGGCTTGAAGACCCCGGGAGCGCGCTCGAAGCGCAGCGCTCCGGCGTCGGCCCCGGCGGCGCCGCGGATCTTCGCGAGGCCGGCCTCGGAGACGGTCGAGTCGGCGGTGACGACGAGCCGGCCCGTGGCCTGGTCGACGTACCAGGCGGTGCCGCCGACATCGGCCTTCAGCACGGCGGCGTCGGCGCGGGCGAGGGCCGCCGCACCGGCCGGACCGGGGGCGGGCGCGGCCTGCGCGCCGGGCAGGGCGAGGGCGGTGACGGCGGCGAGGGCCGCGGTGAGGGTGAACAGTCGGCGGGGGGTGACGCGCGGGGATGTCCTCACTGGTCTCCTTCGGGAGAGCGGGAGGACCCGGGGGTGTCGGGCCCTGAAGCCATGACTGGTGACGTGTCCCTGTCATGTCTCGCCAGTGATGGTGGCCGCACCTGATCCTCCGCACAAGACCGCGCACAAGACCGCGCACAAGTCCGCGCACAGGACCTCGTACGCGGAAGGGCGGCACCCGGCGCGAACGCCCCGGGTGCCGCCCTTCCGGCCCGGCTCGACCTTCGGTCTATCCTCGGTCGGCCCGCGATCAGCCCTCGATCAGCCGCCGCTCCCCCGCCTCGACCGCCGTGTCCAGCGTGTTCCCGGGCGGCGGGAAGGGGCAGATGAAGTGCGCGGCGAACGCGCACGGCGGCAGCAGCGCCCGGTTGAGGTCCACCGTCACCGAGCCGTCCGCCGCCGGGGCCGGCGGCCGCAGGAAGCGGAAGCGGTAGCTGCCCCGCCCGCTGCTGGCGTCCGCGAAGACCGCCCAGAGCGTGCCGTCCTCCTCCACGGCCACCTGGAGGCTGTGCTCGGCTCCGTGCAGGTCGAAGACCAGCTCGCCGGCGAGACCGAGCCCGCGCTCCTTGCCGTCCGCGTTCTCCACCCGTACATGACGGTCCTCGGTGTACGGGCGGAACACGCCCGGCCGTACCCATGCCTCGTCGTACGGGGTGGCCTCGATGCCCCGGAACGCGCGCCGCGCCTCCGACGCGGGGTCGAAGTCCCGTACCGCCCACTCCCCTTCGCGGCGCAGCACGACGAGCCGCCGGCCTGCCGACTCGGCCCGGGACTCGTGGATCGGGCCGTGGTCGGCGGTGAGCCGGACGCTGCCGATCAGCGGCTTGTCGTCCACCGTGACCGCGTCCTCGGCGCCGGCGGTCAGGACCACCTCGTCGCCCTCCACCCGCCACTCACCGGGAACGGCCGGAATTCGCCCCTCCGGGAAGTCCGACAGCCAGTACGTACCCGTCAGCGAGAGCGGCCCGTAGGTCGAGGCGACCGCCGCCTCGCGCCGCTCGTGCCAGTCCTGCCAGTCCTGCGATGCATCCGTGCTCATGGTGGGAAACCTTTCCATACCGGGTCAGTTCTTGGTCCGGGGCAGGCCGGGCGGGTTGATCTCCGAGGCGGACACGGCCTCGCTGCTCAGCCCCCAGCGCTCCAGGACCTGCGCGTAGGTGCCGTTCTGGATGACGTGGTCCAGGGCGGCGGCGTAGGCGGCGACGAGGCCGCTGTCCTTCTTGGTGGTGGCGGCGATCTTGCCCTGGAGGCCTGCGCCGGCACCGGAGAACTTGCCGACGATCTCGGTCTGTCCGGCGGCGGCCACGTGGTACGCGGCGCTCGGGTTGGGCCCGAGGTAGGCGTCGATGCGGCCGGACTGGAGCGCCAGGTAGTAGTCGGAGACGTTCTGGAAGTACTTGATGTCGACCGGCTTGCGGCCCGCCTTCTCGTTCTCCGCGCTCCAGTCGACCAGGATCTTCTCCTGGTTGGTGCCGGAGCCGACCGCGATGGACTTGCCCGCCACGTCGGCCGGGCCCTTCACCTTCCAGCCGCTGCCCTTCTTCGCCTCGAAGGCCAGGTCGTCCAGGCGGTAGGTGGCGAAGTCGTACTTGTCCTTGCGCTCCTCGGTCACGGTGACATTGGAGAAGACGCCGTCGAACTTGCCGCTGTCCAGGCCGACGAAGAGGTTCTCCCAGGAGACGGCGTCGAACTCGGGCTTCACGCCGAGGGTGTCGGCGACCAGGGTGGCGATGTCGAGCTCGACGCCGATGAGCGTTCTGTCGTCGGTGGCGTAGAAGCCGAGCGGCGGCGCGCTGCCGGTGGAGACGCCCAGCGAGAGCGTGCCGCGCTTGCGCACGGCCTCGGGCAGCTTGGCGGCGATGGTGTCGACCTTGGCGGTGTGGACGCGCTTCTGGTCCGGGCCGAGGTTGATCGAGCTGCCCGCACCCTTCTGGCCCTTGGGCGCGACCTGGTCGGTGGCGACGTCACTGGCACCGCAGGCGGTGAGCGAGGCGAGGGCGGTGAGCGAGGCGAGCGCGACGGCGAGCGGACGACGGCATACGGACATGACGGGACTCCTGGTGTCGAAGGAAGAGCAACGGAGGGGAGGGACGGGAAGGAGGAGAAGGAAGGGAAGGGGACAGAGGGGTCAGAGGGGAGAGAGGGGTCAGAGGACCTTGGAGAGGAAGGCGCGGGTGCGTTCGTGCCGGGGGTTCTCCAGCACCTCGGCCGGCGGGCCCTGTTCGACGATGCGGCCCTCGTCCATGAAGACGACCGTGTCGGCGACCTCGCGGGCGAAGCCGATCTCGTGGGTGACGACGATCATGGTGGTGCCGGAGGCGGCCAGGTCCTTGATGACGTCGAGCACCTCGCCGACCAGCTCGGGGTCGAGCGCGGAGGTCGGCTCGTCGAAGAGCAGCAGGCTCGGTTCGAGGGCGAGCGCGCGGGCGATGGCGACCCGCTGCTGCTGTCCGCCGGAGAGCTGCTTGGGGTAGGAGCGGGCCTTGTCGGCGAGCCCGACCCGTTCGAGCAGCGTCAGGGCCGCTGCCTCGGCGTCCTTGCGGGGGCGCTTGAGGGCGGAGACCGGCGCCTCGACGATGTTCTCCAGGACGGTGAGGTGCGGGAAGAGGTGGAAGTTCTGGAAGACGAAGCCGATCCGGGTGCGCTGCCTGAGGATCTCGCGCTCGCGCAGCTCGTACAGCTTGTCGCCGGAGCGGCGGTAGCCGACCAGGGTGCCGTCGACGCTGATGGAGCCGCTGTCGACCTTCTCCAGGTGGTTGATGGTCCGGAGCAGGGTGGACTTGCCGGAGCCCGAGGGGCCGAGGATGACGGTGACCTCGCCGGGGCGCACGTCGAGGTCGATGCCGCGCAGGACCTCCAGGGCTCCGAAGCTCTTTCGGACGGAGCGGATCCGGACCTTGTTCTCGGCGTGCTCGGGTACGGCGGTGTCGGGTGCGGCGGTGCTCATCGGGTGCTCCCCTTCGCGTAGTGACGTTCGACGTAGTGCTGGACGATGGAGAGCGCCGTGGTGAGCAGGATGTACCAGGCGGTGGCCACCATCAGGAGCGGGACGACCCGCCCGTTGCGGCCGTAGACGACCTGGACCTGGTAGAAGAGCTCGCCGATCGCCATCACGGAGACGATCGAGGTGCCCTTGAAGAGCGAGATGATCTCGTTGGCGGCGTTGGGCAGGATCGAGCGCATGGCCTGCGGCAGCACGATCCGGCGCAGTTGCCGCAGCCGCGGGATGCCGAGCGAGGCCGCCGCCTCCAGTTGGCCGCCGTCGACGGCGAGCACGCCGCCGCGGACGATCTCCGCCGCGTACGCCGCCTGGTGCAGCGCCAGGCCGAGGACGGCGGCGCTCATGGCGCCGACCAGGCCCATGGTGTCGAAGGAGAAGAGACTCGGCCCGAACGGGATGCCGAAGCTGAGCTCCTTGTAGAGGTAGGCCAGGTTGAACCAGAAGAGCAGCTGGACGATGAGCGGGATCGACCGGAAGGCCCAGATGTAGCCGAAGGCGACCGCCTTGAGGAAGGGGCTCGCGGACAGGCGCATGAAGGCGAGCACGATCCCGAGGGCGAAGCCGAGGGCGGTGCCGTAGAAGGTGAGCTGGAGGGTGACCCAGACGGCCTTGAGGATGGCGTCGGCGGTGAAGAAGCGGGCGAAGACGTCCCACTCCCAGCCGGGGTTGGTGATCAGGCCGTTGAGGAACTGGGCGAGGACGACGGCGGTGGCGACGACCGCGACCCAGCGCCAGGGGTGCCGTACGGGCACCACCTTGAGGACGGCGGGGTCCGCGGTGTCGGCCGCGGCGGCCGGTCGCGGGGGTACGTCGACCGGTGGATCACTGGTGAGAGACATGGGCGTACCTCGGTACGAGAGGAGGGCGGGAGGTTCCGGAGGGACGGACGGGGTCGGCGGGGCCGGCGGGACAGACAGGACAGACAGGCCTGACGGGGCTGACGGGGCGGACGGGGCGGACGGGGCCCGCGCTCAGCGCGCGGCCACCGCCTCGGGCTCCGGCCTCGGCGCGGGCGCCGCCTCGGCCGCCGTACAGGACAGGTCCCGCAGCAGCGCGAGCGCCGTCCGGGCGGTCCGGTCGTTCTGCCGGAAGGCGAAGCCCCCGGTGCGCGGCCGGGTGAAGGCGCCGCCCGCGCGGGCGGTGGTGTGCGGTCCGAGCGCGAAGTGCCGCGGGTGCGGGAGCCCGTCGCGTCCCAGGACCCGCCCGTCGTCCGGGTCGACGGCGAGCAGCCCGGCGTCGGTGGCGCGGGCGCCGGCCTCGTACAGGGCGCGCAGCAGCGGGCTGCCGGTGCGCTTCAGGGTGGGGTCGGGCAGCCGGGCCTCGACCAGGGCGCGGGCCTCGGTCCACTCCCCCGGCACGGTCGCGGAGGAGGCGCGGAAGACGCCCCGCTCCTCGTCGGTGTCGATGGTCACGTCCGCGCCGAGGAAGCGGACGAGTCCGGCGTCGGAGAGGGCGAGCAGCTGGCGCAGCCGGGGGCCGGGCGGGCCGGAGGCGAGGTAGCTGAAGAAGCCGTGCCACCAGTTGCCCGGGTCGCCGAGGTCGCCGAGGCGCAGCAGCTGCCCGTAGACGGAGAGTACGGCGCCGAAGACGGCCAGGTCGGGGCTGTGGGCGGGGTCGTGGCGGCGGTCGAGGTCGGCGGCTATGTAGCGGCGCAGTCCGTCCTGGAGGGCGTCGCCCGAGCTGTGCCGGACCCCGGCCAGCGGGTGGTCGAGGGCGTCCAGGTCGAGCCGGTCGGCGGGGTCGGGCACGGCGGCGGCGGCCAGCGTGTCGAGTGCGGGTGAGCCGGGGGCGGCGGCGGTGTACCGCTCCTCGAAGTCGGTCCAGGCGATGCCGGTCCGTTCGGGGTGCGCGGCGAACAGGCGGTGGTAGTGGGCCCAGCCGAGTTCCTTCGCGACGAGCGGCCAGACGTCCCGCCGGAAATCGAGGGGGCCGGGCCGGGCGAGCAGCGTGTCGACTTCGGCGGGGCCGAAGAAGCGGGGCAGCGGCGGCTGTTCGCCGTCGAGCTCGTAGCCGATCTTGGAGTGGTACGGGACGCCCCGCCGCGATCCGACGTGGAGCACCGGCTCGCGGCCGGAGGGGCGGTAGACGAGCCGGTCGCCCCGCTGCTCGTACGTTCCGCCGCGGCCCTCGGTGAGCAGCACCATGAGGTCGACGAAGGCGAGGCCGAAGCCGCGGACCAGGACGGGTTCGCCGGCGGGCAGGGCGGACAGGTCGGTGTCGGCGGTGAAGTCGGGCGGCAGGTGGACGAGGCCGTGGCGGGCGGCGAAGTCGCCGAGGGCGCGCTGGTGTTCGTCGGGGTGGGCGTCGAGGTGCCCGAGGGCGAGGACGACGAGGTCGGCGGTGAGCGGCACGGCGTGGCCGTCGAGCCAGACGCGCTGGCGCCCGTCGCGGGGTCCGGTGACGCGCAGCGCGGTGGTGGGGTGCTCGTGGACGGTGACGGAGGGCGGGAGCGCGGCGCGGGCCCGCTCGTAGACCCAGCGCAGGTAGGCGCCCTGCTGGGGGCGGCTGGGGAAGCTGCGGCCGTCGATGCCGGCCCATTCGGCGAGGGTGGGTCCGGGCCGTACGGGGCCGTCGAGGGTGACGGTCTCGTCGGTGAACATGGTGACGTCCTCGGCCTGGGAGTTCATCCAGAGCAGCGGGGACTGGGAGGTGCGCCAGATGCGGCCGCCGCCGGCCGGGTGCGGGTCGACGAGGTGCAGGTCGAGGGGGTGGTCCCCGTACAGCTCGGGCAGGTTGGCGGCGAGGCGTTCGAGGAAGCCGGTGCCGCGGGGCCCGGCGCCGACGACGACGAGCGAGCGGCGTCCGGTGTCCGGCCGGCTCATCGGGCACCCGCCGTCCCGCGGGCGTAGTGCCGCTCGACGTAGTGCTGTCCGACGCTGAGGACGGAGGTGACCAGGACGTACCAGAGGGTGGCGACCAGGAGCATCGGGATGACCTGGTAGGTGGCGTGGTAGACGAGCTGGACGGAGTAGAGCAGGTCCTGCACGGCGATGACGGAGACGATCGAGGTGCCCTTGAGGGTGCCGATGAGCATGTTCCCGGCGGGCGGGACGATGGCGCGCATGGCCTGCGGCAGCACGATCCGGGTGAGCCGGCGGGCGCGTCCGAGGCCGAGGGACTGGGCGGCCTCGATCTGGCCGCGGTCGACGGAGAGGATCCCGCCGCGGACGACCTCGGCGGCGTAGGCGGCCTCGTGGAGGGTGAGGCCGATGACGGCGACGGAGACGGGGCCGAGGAGGTTGACCGTGTGGACGCCGAGGATCGTCGGGTAGAGCACGCCGATGTTGAACCAGAACAGCAGCTGGACCAGGATCGGCGTGGACCGGAAGAACCAGACGTATCCCCAGCTCACCGCGCGGAGCACGGGGTTGTCCGAGAGCCGCATGACGGCGAGCAGGGTGCCGAGGACGAAGCCCAGGGCCATCACGAGGGCGGTGAGCCACAGGGTGAGGCCGAGTCCGCGCAGCACGGACGTGGAGGTGAAGTAGGCGCCGACCACGTCCCATTGGAAGGCGCGGTTGGTGGCGACGGAGACGAGGCCGAGCGCGACGAGGACGAGGACGGCCGCGGCGGCGGTCCACTGGCCGGTGCGGCGGGCGGGGACGATGCGGGGCGCCGGTTCGGTGTCGGGCGGGGCCGTGACGGGGGTTTTGGTGAGGATCGCGGACATGGCGAAGGCTCCGTGGATGCCAGAGACGGATCGAACACGGGAGTGCGCCTTCACGCGCGGTGAGCCACGGATCCAAGCCCCTCAGCAGGGTCCGCGTCCTCAACGTAGTCGGCGGGCACGGAGTGCTGTCAAGTCCGTCCGCACTGTGAGCTGTTCGTCTCATCACGGTTGACGGGGAAACGGATGCCTGTTCCACTTGGGCCATGTATTCGCAGCAGTGGCTGGTCACGCGCTCCCACATCGACTTCGGTCGCGTGTGGTCCTCTTCCTGTTGAGCCGACCCCCTGCTTCCTCCTGTCCGCGTGCTGTTCTCCCGCGGCGCCTTCACTTCCGCACGTCCGTGAGTGCCTGAGCTCGACTCCCCTCGTCCTGCCCCGCCTTTCGCCTTTTTCCCTACTTGTTCCGTAGGAAATCCATGACCTTCGCGCTGTCCGTGCACCGGACCACGACCACCGATCCCTTGGCACGCCCGCTGCTCGACGAGCTGGCGTACGAGTACACGACCCGGTACGGCTCCTCGGAGGACCTGCGCCGCTATCCGGCGGAGGAGTTCGCCCCGCCCCAGGGGGCGTTCCTGCTGCTCCTGGAGCAGGGGCGGCCCGTCGCGGGCGGCGCCTACCGCCGTTACGACGAGCACACCGCCGAGCTGAAGCGGATCTGGACCCACTCGGCGCACCGCAGGCGCGGTCTCGCCCGCCGGGTCCTGACCGTGCTCGAACGGGAGGCCGCCGACCGCGGCTACACCCGGATCTACCTGACCACCGGCCCGCGCCAGCCCGAGGCCAAGGGCCTCTACCTGGCGACCGGATACCGCCCGCTCTTCGACGTCGCCGCCGATCCCGAGTCGATCGGGCCGCTGCCGTTCGAGAAGTACCTGGAGACCCCGAAGCCATGAGCACCACGCGTACCCAGAGCACCACGCGCACGAAGCGCACCACCGCCCTGCTCGCCCTGACCGCCGCGGCGGGCCTGGCCCTCACGGCCTGCGCCGGCGGGGAACCGGTGGCGGCCCCCGCCGGCGCGACGGGGAAGGGGGGCGCGCAGGGCGCGCTCCCGAAGGAGGACGTGGTGACGGGGGTGAAGAAGAACGAGGCCGCGGCGAAGCTGCTGCCGGCCGATGTGAGACAGCGCGGCCGTCTGACCCTCGCCACCTCGGTGGGCACCCCACCCAGCTCGGCCTACCTGCCGGACGGGAAGACCGTCGCCGGCCTGGACGCCGACTTCGCGCAGGCCGTGGCGAAGGCGCTCGGCCTGGAGGTGCGGACCGAGGTCGCCGGCTTCGAGGTCATCCTGCCGGCGCTCGGCAGCGGCAAGTACGACATCGGCATGGGCAACTTCGGCGTGACGGAGGAGCGGCGCAAGACGATCGACTTCGTCACGTACATCAACGACGGGCAGGGCTTCGCGGCCCGCTCCGACTCGAAGCTGACGGACGTCACCGACCTCACGCAGCTCTGCGGCCTGAAGGTGGCCACCGGGGCGGGCACCACCTTCGAGCGGACCCTGGAGAAGAACAAGGAGCGGTGCGCGAAGGCCGGCAAGGAGCCGTACGAGGTGAACGTCTTCGCCGACACCTCCGCCGGCTGGCTGGCGCTCCAGCAGGGCCGCAGCGACGTGCTGATGAGCACCATCAACGGCATCCGGTACGCGGTGACCCAGCAGCCGGGCACGAAGTTCCTCAACGAGTACCGGCGCCTCGACGTCGGCTTCGCCTTCAAGAAGGGCTCGGCGCTCACGCCGGCCTTCCAGGCCGCGGTGAACGGCCTGAAGGCGGACGGGACCTACGACCGGATCCTGAAGAAGTGGGGCGTGTCCGCCTCGGGGATCGCCGAGTCGCGGATCTCCCCGCCGGAGATCCCGGCGCCGACGAAGTGACACCCGCCGCCGGGCCCCACCGCACCGGGGCCCGGCGGCCGGTCGGCCGACGCCCTGTCAGCAGTCGCAGGGGCAGCAGCAGTCGCAGCCGTCACAGCCCCCGCAGTCGCAGGAGCCGCAGTCGCAGCTGTGGCAGCAGCCCTCACGCTTCTTGCGGGACCAGGGGCCCTCGTACTTCTCCGCACAGCAGATCTGGCAGGTGCAGAACAGCCAGGTGAAGGCGGCGCACCCGGCGAGGAAGCCGCGCGGCTCGGGCTTGTGCGGCCCGCCGCCACCGCCACCGCCGCCAGGGAAGGGCGGCATGCCGCCCGGCCCGCCGGGGCCGCCCGGCTTGGCGAGCGGGTCGCCCGGTCCGTACGGGCCGGGCTGCGCGTACGGGTTCCCCGGCACCGGCCCGTACGGCTGCCCAGGCCCGTACGGCTGCCCCGACCCCGGCGCCCCGTGGGAGCAGCTCGTCGTGCCGAAGGCCCGGTCGACGGAGGTGCGCAGCTCGTGGGCGAGGAGGACGTGGGCGAGCCGCCCGTCGGCGAACTCGGCGTCCTTCAGCGCGAGCCGGATGCCGTGCAGCGCGTCGTCGGCGAGCCTGCGGGCCTCCTCGCGGGAGGTCCCGGTCGCGGTGAGCGGGTTCCAGGATCCGGCGGCGGCATCGGCGGCCTGGTCCTCGACGGCGTCGAGGAGGTGGGCGAGGCGCCCGAAGAGGCGCCCGGCCTCGGCGAGCGGCTCGGCGTTGCCGGGGCGGCCGGCGAGGACGGCGGTGTGCGCGAAGGCGGCGGCGGTCGCCGTCTCGGTGGGCTCGGTGACGACGAGCAGCGGGGTGCCGGGTCCGGCGAGCGCCTCGATGCCGGTCTGCCGGTCGACGGCGTCGACCAGGACGGCGGTGTCGAAGCCGAGTTCCCGGCCGGTGCGGGCGCCGGCCCGGTCCCAGGAGCGGGCGATGCGGCGGGCCGCGGCGGCGACCGGCCGGCGGGCCAACAGCCCGTCCCGGTCGGCGACGTGGTCGCGGACCTTGGCGGAGGCCAGTACGAGGGAGACGGCGGCGGCGAGCCGCGCTCCCTCGCCCCGGGCGACGGGCGCGGTCCGCATCGCGCGGAGCGCGCAGGGGCCCGCGGTGCGGCGGCCGGCCTCGGTGGCGCCGGTCTGAGCCTCCGTCAGCACCGAGACGATCAGGCCGTCGTAGTTGGTGACCACCCGGGCGAGCTGTCCGTGGTCGGCGCGAAGTGCCAGGCAGAGGCCGCAGAGATGGGCCATCCACTCGGTCTTGAGTCCCTCGGTGAGGCGATGGGTGCAGGGTCTGACGATTCCGAACAAGACATTCTCCCCCGTGGCTGCCGGGCGTGGCGGTTCACCCGTACGCCCCTGTCGTCACCCTTCCGGCCCGACATTCATATTTTAAGTTGCGCGCCGCCGCCCGCCCCCCAGTCACCCCCCGCATACCGCAAGATCCCTGACGAATCGCCAGTTTTCGAACCTCACGTTCTGCACCAGTACCGTCACGAATCCCCTGCGCGCCGACTATCCACTTGGCGCGCGATCCGCATCATGGACGACGATAGGGATTGCGGAACCACAAGTGACCGCGCTGAAAGGAGGCGTCCATGGGATCGGTGCGCAAGGCGAGTGCCTGGCTGGGACTCGTCGAGGACAACGACGAGCGTTACTACGACGACGAGTACGCCGACGGTGCCGAGAACGGCAGCGACGCCTGGGTGACGGACCCGCGGGTGCGGGTGGCGACCGACACGGCGCAGGACCACGGCCGTCGGATCGCCACCGTCTCCCCCGACGGGTTCCGGGACGCCCGGGGCATCGGCGAGCTGTTCCGGGACGGCGTCCCGGTGATCGTGAACCTGACCGCGATGGAGCCGAACGACGCCAAGCGCGTGGTCGACTTCGCCGCCGGTCTCGCCTTCGGCCTGCGCGGCTCGATCGAGCGGGTGGCCACCCGGGTCTTCCTGCTGACGCCGGCCGACACGCAGATCGTCAGCGGCGAGTCCGCGGGGCGGTCGCAGGACGGTTTCTTCAACCAGAGCTGACCCCCGCCGGGGCTCGGCTCACCTCCGGCCCGGTCCTGACTCAGGACCGGGGCCGGGCCGAGCCGGCCGGTTCGGCGGGCTCACGGGTACCGGGCACCTTCGGGGCGCCGCCCGTCCGCTCCACCGGCTCCACGCCCCCGACCGGCTCCGGGTCCACGAGCGGCTCCGGATCAGTGGCGCACTCCATCACGCGCGGCAGCCGCAGCGCCATCAGCGCCCCGAGCAGCAGCAGCCCGGCGCTCACGAACAGGGTCACGTGCAGGCCGTTCACGAAGGCGTGCCGGGCCGCCTGATGCAGCGCCGTCCCCGCCGGGCCACCGAGCCGCTCGGCCACCTGATACGCCTCGCCGAGCGAGTTCGCGGCAGCCTGCGTGGCCGCCTCCGGCACTCCGGGCAGCCCTCTCAGACCGGGCGCGTAGGCCGCGTTCATGACACTGCCGAGCAGCGCGATGCCCATGCCCGCGCCGAGTTGGTACGAGGTCTCGCCGATCGCCGCGGCCCCGCCGGCGCTCTCCGGGGGCGCCTCGCTGAGCATCGACTCGTACGCCGAGAAGAGCGTCGTCTGCAGCCCGAAGCCGAGCAGGACGAAGCCGGTGGTGAGCAGCAGCGGCCGGTCGTGCTGCCCCATGAGGACGAGCAGGAGCACCGCGGCGGCGGTCAGCACGAAGCCCCAGCCGACCATCCGGCGCGGCCCGATCCTGCGCAGCGTGTACGAGCCGGTGGCGCCGGCGGCCATCGCGGCGAAGGTCAGCGGCAGCAGCCGCAGCCCGGTCTCCAGGGGGCTCAGGCCGAGGATCAGCTGGAGGTACTGGACGGCGATCAGCTCCAGGCCGACCAGGGCCAGCATGCCCAGGACGATGCAGCCGACCGAGGTGGTGAAGGCCGGCCGGGAGAACAGCCGCATGTCGATCAGCGGGTGGGCGCGCCGCTTCTGCCGCCGTACGAAGAGGACCAGCAGGGCGGCGCCGATGAGCAGCGGGCCCGCGGTGGCCAGGGAGAGCGGGGAGTCGCCCGCGCCGAGCCGCTTGACCCCGAGGACGGAGCCGAGCACACCGGCGGTGGCCATCAGGGCGCCGAGCACGTCCCAGGGGCCGTCGGCGGCGCCCTTGGACTCGGGCAGCAGCCAGCGTCCGAGCGGCAGGATCAGCATCATCAGCGGGATGTTGATCAGGAAGACCGAGCCCCACCAGTAGTGCTCGACCAGGAAGCCGCCGAGCACCGGCCCGGTGGCGGCGCCGACGGCGGCGACCGCCGTCCAGACGCCGATGGCGGTGGCCCGCTCGCGCCGGTCCGGGAAGACCGCGCGGAGGAGGGAGAGCGTGGCGGGCATGATCATCGCGCCGCCGACGCCGAGCAGGGCGCGGGCCCCGATCAGGACCCCGGGGGTGGTGGCGAGCGCGGCGACCGCGGAGGCGACGCCGAACAGCGCGTACCCGAGGAGCAGCACCCGTCTGCGGCCGACCCGGTCGCCGAGCGTGCCGAAGAGGATCAGCAGCGAGGCGCAGATCAGCGGATAGGCGTCGACGATCCACAGCAGCGCGGTGGAGCTGGGGCGCAGGTCCTCGGTGAGCGAGGGGACGGCGACGTGCAGCACGGTCGAGTCGAGTGCGACGAGCAGCAGACTCACGCAGAGGACGACGAGGACGACCCAGCGGTTGGCACCGCCGGCAGCGGTTCGGAGTCGCGCTCCGGCCGTGTTCGTCCGCGTCATGTACGTACCTCCCAGTGAAGCCCTCGCGCTCGGCGGGCACCTGCCGGGGGCGGACCCCGGGGCGGCCCGGCATCGACGGGCGAGTGAGCCGTCAGCGTACGCGAGTTCAAGCCCCGAGCGCGTGGTGCAGCTCTCACCCCGGTGGGCCACTCGGTGTGGCGTACGCCACTCCGCCCGCGCCGCGCGGCGGGTGGAATTCCGCGCGGAAGGTGCTCGGGCCAATTGATCCGGCATTACCCAGGCCTTCAAACAGACTTCCGGAAACGCCCGCTCCGCAATAGGGCGGAAGGTCATCGGATTTTCCGACGGACGACGGGAACAAACGCCCGGCTGAGAGCAACTCCACATCACATCGTCATCACGAAGGGACCAGAACGACCAAGGTCGCTACTCACTCCCTGTAACGTCGATTGGGTGCGTACCGACATCTTTGCCCGGCTGGACCGGGAGCCGGAACCGCCGAAGATAGAGGTCCCGCGGATGACCCGCACGCGTCTCGCCCTCTTCGGCGGGACGTCGGCGTTCTATCTGGCCATCGTCGTCGCCGTACTGCTGTCGACCTGGCTGGTGACCCTCGACTGGAAGATCATGCTGTTCCGGCCGTATCAGCAATGGCCGGAGCTGCACGCCTTCCTCGACTACTACGTCGTCCTCGGCCAGCGCGGCCCCACGGCCGTCATGGTGGCGGCCTGGCTGGGCTGGCGCTCCTGGCGTCAGCACACGCTGCGGCCGCTGCTCTCCCTCGGCGCCGCGCTGCTCCTGCTCAACGTGACCGTCGGCGCGGTCAAGCTCGGACTCGGCCGGCTCGGCCCCCACTACGCGACACAGGTCGGCTCCGCCGAGCTCTTCGGCGGCGGCGATATATTCCCGTCCGGGCACACCGCGAACGCGGTCGTGACCTGGGGCATCCTCGCCTACCTGGCGACCACGCCGAGGGCCCGGCGCTGGCTTTCGGCCCTCTCGGCGGTGGTCGCCCTCGGGGTCGGCCTGACCACCGTCTACCTCGGCACCCACTGGCTCAGCGACGTGCTGCTCGGCTGGGCCGCGGGCCTGCTGATCCTGCTCGCGCTGCCCTGGTGCGAGCCGGTGATCGCGACGGTCGAGGCCTGGATCCTGGGGCTGCGGGACCGGCTGCGCGAGCAGCTGCGGGCCCGTCGGCGCCTGGTGCCCTCGCTGCCCGTGGCAGGCGGCGGACCGGTGCCCGGGCTCTTCCCGCCCCGCCCTTCGGGGGCCGAGGAGCCGGTCCGGGAGAAGGTCGGCGCCGGTTCCGGCCGAGCGGCCGCGGGCCGCGCGGCCGGGCTGCCGACCCCGCCGCTCGCCCCGCCCCGCACCCCTCACGCGGTGCGCTCGGAGCGCGCCCCGGTCGGTCCGGCCGGCAGCCGCCGCCCGCCGCACTCGCGGCCGGCCACCGGCGGCTGAGCCGTCGCACGGCACGACGGAGGGGCCCCGGCCGGGATCGGCCGGGGCCCCTCCGCACTGCCCTGGTCGTGCCGTCAGCCGAGCCAGACGCGCCGGACGACCTCGTCCTCGACCTCGAAGTTGATGCGCCCGGCCAGGTACTCCATGGTCACGATCGAGCCCGGCGGCAGGGACCGGACGACGCGCCAGCCCCTGTTCCGGGCGAGGCGCTCGGCTTCGTCGGCGGCGAGCCCCACATACGATTCGGGTGCGTGTTCGGGTGTCATACAGCTCACGTTAGTACCTTGCCGGTCACGCTTGTGTCACAGGTTCTCGACATATGTTTGACAGGGACGCGCTCGTTCGCACGGGCGGTTTCCGGCCGGTTCTCCGATAATTCCCGGCCCCTCCCCGGAATTCGGGTATGGCGTCCGCCCGCCGGGAATTCCCGGGCATCCGCCCACATGCGCGGCTTTCACGATTTCCGCGCACCACGCACACACGGTCCGCCGACCGGACGACCCGACGGTCCGCCTCCCCCGCTTCCCGCGCGGCACGGAGCATCATCCAGGGATGGCTACCGAGACCGCGGCCGGAACCGTCGAATCCGCACGCCAGCGGCACGGGCGGGTGCTGATCGACTGGATCACCACCACCGACCACAAGAAGATCGGCCACCTCTATCTGGTGACCTCGTTCGTCTTCTTCCTGATCGCCGGGGCCCTCGCGATGGTGATGCGGGCCGAGCTGGCCAGACCCGGGCTCCAGCTGGTGACGAACCTGGAGTTCAACCAGGCGTTCACCCTGCACGGCACGATCATGCTGCTGCTCTTCGCGACCCCGACCTTCGCCGGCTTCGCCAACGAGCTGGTGCCGCTGCAGATCGGCGCGCCCGACGTCGCCTTCCCGCGGCTCAACATGTTCTCGTACTGGCTGTTCCTCTTCGGCGGCCTGATGGTGCTCGGCTCCGTCTTCACCCCCGGCGGCCCGGCCGCCTTCGGCTGGACCGCCTACGCCCCGCTGAACAGCCTGCTGCGGTCGCCGGGCGTCGGCGTCGACCTGTGGATCATGGGGCTCGCGCTCTCCGGCTTCGGCACGATCCTCACCTCGGTGAACTTCCTGGCGACCATCGTCGGGATGCGGGCGCCGGGGATGACCATGTTCCGGATGCCGATCTTCACCTGGAACACCCTCTTCACCACGATCCTGGTGCTGATGGCCTTCCCCGTGCTCGCCGCGGCCCTGCTCGTCCTGGAGGCCGACCGGCGGCTCGGCACGGTGGTCTTCCAGCCGCAGAACGGCGGCGCGCTGCTGTGGCAGCACCTGTTCTGGTTCTTCGGGCACCCCGAGGTCTACATCATCGCCCTGCCGTTCTTCGGCATCATCAGCGAGATCATCCCGGTCTTCTCCCGCAAGCCGATCTTCGGCTACACGACCCTCGTGGCCGCCACGATGACCATCACCGGCCTGTCGGTGGTCGTGTGGGCGCACCACATGTTCGCGACCGGGGCGGTGCTGCTGCCCTTCTTCTCACTGCTGTCCTTCCTGATCGCGGTGCCCACCGGGGTGAAGTTCTTCAACTGGACCGGCACCATGCTGGGCGGCTCGCTCTCCTTCGAGACCCCGATGCTGTGGGCCACCGGCTTCCTGGTGTCGTTCCTGTTCGGCGGGCTCACCGGAGTGATCCTCGCCTCGCCGCCGATGGACTTCGCCGTCACCGACACGTACTTCGTGGTCGCCCACTTCCACTACACGGTCTTCGGCACGGTCGCCTTCGCGACCTTCGCGGGCTTCTACTTCTGGTGGCCCAAGTTCACCGGGCGGATGCTCGACGAGCGGCTCGGGAAGATGCACTTCTGGACGCTCTTCGTCGGCTTCCACACGACGTTCCTCGTCCAGCACTGGCTCGGCGCCGAGGGCATGCCCCGGCGGTACGCCGACTACCTGGAGGCCGACGGCTTCACCGCCCTCAACACGGTCTCGACCATCGGCGCCTTCCTGCTGGGCGCCTCCACCCTGCCGTTCCTCTACAACGTGTGGCGGACCTGGCGGTACGGGGAGAAGGTCGACGTCGACGACCCGTGGGGCTACGGCCGCTCGCTGGAGTGGGCGACCTCCTGCCCGCCGCCCCGCCACAACTTCACCGCGGTGCCCCGGATCCGCTCCGAGTCCCCCGCCTTCGACCTGCACCACCCGGAGTTCGCCGCCTACGAGCGGATGCGGCTCACGAGCCCCCCGCCGGAGCGCCGGCCGGCGGGGCGGGACGAGGGGCCGAGCGGCCCCTGAGACGCGGGCCCGCCCCCGGCGCTCCCGGCCGGCCGGGGCGTCAGCGGAAGCGGCGGACCAGGACTCCGACCCTCGCCTTCGCCGCGTATCCGGCGTCGAGGAGCGTGCCGACCGCGCGGTGGACGGACGCGCGGGCCCGCCCGTGGCTCCGGGCACGGGGGCGGGCGGCGGCCTCGGCGGCGAGTTCGGACCAGATGGTCTCGTGGCGGGCGGCGATCGGGACCGGGTCGAAGCGTTCGGAGGCGGCGAGCGCCGCCTTCGCCGCCCGGGCCCGGCCCTCGTCGTCGTTGATGAGGGCGAGCAGGGCCGCGCTGACCGCCGCGGTGTCGTCGACCGGGACCAGCCGCCCGTCGACGCCGTCCTCGATGATCTCGCCGGGCCCGTAAGGGCAGTCGGTGGAGACCACCGGGAGGCCGCAGCGCATCGCCTCGACGATGGTCATGCCGAAGGACTCGCGCCGCGAGGTGACGGCGGCGAGCGAGCCCTTGGCCCACTCGGGCTCCATCGGGTGCGCGGTGCCCATGAGGAAGACGTGCTCGCCGAGGGAGCGGCGCTCGATCTGCCGGGCCAGCGTCTTCCTCAGGTTGTCGGAGGCGTCGCCGGTGCCGTAGATGCGCAGCTTCCAGTCGGGGCGGGCCGCGGCCACGTCGGCGAAGGCGTCGATCAGCAGGTCGTACCGCTTGACCGGGGTGAGCCGGCCGGCCGCGACGACGACCTTCGCGGCCGGGTCGGCCGGCGGCACGCCCGGCGCGGGCACGCTGTTGGGCACGGCGTCGACGCGGACGCCGGGCAGGGCGAGCGCCCGGTAGGCGCGGGCGTCGGCCTCGGTGACGGTGGTGACGGCGTCCAGGAGCGCGTACTCGTGGGCGATGTCGCGGCGCAGCCGGTAGCTGTGCCCGTCGAGGATCAGGTGCTCCTGGCCGACCAGGACCGGTCCGCGCGGGGCCTGCCGGGCCAGCTGCACGTTGAGGCCGGGGCGGGTGGCGACCACCACGTCCGCCTCGACCGAGGCGAGATGGGCGCCGATCCGGGCGTCGGTGAGCGCGCTGTACTGCTTCCAGCGCCCGTCGCCACGCGGGAAGACCCGGGCCGGGCGTCCGAAGTCGGGGTTTCCGCCGTCGTAACCCGGGCTGTTCTTCCGCAGGTCGACGAGGTGGCGCAGGGTCACTCCGGCGGGGACGCCGAGGATCGGCTCGTCGCGGTGCCGGAACACCGAGACGATCTCGACCTCGTGACGTTCCGCCAGCTCGGCGGCGAGGGTGAAGGTCGTCCGGATCGTGCCGCCGATGTGGTAGCCGTTGTGGAGCAGGAAAGAGATGCGCATGACGCTTACCGGTTCCCCCCGGTCAGGTGCCTGGTCGGGGCGACTGTACTGCGCCCGGCGAAGTCGCCGTTCACGGCCGGTAGGGCAGTTGGGGCACGGTGGCGCAGTCGGTGTCCATGTCCCCCTGCGACACCCAGCCGGGCCCGTCCTGCCAACGGGCCACCGACAGACAGGTGTACCGGGTCTCCGGTGGCCGCGCGAGACGCTCGAACCGTACGGGCAGCAGCAGACCGCGCGCGGTGTACGGCTCCGGCCGGCCGACGAACCCCTCGACGCACGCCCGGGTCGGGCGCGCCCCGCAGGACCGCACCGCGTCCGTGAACCACATGGCCGCCGCCCAGCCCTCCACCTGCCACTGGGAGAGCGGCCGGTTCCCCATCGCCGCCCGGAACTCCCGTACCGCGGGCTGCCCGGCGTCCTCGAAGTTGCGGCTGGCGCCGGTCACGTAGAGCGCGGCACGGCAGCCGGGCGCGGCCGCGTAGTCGCGGGGCACGGCGGAGGTCCAGTTCTGCACGTTGGTGACCTTGGCCCTGACGTGGACGCCGAGCTGCTCCATCGCCTCGCACAGCCGGACGTTGCCGTGCGTGTCCAGGGCGTCGAGGACGAGGTCCGCGCGCTGCGCCCGCAGATCGGCGGCGACCGCGCGGAAGTCGGGCAGCACGAAGTCGACCTGCTCGTCGACGACCCGGTAACCCTCGGCGCGCAGCCCCGCGGAGACCAGCCGGGCGTACGAGGCGGAGGCGGCCTGGTTGTAGGAGACGACGGCGGCGGTACGGGCGCCCAGGTGCTGCCGGAACCAGCGGTAGACCTCGGTGCCGCCGTACAGCGTGCCGTTCCAGCCGGGCGCCCGGCCGGTGCGCGGGGCGGAGCTGCCGTAGATCCCGTACAGGTGCGGATAGGTGTCGTAGGCGGGGGTCAGCGGCTGGCCGCCGATGTCGGGGACGCCGGCCCGGGAGACCAGCGGGGCGCCCGCGTAGTCCAGGGCGGTCGTGGCGACCAGGGCGAAGACCTTCCGCTCGTCGATCAGCTCGTGCACGCACGCGTTGTTGCCGACGCCGCTGCCGCCGTCGTCGCAGGTGACGACCTCGACCTTGCGGCCGTCGACGCCGCCGCGCGCGTTGAGGGCGTCGAAATAGGCGCGGGCACCGTCCCGCGGGCCGGTGAACGCGTCGCCGCCGACCGGGCTGGTGGCGCTGGTGATGATGCCGACGCGGAGCGGCTCACCGCCGGAGGGGTTGGCGGTGGGCCGCGTCTCGAAGGCGCGCTCCGGGAGCCGGCTGCCGCAGCCCGCGAGCAGAAGCGCGAGCACGGCGAGCAGGGCCGCCACGGCAGCGCGCAGCGCCGGTACCGCCTCAGCAGCCGGATACCTGCGCACCGCTGAGCTGGACCAGGCCGCAGAGGGTCTTCACGGAGACCTTCCAGGTGTCGTTCTGCAGGACGGAGGTGCCCTTGGCGCCGGGCAGGGCGGGGTTGCCGCCGACGAGCAGGTCGTAGGTGACGTCGGCGCCGGAGGGCGAGGTGAACGTGATCGCCTTGACCCGGGCCGAGGCCGTGCCCGCGGTCTTGTCCGCGGCGAACGCCCCGAGCACGGGCGCCATCTTCTCGCCGTTCTCCAGAAGCTTGATCCTCTCGTTCGTGGGGGTCTTCGGGTCGAAGAAGGCCGTCCAGTTCCTGGCGATCTGCGCCTTGGCGGCGACCGGGTCGGCGGGACCGGCCACGGAGGCGGGGGCGGTCGTACCGCTCTGCCCCGACCCGGAGCCGCCGCCGTCCGAACAGCCCGCGAGGGCGGGGGCCAGCAGCAGCACCGCGGCGGCCGCGAGGGGGGCGGCGCGTCGTCCGAGAACCATCTGGCTCACCACCGGATGTCCGTCCAGGCCGGACGGCCTGATGATTCCAGGGTGTGCCGGACCCGGACATAGCGCAAGAAAAACACCCTTCACGGAGGCGAGGGAGGTTCCCGTGCCGTCGTCGACACCCCGGATCCTGCGGTGGGGCGGGCTCGCGGCGGCCGCCGGGGGCGCGGTCCTGTGCGTACTCGGCTGGTACGGGATCTCGGGCGAACGCTTCGCGGAACGACAGCTGCCGTACCTGGCGTCGTGCACGGTGCCGGGAGCGGCGCTGATCGTGGCCGGTGCGGTCCTGCTGACGGCGGACACCCGGCAGGCCCCGGAAAGCCGGCCCACCCCGGAGCCCGCTCCGAACTCCCAGCCCCCTCCCCTTCCTCCCCCACCCTCCTCTCCCGGCCCCCCGCTCCGTGTCCCCGGCGGGACGCTCGCCCATCGGCCGGACTGCCCGCTGGTGGCGGCGCGGCCGGAGGCGGTGCCGGTGGGGGACGCGGAGCTGGAACCCTGCCCGGTGTGTGAACCGTGGCCTCGCTGACGTACGAGCTGACGCTGGCCGGAATGGCGGTCGGCAGCGCGGCGGCGCTCACCGGCATCGGTCTGATCGTCACCTACCGGGCGACCGGCGTACTGAACCTGGCGCACGGCGCGATCGCGATGATCTGCGCGTACGTGCTGCGCCAGCTGGTGGTGGAGTGGTCCTGGCCGCTCGCGCCGGCGGCTCTCGTCACCCTCCTCCTCTTCGCCCCCGCCCTCGGGCTCCTCCTCGACCGGGCGGTGTTCCGCCCACTCGCGCTGAGCGGTTCGAACCCGGCGCAGACGCTGGTGGCCTCGATCGGCGTGTTCGTCCTGCTCGTCGGGGTGGCGGCGCTGATCTGGGGCACGGGCGCCCGCGCGGACGCGCCGGTCCTGCTGGGCGACGACCCGTGGGTGCAACTGGCGGTGGTGGTGGCGCTGGCCTGCCTGGTCGGGGCGGTGACGCGGTGGACCCGGTTCGGCCGGGAGCTGCGGGCGGTCGTGGACAACCGGCCGCTCGCGACGCTCTCCGGGATCGCCGCGGACCGGGTGTCGGCGGCGGGCTGGGCCTTCGGCTCGTTCACGGCGGGCCTCACCGGGGTGCTCCTCGCGCCGTACGTGCGGCTCGACCCGTACGGGATGCCGCTGCTGGTCGTCGAGGTGATCGCGGTCGCGGTGGTGGCGCGGATGCGGAGCCTGCCGGTGGCGGTGCTGACCGGACTCGCGCTGGGCGTGGCCCAGGCCCAGCTCACCCGGCTGCACCCGGAGGGCTGGGCGGGGCCGCTGGTCCAGGCGGTCGGGGCGAACCTCTTCGTGGTGGCGCTCCTGGTGGCGGCGCTGGTGCTGCCGGGGGTGGGCGGCGGGGACACGCTGCCGCCCACGCCCGCCGGGGGCCGCACCCCGCCGGGCCTGTGGTCGGCGGCGGGCGTCCTGCTGCTCCTGCCCCTTGCCTTCGGCGGCACCGACCTCACGACCGCCGTCCAGGTCCCGGCCCTCGCGGTGATCCTGCTGTCGCTGGTGGTCGTCTCGGGCCGGGCGGGCCAGATCGCGCTGGGGCAGACGGCGTACGCGGGCCTGGGCGCCCTCTTCGCGGCCCTGCTGGCGGCGGCCGGGCTGCCGGAACTGGTGGCGCTGGGGGCGGCGGTGCTGTGCGTGGCCCCGCTGGGGCTGCTGACCGGCTGGCCCGCGATCCGCCGCCACGGCCTGGCGCTGGCCCTGGCCACCCTCGCGGTCGGCGTGGCGGTCAGCCGCTTCGTCCTCACCCAGCCGTACGCCACGGCGGGCCTGACGGTCTCCCGCCCGGCCGCCTTCGCGGACGACCGCGCCTACTACGCCCTGGAGCTCCTCCTTCTGGCCGCCTGCCTCCTCCTGGTGGCGGCCCTGCGCCGGGGCCGCACGGGCCGCGCGCTGGCCGCCCTGCGCGACCACGAGCCCGGCGCGGAGGCGGCGGGCGTCCGCGTGGCCGGCCTCAAACTGCTCGCGTTCGTCCTGGGCGCGGCCCTGGCGGCCCTGGGCGGCGGCCTCCTGACCATGGGCCAACGCGCCTTCGACCCCGACACGTACGACCCGATCCAGGGCCTCCTCTGGTTCGCCACCATCCTGATCCTCGGCCCCGACACCCTCCTCACCCCCCTGGTAGCCGCCGCCCTCCTCACCACCCTCGACACCAGCACCCACGCGGGCGCGGCAGCAGCGACGATCGGCATCCTGGCGACGCTGGTAGGACGATTGCCACCACTGCTGGGGAGGCTGGGGCGGGGGGTGGGGAGGGGGGCGGGGAGGGGGGCGGGGAGGGAGGACGGGGCGCCGATCAGGGCGGGTGGCATGCCGTCCACCACCCCCCACCGCCCCGCGGCCGCCGACGGCGCGTCACCCCCCACGGGAAGACCCGCACCTCTGTCCCCCCGCAGAACGGGTGGTGCGGGTGGGAACCCCAGCCCGGCCGGAGGTCGGGCGCAGCCCCACCGGCCCGCAGCGGCCGGCGAGACCATCCCCGCCGCTCCCACCGAGCGCCCCGCCCTCCACGCCGACCGCCTCACCCTCACCTACCCCGGCGGCCTCACCGCCCTCCGCACCGTCACCCTCACCCTCCGCCCCGCCCAGATCACCGCCCTCGTCGGCCCCAACGGCGCCGGCAAGAGCACCTTGTTCGACTGTCTCGCGGGGACCCTGCGGCCCACCGCGGGGCGGGTCGTCCTCGGGCGGACCGACATCACCGGGCGCTCCGCGCACGCTCGCGCGCGGATGGGGATCGGCCGGACGTTCCAGCAGCTCGCCGTGTTCCCGTCGCTCACCGTCGAGGAGAACGTCCGCGTCGGCGCCGAGCAGGGCCGGCCGGCCTCCCCGGCGGCCGTGGAGCAGGCGCTGCGGCTGGTGGGGCTCGCGGGGCCCGTGCGGCACCGGGCGGCGGCCGGGCTGCCGACCGGGACGCTGCGCCGGGTCGAGCTGGCCCGGGCGCTGGCGGCAGGACCGCACACGCTGCTGCTCGACGAGCCGGCCGCCGGCCTGGACACGGACGAGGCCGCGGAACTCGCCAAGATCCTCGCCGCCCTGGCCGCCGACGGCCTGACCGTGCTGGTCGTCGAGCACGATCCGGACCTCGTCGCCGGCCTCGCCCGTACCGTCCACACCATGGAAGGCGGCCGGATCGTGTCATGAGCGTCGAGATCGCCCTGCGCGCGGCCCGGGTCCGCTACGGCCCCCTGGAGGCCCTGCACGGCCTCGACCTGCCGTTGCCGGCCGCCACGGTCACGGTGCTGCTGGGCCGCAACGGCGCCGGCCGCAGCTCCGCGCTGCGCGCCCTCGCCGGGACGGTGCCGCTCGCGGCGGGGCGGGTGGAGTGGCGAGGCGCCGACGTCACCCGGCTGCCCGCCCATGAGCGGGCCCGCCGTGGCCTGTGCTTCGTCCCGGACCTGCGGGCCGTGTACGCGACCCTCACCGTCGCCGAGAACCTGGACCTCGCGGCACCCGGCCGCCAGGACGCCGCTCTCACCGCGTACCCGGAACTGGCGCCGCTGCTCGCGCACCGCGCCGGAACGCTGTCCGGCGGCGAGCGCCGGATGCTCGCGCTCACCCGCGCCGTGCTGTCGGACGCGCGGGTGGTGCTGGTCGACGAGCCGTCGCTCGGCCTGTCGAAGGAGGTGGCGGCCCGCACGTACGGGCTGCTCGCGGGACTCGCGCGCACCGGCGGCGCGGCCGTCGTCCTGGCCGAGCAGCGGGTGCCGCCCGGCCTGCCGCCGGGCTCGGTGGCGTACGAGCTGCGCCGCGGCTCGCTCGCGTCCGGCGGCGAGATCCTGCCGCCGGGCACGGGCTAAGGGAGCCGCAGCAGCGTCCCCACCATGAGCCGGTTCGGGTCCGGCCCGATCGCCGCGCGGTTCGCCGCGTACAGCGCCTCCCAGCCGCCCCGTACGGAGAAGCGGCGGGCGACCGAGCTGAGGGTGTCGCCGGCCTGGACGGCGTGGGCGCGGCCGCTCAGCCCGTACCGCTTGGAGCAGACCGGCCAGGCGCCCCAGCCCTGGACGCGCAGGACGTCCTCGGCGACGGCGATCTGCTGGGCCCGGGTGGCGAGGTCGGCGCGCCGGGCGTACTTCAGGCCGCCGAACTCGCTCCAGGTCGGCGGCCAGAACTGGAGTCCGCCGTAGAAGCCGTTGCCGGTGTCCGCCGCCCACCGCCCACCGCTCTCGCAGTCGGCGACGCACCCCCACGGCCACTGGTCCTTCACGCAGGCCTCGACGGGCGAGGGAGCCGCGACGGCGTCGGCGACCGCTCCGGGGGCGAGGAGCGCGGCGATGAGGACGGCACCGGCCGTCGCATATCGGATCTTCGACATCGGCGCAGGCTAGGCAGCCTCCGCGGGCGCCCCGCCCGTGCCGCGCGGAACACCGTTCACATGCCACCCGGTCGGCGTCACACAAGTTGTCGGGCGCGCACGCGTGACCCCGGCCGAGCCTTGCCCGTTGAAGTCGGCATGAGATGCCCGGGAACCGCCCGGCCGTCGCACGCACCGAGTCCAGGGAGCCCCCCGTGCCGCGCATGCTCGACGTCAGCGAGGACGTACGCGCCGAGATCGGCGACGAAGAAGCCGACCGGCTGCTCGCCGGCGACAACGCCCCGGGCAGCTACGACTGCACCTCCTGCCGGACGCCGGGCGATTCCGAGCACGAGCGGACCAGCACGGTGCTGTTCGTCGGCGACGAGACCGCCGTCCTCGCCTTCGCCCACGCCAGCTGCATCCCGTCCCAGGTCGTCCGGGTCGAGGAGGCGCAGCTCCAGGGTGCCGTGGCCTCCATCGCGGCGGCGGACGCGGCCGACTCCCTGGCGGTGTCCCACCCGGAGCAGGCGGTGCTCGGCGTGACCAGCGGTCTGGTGCTGATCGACGGCGAGCTGCACCCGGCGCTCGTGGTGGAGCCGACCGCCCCGGTCGCCCGGCCGGGCTCGGAGGGGCTGGTGGACGAGTTCCTGCCGCTCCTCGCGGAGCAGGGCTTCCAGCAGGTGACGGACATGAACCGGAAGCCGGCCCCGCTGCCGGGCTGGTCGGTCCTGGTCGCCATGGGGCAGCTGCACTCGGTGCTCCAGCCGGGCCCGGGCGGCGCGGGCCAGGCCGCGTGGTGGCAGGCGCACCAGCCGCTCCAGGTCACCGAGGGCTGGCGGGCCGCGGCGAACAAGTCGCACACGGTGCTGGTGTTCGCCGCGCCGGTGGGCTCCATCGGCCAGCAGCCGCGCGAGGACCTGCTCCGCGACGCCCTGGAGAAGGCCGCGGCCAACGGGCGCCTGGTCGCCGCCGCGATGCCGCTGGCCGGTACGTGAGGGCGGACGGGCCCGGCATAGGGCCGGCGCGGGTCCCGGGTGTTCCGACGGTGCCGCGCCCCGGGGGTCCTCTTTCCGAGAGCCGCCCGCATCTCGCGGACGGCGGGGTCGTTGGCACCTACGTGCACCCATACGACCCATTCCGTCAGCAGCATCCGAGTCCGATCCCGTCCATGCGCCCGGCGCAGGACGTGTCGGCGGGTCCTTCGGCGACGCCGATCTACGACGCCCTGTACTCCGAGTACCGCCGGTCGTTCCGCACGCTGCCGGGCGATCGCAGCGGCGAGGAGGAGCTGGGCTTCCGGTCCTTCGGGGCGGGGACGTACCGGCAGGCGGCGCACGGGCAGGACCCCGGGCGGCGGCGGGCGGGCTGGTCGGCGTACGCGCTGCCGCCGGGGCCGCGGCCGAGCCCGTGAGGACGTAGGCACGCCGTACGGACGGCGGGGACACGGCGGAGGGCCGGGGCGATCACACCGCCCCGGCCCTCCGCCGTATGCCTGCCGTACGCGTCGGTACACGCACACGTGCCTGTACGCACCCGTACGCGTCCGTCAGCGCGTGACGCGGCCTACTTCTTCTTGCCGCGCTTCTCGCGCACCCGCACCGAGATGTGGATCGGGGTGCCCTCGAAGCCGAACTCCTCGCGCAGGCGGCGCTCGACGAAGCGGCGGTAGCCGTGCTCCAGGAAGCCGGAGGCGAAGAGCACGAAGCGCGGCGGCTTGGTGCCGGCCTGCGTGCCGAAGAGGATGCGGGGCTGCTTGCCGCCGCGGATGGGGTGCGGGTGGGCGGCGACGATCTCGCCCAGGAACGCGTTCAGCCGGCCGGTGGGGACGCGGGTCTCCCAGCCGGCGATGGCGGTCTCGATGGCCGGGACCAGCTTGTCCATGTGGCGGCCGGTCTTGGCGGAGACGTTGACCCGGGGCGCCCAGGCGACCTGCTGCATCTCGGTCTCGATCTCGCGCTCGAGGTAGTAGCGGCGCTCCTCGTCGAGCTCGTCCCACTTGTTGTAGGCGATGACGACGGCGCGGCCCGACTCGACCGCCATCGTGATGATGCGCTGGTCCTGGACGGAGATGTTGTCGGTGGTGTCGATGAGGATGACGGCCACCTCGGCCTTCTCGACGGCGGCGGCCGTGCGCAGGGAGGCGTAGTAGTCCGCGCCCTCCTGGAGGTGCACCTTCTTGCGGATGCCGGCCGTGTCGACGAACTTCCAGGTCTTGCCGCCGAGCACGATCAGCTCGTCGACCGGGTCGCGGGTGGTGCCCGCGAGCTCGTTGACGACGACGCGGTCCTCGCCGGCGACCTTGTTGAGCAGGGAGGACTTGCCGACGTTGGGCCGCCCGATCAGGGCGATGCGGCGCGGGCCGCCGAGGGCGGTGCCGAAGCGCTGCTCGGGCGCCTCGGGCAGGGCCTCCAGGACGGCGTCGAGGAGGTCGCCGGTGCCGCGGCCGTGCAGCGAGGAGACCGGGTACGGCTCGCCGAGGCCGAGCGACCACAGGGCGGTGGCGTCGGCCTCGCCGGACTGGCCGTCGACCTTGTTGGCGGCGAGGACGACCGGCTTCCCGGCACGGCGCAGGAGCTTGACGACGGCCTCGTCGGTGTCGGTGGCGCCGACGGTGGCGTCGACGACGAAGAGGCAGGCGTCGGAGGCCTCGATGGCGTACTCGGCCTGGGCGGCGACGGAGGCGTCGATGCCGAGGACGTCCTGCTCCCAGCCGCCGGTGTCGACGACCTTGAAGCGGCGGCCGGCCCACTCGGCCTCGTAGGTGACGCGGTCGCGGGTGACGCCCGGCTTGTCCTCGACGACGGCCTCGCGACGGCCGATGATCCGGTTCACCAGGGTCGACTTGCCGACATTGGGACGACCGACGACGGCTAGGACGGGGAGCGGGCCGTGCCCGGCCTCCTCGATCGCGCCCTCGACGTCCTCGATGTCGAAGCCCTCTTCCGCGGCGAGCTCCATGAACTCCGCGTACTCGGCGTCGCCAAGTGCCCCGTGGTCGTGCTGGTCGTTCATGAAGTCCGTTCCTTGATCATTCGTGGTCGGTGGGTCCCCGGGCCGCGGGGCCCACTACTGGGAGTGTCGCTCAGCGCCCGGTGAGGCGCCTGGCGTTTTTCAGGTGGTCGGTGAGGCGTTCCTGGATGCGGAAGGTGGCCTCGTCGAGTGCCTTGCGGGTGCGCCGGCCGCTGCCGTCGCCCGCGTCGAAGGCGTCGCCGAAGACGACGTCCACCCGGCTGCGGAGCCGGGGCAGCGCCTTGACCAGCCGTCCGGGCCTGTCGGTGCTGCCGAGGACGGCGACCGGGACGATCGGGGCGCCGCTGCGGACGGCGAAGTAGGCGAGCCCGGAGCGCAGCGACGCGAAGTCGCCCTCGCCGCGGGTGCCCTCGGGGAAGATCCCGAGGACGCCGCCCTGCTCCAGGACGGCGAGCGCGTTGCCGATGGCGGCGCGGTCGGTGCTGTCCCGGTCGACCTTCAGCTGGCCGATGCCTTCGAGGAAGCTGCCCAGCGGTCCGACGAACGCTTCCTTCTTGATGAGGAAGTGCACGGGCCGCGGGGCGGTGCCCATGAGCATGGGGCCGTCGAGGTTGTGCGCGTGGTTGACGGCGAGGATGACGGGGCCGGAGGCCGGTACCCGCCAGGCGCCGAGGACGCGCGGTCTCCAGAAGCCGTACATCAGCCCGATGCCGATGCCCCGGCCGACGGCGGCGCCCTTGCCGGAGGGCTGGGTCACGTGGCGGCCGTCCTCTTCTCGTCCACCAGGGTGACGACACACTCGATGACCTGGTCGAGGGTGAGCTCGGTGGTGTCGACCTCGACGGCGTCGCCGGCCTTGGCGAGCGGGGAGGTCTTGCGGCTGGAGTCGGCCGCGTCCCGCTTGATCAGGGCTTCCTTGGTGGCGTGCACGTCGGCGCCCTTGACCTCGCCGGAGCGGCGGGCGGCGCGGGCCTCGGGGGAGGCGGTGAGGAAGATCTTGAGGTCGGCGTCGGGCAGGACCGTGGTGCCGATGTCCCGGCCCTCGACGACGATGCCGTGCTCGGCGCCCTTGGCGATGGACCGCTGGAGCTCCGTGATCAGGGCGCGCACCTCGGGGACGGCGCTGACGGCGCTGACCTTGGAGGTGACCTCCTCGGTACGGATGGGCCCGGCCGCGTCGACGCCGTCGACGGTGATGGTGGGCCTGGCCGGGTCGGTGCCGGAGACGATGACGGGCTTGGCGGCGGCGTTGGCGACGGCCTCGGCGTCCTGGACGTCGACGCCGTTGCTGATCATCCACCAGGTGATGGCCCGGTACTGGGCGCCGGTGTCGAGGTAGCTCAGCCCCAGCTTGGCGGCCACCGCCTTCGAGGTGCTCGACTTGCCCGTGCCGGAGGGGCCGTCGATGGCGACGATCACGGTTTCCACGGTGGGGAACGCCTTCCTGGGTGAGCGGGAGCCCCCGGCGGACATGCGGGGACCCCCACAAGGTTACCGAGTCCCCCGCACTCGTTCGGCCCAGTGGGCCCCGGACCCGGCGCCGGGGGCCCGGGGACCCCGGCTCAGCCGGTGCGCAGCGACCAGCCCCGCTCCCGCAGGGCCTCGGCCAGGGCGGGGGCCGTCGAGGGCTCGACCATCAGCTGGACCAGGCCGGCCTGCTGGCCGGTCGCGTGCTCGATGCGGACGTCCTCGACGTTGACGCCCGCGCGGCCGGCGTCGGCGAAGATGCGGGCCAGCTCGCCGGGCTGGTCGCTGATGAGGACGACGACCGTCTCGTACGTGGTGGGGGCGGCGCCGTGCTTGCCGGGGACGCGGGCGCGGCCGGCGTTGCCGCGGCGCAGGACGTCCTCGACGCCGGAGGCGCCGGCGCGGCGCTCGGCGTCGTCGCCGGACTCCAGGGAGCGCAGCGCCCGGACCGTCTCGTCGAGGTCGGCGGCCACGCCCGCGAGGACGTCGGCGACGGGTCCCGGGTTGGCGGAAAGGATCTCGACCCACATGCGCGGGTCGGAGGCGGCGATCCGGGTGACGTCGCGGATGCCCTGGCCGCAGAGGCGCACCGCGGTCTCGTCGGCCTGTTCCAGGCGGGCCGCGACCATGGACGACACGAGCTGCGGGGTGTGCGAGACGAGGGCGACCGCGCGGTCGTGGGCGTCGGCGTCCATGACGACGGGGACGGCCCGGCAGAGCGCGACGAGTTCGAGGGCGAGGTTGAGGACCTCGGTGTCGGTGTCGCGGCCGGGGGTCAGGACCCAGGGGCGGCCCTCGAAGAGGTCGGCGGTGGCGGCGAGCGGGCCGGAGCGTTCCTTGCCGGACATCGGGTGGGTGCCGATGTACGTGGTGAGGTCGAGGCCCAGTTCCTGCAGCTCGCGCTTGGGGCCGCCCTTGACGCTGGCCACGTCGATGTAGCCGCGTCCGAGCCCGGCCCGCATGGCTTCGGCGAGGGTACCGGCGACGTGGGCGGGCGGTACGGCGACGACGACGAGGTCCACGGGGCCCTCGGGCGTCTCCTCCGTGCCCGCGCCGAGCGCGGCGGCGGTGCGGGCGCGGGCGGGGTCGTGGTCGCGCAGATGGACGCCGATGCCGCGCGCGGCGAGGGCGAGCGCCGCCGAGGTGCCGATCAGGCCGGTTCCGATGACGAGCGCGGTTCTCACTGGGCGATGTCCTTGCGCAGGGCGGCCGCGGCACCGAGGTAGACGTGCGCGATCCGGGACTTGGGCAGATCCGACTCGATGTGCGCGAGGAGGCGTACGACCCTCGGCATGGCACCCTCGATGTCGAGTTCCTGGGCGCAGATCAGGGGGACGTCCACGATGCCGATGCGGCGGGCCGCGGCGGCGGGGAAGTCGCTGTGCAGGTCGGGCGTGGCCGTGAACCAGATGCTGATGAGGTCGTCGGCGGTCAGCCCGTTGCGTTCGAGCACGGCGGTGAGGAGCTCCTCGACCTGCTCGCGCATGTGTCCGGCCTCGTCCCGCTCCAGCTGGACGGCGCCTCGGACCGCTCGTACCGCCACCTCGTGCTCCTTCCGCGCGTCAGTGCTCCGGCCCAGCCTAGTCAGCCGTCCGGACGCGCCGTCGGGGCGCCCGCCCTCCGAGACGGCGGAGCGGCGGGCGCGGGAGAGCGGCAGGTCGGAGGCTCTGCTGACGGGCTGGTTCCCGCAGCCGCCGACCCAGGACCGGGCCTGGTCGCCGGCACGATCTCGCCCGGACCGGTGCGTTCCGCCACCCGGGGTAGCGGGCCGACGAGGTACAACTGTCGGCATGCTGCTGCACGTCGTACCGCTGGACGAATGGTCCGCCGATCCCGCTCTCCCCTACGCCCCGCCCTCCCTGGCCGCCGAGGGCTTCGTCCACTGCTCCCCGGACGAGACCGCCGCCCTGGCCATCGCCGACGCCCACTACCGGACCGCGGCGGGACCGCTCCTGGTCCTGGTGATCGACGAGTCCCTGCTCTCCGGCGAGGTCCGCTGGGAGGGTTCGGAGGACCTGCTCTTCCCGCACGTGTACGGGCCGATCGAGCGCGCGGCGGTGACGGGTCTGCTGGAGGTGCGGCGGGACGAGGACGGCCGTGCGAGGGAGCTGACGCCCTGGGCGTAGGCGTGTCGCGGAGCCGGTGCCGGGCCCGGGGCCAAGCTGGGCGGCATGACTGCTGACGCCCTCCCCCGCCGTACGGCACTCCTCGCCGGTGGCGCCGCCCTGGTCTCCGGCTGCGGAGGGGGGTCGGGCGCCACCGACGGCACCGGCGGCACGGCCGGCACGCCCTCGCCCACGGTGCTCGCCCGGACCGCCGACATCCCGGTCGGCGGCGGCACGGTCTTCAAGGACGAGAAGGTCGTGGTCACCCAGCCCGTGGCGGGCGAGTTCAAGGCCTTCTCGGCGATCTGCACGCACCAGGGCTGCACGGTGGCCAAGGTCGCGGACGGCACGATCGACTGTCCCTGCCACGGCTCGAAGTACCGCGTCGCCGACGGCACGGTGGCGGCGGGACCGGCGCCCCGCCGGCTCCCGGAGGAGCGGATTAATGTGTCGGCCGGGAACATCACCCTCGCCTAGCCTGGCGCGCATGACTCCCGAAGAGCTGGTGCGCGACCACACGATCTACTCCTGCGTCATGGGGTCGCGCGCGTTCGGTCTGGCGACCGAGGGCAGCGACACCGACCGCCGGGGCGTCTATCTGGCCCCGACCCCGCTGTTCTGGCGCTTCGACAAGCCGCCGGCCCATGTGGACGGCCCGGCGGAGGAGCAGTTCAGCTGGGAGCTGGAGCGTTTCTGCGAGCTGGCGCTGCGCAACAACCCGAACATCCTGGAGTGCCTGCACTCCCCCGTCGTCGAGCACGCCGACGCCATCGGCCGCGAACTGCTCGCGCTGCGCGGGGCGTTCCTGTCCCGCCAGGCGCACACCACCTTCGTCCGCTACGCGGAGGGCCAGCGCCGCAAGCTGGACGCGGACGTCCGGCAGTACGGGGCCCCGCGCTGGAAGCACGCCATGCATCTGCTGCGCCTGCTGACCAGCTGCCGCGACCTGCTGCGCAGCGGCGAGCTCCGCGTCGACGTGGGCGAGGAGCGCGAGCGCCTGCTGGCGGTGAAGCGCGGCGAGGTGTCCTGGCAGGAGGTCGAGCACTGGATGACCCGGCTCCAGGACGAGGCCGACCGGGCCCGCGACACGAGCCCGCTGCCCGCCGCCCCGGACCGGGCGCGCGTCGAGGACTTCCTGGTCAGGGCCCGGAAGGCGGCGCTCTAGACGGCGTCCAGACCCGTCCGCAAGGCCGGGGCGCTCTGGACGGCGTCCACGCCGTCCGCGAGGCCGGGGGCGATCTGGACGGCGTCCCAGGCCGCCCCGAAGGCCAGCAGCTCGTCCCGGTGCTCGATCCGCGCCACCCACTCCGCGGGCCAGGCGTCCGCGCCGAGGTGGGCGCCCGCGAAGGCGCCGGTGAGGCAGGCGATCGAGTCGGAGTCGCCGCGGGTGCAGGCGGCGCGGCGCAGGGCAGTGAGCGGCTCCTCGGGGAAGAGCAGGAAGCAGAGCAGTCCGGTGGCGAGGGCCTCCTCGGCGATCCAGCCGTCGCCGGTGTACGTGCAGGGGTCGAGCTCCGGGTCGGCGGTGCGCTGCACGGCGTCGAGCCGTTCGAGGACGGCCAGGCACTCGTCCCAGCCGCGTTCGGCGAAGTGGCGGGGCGAGGGGTCCTGCGAGCGGGTCCACAGGTCGCCGAGCCAGCGCTCGTCGTAGTGGCCGCGCTTCTCGTACGCGTACGAGCGCAGTCGGCCGACGAGTCCCGCCGGGTCGACGCCCTGGGCGAGGAGGTGCACGGCCCGGGCGGTGAGGTCGGAGGCGGCGAGGGCGGTGGGGTGTCCGTGGGTGAGGGCGGACTGGAGCTGGGCGGCGCCCGCGCGCTGCGCGTCGTCGAGGCCGGGCACGAGTCCGATCGGGGCGACCCGCATGTTGGCGCCGCAGCCCTTGGAGTGGATCTGGCTGGCGTCCTGCCAGAGGCGGTCGGAGCCGAGCAGCCGGCACGCCTTCAGGCAGGTGTTGCCGGGGGCCCGGTTGTTCTCGGGCGAGTGGTACCAGTCGACGAACTCGTCGCGGACCGGCCGGGCGAGCCGGAGCGGGGTGAGGGCGCCCCGGCCGAGGGCGGTGCGCACGCCGCGTGCGAGCGCCAGGGTCATCTGGGTGTCGTCGGTGATGTACGAGAGCCCGCCGCGCACGGGCTGCTCCATCGTGCGCCACGGCCCGGTCTTCGCCAGGATCGCGGGCACGTCGTTGAACTCGGTCGGGAAGCCCAGCGCGTCGCCGAGCGCCAGGCCGAGCAGCGCCCCGGTCGCGGCCCGCTTGACGGGGCCGGCCGTCGCTCCGTTGGTCATTCCGTTCGTCCTTCCGGTCGCAGCAGCGGCGGGTGCAGCGCGGTGGCCTCGCCCGCCCGGTAGAGAGCGGCCGGTTTCCCCCGTCCGCCGGTGCGGCGCGGTGGTGCCTCGACGGGCCGGACGAAGCCGGGGGTGGCGAGGACCTTGCGCCGGAAGTTGGGGCGGTCGAGCGGGACGCCCCAGACCGTCTCGTACACCTGCCGCAGCTCGCCGAGGGTGAACTCGGGCGGGCAGAAGGCGGTGGCGAGGCAGGTGTACTCCAGCTTGGCGCCGACGCGTTCGCGGGCGTCGGCGAGGATGCGGTCGTGGTCGAAGGCGAGCCCGCGGGCCGTCTCGTACGGAAGCCAGCGGGCCTGGGCCGCGTCCCCGCCCCCGCGCGGCTCGGGCGGGTCGGGCACGAGCGCGGCGAACGCGACGGAGACCACCCGCATCCGGGGGTCGCGGTCCGGGTCGCTGTAGGTGCGCAGCTGTTCCAGGTGGAGCCGGGCGGTGGTGGCGCCGGACAGGCCGGTCTCCTCGGCGAGTTCGCGGCGGGCGGCCCGCTCGGCGGACTCGTGGGGCAGCACGAAGCCGCCGGGCAGGGCCCAGCTGCCGGCGTAGGGCTCCTGGCCGCGTTCGACGAGCAGGGCGTGCAGCCGGCCCTCGCGGACGGTGAGGACGGCGAGATCGGCGGTGACGGCGAAGGGCTCGAAGGCACGCGGGTCGTAGCCCGCCGGGGCCGGGTGGGTGGTGGTCATCGGCGCTCCAGGGGCGTGGCGAGCAGGGCGTCCACGGCGGCCACGGCCGCGGCGAGCCGTTCCTCGTGCGGTCCGGTGAGGACGGCGGTGCGGCGCCCGGTGCGGGTGAGCTGGGTGAGCAGCCGGGCGGTGGCCCAGGGCCGCAGCCGGGCGGCGTCCTCGGGGTCGCCGGGGCGTTCGGGTCCTTCGGGGCGGCCGGGGTCCGCTATCCCGCGGTGGTCGGTGAGCAGCCACAGGTGGTGGCGGGCGCGGGCGGCGATCTCGCCGGTGTCGGTGCTGCGGGTGCCCACGTACCGCTCGTGGCGGATGGTGACGGTGAAGGCGTCGGTGTCGCAGACCAGGACCGGCGAGCCGTCCCGCGCGCGCTCCTCCTCGCGCTCGGCCTGCCCCAGGGCGATGAGCGGGAAGTCCCCGGAGCGCAGCGGCGCGCCGTCGCGGGCGGCGCGGTATTCGGGCGCGTACTCGGGGACGTACCGGGTGCGCGCCCAGACGCCGCCGCGGCCTCGGTAGTGGGCGGCGAGGGCACGGGCCAGGGTGGTGGTGCCGGTGTGGCCGGCGCCGAGGACGACGACGCGCCGGGTGAGGGCGGCCTGTACGGGGGCTTCGAGGAGGTGCCAGTGGGCTGCGGGGTCGGCGAGGACGTCCTCGGCCGCCGGTCCGGGGGTGAAGACGGCGTCCACGGGTTCACGGAGGGTGCCGAGGGGGTTGTCGCCGGTGGTGCCCGTGACAAGGGCCTCGGGGTGGATCTCGCGCATCCAGGCGACCCGCTCGGCGAGCGGCAGCGGGTCGTCGGGGCAGCCGCGGACGAGGACGGTGAGCCGCTCGCAGCGCGCGTGGGCGGTGCGGACGAGCCGGTGGTGGGCGGCGTACGGCGGACAGAACGCGCCGAGGACCAGGCCGTGCCCGTAACGCTTCATGCGGTCGCCTCCCCGCCCCGTACCGTTTAAAAGTCACTCTGACTATAAAGCGGGGGACTGTTCGCACACAAGGACGAAAACGCACGGAGGCCCGTGACCGCCGGGCGGTCACGGGCCTCTCGTGGCTGGGGGCAGCGGGTCCTAGAGACCGACTTCCTTCATCAGCATGCCGACCTCGGTGTTGCTCATGCGGCGCAGCCAGCCCGACTTCTGGTCGCCCAGGGTGATCGGGCCGAAGGCGGTGCGGACCAGCTTCTCGACCGGGAAACCGGCCTCGGCGAGCATCCGGCGCACGATGTGCTTGCGGCCCTCGTGGAGCACGACCTCGACCAGGTAGTTCTTGCCGGTCTGCTCGACGACCCGGAAGTGGTCGGCGCGCGCGTAGCCGTCCTCCAGCTGGATGCCGTCCTTCAGCCGCTTGCCGACCTCGCGGGGCAGCGGGCCGGTGATGGCGGCCAGGTACGTCTTCTTCACGCCGTACTTGGGGTGGGTGAGACGGTGGGCCAGCTCGCCGTGGTTGGTGAGCAGGATGATGCCCTCGGTCTCGGTGTCGAGCCGGCCGACGTGGAAGAGCCGCGTCTCGCGGTTGGTGACGTAGTCACCGAGGCACTGGCGCCCGTCGGGGTCCTCCATGGTGGAGACGACACCGGCCGGCTTGTTCAGCGCGAAGAACTGGTACGACTGGGTGGCGACCGTCAGGCCGTCGACCCTGATCTCGTCCTTGTCCGCCACGCGCAGACCCTGCTCCAGCACGATCTCGCCGTTGACCTCGACGCGGGCCTGCTCGATCAGCTCCTCGCAGGCACGGCGCGAACCGTAACCGGCGCGGGCCAGCACCTTCTGCAGCCGCTCGCCCTCCTGCTCGGCGCCCGGGAAGGTCTTGGGCGTCTTGATCTCGGGCTTGTTGGCGTACCGCTCCCGGTTGCGCTCCTCGGCCCGGACGTCGAACTCGCGCGAGCGCGACGGGGCCGTACGGCCGCCGCCCCGGATCGGGGACTGCTTGGGACCGCCCTTCGCACCGCCGCGGGCCGCGTCGCCGCGACCGCGCCTCGGGGCGTCGGAGGGACGGCCGGCGAGGCCGTCCACGTCGTAGCTCCGGTCCTCGGGACGGGGCCGACGCGGGCTGCTCCCGCGCTTCTGGTCGTCACGGCCGCCGCCGCCACCCTGGTAGCCGCCGCCGGAGCCGCTGCCGCCCCGGTAGCCACCGCCGGAGCCGCTGCCGCCACCGCTACCGCCACGGGAGCCGCCGCCACCTCCTCGGTAGCCGCCACCGCCGCCGCTGCCACCACGGCCGCCACCGCTGCTGCCGCCGCGGCCGCCGCTGTTGCCACCACGGCTCCCGCCGTTGTTTCCGCTGCTGTTCCTGCCGCTGCTGCTTCGCATCAATCTTCCGTAGTCTCGTCAGTCTCTGTCTTCATCCGGATCGAACGAAGGCACACCTTCCAGGGAGTCCGGCTCCACCGCTTCCGCCTCGGGCAGGAAGGGCGCGAGTTCCGGAAGCTCGTCCAGGCCGCGCAGGCCCATCCGCTCCAGGAAGTAGTTCGTCGTCCTGTACAGGATCGCACCTGTTTCGGGTTCCGCGCCCGCCTCCTCCACCAGACCGCGCTGGAGCAGGGTGCGCATGACGCCGTCGCAGTTCACCCCGCGGACCGCGGAGACCCGCGAGCGGCTGACCGGCTGGCGGTACGCGACGACCGCCAGGGTCTCCAGGGCGGCCTGGGTGAGCCGGGCCTGCTGCCCGTCCAGGACGAAGGCCTCGACCGCCGGGGCGTACGCGGCGCGGGTGTAGAAACGCCAGCCCCCGGCGACCAGCCGCAGCTCGAAGCCGCGGCCCTGGACCGTGTACTCGTCCGCGAGCTCGCGCAGGGCGTCGGCGACCTCGCGGGGGGTGCGGTCGAGCACCTTGGCGAGGTGCGCCTCGGTGGCGGGCTCGTCGACGACCATGAGGACGGCTTCGAGCGCGGGCTTGAGCGCGGGCTCACTCACGAGACGGCCTCCTGGTCTTCCCGGATTTCCCGGTCTTCCCGGTCTTCCTGATCGAATTCGTCGGTGACCGCCCCCGAGGCGTCCGCCTCCCCACCCGTCCAGGAGACGGTGAGGTCCCCGAGGGCGGTCTCCTGGTCGAGGGCGACGGCCTTCTCCCGGTACAGCTCCAGGAGCGCGAGGAAACGCGCGACGACGGTCAGGGTGTCGCCGGCGCCCTCGACGAGCTCCCGGAAGTTCAGCACCCCCCGCTCGCGCAGCAGGGCCACGACGATCCCCGCCTGCTCGCGGACGCTGACCAGGGGCGCGTGGATGTGGTCCACGTACACCTGCGGCTTCGCCTTCGGCTGCATGGCCTTGACCGCGAGGGCGGCGAAGCCCTCGGCGCCGATGGAGATGACGACCTCGGGCAGCAGCTCCGCGTGGTGCGGCTCCAGACCGACCGTGCGGGGGTACCGGCGCCCCTCGCTCTCCCAGCGGTCCGCGAAGATCTCGGCGATCCGCTTGTACGCGCGGTACTGCAGCAGCCGCGCGAACAGCAGGTCCCGCGCCTCCAGGAGCGCCAGATCGGCCTCGTCCTCCACCTCGGCGACGGGCAGCAGCCGGGCGGCCTTGAGGTCGAGCAGCGTGGCGGCGACGACCAGGAACTCGGTGGTCTGGTCGAGGTCCCAGTCGGACCCCATGGCGCGGATGTGCGCCATGAACTCGTCGGTCACCTTGGAGAGCGCGACCTCGGTCACGTCGAGCCGGTGCTTGGCGATCAGCTGCAACAGCAGATCGAACGGCCCCTCGAAGTTCGCGAGCCGCACGGTGAAACGGCCGTCGGTGGGGACGGGGGTGGGGTCGGCGGGAGGCGCGGCAGCGGCGGCGGGGGCGCCCGAGGGCGCGGCTGCGCCGGCCGGGGCTCCGGTGGGCACCGGAGGCGCGTCTTCGGCGCGGGAAGGCTCGACGGGCGCCGTCTCGGCGCCCTCACGCCCCACGAGCGCCCCTCCCTCGCCCCAGGGCCCCGTGAGCGCCGCCCGGGCGCCGTAGGGCTCCCCGTGCGCCCCCTCGGCGTCGTATGCCGCCTCCGGGCCGCCGGGCGGCCTCCCCGGCCCCGCCGGCGCCTCCTCGGAGCCGTACGGCTCCTCGTCCGCCCCCGAGGGCCGCGGTGCGGCCGACCCCGGGCCGCGGCCCAGGAGGCGGCGGTGGGGCGGGCGGGACGTTTCGTCTGGGGGGTGGGGCATCGGGGTCCTGGTGGAGCGGGGGGGCGGGAGCCCGCAGGGTACCGTCAGCGGCCGCGCAGGCGGCGGACGAGGATGCTCGCGTCGCCGCGGGACTCCAGGTCCGCCAGGACCACGGCGACCGCCTCGCGGACGATCCGCCCGCGGTCGACGGCCAGGCCGTGCTCGCCGCGCAGCACCAGGCGCGCGTGCTCCAGGTCCATCAGCTCCTCGGCGGAGACGTAGACCGTGATCTTCTCGTCGTGGCGCTCACGCCCACTGGGGCGCCGGTTGGCGGCGCGGCTGCGCCGCCGGGCGGCCTGGGAGGAGGCCGAGCCCTTCGGCGGCACGGGGGCCTGGGCCTCCGCCTCGGTCGCGCGGGCGCGCGGCTCGGCGGGCTCGGAGCCGGCGGAGGCGTGCTCCGCCCCGCCCGCCCCGCCCTCTGAGGCCGCCGTGTCGCTCTCGCCCGCCGGTGCCGGGACGGCGCGGCGCGGCGAGGACGCCTGCAGCGCCATCCCTCCGGTCGTACGGAACAGTTCGTCGGCGCCGGGCAGACTCACTCGGCGTGACACCGGGCGAGCACCTCCCTGGCGAGCTGACGGTAGGCGGCGGCGCCCACGGAGTTCGAGGCGTACGTGGTGATGGGCTCTCCGGCGACGGTGGTCTCCGGGAAGCGCACGGTACGGCCGATCACCGTGTGGTACACGTGATCGTCGAAGGCCTCGACGACGCGCGCGAGCACCTCGCGCGAGTGCACCGTCCGCGAGTCGTACATCGTGGCGAGGATGCCGTCGAGCTCCAGGTCGGGGTTGAGCCGCTCCTGGACCTTCTCGATCGTCTCGGTCAGCAGGGCCACACCGCGCAGCGCGAAGAACTCGCATTCCAGCGGCACGATGACCTTGTGAGCGGCCGTCAGCGCGTTCACGGTCAGCAGGCCGAGCGAGGGCTGACAGTCGATCACGATGTAGTCGTAGTCGTTCATCAGCGGCTTGAGCGCACGCTGCAGCGTGGACTCGCGCGCGACCTCGGAGACCAGCTGCACCTCGGCGGCGGAGAGGTCGATGTTGCTCGGGAGCAGGTCCATGTTGGGGACCGCGGTCTTGAGCAGCACCTCGTCCGCCGACATGCCCCGCTCCATGAGCAGGTTGTAGACGGTGAGGTCGAGCTCCATCGGGTTCACGCCGAGGCCGACCGACAGGGCTCCCTGCGGGTCGAAGTCGACGAGCAGCACCCGTCGTCCGTACTCCGCGAGCGCGGCGCCCAGGTTGATGGTCGACGTGGTCTTGCCGACGCCGCCCTTCTGGTTGCACATCGCGATGATCTTCGCGGGACCGTGGTCGGTCAGCGGGCCCGGGATCGGGAAGTACGGCAGGGGCCGTCCGGTGGGGCCGATCCGCTCGCGGCGCTGGCGGGCAGCGTCGGGTGCGAGGGTGGCCGCGTACTCCGGGTCGGGCTCGTACTCGGCGTCGGGGTCGTAGAAGTGCCCCTCGGGCACCTCGTCAAAGGCGGCGAAGTGGGTGGACTCTCGGCCCATCTCGTTGCCGGCCGTGGCGTTCACGTGTAGGCCGTCCGTCATCTTCATCGTATGGGCTGGCGTCATGGTCTGGTGCGTCGCGAAGGTCCGCACCGCGACGGAGCCGATCGGGGCTCCTGGCTCCGCACCCCCGGGAGTAAATGTCGACTCATTCACAAGTCGTCTTACCTCCTTGGATGTGACCAGGAACATTTATCGATAGGTCAGCGTGGCACCATGCCGACGGTTGGCGACTCTATGGCGTGTCACCGGTCCGCAGCAACACAATCCGCCGGACCCGGCCCGATGTGTCGGCAACCGAACACCCCTCTGTCAAGGGTGCGCAGGCACGGAACCGCACGTTTCAGGGGTGCGCGAAACGGTTAAAGAGTTACGTTCGAGGCGAGTTGACCAGGCATCGGAACGTGGCCGGACACACATCGGGCCGGACCTTGCTCGACAAGGTCCGGCCCGATGCGTGAGGTTGACGGAAGGCGTTGACCGACCGTTTCTCCTCTTGTCTGGAGCGAGCTGAGGGTCAGCCCAGGAGGGTGTTCAGCTCAAGGTGCTCGAGGCCGTGCGCCTCGGCGACCTCCTTGTAGACCACCTTGCCGTCGTGGGTGTTGAGACCCTTGGCGAGCGCGGCGTCGCGGCGCAGCGCCTCGACCCAGCCGTTGTTCGCCAGCGACACGATGTAGGGCAGCGTGGCGTTGGTGAGGGCGTAGGTGGAGGTGTTCGGGACGGCGCCCGGCATGTTCGCGACGCAGTAGAAGACCGAGTTGTGGACCTGGAAGGTCGGCTCGGCGTGGGTGGTCGCGTGGGAGTCCTCGAAGCAGCCGCCCTGGTCGATGGCGATGTCGACAAGGACACTTCCGGGCTTCATCTTGGCGACGAGCTCGTTGGTGACCAGCTTCGGGGCCTTGGCACCCGGGATGAGGACGGCGCCGATGACGAGGTCGGCCTCGACGACGGCCTTCTCCAGCTCGTAGGCGTTGGAGACGATCGTCTTCACCTTGGTGCCGAAGATCTTGTCGGCCTCGCGGAGCTTGTTGATGTCGCGGTCGAGCAGGGTCACGTGGAAGCCCATGCCGACGGCGATCTGGGTGGCGTTCCAGCCGGAGACGCCGCCGCCGATGACGACGCACTCGCCGGCGTGGGTGCCGGGGACGCCGCCGGGGAGGACACCGCGGCCGCCGACGGAACGCATCAGGTGGTACGCGCCGACCTGCGGGGCCAGGCGGCCCGCGACCTCGGACATCGGGGCGAGCAGCGGGAGCGCGCGGTTGGCGGTCTCGACCGTCTCGTAGGCGATGGCGGTGGTGCCGGACGCGATCAGCGCGTCCGTGCACTCGCGGGAGGCGGCGAGGTGCAGGTACGTGAAGAGGGTCTGGTCCTTGCGGAGGCGGTGGTACTCCTCCGCGATGGGCTCCTTGACCTTGAGCAGCAGGTCGGCGGTGGCCCAGACCTCGTCGGCGGTGGCGAGGATCTCGGCGCCGGCGCCGACGTACTCCTCGTCCGTGATCGAGGAGCCGACACCGGCGTTCTGCTCGACGAAGACCTGGTGGCCGTTGCGGACGAGCTCGTGGACACCGGCGGGGGTGATGGCCACGCGGAACTCGTTGTTCTTGACCTCGCGGGGGATGCCGACCTTCATCGTCGATCACGGTCCTTGAATCAGTGGAATAAGCGGGGGTGACTGCGGTGTGACCGCACCGGAGAAGCCCGGCAGAGCCATACATACCCGGATGCACTGCGGCGCACCGGCACAGACCGCGACCGAACGCGGCTCACCCAGTCTAATGAAGGAGTTCCCGCTGTCTAGCCTTTCAAAGTACTAATCTTCGACAGAAGCACTACGGATTTCGTAGGCGGAACGCTCGCTTCCCAACAGTCTTTCCGCCGCCGACCTGTGCAGTCGTGCCGCCGCCGGGTCGCCGAGCCGGTCCAGCGTGTCGGCCAGCCGGAGCTGGAGCGCCGCCTGGAGCCGTACGTCCTTCGCGCGCCGGGCCCACTCGATCGCCTCCTCGCAGCTGCGCAGGCACTCCTCGGGGCGCCCCGCGTACTCCTGGACCCGGGCGGCCTCGCTCAACGCCCGTGCGTAGCCCGGGAGATCGGCGAGCCTGCGGTAGCCGGCCGCGGCCGCCCGCCAGCTGCGCAGGGCCTCGCCGTAACGGCCCGCGTAGGTGTGCACCGCGCCGAGCCGGCCGTAGAGCCGGGCCTGGTCGGCCCGCTCGTCGCGGGCCAGCCGCTGGGCCAGCGCCCTGCCGTACCAGTCGCCGGCCCGGTGCCAGTCTCCCAGCTCCTGGTACGCGCCACCTACGGATTCCATTGCACGACCCACCGCGTACGGGTCATTTGCTTCCCTACCGGCCTCCAATGCCGACCGATATCGCAGCAATGCGTCCTGAGTGCGCCCGGTCCTCGCATCCAGGTCGGCCAGGTTCAGCAGCGCCGCGGCCCGCTCCCGGTGCAGCCCGCGCCGCTCGGCGACGTCCAGCACGAGCCTGTGCAGCCCGTAGAGGTCGGGGGCCGCCGCCTCGGCACCCCGGTGCGCGGTCAGCGCCCGGACCAGGGCGGCGATCAGCCGGCGCGCCAGGGTGTCGAGCTCCCCGTCGGCGACGGCGAGCCGGGCCGCGGCGAGCAGCACGGGCCGGCGGCTGTCCAGCCAGGCGGCGGCGGTGGCGGCGTTCGGGAAGCGCAGGGCGCGGGGCAGCCCCGCCAGCTTGCGGCGGGCCGGGGACCCCTCAGGTTCGGTGACCGCGCGGCCGGACTGGAGGAGCCGGACGGTCCGCTCCAGCATCCGGGCCCGGGCGAGCTGCGTCTCGGCGGGCCGGTCGCACTCCTCCAGCTGGGCGCGCAGCAGCGGGACGAGGTGCGCGGCGAGCTCGTACTGTCCGTCGCCGCCCGGGAGCTCCCGTACGAGTCCGAGGGCGGCGAAGTCGGCGAGGGTGGCGGCCGCGGCGGAGACCGAGCAGCCGGCCAGGGCGGAGGCGGTGTGGGCGTCGGCCCGGCCCAGCGGGGCGAGGCAGAGGTGTCGCAGTATCCGGGCGGCCGGCTGCGGCAGCGACGCGTGGACCAGGGTGAAGGCGCGGGTGACCGGGTCGCCGGTGAGGGCGCGCAGCCGCTTGGCGAGGTCGGCGACGGAGGCCTTGGGCCGGGCGGCGAGCCAGCCGCCGGCCAGGACGAGCGCGCCGGGCAATCCGCCGCACTCCTCGGCCAGGGTCTCGGCGGCCTGCGGGTCGACGGTCACGCGGACCGAGCCGGTGAAGGCGGTGAGCAGTTCGATGGCCGACTTGGGGTCGAGGCCGCCGAGGGTGCAGGGCCGGACGTCCGGGATGCCGGTGAGCGGGCCGCGGGAGACGCCGACGACGAGGCTGTCGGGGTTGTCGGGGAGGAGCGGGTCGACCTGTTCGGCGTCGACGGCGTCGTCGAGGATCAGCAGGGCCCGGCGGTCGGCGAAGGCGGCGCGGACCAGGGCTGCGAGCTCGTCGTCGGCGGCGCCGGGGGGCTCGGTCACGCCGAGCGCGGTGAGCAGTTCCTGGGCGGCGCGGCCGGTGGGGACGGGGTCGCCGCCGGGTTCGGTGAGCCGGACCCGGAACACGCCGTCGGGGTAGTCGGCGGTGAGTCCCGCGACCAGTTCCTCGGCGAGGGCGGTGCGTCCGGAGCCGGGCTTGCCGGCGATCAGCAGGACCCGTGCGCGGGGTGCCTTGCGGCCGGTGAGGGTGTCGAGACCGGTGCGTTCGATGTCGGCGCGCAGGGACTTCAACTCCCGCTGGCGACCGTAGAACTGCAAGGCGCCGACCTCCCCCAGGCTTCGTCCGGGGGTAACCCCGACCGCCTGATCCGTCACGGGCCACGCTCCCGTCCACCTGCGCACGAGCCGAGCCCGCGGGGGGTCCGCACGGGCGCTTCCGAGCGTAGTTCAGGGCATGGTGCGGACCCGGCGGAGCGCGGCGGACAAATCCCCCGATCGGATCACTGGATTGTCTGACCGGAGGGGGGTGGGGCTCCCCCGCGCCGAGCCCGTATCCGCGCCGCGTGCCCGGGCGCGCCCCGACCGCGCCCCGACCGCGCCGCCCCGGGAGCGCCGTGCCCCGGGAACGCCGTGCCCGGCGCCCCCGCCCCGGGGTTACGCCTCGAAGGGGCGCGCCGGCCAGGGCGCGTCGGCGGGCCGCAGCGCGTCCGGGCCGTCCCCGTTCAGCGCCGCGTGGAGCGCGAGGAGGCCGACCACCAGGCAGGTGTTGTGCAGCTCGCCGGCGAGGACGCCGCGGACGAGCTCCGCCAGCGGGACCCGGGCCAGCTCCATGTCGGCCTCCTCGTCGGAGACCTCGTACCGCTCGCCCTCCGCCTCGGACAGGCCGCGCGCGAGGAAGATCCGCGCGGCCTCGTCGGAGCCGCCGGGGCTGGGGTACACGTCCGCGAGGAGCCGCCAGTCCTCGGCCTTGACGTGCGCCTCCTCGTACAGCTCGCGCTGCGCCGCGTGCAGCGGGTTCTCGCCGACCACGTCGAGCAGCCCGGCCGGGATCTCCCACAGCTTCCCGCGCACCGGGTGCCGGTACTGCTTGATCAGCAGGATCCGGTCCTGCTCGTCCAGGGCGACGACCGCGACCGAGCCGGGGTGGACCTGGTAGTCACGGCGGGCGACCGAGCCGTCCGGCATGACCACGTCGTCCGTGCGGACACTCGTCTTGGCTCCCTTGAAGGGGGTGGTCGTGGCGACGACCCGCCACTCCTCCGGGGTGTCCTGCACCTGCATCAGCTGTCCTCCCACATGAACGCGCATGACCGCGCATGAACGTGTACGACATACGAAAACCGGGGTACGCGTCCCCCGGAAGGGACCCGTACCCCGGCAACGGTAACGCCGGCGACCTACTGGGCCGTCTTGCCCGTCTTGCGCTCGACGGCCGCCTTCACCAGGCCCGCGAAGAGCGGGTGCGGGCGGGTCGGGCGGGACTTGAGCTCCGGGTGCGCCTGGGTGGCGACCAGGTACGGGTGGATGTCCTTCGGGTACTCGACGAACTCCACCAGCTTGTTGTCCGGGGAGGTGCCGGAGAAGACCAGACCGGCCTTCTTCTCCAGCTCCGCGCGGTACGCGTTGTTCACCTCGTAGCGGTGACGGTGGCGCTCCTCCACGTACGGCTGGTCGTCGTAGGTCTCGCGGACGACGGAGCCCTCGGCCAGCTTGGCCGGGTAGAGGCCCAGGCGCATCGTTCCGCCCAGGTCGCCCGCGCCCTCGACGTACGCCAGCTGCTCCTCCATCGTCGAGACGACGGGGTGCGCGGTGGCCGGGTCGAACTCGGTGGAGTTGGCCTCGGGGATGTCGGCCAGGTTGCGCGCCGCCTCGATGACGATGCACTGCAGGCCGAGGCAGATGCCGAGCAGCGGCACCTTCTTCTCGCGGGCGTACTGGATGGCGCCGACCTTGCCGCTCACGCCGCGGTCGCCGAAGCCGCCGGGGATGAGGATCGCGTCGCAGTCGCCGAGGTGCTTCTCGGCGCCGGCCTGGGTCTTGCAGTCGTCGGAGGTGACCCACTTGACCTTGACCCGGGCCTTGTTGGCGAAGCCGCCGGCGCGCATGGCCTCGGTGACCGACAGGTAGGCGTCGGGCAGGTCGATGTACTTGCCGACGAGCGCGACGGTGACCTCGTGGTCGGGGTTGTGGACGCGGTCCAGGAGGTCCTCCCAGACGGTCCAGTCCACGTCGCGGAAGGGCAGGTCCAGCTTGCGGACGACGTAGGCGTCCAGGCCCTCGGTGTGCAGCACCTTCGGGATGTCGTAGATCGACTTCGCGTCGATCGCGGCGACCACGGCGGCCTCGTCGACGTCGCACATCAGCGAGATCTTGCGCTTGATGGCGGTCGGGACCTCGCGGTCGGCGCGCAGCACGATCGCGTCGGGCTGGATGCCGATGTTGCGCAGGGCGGCGACCGAGTGCTGGGTCGGCTTGGTCTTCAGCTCGCCGGAGGGGCCGATGTAGGGCAGCAGCGAGATGTGCACGACGAAGACGTTGTCGCGGCCGACCTCGTGGCGGACCTGACGGACGGTCTCCAGGAAGGGCAGCGACTCGATGTCGCCGACCGTGCCGCCGACCTCGGTGATCACGACGTCGACCTCGTCCGTCGCCATGCGGCGGATGCGGGACTTGATCTCGTTGGTGATGTGCGGGATGACCTGGACGGTGTCGCCGAGGTACTCGCCGCGCCGCTCCTTGGCGATGACCTGCGAGTAGACCTGGCCGGTGGTGACGTTGGCCGAGCCGTCGAGGTCGACGTCGAGGAAGCGCTCGTAGTGGCCGATGTCCAGGTCGGTCTCGGCGCCGTCGTTGGTGACGAACACCTCGCCGTGCTGGAACGGGTTCATCGTGCCCGGGTCGACGTTGAGGTACGGGTCGAGCTTCTGCATCGTGACCCGCAGGCCCCGGGCCTTGAGGAGCGCACCCAGGCTGGAGGCGGTCAGGCCCTTGCCGAGGGAGGACGCGACACCCCCGGTGACGAAGATGTGCTTGGTCGTCGTGGTGTTGGGCGGCATCGCCAAGAGGGGGCTCCCGTGGTCGCGTTCTGGAGGTGCGTACCGGCGTCCCCTCCGGAAGAATCGGGGGGTGCCGTCGCTGCGGTTGCGGGGTCCTCGGCTGTCGCCGTTTCCCACCGGTCCACGGGGTACCAGGGTATCAGCGACATCGGGAGACCGCTTCCGGCCACACGGGGCAGTCGGGTGCACACGCACCGCGACACGCCGTGGGCCGGGCGGCTCGGCCCGGGAGCTGCGGCGGGGGCACGGCCGGGACCCTGCACGGGGTCAAGAGCCGTTCACCCGATCGGAGCAGCAGTGTTACAAGATCGGCGCCGCCGGTCACTAGGGTGCGTCGTATCCTGCTCGGACGCGCTGCCGAGCCGGACCGGCACGGCACCACCCCCGCCCTCCCCCGGACCAGAGCTCGTCAACGATCCCCTGACCGCTGACCTGTAGGACGTCGCCCCACGGGCGACGTGGCCGTTCGATCTGGAGTGGAGCACGTGGCCGGGCGCATCGAGGATTACGCACTCATCGGAGACATGCAGACCGCCGCCCTGGTCTGCCGGGACGGCAGTGTCGACTGGCTCTGCCTGCCCCGCTTCGACTCGCACGCCGTCTTCGCGGCACTGCTCGGCACCGAGGAGCACGGTTTCTGGCGGGTGGGACCCGCCGGACCCGAGGGCTCGCCGGCGCCACACGCGGACCGCCGCCGCTATGTCGGCGACTCGCTCGTCCTGGAGTCGGAGTGGGACACCCCACGCGGCACGGTCCGGGTGACCGATTTCATGCCCCCGCGCGACGGGGCCCCGCAGCTGATCCGGATCGTCGAGGGCGTCACCGGCCGGGTGCCGATGCGCTCCGCGCTGCGGATGCGGTTCAGCTACGGCCGGGTGGTGCCCTGGGTGCACAAGGTCGGCGAACGCACGGTGGCCGTGGCGGGACCGGACTCCGTGTGGCTGGACACCGACGCCGAGACCCACGGCCAGGACCTCACCACCTACTCCGAGTTCACCGTCACCCCCGGCGACCGGATCACCTTCACCCTCTCCTGGCAGCCCTCCCACAAGGAGCCGCCGTCGCTGCCGGACCCGGAGGGCTCGCTCGCGGCGACCGCCGAGTTCTGGCGCGAGTGGGTCGACCACTGCACGTACCACGGCCCCTACCGGGAGGCCGTGGTCCGCTCCCTGATCACCCTGAAGGCGCTCACCTACGCGCCGACCGGCGGGATCGTCGCCGCGCCGACCACCTCCCTGCCGGAGGAGATCGGCGGCGTACGGAACTGGGACTACCGCTACACCTGGCTCCGGGACGCGGCGATCACCCTCTCCTCGATGCTGCGCACCGGCTACCGCGAGGAGGCCCGCGCCTGGCGGGACTGGCTGCTGCGAGCCGTCGCCGGCGACCCGGAGAACCTGCAGATCATGTACGGCATCGCCGGCGAGCGGGAGCTCGGCGAGGCGGAGCTGGACTGGCTGCCGGGTTACGAGAACTCCGGCCCGGTCCGGGTCGGCAACGGGGCCGCCAACCAGCTCCAGCTGGACGTGTACGGCGAGGTCACCGAGGCGCTGCACCTGGCGCACATGACCGGACTGTCCCGCAACGACTACGCCTCGCTGCTCCAGCTGAAGCTGATCCGCTACCTGGAGACCCACTGGGACCAGCCGGACGAGGGCATCTGGGAGGTGCGCGGCCCGCGCCGGCACTTCGTGCACTCCAAGGTGATGGCCTGGGTGGCGGTGGACCGCACGATCAAGCTGATCGAGTCCGGTGACGCCGACGGCCCGCTGGAGCGCTGGCGCGAGCTGCGCGACGACATCCACCGGGACGTCTGTGAGAAGGGCTACGACAAGGAACGCAACACCTTCACGCAGTCCTACGGCTCCAAGGAGCTGGACGCCTCGCTGCTGCTGATCCCGCAGATGGGCTTCCTGCCGCCGGACGACAAGCGGGTGATCGGCACGATCGAGGCGATCCAGCGGGAGCTGTCCACGGAGGACGGCTTCGTGCTGCGCTACCCGACCGCCGGCGACGAGGCGGGCGTGGACGGTCTGGAGGGCGACGAGGGCGCGTTCCTGGCCTGCTCGTTCTGGCTCGCCGACGACCTGGCGATGATCGGCCGGGTCGACGAGGCCCGCAAGCTGTTCGAGCGGCTGCTCGCGCTCCGCAACGACCTGGGGCTGCTCGCCGAGGAGTGGGACCCCCGGCTCCAGCGGCAGGTGGGCAACTTCCCGCAGGCCTTCAGCCACGTCCCGCTGATCGACACGGCGCTGCGGCTGACGGCCTCGGGCGCGTACGGGGGCTGAACCCACCCACGAGCGCCGACCGGCGCCAACACGCGGGGGACGGGCCGCCGCCCTACGATGAAGGTGTCCTGTCCCCCCACGAAAGGGGGGCATCCCATGGCTCCCCACACCACCGCCGTTCCGGACAGCGCCCTCGCGGGCCTCCGCGAGGACCTCGCGGGCGAGGTGTTCACCCCCGGCGATCCCGGCTACGACGAGGCCAGGGTCGTCTTCAACGCGATGATCGACCGGAGTCCCGCCGTGATCGCCCAGTGCGCGACCCCGGAGGACGTCGCCAACGCGGTGCTGTTCGGCCGCGAGACGGGACTGCCGGTCGCGGTGCGCGGCGGCGGCCACAGTGTCGCCGGTTCGGCGCTCAACGACGGCGGGCTCGTGGTGGACCTGCGGCGGATGCACGCGGTGGTCGCGGATCCCGAGCACATGACGGCCCGGGTGGCGGGCGGCGCCACGATGAGCCATCTCGACCGTGCCTGCCAGCCGTTCCACGTGGCGGTGACCGGCGGGCGGGCGTCCACGACCGGGGTCGGCGGGTTCACGCTGGGCGGCGGGTCGGGCTGGCTGGAGCGGAAGTTCGGCCTCGCCTGCGACAACCTGCTCGCCGCGGAGCTGATCACGGCCGAGGGCAAGCACGTCCACACGGACGCCGAGGAGAACCCGGACCTGTTCTGGGCGCTGCACGGCGGCGGCGGGAACTTCGGCGTGGTGACCTCGCTGACGCTGCGGGTGCACCCGCTGCCGGAGTTCGGCTTCGTGATGCTGCTCTTCCCGAGCGAGGCCGGACCCGAGGTGATCCGCGCGTACCGGGACGTGCTGGCCGACGCGCCGGACGAGGCGGGCGGCGGCGGGATCTATCTGAACGCGCCGCCCGAGCCGTTCATCCCGGACGAGCTCCAGGGCACCCTGCTGGCCGGGGCGCTCATCACCTTCGCCGGGCCCGCGGAACGGGCGCGGGAGCTGGCGGCGCCGCTGTACGCGCTGAAGCCGTCGGTGGAGCTGCTCATGGACATGCCGTACGCGGACTTCCAGTGCATGCTCGACGACCCGCCGGGGATGCGGAACTACTGGTCGGCCGAGTATCTGACCGGCTTCCCCGACGAGGCCGTCGACGCCTTCTGCGCCCGCGCCGACGACATGATCGTGCCGTCCGGCATGCAGCACGTGCTGTTCCCGATGGGCGGGCGGCTGGCCGCGGGGCCGGCGGAGTACCCGATCCCGTGGCGTACCGCGAAGTGGGCGCTGCACCCGTTCGCGGTGTGGGAGGACCCGGCCGACGACGACCGGGCCGTCCGGTGGGTGCGGGACGTGCGGGCCGCCGCGCAGCCGTGGTCGACGGGAGCCGTCTACCTCAACTTCACGGGCGACGAGGGTCGGCAGCGGGTGGTCGAGGGCTTCGGCGCCGACAACTACCGGCGCCTGGCCCGGGTCAAGGCCGCCTACGACCCCGACAACGTCTTCCGCTTCAACCACAACATCGCGCCGGCCGCCTGAGCTCTCACCGCAGGGCCGCGATCACCTCCTTCGCGGCCCGCTCGCCCTCGGTGGCGCCGCCCTCCATGAAGCCCTGGAAGTCGTACGAGCAGTGCTCGCCGCCGATGTGGATCCGGCCCTGGGCGACGCCCTCGTAGCCGGCGTACCGGTGGAGGTAGCCGACCGGCCAGTACGAGTAGGCGCCGAGCGCGAACGGGTTCCGGTGCCAGGCGGAGAGCTGGGCGCGGCCCGTGTACGTCCGGGAGGTGCCGGGGAAGAAGGCGTCGATGCCCGCCAGCCGGCGGGTGACGAGGCCGCGCACGTACGGGTCGGACTCGGTGGCGAAGGGCGTGGCCGGGGTGAGCGAGCGGGCCAGGCTGCCGCCGCCGTACTGGAGGAGGATGCCGCCGGTGCCGCCCTGGACCTTGGTGGTGTCCCAGGTCTGCTGGACCTCGGTGTCGGTGAAGCAGTCCCCCGCCGAGACCCCGGGCCAGGGGCCGGTGCCGCGCCAGGGGCGGGTGGCGAACTGCATGTTGAGCTTGGTGCAGGCGCCCATCCGGGCGTCCCGCAGCAGGTTGGTCATGAGCGGGTCGAAGCCGGCCCGGGTGAGGTCGAGGCGCTGGAGGATGGGCAGCGGCACGCACAGGACGGTGTGGTCGGCGGTGACGGTCCGGGTGGCGCCCGCCTCGGTGAAGGTGAGCGTCTGGCTGCCGTCGGAGTTGGCGCGTACGGCGTCGAGCGACCAGCCCATCCGCAGGGTGCCGGGGCGGAGCGCCCCGGCGACGGCGTTGGGGAGCAGGTCGTTGCCGCCGACGATGTGGTAGCGCTCGTTGGACAGGCCCCACACGTTGAAGTTGCCCGGATTGGTCTGGTAGCCCATCAGCAGGACCAGGGCGAGCGCGGACTGGTCGGTGGTGTCGGCGCCGTACTCGACGTTGTAGGCGACGTCGAGGAAGCGGCCCAGCCGGGAGGTGTGGCCGCCGGGGACGCGGCGCTCGATCCACTCGTACAGCGACATGTCGTCGAGCGCGGTGCCGGTAGGCGTGGTCTGGTTCCAGTAGACCTCGCCCGCGTCGGACAGGTCGCGGTGGAGCGCCTGGTAGACGGCGTTGAAGTCCGCGTCGGCCTGGGCGCGCGGGTAGTACGCGCCGTCGAACCAGAGGACCTCCTCGGCCCCGTTGGGTCCGCCGCCGAGGAAGTCCTCGGTGGCCAGGCCGAAGCGGCGGCAGAGCTCCAGGATCTTCTTGTGGCTGGTGTCGATGAGCTCGCCGCCGATCTCGGAGGTCTGCCCGTACGCCCAGTGCGCGCGCTGGGTCCACATCCGGCCGCCGACGCGGTCGGGGTTGGCCTCGTAGAGGACGGGGCTGAGGCCCGCGTCCTGGAGGGTGAGGGCGGCGGTGAGTCCGGCGATTCCGGCGCCGACGACGGCCACGCGGGCGCCGTCCTTGACCGGCGGGTCCGGTGTGGCGGCCGCGGCGGGCAGGGCCGGTCCGACGGAGACGGCGAGTCCGGCGGCGGCCGCGTACGTGAGGAGGGTGCGTCGGCCGGGCCCGTCGGCCTGCAGGCCGCGCACCTCGTCGACGGGGAGGCCGAGGCGCCGGGCCGCGGCGTGCTCGGCGGCCAGTCTTTTCAGGAGGTGCATCGGGTGGGTGCGTGCCATGGGGCGCTCCTGGGGATCGTCGGTGGGGAGGGGGATCAGCTCTGCGGTACGGCGGCGGGGGCGGGCTCCGTGCGGTCGTCGGCGCGCTCGGCGGCGTCCTCCAGGACGATCCGGCCGATGATCTCGTAGCGCTCGGGGCGCCGGACCTTGAGGTAGAGGCCGAGGCCGAGGCCGCCGAAGAAGACGACGCCGACGATCCAGGGGATGGCCTCGAAGAAGAGGGAGTCGGCGGCGAGCCCGGCCGCCGTCTGCATGTTCATCACGAGCAGGACGACGACGGCGGTCATGCCGATGCCTCCGAGGAGCGGGGCCGTCAGCGTCCTGAACCAGTGCCGGTCCTCGGGGTGGTTCTTGCGGAAGTAGCCGATGACGGCGAAGGAGCAGAGGGTCTGCACGATGAGGATCGCCATCGTGCCGAGGATCGCGAGCAGTGTGTAGAGGTGGATGTACGGGTCCTGGCCGGTGAGCCAGAAGGCTCCGACGAGGACGACGGCGATGACGCTCTGCACGAAGGACGCGATGTACGGCGAGCCGTGCCGGGCGTGGGTGCGGCCCAGCGCCGGGTGGAGGAAGCCCTCGCGGCCGATGGCGTACAGGTAGCGGGAGGCGCACTGGTGGAAGGCCATGCCGCAGGCGAAGGAGCCGGTGAGCAGCAGCCACTGGAAGGCGTCGACGGCCCAGGCGCCGATGAAGGACTGGGTGGGCGCGAAGAACAGGTCGAGGGGGCTGGCGGAGGCGGACAGCTTCACCGAACCGGCCAGGCCGTTGCCGGCGATCGTCATCCAGGAGACGTAGATGTAGAAGAGCCCGACGCCGACGACGGAGATCAGCGTCGCCCTCGGGATCACCCGCTTGGGGTCGCGGGACTCCTCCCCGTACATCGCGGTCGACTCGAAGCCCACCCACGACCAGAAGGCGAAGAAGAGGCCGAGTCCGGCGGAGGCGCCGGTGAAGGCGTTCTTCGGGTTGACCGGCTCCAGCGGGATGCCGTCCGGGCCGCCCCCGGCGATCAGGACGGCCGTGGCGACGGCGAACAGCACCGCGATCTCGGCCACCAGCATCACCCCGAGCGCCTTGGCGGTGAGGTTGATGTCGAAGTACGAGAGGACGGCGGTGATCGCGAGCATCACCGCCGCGTACCCGACCCACGGCAGGTCCACTCCGAGCTGGTCGGCCACGGTCGTCTTGGCGAAGTAGGCGAAGACACCGACGATCGAGGCCTCGAAGACGATGTACGCGAGGACGGCGAGCATGCCGGAGGCCATGCCGGCGATCCGGCCGAGGCCGTGCGAGATGAAGCCGTAGAAGGCGCCGGCGGCGGTGATCCGCTTCGCCATCGCCACATAGCCGACCGAGAAGACGGTCAGGACGACGGTCGCGAAGAGATAGCCGGCCGGTGCGCCGACGCCGTTGCCGAAGCCGACGGCGATGGGGAGGTTGCCGGTCATCGCCGTGATCGGGGCCGCCGTCGCGACCGCCATGAAGACGACTCCGACGAGACCGACCGAGTTCGCCTTGAGCCGGTGGACCTCTGGGGTGGGGTTCTCTGCCATGGCGCGAGAGCATCCTCCGGAGTGACGTAGGCCACAATCGACAGGCGGTCGTGCAATTCCCGCCACGAGGCGACGAGTTGTCGCCCTGGTGTACGAACTGTCGGGTCCGGTAACGCCCCGGTGATGTCCCCGGAACCCGTACGCGGGTAGCGTCCGGCCCCATGGACAATCAGGGCGGGATCACCGTGCAGCGGGCCCTCGAACTACCGGGCCTGCGCAGCGGGCTCCCGGAGGTCGTCGCCGGCGCCGACCGGCTGCACCGCACCGTGCGCTGGGTGCACGCCGGCGAGGTGCCGAACATCGCCTCGCTGCTCAAGGGCGGCGAGCTGCTGCTCACCACGGGGCTCGGGCTCGGCACCCGGCCGGCCGAGCAGCGCGCCTTCGTCCGGCGGCTCGCCGAGCGGGGCATCGCGGCCCTCGTGGTCGAGCTCGGCCCGCGCTTCGCCCGCCTCCCCGCGACGATAGTGGAGACCGCCCGGACCACCGGCCTCCCCCTGGTCCAGCTGCACCGCGAGGTCCCCTTCGTCGCCGTCACGGAGGAGATCCACACCGAGATCGTCAACGGCCACTACGCCCTCGAGCGCCAGGCCGAGGAGGTCCACCGGCAGTGCACCGAGGCGCTGCTCGGCGGCGGCGGGGTGCCGCAGGTGCTCCGCATCCTCGCCGACTTCTCCCTCAACCCGGTCTTCCTGGAGACCGCCGACGGACAGCTCCTGTACGCGGCGGGCACCGAGTCCGGGCCCGCCGACCCGCTCCAGGTCTGGGACGGGCTGCGCGGCCAGCGGGCGGCCCGCGAGTCCGGACCGCCGGTCGGCTCCGTCCTCGTCGACGTGCCCGGCGGAGGCCCCGGCTCGGGCAGCGTACGGGCCCGCCTCGTCCTGCTCGCCGTCTCCACGCCGCTCGCCCCCGTGCACCGGATGGCCGCCGAGCGGGCCGCCGGGCTGCTCGCGGTCGTCCTGATGCAGGCCCGGCAGGAGGAGGAGCTGGCGGCGCGCGGCCGCGGCGACTTCCTGACCGACCTCGCCGAGGGGCGCATCTCGGCCGAGGACGCCCCCGCGCAGGCCCGGGTCCTCGGCTTCAAGCCCGGCGACGGACCGCTGCTGCCGGTGGTCATGCGACTGGCCTCCGAACTGTCCGCCTCCGGCAACTGGGCGCTGCTCGCCCGGGCCGTCCTGGAGGAGCTCTCCTCCGTCGGCGTCCCCGTCCTGCTGGGCGTCCGCCCCGTGGAGGGCCGGGTGCCACTCCTCCTCGGCCTGCGCTCGGAGTCGGAACGCACCGCGGTCGCCGACCGGGTCGCGGCGGCGCTGCGGGCCGGTGTGGAGCGGGCCGGTCTGGAGAGGTCCGGCGTCCACCCGCCGGTCGTCGTGGTGGGCGTCGCGGGCGGCTGGGCCGCCGCGTCGGCGGGCCTGCGGCACGCGGCGGAGACGGCGACGGCGGCGCAGGGCCTGTCGGAGCTGCCCTGGTACGACGCCCGGCGCCTCGACACCGACCTGCTCCTGTGGCGCCTGCGGGACCACCCCGACCTGGCGGCCTTCGTGGACCGCGCGATCGGCCCCCTCCGCGACCACGACCGCACGTCCCGCCCTCCGCTCCTCCCCACCCTGGAGACCTACCTGGCGCACGCGGGCCGCAAGGCGGAAACAGCCCGCGAACTCCACCTCAACCGCCAGACCCTCTACAACCGCCTGGCCCGCATCTCCGAACTCCTGGGCACCGACCTGGACGACCCCCAGACCGTCCTGGCCCTGTCCCTGGCCCTCAGAGCCAGACGCCACACGGCATAGGGCCTGTCTTTCGGATCATGCCGGGCTCGCGGGGGGGGGCACACGGGGGCGGGCGGGGCGGAGCCACGGCCGCAAGCCGGCCCTACCGTCCCGCCAACTCGTCGTACACGCTCAGGACATGCGCGATCGTCTCGTCCTCCGTCGGCCAGGTCCGCGCCTGCACCCGCCCCGCCGCCGCCAGGTCCATCCGCCGCTCGGCATCGTCCAGCAGCTCCCGGACCACCCCGGCCAACGCCTCCGCGTCCCCGTACGGCACGAGCTCGGCCGCGTCGCCGACGAGCTCCGGCACGCCGCCGACGGCCGTCGCCACGAGCGGCACGCCGAGCCGGAGGGCCTCCTGCGCCAGCAGGGAGCGGGCCTCCCAGCGGGACGGCAGGACGGCGACGTCCGCCGCCGCGAGCAGCTCCGCCACGTCCTCCCGGCGCCCGATGAGCCGCACGGGGAGCCGCTCCGCCTCGATCCGCCGCTGCAACGCCGCCCGCTGGGGCCCCTCCCCCGCGATCACGAGCAGCGGCTGCGGGTCCAGGTCCCGCCACACGCGCGCCGCGTCGAGCAGCATCCCGTACCCGCGCCCCGGCTGGAGTGCGCCCACCGCCATGATCAACGGCCGGGCCACGGCGCCGAGTTCGGCCCGCGCCTTGCCGTCGTGGAGGCAGACCGGGGCGTGCGAGGCCGGTACGGTCACCGGCGCGAGCCGCGCATCCCGGGCGCCGCGCCGCCGCGCCCGGTCGACCAGCTCGGAGGAGGTGCCGAGCACGACGGCCGCCGCCCGTACGGTCCTTCGCTCCAGGAGCCGGACGAGCCCGGCCCGCGCGCCGGCCGGCCGGCCGCGGGTGTGCCAGGTCGTCACGAGCGGAAGACGCGGCCCGCCACCCGACAGGGCGAGCGCGGCCCGCACGGACGCGTCGAGGCCGTGCGCGTGGACGACGTCCGCGCCGATGGCGAGGTTGCGGAGCGCGGCGACCGTCGCGGGCCCGCCGTGCCGCGGGGTCGGCACGAAGCGCGCGCCGGCGCCCACGAAGTCGTAGGCGTGGTCGAGTTCGGGCGCGGCGCACACGGTCACCCGCACGCCCCTCTCCACCAGCCCCGAGGCAAGTGATCTGACGTGCGCGCTGCTTCCCGCGCTGCCGCCGCCGAGCACCTGGATGGTACGGAGCTGCGTCACGCGCCCAAGGATGCCAGTCCGTACGCACGTTCCGGCACCGAAGTGACGTCGTTGCCGTGTCGAGCGCCTCAACTCACCGACGGGGTTCACCCACACGAGGGATGCCCGGGGCGTCAGTCGGCGCACTCCCCGTACACCGCCGCCGCGACCAGACCCACCGCGTGGACGGCGAGCCCGAGCCGCCCGTTCCCGGCGGCGACGGCCGCGCCGACGGCCGCGCCCAGCGCGTGCGCGCCGGTGTCGCCGAGCATGGTCTCCTCGGCGAGGTCGTCGCCGAGGACGGCGGCCACGGCCCCCATGGGCGCGGCGGCCCGCGCCCCCCGCAGCAGCCCGGGCGCGCCGAGCGCGAGGACGACGAGCCCGGCGCGGCCCGGCCGTACGTCGGCCAGGTTGACGAGGTGGGCGGTCCCGGCGATGACGGTCGCGGCGAGGACCTTGTCGAGCGGACGCTCCTTGAGCAGCGCCCCGGCCACGAGGGAGGCGGCGCCGATCCCGAACAGCTTGACGGCCCCGCTGGTCACCTCACCGCCCCGCAGCGCCGCCAGATGCGCCCGGAACCCGCGCCGCCCGTCGCCCCGGACGTCGTCGTACGCCCCGCACGCCCCGGCCGCGAGCACGACGAGGGCGACGGGAGCGCCACCGGCCCCCGCCCCGGCGCCCGCGGCGGCCCCGAGGGCGGTCGCGGGCCCCGCGTACAGGGGGACGCCCCGCCCGGCGTGGTTGACGCGCTCCCAGCGGGGGTCACGCCACCGCCGCAGCCCCTCGTACACGCCCCGGGACACCCCGGCCGCCACGGCGAAGCCGCCGAGCCGGCCCATCAGGCGTCGGCCCGCGCCGTCGCGAGGAGTTCCTCGGCGTGCGCCCGCGCGGTCTCGGAGTCCTCCTGGCCCGCGAGCATCCGGGACAGTTCCCGCACCCGGTCCTCGCCCTCCAGGACGGTGACGCCGGAGCGGGTGACGGTGCCGTCGTTGGTCTTCTCCACGAGCAGCTGTCGGTCGGCGAACGCCGCCACCTGGGGCAGGTGGGTGACGACGACGACCTGCGCGGTCTTCGCCAGCTTGGCGAGCCGGCGCCCGATCTCGACGGCCGCCTTGCCGCCGACGCCCGCGTCGACCTCGTCGAAGAGGTACGTCGGCACCGGGTCCGTCCCGGCGAAGACGACCTCGACCGCGAGCATCACCCGGGACAGCTCACCGCCGGACGCGCCCTTCGCGATGGGCCGCGGCGGGGCGCCCGGGTGCGGGGCGAGCAGCAGTTCGACCTCGTCGGCGCCGGACGGCGTGTAGGCGACCCGGCGGCCGCCGACCTCGACGCCGTCGGGGTCCTCGGTCTGCCGGATCGCGAACGACACCCGCGCGTGCGGCATGGCCAGCGAGGCCAGTTCGGCGGTGACGGCGTCGGCGAAGCGGGCCGCCGCCTCCGTACGGGCGTCGGTGAGCCGCTGCGCGAGCACCGACAGCTCGTCGCGCAGCCGGTCCCGTTCCTCGGTCAGTTCGTCGACGCGCTCGTCGTCGCCGTCCAGCTCGGTGAGCCGGGTCGCGCTCTCCTCGGCCCAGCCGAGGACGTCCGCGATGTCGGCCCCGTACTTGCGGGTGAGCTGGGTGAGCGCGGCGCGCCGCTCCTCGACGGCGGCGAGCCGCAGCGGGTCGGCGTCCAGGTCGTCGGCGTATCCGGCGAGCTCGCCCGCGACGTCGGAGAGCAGGATGGAGATCTCGCCCATCCGGTCGGCGAGCGCGGCGAGGGCCGGGTCGTGCGCCCGTACGGCCTCCAGGGCCCGGCCCGCGCCCGCGACGAGCGTCGTCGCGTCGACGGCCTCGGGGTCCTCGGGCTGCCCCGCGAGCGCGCCGTGCGCGAGGGCGGCGGCGGAGGCCAGGGACTCGGCGTGGCCGAGCCGCTCCGCCTCGGCGGCCAGCTCGACGTCCTCGCCGGGCAGCGGTGCGACGGCCTCGATCTCCGTGAGCCCGAAGCGCAGCAGATCGGCCTCCTGGGCCCGCTCCCGGGCCCGGGTGGTGATCTCCTCCAGCTCGGCGGTGACGGCCCGCAGACGCTTGTACGCCTCGCCGTACGCGCCGAGCGGCACGGCGACGGCGTCGCCGGCGTACCGGTCGAGGGCGCCTCGCTGCCGGGCCGGCTTGAGCAGCCCCTGCTGGTCGGTCTGACCGTGCACGGCCACCAGCTCGTCGGCGAGCTCGGCGAGCAGCCCCACGGGGACGGAGCGGCCCCCCAGGTGCGCGCGGGAACGCCCTTCGGCCGAGACGGTACGGCTGACGAGCAGCGCGCCCTCGTCGAGCTCGGCGCCCGCCTCCTCGGCGCGCAGGGCGACCGGCGCGCCCGGGGGCAGCGCGATGCGCCCCTCGACGACGGCGGCCGCCGCCCCGATCCGTACGAGCGCCGGGTCGGCGCGCCCGCCGAGCAGCAGCCCGAGGCTGGTCACCACCATGGTCTTGCCCGCACCGGTCTCACCGGTCACCGCGGTGAACCCTGGCGACAGCTCGACCACAGCGTCGTCGATGACTCCGAGCGACCGTATCCGCATCTCCTCCAACACGGAGAAGACCATACGAGGTCGGAGCACCGCTGTGCGACGGCCCCTGCCGACCGAGGGCGAACCCGCAGGTCGGAGGGGCCTTGTGTCACCCACCGGAGTGGACCTCCGGACCGGCCGCCGTCAGTGCGGCGCGCCGCGCCAGCCCGACACGGGCAGGGCGAACTTCGCCACCAGCCGGTCGGTGAAGGAGGCGTGGTGCAGCCGGGCGAGCCGGACCGGGACGGCGCCGCGCCGGACCTCGACCCGGGCGCCCGCCGGCAGCTCCACCGTCCGCCGCCCGTCGCACCACAGCACCCCGTGCGGGGTGTGCGGCTCGACCTCGACGGCGAGCACCGACTCGGGCGTGGTGACCAGCGGCTTGGCGAACAGGGCGTGCGCCCCGATCGGCACCATGAGCAGCGCCTCGACCTCGGGCCAGATCACCGGCCCGCCGGCCGAGAAGGCGTACGCGGTCGAGCCGGTCGGCGTCGCGCAGATGACGCCGTCGCAGCCGAAGCCGGTCACCGGCCGCCCGTCGATGGCGAGGACGACCTCCAGCATCCGCTCCGGGGACACCTTCTGCACGGCCGCCTCGTTGAGCGCCCAGTCCCGGTGCAGGACGTCGCCGTTCTGGTAGACGGTGACGTCGAGGGTCATCCGCTCCTCGACCTCGTACGCCTTGGTCACGACCCGGTCGACGACCTTGTCGAGGTCGTCGCGCTCGGCCTCGGCGAGGAAGCCGACCCGCCCGAGGTTGACGCCGAGCATCGGCACCCCGGAGGCGCGGGAGAACTCCGAGCCGCGCAGCAAGGTGCCGTCGCCGCCGAGGACGACGAGGAGTTCACAGCCGTCGAGCGCGTCGGAGCAGGCCTCCGGGACCTTCTCGACGGACGGCGGCAGCGGCAGGTCGGCCGCCTCCGCCTCCAGGACGCGGACCCCGATGCCGCTGCGGAGCAGCCCGAGGACGACGAGTTCGGCGCTGCGCACGGCGGCCGGCCGGCCGGTGTGCGCGAGCAGGAAGACGGTACGGGTGCTGTCGGTCGAGGTGCTCGAACCAGTGCTCAACGAGGTCCTTCCGCCACGGCGCGGTCGACGTCCGCCGGATCAAGGGCGGGCGCCCCGGCCCGCAGCCACAGAAAGTACTCGACGTTGCCGGACGGCCCGGGCAGCGGGCTCGCCGTGACGCCGAGGACACCGAGTCCGAGCTCTCCCGCCCGCCGGGCCACGTTCTTCACGGCGTCGGCGCGCAGTTCGGTGCTGCGGACGACCCCGCCGGTGCCGAGCCGCTCCTTGCCCACCTCGAACTGCGGCTTGACCATCAGGACGAGGTCGGCGCCGGGCCCGGTGCAGGCGGCGAGGGCGGGCAGCACGAGGCCGAGCGGGATGAAGGACAGGTCGCCGACGACGAGGTCGACGGGGATCCCGTCGATGGCGTCCAGGGTCAGCTCGCGCACGTTGGTGCGGTCCTTCACGGTGACGCGCTCGTCGCTCTGCAGCGACCAGGCGAGCTGCCCGTAGCCGACGTCGACGGCGACGACGTGGGCGGCGCCGGCGCGCAGCAGGACGTCGGTGAAGCCGCCGGTGGAGGCGCCCGCGTCGAGGGCGCGCCGGCCCTCCACCCGGAGCCCCTGCGGCACGAAGGCGGCGAACGCGCCGGCCAGCTTGTGCCCGCCGCGCGACACGTAGTCGGGGTCGTCGTCGTCCTGGACGACGACGATGGCCGCGGCCGTCTCCACCTGGGTGGCGGGCTTGGTGGCGACGGTCTTGCCGACGCTCACCCGGCCCGCGGCGATCAGCTGGCTGGCGTGCTCGCGCGAGCGCGCCAGCTTGCGCCGTACCAGCTCGGCGTCGAGACGGCGGCGGACCACTCCTGCCACGTTCGGTTCAGCTCCTGTTGTCGTACGGACGGGGGGCGGGGCGCTCGTCGAGCGAGGTCAGCTCGGCGCGCAGCCCACGGTGTACATCCTCGTACACGTCGAGGTGTCCGTCGGCCGTGAGGTGGTCGGCGTCGCCGAGCCGGTCCAGGAGCGCGTCGACGGCGGGCCGCCCGGTGGGGGTCCGCGCGACGCCGAGCGGCGCGGCTCCGGCGGGCTCGTAGGGGTCTGTACGCGGGTCTGTACGCGGGTCTGTACGCGGGTCTGTACGCGGGTCTGTACGCGGGTCTGTACGCGGGTCTGTACGCGGGTCTGTACGCGGGTCCGCATGCCGGTCGGTCCCCGGGTCCGCGTACGGGTCCGCCCGCGGGTCGGGGCCCGGCGGGAGGCGGTCCTCGGCGAGGTCCGCCGGGTCGCCGTCGGCCCGCCCGACACCGGCGGGGTTCGGGTGCGCGTCACTCATGCCCCGACGCTATCGCGAAGCGCTGGGGTACCGTCGACGGCGATGGCGACGATCACGGAGTGCCGCGGCGCACTGAGCAGACTTTCCGACAACCTCGCGCGGGCGGACGGCGGGGTGCGCGGCGCCGCCGCGTTCGACCGCACCCTCAGCTGCCACCTGACCGATCTCGACACGACCTTCACCGGCCGTCTCGTGGACGGCCGGATCGAGGTCGAGGACACCGTCGCGGGCCCGCCGCCCGGCAAGGCCCAGATCCGTCTGCGGATGACCGGGGACGACCTGGTGGCGATGGTGGACGGCGAGCTGAACTTCGCGAAGGCCTGGGCCTCCGGCCGGGTCGGCCTGGAGGCGGGCTTCCGCGACCTGCTGCGGCTGCGGTCGCTGCTGTAGGACCCGCCCGGGGGTGGGCCGTCACCCCCGCAGCGCGGGCTCCGGCACCTTCCGGGAGGCGCGGGCCTTGCGCCCCGCCGGCACGACCAGCGGCGTGCCGGTCTCCGGGTCCTCGATGACCTGGCAGCGCAGCCCGAAGACCCGCTCGACGAGCTCCGCCGTGACCACCTCGGACGGCGGCCCCTCGGCGACGACCTCGCCGTCGCGGCAGGCGATGAGGTGGGTGGCGTAACGGGCGGCGTGGTTGAGGTCGTGCAGGACGGCGACGAGGGTGCGGCCCTGGGTCTCGTGGAGTTCGGCGCACAGGTCGAGGACGTCGATCTGGTGCTGGATGTCGAGGAAGGTGGTCGGCTCGTCGAGGAGCAGCAGCGGGGTCTGCTGGGCGAGGGCCATGGCGATCCAGACCCGCTGCCGCTGCCCGCCGGAGAGCTCGTCGACGTACCGCTCGGCGAGTTCGGCGACCCCGGTCGAGGCCATCGACTCCCGCACGATCCGCTCGTCCTCGGGCGACCACTGGCGCAGCAGCCCCTGGTGGGGGTAGCGGCCGCGGGCGACGAGGTCGGCGACGGTGATGCCGTCGGGGGCGATGGAGGACTGCGGCAGCAGGCCGAGGGTCTTGGCGACCTTCTTGGCGGGCAGCGAGTGGATCGCCTGCCCGTCGAGCAGGACCCGCCCGTGGGTGGGCTTGAGCATCCGGGAGAGGGCGCGCAGCAGGGTGGACTTGCCGCAGGCGTTGGGGCCGACGATGACCGTGAAGGAGTTGTCGGGGATCGCGACGCTGAGGTCGCGGGCGATGACCCGCTGGTCGTAGGCGAGCGTGACCGACTCGGCCATGAGCCGCTGCGTCTCCTGCTGCGCGTTCATACCCGTGCTCCTGCCCTTGCTCCTGTTGGTGTTCCGCTTGGCCGTGTCCGGCCGGGGGGTGTCCGGCTGAAGGCCGCCGGCAGCGCCACCGCCGTCCCGCTGAGGGGATTCCTGCCGAAGGGTCATATCCGTCCCGCCTTGCGCTCGCTGACCAGCAGCCAGAGCAGGTAGCAGCCGCCGAGGACGCCGGTGACGACACCGACCGGCAGCTGCCGCTCGCCGAAGGCGTGCGTGGCGGCCCAGTCGGCGACGAGCAGCAGCGCGGTGCCCATGAGCGCGGAGGCGGCGAGGTTGGGGCCCGGCGAGCGGGTGAGCCGGCGGGCCAGCTGGGGCGCGCTGAGGGAGACGAAGACGATCGGCCCCGCGGCGGCGGTGGCGACGGCGACGAGGAGCACGGCCGAGCCCAGGAGCACGATCCGGGTCCGCTCGACCTTCACCCCGAGGGCGTACGCGGCGTCGTCGCCCATCTCCAGCATGCGCAGCGCCCGCCCGTGGCCGAGGACGACCGGCAGCAGCAGGCAGCTGACGCCGAACAGCGGCCAGAACTGGGCCCAGTCCCGGCCGTCGAGCGAGCCGGTCATCCAGACGATGGCCCGGGTGGCGTCGACGAGCTGCGCCTTGGTGATGAGGTAGTGGATGACGGCGGTGAGCATGGCGGCGGCGCCGATGCCGATGAGCACCAGCCGGTAGCCGTTCACGCCGCGCTTCCAGGCGAGCAGGTAGATCACGACGCCGGTGACGAGTCCGCCGACGATCGCGCCGCCCGCCGCGGCGGCGGCACTGCCCTGGAAGAGCACGATGACGGTGAGCGCGCCGACGCTGGCGCCCTGGCCGAAGCCGATGACGTCGGGGCTGCCGAGCGGGTTGCGGGAGACGGACTGGAAGACCGCGCCGCCGATGCCGAGCGCGGCGCCGACGAAGACGGCGACCAGGATCCGCGGCAGCCGCAGGTCCATGACGGCGAACTCCTGAACGGGCGTGCCGTGTCCGAACAGGGTGGCGACCACGTCGCCGGGTGCGATGGGGAAGTCGCCGCTGCCGATGAGGACGACCCCCGCGGCGACGGACAGCACGAGCAGTCCGAGGACGGAGAGGAGCGCGCGCGGCTCGTAGCGTACGGAGAGACCGCCGCCGGTCCGCAGGGTCTTGGTGCTCACAGCGTGGCCATCCTCTTGCGGCGGACGAGACGGATGAAGACGGGCCCGCCGACGAGCGCGGTGACGATGCCGACCTGGAGTTCGGAGGGCCGGGCGACGACCCGGCCGATGATGTCGGAGCCGAGCAGGAGCACCGGCGACAGGACGGCGGCGTACGGGAGGATCCAGCGCATGTCCGGGCCGGTGATCGACCGCACGATGTACGGGACCATCAGGCCGAGGAAGACGATCGGTCCGCACGCGGCGGTCGCGGCCCCGCACATCAGCGTGACCGACACCATGGCGACGATCCGGGTGCGGTTGAGGTGGGCGCCGAGGGCGCGGGCGGTGTCGTCGCCCATCTCCATGGCGTTCAGGGGCCGGGCGATGAGCAGCGCGAGCACGGCGCCGACCAGGATGAACGGCGCCACCTGCCCGACGGTGTCCATGGTGGCGGAGGCGAGCGAGCCGACCGTCCAGAAGCGCAGCCGGTCCAGGGCGGCGGAGTTCAGCAGCTGTACGGCGTTGACGTACCCGTACAGCGCGGCGGTGGCCGCCGTCCCGGCGAGCGCGAGGCGTACGGGGGTGGCGCTGCGGCTGCCGCCGAGGACGTAGACGACGACGGAGACGACGGCGGCGCCGAGGAACGCGAACCAGACGTAGGTGTCGGCGTCGGTGACCCCGAGGAACGCGATCGCGGAGACGACGGCGGCGGCGGCGCCCGCGTTGACGCCGAGCAGTCCGGGCTCGGCGAGCGGGTTGCGGGTGAGCCCCTGCATGACGGCGCCGGACAGGCCCAGGGCCAGGCCGACGAGCAGCCCGAGGAGGGTGCGGGGCACGCGGACGTCATGGATGACGACGTCGTTGCGGATGCCGCTGTTCTGGAACAGCCCGTGCCACACATCGCCGAGCGGCACCGGCTTGGCACCGATCATGATGCTGAGGACACAGACCAGCAGCAGGACACCGACGGCCACGACCAGTCCGGCGGCACGCAGGGAGGTGCGGCGCGACGGTTTCTGGACAGGGCCCACCGGCTCCGCGCTCGCACGGGAGGGACTCTCGACCAACACGAGGTTAGGTTAGCCTACCCTCCCATCGGTGATCGATCCCCTGTACGCGGGGAGGCGCCTGCTGTACGCGGGGAGGCGCCGGCGGACCCCGCGACCGCCCCGCCCGTCACCCCAGCCCCAGCCGCCCCAGCGCCTTCCCGGCGTCGAGACCGCACGCCCCCGCGCCCGCGTCCGCCCAGGCCGCCGCGCACAGGGCCCGCGCCCCGTCCAGCGGGTCCAGCGTCTCCCCCGCGCCCTCCACCACGAGCGCGCCCCCGCTCACCGAGGCCGTCCACCCGCCGCACAGGAACGCCCCCTCGGCGCCGTCGGTCACCTCCGGGTGCGCCACGAGCAGCCCCCGCAGGTCGGCCGACAGATACGTCGGCCGGTGCTCCGGCACCGCCGCGAGGAGCCGCGCCAGGTCCGTGACACCGGTCAGGACGAGGAGCGAGTCCACACCCCCGTTGAACGCCCCCTCGATGTCCGTGTCGAGCCGGTCCCCGACCACCAGCGGCCGCTCGGCCCCGGTCCGCAGCACCGTCTCGCGGTGCATCGGCGGCAACGGCTTGCCCGCGACCTTCGGCTCGGCCCCGGTCGCGATCCGCACGACCTCCACCGCCGCGCCGTTCCCCGGCCCGATCCCCCGCGCGCCCGGAATCGTCAGGTCCGTGTTCGAGGCGAACCAGGGCAGCCCCCGCGCCACCGCGTAGCTCGCCTCCGCGAACCGCCCCCACGGCAGCTCGGGCCCGCCGTAGCCCTGCACCACCGCCGCCGGGTCGTCGTCCGCCGACTCCACCGGGACCAGGCCCCGCTCGCGCAGCGCCACCCGCAGCCCCTCGCCGCCGATCAGCAGCACCCGCGAACCGGGCGGCAGCTCGTCCGCGATCAGCCGGGCCACCGCCTGCGCCGAGGTGATCACGTCACCGGCCGCCGCCGGCACCCCGAGCTCGGTGAGGTGCTCCGCCACCGCCTGCGGCGTCCGCAGCGCGTTGTTGGTGACGTACGCGAGGTGCATCCCGCCCGCCCGGGCCGTCCCCAGCGCCTCGACGGCGTACGGGATCGCCTGCCCGCCGGCGTAGACGACGCCGTCCAGGTCGAGCAGCGCCGTGTCATACGCCTCGCTCAGCGCGACCGCACTGCCACTCGGCCGAATCCTGCTGTGCCGGCCCTGGCCGATTCCCGTCATGACCACGTACTCCTCACGTCAACGGGTGAAATTCCCTCACTCCCCCGATCATCGCTCATCGCTACCGGCCACATACGATGACGAGATGAACACTTCAGGTCACGCGGCCGATGACGTCCGCGCCCCAGGACTGCGCCTGGCCCCGTTCCGGGGCCTCCGGTACGTGCCCGCACGGGTCGGCAGCCTGGCAGCCGTGACCTCACCTCCGTACGACGTCGTCGTACGACCTGACGGACTCCACCACCTCGAGTCCGCCGACCCGCACAACATCGTGCGGCTGATCCTCCCCCAGGCCATCACCGCCGGCACCCGCCACCGCAAGGCCGCCGTCACCCTCGACCGCTGGCTCGCTGACGGCATCCTCGCCCCGGACCCCGACCCCGCGATCTACGTGTACGAGCAGCGCGGCGACGGCATCCTCCAGCGCGGCCTCATCGGCGCCCTTGAGCTGTCCGCGCCCGGCGAGGGCGTCGTCCTCCCCCACGAGGACGTCATGCCGCACGTCGTCGAGGACCGGGCCGCCCTCATGCGCACGACCGCCGCGAACCTGGATCCGCTGCTCCTGACGTACCGCGGCGACGGCGACGGGGCCGGCACGGTGATCGACCGTACCGTCGAGCGCGAGCCGCTGCTCTCCACCACCACCGAGGACGGCTTCCACCACCGCCTCTGGGCCGTCACCAACCCGGCCGACCTCGCCGCCGTCGCCGCCGAGCTGGGCCGCCACCAGGCCCTGATCGCCGACGGCCACCACCGCTGGGCCACGTATCTGCGCCTGCGCGAGGAGCACACCGTGCCCGGCCCGTGGAACTACGGCCTGGTCCTGCTCATCGACACGGCCCGCTATCCGCTGCGGGTCCGCGCGATCCACCGCCTCCTCAACCGCCTCCCGGTCGCCGACGCTCTGGCGGCCGTCGGCGACGCCTTCCGCGTGACGCGCGTCGACGGACCGCTCGCCGCGGCCCAGGAGGCCCTGGCGGCGGCCGCGGCCGAGGGCAACGCCTTCCTCCTCACCGGCGACGGGAGCTTCCACCTCCTCGACCGGCCCGACCCCGCGCTGCTGGCCCGCACGATCCGCGCGGACCGCCCCGACGCCTGGCGCACCCTGGACGCGACGGTCCTGCACTCCACCCTCCTGGACCACGTCTGGCACATCCCGGACGACCCCGAGGACATCGCCTACATCCACGACACGGAGGCCGCCGTCGCCCAGGCCGAGCGCCGCGGCGGTACGGCGGTCCTGATGCACCCGGTGAAGGAGGAGGTCGTCCGCGACCTCGCCCGCCAGGGCGTCACGATGCCCCGCAAGTCGACCTCCTTCGGCCCCAAGCCGGCGACGGGTCTGGTCCTGCGGAGCCTCGCCCTCGACTGACCCCGGACATGACGAAGGGCGCACCCCGCGTGGGGTGCGCCCTTCGTCATGCACTCAGCCGTCAGACGTCGTCGCGGCCCGCGCGCTCCTCGCGCCCTTCGCGGTCCTCACGGTCCGCGAAGTCGTCCTCGTCGTCCTCGACCTCGTCGGCGATGTCCTCGTCCTCGAAGACGTCGTCCTCGACCTCGGGCGCCTCGCCGACGACGTCCATGTCGTCGGCGTCGTCGATGTCGTCCGCGTCGTCGATGTCGTCCGCGTCGTCGATGTCGTCCGCGTCCTCGAACGCGTCGACGAACTCGACACCGTCCAGCTCGGCGAGCCGGTCGGAGGCGTCCGTGGAGCCGTCCTTGTCGGACTCCAGCGCCTTGGCGAACCACTCGCGCGCCTCACGCTCGCGGCCGGCCGCCAGCAGGGCGTCGGCGTACGCGTAGCGCAGCCGCGCGGTCCACGGGTGGTTGGCGTTGGACGCCAGCTCGGGGCTCTGCAGGGTCACGATGGCGGCGTCGAGCTGCCCCATGTCCCGGCGGGCACCGGCGGCCACGAGCCGCATCTCGACCTGCCCGGCCTTGTCCAGCTTCTGCACCTCGGGCTCGCCGGCCATCGCCAGCGCACGCTCGGGGCGGCCGAGGCCGCGCTCGCAGTCCGCCATGACGGGCCACAGCTCGACGCTGCCGGTCATCCGCCGCGCGGCCCGGAACTCGGCCAGCGCCTCGGAGTACTTCTGCGTCGCGTACGCCGCGAAGCCGGCGGCCTCACGGACGGCCGCGACACGGGACGCGAGCCGCAGCGCGATGCGCGAGTACTCGTACGCCTTCTCCGGCTCCTCGTCGATCAGCTGGGCGACCATGACGAGGTTGCGGGAGACCTCCTCGGCCAGCCCCTTGGGCAGGCTCATCAGCTCCTGGCGCACATCCGGGTCGATCTCGTCACCGGTGACCTCCGGCGGGATCGGCAGGCGCTTGACCGGCGCGCGGTCCGGACGGTCCCGGTCGTCCCGGCGCCCGAACCCACCACGGTCGTCACGGCGCGGGCCACGGTCGTCCCGACGGTCGTCGCGGCCACGGAACCCGCCGCCACCACGCCGGTCGTCCTCACGACGCGGCCCACGGGGCCGCTCGTCACGCCGGTCGTCCCGGCGGAACGAGGAGGGACGGTCATCACGGCGGTCGTCCCGCTGGTACGACGGACGCTCGTCACGACGGAACGAGGGCCGCTCGTCACGCCGCTCGTCGCGGCGGAAGCCGCCACCACGGTTGTCGTCACGGCGGTCGTCGCGCTGGTACGAGGAGGACGGACGCTCGTCACGACGGAAGCCACCGCCGCTGCCACCACGGTTGTCGTCACGCCGGTCGTCCCGACGGAACGAGGGCCGCTCGTCGCGACGGTCGTCACGGCGGAAGGACGGACGCTCGTCGCGGCCACGGTAGCCACCGCCACCGCCGCCACGGTTGTCATCCCGACGGTCATCACGCTGGTACGAGGACGAGGGACGCTCGTCACGACGGAAGCCGCCACCACGGTTGTCGTCACGGCGGTCGTCGCGCTGGTACGAGGAGGACGGACGCTCGTCACGACGGAAGCCGCCGCCACCGCCACCACGGTTGTCGTCACGCCGGTCGTCACGACGGAAGGGCGGACGCTCGTCGCGGCCACGGTAGCCACCGCCACCGCCGCCACGGTTGTCGTCACGGCGGTCGTCACGCTGGTACGAGGAGGAAGGACGGTCGTCGCGGCCGCGGTAGCCACCGCCGGTGCCGCCACCACGGTTGTCATCGCGACGGAAACCGCCGCCACCGCCGGTGCCGCCACGGTTGTCGTCACGGCGGAAGCCACCGCCGCTGCCACCACCACGGTTGTCATCGCGGCGGAAGGACGGGCGGTCGTCGCGGCCACGGTAGCCACCGCCACCGCCGCCACGGTTGTCATCCCGACGGTCGTCACGCTGGTACGAGGAGGAAGGACGGTCGTCGCGGCCACGGTAGCCACCGCCGGTGCCGCCACCACGGTTGTCATCGCGACGGAAACCGCCACCGCCGGCGCTGCCGCCACGGTTGTCGTCACGACGGAAGCCACCGCCGGTGCCGCCACCACGGTTGTCGTCACGACGGAAGCCACCGCCGGTGCCGCCACCACGGTTGTCGTCACGACGGAAACCGCCGCCACCGCCGCTGCCGCCACCACGGTTGTCGTCGCGACGGTCGTCACGGCGGAAGGGCGGGCGGTCGTCGCGGCCACGGTAGCCGCCACCGCCTCCGCCACGGTTGTCGTCACGGCGCGGCCCACGGAAGCCGCCCCGGTCGCCACCCTCACGGCTGCGCGGCTCGCGCTCCGGACGGTCGTCGGGAGAGTTGGGGGACATCGACGTGACTCCTGTCTTCGGGTACTGCAGTCATTCTCGCGCAGCCGGCATCCGGACGCGCTTCAGAAAAATCCAAGGAAAAACAAAAGGACCCCTGGCCCCAGCGTGAACGCTGAGACCAGGGGTCCCTGAAATATTGTTCGGCGGCGTCCTACTCTCCCACAGGGTCCCCCCTGCAGTACCATCGGCGCTGAAAGGCTTAGCTTCCGGGTTCGGAATGTAACCGGGCG
>NZ_JBVHIL010000011.1:0-198869 GCF_055560575.1 Streptomyces sp. NPDC023157
CGCGCCCACCCGCAATATCTATACCCACGCACCCCTTGAGTTAAATATGGGGGCGGGGCGGGGGGGGCCCCCCGGGGGGCCCCCCCCGGGGGGCCCCCCCCGGGGGGGGGGGCGGCCCCCCCGGGGGCCGGCCCCCGCCGCCGTCGTGTTCCGCGGCCGTCGTGCCCCAGGGCCTCGGGGCCTCAGCCGCCTCAGTAGCCCCAGGTGCCTCAGCGCTCGTTGACCGCCCCCGCCAGCCGCGTCGACAGGTCCGCCACGTACGTGCGGAGCGACTCCGGCCCGTGGATCGTGAAGGGCGCGTCGACCAGGGCGAGCCGGACGGCCAGCCACTCGGTCGAGTCGGTCGTACGGGTGCGCAGGCGGCAGGTCGTCTCCCCGGTCGCCGCCGGGGCCAGGTGGGACGGGAGGCGGCCGGTGACGAAGTCGGCCGGGGCCTCGAAGCTGACGTCCAGGTCCAGCTCGGGCTGGGCCCGGGCCATCGACCGGGCCATGTAGGCGGCGGCGTCCTCCGCCGGGAGCTCGCGCGGGGTGAAGCGGGCGCCCGTCGGGAACGGCTCGCTGACCCGGTCGACCCGGAAGGTGCGCCAGTCCTCGCGCCCCAGGTCGTACGCGACGAGGTACCAGCGCCGCCCGGTCGACACCAGCCGGTACGGCTCCACGAGCCGCTTCGTCTCGGTGCCGTCGCCCGCGCGGTAGCCGAAGCGCAGGCGTTCCTGGCCGGTGACCGCGCCCGCGAGCGCCGTGAGGGTGGAGGGGGCGACCGTCGCGCCGTCCCCGCGGGTCAGCGGGATCGTCGCGTTCTGGAGGGTGGAGACCCGGTGCCGCAGCCGGGACGGCAGCACCTGCTCCAGCTTGGCCAGGGCCCGTACGGAGGCCTCCTCGACGCCCTCGATGGCGTGGCCGGCCCCGGCCCGCAGGCCGACCGCGATGGCCACCGCCTCCTCGTCGTCGAGGAGCAGCGGCGGCATCGCCGTACCGGCGACCAGGCGGTAGCCGCCGACCGCGCCCTTGCTGGCCTCGACGGGGTAGCCGAGGTCCCGCAGCCGGTCGATGTCCCGTCGGATCGTGCGCGCGGAGACCGCGAGCCGCTCGGCGAGCTCGCTGCCGGGCCACTCGCGCGGGGTCTGGAGGAGCGACAGCAGATTCAGGAGTCGTGCCGGAGTGTCCGTCATGTGTTCCAGGATGTGGCGTATCTAGGACATGGGCTGACCTATATGGCTCTTATCTTTCTCATATGAGTGCACACGACGCCGTCACGGAAGCGGCTCCCACCGACAAAAGGCGCTGGATCGCCCTCGCCATCGTCATGACCGCCGCCTTCATGGACCTGGTCGACGCCACGATCGTGAACATCGCGATCCCCAGCATCGAGCGGGACCTCGGCGCCTCCTTCGGCGCGATCCAGTGGATCACCGCCGGCTACGCGCTCGCCTTCGCGGCGGGCCTGATCACCGGCGGCCGGCTCGGCGACATCTACGGCCGCAAGCGCCTCTTCCTGGTCGGCACCGCGGGCTTCACGATCGCCTCGGCCCTGTGCGGGATCGCCGCCAACCAGGAGATGCTGGTCGGCTCGCGCCTGCTCCAGGGCGCCGCGGCGGCCATGATGGTGCCGCAGGTCCTCTCGATCGTGCACGTCACCTTCCCGGCGCACGAGCGCGGCAAGGTCTTCGGCATGTTCGGCGCCATCATCGGCCTGGGCGCGGTCTCCGGCCCGCTGCTCGGCGCGCTGCTCACGCAGTGGAACATCGCGGGCCTGGAATGGCGCCCGATCTTCCTCATCAACCTGCCGGTCGGCGTCGCCGCCCTCATCCTGGGCCGCCGCTTCATCACCGAGTCGAAGGCCCCGAAGGCGCTCCGTCTCGACATCGTGGGCATGATCCTGGTGACGGCCGCGCTGCTCATGCTCATCTACCCGCTGACCCGCGGCCGTGAGCTGGACTGGCCGCTGTGGGGCCACCTGATGATGGCCGGCAGCCTCGTCGTCTTCGCCGCCCTCGTCGCGTACGAGAAGTACAAGGCGAAGAAGGACGGCTCGCCGCTCGTCGAGCTGTCGCTGTTCAAGGTGAAGAGCTTCGCGGCGGGCATCGCGGTGCAGCTCACCTTCGGTGTCGTGATGGGCATCTTCTTCCTGGTCTGGACGCTCTACATGCAGATCGGCCTCGGCTGGACCCCGCTCCACGCGGGTCTGACCGGTGTGCCGTTCTCGATCGCGGTCTCCATGGCGGCGGGCCTCTCGGTGCAGAAGCTGGTGCCGCGCTTCGGCCGCAAGGTGCTCCAGGCGGGCGCCCTGACCATGGCCGCCGGCATCCTGCTCTACCTCTTCGAGGCGGGCCGGTACGGCAGCGGGATCCACTCCTGGCAGATGATCCCGCCGCTGGTCGTGATGGGCCTCGGCATGGGCCTGATCGTCGCCCCGCTGACGGACGCCGTCCTCTCGGAGGTGCCGCGCGAGCACGCCGGTTCGGCCTCGGGCCTCATCAACACGACCGGCCAGATGGGCAACGCGCTGGGCCTCGGCCTGGTGTCGGTGGTGTTCTTCGGGACGATCGACGACGAGCGTCTGGCCCGCTTCCCGGCGGAGACGGGCGCGGCGTTCACCGACGCGTTCCAGAACTCGCTGGGCTGGGCGGCGGCGGTGCTGGGCGTCATCTTCCTGGTCATGTTCGCGCTGCCGGCCAAGCCGAAGCAGCACCTGGAGGGCGGGGACGACGGCGAGGGCGGCGAGGAGCCGACCGCCCGGGCCGAGGTCACGGTGGAGAAGGAGACCGCGCTCGTCTCCTGACGGCGCTCGTTCCCTGAGCGCGCTCGTCGCCTGACCGCGCGTGTCACACGATGTGGCCGGCGGGGGTACAAGGCCCCGGCCCGGGATTCCCGGGCCGGGGCCTTCGGCATGCGTCGGGGCGGCCCTTCGGCCCGGATCTTCGCGCGATGCCCGTTCACGCCCGTATCGATGCCCGATTCCGTTTACTTCCCCGAAATCCGAGCGTAGCCTGACGCTGAAACCACAGGTTCGGGCATGGAACGGACGTAAACCCACATGTACGCACCGGAGCGCCAGCAGGCGATCCTCAGCCTCGCCCGCGAGAGGGGCCGGGTCGACGTGCTCTCCCTCGCCGAGGAGTTCCACGTCACCGCCGAGACCGTACGGCGTGACCTCACGGCACTCGACCGCGCCGGGCTCGTCCGCCGCGTGCACGGCGGCGCCATCCCCGCCGGGCGGCTCGACTTCGAGCCCGACCTGGCCGAGCGCGAGTCCACCGCCGCAGACGAGAAGGAGCGGATCGTCCGCGCCGCCCTCGCCGAACTCCCCGAACAGGGCAGCGTGGTCCTCGACGCGGGCAGCACGCTCGCCCGCCTCGCCGCGGCGTTCCCCCTGGACCGGGACCTGACCGTCGTCACCCACGCCCTGCCCGTCGCCGCCCGGCTCGCCGACCACCCGGGCATCGACCTGCACCTCGTCGGGGGCCGCGTCCGGCACCGCACCCGCGCCGCCGTCGACGCCTGGGCGCTGCGCGCCTACGGCGAGATCCGCGCCGACGTCGCCTTCCTCGGCGCCAACGGCTTCTCGCCCGCGCACGGACTCACCACCCCCGACCTCGCCGAGGCCGCCGTCAAACGCGCCGTCATCGCCGCCGCCCGCCGGGTCGTGCTGCTCGCCGACTCCGCCAAGCACGGCCAGGAGCACTTCGCCCGCTTCGGCGACCTGACCGACATCGACCTGCTCATCACCGACAGCGGCCTCGCCGCCGAGGACGCCGCCGCGATCGAGGCGGCCGGAACGGAGGTCGTCCGCGCATGATCCTCACCGTCACCCCCAACCCCTCCCTCGACCGGACCTACGAGGTCCCCGCCCTGGAGCGCGGCGAGGTGCTGCGCGCCTCCGCGGAACGCGTCGACCCCGGCGGCAAGGGCGTCAACGTCTCCCGCGCGGTCGCCGCAGCCGGGCACCGCACCGTCGCCGTCGTCCCGCTCGGCGGGGCGCCCGGGGCACTCGTCGCCCGACTGCTCGCCGGGCAGGGCATCGAGGTCGCCCCCGTGCCGGTCGCCGGACAGACCCGCTCCAACATCGCGATCGCCGAACCCGACGGCACGCTCACGAAGGTCAACGCGCCCGGCCCGGAACTGACGCCCGAGGAGTCCGAGACCGTCCTCGCCACGGTCTCCGCGCACGCCCCCGCCGCCGACTGGATCGCCTGCTGCGGCAGCCTCCCGCGCGGCCTCGCCCCCGAGTGGTACGCCGAGCTGGTCACCCGCGTCCACGGCGCCGGAGCCCGCATCGCCCTCGACACCTCGGGCCCCTCCCTGCTCGCGGCCCTCGCCGCCCGCCCCGACGTCGTCAAGCCGAACGCCGACGAGCTCGCCGAGGCCGTCGGACGCCCCCTCGCCACCGTCGGCGACGCGGTCAAGGCAGCCGAGGAACTGCGCGAACGCGGCGCGGGCGCGGTCCTCGCCAGCCTCGGCGCCGACGGCCAACTGCTCGTCACGGCCGACGGCGTCCACTACGGCCGGGCACCCGTCCCCGTGGTCCGCTCCAACGTCGGCGCGGGCGACGCGTCGCTCGCCGGCTTCCTCGCCGCGGGCGGCACGGGCCCCGAAGCCCTGGCCGCGGCCGTCGCCCACGGGGCGGCGGCCGTCCAACTCCCCGGCAGCGAGATGCCGACCCCGGCGGACCTGGATCCCGGCCGGGTGAGGGTCACCTCGGACATACCCCTGGACTTCGTCCTCAGCGAGCAAGGGAGCCCGCGATGAGCAGCATGATCGCCGCGGACCTGGTCGATCTCGACCTGTCCGCCGCAACCAAGGAGGCGGCGGCCCGTTCGCTCGCCGAGCGGATGGTCGCGCGGGGCCGGGTGACCGACCTCGACGGCTTCCTTGCGGACGTCGCCACCCGCGAGGCCCAGATGCCGACCGGGCTCGACGGCGGCATCGGCATCCCGCACTGCCGCAGCGCCCACGTCACCGAGCCGACCCTGGCCTTCGGCCGCTCGGCCGCCGGCATCGACTTCGGCGCCCCCGACGGCCCCGCGGACCTGGTCTTCCTGATCGCCGCCCCGGCCGGCGCGGACGACGCCCACCTGACGATCCTCTCCGCCCTGGCCCGCCACCTGATGGACCCGGAGTTCACGGGGGCCCTGCGCGCGGCGACCTCTCCGGCGGAGGCGGCGGCACTGATCGCGGGCGAGGAGCAGGCGGAGGGGCCGGAGGCTGCGGCGGGCCCGACGGCTGCCGAAGAGGGCGAGGCGCCCTTCCGTATCGTCGCCGTCACCTCCTGCCCCACCGGCATCGCCCACACCTACATGGCCGCCGAGGCCCTGGAGAAGGCGGGCCAGGCGGCCGGAGTCGAGCTGGTGGTCGAGACGCAGGGCTCGGCGGGCTTCACCCGCCTCGACCCGGCGACCCTGGCCGCCGCCGACGGCGTGATCTTCGCGCACGACGTCCCCGTACGGGACAAGGAACGGTTCGCCGGAAAGCCGACGGTCGACGTCGGCGTCAAGGCCGGCGTCAACCGCCCCGCCGAACTCATCGCCGAGGTCCGCGACAAGGCCGCCCGCGGCGAGCTCACCGCGCCGGGCTCGCCCGCCGACGCCGGCAGGCCCACCCCCGTGGAGAACGCGGGCGAACCGGACGAGGGGTACGGCACCAAGCTCCGCAAGTGGCTCATGTCCGGCGTCAGTTACATGGTGCCGTTCGTCGCCGCCGGCGGCCTCCTCATCGCCCTCGGCTTCGCGCTCGGCGGCTGGGACATCAACAAGGCCCCCTCCGTCGCCGAGCACTTCGCCTGGGGGCAGGTCGACAGCTGGGCCGCCCTGATGTTCCAGATCGGCGGACTGGCCTTCGGCTTCCTCGTACCGGTCCTCGCCGGATACATCGCGTACGGCATGGCCGACCGCCCCGGTCTCGTCCCCGGCTTCGTCGGCGGCGCGATCGCCCTCACCATCAACGCGGGCTTCCTCGGCGGCCTCGTCGCCGGTCTGGTGGCCGGTGGCACGGTCCTCGCCATCCAGAAGGTGCGGATACCCGCCGCGCTCAGAGGCATCATGCCGGTCGTCGTGATCCCGCTGCTGTCGTCGATCGTCGTCGGCTTCCTGATGTTCCTCGTCATCGGCAAGCCGATCGCGAGCCTCCAGAACGCGCTCACCGACTGGCTGTCCGGCCTCTCCGGCGCCAACGCGGTCATCCTCGGCGTCATCCTCGGCCTGATGATGTGCTTCGACCTCGGCGGTCCCGTCAACAAGGTCGCGTACGCGTTCGCCGTCGGCGGTCTCGCCACCCCCAACGAGGGCTCGCTCAAGGTCATGGCCGCCGTGATGGCCGCCGGCATGGTGCCGCCGCTCGCGATGGCGCTGGCCACGACCGTGCGCGGCCGGCTCTTCACCAAGACCGAGCGGGAGAACGGCAAGGCGGCGTGGGTGCTCGGCGCGTCGTTCATCTCCGAGGGCGCGATCCCGTTCGCCGCGGCCGACCCGCTGCGGGTCATCCCGGCGGCGATGGCGGGCGGCGCGGTCACCGGCGCCCTGTCGATGGCCTTCGAGTGCACCCTGCGGGCCCCGCACGGCGGCGTGTTCGTGATCCCGCTGATCGGCAACCCGCTGCTGTACCTGCTCGCGATCGTGGCCGGCACGGTGGTGAGCGCCTCGCTCGTCATCCTCCTCAAGAGCGCACGGAAGCCCGTACCGCCGGCCGTCGCGGAGACCACGACCGAGGTGAAGGTGCCCGTCGCGGCCTGACCGGTCCGACGTGAGGGGGAGAGGCGTCCTGGTGCCGACGGCGCTCGCCCTCCTGGTCCGCACCCATTGAGCACGGCGGGTGCGGACCAGGAGCAGGCGTGGGGTCAGCGCACCCGGGAGCGGTGCTCCATCGCCTCGCGGGCCGCGCGCTCGCCCTCGTACACCTCGCACATGTGGCGCCCGTCGGGGGTCGCCGTGTGCTCGACCTCCCAGAGGCTGACCTCGCTGCCGTCGAGGAGCAGGAACTGGTGCTCGTAGAGGGTGAAGCCGGCGTCCCGGCCGCCCTCCACGGCGCACTGGCGCCCGAAGGCCTGCGTGATGTGGTGCGCGAACGCGAGCCGGAGCCGCCGGGCGGTCGGCTCGCCGGGCCGGTCGGCGTTCTCCGCGCGCCGGAGCACCCGGCGGGCGTGGTCCGCGGAGTTGTCCGGCACGTACATCCTGGGCTGGGCGGGTATGGGGCGCGCGAGGAGCGCGCTCAGCACCTCCAGGTCGTCGTCCTCGTCGGCCGCCGCGTCGTCCGCGCGCTCCACGCTCCAGCCGAGCGAGGGGCCGGCCGGCAGGCGCGAGGCGGCGAGCCGGGCCTCGGACTCCTCCACGTACAGCTCGTGCTGCTCGGCGCCGTCGCGGCCGGAGTTGTGCACCAGCTCCCAGAGGCTGAGCGCGGTGCCGTCGGCGAGCAGGTAGGTGTGGCGGTAGGTGGTGCGGTGCAGTGAGGCGCTGTGGTGCGAGGAGTGCAGCGTGCTGGAGTGGGCGAGCGCGGACGCCAGGCGCTCGACCGTCGAGTCGGGCAGGTCGAAGGAGTTGAGCGCCCGGCCGAGGAGCCGCTCAACCTGGGTGTCGGTCGTCTCGTACGGATCGTGCGAAAGATCCTGCGGATCGTGCGGATCGTTCAAGGGGGTCTCCAGGCCGTCGCCGCATGTCACTTGATGCTTGCTAAACGTAGTCCCTGGGTCTGACATCGTGTCCGGCGTTCGGGAAAACGAACGGGGGCGCATACGGAGTTCCCACGCCCCCGGACGAGTTCGTCAACTCCCTTTGGTATACCGGGAGTCGCCTCAAGGGGCTAGTCGTCGTACATGTCGCCGTAGAGCTCACGGTACGAGGGGTGGTCGCCGCCCGGTCCCGTCACACCCGCCTCCGGAGCGAGAACCGCCTGGACAATGGCCCGGGTGACCGTGTCGGCGCCCGCCGCGAGGATCTCGTTGAGAGCGAGCGGACCGGCCTCGGAGGACAGCTCGCGCTCCCCGGTCGCGAGGGCGAAGACCGTGTCGCCGTCGTTGAGAAGATGCACCGGACGGACGGCGCGCGCGATGCCGTCGTGCGCCGTCCCCGCCAGCTTCTGCGCCTGCGCGCGGCTCAGCGCCGCGTCCGTGGCCACCACCGCGAGCGTCGTGTTCATCGGCGGCGCCGTCCGCTTCGCCCCGGCCTCGGCCAGCCGCCGCCGCGCCGCCTCGTGCACGGCCGGGTCGGGACGCTCGGGCCACCCGCCGGCGAAGTACCGCCCGTACGGCACGCCCGTCTCCGGGTCGATCGCCGAGCCGACCGCGTTCACGACCACGAGCACCCCGACCGTGATCCCCGAGGGCAGCACGGTGCTCGCCGTCCCCACCCCGCCCTTGAGCCCGCCGACCACGGCCCCCGTGCCCGCGCCCACCGTGCCCGTCGCCACCGGCGCGTACGGCCCGGTCGAGGCCGCGTCCTCCACCGCCGCCCGGCCGGTCGACGCGTCGGGGCGGGCCGCGAAGTCGCCGCCCCTGCCGAGGTCGAAGAGGCAGGCGGCGGGGACCACCGGCACCACGTGCGCCGGGTCGGGCCCGACCCGCACCCCGCGCCGCCGCTCCTCCAGCCAGGCCATCACCCCGCCCGCCGCGTCGAGCCCGTAGGCGCTGCCGCCCGTCAGGACGACGGCGTCGATCCGCTGGACCAGGTTCCGGGGGTCCAGCGCGTCCGTCTCCCGCGTGCCAGGACCCCCGCCGCGCACGTCCACGGCGGCCACGGCCCCGCCCTCCGGGGCGAGGACGACGGTGGTCCCGGAGAGCGCCCCGGCCCCCGGGACCCGCGCGTGGCCGACCCGCAGGCCGCCCACGTCGGTGAGTGCGTCGTGCCGATGCAGTGTCATGTCCCCTGCGTACCACGCGGGTCAGCGCTTGGGCCCCAGGTACGTGCCGCCGGAGGCGTCGATCACGGTGCCGGTGATCCAGCGGCCGTCCGCGGAGGCGAGGAACGCGACCGGGTCGGCGATGTCCTCGGGCTGCCCGACCCACGGCAGCGCCTGCCCGCCGATCAGCATCTCCTCCAGCTGCGGAACGGCGGCCATCGCGGCGGTCAGACCGGCGGTCTGCGTCGGCCCCGGGGAGACCGTGTTGACGGTGATCCGACGAGCCCCGACGACGTTGGCGAGGGTGCGGGTGAACGTCTCCATCGCGCCCTTGGTCATCGCGTACGCCAGCTCGTCGGAGAGCGAGACACGGGTGACGGCGGACCCGATGTTGACGATCGCACCCCCGTCGCGCAGCACCGGCAGAAGCTGCTGCACCAGGAAGAAAGGAGCCCGCACGTTGACCGCGAAGACCCGGTCGAACCCTTCGGGCGTCTCGTCCTGGAGGTGCCCGCCGGACGTCGTCACGGCCGCGTTGTTGACGAGCACGTCGAGCCCGCCGTCCCCGACATGCGCGACGAACCCGGCCCGCACCCCCTCGGCCAGCGCCCGCACCCCCTCGAACGCCCCGAGCTCGGCCCCGACCGCGAACGCCCGCCCACCCTCCCCGGCGATCAACTCGACCGTCTCCTGCGCGGCGGCCCCGTCGGCCCCGTAGTGCACGGCCACCACCATCCCGTCCCGCGCGAGCCGCCGCGCGATGGCCCGCCCGATCCCCCGGGACGCCCCGGTGACGAGAGCGGTACGAGGAAGTCCGATGGGCTCGGTGTGCGTGCTGCTCCGCATGATGGCGGCCTCTCCTTGGAGGGTGAGTGCCGGGCGATCGCCTCGACAGGAAGGAGAGTGGCGGGGGGCGCTGACCGGTCGCGCACGGATCGCTGACGGGGGGCTGACGGGGCTGAGGGGGGCACGGGGATGAGGGGGGGGCTGACGGGGTGCGCGGGACGGCCGGCGCGCAGGCGGCGGGGGCCGCCCGGTGGGGTCGGGCTGGCCCGTGTGGGCCGTGGGAGCCCGCCTGGCCGGCGCGCCCAGGTCGGGCAGGCAGCGGGAGCCGTGACTGGACGGGGTCGGGCGGGTCGACGCCGGCCGATCAGAGGGCGGCAGCCCGGCCCGCGGGCCGGGGCAGGCACACGCGCGCCGGTCATGCGGGCTGCGGTAGCCCCGCCCGGCGGGCCGTTTCCGTCGCGCGGGCGCGGTCGGCGGCCGCCGCGGCCGGATCGCCGCCGGCCTCGTAGCGGGCGGCGCGGCGGAGCAGCAGGTCGACGACGTCCTCGGCGACCCCCAGCGACTCGAAGAGCGCCAGCGCCTCGGCGAGGAGGGGCAGCGGCTCGTCGGCGAGCGCGGCGAGCCCCTCCAGCGCGGTGGCCGTACCCCACCGCTCCCCGAGCGCCCGGAACCCCTCCAGCGCCTCCGTCAGGCACCTGCGGGCCGTCTCCGACTCGCCCCGGACGAGCGCCAGATGCCCCTGCCCGACCTGGTCCAGGGCGCGCGACCAGGCGTCGTCGGGGACCGGGAGCCGGGCCTCGGGCCCGACGGACGTGGCCCACAGGAAAGCCGTGAACGGCTGCCGCAGCGGCTCGTCGCGCCGGGTGAGGAGCCCACGGGCACGCTCGATGCGCCGCTCGTCCCCGGTGCGGGAGGTGAGGACGCAGAGGGCGTATTCCTCGCCGAGTTCGTGGCCGAGTTCGAGTTCGAGTTCTGGTCCGTGGCCGTGGCCGTGGCCGAGTCCGAGTCCGAGTCCGTGGCCGGGGTCGTCGCCGTCGTCGTCCCCGCCCACCCCCACCCCCGCTTCGACCCGCTCCAGCAGCTCCGCCGCCAGACCGGACACCTGGCCGCGCAGGCCGCGCAGCCACCAGTACGGGGTCAGCGCGGCCACCAGGCGGAGGCCGTCCGCCGGGGTCGCGCGGCGCAGGGCCGCGCGCAGGTCGGCGTCCTCCGCGTCGAGGCGGGCCAGCCAGTCGAGTTGGGCGGCGCCGCGCAGTTCGGGGTCGGCGGTCCGGGCGAGTCGCAGGTAGTACGCGGTGTGGGCGGCGGGCGCGGGGTCGTCGGCGGGCAGCCGGTCCGCCGCGTAGGCGCGGATCGTCTCCAGCATGCGGTGGCGGCCACCGTCGGGGGCCCGCTCCACCAGGGACTTCTCGGTCAGCGAGGCCAGCAGGTCCTCGGCGTCCGCCGGCTCGACCCCGCCCACCCGGGCCGCGGCCTCGGCGGTCGCCCCGCCCCGGAAGACCGCGAGGCGCGCGGCGAACGTGCGTTCCTCCTCGGTGAGGAGGGACCAGCTCCACTCCACCACCGCGGCGAGCGTCCGGTGCCGTTCCGGTGCCGTCCGGTCGCCCCGCGAGAGCAGCCGGAACCGGTCGCCGAGCCGGTCCGCCAGCTCGTCCACCGTCAGCGTGCGCAGCCGCGCCGCCGCCAGTTCGACGGCCAGTGGCAGTCCGTCGAGCGCGGCGCACACCTCCGCGACACGCGGATGCCCCGTGAACCCCGGCCGGGCCGCCGCGCCGCGCCGTAGGAACAGCTCCTCGGCCGCGAGGGGCGCGAGCGCGCCCAGCGGCAGCAGGGACTCGCCCGTGATGCCCAGCGCCTCCCGGCTGGTGGCGAGCACCCGCAGCCGCGGGCAGGCCGCCAGCAATTCCCGTACGAGCGGTGCCGTCTCGTCGACGACGTGCTCGCAGTTGTCGACGACGAGGAGCGCCGGCCGCTCCGCGAGGGCCTGGGCGAGCCGGTCCGGCGCGGCCGTGTCCCGTACGCCCAGGGCCCGGGCGAAGGCCCCCGCGGCCTCGCCCCGGCCGACCGCCCCCAGGTCGACGAAGACCGCCTCGCCCCCGGCCCGGCCCGCCGCCTCCAGGGCGAGCCGCGTCTTGCCCGCGCCGCCCGGACCGACCAGCGTCACGAGCCGGACGCCGGACCCGGCCGCCAGCAGAGCGCCCAGCCCCTCCCGCTCGGACTCGCGGCCCATGAACTCCGTGAGCGGCGCGGGCAGCCGCGCGGGGCGAGGGGGTTCGAACCCGGGCTCGCGTACGGATGCGCGTGCGGGCTCCCGTACGGGCTCTTGCTCTGGCTCTCGTCCGGGTTCCCGAACGGGTCCTCGCGCAGGCTCTCGTACGGGTCCTCGCGCAGGCTCTGGTCCGGGCTGCCGCACGGGTCCTCGCCCGGGCTCCCGTACGGTCAAGCCCGCCGCCGCCTCCCCGCGCAGCACCGCCAGGTGCGCCGCCGACAGTTCGGCCGACGGATCCGCCCCCAACTCCTCGGCGAGCGCCCCGCGCACCTCCTCGTACGCGGCGAGCGCCTCCGCCTGCCGCCCCGCGCCGGCGAGCGCCCGTATCTGGAGGGCGCGCAGCCGTTCGCGGAGGGGATGGGCGGCGGCTGCCTCGGCCAGTTCCCGTACGAGCGGGGCGGGATCCTCGGCGGAGGCGAGCCGCGCCTCCGCGCACCCTTCCAGGGCGTCGAGCCGCAGCGCTTCGAGCCGGGCCGCCTGCCCTTCGGCGTACGGGTAGTCCCGTACGTCCGCGAGGGCGGGCCCCTGCCACAGCGCGAGCGCCTCGCGCAGCAGCCGTGCCGCCCGTACGGGATCCCCGGCGGCCCCGGCCAGCGCGCCCTCGTGGGCGAGCCGTTCGAAGCGGAGGACGTCCACGTCCTCGGGGCCGGCGCCGGTCAGCCGGTACCCGGCGGGGGAGTGCTCCACGGACACGCCCTCCGGCAGGACCCGGCGCAGCCGCGAGACCTGCGACTGGAGGGCGTTCGCGGCGCCGGCCGGGGGCTCGGCCCCGTACACGCCGTCGACGAGCCGCCCGGTGGTGACGGTCCGGCCCGCGTCGAGCAGGAGCAGCGCGAGCAGCGCGCGGACGCGGGGGCCGCCGGGGGCGGGGGCGCCGGAGACGGTGAACGGGCCGAGCAGCCGGAAGATCATGCGAGGCATTGTGGCTCAGGCGGCGTCGCGGGTGGCCGGGTTGGTCGCGGTCAGGGTCACGCCCACCGCGACCGTGGCCGCGGCGACCAGCCCGGCCGCGAGGACCGCCCAGTGCCCGGCGAACGTGCAGAGGAGGACGGCGAGCGCGGAGCCCGGGAGGACGGCCTGCTGGGCGAGGCCGACCTTGAAGTAGCGGGCGTGCAGGAGCCATACGCAGAGGAGGAAGAGGGCGGTGGGGATGGTGACGGCGGAGGAGGCGGCGAGGGTGGAGATGTGCGCCTCGCCGACGGCCTGCTCGACGGCGATCTCCAGGCCGGCGCCGATCGCGGCTGCGGAGGTGAAGATCAGGAAGTGCCCGTAGCCCCACAGGAAGCCCTGCCGGTTGGAGGCGAGCCGGTCGTGGGCGGGGACGACGAAGTAGACCCACCAGGCGGCGAAGACGATGAGGAGCCCGCCGGCGGCGATCGGCAGCAGCTCGCGCAGGGCGTCGTTCTCGGTGATGCCCGACTTCACGGCGACCGTCGCGGCGGCGATGGACTCACCGAGCACGATGATCGTGAACAGGCCGTAGCGTTCGGCGATGTGGTGCGGGTGCCACTGCGTCGTGACGTCCTTCTCCGCGAACACCGGGACCGCCATCTCGGCCAGCGCCATCACCAGGAACACCCAGGGCCGCAGGTCCTCGGGGACCAGCAGCAGCGCGGCCCACCCGACCTGGCAGGCGACGACCCCGCCCGCGTACCGCCGGCACATCGTCCGCTCGGCCGGGTCGGTGGCGTGGTGGGCGGCGCGCAGCCACTGGGAGGAGAGCGCGAGCCGCATGACGACGTAGCCGATGTAGACGACGAGGAAGTCGTGGTCCTCGAAGGCGCGGGAGACCCCGGCGGCGAGGATGAGGACGCCGGCGATCTGGACGAGGGTGACGACGCGGTAGAGGGCGTCGTCGTTGTCGTAGGCGGAGGCGAACCAGGTGAAGTTCATCCACGCCCACCAGATGGCCCAGAAGACCATCGTGTAGTTGATGATCCCGGTTCCGGCGTGCCCCTCGGCGACGGCATGCACGAGTTCGGCACCGGCTTGGGCGACGGCGACGACGAAACACAGATCGAAGAAGAGTTCCAGGGGCGTGGCGGCGCGGTGCGTCTCCTCACGGGAACGGGCGGTGAGCGGCAGGAAGAGTTGTGTCATGCCCCAAAGGACAGCAGATGAGGGGCGGGGGAGCGTGATTCGGGGGTGCGGGGGGAGGGACGTGTCCGGGGGGACGTGCCCGGTGTCAGGTGGGGGCCCGCGCTGCGGGCCCGGTGCTCCAGCGGGCTTTGAGGGGGCGCCTATCGCCGGGCGCCCACCACGACGGCCCGGCCCGAGGGCGGCCGCCTGCGGCCCGCCACGTCCCCCTCCGCCGCCTCCCCGCCCGCGTGCGTCCCGTACCGCTTCGCCACCGCCCCCGCGACCCGCGGGTGGTCGGCCAGCGGCGCCGAGACCGCCCACACGTCGGGGAGGGCCGCGAGGGCCTGGGTGAAGCGGCCGGGGGCCAGCAGGTGCGCGGCGACCGCGATCCGGCGGAAGCCACGGGCGTGGAGCGCGTCGACGGCCTCCGCGACCGGCGGGGCGGCCGGGCCGGTCGCCGAGCAGTACGCGGCGGTCACCGGGACGGGAAGCAGGTGCTCCAGGCGGTCGAGGGCCGCCAGGGTGCCGTCGTTGCCGCCCGGCCGGGACGAACCGGCACCGGCGACGACGACCGCGTCGGCCGGCCCGCCGGCCGCCCGCTCGGCGGCGCGCAGGCGGTCGTACAGGGCGAGGCCGACGCCCGGCGCGCCGCTCAGGCCCCGGGTGACGGTGCAGTCGAAGTGCTGGGCGACGGAGGGGATGTCGACGGTGCGGTGGTAGCCGTCGCCGAGCAGCAGCGGGACGACGACGGCGCCCGGCCGGTCGGCCAGCACGTATGGAAGCGACGGCTTCTGGTGGTCGAGGTGCGCGACGGCGACGGGCGCACCGGTGAGCCGCCCGACGGCGCCGGCGAGCCGGGCGACGGCCTCCCCGGCCTCGGGCACGGCGCTGCCGTGCACGGCGAGTACGAGATCCCGCATGACTGCCTCCACGTTCGCGCCGCATCAGGGGGCGGGCCAGAGAGGTCCCACGACTCAAAGAGGTCCGAAGGGTCCGTCCGGGGCCGCGCCGCCGGTGTCGTTCGGCGTCGCGGCCCCCTCACCGCTCACGCTATGCCCGCGCCCCCGCCACCCGGCCCCGCCGCAGGTCCCGTCCGATAGGGCCGCAAGTCCCGGCGCCTCGGGTCCTTTTCGGGGCGGGCCGGGCGGTCGGACCGCCCTACCGTCGAAGGCGACGGAGCTCGGGAACCCCCGCTGCCCCACCTGCACCTCCCACCTCACGGAGACCGCCATGGCTGCCGCCCCCGCCGGCCCCGCCCAGCAGACCCGGAACCTCGTGCTGATCGGATACGGCATGGTCGGGCACCGGCTCCTGGAGGCCCTGGCGGAGCGGGGCGCGCTCGCCGGTCCCGACGGCGGGCCCGGCTGGCGGGCGGTCGTGCTGGGGGAGGAGGACGTCCCCGCGTACGACCGCGTGCACCTGTCCTCGGTGTTCACCGGCACGGAGTCCGGGGAGCTCGCCCTGCCGGCCCTCGACGAGGACCTCGTCGACCTGCGTCTGGGCGACCCGGCCGAGCACGTCGACACCGGCGCCCGCACGGTCACCACGACGTCCGGCGCCGTCGTGCCGTACGACGTGCTGGTCATGGCCACCGGCTCGTACCCGTTCGTGCCGCCGATCCCCGGCGCGGACGCGGCCGGCTGCTTCACGTACCGCACCCTGTACGACGTCGACGCCCTCACGGCGTACGCCGGCGCGGGGGACGGCATCCGCAGCGGTGTCGTCGTCGGCGGCGGGCTGCTCGGCCTGGAGGCGGCGGGCGCGCTGCGCACGTTCGGGGCGGCCACGCACGTGGTCGAGTTCGCGTCCCGGCTGATGCCGCTGCAGGTCGACGACGGCGGCGCGGCGGCGCTGCGCGCCACGATCGAGTCGATGGGCGTGGCCGTGCACACGGGTGTCGGCGCCGCCGAGGTCGACGTCGACGCCGACGGCCGGGTGCGGTCCCTGAAGCTGTCCGACGGTACGCGGATCCCCGCCGACCTGGTGGTCTTCTCGGCGGGCGTACGGCCCAGGGACCGGCTCGCGCGTGAGGCGGGGCTCGCGGTCGGCGACCGCGGGGGAGTGGTGGTCGACGAGCACTGCCGGACCAGCGACCCGTACGTGTACGCGGTCGGCGAGTGCGCCCAGACCTGCGACGGCCGGGTCTACGGCCTGGTCGCGCCCGGCTACCAGATGGCGGAGGTGGTCGCGGACCGGCTGGCGGGGCCGGGCGGTTCGGTGTTCACGGGCGCCGACACGTCGACCAAGCTGAAGCTGCTCGGGGCGGACGTGGCGTCGTTCGGCGACCCGTTCTCGGACGTGCCACGGGCCACCGAGATCGTGTTCTCGGATGGCCGCGAGGGCGTCTACAAGAAGCTGCTGCTGGGCCCGGACGGGCAGCTGCTCGGCGGCATCCTCGTGGGTGACGCGGAGGCGTACGGCTCGCTGCGCCCGCACGCGGGACGGCGGCTTCCGGCGCCGCCCGAGGCGTTCCTCCTCCCGTCCTCGGACGGCGCGGGGCTGCCGGGCGCCGAGGCGCTCGCGGACGACGCCGTCGTCTGCTCGTGCCACAACGTCACCAAGGGCGCGGTACGGGAGGCGATCGCCGAACACGGCCTCACCGACGTCGGCGGCGTCAAGCGCTGCACCAAGGCGGGCACGGGCTGCGGCGGCTGCCTGAACACCCTCCAGGCGGTCCTGGACGCGGCCGGGGTGGAGAAGCGGCGCGGGCTGTGCGAGCACTTCCCGGAGCTGGGCCGCGCCGAGATCTACGACCTCATCCGCACGGAACACATCCGCTCCTTCACCGAGTTGATGGAGCGGTACGGGACGGTTGACGCGGGAGCGGGATCCGACGCGGTCGCGGGTGCGGGTGCGGGCGCTGGCGCTGGCTCCGCCTCGGTCTCCGGCTCCGGCTCGGTCTCCGGCTCCGGCTCCGGCTCCGCCCCGGGCTCCACCCCCGGCGCGGGCCACCGCTCCGTCTCCGGCTGTACGGTCTGCAAGCCCGTCGTCGCCAACGTCCTCGGCACCCTCGCCCCCGAACTCGGACTGCGGCACGTCCTGGAGGGCGAGCAGGCCGCGCTCCAGGACTCCAACGACCTGTTCCTCGCCAACCTCCAGAAGGACGGCACCTATTCGGTCGTGCCGCGCGTCCCGGGCGGCGAGATCACCGCCGAGCAGCTCATCGTCCTCGGCGAGGTGGCCCGCGACCACGGCCTCTACAGCAAGATCACGGGCGGCCAGCGCATCGACCTGTTCGGCGCGCGGAAGGACGAGCTCCCCGCGATCTGGCGCAGGCTGATCGCCGCGGGCTTCGAGTCGGGGCAGGCGTACGGGAAGTCGCTTCGGACGGTGAAGTCCTGCGTCGGCTCGAAGTTCTGCCGCTTCGGACAGGGCGACTCGGTGCAGCTCGCGATCGACCTGGAGCTGCGCTACCGGGGACTGCGCGCCCCGCACAAGATCAAGGGCGGGGTGTCGGGCTGTCTGCGGGAGTGCGCGGAGGCCCGCGGCAAGGACATCGGGGTGATCGCCACCGCCGGCGGCTGGAACCTGTACGTCTGCGGCAACGGCGGCACCACCCCGCGCCATGCCGACCCGCTGGCCTCCGACCTGTCGGCGGCGGAGCTGTTCGCGCTGATCGACCGCTTCCTCATGTACTACATCCGTACGGGCGAGCGCCTGGAGCGCACCTCGGCCTGGCTGGAGCGCCTCGGCGGGACCGGCGGCGGCATCGAGCACCTGCGCGAGGTCGTCGTGGCGGACTCGCTGGGCATCTGCGCCGAGCTGGAGGCGCAGATGGACCGGCACGTGGCCGCGTACCGGGACGAGTGGCAGGCGGTCCTGGAGGACCCGGCGGCCCTGGAGCGCTTCGCGCCGCACGTGGCCGGGGTGGAGTTCCTGGAGCCCGGCCGGGGGCGGGCCGCGGTGCTCGCCGACGGGACGGAGGCGGCGCTGTTCAAGGACGCCGCGGGCGAGGTGTACGCGGTGGGCAACCGGGACCCGTTCTCGGGCGCCGACGTGATGGCGAACGGGATCATGGGCACCCGGGGCGGCGTGCCGGTGGTGGCCTCGCCGATGCACAAGCAGGAGTTCGACCTGAGGACCGGCGTCTGCCTGGACGACCCGTCGGTGTCGCTGCCCCTGCTGGCGGTCCCGGAGGTGCCGGCCGCCTCCTAGGCGCCGGTGCGTAGGGCCCGGGACGGACGGGACCTAGGCCGTCGGCTCCGCCGACCATCGACTCTCACGCGACCCTGATGCGGCGGCGCAGCCTGGAAGGGCAAGAAACTCTCGAAAGGTCAGGGAAGCGCCATGAGTTCCGTAGCCCAGGACAGCAGAACGAAGAGCGGCCCGTCACCCGCCTCCTACGACACGGAGCAGTACCGTCCCGGCAGGCCGATCACGGACTGGGAGCCGGAGAACGAGCTGTTCTGGAAGTCCGTCGGCAAGAAGGTCGCCCACCGCAACCTGTGGATCGCGGTACCGGCCCTGCTCGTGGCCTTCGTCGTCTGGCAGGTGTGGTCGGTCACCGCGACCAACCTGAAGGACGTCGGCTTCTCGTTCTCCACGTCCCAGCTGTTCTGGCTGACGGCCATCCCCGGTCTGACCGGCGGCACGGCCCGGATCTTCTACACCTTCCTCGGCCCGATGATCGGCCAGCGACGCTTCACCGCCCTGTCGACGGTGGTGCTGATCGTGCCGCTGATCTGGCTCGGCATCGCGATCCAGGACCCGTCGACCTCGTACGGCGTGATGGTCGCCATCGCCGCGCTCTGCGGCATCGGCGGCGCCAACTTCGCCTCCTCGCTGGCCAACATCGGCTTCTTCTTCCCCAAGGCGAAGAAGGGCAGCGCGACCGGCATCAACGGCGGCCTGGGCAACCTGGGCGTCTCGGTGGTCCAGTTGCTGACGCCGATCGTCATCACCTGGTCGACGATCGCCATCGGCTCCGCCCAGCACAAGGCGGACGGCACCCCGGTCTACCTGCAGAACGCGGCCTTCCTCTGGGTGCCCGTGCTGCTCGTGCTCGCGACCGTCGCCTGGTTCGGGCAGAACGACCTGAAGGTGGCCTCCACCCCCTTCAACCGACAGAAGATCATCTTCAAGCGCAAGCACAACTGGCTGATGACCTGGCTGTACGTCGGCACCTTCGGCTCCTTCATCGGCTTCGCCGCGGCGCTCCCGATGCTGATCAAGACCACCTTCCCGGACTACTCGGTCGCCACCTACGCCTGGATGGGCCCGGCGGTCGGCGCCCTCGCCCGGTGGGCGGGCGGCTGGATCGCGGACAAGTGGGGCGGCGCGCGCGTCACGATCCTGTCCTTCGTGGGCATGGCGATCTCCATCATCGGCGTGATCAACTTCCTGCCCTCGGGCAGTGACGGCGGTTCCTTCTACGGCTTCTTCTTCTGCTTCCTGGCGGCGTTCCTCTTCTCCGGGATCGGCAACGGATCGACCTTCCGCCAGATCCCGGTGATCTTCCGCGGCACCCACCTGAAGGGCCTGTCGGAAGGCACCCCGGAATACACCCGGGCCCTCAAGCAGGCGGAAATGGAGTCCGGCGCGGTCACCGGCTTCACCTCGGCCATCGCGGCCTACGGCTTCTTCTTCATCCCGGCCCTCTTCGGCTCGGTGGCCGTGACCAGCGCGATGTGGGGCTTCGTCGCCTTCTACGCGAGCTGCACCGTCGTGACCTGGTGGTTCTACGCCCGCAAGGGCGCCGAGGCCCCCAGCTGACCGATCCCGACCGACCGACCCCGGCCGACCCGACCGACCCCGGCCGACCCGACCGACCCCGGCCGACCCGACCGACCCCGGCCGACCTCAGCTGACTGTCCCCGGCCGATCGGCCCCTCCCGGCCGGCCGGAAAAGGCCCCGCCCAGGCGGGGCCTTTTCCCGTGCCAGGAACGGGACCTACGGCCGTCGACTGGTGACCATTGCCGCCCCCTTTGATCGATCAAACGGAGTGGAATGGAAGCAAGCAAAGCGGCTAAGTCGAACGATCGAGAAGGCGGTGCGGGCAGTGACTGCAACTCCTGCTGAGGCGACGGTGAACGAGGGAGCCTGGAAGGGCTTCAAGGGCGGCCTCTGGCGCGACGCCATCGACGTCCGTGACTTCATCCAGCAGAACTACACGCCGTACGAGGGCGACGACTCCTTCCTCGCCGGCCCCACCGAGCGGACCACCGCCGTGTGGAAGGCCATCACGGACAAGTTCCCCGAGGAGCGGGCCAAGGGCGTCTACGACGTCTCGTACGACATCCCCTCCACCATCACCGCCCACGCCCCCGGCTACATCGACCGCGACAAGGACCTGATCGTCGGCCTCCAGACGGACGCGCCGCTCAAGCGCGCGATCATGCCGTACGGCGGCTGGCGGATGGTCGCCGGCGCCCTGGAGACCTACGGCTACCCGGTCTCCCCGGAGCTGGAGAAGGTCTTCACCGAGTACCGCAAGACCCACAACGCCGGTGTCTTCGACGCCTACACCCCCGAGATCCGCGCCGCCCGCAAGGCCGGCATCGTCACCGGACTCCCCGACGCCTACGGCCGCGGCCGCATCATCGGCGACTACCGCCGCGTGGCCCTCTACGGCGTCGACCGCCTCATCGCGGTGAAGAAGGAGGAGAAGGAGGAGCTCAACTCCCTCCCCGCCGGCAACCGTTCGCTGGAGGAGACCATCCGGCTGCGCGAGGAGCTCTCCGAGCAGATGCGCGCCCTCGGCGAGCTGAAGGCGATGGCCGCCTCCTACGGCTACGACATCTCCGGCCCCGCCACCACCGGCCGCGAGGCCATCCAGTGGCTGTACTTCGCCTACCTCGCCGCCGTGAAGGAGCAGAACGGCGCCGCGATGTCGCTGGGCCGCACCTCCACGTTCGTCGACGTCTACCTCCAGCGCGACCTCGAAGCCGGCCGCCTCACCGAGGAGCAGGCCCAGGAACTGGTCGACGACTTCATCATCAAGCTGCGCATCGTCCGCTTCCTGCGCACTCCCGAGTACGACGAGCTGTTCTCGGGCGACCCGACCTGGGTCACCGAGTCCATCGCCGGCATGGGCGAGGACGGGCGTCCGCTGGTCAGCAAGACCTCCTTCCGCTACCTCCAGACCCTCTACAACCTCGGCCCGGCCCCCGAGCCGAACATGACCGTCTTCTGGTCGCCGCAGCTCCCCCAGGGCTTCAAGGAGTTCTGCGCCAGGGTCTCCATCGACACCTCCTCCGTGCAGTACGAGTCGGACGAGCTGATGCGGCCGCGCTTCGGCGACGACACCGCCATCGCCTGCTGCGTCTCGGCGATGCCCGTCGGCAAGCAGATGCAGTTCTTCGGCGCCCGCGTGAACCTCGCCAAGACCCTCCTGTACGCGGTCAACGGCGGCCGCGACGAGAAGTCCGGCGCCCAGGTCGGCCCCGACACCGGCGCCATCACCGCGGACGTGCTCGACTACGACGAGCTCCTGCGCAAGTTCGACGAGCAGATGGAGTGGCTGGCGAACGTCTACGTCCACGCCCTGAACGTCATCCACTACATGCACGACAGGTACGCCTACGAGCGCATCGAGATGGCGCTCCACGACCGCGACGTGCGCCGCACCATGGCCTGCGGCATCGCAGGCCTCTCGGTGGCCGCCGACTCGCTGGCCGCCGTCAAGTACGCCAAGGTCACCCCGGTGCGCGACGAGACGGGCCTGGCCACCGACTACACGATCGAGGGCGACTTCCCGGCGTACGGCAACAACGACGAGCGCGTCGACGAGATCGCCGTGTGGCTGGTCGAGGAGTTCATGAGGAAGGTGCGCAAGCACCCGACCTACCGCAACGCCGAACACACCCAGTCCGTCCTGACGATCACCTCCAACGTCGTCTACGGCAAGAAGACCGGCAACACCCCCGACGGGCGCCGCGCCGGCGAGCCGTTCTCCCCGGGCGCCAACCCGATGAACGGCCGCGACACCCACGGCTACGTGGCCTCCGCGCTGTCGGTCGCGAAGCTGCCGTACGAGGACGCCGAGGACGGCATCTCGCTGACCAACACCGTCACCCCCGACGGCCTGGGCCGCACCCCCGAGGAGCGGATCAAGAACCTCGCCGGTGTCCTCGACGGCTACATGGCCAGCGACGGCTTCCACATGAACGTCAACGTCCTCAACCGGGACGTCCTGATGGACGCGATGGAGCACCCGGAGAACTACCCGCAGCTGACCATCCGGGTCTCCGGATACGCGGTGAACTTCGTCCGCCTCACCCGCGAGCAGCAGCTCGACGTCCTGAACCGCACCTTCCACGGGTCCCTGTGACCCCCGGGCCGGCCCTCACCGGCCGGCCCGTCCAGACCCGCGCGGCTCCGGGGCCCGATTCCTCGACCCTCACCCGGGCCCCGGAGCCGCGCGCGAACACAGCTCCTTACCCCCGCACCACCCCTCCCGCATCACCCCCGCTCCACCTCTTCCATCCGCCTGGACAGGAGGCCCTGCCATGGCCGTGCTCCTCGGCTCGGACATCCCGACCGCTCCCACCACCCCGGCCGCCGCGGCGACCCAGCGGCCCTCCGAGGGCTCCGTGCACTCCTGGGACCTGTCCACCGGCGTCGACGGCCCCGGCACGCGCTTCGTGACCTTCCTCTCCGGCTGTCCGCTGACCTGTCTCTACTGCCACAACCCCGACACGTGGCGGATGCGGAACGGCAAGCGCACCTCGGCCGACGACGTGATCGCGGAAGCGGGCAAGTACACCCGCTTCATCTCCGCGTCCGGCGGCGGCGCCACCGTCTCGGGCGGTGAACCGCTGCTCCAGCCCGTCTTCACCGGCGAGCTGCTGCACCGGATGAAGCACGAGCTCGGGCTGCACACCGCCCTCGACACCTCGGGCTTCCTGGGCGTGCGCGCGACCGACGCCCTGCTGCGCGACACCGACCTGGTCCTTCTCGACATCAAGTCCTGGGACCCGGACACGTACAGGAAGGTGACCGGCCGGCCGCTGCGGCCGACTCTGGACTTCGCCCGGCGCCTCGCCGACCTCGGCCAGGAGGTCCACGTCCGCTTCGTGCTCGTCCCGGGGCTGACCGACGACCCCGCCAACGTCGAGGGAGTCGCCGCCTTCGCCGCCGGTCTCGGCAATGTCTCCCGCGTGGACATCCTTCCCTTCCACAAGCTGGGCGAAGCGAAGTGGCAAGCACTCGCCAGGCCCTTCCTCCTCCACGACACCCCCTCACCCACTCCGGAGCAGGTCAGGGCGGCACGCGAGATCTTCACGTCCCACGGCCTGTACGCCGTCTGAGGGACACCGCCGGGAGCGCCAGCCGCACCGGTCGCCCGCTGGTTTGCCACGCTCACCCACCTGCGTGGCAAAACAGGACAAATCTTAATCAACTGCCCTACGGTGACCGCGTGACCGAGCCACCGCAGGCCCCCGCCGACCCGCCGCAGGCCCCCGCCGGGACGCCGGCCGCCCCCGCCGACCCGTCGCCGCAGACCCCCGCCCAGGTGCGCCGCCGCGCGACCCTCGCGGGGGTCGTCGTCTCCGCCCTGCTGATCGTCGCGATCGTCCTCGGCAGCCGGCTGCTGCGCGACTTCGACTCGGCCCTCCTTCCGTACGCGGTGGCGACGGTCTTCCTCGCCTTCGGCGTGGCCTACCGCTACACCGTGTGGATCTCGGCACCCGGCGCCCGGCGTCTGTTCAAGCAGGGCTGGCGGGCCTTCTTCTCCGTCGAGAACTTCCGCCGGGCGCCCACCGCCCTGCCGAAGATGATCGTCACCTACCTGGGCTTCCAGAAGTTCCTCGGCGCCCGCTCCCACGCCCGCTGGGCCGCCCACCAGCTCATCTTCTGGGGCTGCGTGCTCGCCGCCCTGATCACCTTCCCGCTGACCTGGGGCTGGTTCGCCTTCACCTCGTCCACCGGCTCGGGCCCCGGCTACGAGATGCGGATCTGGGGCTTCAAGGTCCTCGGCTTCGACTCGCTGAACGTCATCGGCTGGCTGATGTTCCACGGCCTGGACATCGCCGCCGTCCTCGTCATCCCCGGCGCCTGCTACTTCCTCTGGCGCCGGATGAAGGACCGCGGGGCCATCACCGGCCAGCGCTTCGCCTACGACCTGATCCCGCTGATCGCCCTCATCGTGATCGCGGTGACCGGCCTGCTGCTCACCTTCTCCTCGATCTTCCTGCACGGCGGCGGCTACGAATTCCTGGCGATCCTGCACATGGTGTCGGTGGTCTTCACCCTGATCTACATCCCGTTCGGGAAGTTCTTCCACATCGTGCAGCGGCCGGCCGCCGTCGGCATGCAGCTCTTCAAGTACACCTCGCGCGACAAGGCCGGGACCGTCGGCGCCGTCGATCGGAGAGGGGCCGTGGCGGGCGCCGCCACAGGCGCCGAAGCGGGACTCCTCACCTGCCGCCGCTGCGGCGAACCCATCGACGCCGCCCCCTACGTCGAGAACCTCCAGGGCACCATGCGCGACCTCGGGCTCGACTTCGACGAATGGGCCGAGTACTGCCCCCGCTGCAAGCGCGTCCTGCGCGGCAACGCCTACCTCACCCACGTCAAGAAGGGCTTCAAGTGACCCACGCGCAGGCCGGGCAGCCGCTCCCGCTCGACCCCTCGGTCGCCCCGCCGGGCACCCGGAACTTCCGCGACGCCGGAGGCATCCCCGCCGACCGCTGGCACGCCGACCAGAACGGCGAGACCCTCGTCCCCACCCACTGCTGCTTCTGCGGCGTGCAGTGCGGCATGTACCTGCGGGTCGACCACGCGGGAAAGGTCTTCGGCGTCGAACCCCGCAACCACGACATCAACCGGATGCGGCTCTGCCCCAAGGGCATCAACGCCTACCAGCAGGTCAACCACCCCGACCGGCTCACCTCCCCGCTCATGCGCCGCAACCGCGACGAGCCCTTCCGCGAGGCCAGCTGGGAGGAGGCACTCGACTTCACCGTCTCCGAGATCCGCCGCATCCAGGGCGAGTACGGCAACGACGCCTTCGGCCTGCTCGGCGGAGCCAGCCTCTTCTCCGAGAAGACCTATCTGGTCGGCAAGTTCGCCCGCGTCGCCCTGAAGACCAAGCACGTCGACTACAACGGGCGCCTGTGCATGGTCTCCGCCGCCGGAGCCAACAAACTCGCCTTCGGCATCGACCGGGCCGGCAACCCCTTCTCCGACATCCTCCTCACCGACTGCCTGCTGATCGCCGGCTCCAACGTCGGCGAGTGCTTCCCCGTGATGACCCAGTACCTCTGGGGAGCACGGGACCGGGGCGCCACCCTGATCGTCGTCGACCCCCGCGAGACACCCATCGCCCGCACCGCCGACCTGCACGTCGCCCTCAAGCCCGGCACCGACTCCGCCTTCTTCAACTCCGTCCTCCACGTCGTCGTCGCCGAAGGCCTCACCGACGAGGCCTACCTCGCCGCCCACGCCACCGGCTGGGAGGACGTGAAGAGGACCGTCGCCGACTATCCGCCGGCCCGCGCCGCCGAGATCTGCGGCGTCCCCGAGGCACAGATCGTCCAGGTCGCCCGCATGTTCGCCGGCGCCGACAGGGCCATGGCCTGGCACGCCCGCGGCGTCGAACACCACTCCCAGGGCGTCGAGAACTGCCTGTCGATCATCAACCTGTGCACCGCCGCGGGACACATCGGCCGCCCCGGCGCCGGCTACGGCACCATCACCGGCCAGGGAAACGGCCAGGGCGGCCGCGAACACGGCCAGAAATCCGACCTGCTCCCCGGCGGCCGCTCCATCTCCAACCCCGAACACCGCCGCCAGATCTGCGAGATCTGGGGCATCGACGAGGCCGACCTCCCGGCCGCCGGCACCTCCATGATGGAGATGGTCTGGCAGATGCAGCGCCGCGAGATCCGCGGCCTCATCGGCATCTGCAACAACCCCTTCGTCTCCCTCCCGAACTACGCCACGGTGAAGGACGGGTACGACACCGCCGAGTTCCACGCCCAGTTCGACTTCTTCCTCTCCGAGACCGCGGCCAACGCCCACGTCGTCTTCCCCGTCACCGTCTGGGCCGAGGACGAGGGCGTCATGGCCAATGCCGAGGCCCGCGTCGTCAAGCACAACAAGGCCCAGGAACCGCCCGCCGGCGTCCGCACCGACACCTGGGTCATCTGCGAACTCGCCAAACGCCTCGGCGCCGCCGACAAGTTCGACTTCCCCGACTCCCGCTCCGTCTTCGAGGAACTGCGCGTCGCCTCCGCCGGAACGGTCAACGACTACTACGGCATCACCTACGAGCGGCTGGAGGAGACCGGCGGCATCGCCTGGCCCTGCCCCGACACCGAGCACCCCGGCACTCCCCGCCTCTTCGAGGACGGCCGGACCTACCACCCCGACGGCAAGATCCATATGCAGGTCGTCGAATGGCACCCGCCCATGGACCCGTACACCGAGGAATACCCCCTCTCCCTCACCACCGGACGCACCGTCGCCCACTTCCTCTCCGGCAACCAGACCCGCCGCCTGGGCGCCCTCGTCGAGCAGACCCCCCGCCCCTGGGTCGAGGTCCACCCCTCCCTCGGCTTCCGCAACGGCGACCCGGTCCGCGTCGTCACCCGCCGCGGAAGCGAGGTCCTCCCCGCCCTGGTCACCGAGGCCATCCGCCCCGACACCGTCTTCATCCCCTACCACTGGCCCGCGCCCACCGCCGCCAACGTCCTGACCATCGACGCCCTGGACCCCCGCTCCAAGATCCCCGAGTACAAGGTCTGCGCCGCCCGCGTCGAGCCGGCCGAGCGGATCGACGAGGTCCCCGCGCCGCCCACCGCCCCCGGCCAGGTCGCCTACCCGGAGACCCAGGTCTCCCGCGTCGACCCCCTGCCCCCCACGGCCCCCCAGGGCCGTGGCACCTCGGAGAGGAGCTGACGCCGCACATGATGGGCCGCACCATCTTCATCGACCCGGGCCGCTGCATCGGCTGCCAGGCCTGCGTCTCCGCCTGCCGCGAATGCGACTCGCACCGCGGCAAGTCGATGATCCACCTGGACTACCCCGAAGAGGGGCGCTCCGTCGCCTCCCTTCCCACGGTCTGCATGCACTGCGAGGACCCCGTCGCCCCCTGCGCCGAGGTCTGCCCCGCCGACGCGATCCTGGTCACCGCCGACGGCGTCGTGCAGCAGGCCGACACCAGCCGGTGCATCGGCTGCGCCAACTGCGTCAACGCCTGCCCCTTCGGCGTACCGAAGATCGACCTCCAGGCGAAGCTGCAGATGAAGTGCAACCTCTGCTACGACCGCACCGCCTACGGCCTCGCCCCCATGTGCGCCACGGTCTGCCCCACCGGCGCCCTCTTCTACGGCACCCTCGACGAACTGCGCGCCGAACGCCCCGGCGTCCAGGTCGCCGACTCCTTCACCTTCGGCGCCACCACCGTCTCCACCGGCGTGGCGATGGTCGTCCCCGCCGACAAGGTCCAATGGCCCGTCCCCGGCGGTCTTCCCATCGTCGAAGTCAACGGAGTGGACGTCCGATGAGCCTCACCGAACAGCCCTCCGACAACGGCGCCGAAGCACCCGACGCCGCCCAGGGCGCCCTGCGCGACCGCATCTCCGCGGACTCCCTCACCACCCGCCGCGACTACCTGCGGATCGTCGCCACCGTCTCCGGCGGCCTGGCCGTCGGCGGCATCGGCGTCGCCTCCGGCATCCTGCACCGGCACGGCGACAGCGACGGAGCGCCCCAGCCCAAGAAGATCGCCGACTCGCTCCCGCCCGGCGAGTCCCTCGCCTTCCGCTACCCGGAGGAAGAGGACCGCGCCGTCGCCGTCCGCCTGGACGACGGCACCCTCGCCGGCTACTCCGCCGTCTGCACCCACCTCGCCTGCGCCGTGCTCTGGCGCAAGGACCGCGGCAACGAGGGCGAGCTGTACTGCCCCTGCCACGAGGGAGTCTTCGACGCCCGCACCGGAGAGGTGACCGCGGGCCCGCCGCCCCGGCCGCTCCCCAAGGTGCTCCTGGTCGAGGAGGCCGACGGCAGCGTCTGGGCCGTCGGCACCACACGCTCCGGGGAGAGCGTCCAGGAAGGCCTCTGCCGCCAGCTCGGAGATACCCGCCCCGAACTCGCCGGCCGCCTCGGCTGCCCGGGCGCCACCGAAGGCAGCCAACTCGGCAGCACCCTGGAGCGGAGCCGCCGAACATGACCGACACCCCGTTCCCCAAGGACCCGGCCGCCCCGGCCCCTCCGCCGGAGACCCCGCCCCGGGCCGCCTACACCCCCGGCAGCGCCCAGCCACACCTCAACCGCCCGGTCCACGAGCGCTACCCCCAGATCCGCCCCACCAGCGGCTACGGCGACCCCCGGATCCGGCACACCGGTCCCGGCCCGGGCGCCGGCACCGAGCAGGAGCCCGAACGCTCCTCCAAGCTCACCGCCCGCCTGGTGCTGGCCCTCACCGTCGTCGTGGGCCAGCTGTGGGGACTGACGATCGTGGTCGACGAGTGGATGTCCGGCGACACCGGGACCGCCTGGTGGGGGGCGGGCTTCCTGGTCCTGTCCTTCCTCGTCGTCCTCGGCCTGTGGATGCTCGACCCGAAAGACCGCTGACGAGGCCACCGGCCGACCCGATACGGGGCGGTGATCCCGGCGTACCCTGAAGACATGAGCACCGCCCCCGCCCCCGGACCGCGAGCAGCGAAGCAGTCCGACTCCCGACCCGATTCCCGACCCAGGCCGGCACTGATCTTCGACGATCCACTGGACCAGCAGTCCGCGGACGACACGGACCGAGGATGGGGCGAGCGGCCTCCGGCCGGCGGCGACAGCGCCACCGACCTCGCGCGCTTCCTCGACGAGAAGCCGCCGCACCACCTCTGACGCCGACGCGAGCCGTCGGTCAGGAGGTGGGGTGCGCCCCGGTGCTCGAACCGGAGGACGGCCCCCGCTGGGCGACCAGGGTGTCGCGGATCTCCTTGAGGACCTCCAGCTCGCTGATCTCCATGGTCTCCTGGACGCCTTCCTTCGCCTTGTCGTGCGCGGCGCGCTTGGCCAGCACCTTCGCCATGGGCAGCACCATCAGGAAGTAGACGACGGCCGCGGTGATGATGAAGCTGAGGATGGCGCTGAGGACCAGGCCCCACTCCAGCTGGATGCCCTGCATCTCGCCGTTCACGACCTTGCACGGATCCTTGAGGCAGGACTTGTAGCTCTCCAGGTTCTTGGTGCCGAAGGCGCCGACGATCGGGTTGATGATGCCCTTCACCACCGAGTTCACGATGTTGGTGAACGCGGCACCGATGACGACCGCCACCGCCAGGTCGATCACATTGCCCCGCATGAGGAAGGCCTTGAAGCCTTCCAGCACGCTTTCCTTCTTCGCGCTCACCGTGGTGCCCTTCGTCTTGTGTGCAGTGTGCGGAGCCATTACGCCGCGATCGACGCAAGGGCGTCCAATCCGTACACACGGGAAGGTGAATTGACAGCCCGTCAGTGCGAATCAGCACAGCGTCACCGCGAGTTGGGACGTCATGCCCGCACCGGCGAGTTCCGCCGCCGTCGGCCGTGGAACGGACAGGACGACCAACGCCCCACCGTCCGAACGAGTCTCACCCGGGCCGGGCACTTCGGCCACTCGGACGCCCGAGGCGACCACACGGGCCTCGCCGCTCCCGCCGGCCCCGACCGCCGTCATGCCGGGCGCGGCGATCACGTCCACCAGGTCGCCGGGCCGCAGCAACCGGACGGTCTCCGCGTCGGCGATCCGCACCGGGGCCGACACGAGCGGTACGACGGGCGGCCGGTGCCGCTCCTGCGCCGCGGGCCGGTGCGACGGCCGGACGACCACGTCGTCGGCCCCCGCCACACCGGCCGCGGCGAGCGTGGCGGCGGTCACCGCCAGGACCGCGGCGGGGGCCCGCCGCCTGCGCCGCAGCGCCCGACGTAGCCGAAGCCTTCCGCCGCGCACCCGCAGCGGATCGAACTGCGGGACACCGCACGGCGCGGGCACCGAGGTGCGGGTGTCGGGGAGGCAGGAGTCTGAGGTCATCGCGGATACCGCCTGTCGTGGGACGAGCCGTCCGCCGGACCGTCCGGCGAACCGCACTCACCATCCCGCCCTCGCGGCGATCCCGCTCCGGCCTGTGGACAACCAGGCTTCTGTGGACAACTTCCTCACCCCGGCGAGCGATTGCCGCCGTGCCGCGACGTCCGCGACGCTTGAGGCAGTCCGGTCCACGCGGCGCGCTCCTCACCCCGCCGCGAGGTTCAGGGCAGTTCGATCCCCAGGTCCCACCCGTCGTGGGCCCGGGAGCACAGGCAGTCCCGGTCGGTCGTCGCGGGGAGCGCGCCCACCGCGTCGAAGAGCACGTCACGCAGCCGGCCCACGTTCTCGCCGAACACCCGCAGGACCTCGGAATGCGAGACGCCGTCCCCCGTCTCCGCACCCGCGTCCAGATCCGTCACCAGTGCGAAGGAGGTGTAGCAGAGTCCCAGTTCCCGGGCGAGTACGGCCTCGGGGTGGCCGGTCATGCCGACCACCGACCAGCCCGCGGCCGCGTGCCACCGCGACTCGGCGCGTGTGGAGAAGCGGGGGCCCTCGACGACGACCATCGTGCCGCCGTCGACAGGCTCCCAGCCCCGCCCCCGGGCGGCCTTCAGGGCGACCCTGCGCCCGTCGGGGCAGTAGGGGTCGGCGAAGGTGACGTGGACCACGTTCGGGACGGCCCCGTCCGGGCGTGGCTCCCCGTCGAAGTAGGTCTGGGCGCGGGAGTTCGTCCGGTCGACCAGCTGGTCGGGCACGACGAGGGTGCCGGGGCCGTGCTCCTCGCGCAGGCCGCCCACCGCGCAGGGCCCGAGGACCTGCCGGACGCCGACGGAGCGCAGGGCCCAGAGGTTGGCGCGGTAGTTGATCCGGTGCGGCGGCACGCTGTGGCCGCGGCCGTGCCGGGGGAGGAAGGCGACCCGCCGGCCGGCGAGCTCGCCGAGGAAGAGGGAGTCGCTGGGGTTGCCGTACGGGGTGTCGACCGGCACCTCGGTCACATCGTCCAGGAAGGAGTAGAACCCCGAGCCGCCGATGACACCGATGTCCGCGAACACGTCGCTCGTCATGGCGGTCACCCTAGCCGCCCCCGGAACGCGGAATGCCCTGCCGATGGGAATCGGCAGGGCAGACGCGAGAAAGGTGGATCAGGCCGCCGAGGTGGAGCTCGACGAGGCCGCCGGCTTCGAGTCCGAGGAGGACGAAGACGAGGACGCGGAGGTCGACGAAGAAGACGACGACGAAGGAGTGGACGACGACGAAGAGGACTTCGACGCGGCCGGCGAGCTGCTGGACGACGCACCGCGGCTGTCGTTCCGGTAGAAGCCGGAACCCTTGAACACGATGCCGACGGCCGAGAACACCTTCTTCAGGCGTCCCTTGCAGTTCGGGCACTCGGTCAGAGCGTCATCCGTGAACTTCTGCACCGCCTCGAGGCCCTCGCCGCACTCGGTGCACTGGTACTGGTAGGTCGGCACTTGTCTTCCTCCTGGCACTCACACTCATCGAGTGCTAACGACGATCCATAGTGACGTATTCCGCCGGTTCAGTCCACCGTCACGGGAACTCGGTGACCGATGCCACGCGCGGCGACGCGGCCCGTCGCGCGCGGCTGGAGCCGCGAGCGCAGGGCGAGCAGGGTGACGAGGGCGAGCATGGTGCCCGCCATCGGCACCAGGAAACCGGTGCTCGCGCCGTGGGCGTCGGCCAGCCGGCCGGCGACCGTGACGGCGGCGGCCTGGCCCAGGGCGACGGCGCCGGTGAGCCAGGTGAACGCCTCGGTGCGGGACGTGCGCGGGACCAGGGTCTCGACGATCGTGTAGCCGGTGATCAGCGCCGGGGCGATGCACAGACCCACGACCAGGCCGAGGGCGCCGAGCAGCAGGACGGAGTGTGTGGTCCACAGAAGGGAGGCGGCGACGGTGAGGCCGACGTAGCCGAGGATCAGCCGGCGGCGGGGGCCGATCTTCCAGGCGACGGCGCCCATGGCGATGCCGGCGAGCATGTTGCCGGCGGCGAAGATGCCGTACAGCAGACCGTTGGCACCGGGGTTGCCGATCTCCTCGCTGAAGGCGGTGAGCGAGACCTGCATGCCACCGAAGACCGAGCCGATGCCCAGGAAGGCGATGGCGAGGACCCGGACGCCGGGGATGGACAGGGCCGAGCGGTGCGGCTCGCCGTCCGCCTGGCCGGCCGCGGCGGTCAGGCCGAAGGCGGGCTGAGTGTTGCGCTGGGCGGCGAAGAACAGGCCGCCGAACAGGGTGAGGGCGGCCTCGGCGATCAGGCCGGCCGCCGGGTGGACGCCGGTGCACAGGGCGGTGGCGAGGACCGGGCCGACGACGAAGGTGAACTCGTCGGTGACCGATTCGAAGGCCGCGGCGGTCGGCATCAGGGGCGTGCCGTCCAGCTTGGCGGCCCAGCGGGCCCGGACCATGGGCCCGACCTGCGGCACCGAGGCGCCGGCGGGGACGGCCGCGAGGAACAGGGCCCACAGCGGGGCGCCGGCGAGGGCCAGTGCGACGAGAAGGGAGACCGAGGCGGTGTGGATGAGCACACCGGGGATGAGGACGGCCCGCTGGCCGAAGCGGTCGGCCAGCTTGCCGCTCTGGGGGGCGAACAGCGCCATCGAGACGCCGGTCGCGGCGGCGACGGCACCGGCGGTGCCGTAGGAGCCGGTGGTGTGCTGGACGAGCAGCACGATGCCGATGGTCAGCATCGCGAAGGGCTGCCGGGCGGCGAAGCCCGGCAGAAGGAAGGAGAGAGCTCCCGGAGTGCGCAGCAGCCTGCCGTATCCGGGCCGCTTCTCGGGGACGACCGTGGACTCCACGGTCCATGCCTTTCCGCCGCCTGGTAGCGGGCCCGTGCACGGATGGTGCGGGTATCGCCGAGAGCTGTCCTCATGCGCGGAACTGCGGTAGATACCCGGGCCCCACAGGTGGGGGGCTCCGCGGCCGCCATACGGTCGCGCCAGCTCTGCGTCAGGCAGAGTTGGTTCGATCAAGTGTGCCTTCATGGTACAGGGAAGGGCGTCTTCCCGCCTGGGAAAACGCCCCCGCACCTGAATTAATGCCTGGGATTAACCGGATGTTCGCCGGAAGGGGTTCGGAAAGGGGCCCCGGTGGCGTGAGGGGGCCGTGACGGCGGTGGCGCCGCCCGTGCCCAGCCAGCCGGCCAGCTTGCCGCCCTGGCCGACCGCGCGCAGCCGGCGCTCGGTGGCGTCCCGTACCGGGTCGGTGGCGACCACCAGGAGTTCGTCGCCGCGCCGCAGCACGGTGGCGGGGCCGGGGACGAAGCTGGCGTCCTCCCGGACGACCAGGGTGACGGCCGCACCGGCCGGGAGCCGGAGCTCGGCCACCTCGACGCCGTGCATCTTGGAGCTCTCCGGGATGGCCACGGAGAGGAGGTGTCCGCGCAGCCGCTCCAGGGGGGCGGATTCCACGCCGAGGTCGGCGGCCTCGGCCGAGTCGCCCAGTTTGAGGGCCTTGGCCAGCCAGGGCAGGGTCGGGCCCTGGACCAGGGTGTAGACGACGACCAGCACGAAGACGATGTTGAAGATCCGCTCGCTGCCCTCGATCCCGGACACCATCGGGATGGTGGCGAGGATGATGGGCACGGCTCCGCGCAGGCCGGCCCAGGACATCAGGGCCTGCTCCTGCCAGGGGATGCGGAAGGGAAGGAGGCTGACGAAGACCTCCATGGGGCGGGCGACCATGGTGAGGACGAGGCCGATGACGATGGCCGGCCAGAAGTCGTTGACCAGCTCGTGCGGGGTGACGAGCAGGCCGAGCAGGACGAACATGCCGATCTGGGCGATCCAGCCGAGTCCCTCGGCGAAGCCGCGGTTGGCGGGGGCGTGCGGCAGCTTGGCGTTGCCGAGCACCATGGAGGCCAGGTAGACGGCGAGGAAGCCGGAGCCGTGGGCCATGGCGCCGGCGGCGTAGGCGACGACGGCGATGGCCATGACGGCGATCGGGTAGAGGCCGGAGGCGGGCAGCGCGATGTGGCGCAGACCGTAGGCGCCGAGGAAGCCGACGGTGAGGCCGACGGCGACGCCGATGGCGAGTTCCAGGGCGATCTCGCCGACGAGGAGGTACCAGGCGTCGACGGGGCCGGCGGTGGAGAAGGCGACGACCAGGATGACGACGGGGGCGTCGTTGAATCCGGACTCGGCCTCCAGGACGCCGGTGACCCGGGAGGGCAGCGGCACCTTGCGGAGGACGGAGAAGACGGCGGCGGCGTCGGTGGAGGAGACGACGGCGCCGATGATGAGGGCCTGCTGCCATTCCAGGCCGACGAGGTAGTGCGCGGCCGAGGCCGTGATGCCCACGCTCACCGCGACGCCGACGGTCGACAGCACGACCGCCGCGGGCAACGCGGGTTTGATCTCCTTCCACTTGGTGCCCAGGCCGCCCTCGGCCAGGATCACGACAAGTGCGGCATAGCCGATCACCTGGGTCAGTTCGGCGTTGTCGAAGGCGACGTTGCCGATGCCGTCCTGCCCTATGGCGACCCCGATCCCGAGATAAAGCAGCAGGCTGGGGAGCCCGCTCCGGGAGGAGATCCGCACTGCTGCGACAGCGATGAGCAGGACGAGCGAGCAGATGAGCAGGAGTTCGTTGAGCTGGTGGACAGTCAGTGGCCGATCCTTCCCCTCACGTGCAGCTGGATCGTTCCTCCAGCGCCGGTACTTCGTTACCTTACCTAATCTTTAACGTTTTCTTGACGCCTCCTTGGTGTTCCATCGCACATCCGTGCGTATAAGTACGGATCTTCACCTGACACCGCGTCCAGGCCCTCCGGACGCTGCGCCTAAGGTTGCTCCCGTACTCCAGGACCACCCTGCCCCTCGAAGGACAGCGATGCCCTCCAACACGACCGCCCCTCCCGCCAAGAAGAAAGGGCGGCGTGCCCGCCTGATCGTTCTCGTTCTGGTCCTCGCTCTGGTCGCGGGCGTCGGGTACGGGGCGTACTGGGGCGTCAGCACCGTCCGGGGCTCGTTCCCGCAGACCACCGGCACCATCCGGATGGACAAGCTCTCCGGACCGGTCGAGGTGAAGCGCGACGCCTACGGCGTTCCGCAGATCTACGCCGACAGCGAGGCCGACCTCTTCCGCGCCCAGGGCTACGTCCAGGCCCAGGACCGCTTCTACGAGATGGACGTCCGCCGTCACATGACGGCCGGCCGCCTCTCCGAGATGTTCGGCAAGAGCCAGGTCGACACCGACGCCTTCCTGCGCACGCTCGGCTGGCGGCAGGTCGCGCAGCAGGAGTACGACAAGGTCCTGTCGGCGGACACCAAGAAGAACCTCCAGGCCTACGCCGAGGGCGTCAACGCCTATCTCAAGGACCGGGACCCCTCGGACATCTCCGTCGAGTACGCGGCCCTGGCCTTCACCAACGACTACGCGATCGAGCCGTGGACCCCGGTCGACTCCGTGGCCTGGCTCAAGGCGATGGCCTGGGACCTGCGCGGCAACATGCAGGACGAGATCGACCGTTCGCTGATGACCAGCAGGCTCACGGCGCAGCAGATCAAGGACCTCTACCCGGGCTACCCGTACGAGCTCCACCAGCCGATCGTCCCGCAGGGCGCCGTCGACAAGGTCACCGGGAAGTTCGACCCCAAGGCCGAGGCCCACGGTTCCGACGGCGGCGGCAGCGGCTCCGACGCGCTGAGCGGCACCCGGTCGCAGCTCTCCGCGCTCTCCGACGCCCTCGACGAGATCCCCGCGCTGCTCGGCCCCAACGGCAACGGCATCGGCTCGAACTCCTGGGTCGTCTCCGGGAAGTACACGACCTCCGGCAAGCCGCTGCTCGCCAACGACCCGCACCTCGCGCCGATGCTGCCGTCCCTCTGGTACCAGATGGGCCTGCACTGCCGTTCCGTCTCGGCCACCTGCCGCTACGACGTCGCCGGCTACACCTTCTCCGGCACCCCCGGCGTGATCATCGGCCACAACGACTCCGTCGCCTGGGGTTTCACCAACCTCGGCGCCGACGTCACCGACCTCTACCTGGAGAAGATCGGCGAGCAGGGCTACCTCGTCGACGGCAAGGTCAAGCCGTTCCGGACCCGCGAGGAGACCATCAAGGTCGCCGGCGGCGGCGACCGCACCATCACGGTCCGCTCCACCGAACACGGCCCGCTGGTCTCCGACCGCTCCACCGAGCTGGAGAAGGTCGGCAAGAGCGCCCCCGTCGGCAACGCCGCCCCCGACCGCGGCACCGGCTACGGCGTCGCGCTGCGCTGGACCGCGCTCCAGCCCGGCAAGTCGATGGACGCCGTCTTCGAGCTCAACCGCGCCAAGGACTTCAAGAGCTTCCGCGCCGCGGCCAAGGACTTCGAGGTCCCGTCGCAGAACCTGATCTACGCCGACACCGAGGGCCACATCGGCTACCAGGCGCCCGGCAAGATCCCGGTCCGCACCAAGGGCTACGACGGCACCCTGCCCGCGCCCGGCTGGGACTCCTCGTACGACTGGAAGGGGTACATCCCCTTCGACGAGCTGCCCTACGAGTACGACCCGGCGCGCGGCTACATCGTGACCGCCAACCAGGCCGTCATCGACGAGGAGAAGTACCCCTACCTCCTCACCAAGGACTGGGGCTACGGCTCGCGCAGCCAGCGGATCAACGACCTCATCGAGTCGAAGATCAAGGACGGCGGGAAGATCTCGCCGGACGACATGCAGACCATGCAGATGGACAACCGCAGCGAGATCGCGACCCTGCTCAACCCGCTGCTGCTGAAGATCGACATCTCCGACCCGCAGGTCCGCGAGGCGCAGAAGCTGCTGGAGGGCTGGGACTACACCCAGGAGCCCGACTCGGCCGCCGCCGCGTACTTCAACGCGGTCTGGCGCAACGTCCTCAAGCTGGGCTTCGGCGACAAGCTGCCCAAGGAGCTGCGCGTCGAGGGCGAGTGCATCAACGTGCGCAGGGCCGACGCCACCAGCCCGGTCGACGAGCAGAACAAGCTGGTCCGCGAGTGCGGCGAGCGCGATGCCGACTCGGCGCAGCCGGACGGCGGCGACCGCTGGTACGAGGTGGTCCGCCCGCTGCTCAAGCAGGAGAAGAGCGACTGGTGGAAGACGCCGGGCGGCCGGCTGGACGCCCCCACCGAGACCCGTGACCAGCTGCTCGCGCAGGCCATGAAGGACGCCCGCTGGGAGCTGACGGCCAAGCTGGGCAAGGACGTCTCCACCTGGAGCTGGGGCCGGCTGCACCAGCTGACCCTGAAGAACCAGACCCTCGGCACCGCGGGCCCCGGCTTCGTGCAGTCGCTGCTCAACCGCGGCCCGTGGAACCTGGGCGGCGGCGAGGCGGCCGTCGACGCCACCGGCTGGAACGCGGCCGGCGGCTACGACGTGATCTGGGTGCCGTCGATGCGCATGGTCGTCAACGTCGGCGACTGGGACAAGTCTCGGTGGATCAACCTCTCCGGCGCGTCCGGCCACGCGTACAACAGCCACTACACGGATCAGACCGACAAGTGGGTGAAGGGCGACCTGCTGGACTGGCCGTACGGCAAGGCGGCGGTCGACACCGCGGCCAAGGACACCCTGACGCTCCAGCCCTGAGGCCTCCCGGAATCCTTCCCGAAAGGGATTCCGGGAAAGGTCAGGGCGCGAAGCGCCGGACCCCCTCCGGGGTCACCACCGCGTGCACGGGGTGGTCGTGCGGTTCCTCCGGGACCCGCGTGACCACCTCGTTCGCGTAGAGGAGCACCACGAGGGCCGGATGCGCCCCGGCGCGTACGAGCCGGGCGAGGACCCGGTCGTACGAGCCGCCGCCCCGGCCGAGCCGCATGCCGCGCGAGTCGACCGCGAGGCCCGGCAGAAGCACCGTGTCCGCCGCGCACACGGCCTCGGGTCCGAGTCGTTCGCCGACCGGTTCGAGCAGCCCGCGGCCCGCCTTCGCGAGCAGCTCGGGCCCTTCGTAGACGGCCCAGTCGAGGTCGTTGTCGGGCAGGAGCACCGGCAGCAGGACCCGTACGCCCCGCTCGCGCAGCGCGTCGAGGAGCGCGCGCGTGCCGGGTTCGCGCCCCACGGAGACATAGGCGGCGACCGTCCGGGCCTCGGCGAGCTCGGTGAGCTCCAGGGCGGACCGCGCGAGGAGCTCGGCGGCCCGTGCGGTGGCATCGGGCGTCAACGCGGCGCGGGCGCCGAGGAGCGCACGGCGCAAGACGGTCTTCTCGGACGGTTCCGTACCCGGTTCCTGGCTCAACGCGGCTCGAATTCCTCTTGTATCGGGTGGTAGCGGTACGAGGTCGAGAAAGCTCACGGGATGCTCATCTTCCTCCCATACCGAACGGCTAGGGTGCAGCGCATGACGCAGACGCCGCCCCTCACCAAGGCTGTCATCCCGGCCGCCGGCCTGGGCACCCGGTTCCTTCCGGCGACCAAGGCGACGCCGAAGGAGATGCTCCCGGTCGTCGACAAACCGGCGATCCAGTACGTCGTCGAGGAGGCCGTCGCGGCCGGGCTCTCGGACGTCCTGATGATCACCGGCCGCAACAAGCGCCCGTTGGAGGACCACTTCGACCGGAACTACGAGTTGGAGGAGGCGCTGAGTCGCAAGGGCGACGAGGAACGCCTCGCGAAGGTCCAGGAGTCCAGCGATCTGGCGACCATGCACTACGTGCGGCAGGGCGACCCGCGCGGCCTCGGCCACGCCGTGCTGTGCGCGGCCCCGCACGTGGGCGACGAGCCGTTCGCCGTGCTCCTGGGCGACGACCTGATCGACCCGCGCGACCCGCTCCTCGCGCGGATGGTCGAGGTGCGCGAGCGCTTCGGCGGCAGCGTCGTCGCGCTGATGGAGGTCGAGCCCTCCCAGATCCACCTCTACGGCTGCGCGGCGGTCGGCCCGACCGGTGACGCGGACGTGGTGAAGGTGACGGGCCTGGTGGAGAAGCCGGACCCGGCGGAGGCGCCCAGCAACTACGCGGTCATCGGGCGCTACGTCCTGGACCCGGCCGTCTTCGCGATACTGCGGGAGACCGAGCCCGGCCGCGGCGGGGAGATCCAGCTCACCGACGCGCTGCAGAAGCTGGTCCAGGACGAGCGGGCCGGCGGCCCGGTGCACGGCGTGGTCTTCAAGGGCCGGCGCTACGACACCGGGGACCGCGGGGACTATCTGCGTGCCATTGTCAGACTGGCGTGCGAACGTGAAGATCTGGGACCGGACTTCCGGACCTGGCTCCGCAGGTACGTCAACGAGGAGATGTAGCACCTTGAGCAGCAGCACGGCACCGTCGGACCACGGCCCGTCCGACCCCTGCGCCGGCCCCGCCCGCGGCCTGTGGTCCGTCGACGAGCACCTCGGCGACATCCTGGCGGCCGTCGCCCCGCTCGAACCCATCGAGCTGCAACTGCCCGAGGCCCAGGGCTGCGTCCTGGTCGAGGACGTCACGGTGCCGGTCTCGCTGCCGCCCTTCGACAACAGCTCCATGGACGGGTACGCGGTCCGCGTCGCCGACGTGGCCGGGGCGAGCGAGGAGTTCCCGGCCGTCCTGACCGTCATCGGCGACGTCGCCGCGGGCGCGGGCGGGCTGCCCGAGGTCGGCCCCGGCCAGGCCGCCCGGATCATGACCGGCGCCCCGCTGCCGCCGGGCGCCGAGGCTGTCGTCCCGGTCGAATGGACCGACGGCGGCACGGGCGGGGGAGCGGCCGGTGCGATGCGCCCCGCGAGCGCCGCCCCGGAGGGCGCGGCCGGCGAGGTCCGCGTGCACCGCGCCGCCGAGGCCCGCGCCCACGTCCGGGCGCGCGGCAGCGACGTCCGGGCGGGCGAGCTCGCGCTCGCGGCGGGCACGGTCCTCGGGCCGCCGCAGATCGGCCTGCTCGCGGCGGTCGGCCGCGGCACGGTGCGGGTGCGGCCCCGTCCGCGCGTGGTCGTGCTCTCCACCGGCAGCGAACTGGCGCAGCCCGGCGAGCCGTTGGCCGAGGGCCAGATCTACGACTCCAACAGCTTCGCCCTGGCCGCCGCCGCCCGCGACGCCGGAGCGCTCGTCTTCCGCGTCCCGGCCGTCGCGGACGACGCCGAGTCGCTGCGGGCCGCGATCGAGGACCAGCTGATCCGGGCGGACCTGATCGTCACCACCGGCGGGGTGAGCGTCGGGGCGTACGACGTGGTCAAGGAGGCGCTGACGGCGGACGGCGAGGTCGACTTCCGCAAGCTGGCCATGCAGCCGGGCAAGCCGCAGGGCTTCGGCATGATCGGCCCGGACCACATCCCGCTGCTCGCGCTGCCGGGCAACCCGGTCTCCTCGTACGTGTCGTTCGAGCTGTTCGTCCGGCCCGCGATCCGCGCGCTCATGGGCCTCGCCGACCGGCCCGACACCGCGCGGCCGACGGTCCGGGCGGTCCTCAAGGCGGACCGTGCGCTGTCCTCGCCGGAGGGGCGGCGCCAGTTCCTGCGGGGGGCGTACGACGCCGGGTCGGGCACCGTCACCCCGGTGGGCGGAGCCGGCTCGCATCTGATCGGGGCGCTCGCGCAGGCGGACGCGCTGCTCGTCGTACCGGAGGAGGTGACGGCCGTCGAGCCCGGCACCGAGCTGGACGTGGTCCTCCTCGGCTGAGGAGGCCCAGGTGGGGGTACCGTGTCGTCCCACACAGCGACCGGGAGTGTCACCGCCATGAGCACGCAGCAAGGACTCACCCACATCGACGAGGCGGGTGCGGCCCGCATGGTCGACGTCTCCGCGAAGGACGTCACGGCCCGCACCGCCCGCGCCAGCGGCCGCGTCCTCGTCTCGCCGCGCGTGATCGAGCTGCTGCGCGGCGAGGGTGTGCCGAAGGGTGACGCGCTCGCCACCGCCCGGATCGCCGGGATCATGGGCGCGAAGAAGACCCCCGACCTGATCCCGCTCTGCCATCCGCTGGCCGTCTCGGGCGTCACCCTGGACCTGTCGGTCGCGGACGACGCGGTCGAGATCCTGGCGACCGTGAAGACCACGGACCGTACGGGCGTCGAGATGGAGGCCCTGACGGCGGTGTCGGTGGCGGCGCTGACCGTCGTCGACATGGTGAAGGCGGTCGACAAGGGCGCGGTCATCTCCGACGTACGGGTCGAGGAGAAGACGGGCGGCAAGTCGGGCCACTGGACGCGGAGCGAGGCGTGACGCGCGCCGGCCGCGTGGCGGGGGCGCACGACGTCGAGCACGCGCCCCAGGCGCCCGCCCCGGCGGCGCCCGGCGCGGGCCTCGGCGGGGCTCTCGCCGCCCCCTACTCCGCCCTCGTCGTCACCGCCTCCAACCGCGCGGCCGCCGGGGTCTACGAGGACAAGGGCGGCCCGCTGATCGCCGAGGCGCTGCGCGGCGCGGGCTTCGCCGTGGACGGCCCGCAGGTCGTCCCGGACGGCGCGCCCGTCGAGGCCGCGCTGCGCGCCGGGGTCGCCGCCGGGTACGACGCGATCGTCACCACGGGCGGTACGGGCATCTCGCCCACCGACGAGACCCCCGAGGTCACCCGCCGCGTCCTGGACCGCGAGATCCCCGGCATCCCCGAGGCGATCCGCGCGTACGGCCGGGAGAAGGTGCCGACCGCGGCGCTCTCCCGCGGCCTCGCCGGGGTGGCCGGCGGGACGCTGATCGTGAACCTGCCGGGTTCGACCGGCGGGGTACGGGACGGGCTCGCCGTCCTGGAGCCTCTGCTCCTGCACGCCGTCGACCAGATCCGTGGCGGCGACCACCCGAGACCCGCGTCGGAAACGGGCCCGGAGTCATGATCCCGACCTGGCCCGTGGTCCTGGTGGACGGCGACGTGCTGCTCCGCCCGATAAAGATGCGCGACCAGCGGGCCTGGCGCGAGGTGAACCGGCGCAACCGCGACTGGCTGCGCCCCTGGGAGGCGACCGTGCCGCCGCCCGGGCCGGGCGGGCCGGTCGCCCAGCGCCCCACGTACCGTCAGATGGTGCGCCACCTGCGGGCGGAGGCGAACGCGGGGCGGATGCTGCCGTTCGTGATCGAGTACCAGGGGCGCCTGGTGGGGCAGTTGACGGTCGCCGGGATCACCTGGGGCTCGATGTGCTCGGGGCACGTCGGCTACTGGGTGGACAGCGAGGTGGCCGGACGGGGTGTCATGCCGACGGCGGTCGCGCTCGCCGTCGACCACTGCTTCGGCGCGGTGGGGCTGCACCGGATGGAAGTGTGCATCCGCCCGGAGAACGGCCCGTCGCGGCGGGTCGTGGAGAAACTGGGCTTCCGCGAGGAGGGGCTGCGCCCCCGCTACCTGCACATCGACGGCGCCTGGCGGGACCATCTGGTCTTCGCGCTGACGGCGGAGGAGGTGCCGGAGGGGCTGCTGCGCCGGTGGCACCAGGCGCGGCGTCAACACCACTGAAATTGCTATAAGTGTTCGAATTTCATCCCCAGTTGGCACCCAAAGCGCTCAATCGGTCTGAACAATCACAAAAAAATTCAGTGATATCAGCCAGATCGTGCGACACACCGGCCCAATTGGCCGATGCCTCCACGCGAACCCCTCTACGGTGTGAGGCGTGAGCAGCAGCGGCCTCATCTACGCAGTCATCGTCGGGGCCTGGGCCGCCTACCTGGTGCCGATGTGGCTCCGCAGGCAGGACGAGCTGAACGAAGCCCGTCCGACGGAACGCTTCAGCACCGCCATCCGGCTGCTGTCCGGACGGGCGGGAATGGAGCGCCGGTACGCCAAGGAGCTCAAGGGCCGGGATCGTGCGGCTGAGGGAGTGGCGCCCGAGGTGGACCCGGACGCGGCGACGGAGCAACTGAGCTCGGTCGACGTCCGGGGCTTCTGCGCGCCCGCGGCCAGGACGGAAGCCCGCCTGGAGATCCCGGACCCGGCACCCGTCCAGCCCCAGGCGCCCGCCCAGCCCCAGGCCCAGGCATCCGTCCAGGCCCAGCCCCCGGCACCCGCCCCCGCGCCCGCCCGGCGTGCGCCCAGCGCGGCGGCCGAGCGGGCCCGAAGAGGGAAGGCCCTGGCCCGCCGTCGGCGCACCACGGTCCTCCTCTTCCTGGCCTTCACCCTCGGCGCGATCGTGGCGGCCGTCGGCGGCCTCGCCTTCCTGTGGGCGCCCGCCGTCCCCGCCGCGCTCCTGAGCTCGTACATCGTGTACCTGCGCGTCCAGGAGCGGCGGCGCTTCGTCTACGTGATGGACCGCCGCAACGCCGAGGCCGCCGCCGCCCGCCTGCGCGAGAGCCGCCGCCCCACCCCGACGCCCGAACCCTCGCCCGCCGAGACCCCGGCACCCGCCCCGGCCGTCTCCCCGCAGGAGGCCGGCCGGCGCGCCCTGGTCGAGCAGACCGATCACGCCGAGTGGGTGGACCAGCAGCGCGACCGCGGCCCCGCCCGCGGCGACAGCTGGGAGCCCGTCCCGGTCCCGCTCCCGACGTACGTCACCGCCCCTGTCGCCCCGCGCGCCTCGGGCGGCGTCGACATCACGGACCCGGAGACCTGGAGCGCGGCCCGCTCCTCCACGGCGGCGGACCCGGCCCCGGCACCCGCCCCGGCCCCCCGCCAGCGCACCGCCCAGCCCCGCGCCCGCCGCGACCACGGCCGCACCCCGCTCTTCGACCAGTACGCGGACGACGACCGCCCCCGGGCCGCCAACGAATGACCCGCCCCGGGGGCCCCGGCTGACCTGCGGGGGAGCGGATTTCCGCGTACGCCGGTCGGGATGCTAATGTTTCACACGTCGCAAGGGCCTGTGGCGCAGTCTGGTAGCGCACCTCGTTCGCATCGAGGGGGTCTGGGGTTCAAATCCCCACAGGTCCACAGACGCAGAGGATCCCGTCCGGTCGAAAGACCGGGCGGGATCCTCTGCTTTGTGCGGGTGATCACCGCGACCAAGTCGGGGGCGGCTGCACGAGGAGAGTCCGGTCTTCGACTGGGACGGCGTCATCCGTGACCGGCTGCCCGCGGTGACCCAGCGGACGGCCGAGCGTCTGGTGCGGCAGTACGAGGGTGCGCGCGAGGCGCGGGGCAGTACGGGGAAGTGCATCGACGAGGCGTCCCGGCGGCTCGTCAGGCGCGGCAGCGCAGCATCGTCAGGGCGGGGTTGTCGTTGAAGACCTGCCAGAAGTCCTCGCCGTACTCCTTGATGCCGGCGGGCGAGATCTCCAGGGGGACCCAGGTCAGGTCGGTGAAGCCGGCGGCCTGGAGGGTGTCCTCGAAGACGTCGCGGCGGGGCGGGTGGGCGGTGAAGGAGATCGGCGGTTCGAGCAGGGCGGTGAGGCGGATGTGGGGGCCGACCTCGTTCTCGTCGCCGACCGGCTCGCACCGGAAGCCGTACTTGGCCAGCGTCTCGCCGCCGAGGCGGAACTCGGGGTTCTGCGTGAAGACGAAGAACTCGGCGCCCGGCGCCAGGCTGCGGTGGATCGCGCGGGTCATCCGCTCGATCGTGGCGACGTCGTCGGCGTAGTTGAACGCCTGCACCGCGACCGCGAGGTCGAAGGGCTCGTCGAAGGCGCGCAGTTCGGCGATGTCGCCGACCTCGTAGGCGATGCCGAGCGGGTCGGCGTCCTCCATGGACCGCGCGGCGGCGATCATCTCGGCGGAGATGTCGATGCCGAGGACGCGGGAGGCGCCGCGGCGCTTGAACTCCCGGCTGTAGAAGCCGGTTCCGGAGGCCAGGTCGAGGACCGACTTGCCCCGCACGTCGCCCACCAGGGCGAGGAAGCCGGGCACCTCCCCGTAGCGGGCCAGCGGAAGGGTCTTGAAGCCCTCGAACGCCTCGCCGATCTCGTCGTACAGCTGACCGCTCATCGTGCTGTTCCCCTCAGTCGTGGGCGTCGGTCCGGGTGGGCCGCGGCCTCTGGCGGAGAGTCTTCCGCCGGGTGGTCGGAGGCTGAACAGACGGAAGATCCGAAGATCCAGGGGGAGTTGAGACGTGCGGATTCCGGGGGCCGGGCGGGCGACTGGTGGGTTCCTCCAAGGGGGTGGGGGTGGTGGCGTCGGCGGGTCGGACGGGGGCGGGGAGTGGTGCGTCCCGGGCGCCCCCGGCTCGGCTCAGAGGGGCTTCGCGAAGCAGCGGCTGTTCGGGTAGTCGCGGTAGTAGCCGAACTTCGTGCAGGGCTCGTAGCCGCTCGACGTGTACAGGGCGATGGCCTCCGGCTGGGCCGTGCCCGTCTCCAGGACCATGCGGGTGCGGCCGGCCGCGCGGGCATCCGCCTCCAGCGCGCCGAGGATGCGGCGGGCCAGGCCGAGGCCCCGGGCCTCGGGTATCACGTACATCCGCTTCAGTTCGGCGTCGCCGTCCTCGTAGCCCTCGTGGTTCGCCTCCTGGGAGCGCCAGCCGCCGGTCGCCACCGGGTGGCCCTCGGGGGCGTACGCGATCAGGTAGAGGCCCTGCGGCGGGGTGAACATGGTGGCGTCGAGCGGTGTGAGGTCGCCCTCGCCCTCGCCGTCGTCGTCCTTGTAGCGCTCGGCGTACTCCAGCTGCACGGCGTCGTTCAGCTTGACCGCGTCGGGGTGGTCGTACGGCGTGGGGCGTATATCCATGCGCAGTATCGTACATGTATGCGACCCGTGAGTGTCGGTATTCTCCCGGGATGCTCACTGTGACGACTGCGAATGTCAACGGCCTCAGGGCCGCCGCCAAGAAGGGCTTCGTCGAGTGGCTGGCCCAGACCTCCGCCGACGCCGTCTGCCTCCAGGAGGTGCGCGCCGAGGAGGCCCAGCTGCCCGCCGAGGTCCGCGCCCCCGAGGGCTGGTTCACCGCCCACGCCCCCGCCGCCGCCAAGGGGCGCGCCGGCGTCTCGCTCTACACCCGGCGCGAGCCCGACGCCGTGCGCGTCGGCTTCGGGTCGAGCGAGTTCGACGGCAGCGGGCGCTACATCGAGGCGGACCTCCCCGGCGTCGTCGTCGCCAGCCTCTACCTGCCCTCCGGTGAGGTCGGCACCGAGCGGCAGGACGAGAAGATCCGGTTCATGGACGCCTTCCTGCCGTACCTGAAGGAGCTCAGGGAGCGCGCCGCCGCCGACGGCCGCGAGGTCGTCGTCTGCGGCGACTGGAACATCGCCCACCGCGAGGCCGACCTCAAGAACTGGAAGGCCAACCGGAAGAGCGCCGGCTTCCTCCCCGAGGAGCGCGAGTGGCTCGGGCGGGTCTTCGAGGAGGGCGACGGCGGGTACGTCGACGTCGTCCGCGCGCTCCACCCCGACCAGGAGGGGCCCTACTCCTGGTGGTCCTACCGCGGGCGCGCCTTCGACAACGACAGCGGCTGGCGGATCGACTACCAGGTCGCCACGGCCGGCCTCGCCGCGCGGGCCGTCAAGGCGTACGTCGAGCGGGCCGCGACCCACGAGGAGCGCTGGAGCGACCACGCGCCCGTCACCGCCGTCTACGAGATGTAGCCGCCCTCTCGCGGCCGTCGGCCCCCTCAGGCCTGGAGGTGGCGGTCCAGGGCCAGGGAGAGTTCCGCCTCCACCACGCTCTTGGCGAGCGGTCGCAGCCGCTGGAGGTCCCCCTCCCCGGCGTACTTCCCGAGCAGCTCCGTGAAGAGTTCCGCGAGCGCCTCCGCGTGCTCGCGGACCCGCCCGCCCGCCTCCAGTACGGCGGCCAGCGGGACGCCCTCGCGGACCAGGGCGGCGGAGACGTCGAGGAGGCGGCGGCTGACGTGGATGATGTCCTCGCCGTCCGTCGCCAGGTAGCCGAGGTCCAGCGCCGCCGCCAGGTTCTCGGGGGTGACCTCGCCGGCGAAGTGGTCGGCCAGTTCCTCGGGGGTGAGGCGGACCGGCTCCTCCTCCGTGGGGGTGCCGAGTTCGAGGACCTCGCCGACGTCCCGCCCGGACTCGAACGCGGCCGTGAGGTCGGCGATCCCGTTGAGGGTGTGGCCCCGGTCGAGGAGCGCGGCGATCGTCCGCAGGCGGGCCAGGTGGTGCTCGTCGTACCAGGCGATGCGGCCCTCGCGGCGGGGTGGCGGGATCAGCCCGCGCTCCCGGTAGAAACGCAGGGTGCGCACGGTGATGCCGGCCGCCTCGGCGAGGTCGGTCATGCGGTACTCGCGGGTGGGGGTGGGGTCGGTGCTCGCGCCCGCACCGGCGCCCGCACCCGCGGCCCTCGCCGTCCCCACGGCCGGCGCCGTCGACGTCAGTCCCTCCGGGCCCTGGGGCCCCTGTGTTCCCGCCCGTTGTCCTGATCGTTTCGCCACGCTCGCCAGCCTATGTTGTACCGCCGGTAACTTTCCCCGGCCTTACCCCTACCGCTCGGTATGCCGCTGCTCTACAGTCCCGATTGTGCCAGTGATTGCTGGCGTAATCATGGCCGGGCGCACGGGAGGCGGCATGGCGAAGCACGAGCACGTACGGGTGGCGGTGATCGGATCGGGATTCGGTGGACTCGGGGCCGCCGTCCGGCTGCGCCGTGAGGGGATCACCGACTTCGTCGTCCTGGAGCGGGCCGACTCCGTGGGCGGCACCTGGCGGGACAACAGCTACCCCGGCTGCGCCTGCGACGTCCCCTCCCACCTCTACTCCTTCTCCTTCGCGCCCAACCCCGACTGGCCCCGCACCTTCTCCGGCCAGCGCCACATCCGCGCGTACCTGGAGCACGTCACCGACACCTTCGGCATCCGGCCGCACCTGCGGCTCGGGCACGAGGTCCTGCGGATGGCCTGGGACGAGGACGAGCTGCGCTGGGCGATCGAGACGAGCCGCGGCACCTTCACCGCCGACGTCGTCGTCTCCGCCACCGGCCCCCTCTCCGACCCCAAGATCCCCGACATCCCGGGGCTCGCCGACTTCACCGGCAAGGTCTTCCACTCCGCCCAGTGGGACCACGACTACGACCTCACCGGCAAGCGGGTCGCCGTGGTCGGCACCGGTGCCTCCGCCATCCAGATCGTCCCGGCGATCCAGCCGAAGGTCGGGCGGCTCACCCTCTTCCAGCGCACGCCCCCGTGGGTCATGCCCCGCGCGGACCGCGCCATCAGCGCCCCCGAGCGCTGGCTGCACCGGCAGCTGCCGTTCACCACGGCCGCCCGCCGCGGCCTGCTCTGGGGCATCCGCGAACTCCAGGTCAGCGCCTTCACCAAGCGCCCCAACGAGCTGGGCCTGGTCGAACGGCTCGCCAAGGCCAACATGGCCAAGGCGGTCAAGGACCCGGCGCTGCGGGCCAAGCTGACCCCCTCGTACCGCATCGGCTGCAAGCGGATCCTGCTCTCCAACGCGTACTACCCGGCCCTCGCCCAGCCCAACGTCGACGTCGTCGCCGCCGGGCTCAAGGAGGTCCGCGGGAACACCCTCGTCGCCGCCGACGGCACCGAGACCGAGGTCGACGTGATCGTCTTCGGCACCGGCTTCCACGTCACCGACATGCCGATCGCCCCGCGCGTGGTCGGCGCGGAGGGGCGCTCGCTCGCCGACCACTGGAAGGGCGGCATGGAGGCGCTGCGCGGCGCGACCGTCGCCGGCTTCCCCAACTGGATGACGATCATCGGGCCCAACACCGGGCTCGGGAACTCCTCCATGATCCTCATGATCGAGTCCCAGCTGAACTACATGGCCGACTACCTGCGCCAGCTCGACGTGCTCGGCGGCCGCGCCGCCCTCGCCGCCCGGCCCTCCGCCGTCGGCACCTGGAACCGCCGCGTGCAGGCCCGGATGGAGCGGACCGTGTGGAAGTCCGGCGGCTGCGAGAGCTGGTACCTCGACGCCAACGGCCGCAACACCACCCTGTGGCCGGGCACGACCGGCGAGTTCCGGCGCGAGACGCGGAGCGTCGACCTGTCCGAGTACGAGGTGCTGCGCACCGCCGCCAAGCCCGCCGCCGCCCGCCGCGCCCCGCGCCGGAAGGAGACGGCCAAGTGAGCCCGGCCGCGCGCGAGCTGACCGCGCTCTCCGCCGACGGCTCCACCCTGCACGTCGAGGTGTACGGCCCCGAGGGCGCCCCCGCCGTCGTCCTCGCCCACGGCTGGACCTGTTCGACCCGCTTCTGGGACGCGCAGATCCGGGCGCTCGCAGTCGACCACCGGGTCATCGCCTACGACCAGCGCGGCCACGGCCGCAGCCCCGTCCCCGCGCCGGGCGGCAAGGGCTACGCGGTCGACGCGCTCGCCGACGACCTGGAGGCCGTGCTCGCGGCCACCCTCGGGCCCGGCGAACGGGCCGTCGTGGCCGGGCACTCCATGGGCGGCATGACGGTCATGGCCGCCGCCGGGCGCCCCGGCCTGCGGCAGCACGCCGCCGCCGTCCTGCTCTGCTCGACCGGGCCCTCCCGGCTCACCGCCGAGTCGCTGGTCGTCCCGCTGCGGCCGGGCCGGCTGCGGACCCGCCTGACCGCCTCGGTCCTCGGCGCGAAGGCGCCGCTCGGACCGGTCACCGCCGCCTCGAAGAAGATCCTCAAGTACGCGACGATGGGACCGGGCTCGGCCCCCGACCGGGTCGACGCCTGCGCCCGGATCGTGCACGCCTGCCCGCGCGCCGCCCGGGTCGGCTGGTCGCAGGTCCTGGCCGGGCTCGACCTGGAGGCTGGGGTGCGGGAGCTGCGGCTGCCCGTGGCCGTGCTCGTCGGCACCGCCGACCGGCTCACCCCGCCGGTCCACTCCCGCGCGATGGCGGCCGCGCTGCCGCACTGCACGGGCCTGGTCGAGCTGACCGGGATGGGCCACATGACGCCGGTGGAGGCCCCGGAGGCCGTCACCGCGCAGATCCGCGAACTGACGCTCACCTACCTGGGCGCGAAGCAGAACGAGGAGGCAGGGGCATGAGCAGGGTGAGCCTGGAAGGACAGGTGGCGGTCGTCACCGGCGGGGCCCGCGGCGTCGGCGAACTCCTCGCCCGCAAGCTGTCCGCGCGCGGCGCGAAGATCGCCCTGGTCGGCCTGGAGCCGGAGCTCCTGAAGGAGGTCGCCGGCCGGCTGCACACCGAGGCCGACTGGTGGCACGCGGACGTCACCGACCACGAGGCCATGGCGAAGGTCGCGGCCGAGGTGAAGGAGCGGTTCGGCAAGGTCGACATCGTGGTCGCCAACGCGGGCGTCGCGGCGGGCGGCCCGTTCGTGGACTCCGACCCCGTCGCCTGGCGGCGGGTGATCGAGGTCAACCTGATCGGCGGCGCGGTCACGGCCCGGGCGTTCCTGCCGGTCCTGATGGAGTCCCGCGGCTACTTCCTGCAGATCGCCTCGCTCGCCGCGATGACGCCCGCCCCGATGATGACCGCGTACTGCGCCTCCAAGTCCGGCGTGGAGGCCTTCGCGCACAGCCTGCGCGCGGAGGTCGCGTACAAGGGCGTGAAGGTCGGCGTCGGCTATCTCTCCTGGACCGACACGGACATGGTGCGGGGCGCCGACCAGGACGACGTCATGAAGGAGCTGCGGCAGCGGCTGCCGTGGCCGTCGAACCGCACGTACCCGCTCGGCCCGGCCGTCGACCGGATCGTCGCGGGGGTCGAGCGGCGCTCGGCCCATGTCTACGCCCAGTGGTGGCTGCGCGGGATGCAGTCCACCCGCGGCTACCTGCCGGGGATCATCGCCTCCGTCGGGCAGCGCGAGATGCGCCGCTTCGAGCCGCGGCTCTCCTCGGTCCCCAAGGGCCTGGTGGGCGCGGGCGGGGCGGCGGACGAGCAGGAGCGCGGCGAGCGGGTGTGACGCCGCGTAACCGGTCGACATGCGGCGGGTGACCCGCCGTGGCACGCTGGTCGAGGCCCAGGGGCGGCTCCGCCCCGTACCCCTCACACCCATCTAGGAGTGAACCTTCATGGGCATCAAGGACCAGTTCCAGGACAAGGCGCAGGACCTCTCGGACAAGGCCAGGCAGGCCATGGGTTCGAAGAAGGACGAGGCGTCCGAGCGTGCCGCGCAGGGCAGGGACAAGGCGCAGCAGGACGCGCAGCGGGCCCAGCAGGAGGAACAGGACCGCTTCGACCAGGACTACGACGCCTGACGCCGTCCTGTGAGGAAGGCGCACCCGGGACGCCGGGTGCGCCTTCGCGCGTATCCGGCCACGGACCGCCGTGAACTGGTCACGGACCGGCCATAAACAGGGGCGGGGAGCGGTCCCCTTTCCGTACGGTGGCACGCATGCCGGTACTTGAGCGACTGCGATCCGATCACGCGCCCGCCCTGCTCGCGTTCGAGCGGGAGAACAGGGCCTTCTTCGCCGCCTCCGTGCCCGACCGGGGGGACGCCTACTTCGAGGGCTTCGACGCCCGCCACCGCGCCCTGCTGGACGAGCAGGAGGGGGGCGGGATCGCCTTCCACGTCCTCGTCGCGGACGACGGGGAGATCCTCGGCCGGTTCAACCTCGTGGACCTCGACGGGGACAGCGCGGAACTCGGCTACCGGCTCGCCGAGAAGGCCACCGGGCGCGGGCTCGCCACGCGGGGCGTGCGCGAGCTGTGCCGGCTGGCGCGCGAGGAGTACGGGCTGAGCCGGCTGACCGCCGCGACGACCGTCGGCAACGGGCCGTCCCGGGCGGTGCTCGCCCGGGTCGGCTTCGGCGCGGTCGGGAGCGTGGCACTGCCGGGAGGCGCCGCCGGAGCCGCCGGGGCGGACGGCGGCGCCCCCGGCGACCAGCCGGGGATCGCCTACGAGCTGGACCTCGGCGGCAGCTTCGGCCGGGAGTGGTCCGGCAGCCCCTCGTAGCCCGGGGGGCTCGCGGCGGGGGTCTCGGCGAGCCGGGCCAGCGCGATGTGCACGGCGTCGTCGAGCTGGGCGTAGCGGCCCTCGGCCCAGTCGAGCGGGGTGCGCAGCACCGCGAGGTCCGGTTCCACGCCGTGGTTCTCGATGGACCAGCCGTACTCGGGGAACCAGGCCGCGTTCATCGGCACGGTGATCTGGGTGCCGTCGCCGAGCCGGTGGCGGCCCGTCATGCCGACGACGCCGCCCCAGGTGCGCTGGCCGACCACGGGGCCGAGCCCGAGCAGCTTGAACGCGGCGGTGATCATGTCGCCGTCGGAGGAGGTGGCCTCGTCGGCGAGGGCGACGATGGGGCCGCGCGGGGCGTTGGAGGTGTACGAGACGGGCTGGGCGTCGCGGGTGAGGTCCCAGCCCAGGATCCGGCGGGTCAGCTTCTCTATCACCAGCTCGCTGATGTTGCCGCCGGCGTTGCCCCGGACGTCCACGATGAGGGCCGGCCGGGAGACCTCCATGCGCAGGTCGCGGTTGAACTGGGCCCAGCCGGAGCCGCCCATGTCGGGGATGTGCAGATAGCCGCAGCGGCCGCCGCTCAGCTCCCGTACGACCGCGCGCCGTTTCGCGACCCAGTCCTGGTAGCGCAGCGGGCGTTCGTCGACGAGGGGGACGACGGCGACGCGGCGGGCGCGGCCCTCGCTGCCCGACGGCCTGAACGTGAGCTCGACGGTGGTGCCGCCGGTGCCGGACAGCAGCGGGTAGGGGCCGGTGACCGGGTCGACGGGGCGGCCGTCGACATGGGTGAGGACCGCGCCCTCGCGGATGCCGGTGCCGGCCAGCGGGGAGCGGGCCTTGGAGTCGGAGGAGTCGCCGGGCAGGATCCGCTTGACCAGCCAGCCCTCGTCCCGGGGCACGAAGTTGGCGCCCAACAGGCCCTGGGCGCGCTGGTAGTGCGCCGGGCCCTCGTTGCGGCGGGCGGGGGTGACGTACGCGTGGGAGGTGCCGAGTTCGCCGAAGACCTCGCGGAGCAGGTCGGCGAACTCGTCGGGGGAGGCGCACCGTTCGACGAGCGGCCGGTACTGGTCGAGCACCGCCGTCCAGTCGACGCCGCCCATGTCGGGCTCCCAGAAGTAGGCGCGGACGATCCGGCCGGCCTCGTCGAAGGCCTGCCGCCACTCGGCCGCCGGGTCCACCTCGTGCACGATGCGCCGCAGGTCCAGGTAGACGGTCGAGTCGGCGTCGCCGGGCTCGTTGGCGGGGACGGCGCGCAGCTCGCCCTCGTCGACGACGACGAGCCGCGAGGCGTCGCCGCTGACCGCGAACCAGTCGAGGTGGTCGACGAGTTCGGTCTTGCGGGCCTTGGTGATGTTGTAGTGCTCCAGCGTGGGCCGGGGCGAGGGGTCCGAGGGGTTGGCGAAGGTCTCGCCGAGCGCGCCGGAGATCGGCCACCGCAGCCAGACCAGACCGCCGCCGGCCACCGGGTACAGCGCCGAGTACTTGGAGGCGGTGACCGGGAAGGGTGTGACCCGGTCGGCGAGCCCCTCGGTCTCGACGGTCACCGTGCCGTCGCCGGTGCCCGCCTCCTCGTCGGCCGGGTCCATGCCGCCCGCCGCGGGCCGCCCGTCCGGCAGCAGCGCGAACGGCGACGGGGTCGCCGAGTTGAGCGGTACGAGATAGGGGCGGCAGCCCAGCGGGAAGGACAGGTCGCCGGTGTGGACGTCGTACACCGGGTCGAAGCCCCGCCAGGAGAGGAAGGCGAGATAGCGCCCGTCGCTGGTGAAGACCGGGTTCTCGTCCTCGAAACGCCCGTTGGTGACGTCGACGATCGTGGGGGCGCCGGGCCCGGAGATCCTGGCCATCTTGATGGAGCGCAGGGACCGCCCGATACCCGGGTGCGACCAGGTGAGCCAGGCCCCGTCGGGGGAGAACGCGAGGTCGCGGACGGGGCCGTTGAGGGAGCGGATGAGCTCGGTGACCTCGCCGGGGGCGGCCTCGGTACGGGTGGCCTCCCCGCTCGCCTCGGATTCCGGGGCGTTCCCCGCGGGCTCCGCGCCCGTGGCCGTGCCCTCCTCGCCCTCGCCCTCGGGCTCCGGCTCGGGCTCCGCCGTCGTGATCAGCAGCAGCCGCCCGTCGTTGGAGGCGATGGCCAGGCGTTCGCCGTCCGGGTCGGAGACCAGCTCCTCGACCCGGCCGAGCCGGCCCGCGGCGAGCCGGCGCGGCTCCCGGTCGCCGCTGGCGCGCGGGAGGGTCGCGATCTCGACGGCGTCCTCGCCCTCCGCGTCGGTGACGTACGCGACCTGCCCGGCGCTGCCCAGCATCTCGGGCTGCCTGACCCGTACGCCGGGGGTGTCGGCGATGGTGCGGGCCGGGCCGTCGCGGTGGGTCAGCCAGTAGAGGCTGCCGCGCACGGAGACGGCGCTGGCCCGGCCGGTCTCGTCGACGGAGAGCGCGTCGACGTGGTGGGCGGCGGGCACCTGGTAGGGGCGGCGGCCGGCGCGGGGCCCGCCGAGCCGGACCTCCAGGCGGCGCGGGCGCGCGCCGGCGCTCAGGTCTTCGACGATCCACAGGTCGCCGGCGCACTGGTAGACGATCCGGCTTCCGTCGCTGGAGGCGTGCCGGGCGTAGAACTCGTCGTGGTCGGTGTGGCGGCGCAGTCCGGTGCCGTCGGGCCGGCAGGAGTAGAGGTTGCCGATGCCCTCGTGGTCGGAGAGGAAGGCGATCCGGTGGCCGCCCTCGGCCTCGGGCGCGGTGACGAACATGGGCGCTTCGAGCTGCCCGCCGAGCTCTTCGAGGAGCCGTTCGCCGTGCAGCCAGAGGCGCCCCATGGCGCCGCCCCGGTAGCGCTTCCAGGAGGCCGGCTCGTGCGGCGGGCGCCCGGTGAGCAGCAGGGTGCGGCGCTGCCCGCCGGAGCCCTCGGCGCCGGGGATGACGTCGCCCAGGTCGGCGACGGCGATGTCGGAGACCGGGCCCCAGGGCATCCGGCCGCCGGGGGTGCCGTCGGTGGGGACGCTGTAGGCCCAGGAGTAGTACGAGAAGGGCTGCCCGTGGGAGGAGACGGCGAGGATGTCGGACCGGCCGTCCTTGTCGGGGGGCGACCAGCCGCAGACCCGGGTGTCGGTGGACCCCCAGTAGGTCAGCCGCCGGGCCGGGCCGCCGTCGACGGGGGCGAGATGGATCTCGGGGTCGAGGCTGCGCCAGCTCGTGTACGCGAGGTGGCGCCCGTCGGGGGAGAAGCGCGGGGGCCCGACCCGCGTCCGGTCGACGGTGACCCGCCAGGCGCGGCCGGGGCGGTGGCCCTCGGGCACGAGGGGGGAGACCCAGAGGTCGTCCTCGGTGACGAAGCACAGCAGCTCGTCGTGGAGGTGCGGGAAGCGGAGATACGCGAGGTCGTCACTCACCTCCTCATGCTTTCCGCGCGAAGGGGGTGCGGCAACTCGTACGTGTGGTCGAAGTGGGGTCCGGGCGGGATCGGTGGGTGCCCGGTGGGTGCTCGGCGGGCGCCGGGCGGGGGCTCGGAGGGCGGCCGGGCGGGCGGCCGGGGTGTGGTCCAGGACACGTACGAAACGGTTTCGTTTCGCAGAAGGGGTGGGTATCGTCATGGTGTACGAAACGGTTTCGTTCGCTCTCGTACACACGAACCCCAGTCGGACAGGAGACCGGTCATGGCCAGCAGGCTCACCCCCGAAAGGGAGGCCGAGCTCTACACGGCCGTGCTCGACCTGCTGCGCGAGGTCGGCTACGACGCCCTCACCATGGACGCCGTCGCCGCCCGCACCCGATCCAGCAAGGCCACCCTCTACCGCCAGTGGGGGAGCAAGCCGCAACTCGTCGCCATGGCGCTGCGCCATGACAAGCCGGTCAAGCTCGGCGAGATCGACACCGGCAGTCTGCGCGGTGACTTCGACGTGATGCTGGAGCGGACCGACGACTGCCGGCTGGAGAAGGACGCCGCGCTGATGCGGGGTCTGGCCCACGCCGTCCACAACAACCCCGAACTGCTCCAGGCCATGCGCGAGCTGCTCGTCGAACCCGAGATGAACAGCCTCGACGAGATGCTCCAGCGGGCCGTACGGAGGGGAGAGGTCGACGCCGCCAATCCGGCGCTCAAACTCATGCCCCACATGCTGATCGGCGCGTTCATCGCCCGGCCGCTCATCGACGACCGGCCGGTCGACGCCGCCTTCCTCACCTCCTACGTCAACGCCGTGGTGCTCCCCTCACTCGGCGCCTGACCCCCCGGCCTTCCCGGCCGGAACCGCAGACGCGTCCGCACCGGCTCCCCGGCCGGCACCACCGGAACGTCCGCACCCGTACCCCCTGACGCTGCGCACCGCTCACGCCGTCGGGCCGGCTCCCCATGCCCTGTCCTTCTCAACACCGGGAGTACGCCCCCGTGGCCACGTTCCTCTACAAGCTGGGCCGTTCCGCCTTCCGGCGCCGACGGCTCGTCGCCCTGCTCTGGGTGGCGCTCCTCGCCCTCGCGGGCGTCGGCGCCGCCACCGCGCCCGCCGCGACCTCCAGCTCCTTCTCGATCCCCGGCACCGAGGCCCAGCGCGCCTTCGACCTGCTCGAAGAGCGCTTCCCCGGCGGCAGCGCCGACGGCGCCACCGCCCGGGTGGTCTTCGAGGCCCCGGCCGGCCAGACCATGAAGACGCCGGCCAACAAGGCGAAGGTCGAGGAGACCGTCGCCGCGCTGAAGTCGAGCTCCGGCCAGGTCGCCCGCGTCACCGACCCGTACACCGCGCAGGCCCTCTCGCAGGACGGCCGGATCGCCTACATCTCGGTCTCCTACAAGGTCAGCGGGATGGAGCTGACCGACGAGACCCGTGAGGCCCTCAAGGAGGCCGGCCATGCCGCGCAGGGCCAGGGCCTGACCGTCGAGATCGGCGGCGACGCGCTCCAGAGCATGCCGGAGACCGGCGCGGGCGAGATCGTCGGCGTGGTCATCGCGGGCTTCGTGCTGGTGGTCACCTTCGGCTCGCTGGTGGCCGCCGGACTGCCGCTGCTCACCGCGATCATCGGCGTCGGCATCGGCGTCTCGACGATCACCGCGCTGGCCAACGTCCTGGACCTCGGCTCCACCACCTCCACCCTCGCGATGATGATCGGCCTCGCCGTCGGCATCGACTACGCCCTGTTCATCGTCTCCCGCTACCGCGCGGAGCTCGCCGAGGGCCGCGCGAAGGAGGAGGCCGCAGGGCGCGCCGTCGGCACCGCCGGCTCCGCCGTGGTCTTCGCCGGCCTCACCGTGGTCATCGCCCTGGTCGGCCTGGCCGTCGTCAACATCCCGATGCTGACGAAGATGGGCTTCGCCGCCGCCGGCACGGTCGTGATCGCCGTCCTGATCGCGCTCACCCTCATCCCGGCCCTGCTGGGCTTCGCCGGCGACAAGGTCATGGGCCGCAAGGCGCGCAAGGGCGCGAAGGCGCCCGCCGAAGGCGCCGGCACCCCGGCGGCCGACAAGCCGAACGGCGGCACCCGCTGGGCCCGCTTCGTCATCCGCCGCCCCGTGTTCGTGCTGCTCGTCGGTGTCCTCGGCCTCGGCGCGATCGCCGTGCCGGCCGCCTCCCTGGAGATGGGCCTGCCGGACGACGGCGTCAAGCCCGTCTCCGCCACCGAGCGGCGCGCCTACGACCTGCTCTCCGACGGCTTCGGCCCCGGCTTCAACGGCCCGCTGCTCGTCGTCGTCGACGGTGACAAGGCGGTCGCCGACAAGACCGTGGACACGATCAAGGGCCTGGACGGCGTCGTGGCGGTCACCCCGCCGACCCCGAACAAGGGCGGTGACGCCGCGATGATCACGGTGATCCCGAAGGACCGCCCGTCCTCCGTCGACACCGAGGAGCTCGTGCACGACATCCGCGGCGCGACCGGCGACGACGTCCTGGTCACCGGCGCCACCGCGATGAACATCGACTTCTCGCAGAAGATGAACGACGCGCTGCTGCCCTACCTGGCGCTGGTCGTCGGACTCGCCTTCCTGCTCCTGATGGTGGTCTTCCGCTCGATCCTCGTCCCGCTGAAGGCGGCCCTCGGCTTCCTGCTCTCCGTGGTCGCCGCCCTCGGCGCGGTCGTCGCGGTCTTCCAGTGGGGCTGGCTCGGCAGCCTGTTCGGCGTCGAGCAGACCGGCCCGATCATGTCGATGATGCCGATCTTCATGGTGGGCGTGGTCTTCGGTCTGGCCATGGACTACGAGGTCTTCCTGGTCACCCGGATGCGCGAGGCGTACGTCCACGGGGCGCGCCCCGGCGAGGCGATCGTGACCGGCTTCCGGCACAGCGCCCGGGTGGTCACCGCCGCCGCGGTGATCATGATCGCGGTCTTCTCCGGCTTCATCGGCATGGACGACCAGATGATCAAGATGATCGGCTTCGGTCTGGCCGTCGCCGTCCTCTTCGACGCGTTCGTGGTCCGCATGGCGATCGTCCCCGCGGTGCTCGCGCTCCTCGGCCACAAGGCCTGGTGGCTGCCGAAGTGGCTCGGCCGCGTGCTGCCCAACGTGGACGTCGAGGGTGAGGCGCTGGCCGCGCAGGACCCCGACGGCGCTGACGGCACTGACGGCACTGACGGCACCGACGGACCCGGCAAGGGACCGAAGGAGCTGGTCTCCGCCTGACCTCAGGAACCCCGGGGCCGCCGCTTGAGCGGGCGGCGGGCCCCGGACCGCGCCGGAACCTGTGGGGACGGGGAGCCGACGCGACCCCGCGCCGTCACCGTGTCGTACTCGACGCGGTGGCGGCGTAGGTGTGCCGGAGGAAGCGCATCAGGGCCGTCGTGTCGAACTGCACGACGGCCACCCCGTCGACGCCGTGGAACTCGACGACCGTCTGGACCCGGCCGCAGGGCCAGACCTCGATGTCCCCGCGCCGCGCGGGGCCGCGCAGCCCGGTCTCCAGGAGCGCGCGCGGGAAGGACCACTCGATGTCGCCGGGGAAGACGAAGCGGACGGTCGCGGGGGAGAAGCCGGCGTCGTAGCGCAGGACGACCGGTACGGGGCGGGAGAGGGGGGCGTCGGTGACGATCCGTCCCCTGGCGCTGTCCTCGACGGCGTACCTGGGGGAGGGGCGGACGGTGGGGGCGGTGCGGTCATCCGTGGCGCGCGTCATCGAACGACTCCTCATGCTCATCACACTCGTCGTATTTGTTATCTAATGTCCCATATTCTCCGGCGCATGCGCGGAGCGCGTCCGCCTCTTTTGTGTTCTCCACGCTCTTGCAAGCTCTTCGCAGGAGCGCTCTATGATGCGGGACGTGCATGTACCTGACGGATTCATCAACGCCCCCGTATCGGCCGCCGCCGGTGTCGTCGCCGCCGGCGCCGTCGCCGTCAGCCTGCGTGGAGCCCGCAAGGAGCTCGACGAGCGGACCGCGCCGCTGGCCGGGCTCGTCGCGGCGTTCGTCTTCGCCGTGCAGATGCTCAACTTCCCCGTCGCCGCCGGAACAAGCGGGCATCTTCTCGGCGGGGCCCTGGCCGCGATCCTCGTCGGCCCGTACACCGGGGTGCTCTGCATCGCCGTCGTCCTGCTCATGCAGGGCGTCCTGTTCGCCGACGGCGGCCTCACCGCGCTCGGCGTGAACATCACCGTCATGGGCGTCGTCACGGTCGTCGTGTCGTACGCGCTCTTCCGCGGCCTGGTCCTCGCGCTGCCGCGCACCCGCCGCTCCGTGACGATCGCCTCCTTCGTCGCCGCGCTGGTCTCCGTACCGGCCGCGGCCACCGTCTTCACCGCGATCTACGCGCTCGGCGGCACCACCGACGTACCGATCACCAAGGTCCTCACCGCGATGGTCGGCGTCCACGTCCTCATCGGCGTCGGCGAGGCCGTCATCACCATGCTCACCGTCGGCGCGGTCATCGCCGTCCGGCCCGACCTCGTGCACGGCGCCCGCGGCCTGACCGCGCCGCTCAAGCTGCGCGTCGGCGGCGAGCTGATCGACGCCACCCCGGTCACCACGACCGCCACCGCCCCGGCCGCCCCCGGCTCCGCGAGGAAGCTGTGGATCGGCGGCGTCGCCACCGCCCTCGTCCTCGCCGGCTTCGTCTCCTTCTACGCCTCCGCCAGCCCGGACGGCCTGGAGAAGGTCGCCGCCGACAAGGGCATCGACAGCAAGGTCCAGCCGCACGCCGCCGCCGACTCCCCGCTCGCCGACTACGGCGTCAAGGACGTCACCGACGCGCGCCTGTCCGGCGGACTCGCCGGCGTGATCGGCGTGGGCGCGACCCTCGCCGTCGGAAGCGGCGCCTTCTGGATCGTGCGCCGCCGCCGAGGCGCGAGCCCCGCCGTCCCCGCGAACGCGGACGCCTGATGGGCGCGGGGCACGCCCACAAGCTCTACCGGCGGGCGGACTCGCCGGTCCACGGGCTGCCTCCGCACACCAAGCTGGCGGCCGTCTTCGCCTTCGTCGTGGTCGTCGTCTCCACCCCGCGCGAGGCGGTCTGGGCCTTCGCCGGGTACGCCGTGCTGCTCGGCGTGGTCGCCGGCCGGGCCCGGGTGCCCGCCGGATTCCTGCTGAAGCGGCTGCTCATCGAGATCCCCTTCGTGGCCTTCGCGGTGCTCATGCCGTTCGTGGTGCCCGGCGAGCAGACCACCGTCCTCGGCGTCTCCCTCTCCGTCCCCGGCCTGTGGGGCGCCTGGAACGTGCTCGCCAAGGGCACCCTCGGCGTCGCCGCCTCCGTATTGCTCGCCGCCACCACCGAGCTGCGCGGCCTGCTCCTCGGCCTCCAGCGGCTGCGGCTGCCCCCGCTGCTCGTGCAGATCGCCTCCTTCATGATCCGTTACGGGGACGTCATCACCGACGAGATGCGCCGGATGTCCATCGCCCGCCGCTCGCGCGGCTTCGAGGCCCGCGGCGTACGGCACTGGGGCGTCCTCGCCAAGTCGGCCGGCGCCCTCTTCATCCGCTCCTACGAGCGCGGCGAGCGGGTCCACCTCGCGATGGTCAGCCGCGGCTACACCGGGTCCATGCCGGTCATCGACGAGGTCACGGCCACCCCCGCCCAGTGGCGGTACGCCGCCGCGCTCCCGCTCGCCGCCCTCCTGATCTGCCTCCTCGGATGGACGCTATGACCACAGCCCCCTCGTCGGCCCCGCCGGCCTCCCTGGACGTACGCGGCCTCGCGTACGCCTACCCCGACGGCCACCAGGCCCTGTTCGGCGTGGACCTGACCGTCGGGCGCGGCGAGCGGGTCGCCCTGCTCGGCCCCAACGGCGCCGGCAAGACCACCCTCGTCCTCCACCTCAACGGCATCCTCACCGGCGGCGCGGGCGGCGTCACCGTCGCCGGGCTCCCGGTCGCCAAGAAGAACCTCGCCGAGATCAGGCGCCGGGTGGGCATCGTCTTCCAGGACCCCGACGACCAGCTCTTCATGCCGACCGTCCGCGAGGACGTCGCCTTCGGCCCGGCCGCCGCGGGCCTCCGGGGCGCGGAGCTGGAAGCCGTCGTCCACCGGGCCCTGGAACGGGTCGGCATGGCGGAGTTCGCCGACCGGCCCCCGCACCACCTCTCCTTCGGGCAGCGGCGCCGGGTCGCCGTCGCGACCGTCCTCGCGATGGAGCCGGAGATCCTCGTCCTCGACGAACCCTCCTCCAACCTGGACCCGGCCTCGCGCCGTGAACTCGCCGACATCCTGCGCTCCCTGGACGTCACCGTCCTGATGGTCACCCACGACCTGCCGTACGCCCTGGAGCTCTGCCCGCGCGCGGTCATCCTCAGCGAGGGCGTGATCGCCGCCGACGGGCGGACCGCCGACATCCTCACCGACGAGGAGCTCATGACCCGGCACCGGCTGGAACTCCCGTACGGCTTCGTGCCGAGTTCGGTGGCCTGAACCCCGGAATCGGCGGCTCGTCCCCCACGTTGCACCATGGGAGGTCGCGGGGGATCGAACGACGAGAGGAAGCGTGGGTCAGGTGGACGTCCGGGGCACGGTGGAGGCCGGTTTCGAGCCGGTCAGGGACGCGTTCCTGCGCAACTTCGAACAGCGCGGCGAGCGGGGAGCGGCCGTCGCCGTCTACCGGGACGGCGCGAAGGTCGTCGACCTGTGGGCCGGCACGAAGGACGTCGAGGGCGGCGACCCCTGGGCGGTGGACACCGCGCAGGTCGTCCGCTCCGCCACCAAGGGCGTGTCCGCCGCCGTGCCGCTGCTGCTCCACCAGCGCGGGCAGCTCGACCTGGACGCCCCGGTCGCCGCGTACTGGCCCGAGTTCAAGACGGCCGGCAAGGAGCGGGTGACCGTGCGCCAGCTGCTCGCGCACCGCGCGGGCGTGCCCGTCCTCGACCGTCCGCTGACCCTGGCCGAGGCGGTGGACCTGCCGACGGCGTCCGCCGCCATCGCCGCGCAGGCGCCCGTCTGGGAGCCGGGCACGGCCCACGGCTACCACGCCCACACCTTCAGCTGGCTGCTCGGCGCCCTGGTCCACCGGGCCACCGGCCGCACGATCGGCCGCTGGGTGGCCGAGGAGATCGCCGCCCCGCTCGGCCTCGACCTGTGGATAGGCCTGCCCGACGCCGAGGCCCACCGGGTCGGACGGCTCGGCCCGGTCGAGGAGCGGGAGCCCGCCGACAGCGGGGCGCTCAGGCTGCGCCCCAAGCGGGCGGTCTCCGACGCGTACAAGGACCCGCGGTCGCTCACCCGGCGGGCCTTCGGGGTGATCGAGCCCGCGCCCGACGAGAACGACCCGGTGTACCGGGCGGCCGAACTGCCCGGCTCGGCGGGCGTCGCCACGGCCCGCGCGCTCGCCCGCTTCTACGCCGCGACGCTCGGCCCGGTCGACGGCGCGGCGCGGCTCTTCGCCCCGGCGACGCTGACCCTGGCCCGTACCGAGGAGTCGGCGGGCACCGACCGCGTGCTGCTGGTCGGCACCCGCTTCGGCCTCGGCCACATGCTGCACGGCCCGGCCTCGCCGCTGCTCGGCCCGAGCTCCTTCGGCCACCCGGGCCGGGGCGGCTCGCTGGGCTTCGCCGACCCCGAGTCCGGGATCGCCTTCGGCTACGTCACCAACGGCATGCGCAAGACGGTCACGGCCGACCCGCGCGCACAGGCCCTGGTGCGGGCGGTGCGGGCGGCGCTCTAGCGGATGTACCAGCCCTGGTCGGCGTAGTCCTCGCAGTCGTACTGGAACGGGTTCCGGTCGATCTCGGCGCCCTGCATCGCGAGGCACTTGCCGCTGTTGAAGTTCTTCAGCTTGAAGACGTCCGGGTTGTCGGTGGCGACCTTCTGCCAGAACTGGTCGGCGAAGTTCAGGCACTCGAACTGGATCGGGACCGTGCCGTTCTCGTTCCCCTGCACGACGAGGCACTTGCCGCTGTTGCGGTTCTTGAGCTGGTAGACGCCGGGGGTCGGGGCGTTGGTGTCGTCGAATATCCAGTACTGGTCGGCGTAGTCCAGGCAGTCCCAGGCGAACGGGATGGCGTGGTTCTCGGTCCCCTGCACGGCGACGCACTTGCCGCCGTAGGCGTTCGTGAGGTGGAAGGCGGGCTGCGGCTCCACGTACACCGCGGAGGCGGTGGAGGCGGAGCCGACGAGCGCGGTGGCCGTCAGCGTGACGGTGGCCAGGGCGGAGCCCAGGATGCGCGACCTGATCATGTTGATCTCCCTCGTAGGCAGGCGCACGCGGCGCGGAGCGGCGTACGCGATCTTGATCAGGAAGATAGGTGGCCGATAAGGGTCTTGTCGTCGAGTTTGGGATGTGGAGTGAGCATTCCGTTTGACCGCCCGGAATGCCCCGAACTCCGGTACCGCCCCGACCGGCTGAACCGACCGACCGCCGCCCTGCCCGCCTCATCCGGTCCCACCCGCCCCGCCCGCCCCCGCCGCGTAGGCCAGCGGAGGCGCGATCGCCTGGGCGTCCGCCCCCTCGCCGACCCACAGTCCGATGAACAGCGCGGCGGTCGCCTCCAGCAGCGCCGCCCGTTCGAGCCCTCCCGCGGCCACCGGCTCGCACCCCACGTCCCGCACCAGCTCCCGGACCCGCTCCAGGGCCGCCCCGTCGTCCCCGCACAGCGGCACGGCCAGCGGGCGGCCGTCGAAGACGGGCGGTCGCATGCGCCAGACATCCTCGTGGCAGAGGTTGAACCCCTTGACCACCCGCGCCCCCGGCGCCGCCGCGGCCAGCGATTCCGCCGCCGACAGCCCGCCGTCCGTCAGCAGCCGGAAGCCCGCCCCGACCGGGTTGGAGCAGTCGAGCAGCACCGCGCCCGCCAGCCCCGCACGCAGCCCCCGCACCACCTCGGCCCCCGCCCCGAACGGCAGCGCGACCAGCACCACGTCCTGACCGGCGTCGACGGCCGCGCGCAGCCCTCCGGCCCGCGCGCCGCCTCCGACGCGGGCCGCGAGCCGCTCCGCCCGGCGCACGTCCCGCCCGCCGAAGGTCACCTCGTGCCCGGCCCGCACCCAGTGCCCGCCGAGCGCGTCGGCCATGTTCCCCGTCCCCAGCACACCGATCCGCATCCCCAACATCCCTTCCTCGAAGCCGGATTGCCTCGTTCACACCGACGCTAGAGGGCCGCTCGGGCACCATTCGGTACGTGACGACCGACACCTTCCTCGCCGACTGCCGCGCCCGCCTCGCCTTCGACCTGCTCTCCCACACCTGGAACGCCGTGGTCCTCTGGGCCCTGCGCGACGCCCCCCTGCGCCCGGTCGAACTCCGGGAGCGCATCGGGGGGATCAGCTCCAAGGTCCTCACCGAGACCTTGCGCAGACTGCAGTTCAACGGCCTGGTCGACCGCCGGACGGACCCGGCCGCACCGGCCCGCGTCGAGTACCGCCTCACCCCGCTGGGCCGCACCTTCCTGGCCCCCATCGAGGCCGCGGGCGCCTGGGCCTTCGCCCACGGGGACGAGGTGATGGCCGCGCAGGAAGCGGCGGGCGGTTGAGGCTTCGGGCCTCATGCCGCGAACTCTCGCTCAGGCGGGGACGATCCGGCTCGTGAACCCTTGGGCCCTGAGGCGCTCGTAGGCCGCGACGACATCGTCGGGGATCTGTTGCTCGATCATGAACCCCCGTGCCGGATAGACGATCAGCCGCTGAACCGCCCCGACGAGCATGTCGAGGACGAGGCGGGCGTCCCCGACCGCATCCACATACGCCACGAGCGCCATCGGCGAGGACGCACTGACGACCTCGACCTCCGGCCACAGCTTCCGCGCCGTCGCGTACGCCCGGCGCTCCTCGTACGGCTTGCTGACGAGCAGCACCGACGACACGGCGACGCCACGCTCGGCAAGCAGCTCCCGCGAGAAGCGGATGTTCTCGCCGGTGTCGCACGCCAGGGGCTCGACGAGAACCACCGCTTCGGGGACCCCCAGCTCAACCGCCCGTTCGCGGTAGTGCTCGGCCTCGCCGCGGGGCATCCGGTCCCGCGTGGTCCGGCTCGTGGCCCCGGTGAAGACGATGAGCGGCACCATCCCGCGCCGGTACAGCGAGACCGTCACATCGGCCACGCCGAGGTCGTGGCTGCCGAGCCCGATCGCGACCGAGCAGGGGCGCGGCGTGTGGCCCATCTGCTGGAAGTCCCAGAGCAGCCGGGCGTCGTCCCAGTCCTGCCGGGAGATCACCGGGCCTCCCCGTCCGCGCTGTCGGGGACCTTGAAGTCGTACGTCCAGGCGAACCGGGTGGCCGCGTGGACGCCGATGGCGAACTCGACGACGGTGCCGTCCGCCGTGTACGTGGTCCGGGCAAGGTGGTGTGGGCCGAGCTCGGCGTCACTCCTGGGGCGGGCGCCGCCTGACCGGGCGCGGCCCGGACCGTACCGGTCCCCTCAACTCGCGTACAGCATCAACCCGATCCCCACCACCATCAGCCCCGCCGCCGCGATCCTCGGGCCGCCGAAGCGTTCCTTGAAGAGGAGGGCGCCTATGGCGGCGCCCACGATGATGGACGACTCGCGCAGGGCGGCGATCGGGGCGAGGGGGGCCTTGGTCTGGGCCCAGAGGACGAGGGCGTAGGCGCCGACCGAGAGGGCGGCGCCGAGGAGGCCTCGGGCGGCGTACGGGCGGAGTTGGGCGGCCAGGGCGGCGCGGCGGCGGTGCAGGGCGTAGGCGGGGATGACCAGGCCCTCCAGGAGCATCAGCCAGGCGATGTAGCCGAGCGGGGTCTCCGAGGCGCGGACGCCGACGCCGTCGACGACCGTGTACGCGGCGATGGACAGGCCCGTCGCGCCGGCCGCCAGCAGGGCCGGCCAGTGCGGGCGGGTGCCCTTGCCGCGGATGCCCCACAGGGCGAGGCCGGTGAGGCCCGCGCAGGCGACCGCGACGCCCGCGAGCTGTTCGGCGGACGGGATCTCGGCGACGAACACCGCGGCGAGCAGGGTCACGACGAGCGGCGCCGTGCCCCGGGCGATCGGGTACATCTGGCCGAAGTCGCCGAGTGCGAACGACTTCATCAGCAGCGCGTAGTACGCCACGTGCAGCGCGGCCGATGCGACCAGGTACGGCCACGCCCCGGCGGCCGGCAGCGGCACGAAGCAGGCGGTGACGGCGCCGATCAGGGCGCCGCCGCCGGATATCAGCGTGAAGGAGAGGAGCTGGTCCTGGATGCGGGCGGCGATCGCGTTCCAACTGGCGTGCGTCACCGCCGCGATCAGCACGGCCGTGACGACGAGCGGGGTCACGCCGTGCGCTCCCGGACGTCCACCAGCGCGCCGCCCGCGTGCGCGACCAGCGTCTTGGGGTCGAGGGCGAAGACGGTGTGCGGGGTGCCGGCCGCCGCCCACACCACCGCGTGGTCGAGCAGCCCGCGGTCGGCGAGGACCCGGGTGCGGGTGCGGTGCCCGAAGGGCGGGACGCCGCCGATCGCGTAGCCCGTCGTCTCCCGGACCAGTCGCGCGTCGGCGCGGGTCACCCGCGCGGCGCCCAGCTCTTCCCGGACCCGCTCCACGTCCACCCGCGAGGCCCCGTCCATGAGGACGAGCACGGGCACCCCGTCCGCGGCGAAGATCAGCGACTTCACGATCTCCGAGACCGCGCAGCCGATGGCCTCGGCGGCCTGCTGCGCGGTCCGCGTCTCGTCCGGGAAGCGCCGGACCTCGACGTCGAGGCCCAACTCCTTCAGGGCGGCGGCGAACTGGGGGTGGGCATCGGCGTGTGACGTCGTCATGGGCCGTCACGCTATCGGTACGTGTACGTGGCATGCGACCGGGTTACGCGCTGCCCCAGCCTGTGTTTCAGAGCCCCAGAGCCCCAGAGCCCCAGAGCCCCAGAGCCCCAGAGCCCCAGACCTCAGTCCGTGTTCGGGGCCTCAGCCCGTGTGCAGAGCCTCGGGGCCTCACCCAGCGTTCAGGACCTTCGCCACGATCGGGCCCGCCGCGTCCACCCCGTGTCCGCCGCCCTCGACGAACGACGCCGCCGCGAGGTCGCCCGAGAACGCCGTGAACCAGGAGTCCGAGGTCGTCTGGCCGTCGACCTCCGCCGAACCCGTCTTCGCGCCCTTGTCGGAGCCGCCGACCGTGGACATCACGCCGGTCGCCGTGCCGTAGCCCGCCGTCGCCGTCAGCCGCATCATGGCGCGCAGTTGCCGGGCCACGGAGGACGGCAGCGTCCGCTCGGCCGTGGCGAACGCGCGGGCGTCCACGTCCTTGGCGATCAGGTACGGCTGCCGGAAGGTGCCGTTCTTCGCCGTGGCCGTGATCGAGGCCATGTTCAGCGGGTTCATCTGGACGGTGCCCTGGCCGATGTACTGGGCCGCGGCCTCGCCGCCGGTCGCGGCGGGGACGGAGCCGTCGACCGACCGGATGCCGGTCTTCCAGTCGAGGCCGATGCCGAAGACCTCCTTGGCCTCCTTGCCCAGCGCGGAGTCGTCGCCGACGTCGTCGATCTTCTTGATGAAGGCCGTGTTGCAGGAGCGGGCGAAGCTCTTGCCGAAGGTCGCGCCGTCCAGGGAGAAGCCATCGAGGTTTTTGATCGTCCGGCCGTAGTACATCGCCGTCGGCGGGCACTCGGCGGTCTGGTCGGCCTTGACCAGGCCCTTCTCCAGGAGCAGCGCCGCCGTGACGATCTTCATCGTGGAGCCGGGCATCTTCTTGCCCTCGAAGGCCGCGTTGAAGCCGTTGGCCGGGCTGTTGGCGACGGCCCGTACCGCGCCGGTCGAGGGCTGCACCGCGACCACGGAGGCCGTGCCGTACCGGGCGACCGCCTTCTCGGCCGCCGCCTGCACCTCGGCGTCGATCGTCGTCTCCAGCTTCCCCGGCTTGCCCTTGACGAGGGTGAGCAGGGTGGTGTTCCGGTCTCCTCCGGCGCCGGAGTCCAGGTAGGTCTCGATGCCGGGCTCGCCGCCCACCGTCGACCCGTACCGCGCGCGCAGCTGGTCCAGGACCGGGCCGAGCGAAGGGTACTTCTGGGCGGTGAGGACCCGGCCCTCGCGGTCGACGGCCTCGATCTCGCCGCTGGTCGCCGCGCCCGTGCGGATCGTCGCCGACTTCGACGTCAGCTTCGGGTGCAGCACGGCCGGCTTCCAGTCGACCAGCGGGCGTCCGGTGGTGGCCCCGCGCACCACGGTGAGCTGCGAGGTGTACGTCCAGGGCTTGGAGACGCCCTGGTACGTGACGGTGGCCTGCACCGTGAACGGCACCGTCGTGCCCGCCGCGGGCCCCGGGGTGATCGTCAGGGCCGACAGCTTGGCGGCCTCGCGGAAGTTCAGCACCGAGGGCTGGGCGTCGGCCGGGTTGTCGGTGGCCTGCCCCGCCAGGTCGGACTCACCGCTCGCCCAGGCAGAGAGGAAGTGCTGGGCGGTCCGCGTCACCTCCTCCGGGGTGACCGGCCCCGTCTTCGGCGCGGAGTCGGAGCGTGTGCCGACCCCGTCGGATCCCCCGGTGATCCCGGTCCAGAGGTTGTATCCCCCGTACCCGACCCCGCTCGCCACGACGACGAACACTCCGCCGACGACCGCGACCTTCACACCACTGCGCATGACTGCGACTCCCTCCCCCAGGTTGGCCCAGGCAGCCTAGGGGGCAGGAGTGACAGCGGGGACGGTCGTTACCGGAAAGCGACCGGACCGTCTGTTTTCCGCTACCCCGGTCACGGTGTTTCCCGCTGCCCCGGTCACGCCGGTCTCGTCGCGGGGGCGCTACACCCAGGTGTCGAGCCACATCCGGTTCCGCCATCCCTGAATGGGGATCGCCTGTCCGGTGTACAGGGGCCAGAAATAGATGAAATTCCAGATGATGAGGAGAACGAGCACTCCGGCGGCCACCGCCCCGAAAGTGCGCCGTCTTTCCGAGGAACCCGCCGGCCCCACGATCGCCCCGATCATCATCGCCACCGCGAGACACAGGAACGGGACGAACACCACCGCGTAGAAAAGGAAAATGGTGCGTTCCTGGTAGAGGAACCACGGCGCCCAGCCGGCCGCGATGCCGCAGGCGATCGCGCCCGCGCGCCAGTCGCGGCGGAACGCCCAGCGCCACAGCACGTACAGGATCGCGAAGCAGGCCGCCCACCACAGCAGCGGTGTGCCGAGGGCCAGGACCTCCTGGGCGCACTTGTCGCTCGCGCTCGCGGGGCAGCCGTTCTGGCCGGGGGCGGGGGACTCGTAGAAGTAGGAGACCGGGCGGCCGAGGACGATCCAGCTCCACGGGTTGGACTCGTAGGTGTGCGGCGAGTTCAGCCCGACGTGGAACTTGTAGACCTCGGTCTCGTAGTGCCACAGGCTGCGCAGCCAGTCCGGCAGCCAGCCCCAGGTGCCGCCGCCGTTCAGCTTGTCCTGTTCGGCGGCCCAGTGGCGGAAGTAGCCCTTGTCGGTGACGATCCAGCCGGTCCAGGAGAGCAGGTAGGTGCCGATCGCCACCGGGACGACGGAGACGAAGGCCGGCAGCAGGTCGCGCTTGAGGACCGCCGTGTACGGGCGGATCGCGCCGGCCGTGCGGCGGGCGCCGAGGTCCCACAGGACGGTCATCAGGCCGAACGCGGCCATGATGTAGAGCCCGTTCCACTTGGTGCCGGCCGCCAGGCCGAGCATCACGCCGGCCGCGAGCCGCCACGGGCGCCAGCCGAGCCGCAGGGTCTCCGCGACCGAGGCGTCGGGCCGCAGCACGCCCTGATCGTCCTCGGGCAGGCCGGCGGCGAGCCGGGCCCGCGCCTTGTCCCGGTCGACGACCAGGCAGCCGAAGGCCGCCAGCACGAAGAACATCAGCACCTGGTCGAGCAGCGCCGTGCGGCTCATCACGAAGTGCAGGCCGTCCACGGTGAGCAGCACGCCCGCCAGGCAGCCGAGGAACGTCGAGCGGAACAGGCGCCGCCCGATCCGGCACAGCATCAGCACCGACAGGGTGCCGAGCAGCGCGACCATGAAACGCCAGCCGAACGGCTCGAAGCCGAACAGCTTCTCGCCGATGCCGATCACCCATTTGCCGACCGGCGGGTGCACGACGTACCCGGGGTCGGTCGGCACGAGGACCGCGCCGGGGTCGTTCAGGATCGTCTTGTCGATGTCCTTCGGCCACGCCCCCTCGTACCCCTGGTTGATCAGGGCCCAGGAGTCCTTGGCGTAGTACGTCTCGTCGAATATCACCGCGTGCGGCTTGCCCAGGTTCCAGAACCGCAGCACGCCCGCGACCAGCGCGACCAGCAGCGGTCCGGCCCAGGCGGCGGCGCGCCAGATCCGGTCGGCGGCGGCCGGCCCGATCGTCAGCAGCGACCACAGCCGCTCCGAGGGACGGGCGTACGGCGGCACGAGCCGCTCCCGCAGGCCGACGGACAGGGCGCCCTTGGTGTCCGGCCGGTAGCCGAACTGCCGCAGCCGCCGCTGCCACGAAGAGGGCTCTGCCACGGTGGGTGCCACGGGGTGCTGACCCTCCAGGGCCTCGGGTGCGGTACTGGTCACCGCGCCATCGTAGGGAACGCGCCTGTGCGCGTCGCCTGTCCGGGCTGGGAGGATGACCCGTGTGACAGGAACGCTGGTACTCGCAGGGACCCCCATCGGCGACATCGCGGACGCACCGCCACGGCTCGCCACCGAACTGGAGAACGCGGACATCGTGGCCGCGGAGGACACCCGAAGGCTGCGCGGACTGACCCGCGCGCTCGGCATCCACACCACGGGCCGGGTCGTGTCCTACTTCGAGGGCAACGAGTCCGCCCGGACGCCCGAGCTGGTCGAGGCGCTCGTCGGCGGGGCCCGGGTGCTGCTCGTCACGGACGCCGGGATGCCCTCGGTCTCCGACCCGGGCTACCGCCTCGTCGCGGCCGCCGTCGAGCAGGACATCAAGGTCACGGCCGTGCCGGGCCCGTCCGCCGTGCTCACCGCGCTCGCGCTCTCCGGGCTGCCCGTGGACCGCTTCTGCTTCGAGGGCTTCCTGCCGCGCAAGGCGGGCGAGCGGCTCGGGCGGCTGCGCGAGGTCGCGGACGAGCGCCGGACCCTCGTGTACTTCGAGGCCCCGCACCGGCTCGACGACACGCTCGCCGCGATGGCCGAGGTCTTCGGCGCCGACCGCCGGGCCGCCGTCTGCCGCGAGCTGACCAAGACGTACGAGGAGGTCAAGCGCGGCCCGCTCGGCGAGCTGGCCGCCTGGGCGGCCGAAGGCGTACGGGGTGAGATCACCGTCGTCGTCGAGGGCGCCCCGGAGGCCGCGCCCGCCGAACTGGACGCCGCGGAGCTGGTGCGCAGGGTGCAGGTGCGCGAGGAGGCGGGGGAGCGGCGCAAGGAGGCCATCGCCGCGGTCGCGGCCGAGGCGGGGCTTCCCAAGCGTGAGGTGTTCGATGCCGTGGTGGCGGCAAAGAATGCGGCGGCGGCAGGCCCCGGAAACGGTAAAGGACTAATCTGAAAGGCAAAGCGGAACCCGGCGGCGGGCCCCTCCGAAGCCTCTTAGGGCAAGGAAACGCCAAAGAGCGTCCATGGTTTTTCCGCCACTGATGCGCTCCGGCCGGAAAAGGCGTCCACTGGACCAGTGGAGAGGAGCTGGAATGACTGAGATCACCGGCACCGGAACGCCCGTCGCACACGAGGCGTACGCCTTCGCCTGCATGAGATGCGGCTATGGCTGGGAGCAGGCGTACGAGATAGAGCACCACGTCGACGCCAAGGGTCACGAATTCATCGTCTACAAGGCCGACGGAGAGCGGGTCCCGTCCCCGCTGTCCAGCCCGACCTGCATGAACTGCGGCGGTCACGTCGTGCGGATCATGCGCTCGGGACAGGTGTCCTCGGTGCTCGACCTGATGGCCGCCGCCGAACGGCACGGCCACGGTGCGAAGTCGACCAAGCCGGTGTCCATCGCGGGACCGATCGGCCAGGAGCTCACGGAGGACGCTCCGGGCGGTCCCGGGCAGGAGAAGCCCGCACACCACTGGCACCTCTCCGACCTGCTGCACCCCTTCCGGTCCCGGCGCTAGCGCGGGGGTGAGGCCCGGCGCCCGGCGACAAGCCTCGGCGCCCGGCGGTAAGCCTTGGCGGGCGGACTCATGGCCCTCGTACGATCGGGGCCATGAGTTCCAAGGACGCCCCGCCGCCGCTGCCCGAGCCCCTGCTGGTCCCGGTCGCGGACTCGCACACCCATCTCGACATGCAGTCCGGCACCGTCGAGGAGGCCCTGACCAAGGCCGCCGCCGTCGGCGTCACCACGGTCGTCCAGGTCGGCTGCGACCTGAAGGGCTCGTACTGGGCCGCCGACACGGCCGCCCAGTACGACCAGGTGCACGCGGCCGTCGCCCTGCACCCCAACGAGGCGCCCCGGATCGTCCTCGGTGACCCGGACGGCTGGTCGCGCCAGGGCGCGCGCACTCCCGGCGGCGACGCCGCGCTCGACGAGGCCCTGGCCGAGATCGACCGGCTGGCCGCCCTGCCGTACGTGCGGGCCGTCGGCGAGACCGGCCTCGACTACTTCCGCACCGGCCCCGAGGGCATGGCCGCGCAGGAGCGTTCCTTCCGCGCCCACATCGAGATCGCCAAGCGCCGGAACAAAGCCCTCGTCATCCATGACCGCGAGGCCCACGCCGACGTCCTGCGGGTCCTCGACGAGGAGGGCGCCCCCGAGCGGACCGTCTTCCACTGCTACTCCGGCGACGCCGAGATGGCCGAGATCTGCGCCGCCAAGGGCTACTACATGTCCTTCGCAGGCAACGTCACCTTCAAGAACGCGCAGCCGCTGCGCGACGCCCTCGCCGTCGCCCCGCTGGAGCTCGTCCTCGTCGAGACGGACGCCCCCTTCCTCACCCCCGCGCCCTACCGGGGCCGCCCCAACGCCCCGTACCTGATCCCGGTCACCGTCCGGGCCATGGCGGCCGTGCGCGGCATCGGCGAGGACGAGCTGGCCGGGGCGATCGCCGTGAACACGGCCCGCGCCTTCGATTACTGATCCATAACGGTTACGCAAGGTAGCCGGGTCGTTTTGGAGAGTGAGCACGCACGGGACTAGGGTCCCGGCCTCGTGAGCACCCCTCAGTCCGGTCACCGCGCCGGCGCCCGTCGGGCCGCCCGGCGGCGCAAGGCGTCCCCCGTCACGGGCGAGGGGCTGCGGCGGATCCTCCCGCAGGCCCTCGTCGTCGCGTTCCTCGCCGGCGGCACCACCGCCTTCGTCGCCCAGGACAAGGCCGTCCGGCTCTCCGTCGACGGCGTCCCGCGCACCCTGCACACCTTCGCCGACGACGTCGACGAACTGCTCGCCGACGAGGGCCTGGCCGTCGGGGACCACGACATCGTCGCCCCGGCCCCCGCCGCCGCCCTCGCCAGCGGCGACGAGGTCGTCGTCCGGTACGGGCGGCCCGTCGCCCTCACCCTCGACGGGCAGCGCCGCCAGGTGTGGACCACCGCGCGGACCGTCGACGGCGCCCTGCGCCAGCTCGGCGTCCGCGCCGAGGGCGCCTACCTCTCCGCCTCCCGCTCTGCGCCCATCTCCCGGCAGGGCCTCGCCCTCGACGTGCGCACCGAGCGGACCGTCACCTTCCTCGCCGACGGCCGGGAGCGGACCGTCCGCACCAACGCGGCCACCGTCCGCGAGGCCGTCGAGGAGGCCGGGCTCACCCTCTCGGGGCAGGACACCACCTCCGTACCGCCCGGCTCCTTCCCGCGCGACGGGCAGACCGTCACCGTGCTGCGGATCACCGGCAGCCAGGAGGTCCGCGAGGAGCCCGTGCCGTACGCCGTCGAGCGGGTCCGCGACCCCGGACTCTTCGCCGGGACCGAGCTCGTCGAACGGCAGGGCGTCCCCGGCGTCCGCCGCGTCACGTACAGCCTGCGCACCGTCAACGGCGTCCGGCAGCGGCCCCGCCGCACCGGCGAGGAGACCGTCCGCGAGCCCGTCACCCAGAAGGTCCGCATCGGCACCCGCGCGCTGCCCACCTCCGTCGCCGGGGCCGACGGCCTGAACTGGGGCGCGCTCGCCGCCTGCGAGTCCGGCGGGCGCCCCGGCGCCGTCGACCCGTCCGGCACCTACGGCGGGCTCTACCAGTTCGACCCCGGCACCTGGCGCTCGCTCGGCGGCAGCGGGGTCGCCCAGAACGCCCCCGCCGCGGAGCAGACCTTCCGGGCGAAGAAGCTGTACGTGACCCGGGGGGCGACTCCGTGGCCCCACTGCGGCCGTAGGCTGTACCGGTGAGCACCACCACCGGACCCGACAGTCCCGACGCCCTCCTCGGCCCCGCAGACATCCGCGAGCTGGCCGCCGCCCTCGGCGTGCGCCCGACCAAGCAGAAGGGCCAGAACTTCGTCATCGACGCGAACACGGTCCGGCGGATCGTCCGCACGGCCGAGGTGCGCCCCGACGACGTGGTCGTGGAGGTGGGACCCGGGCTCGGCTCCCTCACCCTCGCGCTCCTCGAAGCCGCGGACCGGGTGACCGCCGTCGAGATCGACGACATCCTCGCCGCCGCCCTGCCGTCCACCATCGCCGCCCGCATGCCGGCGAAGCAGGACCGCTTCGCGCTGGTCCACTCCGACGCCATGCAGGTGCAGGAGCTGCCGGGCCCGCCGCCCACCGCGCTCGTCGCCAACCTGCCGTACAACGTCGCCGTCCCGGTGCTGCTGCACATGCTGGACCGCTTCCCGACCATCGAGCGGACCCTCGTCATGGTCCAGGCCGAGGTCGCCGACCGGCTCGCCGCCCGCCCCGGCAACAAGGTGTACGGCGTGCCGTCGGTCAAGGCCAACTGGTACGCGGAGGTCAAGCGGGCCGGTTCCATCGGCCGCAACGTCTTCTGGCCCGCCCCCAACGTCGACTCGGGCCTGGTCTCGCTGGTGCGGCGCACCGAGCCGGTGAAGACCACCGCCTCCAAGCGGGAGGTCTTCGCGGTCGTCGACGCGGCCTTCGCCCAGCGCCGCAAGACCCTGCGCGCCGCCCTCGCGACCTGGGCGGGCTCGCCCGCCGCGGCCGAGACGGCCCTGGTGGCGGCGGGCATCTCGCCGCAGGCGCGCGGCGAGGCCCTGACGGTCGAGGAGTTCGCCCGGATCGCGGAGGCCAAGGCGTGAGCGGCGCCGTCACCGTACGGGTCCCCGCCAAGGTCAACGTGCAGCTCGCGGTCGGCGGCGCCCGGCCCGACGGCTTCCACGACCTGGCCAACGTCTTCCTCGCCGTCTCCCTGTACGACGAGGTGACCGCCACCCCCGCGGACCGTCTGACGATCACCTGCGAGGGCCCCGACGCCGACAAGGTGCCGCTCGACCGCACCAACCTGGCGGCCCGCGCGGCCGAACTGCTCGCCGCCCGCCACGGCATCGCCCCCGACGTGCACCTGCACATCGCCAAGGACATCCCCGTCGCGGGCGGCATGGCCGGCGGCAGCGCCGACGGCGCGGGCGCCCTGCTGGCCTGCGACGCCCTGTGGGGCCTGGACACCCCGCGCGCCGAACTCCTGGAGATCTGCTCCGAGCTGGGCAGCGACGTGCCGTTCAGCCTGGTCGGCGGGGCCGCCCTCGGCGTCGGCCGGGGCGAGCGGCTGACGGAGCTGCCGGTCGGCGGCGCCTTCCACTGGGTCTTCGCCGTCGCCGACGGCGGGCTCTCCACCCCGGCCGTCTACGGCGAGTTCGACCGCCTCAACGAGGGCGTCGAGGTGCCCGAGCCGGTCGCCTCCCCGGCCCTGCTCGACGCCCTGCGCACCGGCGACACGACCGCCCTCGCCGGGACCCTCGCCAACGGCCTCCAGGCCGCCGCCCTGTCGCTGCGGCCCTCGCTGGCCGCGACGCTGGACGCCGGCACGGCCGCCGGGGCGCTGGCCGCCCTGGTCTCCGGCTCGGGCCCGACGACCGCGTTCCTGGTGAAGGACGCCGAGTCCGCCGCGACGGTCGCGGCGGCCCTGACCGCCTCCGGCACCTGCCGCGCGGCCCGCGTGGCGACCTCCCCGGCACCGGGCGCGACCGTCCTCGGCTAGCGGCTAGCGGCTAGCGGCTAGCGACTAGCGGCTGGTCGCCGGTCGCTAGTCCTTGTTCTTGGAGATCCGGGCGAGCAGCAGGTTCGGGTCCGGGTTCGGCTGGACGTAGAAGGCCGCGCTGTTCACGTAGACGTTCTTGGCGTGCACGGCCACGGAGGTCGGGTTCTGCAGGCCGTCCTTGGCCGTGAGGACCGTCTTGTGGCTGCCGTCGGCGCGGACCAGAGCGAGCTCGTGCACCGTGTTCAGGGCGGCCAGGACCGTGTCGCCGTGCCCGGTGAAAGCGAAGTCGTCGATGGCCGTGAGCCCGGTCGCCCGGGTCTCGACGGGGCCGGCGGTCCGGTCGTGCCCGTGGCCGGGCTCCTGCCCGTGCCCGTGCCCGTGCTCGTGCTCGTGCTCGTGCCCGAAGGGGATGCGCAGGAGCGTCCCGTGGGCCGTGTTGGAGACCCAGACGGCGCCGTCGTGCAGCTTGAGGCCGTTGGCGCCGAAGGGGAGCTGCGGGGTGGGTTCGAGCGCGGCCCCGGTGGCCCAGGCGGTGGGCTCGCCGCCGTCCACGGGGACCCGCCACACCGTGCCGAGGGCCGAGTCGGCGGTGTAGAGCGTGCCGCAGTCCTCGTCGAGGGCGAGGCCGTTGGGGAGGCCGTCGGCGGGCAGCTGCGCGATCTGCTCGGGGGCGCTGCCGTCGGGGGCGATGCGCCAGACGCCGGTCTCGGGCGTCCCGGTGACGTAGTTGACGTACAGGGTGCCGTCCTCGGCCCGGGCGAGACCCGTGACGATCGCGGCGCCGAGGACCGGGGTCTGCGGGTTCGCCACGGCGGGCAGGGTGGCGAGGATCCGGGTGCCGCCGTGCCGGTCGACCCGGGCGACCTGGCGGGCGAAGGCGAGTGTGAGGTCGGCCGAGCCGTCGGGTTCGAGGGCGATGTTCTCCGGGGTCTGTCCCGCGGCGAAGTCGAAGTGCGCGAGGACGTGCGGATCGGTCACGGTCGGGTCGCCGGCGCAGACGGCGGGTCCGGCGGCGAGCACGGTGAGGGCGGAGGCGGCCGCGACGGCGGCGGCCAGGCGGGGGATGCGGACCATGGTTCTCTCCTCGGGGGGAAGCGGACGCGGATTCGGACGCGTGACCGTCCCAAACCCCCACGAAGATGACGGACCGCCCGCCCATCGCCCCGGCAGCCGGGGCCGCGGAGTCGCCCGCGCGGCCGAGAAGAGCACTCCGTTCGCACGCGTGCGCGGGCCGGGAGCCGCTCCTCAGCCCGCGTCGTACACCCGCCCGGTGCCCGGCAGCCCGCAGCCGTGGGCCTGCGCCGAGCGGGCGGCGAAGCGCTGGAGCGCGGCCCGCAGCCCCGGGTGGTCCAGGGCCAGCTCGCTGGTCTCGTAGGCGCGGCCGGGCGTGCTCACCGTGTACGCGGCCCGCTTCGTCCCGCCGGGGCACGCGGCCCACAGGAGGTAGCCGCCGTCGGGGGCGTCGCCCTTCCTGTCGTCCGTGCGGTCCTCCAGCCGCTCCCTCGTGGCCCAGTCCAGGCCCGCCCCGTACGAGGCGGTGAACTCGTACAGCGGTGCCCCCCGCAGCCCGCCGAGCACGCAGCCCTCGACGGGCTTCGGGCCCGGCGCGGTCTCCACCGCCGTGCGCACGCCCCACCGGCCGGCCGTCGCAGCGTCCACGATCCCGGCGCAACTGCCCGACACCGTCCCGAACGGCTCGTGGTCCCAGGCGGTCGCCGAGACCCCGACCTCCGTCACCGGCCCGCCCTCGACGGCCTCGCAGCCGGTCTGCCGGGCGTAGGCCGTCGCCGTCCCCGTCAGCACGGCCGTGAGCCGCGCCCGGGCCTCGGGCCGGCCGAAGTCGAGGCGGTCGGTCCGCGCCCGCACCTCGGCGGTGAGCCCGCCGCCCCGCTTCCCGCGGCAGTCGAGCAGCAGCGTGGCGGTGGCGTCCCCCTGGTCGGCGTTCTCCCGGTCGGGGTCGAAGGCGAAGCCGCCGGTCCAGCCGTGCCCGAGCGGCGCGTCGGTGCGGGACGCGTCGATGTCGAACAGACGGTCCCCCGCCTCGCTCACCGTCACCCGCAGGTCGATCCGCCCGGCCCCGTCGTCGGCGTCGTCGGCGTCGTCGGCGTCGACCTCCGTCACCCGGCACTGCCACCACGAGCCGATCCGGTCGCGCCGGATGTCCGCCGTGACCTCGGCCCCGCCCACCAGCTCCCGCACCGGGCCCGCCGCGAGGGTCCCGTCACACGCCGAGTCCAGGGCGCCGTCGTGGCGCCAGGCGTCCCAGCCGCCCGAGACCCAGAAGAGGGCTCCCGCCAAGAGGGCCGCGCCGCCGGTGAGGCCGGCCGCGAGGCGGAGCCTGCCGCGCCGCCGGGACGGGTCCGGAGTCTCCGGGGCCGGTCCCGGTGCCGTGTCCGTGCTCACTTCCACACCGTCCCCAGCGTCTTCGTGTCGCGGCAGTGCGCCGCCTCCAGGTAGCGGCCGAGCAGCGCCCCGGCCCGGTCCGCGAGGCCATCTCGCTCCTTGCCCGTCACGCTCACCCGGTGCAGGGCCGGGCCGTCGGCGCAGCGGGCCTCGGCCCAGGCGGCGACCGTGTAGGCCCGCCGGTCCGCGCGGGGCGCGGAGCCCCGGCCCGCGACGGCGAGCTCGTGCCCGTACTCGGTGCGCACCTCGGGCAGCAGCTCGCCCCACCAGCTCGCGGAGGTCACGCCGAGGGTCTGCCGCCCCTTCAGGCCCTCGCTGACGCAGGCGCGGGCGCCGGGGTGCGTGGCGCCCCGGTCGGGCTGCCCGGTCGGCTGCCAGCCGGGGCCGAGGTACGCGGGCCGGAACCAGCCGCAGGCCGCCCGGGTGTCCTTCGCGTCGGCGTCGGAGTCCGGCTCGGTGCGCGGGACGGGCCGCACGTCGGCCGGGCGTACGGGGGAGCCGCCGCAGCGGTGGGCGGCGCGGAGGTCGTTCGCGACGGCCGCGACGGCCTCGCCGATCCGGGTGAGCCAGCCGGGCGGCGCGGCGTCGCCCACGGTCGACAGGGTCCCGTACACGCGGAAGGCCGTCACGGGGCGGGCGTACCCGGGCAGCCCGCGCGGGCAGGCGACCGTGGTCGTGGCGTCGGCCCGCCGGTAATCGTCGGCCCAGCGGGGCGTGCGCGCTTCGGGGTCGCCGGAGACGTGTTCGACCGTCACGCCCTGGAGGGGCGTCTCCAGGACGGGGGTCGCCGCCACGTCGAGCCGGACGTCCTCGTCCCCGCCGGGCTCGTCGACGCCCACGCCGCAGGAGACGAGCCCGCGCGGTCCGGGGCCGCTCCGCTCGTCCCACCAGTGGGCGTCGGGGAGCAGACCGCGCACCGCGTCCCGGGGCAGCACCCCGCCGCAGGCGCGGGCCAGGGCGTCCGCGTTGTGGCGCGCCCGCAACTCGGCCCGCACCAGCACGAAGCCCGTGATCAGCGCCGCCGCCAGCAGCACCAGAGTGGCCTGCGGCAGCCACCGGTGCCGCCGGAACCGTGCCCATGCCGAGCTGTCCATCCCAGGCCCCCGCCCCTGTACGCGACCGCGAACGAATCACCGCACGCTATCCCACCCGTCCCACCCGTCTACTCTGGAAAGTCGATCGATCCCCCGGTACAGGAGTGAAATGGCCGTCAACCTGGTCAATGTCGAGTCCGTCACGAAGGTGTACGGCACGCGTGCGCTGCTCGACGGCGTCTCGCTCGGCGTCTCCGAAGGGGACCGGATCGGTGTCGTCGGGCGCAACGGTGACGGGAAGACCACCCTGATCCGGATGCTCGCGAAGCTGGAGGAGGCCGACACCGGGCGCGTCACGCACAGCGGCGGGCTGCGGTCCGGGGTGCTCACGCAGCACGACTCGCTCGACCCGGCGGCGACCATCCGCCACGAGGTCATCGGCGTCATGGCCGACCACGAGTGGGCCGGCAGCGCCAAGATCCGCGACGTGCTCACCGGGCTGTTCGGCGGGCTCGACCTGCCCGGCTTCGAGAACGGGCTCGACACCGTGATCGGGCCGCTCTCCGGTGGCGAGCGGCGCCGGATCGCACTCGCCAAGCTGCTCATCGAGGACCAGGACCTGCTCGTCCTCGACGAGCCCACCAACCACCTCGACGTCGAGGGCATCGCCTGGCTCGCCGGGCATCTGCGCGAGCGGCGCTCCGCGCTCGTCTGCGTGACCCACGACCGCTGGTTCCTCGACCAGGTCTGCACCCGCATGTGGGACGTGCAGCGCGGCGCGGTGTACGAGTACGAGGGCGGCTACTCCGACTACGTCTTCGCCCGCGCCGAGCGCGAGCGGATCGCCGCCACGGAGGAGGTCAAGCGGCAGAACCTGGTCCGCAAGGAGCTGGCCTGGCTGCGCCGCGGCGCCCCGGCCCGTACCTCCAAGCCGCGCTTCCGGATCGAGGCGGCCAACGCGCTCATCGCGGACGTCCCGGAGCCGCGCGACGCCTCCGAGCTGATGAAGTTCGCCAACGCCCGGCTCGGCAGGACCGTCTTCGACCTGGAGGACGTGACCGTCACCGCCGGTCCCAAGACGCTGCTCCAGCACCTCACCTGGCAGCTCGGCCCCGGCGACCGCATCGGCCTGGTCGGCGTCAACGGCGCCGGCAAGACCTCGCTGCTGCGCGCCCTCGCCGAGGCCGCCCGCACCGACGGCGAGGCGCAGCCGCCCGCCGGGCGGATCACGGTCGGCAAGACCGTGCGGCTCGCCTACCTCTCCCAGGACGTCACCGAACTCCCCGGCTCCCTGCGCGTCCTGGAGGCCGTGCAGCAGATCCGTGACCGGGTCGACCTCGGCAAGGGCCGGGAGATGACCGCCGGGCAGCTCTGCGAGCAGTTCGGCTTCGGCAAGGAGAAGCAGTGGACGCCGGTCGGCGACCTGTCCGGTGGCGAGCGGCGCCGGCTCCAGCTGCTGCGACTGCTCATGGACGAGCCCAACGTGCTCTTCCTCGACGAGCCGACCAACGACCTGGACATCGAGACCCTGACGCAGCTGGAGGACCTCCTCGACGGCTGGCCGGGCTCGATGGTGGTCATCTCCCACGACCGGTTCTTCCTGGAGCGCACCACCGACCGGACCTTCGCGCTGCTGGGCGACCGGGCGCTGCGGATGCTGCCGCGCGGCATCGACGAGTACCTGGAGCGCCGTCGGAGGATGATCGAGGCCGCCGTCCCGGCCGCCCCCGCCCCGGCCGCCGCGCCGAAGCAGGGCGTGTCGGCGGCCGACGCGCGCGCCGCGAAGAAGGAGCTGCAGAAGGTCGAGCGGCAGCTGGACAAGCTGTCCGACAAGGAGACCAAGCTGCACGCCCAGATCGCGGACAACGCCACGGATTTCGAGAAGGTCGCGAAACTGGACAGCGAGCTCCGTGAACTCGCAGGTGAGCGCGAGGAGTTGGAAATGCGCTGGCTGGAACTGGCCGAAGACGCGTAGAGATGTCGTAGAGGACGAGTAACGACGTCATCACGGGCCGGTCCTCCCTTGGGAACAAGGGGCGGACCGGTCACTTTTGCGCCATCCGGTGAGTGGTAGAAAGAAAACCCGCTCACAAAAGGGGGAAGCGCTGATGACCCAGCCGCCCAGCAACCAGCCGCCGGGGGGCTTCGGCGCTCCGGACCCGAACGTCCCGGCGGTCCCGCCGATGCCTCCGCAGGCACCGCCGGTCCCGCCGCAGGCTCCGCAGGCCCCGGCCCCGGCCCCGCAGACGCCGCCGCCGGGCCCGTACGGGTACCCGCAGCAGGCCCCGCAGACGCCGCCGCCCGCCCAGCCGGGCCCGTACGGCTATCCGCAACAGCCGGGACCGTACGCCCAGCAGCCCGGCCCGTACGGCCAGCAGCCGGGCCAGCCGGGCCCGTACGGCCAGCAGCCGGGCCCGTACGGCCAGCAGCCCAACCCGTACGGCGGTTACCCGAACGCCCCGGTGCCGCAGGGTCCGCCCCCGGGCGGCGGCAAGAACCCGTTCAAGGGCAAGCCCGGCGTCATCGTCGCCGCGGCCGCCGCCGCGCTCCTCGTCATCGGCGGCGTCAGCTGGTTCGCGCTCAGCGGCGACGACGAGAAGGACCCGGTCGCCAAGCCGACCACCTCCACCACCACCGTCCCGAAGCCGACGGGCTCCGTCGACGAGGGCGACGGCAGCGGCGACGGCGAGAACGGCGACGAGAGCCTGAACGCCGGCCGCAAGGACGGCGAGGCGAAGATCAACTGGCTGCTCAAGAACAACGTCGACCTGCCGCGCAACGGCGCCGACGTCTACGGCCCGTGGATCGTCGGCGACACGGTCGTCAAGGCCATGTACAAGGGCATCGACGGCTACAGCCTGGCCGACGGATCCGCCAAGTGGCACATCGACGTGCCCTTCGAGCTGTGCGCCGCGCCGCCGGAGCCCAACGCCGACGGCGTCATGGTCTTCGCGTACAACGACAGCGCGGGCGACCGCGCCAAGTGCACGCAGATGCAGCAGGTCGACCTCAAGACCGGCAAGGCGGGCTGGAAGAAGGCCGTCCCCAAGGCCACCGGCCTCTTCGCCTTCTCCGACAACACCCTCACCATCAGCGGCAACACGGTGACCGCGGCCGGCTCCAGCTCCGCGTACGGCTTCTCGCTGACCGACGGCAGGCAGCTGTTCTCCTCGCCGACCAGCGGCTGCAAGCCCTTCGCGTACGCGGGCGGCAGCAAGCTGATCGCCGCCTCCAAGTGCCCCTCCGGCGACGTGAACAAGCAGTCGCAGGCGGTCAGCGAGGTCGACCCGAACACGGGCAAGCCCAAGTGGACCTTCAAGCTCCAGACCGACTGGGAGGTGGACCGGGTCTACTCGGTCGACCCGCTGGTCATCTCCGCCACCCAGCGCGAGCAGAAGAAGTGGGCGATCTTCTCGCTCAAGGCCAACGGCACCGAGCGTTCGCAGATCCAGGGCGGCAACGACAAGTTCGCCCCCCGCTGCGGCGGCTCGTTCGTCGTCTTCGGCAAGAACCTGCAGGGCTGCACCGGCGTCGCCGCCGACGCGAACAGCTTCTACATGTCCACGGAGACCGCGTACGGCACGCCGAACGAGGTCATCGCCTTCGACCTGAACACCGGCAAGCCCAAGTGGCGCTCCAAGGCCCCCGGTGAGCAGCAGATGAAGCCGCTCCGCATGGAGGGCTCCGACGTGCTGCTCTACATCGAGCCCCGCTACGACGCGGGCGGCGCGGTCGCGGCCCTCGCCCCGACGGGCGGCGCGCCGAAGGTGCTGCTCCAGCACCAGGCGGCGGTCTCGACGGTCGAGAGCTCCTTCTACAGCGCCGGCTACGCCTACGGGAACGGCACCTTCGTGATCGCCGCGGGCCGGGTCTCCGCCTCCAACGACAAGGAGGAGAAGGAGACCAAGACGATGATGGCGTACGGCAAGTGACGCCCCGCCCGTCCCGTCCCCTTCCCCACTCCGAGGTACCCACGCCATGACGCAGCCACCGCCACCGCCGAACCAGCCCCCGGGCGGCTTCGGCGCGCCGCAGGACCCCCCGCCGGGCGGGTTCGGCGCCCCGCAGGACCCCCCGCCGGGCGGCTTCGGCGCCCCGACGCCCCCGCCGCAGCAGCCGCCGTACGGCTACCCGCAGCAGCCGGGGCAGCCGACGCCGCCGCCCGCCCAGCCGCCGTACGGCTACCCGCCGCAGCCGCCCACGCAGCCGCAGCAGGCGGCCCCGTACGGCTACCCGCAGCAGCAGCCGGGCCAGCCGCAGCAGCCTCCGTACGGCTACCCGACCCAGCCGCAGTACCCCCAGTACCAGCAGACGCCCCCGCCGGGTTCCGGCGGCGGCAAGAAGCTGTCGACGCAGATGCAGATCCTCATCGCGGCGGCCGTCGCCGTCGTGCTGATCATCGGCGGCGGCGTCTGGTACGCGAACTCCGGCGGCGGTGACGAGGGCAAGGACGCCAAGGGCACCTCCGGCGCCACCACCGACGGCGGCGCGGACACCGGTTCCGGCGGCGGTACGGGCGGGGGCGGCAAGGAGAAGGCCCCGTCGAACACCTCGGCGAAGATGACCGTCCAGCTGCCGCAGCCCAAGGTCGAGGACGTCACCGACGTCTCCGGCTCCTGGATCACCGACAAGGCGTACGTGAAGACCGGGGTCAACTCGGTCGTCGCGTACGACCTCGACAAGGGCACCGTGCTGTGGACGCTGCCGCTGACCGGCCAGGTCTGCGGCGCCTCCTCGCACGTCACCGCGGACGGGAAGACCCCGATCCTGTTCGAGGCGACCAAGCGGCTGCCCCCGAAGAACTACCAGCCGTGCACCGAGGTCGGCCTGATCGACCTCACCACCGGCAAGCTGGTCTGGTCGACCTCCGTCACCGGCGGCTCCGCCGGTGACAGCAAGGCCAAGTTCAGTGAGGTCACGCTCAGCGGCGCGACCGTCGCGGCCGGCGGCACCGACGGCGGCGCGGCCTTCGACGTCGCCAACGGCAACCCCCGCTGGAAGCCGCAGACCAACTCCGAGAACTGCTACGACATGGGGTACGGCGGCGGCGAGGGCCTGGTCGCGGCCCGCAAGTGCGGTCCGTACGGCAGCCAGTACGTGCTGATCCAGAACCTCAACCCGACCACGGGCGCCCCGATCTCGCAGTTCAAGATGCCCGCGGGAACCGACTACGCCTCGGTCGTCTCCACCAAGCCGCTGGTGGTGGCCGCCGACGTCGGCGACACCGCGACCGACGGCTCCGGCATCTCGGACTTCTTCTCCCTCGACGAGAAGACCGGCAAGCTGAAGGCGAAGATCACCGCGGACTCCGAGCGCTACGCGGCCCGCTGCCGCTCCACCGAGGTGGAGAACTGCAGCAAGGTCGTGGTCGGCAACGGGCGGCTCTACCTGCCCACCGAGGAGCACGAGGGCAGCACCGGGGAGTACGGCGACGAGACCAACGAGATCGTCGCGTTCGACCTGGCCAGCGGGAAGCCGGTGCCCGCGAAGGCGGACGCGGGCGACCGCTACACGCTGGTGCCGCTGCGCATGGACGGCGGCGCCGTCATCGCGTACAAGCTGCCCCCCTACGACAAGGGCGGGAAGATCGTCTCCATCGACGGCAGCACCATGAAGGAGACCACGCTGCTGGAGAACCCGGTGGAGAAGGGCATCAACAGCCCCGAGCGGTCCTTCTCCTCGGACTACGCGGAGATCGACTACGCGGACGGGCGGCTCTTCCTGTCCGAGGTCATGATCGACAAGCCGCGCTCCGCCTCCTCCACCAAGGAGTACCTGGTGGTGGGGTACAGCACCCGCTGACGTTCCGTCACCGGACCGGCCCGGCGCACCGATTCACATCGGTGCGCCGGGCTGTTTGCATAGGGGCCTGCCCGGCGAAGAATTCGACAGTCCGGGGGGATCGGGGAGATATGGGGGCCACATCGATGGGCGTTCGGCTCGTGGTGGTCGATGACCACCGCCTGCACGCGGAGGCGCTGGCCTCGGCGCTGAAGCTGCGCGGGCACCGGGTGCTGGCGTCGGCGGCGCCGGTGGCGGGCGCGGCGGAGCTGGTGGTGAGCCGCGCGCCGGAGGTCTGTCTGCTGGGCACCTCGGCGCCGGCCGAACCGGGTGCCTTCGACCCGGTCGTACGGATCAAACGGGAGCGCCCGCAGGTGGCCGTGGTGGTGCTCGGGCCGGTGCCCTCGCCGCGCGGCATCGCGGCGGCCTTCGCGGCCGGGGCCTCGGGTTACGTCCGGCACGACGAGCGCATAGAGGGGGTCGAGCGGGCGCTGGTGAAGGCCCGCGCGGGCGAGGCGGCGATCGCGCCGCAGCTGCTCCAGAGCGCCTTCGCGGAGCTGCTCAACCCGGCGGCGCAGCCGGACGACGAGGGGCTGCGGCTGCTGCGGCTGCTCACCCCGCGCGAGGCGGAGGTGCTGGTCCGGGTGGCGGAGGGGGAGGACACCCAGGTCATCGCGGCGGGGATGGCGATCGCCCCGAGCACGGCGCGGACGCATGTGCAGCGGGTGCTGATGAAGCTGGGCGTGGGTTCGCGTCTTGAGGCGGCGGCGCTGGCGGCGCGGACGGGTCTGCTCGACCGGGTGCCGGTGCAGCGGGCGTAGTCCACCCTCCGTACACCCGGAGACCCTGCCCCCCCGTTCCCCCGTGTGGGTGGCCGGGTGGGGCTGAGTGTTGACCTTCGATGTTTGATTGTGGTTTTTTATGGGTGGTTCTGTTTGATGGAGGCTGTGGAGGCCGCCCGCCGTGAAGAAGACCGCCCTGAAGAAGCCCGCCGTGCGGAAGACCGTCACCCACCTCGCCGACGGGCGTGAGCTCCTCTACTTCGACTCCGGCGACGCGCCCGCCGCCGCCCGCGACGCCGTCGACCGCCGGCCGCTGACCCCCGTCGTCTCCGCTTCCGAGGTCCGCCACGACCCCGTCCTCGGTGAGGACGTGGCCATCGCCTCGCACCGGCAGGGCCGGATCTACCACCCGCCGGCCGACACCTGCCCGCTCTGCCCCTCCACCGAGGAGTGGCAGAGCGAGATCCCGGCCGCCGCGTACGAGGTGGCGGTCTTCGAGAACCGTTTCCCCTCCCTCTCCGGCGCCGACGGCCGCTGCGAGGTGGTCTGCTTCACCTCCGACCACCGGTCCTCCTTCGCCGACCTCACCGAGGAGCGCGCCGGAGTCGTCCTCGCCGCCTGGACCGACCGCACCGCCGAACTCTCCGCCCGCCCCGGCGTCCGGCAGGTCTACTGCTTCGAGAACCGGGGCGCCGAGATCGGCGTCACCCTGGCCCACCCGCACGGCCAGATCTACGCCCTCTCCTACACCGCGCCCCGCACGGCCACCATGCTCCGCAACGCCGTCGCGCACCGCGCCGCCACCGGACGCAACCTCTTCGACGACGTCCTGGAGCGGGAGCGGTCCGCCGAGCGGGTCGTGCTCGCCGGGGAGCACTGGACCGCCTTCGTGCCGTACGCCGCCCGCTGGCCGTACGAGGTGCACCTCTACCCGAACCGGCGGGCCGGCGACCTCACGGAGCTCGACGAGGACGCCCGTACGGAGTTCCCGCGGATCTATCTGGAACTCCTGCGGCGCTTCGACCGGATCTTCGGCACGGACGAGCCCCCGACGCCCTACATCGCCGCCTGGCACCAGGCGCCGGTCACCGGCGCCGGGCGCGAGGAGTTCGCCCTGCACCTGGAGCTTTTCACCGTCCGCCGGGCCTCTGGCAAGCTGAAGTACCTCGCGGGCACCGAGTCGGGCATGGGCGCGTTCATGAACGACGTGTCGCCGGAGTCCGCGGCCGACAGACTCCGAGAGGTGGCAAGCAGTTGAGCAAGGCAGTGACGTCGAAATACCTGGTGACCGGTGGAGCCGGCTACGTGGGCGGCACGGTCGCCGCCCACCTCCTTGAGGCGGGACACCAGGTCACCGTCCTCGACGACCTCTCCACCGGCTTCCGGGAGGGCGTCCCCGCCGGGGCGGAGTTCATCGAGGGGCGCATCCAGGACGCCGCCCGCTGGCTCGACTCCAGCTACGACGGCGTGCTGCACTTCGCCGCCTTCTCGCAGGTCGGCGAGTCCGTCGCCAAGCCGGAGAAGTACTGGGACAACAACGTCGGCGGCACCATGGCGCTGATCGCCGCCATGCGCGAGGCCGGCGTGCGCCGCCTGGTGTTCTCCTCGACCGCCGCCACCTACGGCGAGCCCGAGACCGTGCCGATCACCGAGGCCGCGCCGACCGCGCCGACCAACCCGTACGGCGCGACCAAGCTGGCCGTCGACCACATGATCACCGGCGAGTGCGCCGCGCACGGCCTCGCCGCCGTCTCGCTGCGCTACTTCAACGTGGCCGGCGCCTACAAGGAGTGCGGTGAGCGGCACGACCCCGAGTCGCACCTCATCCCGCTGGTCCTCCAGGTCGCCCTCGGGCAGCGCGCGGCGATCAACGTCTACGGCGACGACTACCCGACGCCCGACGGCACCTGCGTCCGCGACTACATCCACGTCGCCGACCTCGCCGAGGCGCACCTGCTGGCCCTGGACGCGATGACCGCGGGCGAGCACCTGATCTGCAACCTCGGCAACGGCAACGGCTTCTCCGTGCGGGAGGTCGTCGAGACCGTTCGCAAGGTCACCGGCCACCCGGTGCCCGAGGTCATGGCCGAGCGCCGCGCCGGTGACCCGGCCGTGCTCGTCGCCTCGGCCGACACGGCGCGCGAGCGCCTCGGCTGGAACCCGTCCCGCCCGGATCTGGCGGCCATCGTCGAGGACGCCTGGGCGTTCACCCGCAAGAAGGAGCAGGGACAGGCATGAGCACGGTCGCGGCGGAGTTCGGCGCGCTGTACGGAGCGGCTCCCGACGGGGTCTGGGCCGCTCCCGGGCGGGTCAACCTGATCGGCGAGTACACCGACTTCAACGAGGGTTTCGTACTCCCGCTGGCTCTGCCGCACACGGCCGTCGCGGCCGTCTCCCGCCGGGACGACGGCGTGCTGCGGCTGCACTCCGCCGATGTCGGGGGCGGTGTCGTGCAGCTCGACGTCGCCGCCCTGGAGCCGCTGTCCGGGGCCTCCGCGTACGGCTGGGCCGCGTACCCCGCCGGGGTGGTCTGGGCGCTGCGGGAGGCCGGGCACCCGGTGACCGGCGCGGACATCCACCTCGCGTCGACGGTGCCGACCGGCGCCGGGCTCTCCTCCTCCGCCGCCCTGGAGGTCGTCACGGCCCTCGCCCTGAACGACCTGTTCGGGCTCGGGCTCTCCCGGCCGGAGCTCGCCGTGCTCGCCCAGCGGGCGGAGAACGCCTTCGTGGGCGTGCCGTGCGGGGTGATGGACCAGATGGCCTCCGCGTGCGCCACCGAGGGCCACGCCCTGTACCTGGACACCCGCGACCTGTCGTACCGGCAGGTGCCGTTCGACCTCACCGCCCGGGGGCTGTGCCTGCTGGTCGTCGACACCCGGGTGAAGCACGCCCTCGGCGACGGCGCGTACGCCGAGCGGCGCGCCGGGTGCGAAGCCGGTGCGCGGGCGCTCGGGGTGCGCGCGCTGCGCGACGTATCGGCCGCGCAACTGTCCGATTCCCTCGCGCGTTTGGACGACGAAACGGTTCGCCGCTATGTCCGGCACGTCGTCTCCGACGACGACCGCGTCGAGCGGGTGATCGCCCTCCTCGACGCCGGCGACCCCCACGCGGTGGGCGCCCTGCTCACCGAGGGGCACGCCTCGCTCCGCGACGACCTGCGGGTCTCCTGCCCCGAACTGGACCTCGCCGTCGAGGCGGCGAACGCGGCGGGCGCGCTCGGCGCCCGGATGACCGGCGGCGGCTTCGGCGGCTCGGCGATCGTCCTGGTGGCGACGGACGCGGCGGACACGGTCGCCGCCGCCGTCGGGAAGGCCTTCGCCGAGGCGGGTTTCGCCACCCCGGGCGTCTTCCCCGCGGTCCCCTCGGCGGGCGCCCGGCGGGTGGCCTGACGGATGGTCCGTCGGGTGTCCGACGGGTCGGCTGACGGCCTCGACTTCCCACAGGTACGCACAGTTCCGCGATTCGGCCTCCGCCGGCGCGCCGCACCCTTACCCTGGTGCGCAGCGCCGGTGGGGGCCGGTGCTGATCAGGGGTATCGAGACCCGCCGGGTACGGCGCCCGGGGCGGGGTAACTGTCAAGGCACGGCGGCGGCCGTGCGATCGACGGACCCGCCCCCGGCGTCGTGCCCGCGCCGGGCCGTTCCTCGACACTTGGGGGTGTCCGTGGCCCGTATCCGGGTTCTGGTGGTGGACGACCACCGCGTCTTCGCCGAGTCGCTCGCAGCCGCCCTCGCGGCGGAGCCCGACGTCGACGTCATCGCCGCGGGCAGCGGCCCGGCCGCACTGCGCTGCCTGGACCGCGGCGCGGGGGAGGGGCGCCGCTTCGACGTGATGCTGGTCGACGCCGACCTGGGCGGCGGCGACGGGATCGCGCTGGTGGCGGGGGTCCGCGAGGGGCGGCCCGGGCTGCGCAGCGTGGTCCTCGCGGAGAAGGACGACGCCCAGCGGGCGGCGCTCGCGCTCCAGGCCGGCGCCTGGGGGTGGGTGGCCAAGGACTGTTCGCTCCAGCGGCTGCTCGCCGTGGTGCGCGGGGTGCTGCGCGACGAGACGCATCTGCCGCCGGCGCTGCTCACGGGCGTGCTGCGGGAGCTGACGGAGGCCCGCAAGCACCGGACGGAGAGCGAGCGTCTGGTGGAGTCGCTTACCCCGCGCGAGCGGGAGGTGCTGCGCTGCATGGTGGCCGGTCTCGGGCGCAAGGCGGTCGCGGAGCGCCTGTTCCTGTCGCCGCACACGGTCCGGACCCATATGCAGAACGTGCTGGGCAAGCTGGGCGTGCATTCGACGCTCGCCGCCGTGGCGCTGGCCCGCCGGGCCGGGGTGGGCCCGGCGGAGGACCCGGCCGGGGTGCTAGCCGGGGATGTTGTCGAACGGGGCGGTCAGCTGGCGTAGCAGCGCGGCCAGTTCGCCGCGCTCGGTGCGCGAGAGGCGGGCCAGGATGGCCCGTTCCTGGGCGAGGAGCCCGGCGAGCGCCTGGTCGGCGCGGTCGCGGCCCTCGGGGGTGAGGCGGACCAGGACGCCGCGCCGGTCGCTGGGGTCGGGCAGCCGTTCGACCAGGCCCTTCTTGGTGAGCCGGTCGATGCGGTTGGTCATGGTGCCCGAGGTGACCAGGGTCTGGGTGAGCAGCTGGCCGGGGGAGAGCTGGTAGGGCGCGCCGGCCCGGCGGAGCGAGGTCAGGACGTCGAACTCCCAGGGCTCCAGCTGGTGCTCGGAGAAGGCGAGTCGACGGGCGCGGTCGAGGTGCCGGGCCAGGCGTGAGACACGGCTGAGGACCTCGAGCGGTTCCACGTCGAGGTCCGGGCGCTCTCGGCGCCATGCAGCGACCAGCCGGTCGACCTCGTCCTCCATGACGATCAGTGTAGAGGGTCTGTTGACATAAAGTCTCTTGGTATTAAGTCTCTCTATTTCAAGTATCTTGATAACGAGAATCTTGACGTAGAGATATAGTCTCCTTGACTATGGGGAAGGGACCGGGCCGGAACTCCGTTCCGCTTCGGCAACTCGTTCCAGCAAGGGGGCTTCGAACATGCATTCCGTGGAATCCGCCGCACCGACATGGGACCCACAGCAGTACCTGCGTCACGCGGGCCATCGCACCCGCCCGTTCATCGATCTGCTCGCACGAATACCGCGGCTGCCCGACGCCGAGGGCAGGCCCGCCCGGATCGCCGACCTGGGCTGCGGCCCCGGCAACGTCACGGCACTCCTCGCCGACCGCTGGCCCGACGCCCACATCACCGGCCTCGACCTCTCGCCCGAGATGCTGGAGCGGGCCGAGAAGGACTGGGCGGGCACCACCTCCGGCGGCGGCTGGATCGACTTCCGGGCGGCCGACGCGGCCCACTGGACGCCCGAGGAACCGTACGACCTGATCGTGTCCAACGCGGCCCTGCAGTGGGTGCCGAACCACCCCGAGTCCTTCGCCCCCTGGATCGCGGGCCTGCGCCCCGGCGGCGTCTTCGCCTTCCAGGTCCCCGGCAACTTCCACGCACCCAGCCACGCCCTCCTCGGCGAACTCTGCGAGACGCCCGAGTGGCGGGACCGGATCGGCGACCAGGGACGGCGCTTCGTCCACATCCTCGAACCAGCCGACTACCTCCACCGGCTCGCCGACCTCGGCTGCGAGACGGACGTCTGGGAGACCACGTACCACCAGCTGCTCACCGGCGAGGACCCCGTCCTCGACTGGGTGAAGGGCACCGCCCTGCGCCCCGTGCTCACCACCCTCAGGGACGACCGCGCCGCCACCGAGGCCTTCCTCGGCCAGTACCGCGAACGGCTCCGCGAGGCCTACCCGCCGGGCCCGTACGGCACCGCGTTCCCGTTCCGCAGGATCTTCGCCCTGGCAAGGAAGGCCGCCTGATGTTAATCGCCGTCGATCCCGTCCGGCTCGCCGCTCCGGCCGGCAGCGAGGACCTCCTGCGGGCCTCCTGCGCGGGCGACCTAGGCCTGACCGAGATCCCCGAACCGCCGGTCCTCGCCACCGGCGGCGCCGTCCGGCTCCACCCCGGGGAGAAGCCCGGCTTCCGGCCGGCCCGGAAGGCCGGCCCGGGGGTGCGGGCGGCCGGGATGCGCGACTTCGCGGCCCGGCTGGAGAGACACGGGGGCACGCTCGTCCGGGACGGCAGCCATCGGCCGGAGTTCCTGGAGCCCGTCGACTGATACGGGGACGGGGGCGTCGCACGCGCGTGCGACACCCCCGTCCCCGGTCCCGTCAGCTCTTGCGGTGCCCTATCAGCCGCGGCTTCTGCTCCAGGCCGTCCAGGCCGTGCCAGGCCAGGTTCACCAGGTGCGCCGCGACCTCCGCCTTCTTCGGCTTGCGCACGTCCAGCCACCACTGGCCGGTCAGCGCCACGCTGCCCACCAGAGCCTGCGCGTACAGCGGGGCCAGCTTCGGATCGAAGCCCCGGGCCTTGAACTCCAGGCCCAGGATGTCCTCCACCTGCGTGGCGATGTCGCTGATCAGCGAGGCGAAGGTGCCCGTCGACTGCGCCACCGGCGAGTCCCGGACCAGGATCCGGAAGCCGTCCGTGTAGCGCTCGATGTAGTCCAGGAGCGCGAACGCCGCCTGTTCGAGCAGCTCGCGCGGGTGACCGGCGGTCAGCGCGCCCGTCACCATGTCCAGGAGCTGGCGCATCTCCCGGTCCACCACGACCGCGTACAGGCCCTCCTTGCCGCCGAAGTGCTCGTACACCACCGGCTTGGACACCCCGGCCTTCGCCGCGATCTCCTCCACCGACGTGCCCTCGAAGCCCTTCTCCGCGAACAGCGTGCGACCGATGTCGAGGAGCTGTTCGCGGCGCTCGGCGCCCGTCATCCTCACCCGGCGGCCACGCCGGGGCTTCGGTTCGCTCGTACTGCCTGTACTGCCGTCGTTCGCCACGTCTTCCATCATGCCGCGTCGGCGGGCGCGCTCTGGCGCCGGGCTTCGATGCGGGAGGCGGCCGGCCAGCGCACGTCGGACGCCCAGCCGAGCTGCTCGAACCAGCGGATCAGCCGCGCGCTGGAGTCGACCTGCCCCCGCAGGACACCGTGCCGGGCCGAGGTCGGGTCCGCGTGGTGCAGGTTGTGCCAGGACTCGCCGCAGGACAGCACCGCGAGCCACCACACGTTGCCCGAGCGGTCACGCGACTTGAAGGGGCGCTTGCCCACCGCGTGGCAGATCGAGTTGATCGACCAGGTGACGTGGTGCAGCAGCGCCACCCGGACCAGGGAACCCCAGAAGAACGCCGTGAACGCGCCCCACCACGACATCGTCACCAGACCGCCGACGACCGGCGGGATCGCCAGCGACACCACGGTCCACAGCACGAACTGGCGGGAGATCACGCGGATCGCCGGGTCCTTGATCAGATCGGGCGCGTACGTGTGCTGCGGCGTCTGCTCCTCGTCGAACATCCAGCCGATGTGCGCCCACCACAGCCCCTTCATCAGGGCCGGCAGCGTCTCACCGAACCGCCACGGCGAGTGCGGGTCGCCCTCCGCGTCCGAGAACCTGTGGTGCTTGCGGTGATCCGCCACCCAGCGCACCAGCGGCCCCTCGACCGCCAGCGAGCCCATGACGGCCAGCGCGATCCGCAGCGGGCGCTTCGCCTTGAACGAGCCGTGCGTGAAGTAGCGGTGGAAGCCGATCGTGATGCCGTGGCAGCCGATGTAGTACATCGCCGTCATGAGCCCCAGATCGAGCCAGCTCACCCCCCAGCCCCAGGCCAGCGGCACCGCCGCGACCAGGGCCAGGAAGGGCACCGTGATGAACAGCAGCAGCGTGATCTGCTCGACCGAACGCTTGCTGTCACCGCCCAGCGTGGCGGAGGGCAGGTCCGGGGCGGACCCGCCCGCCTCGGCAGCGGATTCCGAGGTCACCTCGGGGCTGATGGTCATGGGTGTCCCCTGGGGGGTGAGGGTGAGGGTGCGTACGAAGGAAGCCGAGGCTACGGTCCCGTAACCTACGGCGACGTAAGTATGGCAGCGCGTCGGCGCCCGGCAAGAGTGTCTAAGCCGGGGCGTTGCCCGTGCCGCCGAACCGGACACCTATCCTGGGTGCGTCGGACAGCGCGGTCCGCAAGCCTCCAGTACCCCTCCAGACGTGCTCAAACACTGCAAGGAGCCGCACCTGTGAGCAGTGCCGACCAGACCTCCACAGCCAGCGCCGAACTGCGCTCCGACATCCGCCGACTGGGCGACCTGCTGGGCGAGACGCTCGTCCGCCAGGAGGGCCCGGAGCTCCTCGACCTCGTCGAGAAGGTCCGCCGCCTCACCCGCGAGGACGGCGAGGCCGCCGCCGAGCTGCTGCGCGGCGTCGAGCTGGAGACCGCCGCCCGCCTGGTGCGCGCCTTCTCCACCTACTTCCACCTGGCCAACGTCACCGAACAGGTGCACCGCGGCCGCGAGATGCGCGAGCGGCGTGCCGCCGAGGGCGGCCTGCTCGCCCGTACGGCCGACATGCTCAAGGACGGCGACGCCGCCCACGTACGCGAGACGATCAAGAACCTCAACGTACGGCCGGTGTTCACCGCCCACCCCACCGAGGCCGCCCGCCGCTCGGTCCTCAACAAGCTCCGGCGCATCGCCGCGCTCCTGGAGACCCCGGTCATCGAGGCCGACCGGCGCCGCCACGACCTCCGGCTCGCCGAGAACATCGACCTCATCTGGCAGACCGACGAGCTGCGCGTCGTGCGGCCCGAGCCCGCCGACGAGGCCCGCAACGCCATCTACTACCTCGACGAACTGCACGCCAACGCCGTCGGCGACGTCCTGGAGGACCTCGCCGCCGAGCTGGAGCGGGTCGGCTTCGAACTGCCCTCCGGCACCCGCCCGCTCACCTTCGGCACCTGGATCGGCGGCGACCGCGACGGCAACCCCAACGTCACCCCGCAGGTCACCTGGGACGTGCTGATCCTCCAGCACGAGCACGGCATCACCGACGCCCTCGAACTCGTCGACTTCCTGCGCGGACTGCTCTCCAACTCCATCCGCTACACCGGCGCCACCCAGGAGCTCCTGGACTCCCTCCAGGCCGACCTGGAGCGCCTCCCGGAGATCAGCCCCCGCTACAAGCGCCTCAACGCCGAGGAGCCCTACCGGCTCAAGGCGACCTGCGTCCGCCAGAAGCTGGTCAACACCCGCGAGCGCCTGGCCACCGGCACCCCGCACATCGAGGGCCGCGACTACCTCGGCACCGCCGAACTCCTGCGCGACCTCACCCTGATCCAGACCTCGCTGCGCGAGCACCGCGGCGGCCTCTTCGCCGACGGCCGGATGGACCGCACCATCCGCACCCTGGCCGCGTTCGGCCTCCAGCTCGCCACCATGGACGTACGCGAACACGCCGACGCCCACCACCACGCCCTCGGCCAGCTCTTCGACCGGCTCGGCGAGGAGTCCTGGCGGTACGCCGACATGCCGCGCGACTACCGGCAGAAGCTGCTCGCCAAGGAGCTCAGGTCGCGCCGCCCGCTGGCGCCCACGCCCGCCCCGCTCGACGCGGCCGGGCAGAAGACCCTCGGCGTCTTCCACACCGTCAAGGAGGCCTTCGAGCGCTTCGGCCCGGAGGTCATCGAGTCCTACATCATCTCGATGTGCCAGGGCGCCGACGACGTCTTCGCCGCCACCGTCCTCGCCCGCGAGGCCGGCCTGATCGACCTCCACGCCGGCTGGGCCGAGATCGGCATCGTGCCGCTCCTGGAGACCACCGACGAACTCCGGGCCGCCGACGTCATCCTCAACGACATGCTGGCCGACCCCTCCTACCGGCGCCTCGTCTCGCTGCGCGGCGACGTCCAGGAGGTCATGCTCGGCTACTCGGACTCCTCCAAGTTCGGCGGCATCACCACCTCACAGTGGGAGATCCACCGCGCCCAGCGCCGGCTGCGCGACGTCGCCCACCGCTACGGCGTGCGCCTGCGCCTCTTCCACGGCCGCGGCGGCACCGTCGGCCGCGGCGGCGGCCCCTCGCACGACGCGATCCTCGCCCAGCCCTGGGGCACCCTGGAGGGCGAGATCAAGGTGACCGAGCAGGGCGAGGTCATCTCCGACAAGTACCTCATCCCGTCGCTGGCCAGGGAGAACCTGGAACTCACGGTCGCCGCCACGCTCCAGGCCTCCGCCCTGCACACCGCGCCCCGCCAGTCCGACGAGGCGCTGGCCCGCTGGGACGCGGCCATGGACACCGTCTCGGACGCCGCCCACTCGGCGTACCGCCGCCTGGTCGAGGACCCGGACCTGCCCGCGTACTTCTTCGCGGCCACCCCGGTCGACCAGCTCGCCGACCTGCACCTCGGCTCCCGCCCCTCGCGCCGCCCCGACTCCGGCGCCGGCCTCGACGGACTGCGGGCCATCCCGTGGGTGTTCGGCTGGACCCAGTCCCGGCAGATCGTCCCCGGCTGGTTCGGCGTCGGCTCCGGCCTGAAGGCGCTCCGCGAGGCCGGCCTGGACGCCGTCCTCGGCGAGATGCACGAACACTGGCACTTCTTCCGCAACTTCGTCTCCAACGTCGAGATGACGCTGGCCAAGACGGACCTGCGGATCGCCCGCCACTACGTCGACACCCTCGTCCCGGACGACCTCAAGCACGTCTTCGACACCATCGAGGCCGAGCACGCCCTCACCGTCCAGGAGGTCCTCAAGGTGACGGGCGGCGAGCGGCTGCTCGACTCCCACCCGGCGCTCCAGCAGACCTTCGCCATCCGCGACGCCTACCTGGACCCGATCTCCTACCTCCAGGTCGCCCTGCTCGCCCGCCAGCGGTCCGCCGCCGAGCGCGGCGAGGACCCGGACCCGCTGCTCTCCCGCGCGCTCCTGCTCACGGTGAACGGCGTGGCGGCCGGCCTGCGCAACACCGGCTGACGGCCCCTCCGGAACCGGACACGACAGTGCCCCCGCGGGATCTCCCCGCGGGGGCACTGTCATGACGGCGTGCGCCGCCGGTACCGCCGGGCCTTAGTGCTGCTGGGCCTTGCGGCGACGGCTCACCAGGAAGGCACCGGCGCCCGCGAGGACGGCGGCGACGGCGGCCAGGACGCCGATGGGGGCGCTGGAGCCGGTCTGGGCCAGGTTCCCGTCGGTGCCGTTGGTGCCGCCGTTCGAACCGCCGGCGCCCTCGGTGGAGCCGGGGGTGGTGGCGGAGGCGGACGGCGACTCGGAGGAGCCGGGGGTGCCGGTCGTCGGCGAGCCGGACGGGGTCTCCGACGGGGTGCCGGACGGCGTGCCCGAGGGGGTGCCGGACGGGGTGCCCGACGGGGTCCCGCTCGGGGTGCCGGACGGCGTGCCCGAGGGGGTGCCGGTCGGGTTGCCGGGGTTCTCCTCGCCGGGCTCGCAGTCGGTCTTGAAGACCTTCTGCTTGGCACGGCCGTTCTCGCCCGCGAAGTTCCAGAACAGCTTGTACTGGCCGTTCGGGAGGGTCATGTCCGCGGTGCGCTCGTGGCCGTCACCGTCGAGGACGAGGGAGCCCTCCTTGACGGTGGTGCCCTTGTCCTGCTCGTTGTTGGCCCAGGCCTCGATGTGCCACTCGACCTTCTGGTCGGCGTCGAAGCCGAAGGCGTCCAGGTAGAACGAGCAGACCTTGGGCTCGTTCTTCTTGAGTTCTTCGCCGGTCTTCGAGTCGTGGATCTTCACGGTGCCGTTGTCGCCGTGCGGGTTGCCGCTGGCGAGGGCGCTCGGCGCCAGGACCAGGGAGCCTGCCACGGCCGCGACAAGCGCGCCGGCGGATATGAGGGATCGTCGCATGTGCAGTCGTCCATTTGGGATGAGGGAAGCCGTGGGGGGCGGCTGGGGCAGCCTATCCGTCGCTTTAAGTCACCCTTAACCCAAGGGACGATAACGATTCCGTGGGATCGCGCCACGCTGTCCGAAAACCCTCAGAGCGCGAAGAATGCCCCCAGCAACACCGCCGCCCCCGCCCCCGCCACCGACCACGCCGTCCTCGGCAACCGCATCCCCCCACCGATCAGCGGCGCCGCCAACAGCAGCGCCCCGCCCAGCGGCAGCCACGCGTGCAGCCCCCCGCCCCAGCCCACGCGCACGGCCTCCTGCGTGCCCGGCTTCACCACCACCGGCAGGACGTCGCCCTTCTCCGCCGCCACCGAATGCGCGATCGTCACCGCCCGCAGACCCGAGGCCGGATCGTCCGGCACATAACGCCCACTGCACGTCTCCTCGGTGCAGCCGGTCACCGTCAACGTGCCGTGCTCACGCCCCTGCGCGAGCAGCACATGCTGGGCCGTCCCCCAGGAGGACCAGGCACCCGCGACGAGCAGGAGCAGGACGACGAGGGCCATGGCGGCGTTACGGGCGAGCGTCATGACCCGCGATCGTACAGTCGTACGTGCCGACCGCGGCGCCCTACGTGTTGTACGCCGACTGCGCCCGCTCCAGCCCCTCCGCCACCAGACACTCCACCGCGTCCGCCGCCCGGTCCACGAAGTAGTCCAGCTCCTTGCGCTCCGTCGACGAGAAGTCCTTCAGGACGAAGTCCGCGACCTGCATCCGGCCCGGCGGCCGCCCGATGCCGAAACGCAGCCGGTGGTACTCCGCACCCATCGACTTCGTCATCGACTTCAGACCGTTGTGCCCGTTGTCGCCGCCGCCGATCTTCAGCCGCAGCACCCCGTAGTCGATGTCCAGCTCGTCATGGACCGCCACGATGCGCGCCGTCGGCACCTTGTAGAAGTCGCGCAGCGCCGTCACCGGACCGCCCGACAGATTCATGTACGACATCGGCTTCGCCAGCACCACCCGGCGGTTGGCCGGCCCGGGCGGACCCATCCGGCCCTCCACCACCTGCGCCTGCGCCTTCTGCGCCCGCTTGAACTTGCCGCCGATGCGCTCGGCCAGCAGGTCCGCCACCATGAAGCCCACGTTGTGCCGGTTGCCCGTGTGCTCCGGGCCCGGGTTGCCGAGGCCGACGATCAGCCAGGGGGCGTTCGCGTCGTCCGTCATCTGCGTCACGTCTCCTCGTATGCGTACAGACAGAAAGAAACGGGGTGGCGGACCGTTCCCGGCCCGTCACCCCGTCACGTCAAGCAGAGCCTACGGCTCAGGCCTCGGCGCCCTCGGCGGCCTCGGTGCCCTCGGCGGCCGGCTCCTCGGCCTGCGCGGCCAGGACCTGCAGGACGACGGCGTCGGCGTCGGTCACCAGGGTGGCGCCCTTCGGGAGGACGATGTCCTTCGCGAGGATGGAGGCACCGGCCGCCAGGCCCTCCACGGAGACCGTGACGGCCTCGGGGAGGTGGGTGGCCTCGGCCTCGACGGAGAGGGTGCCGAGCACGTGCTCCAGCAGGTTGCCACCGGCGGCCAGCTCGCCCTCGGCCTGGACCGGGATCTCGACCGTGACCTTCTCGCCGCGCTTCACGAGGATCAGGTCGACGTGGACGAGGAAGCCCTTGATGGCGTCACGCTGGACGGCCTTCGGGATCGCCAGCTCGTTCTTGCCCTCGATGTCCAGGGAGAGCAGGACGTTCGGCGTACGCAGCGCCAGGGCCAGCTCGTGGGACGGGAGGGTGATGTGGGCCGGCTCCGAGCCGTGGCCGTAGACGACGGCGGGAACCTGGCTGGCACGGCGGATGGCGCGGGCGGCGCCCTTGCCGAACTCGGTACGGACGGAAGCGGCGAGCTTGACCTCGGACATGTGCACTCCTCGTATGGGTGGTGACGTCTGTGACTGTCACCCGGCCACGACTGGCGATGGCCTGCTACGAAGAGCGCGTCGATAACGGACCGCCGGGATCCACAGGATCCGGCCTCCCTCGCCGAGCAACCACGACAGTCTAGCGGCAGCCCACCGGGCACCCAAATGGATCACCCTGGGGGCACGCGTAAGGGCCGCCTCCCCAGGGGAGACGACCCTTACGTCAGCTACTTCTCAGGCTCCAGGCTTCGGGCTTCGGGCCTCTCGGGCCTTCGGCCGAGACGCGAGGCTCAGTGCTCCTCGAAGAGGCTCGTCACCGAACCGTCCTCGAACACCTCACGCACCGCGCGCGCGATCGTCGGCGCGATCGACAGCACCGTGATCTTGTCGAGCTCCAGCGAGCTCGGGTCGGGCAGCGTGTCCGTGAACACGAACTCGCTGACCTTCGAGTTCTTCAGACGATCGGCGGCCGGGCCCGACAGGATGCCGTGCGTCGCCGTCACGATGACGTCCTCCGCGCCGTGCGCGAACAGGGCGTCCGCAGCCGCGCAGATCGTGCCCGCGGTGTCGACCATGTCGTCCACCAGGACACACACACGGCCCTTCACGTCACCGACGACCTCGTGGACGGTCACCTGGTTGGCGACGTCCTTGTCACGCCGCTTGTGGACGATCGCCAGCGGCGCGTCCAGACGGTCGCACCAGCGGTCCGCCACCCGCACCCGGCCGGCGTCCGGAGACACGATCGTCAGCTTCGACCGGTCCACCTTCGCGCCGACGTAGTCCGCCAGCACCGGCAGCGCCGACAGGTGGTCCACCGGACCGTCGAAGAAGCCCTGGATCTGGTCCGTGTGCAGGTCGACCGTGAGGATGCGGTCCGCACCCGCGGTCTTCAGCAGATCGGCGACCAGACGGGCCGAGATCGGCTCACGGCCGCGGTGCTTCTTGTCCTGACGGGCGTAGCCGTACGACGGGACGATCACGGTGATGCTCCGGGCCGAAGCCCGCTTCAGAGCATCGAGCATGATCAACTGCTCCATGATCCACTTGTTGATCGGAGCCGTGTGGCTCTGGATCAGGAAGCAGTCCGCGCCACGGGCCGACTCCTGGAAGCGGACGTAGATCTCACCGTTGGCGAAGTCGAAAGCCTTGGTCGGCACGATGCCGACACCCAGCTGGTGTGCGACCTCCTCGGCCAGCTCGGGGTGGGCGCGGCCGGAGAAGAGCATGAGCTTCTTCTCGCCGGTCGTCTTGATCCCGGTCACAGCACTGTCTCCTCGACGGTTTCTCTGGCCGCGGATCCCCGCACTCCCGTGCGCGTGTGCGAACCAGCCGAATTTGTGTGCACGTATCACGGTACGCCGAGTTCGACGTACTCGTTTCCGGTCAGCTTTCGCCGACAGAGTTCTCCGAGGCGGCATGAGCCGCCTGCGCGGCCGCGCTGCCCGGACGCTTACGGGCCACCCAGCCCTCGATATTCCGCTGCTGACCACGGGCGACAGCCAGCGAACCCGGCGGCACGTCCTTCGTGATCACGGACCCGGCGGCGGTGTACGCCCCGTCCCCGATCGTGATGGGTGCCACAAACATGTTGTCCGAACCCGTACGGCAGTGAGAGCCGATCGTCGTGTGGTGCTTCGCCTCACCGTCGTAGTTCACGAAGACGCTCGCCGCGCCGATGTTCGTGTACTCGCCGATCGTCGCGTCACCCACATACGACAGATGGGGGACCTTCGTACCCTCGCCCACCACGGCGTTCTTCATCTCGACGTACGTACCGGCCTTCGCCTTCGCGCCCAGCTTCGTCCCCGGACGCAGATACGCGAACGGCCCCACGGACGCGCCCTCGCCCACCACGGCGGAGTCGGCGACCGTGTTGTCCACCCGCGCCCCACGCGCCACCGTCGTGTCCGAGAGCCGCGTGTTCGGACCCACCACGGCGTCCTCGCCCACATGCGTCGCACCCAGCAGCAGCGTGTTCGGCAGCACCACCGCGTCCGGCTCGAACGTCACCGTGACGTCCACGAACGTCGAACCCGGGTCCACCACCGTCACACCCGCGAGCATCGCCCGCTCCAGCAGCCGCTGGTTCAGCAGCGCACGGGCCTCCGCCAACTGCACCCGGTTGTTGATCCCCAGGATCTCCCGGTGGTCGACGGCGACCGAAGCACCCACCCGGTGACCCGCCTCACGCAGGATCGACAGCACATCGGTCAGGTACTCCTCGCCCTGACTGTTGTCCGTCCGCACCTTGCCCAGCGCGTCCGCCAGCAGCACCCCGTCGAACGCGAACACCCCCGAGTTGATCTCCCGGATCGCCCGCTGCGCGTCGGAGGCGTCCTTGTGCTCGACGATCGCGGTCACCGCGCCGGCCCCGTCCCGCACGATCCGCCCGTAGCCGGTCGCGTCCGGGACCTCGGCCGTCAGCACCGTCACGGCGTTCCCGTCGGCCGCGTGCGTCGCGGCGAGCGCCCGCAGCGTCTCACCGGACAGCAGCGGAGTGTCGCCGCAGACCACGACCACGGTCCCCTCGGGCGCCCGCCCGAGCTCCCCGAGCGCCATCCGCACCGCGTGCCCGGTCCCGTTCTGCTCCTCCTGCACCGCGGTCCGCGTCCCCGCGTACCGCTCGTCCAGGTGCCCCTTGACCTGCTCCCGCGCATGCCCCACGACCACGACCAGGTCCTCGGGCTCCAGCTCACGAGCGGCGGACACGACATGCCCGACGAGCGAACGCCCGGCGATCTCGTGCAGAACCTTGGGCGTCTTCGACTTCATACGGGTGCCCTCACCCGCTGCGAGGACGACGACCACGGCGGCCATGGGGGTTCCCCCTGTTCGAGCGGAGCCGAGAACTTGGGGGAGGTTGGCGCTCACGGGAATGCCCTTCGGCTTCGGGTGGTGGACTTCCGAAGGATACCGGGGGGTACTGGGCGGGGTATGAGTAAGGGTCCCGACCTGAGCGGTCGGGACCCTTTGTCCTGTCGGCTCCCCTGCCAGGACTCGAACCCGGACATAGGACTCCAAAGGTCCCAGTGCTGCCGATTACACCACAGGGGATAGCTAAGTCGACCAAATCGGACATCACGTCATGCCGGCCGAGTCGACGGCACCTACTATGCCGCACCACCAGCCCTCGATGCGACGGTAAAGCTCGGCGCCCTGCGCGACGCGGATGACGAGGCAGCCGCGATAGTCGGAGCCGGTGTTCTTCCGGACCGTCTTCGGGTTGTGCTTCTTGATCGTGGTCCGCCGGAAGCCGGCCGGGTCGACACCGACGAGATCGGCCCAATAGCGCTGTGCGCCCTCGGCGTCCGCCGTCGCATGGATCATGACGCGGAAGCTGAGCCGTTCCGGCTCGATCCTCAGAAGGCGCAGCCAGGCCAGGTAGACCCGGATGACACCGGGATCGCTGTTCACGAACTGGACGTTCTCCCGGCGTGCGTACGACTTGTCCTTCGCGCCTTCCGCCCAGTACAGAGCCGCCCCCGCGAGCAGAAGTTCGCGCTCCGTCATCGGGCCGACCTCCAGGCTCGCTGCCCGCTTGGTGCTCCGGCGCTCCGCGTCACGCACGGCGAGCTCGTGCTCCCAGCGCCTGCGCCCGGCGATCCTGGCCTGCTCGGACGGTGCGCGGCACGCCGGCTTCGGCAGGTCCCGGACCCACAGCGAGATCGAGCTCTTCGAGCAGCCCAGCTCCAGCTGGATCTGGTCGTACGTCCTGCCCTCCAGGCGCAGCTCGCGCGCCCGCTCCCGGAGGTCGTCCCTGGCGTTGGGGCGCTTCGTCCATTCCGGGGGCGGCTCGCCCTGGACGAGGCGGTGGAGCATGTCGTTGTTGTAGACCTGCAGGCGGTCGCGGATCTGGCGGAGGCTGAGGCCCTCGCGGCGTAACGCGACGGCCTGCTCGCGCAGGTCTTCGTAGTCGGCGTAGCGGCTGGTCTCGGGTGTCGTGCGTGTCATGGATCCACCGTCGTCCGGAATGCGGACGTCCGGGTCGAAAACCCTGTCGATTCAACAGTTCGAGCGACTGGTGTGCGCACAGGTTGACGGTCGCCGCTCCGGGCGGCGGTAGGGGCGGGAAAAACGCTGGTGCTCGCCCGTAGGGTGGACGGCATGACCGCAACGGGGGCAGATCAGGACGCTGTGGGCGCGCGCGCCCCGCGTAGCTGGTGGTGGTGGGGGAGACGGCGCGGTGTCGTGCTGGACGTGGCGTTGGCCGTCGTGTCCGCGCTGGAGTGCGGGCTCGAAGGGATCGGCTTCGCCGAGAAGGCGTCGTTGCCGGTGCCCGTCGGGGTGCTGTTCGGACTGATGGTCGGGTCCGTCCTGCTGGTGCGGCGCCGCTGGCCGATCACCGTCGTGCTCGTGTCGATCGCCGTCACGCCCGCCGAGATGGGCTACCTGATGGGCATCGTCGGCCTCTACTCGCTGGCCGCCTCGGAGGTGCCCCGGCGGTTCACCGCCGCGCTCGCCGGCATGTCCACGGTCGCCGTGTACGTGGTGACGATGGTCCGGCTCCGTCAGGACGTCGCCCACGCCGACGTGGACCAGCAGGACTTCGACCCCAGCGGCTGGTACGTCCCCGTCGTCTCCCTCTTCATGACCCTGGGCCTCAACGCCCCGCCGCTCCTGTTCGGCCTCTACATAGGCGCCCGGCGCCGGCTCATGGAGTCCCTCCGTGAGCGCGCCGACAGCCTGGAGCAGGAGCTGTCGCTGCTCGCCGACCGGGCCGAGCAGCGTGCGCAGTGGGCGCGGCGGGAGGAGCGGACGCGGATCGCGCGCGAGATGCACGACGTCGTGGCCCACCGGGTGTCGCTGATGGTGGTGCACGCGGCGGCGTTGCAGGCGGTGGCGTTGAAGGATCCGCAGAAGGCGGTGCGGAACGCGGCGCTCGTCGGCGACATGGGCCGGCAGGCGCTGACGGAGCTGCGGGAGATGCTGGGGGTGCTCCGTGAGGAGGTCCCGAGGGCGTCCCCGGCCCTGCCGCTTGCGGCGGTCGGCCGTGCCGCCGCTGCCGCGGCCGAGGCCGCCGCGGCGGACGGCGGCCCGTGCCTGGACGCTCTGGAGGCGCTGGTGGAGCAGTCGCGGCAGGCCGGTGCGGTGGTGGAGCTGGTGGTGCTGGGCGAGCCCCGCGCGTACGGCGCGGAGGTGGAGCAGACGGCGTACCGGGTGGTCCAGGAGGCGCTGACCAACGTGCACAAGCACGCGGCGGGCGCCGAGGTCGTGGTGCGTCTGGCGCACCGCGAGGCCGAGGTCGCGATGCAGGTGGAGAACGGTCCCTCGGACGCGGCGGCCGCCGACGCGCATCTGCCGAGCGGCGGGAACGGTCTGGTCGGCATGCGGGAGCGCGTGTCGGGTCTCGGCGGGGTGTTCGTGTCGGGGCCGACGGACGCGGGCGGTTTCAAGGTGAGTGCGGTGTTGCCGGTGGCGGCGGTGGTGGTGGGGGAGACGGCTTAGGGGGCCGTTGTGCGGGCCGTCGTGTGGGGCGTTCTACGGGCCGTTTGGAGAGCGGCGCTCTCCATCGGTCCATCGGTCCATCTGCCCATCAGTCCGTCAGTCCATCGGCCGGCCGTCTCGCTCAGCTCCCCGCCACCAGTCGTGTCGGCTGTGTCCCCGTGATGAGGGTCGACAGGGCCGCGTCGATGTCCCGGCCCAGGTACCAGTCGCCGGTGTGGTCGATGCTGTAGACGCGTCCTTCGGCGTCCATCGCGAGGACCGCGCGGTGTTCGCCCTCCTCGCCGAGCGGGGCCAACTCGGTGTCGAGGGCGCGGCCGAGGTCGCCGAGGGTGCGGGCGAGGTGGATGCCGGCGAGGGGGTCGAAGCGGAGGGCGGCGGGGGCTATCTGGCGTCCGTTCCCGGGGGCGGTGATGTGCAGGCCGCCGAATTCGGCCCAGGCTTCGACCGCGGCGGGGAAGACGCTGTGCCGGTGGCCGGCGGGGGTGACGTGGGCGCGCAGGGTGTCGGCCCATTCTTCGGCGAGCTTGATGTCCCAGCGGCCGGGCTGCCAGCCGGCCTCGCGCAGGGCGGCGTCGACGTTGACCGGGAATCGGGTGCTGTTCAGGTCGGGCATGGGTGTGGTTCTGCCGTTCTGGGCGTGGGGGGCGGCCGTGTCGTCGGCCCGGTCGGACGGGTTCAGGCGTCGGCCGGGTCGACGGCGCGGACGCCGAAGTGCGCGAGCATCGCCGTACAGGAGCGGCAGGGTGTGGCGTAGCTGCCGTGCAGCGGGTCGCCGTCCTCGCGGATGCGCCGTGCGGTGATTTTGGCGTGCTTGAGGGAGCGGCGGGCCTCGCTCTGGGTGAGCGGTTTGCGCTGGGCTCGTTTGGAGCGGGTGCTCTCGGTGGCGGTGAGGGCACGGGAGAGCAGGATCGCTTCCGGGCAGCGTCCGGTGAAGCGTTCGCGCTGGCCGCTCGTGAGGGTGTCGAGGAAGTCCTGGACGAGCGGGTGGAGGGCGGGTGCCCGGTCGCCGCGGGCGGCGGTGCAGGTGAGGGTCTCGCCGCGGACGGACAGGGCCGCGCCGACGGCGGGCAGGATTCCGTCGCGGCGGTGACGCAGTAAGGGTGCGCGCTGACTGTCGGCGTCGCTGCCCCAACTGAGGCGTGGGTCACCCTGTGTGGGCGCTGGTGCCGGTGTGGTGCTTGCGTGCATGGTGCTGGTCTTCCCCTCCCGCAATCCCCCGAGTTGCTGTAACAGCCTGCCAAACGTGGTACCGGATGGGGAAGCTGGGGCGTGGAAACGTGCTTTCGGTGTGTCGGAATCATGGCGGTGCTGTCATGCCGTCGTGACACGCGGTCACCATGGGCGGGGTGGGCGCATCGGGCCGGGTCGGGGGCGCGTGGCACCGCTTAGGCTGTGCGGACCAACCAGCAGCAGTCGGCGCCAGTCGGCAGCAGTCACAGGGGGCAACCGCCATGACGACAGGTCGGCTCGGCCAGGACACCGCGCCGCCGAACTCGGCGTACGCCGGGCAGGTCGTGCACTTCCCGGATCCGGTCCGGGCCTCCCGGCATCCCCGAGGGGTGCGGGTGGACGAGCGCGGCTACCCGGACTTCTCGGCGTACGCGCGGGCGGCGGCGGAGATCGCCGATCCGCCGGAGGGTTTCGGTGTCGACGAACTGCGCCTGACGGACTACGTGTCGGCGAACGCGGCGCTGGCCGCGACGGGGCACGAGCTGTGGGAGACGATCCCGGCGGTGGCGACCCCGCACGGCTGGACCTGGCACCACGTGGCGCACACGCGCCGGCTGGAGCTGGTGCCCGTCGAGGTGAAGGCGTTGCTGCGGCACCACGGTGGGGTGACGACGGCCGCCGTGGACCACGCGAAGCGCGGGACGCGGCCGCTGCAGGAGACCCGGCCCGCGCACTTCGGGCTGCCGAAGCGTGCGTTGCCGGTGTCGGAGCAGCAGCTCCAGGGGGTCGAGGAGGATCTCGGCTACCGGCTCCCGGGTGCGTACCGTTCGTTCCTGAAGGCGGCGGGCGGCTGCGCGCCGAGGGGTGCCGCGCTCGACGCGGAGCTGGGTCTGCTCGTGGACCAGCCGTTCTTCACGGTGCGCGAGGAGGCCGGGGTCAACGACCTCGTGTACGTGAACAAGTGCCTTCGCGACCATCTGACGAAGGACTACCTGGGTGTGGCGTTCGTCCAGGGTGGTCTGCTCGCGGTGAAGGTGAAGGGCGAGGCGGTCGGCTCGGTGTGGTTCTGCGCCTACGACGACGCGCGCGACCGTGACGGCTGGTCGGTGAACGAGCGGGTGGAGCGGTTGCTGCTGCCCTGCGGTGCCGACTTCGACGTGTTCCTGCAGCGTCTCGCGGGCAATCCGCCGGAGCTGGAGACGGTGGCGAACCTGATGGTGGACGGCGGCTTCGCGCGCGCTGTTCCCGTGGTCCCGGTGGGGGAGTGAACTGGCTGTGGTGACGTTCGCGCAGGCGCAGGAGCGCGCCGAGGAGTGGATCAACGGCGATGTGCCGGCCTATCTGCACCGGGAGGTGCGGGTGCGGGAGTTCGGGCTCGGCTTCGTCGTGTGGGCGGAGGACCGCGAGGAGGCGCCGACCCCGGACGCGGGCCGGCAGCGGCTGGTCATCGCCCGCGACAGCGGCGAGGCGACGCTGTGGCCGGGCCTGCCGGTGGGTGAGGTCATCCGCCGTTACGAGGAGGAGTACGGCGCGGTCGCGGAGCCGGCCGCGTCGGTTCCGGCGCAGGCGTCCGCCCGGATCGACCTGAACCAGACGTCGTTCCTGCTGAGCCCGCCGGAGTGGCTCCAGGAGGCGGCGGACAAGATCGGCCTGCCGCCGGTGGCGTCGAACGCGTCGCAGGCGAGCGCGGGGGCGTCGTCGGCGTCGTCCGAGGCGTCGGAGGCGTCGGCGTCGGTGGCGTCGCCCGTGTCGTCGGAGTCGGGGGAGTTCCCGGGATCCGAGGCTGCGGGTGCGCCGGAGGTGCCGGTTTCCGCCGAGGAGCACTCTGTGCCCGCGCCGTTGCCCGTCCCTGTGCCCGCGCCGCTGCCCGTCCCCGAGTCCGCGCCGCTGCCCGTCCCCGAGTCCGCGCCGGCGCCCGAGGCCTCCCCGGCCCCGGCGCCCGTCGCGGCCCAGGCCCCGCCGGTGCCGTCGGCTCCGGAGCCCGCCCCGGTCGACGCCTCCGCGGCCGACCCCGTACCCGCCCCCGCGCCGTCCTCGTCGAGCCCCTGGGCGGACGCGAACGCGAGCGCGGGCGGTGCCGACGGGGCCGTTCCGCTGCCGGCGACGGTGTTCGCGCCGCCGCTCTCGGGGGCGGACGACGAGGACGCGCCGCCGCCGGTCGTGGGGGCGGACGCTCCCACCGCGCTCATGAAGGGCGGCAGCGCGCTGCCCGCGACGGCCATCGCGCCGCGCCTGAACACGGACGCCCCGTTCCAGCAGGGCGGTCCCGCGGTGCCGCCGGGCCCGCCGAGCCCGCCCCCCGGTCCGCCGGCCCCGCAGCCGAGCGCTCCGCCCGTACCGCCGGGCACGCCCGGTGCAGCGAACCTCGCGGACGCGGCGACCGACAAGGCGCCGCCCGGGGCGACGCCTCCGCCCGCCGTGCACCACGCCGCGACGATGCTGGCGCACCCGAGTCAGGGTGGGGCTGGCGCGCCGCCGCCTCCGCCTCCGCCGCCGGGGATGCCGGGTGCGCCGGGGACGCCGCCGGGTGGGGTGGCGCATGCCGCGACGATGCTGGCGCATCCGAACCAGGGTGGTCCCGGTGCGCCTCCGCCTCCGCCTCCGCCTCCGCCGCCGGGGGTCCCGGGTGCGCCGGGGACGCCGCCGGGTGGGGTGGCGCATGCCGCGACGATGCTGGCGCATCCGAACCAGGGTGGGCCTGGCGCGCCTCCGCCTCCGCCTCCGCCGCCGGGGGTCCCGGGTGCGCCCGGGACGCCGCCGGGTGGGATCGCGCACGCCGCGACGATGCTGGCGCAGCCCGGTCCGTCGGGTCTTGCCGGGCCGCCTCCGCCGCCCGGTCCCGTGCCGGCGCCGATGAACGCGCCCGTGCCGCCGCCCGCGTACGGGTACCCGCAGCAGCCGCCCGCCGGGCTGCCGACCGTGGGTCCCGGCTACCAGGCCGTGCTGCGCTACCGCGCGCCCGACGGCTCGGAGCAGCAGATCATCCGCCGTTCCGCGCCGGGCACCCCGCACCCGGAGTGGCAGATCCTGCACGAGCTGCGCGCGATGAACGTACCGCCGCAGCAAGTGCTCGAACTGCACACGGAGTTGGAGTCCTGCGAGCTGCCGGGTGGTTACTGCGCGCGGATGATCCGGGAGACCTGGCCGCAGGCGCGGATCACCAACATCGCGCCGTACGGGCGTGATCACGCGGGCCGTCAGCAGGGCATGCAGCAACTCATCACCCATCAGGGCGAGTTGCATCAGGTCGCGGACGGTCCGGCGCGGCCCGCGCCGGTGCGGGCGCCGTTGCCGCAGGTGCAGCCGGCGCCGCCGCTGCCGCCGGACGGGGTGGCGCAGGAGCTGGCCGGGGCGTTCGGTCCTGGCATCCTGCGCTTCGACCAGCGCGCGGTGTCCCGGCAGGGCGTTCCGGAGCTGGTGGCGGTCACGCTCGTGTGGGCGGGGCTGCCGGCCGACTTCGGGCCGTTCTTCTGGGCGCAGCCGGCCATGCCGGTGGTGCCGACGCTCGCGGAGCTCGCGGCGCAGCGGCAGGTGCAGCCGGCGGCGGACGCCGGGTCGTACCTGGTGCTCGGTTCGGACTTCGGCCGGGCGATCTGTGTCCAGTACGGGACGGCGCACATCGTCGCCGTACCGGTGGAGGCCGGTCCGGGCGGGCAGCCGGTGCCGCCGCAGTTCGTGAACACGGGGCTGCCGGAGTTCGTGCGCTGTCTGGCGCTGCTCGGGCGCATGTGGCGGCTGCGGTTCGGGCTCAACCCGGAGCAGGCGGGCCGCTGGACGGCCGACTTCCAGGCGCAGCTGGCGATGCTGGACCCGGCGGCGCTGTCCTCGCCGGAGAACTGGTGGTCCGTGCTCCTTGAGCAGATGTGGGACGGCCTGCTGTAGGGCCTGTCCGCCGGTCCGCGCATGAGCGGGATGTGACGAAAGGCGCTCGACGTGTGCTCACGTCGGGCGCCTTTTGTCCGATCTGATGCCGCATCCTTGGTGTTTGTTGGACATAAGGGAGACGAAGGGGCGTCAGGCATGAGTTTCGCCGTCGGACGGGGGCGCGGTTACCGCCCGGAGCAGGTCGACCGCTACCTGGCCGCACTCTCCGAGGAACGCGACGGCGCGTGGGAGCGTGCGGCGCGCCTGACCGTCCTCGCCAAGGAGATGGAGGCCGAGGCCGGCCGGCTGCGCGAGGCCGTCGCCACGCTCGCCCCGCAGCGCTACGACTCCCTGAGCGAGCGGGCCCGCCGCATCCTGGAGCTCGCCGAGGCCGAGGACGAGACCCTCGTGCGGGACGCCGAGGCCGAGGCGCAGGCGCTCGCCGAGGCGGCCGAGGCAGCCGCCGAGGAGGCGGCCCGGGCGGCGAAGGCGTACGCGGAGAGCGTCCGCGCGGCGGCGGACGCGGCGGCCCGGGCGACCGGCAAGGAGTCCGGCCTGCGGGCCGACGAGATCCGGACCTCGGCGCAGCGCGACGCGGACAAGACCCGCACCGAGGCGCGGGCCGCGTTCGACGAGACCCGGCGCGAGGCCGAGGCGCTCCGCGCGGCACAGCGCGAGGAGCACCAGACGCTCCGCGAGGACGCCGACCGCGCGGCGGCCCGGCGGGTGGCCGAGCTGGACGCCCGGCACGAGGAACTCATCGCGTACGCGGACGGCAAGCTGGACGAGGCGCGGCGCGGCCTCGCCGAGACCAAGGAGGCCGCCCGGCACGGCCAGGAGGACGCGGAGGCGAAGGCCGCGGAGATCCTCGCCGAGGCACGGCTCCAGCAGGAGCGCGTCGAACGCGAGACGGACCGGGTGCGGCGCGAGCACGACGAGGCCCGGGAGGAGATCCACTCCCACATGGAGCACATCCGCTCGTCGCTGGCGGCCCTCACGGGACGGGTGGAGCCGCCGCGGGAGGACCGGGAAGGCAGGGAAGGCAGGGAAGGCCGGGAGGACCGGGACCGCGACCGCGACGGCGGCGAGAAGCCCGAGGCCGAGGGGCAGGGCGGCGGCTAGGAGCCTGCCCGGGCTCCGCCCGTACCTCCGCCCGTACCCCCTCCGTACTCCGCAATTCTGAAGAAGCCCCCTCGCCGTCCCGCTCCCTAGCGTGGGCGCCATGGAGACGAACCACGCGAACGGCATCGACGGCATCGACGGCATCGACGGCATCGACGGCGTTGACAGCGTCGATGGCACCGCCCTGCGCACCGCCCTCTGGCGGGCCCTGCACGTCCGGGTCGACCCGGCGCCGCACGTCCTCGCGGACGAGATCGGGCTGCGCCTCGCCGCGCCCGGCGCGGGCTGGACGCGCCGCCCGGACATGGACCCGTCGCGGACGAGCCGGACGCGGGCCTCGATCGTGGCCCGGGCGCGCTTCATCGAGGACCTGGTGGTGGAGAAGGCCGGCGAGGGCGTCACCCAGTACGTCCTCCTGGGCGCCGGGCTCGACACCTTCGCCCAGCGCAGGCCCGGGACCGCGGCCGGACTGCGGGTGTTCGAGGTGGACCGGCCCGCCACGCAGGCGTGGAAGCGGCGGCGGCTGACCGAGCTCGGGCTCGGCGTCCCGGAGTGGCTGCGGCTGGTCCCGGTGGACTTCGAGGAGGGCCCGTCCTGGTGGGAGCGGCTGGTGGCGGCCGGGTTCGACCCGGCGCGGCCGGCGGTCGTCGCCTGCGCCGGCGTCCTCATGTACCTCACGCGGGAGGCGGCCGCGGCCACGCTGAGCCAGGTCGCGAAGCTGGCCCCCGGCTCGACGCTGGCCACGACGTTCATGCTGCCGCTCGACCTCGTCGCGGCGGACGAGCGCCGGGCGCTCGACGCGACGCGGAAGGCCGCCCAGGCGGCCGGGACGCCCTTCGTGAGCCTCTACTCGCCGCGGGAGATGCTGGACCTGGCCCACGAGACGGGCTTCGGGGAGGCCCGGCACGTGTCGGCCACCGCCCTCGCCGAACGCTACTTCGCCGGCCGCGCCGACGGTCTGCGCCCGTCCAGCGCCGAGGAGTTGCTGGTGGCGACCGTCCAGGGACCTCCTCGGACGCCGTCTTCGCCACCGCCAGCAGGAGCAGGCCGCAGCCGGTGACCAGCAGCCAGCCGGGGCGGGAGGCGACGGCGAGGTCGGCGGGGGCGACGCCGGCGACCAGGGCTCCGGCGACGGCGATGCCGACCGCCGCGCCGACCTGGCGTGAGGTGGAGGTGATCGCCCCGGCGACGCCCGCCCGGGACGGCGGCAGGCCGCCGACGGCGGAGTTGGTCAGGGGGGCGTTCGCGAAGCCGAAGCCGATGCCGATGAGCAGGTACGCGGTGAGGAGCAGCGCCACGGAGGTGTCCGGGCCCAGGCCGACCAGGCACAGGCCGCCGGCGGCGGTGAACCCGCCGGCGAGGAGCAGCGGGCGGCGGGGCCCGTGGCGTCCGGTGAGGCTGCCGGACCAGGGCGCGCACAGGGTGGCGCCGAGCGCCATGGGCAGGGTCGCCGCGCCCGCGGCGAGCGGGGTCCAGCCGCGGGTGTGCTGGAGGTAGAGGGTGTTGAGGAGCAGCCCGGTGTTGAGCGCGGCGAACACCGCGACCGCGCCGAGGACCGCCCCGGCGAAGCGCGGGCGCCGGAACAGGCGGAGGTCCATGAGGGGTTCGGGCCGCCGGAGTTCGACCCGCACGAAGGCGGCCGTGGCGGCGGCGAACAGGGCGTAGCAGGTCAGGGCCGTGGGGGAGCCCCAGCCGATGCGCGGGCCCTCGATGAGGACGCCGACGGACAGACTCAGGGCCACGGTGAGGAGGAGCTGGCCGGGCAGGTCGAGGCGCCTGGGCCGCTGCCCGTCCCGTTCCTTGCCACGCTGCCTGTCCTGCTCCCGGCCCCGCTGCCCGTCCCGTTCCCGGCCCCGGCCCCGTCCCCGGCCCCCTTCCCGTGCCCGGTCTGCCGGTACGAAGACGGCGACCAGGACGAGGGCGGCGACGACCACCGGTGCGTTGACCCAGAACACCGATCGCCAGCCGAACGTGTCGATGAGCGCCCCGCCGGTGACCGGACCCGCCGCCATGCTGAGCCCGAACACCGAGGCCCAGATGCCGATCGCCCGGGCCCGTTCCCGGGGGTCGGGCATCGTGTTGACGACGATCGCCAGGGCCACCGGGCTCAGCATCGAGGCCCCCACGCCCTGGAGCGCCCGGGCCGCGACGAGGACGCCGAGCGACGGGGCGAGCGCGCAGGCCAGGGAGGCGAGGCCGAAGACGACGAGCCCGCAGCGGAACACCCGGCGCCGCCCGAAGCGGTCGGCGAGCGCTCCGGAGACGATCAACAGGCCCGCCAGGACGACGGTGTACGCGTCGACGACCCACGCCAGGCCGCGGGTGCCCGTGCCCAGACCCTCGCCGATCGCGGGCAGGCCGACGTTGACGATGGTGGTGTCGAGCCCGACCAGGAACATGCTCAGCGCGCAGACGGCGAGGACCGTCCACCGTCCGCGTGCGCCGAGTTCGGGGGGTTGCGTCGCAAGAGTGGTCACGGGCCCGCCTTCTGCTGTCGGAAGCGCGTCACCCGCGCTCGGGAGCGCCTCGGAGGCGCCCGCGCGCCATGGTCGGGCAGGGGACCGCTCCCGGCCCACGAAAGTTGCGGATACGGCAAAGAAGTTTTCAGTACGGGAGGCCGGGCGCCGTGACCGGGCGCAGCACCGTCAGGGACTCCTCCCGGCGGGCCGCCATCGCGAACGGGAAGCGGTCGACCTCCAGGCAGAGGGCGACGTCGTCCGGGTGGAAGCCCTCGCGCAGCCCGGCGGCGAGGTCGGCCGCCGCGCGGGAGTTCCTCGCGCGGCGGACGTACGGGGCCGCGTCGACCCGTCCGGCCTCGGCCTCGCCGGTGTCGACGGTGCGGGCGATGTACTCGGCGCAGGCCAGGTCCTCGTCGGCCCGCCCGTCCTCGCCGGTGACGACGAACGTGACCGGGCCGGCGTCCGCGGCCCGCAGGAACCGGGCGGTCGGGCCGGCCACCACGAAGCTCGCGCAGAGGACCAGCGGGGCGTCCGCGACGGCCAGCGCGCCCACGGTGCCGGCCGTCGTCTTCTGCACCAGCGTGCGGCCGGTGAAGTCGCGCGACCTGAGCAGGGCGGGGGAGTTCACCGCGTCGAAGCCGGCTGCCGGGGCCCCGTCCTTCAGGGCCAGCCAGCCCGGGTGGCGCTCCTTCAGAGCGAGCGCCTCGTCCACCGTCCCGGCCAGGACGATCCGCTCGGCGCCGCGCGAGAAGGCCCAGGCGGCCACGGTGAAGGCGCGCATGACGTCGATGACGACCGCGACGCGGGGGACGCCGGTCAGCTCCGGTATGCCGAGGAAGTGATGATCCATCGCGCCATTCTGATGTCAACGGACCTTCGGAGTGCGGGAATTATCCGGCGGGCCGGGCCCCACTCCGCTCGTCCTGCTCGTCCTGCCCGCCCTGCCCGCCCTGCCCGTCCTGCCCGCCCTGCCCGTCCAGCTCGTCCTGCCCGTCCTGCTGCTCCTTCAGGACCGGGAAGCGGCGTGGGGCCAGGGTGAGCAGGGCCAGGAGGGCGAGGGCCGCCGCGGCCGCCGCGCCGAGGTAGACGTAGTCGACGGCCGCGTCGACCGCCCGGCGCAGGTGGTCAGCGGCCTGCCCGGTGAGCGAGCCGGGGGTCTCCAGGGAGCGGACCAGACCGTCCAGGTCGCCGCTCTCGGCGCCGAGGCGCGCGGCGAGCACCCCGTTGGCCACGGCGCCGAACAGGGCGGCGCCCACGCTCTGTCCGACCTGGCGGACGAAGAGGACGGAGGCGGTGGTCGTGCCGCGTTCCTCGTACGGGACGGTCGACTGGACCCCGACGATCAGCGGCAGCTGGAAGAAGCCGAGCGCCCCGCCGAGCAGCAGCATCAGCAGGGCGGGCTGCCAGGGTTCGCCGGGGAAGGGCAGCAGCGGGAACGCGAGCAGGATCAGGAGGGCGCCGGTCATGCCGAGGACGGCGGTCAGACGGAAGCCGATGCGGGTGTAGACCCGGTTGGAGAGGGCGGCGGTGACGGGCCAGCTGAGGGTCATCGCGGAGAGCACGAAACCTGCGGCGATCGGGCCGAGGCCGAGGACGGCCTGCGCGTAGGTGGGCAGGAAGACGGTCGGGGCGACCATCAGCAGGCCCAGGGCGCCGAGCGCCAGGTTGACGGCGGCGATGGTGCGGCGCCGCCAGACCCAGCCGGGGATGATCGGTTCGGCGGCCCGGCGTTCGATGAGCACGGTGAGCGCGCCGAGGGCCGCCGCGCCGCCGAACAGGCCGAGCGAGGGGGCGGAGAACCAGGGCCAGGCGACGCCGCCCTGGACGAGCGCGGTCAGGAGCAGGGTGCCGGTGCCGAAGATGGCGAGCGCGCCCGCCCAGTCGACGGAGACCCGGGGACGGGGCCGGGTGCGGGGCCGGGTCCCGTCGGAGGCGGCGCCGGCGTCGGAGCCAGAGCCAGAGCCAGAGCCAGCGTCGGCGCCTGAGCCGTTTCCGCCCCCGTCCCCTAGGGGGCGTCCCGGCTCCACCAGGTAGCGGTTGATCAGCCACAGCGCCGCCGCCCCGACCGGCAGGTTGACCAGGAAGATCCAGCGCCAGTCCGCGTATCCGGCGAGCAGCCCGCCCGCCGCCGGGCCGGCGACGGCGGCGGTGGCCCACACGGAGGAGAGCCGGGCCTGGATCCTGGGGCGTTCCTTGAGCGGGTAGAGGTCGGCGGCGATCGTCTGGACCGTGCCCTGGAGGGCGCCGCCGCCGAGGCCCTGGACGACGCGGAAGGCGATGAGCGAGTACATGTCCCAGGCCGACGCGCACAGCACGGAGCCGATCAGGAAGAGGACGATGCCCGAGATCAGGACGGGTTTGCGGCCGAAGGTGTCGCTGAGCTTCCCGTACACCGGCAGGGTGACCGTGACGGCGAGCAGGTAGCCGGAGAACAGCCAGGAGAAGACGGAGAGTCCGCCGAGGTCGCCGACGATCTGCGGGACGGCGGTGGAGACGACGGTGCCGTCGAGCGCGGCGAGCGCCATGCCGAGCATCAGTGCGGCGACGACCGGCCCGCGCCGGGTGGCGTCCGCCGTCGGGGGTGCCGTCTGTCTCGTGGTCGCCTCGGACACCGCTGGCCCCTCTCCCCACCCCGACGGATGCTTCGTACATCTAAGTGCGCCCGGGCCACCCTCTCACTCGATCCTTCGATGGAGAACCCCTAGGGGCTCCTCCCCCATTCAGCCCAGGGGCCGTTCGTCCCGGCGGAGGACGAGCCGGGCCCCCGCCGTCCTTAGCTTGGTCTTACGGGATCCCGTACGAACACGAAGAACGCAAACAAGAGCATCAAGCGCATCAAGCACATGCAACGCATACACCGCATAGGAGAGTTACCGTGACTTCGGCTGTGACCATCCCCAGGCACGGGGGTACTGGAGGGCGGACGGCCGTCGCCGCGCGGGCGCGACAGGTCGTCAAGGCGTACGGCTCGGGGGAGACCCGGGTCGTCGCGCTCGACCACGTCGACGTGGACATCGCCCGTGGTCAGTTCACCGCGATCATGGGGCCCTCGGGCTCCGGCAAGTCCACGCTCATGCACTGCCTCGCCGGTCTCGACACCGTCTCCGGCGGCCAGATCTTCCTCGACGAGACCGAGATCACCGGTCTGAAGGACAAGAAGCTGACCCAACTGCGGCGCGACCGCATCGGGTTCATCTTCCAGGCCTTCAACCTGCTCCCCACGCTCAACGCGCTGGAGAACATCACGCTGCCGATGGACATCGCCGGCCGCAAGCCCGACCAGGAGTGGCTGCGCCGGGTCGTCGAGACCGTCGGGCTCGGCGAGCGGCTCAGGCACCGGCCCAACCAGCTCTCCGGCGGCCAGCAGCAGCGGGTCGCCGTGGCCCGCGCGCTCGCCGCCCGGCCCGAGATCATCTTCGGTGACGAGCCGACCGGAAACCTCGACTCGCGGGCCGGGGCCGAAGTCCTCGGCTTCCTGCGCCAGTCGGTCGACGAGCTGGGCCAGACCATCGTCATGGTCACCCACGACCCGGTCGCCGCCTCCTACGCGGACCGGGTCCTCTACCTCGCCGACGGGCGCATCGTCGACGAGATGCTCCGGCCCACCGCCGACGCCGTCCTCGACCGGATGAAGGACTTCGACGCGCGCGGGCGGACGTCGTGACCGTGCTCAAGACCTCGCTGCGCAGCTTCCTCGCGCACAAGGGGCGGATGGCGCTCTCCGCCGTCGCCGTCCTCCTCTCCGTCGCGTTCGTCTGCGGCACCCTGGTGTTCAGCGACACCATGAACACCACCTTCGACAAACTGTTCGCGTCCACCGCCTCCGACGTCACCGTCAGCCCGTCGAACGCCGCCGGGGACGACGAGATCCCGCAGAACGGGCGCCCCGAGACGGTGCCCGCCGCGCTCGTCGCGCAGGTCCGGGGCGTCGAGGGCGTCAAGGCCGCGCAGGGCCGGGTCCTCTCCACCAGCGTCACCGTCGTCGACTCCCGCGACGAGAACGTCGGGCCCACCTCCGGCGCCCCCACCATCGCCGCCAACTGGTCCGCCGACGAGCTGCGCTCGATGGAGATCGCCTCCGGTCACGCACCGCGCGGCCCCACCGAGGTCATGGTCGACGGCGGCACCGCCGAGAAGCACCACCTGAAGATCGGCGACGAGCTGCGGACCATCGCCGTCACCGGCGACTTCACCGCGAAGATCTCCGGCATCGTCGACTTCAAGGTCACCAACCCCGGCGCCACCCTCGTCTACTTCGACACCGCCACCGCGCAGCGCGAACTCCTCGGCAAGGAGGGCCTGTTCACCCAGGTCACCGCCGACGCGGCGCCCGGTGTCGGCGACGACGCGCTGAAGACGCGCATCGCCGCGGAGCTCGGCTCCGGCTACAAGCTGCAGACCGCCGCCGAGTCCGCCGACGCGGGCCGCGAGGACGTCGCCGGATTCCTCGACGTCATGAAGTACGCGATGCTCGGCTTCGCCGGGATCGCCTTCCTCGTCGGCATCTTCCTCATCGTCAACACCTTCTCCATGCTGGTCGCCCAGCGCACCCGCGAGATCGGCCTCATGCGGGCCATCGGCTCCTCCCGGCGCCAGATCAACCGCTCCGTCCTCGTCGAGGCGCTGCTCCTCGGCGTCGTCGGCTCGATCGCGGGCGTCGCGGCCGGCGTGGGTCTCGCCGTCGGCCTGATGCAGCTCATGTCGTCGATGGGCATGGAGCTGTCCACGCAGGACCTCACCGTCCGCTGGACCACCCCCGTCGTCGGTCTCGTCCTCGGCGTGGTCGTCACCCTCCTCGCCGCCTTCGTCCCCGCCCGCCGGGCCTCGAAGGTCTCCCCGATGGCCGCCCTGCGCGACGCGGGCACCCCCGCCGACGGCAAGGCCGGTGCGGTACGGGCCGGGCTCGGCCTGCTCCTCACCGCCGCGGGCGGCGCGGCGCTGTGGACCGCGACCCAGGCCGAGAAGGCCGGCGCGGGCTCCCTCTGGCTCGGCCTCGGCGTGGTCCTGTCCCTGCTCGGCTTCGTCGTGATCGGCCCGCTGCTGTCCGGCGTGGTCGTCCGCGCCCTGGGCGTCGTCGTCCTGCGGGTCTTCGGCCCGGTCGGCCGCATGGCCGAGCGCAACGCGCTCCGCAACCCGCGCCGCACCGGCGCCACCGGCGCCGCCCTGATGATCGGCCTCGCGCTCGTCGCCTGCCTGTCCGTCGTCGGCTCGTCGATGGTCGCCTCCGCCACGGAGGAGCTCGACCGGTCCGTCGGCGCCGACTTCATCGTGCAGTCCACCAACCGGCAGCCCGTCGTGCCGCAGGCCCTGGCCGCCGTGGAGAAGGCCCCCGGGCTCGACCACGTCACCGAGTACAAGTGGGTCGAGGCCGTGGTCACCGACCCGCGCGGCAAGAGCGCGGAACTCGGCCTCGTCGCCGCCGACCCGACGTACGCGCGGGACGTGCGCCGCGACACCACCGCGGGCGAACTGTCCGCCGCGTACGGTCCGGGCGCCATGTCCGTCGGCAGCGCCTACGCCGCCGAGCACGGCGTGAAGGTCGGCGACACCCTCACGGTCGCCTTCAAGGGCGGCGAGAAGGCCCGGCTGCGGGTCGCGGCCGTCACCTCCGACGACAGCAACATCGACAAGGGCGTGATGTACACGAACATCACCACCGCCGCCCGCTTCCTCCCGGCCGACCGGATGCCCAAGAGCATGATCGTCTTCGCCACGGCGAAGGACGGCCAGGAGGACGCCGCGTACGAGGGGCTCAAGAAGGCCCTCGCGCCCTACCCGCAGTACCAGGTGGCCGACCAGGCCGACTACAAGAAGCAGCTCCAGGACCAGGTCGGCCAGCTCCTCAACATCGTGTACGGACTGCTCGCCCTCGCAATCATCGTCGCCGTCCTCGGCGTGGTGAACACCCTCGCCCTGTCGGTCGTCGAACGGACCCGCGAGATCGGCCTCATGCGCGCCATCGGCCTCTCCCGCCGCCAGCTGCGCCGCATGATCCGCCTGGAGTCGGTCGTCATCGCCCTCTTCGGCGCCCTCCTCGGCCTGGCCCTGGGCCTCGGCTGGGGCACCGCCGCCCAGCGGCTCCTCGCCCTGGAGGGCCTGGGCGTCCTGGAGATCCCCTGGCCGACCATCCTCACCGTCTTCGTCGGCTCGGCCTTCGTCGGCCTCTTCGCGGCCCTGGTCCCGGCGTTCCGGGCGGGACGGATGAACGTGCTGAACGCGATCGCGACGGAGTGATCGTCCTCGATCACGGAAACGGCCGCGGGCCGGGTCCGGCGGGACACCCCCGCCCGGCCCGGCCCGCGGCGCCTGGCCAGGGCGTGCGCCCGATGTGCAGGACCGTGATGGTGATGGTCCCCTGGTCGATCTCGTACAGCAGGCGAGAGAACCCCACCTGCATTCGGCGGAGCTCCGGCGAACCGTAGGCGACCGTTCCGAGCGGACGGGGCTCGTCGGCGAGGAGATCCACGGCGGCGAAGACCTGCCGAAGCCCCTCGGGATCGTCCTTCAGGAACCGGACGGCGGAACGGGTGACTGTCACCGCGTCGTCGTAGGCTGGAGGCCCCGGCCCGTGAGACGTGTCGGGCCGTTCGCGTTGCCCACCTCCGCCGGGATGGACCCTCCATGAGCCTGCACGGTCTGCTGGACGCCGTCGTCAAGGACGCCGCACTCACCGAGGCGGTCAAGGCCGCCACGGACGGCAACCGCCGCCACGTCGACCTGGTCGGCCCGCCCGCCGCCCGCCCCTTCGCCGTCGCCGCCCTGGCGCGGGAGGCCCGGCGGACGGTGCTCGCGGTGACCGCGACCGGGCGGGAGGCCGAGGATCTGGCCGCCGCGCTGCGTTCGCTGCTCGACCCCGACACGGTCGTCGACTACCCGTCCTGGGAGACGCTGCCGCACGAGCGGCTCTCGCCCCGGTCCGACACCGTCGGCCGGCGCCTCGCCGTACTGCGTCGGCTCGCCCACCCCCGTACCGACGACCCCGCCGCCGGGCCCGTCAGCGTCGTCGTCGCACCCATCCGCTCGGTGCTCCAGCCGCAGGTCAAGGGGCTCGGCGACCTGGAGCCGGTGGCGCTGCGGAGCGGGCAGACCGCCGACCTGAACGAGATCGTCGAGGGGCTGGCCGCCGCCGCGTACTCCCGGGTGGAGCTCGTCGAGAAGCGCGGCGAGTTCGCCGTGCGCGGCGGCATCCTGGACGTCTTCCCGCCCACCGAGGAGCACCCGCTCCGCATCGAGTTCTGGGGCGACGACGTCGAGGAGATCCGCTACTTCAAGGTCGCCGACCAGCGCTCCCTCGAAGTCGCCGAGCACGGCCTGTGGGCGCCGCCCTGCCGCGAGCTGCTGCTGACCGACGAGGTCAGGGGGCGGGCCGCCGCCCTGGCCGAGGCGCACCCCGAGCTCGGCGAGCTGCTCAACAAGATCGCCGAGGGGATCGCGGTGGAGGGCATGGAGTCCCTCGCCCCCGTCCTCGTCGACGACATGGAGCTGCTGATCGACGTCCTCCCCAAGGGCTCCATGGCCGTGGTCTGCGACCCCGAGCGGGTCCGGACGCGGGCGGCGGACCTGGTGGCGACGAGCCAGGAGTTCCTGCAGGCCTCCTGGGCGGCCACGGCCGGCGGCGGCGAGGCCCCGATCGACGTCGGCGCGGCCTCCCTGTGGGGGATCGCGGACGTCCGGGACCGGGCCCGCGAGCTGGACATGATGTGGTGGTCGGTGTCGCCGTTCGCCGCGGACGACGCCGCCCTCGACGCGGACACCCTCAAGGTGGGCATGCACGCCCCCGAGACCTACCGCGGCGACACCGCCCGGGCCCTCGCCGACACCAAGGGCTGGCTGGCCGAGGGCTGGCGCACGGTGTACGTGACGGAGGCCCACGGCCCGGCGTCCCGCACCGTCGAGGTGCTCGGCGGCGAGGGCATCGCCGCCCGCCTCGCCCCCGACCTGGCCGAGATCTCCCCGTCCGTCGTGCACGTGGCCTGCGGCTCCATCGACTACGGCTTCGTCGACCCGGCGCTGAAGCTGGCCGTCCTCACCGAGACCGACCTGTCCGGGCAGAAGGCCGCCGGCAAGGACGGGCAGCGGATGCCCGCCAAGCGGCGCAAGACGATCGACCCGCTGACCCTGGAGGTCGGCGACTACATCGTCCACGAGCAGCACGGCGTCGGCCGCTACATCGAGATGGTCCAGCGGACCGTGCAGGGCGCCACCCGCGAGTACCTCCTCGTCGAGTACGCGCCCGCCAAGCGCGGCCAGCCCGGCGACCGCCTCTACATCCCGACGGACCAGCTGGAGCAGGTCACCAAGTACGTGGGCGGCGAGGCCCCCACCCTGCACCGCCTGGGCGGCGCCGACTGGACGAAGACCAAGGCGCGCGCGAAGAAGGCGGTCAAGGAGATCGCCGCCGACCTCATCAAGCTGTACTCCGCCCGGATGGCCGCGCCCGGCCACGCCTTCGCCCCCGACACGCCCTGGCAGCGGGAGCTGGAGGACGCCTTCCCGTACGCGGAGACGCCCGACCAGCTGTCCACCATCGCCGAGGTGAAGGAGGACATGGAGAAGACCGTCCCCATGGACCGTCTGATCTGCGGCGACGTCGGCTACGGCAAGACGGAGATCGCCGTCCGCGCCGCCTTCAAGGCCGTCCAGGACGGCAAGCAGGTCGCCGTCCTCGTCCCGACGACGCTGCTCGTGCAGCAGCACTTCGGCACGTTCTCGGAGCGCTACTCGCAGTTCCCCGTCAACGTCCGCGCCCTGTCCCGCTTCCAGACGGACACCGAGTCGAAGGCCACGCTGGAGGGCCTCAAGGACGGCTCCGTCGACATCGTCATCGGCACCCACCGCCTGTTCTCCTCCGAGACGAAGTTCAAGGACCTGGGCCTGGTCGTCGTCGACGAGGAGCAGCGCTTCGGCGTCGAGCACAAGGAGCAGCTGAAGAAGCTGCGCGCCAACGTCGACGTGCTGACCATGTCCGCCACCCCGATCCCCCGGACGCTGGAGATGGCGGTGACGGGGATCAGGGAGATGTCGACGATCACGACACCCCCCGAGGAGCGGCACCCCGTCCTCACCTTCGTCGGCCCGTACGAGGAGAAGCAGATCGGCGCGGCCGTCCGCCGCGAACTGCTCCGCGAGGGCCAGGTCTTCTACATCCACAACCGCGTCGAGTCCATCGACCGCGCGGCGGCCCGGCTGCGGGAGATCATCCCCGAGGCGCGCATCGCGACCGCCCACGGCCAGATGTCCGAACAGGCCCTGGAGCAGGTCGTGGTGGACTTCTGGGAGAAGAAGTTCGACGTCCTCGTCTCGACCACCATCGTCGAGTCCGGCATCGACATCTCCAACGCCAACACCCTGATCGTCGAGCGCGGCGACAACTTCGGCCTGAGCCAGCTCCACCAGCTGCGCGGCCGGGTCGGCCGGGGCCGCGAGCGCGGCTACGCCTACTTCCTCTACCCCCCGGAGAAGCCCCTCACCGAGACCGCCCACGAGCGCCTCGCGACCATCGCCCAGCACACCGAGATGGGCGCGGGCATGTACGTGGCGATGAAGGACCTGGAGATCCGCGGCGCGGGCAACCTGCTCGGCGGCGAACAGTCCGGCCACATCGCGGGCGTCGGCTTCGACCTGTACGTCCGCATGGTCGGCGAGGCCGTCGCCGACTACCGGGCGCAGATGGAGGGCGGCGAGGAGGAGGAGGCCCCCCTGGAGGTCAAGATCGAGCTCCCGGTCGACGCCCACATGCCGCACGACTACGCCCCCGGCGAGCGCCTGCGCCTCCAGGCGTACCGGTCGATCGCCTCCGCCAACTCGGAGGAGGACATCAAGGCGGTACGCGAGGAGCTCACCGACCGCTACGGCAAGCTGCCCGAGCCGGTCGAGAACCTCCTCCTGGTCGCCGGCCTGCGCATGCTGGCCCGCGCCTGCGGCGTCGGCGAGATCGTCCTCCAGGGCCCCAACATCCGCTTCGCCCCGGTGGAACTGCGCGAGTCCCAGGAGCTGCGCCTGAAGCGCCTCTACCCGCGCACCGTCATCAAGCCGGCCGTCCACCAGATCCTGGTGCCCCGCCCGACCAGCGGGAAGATCGGCGGCAAGCCGGTCGTGGGCCGCGAACTCCTCGCGTGGACCGGAGAGTTCCTGGCGGAGATCCTGGGGTCCTGAGGCGGGCGGGCTCCCCGTTCCGGCGGATGTGCCGCCGGGGCGGGGAGCCCGCGCCGTACCTCGCGCGGTGCGGCGTACGGGGTTTACAGCTCGTCGAGGTCCAGAGCGGCGGCCATCGCGCGGTAGCCCGCGTCGCCCGGGTGGAGGTGGTCGCCCGAGTCGTACGCGGGGAGGATGCGGTCCGGGTCGGCCGGGTCGGCGACCGCGCGGTCGAAGTCGACGACCCCGTCGTACGCGCCGGACGTGCGGACCCACGCGTTGAAGGCCTCGCGCTTGGCCTCGTTCTCGGGCGTGAAGTAGAACGAGCCCTTGATCGGGGTCAGGGTCGCGCCGATCACCTTGATGCCACGGGCGTGCGCCTGGCGGATGAGGGTGCGGTGGCCCTCGATGAGGCGGTTCACGGACACCTCGGGGGTCGGGCCGCCGGGGAAGGACGGGCCGCTGCCGCCGATGTCGTTGATGCCTTCGAGAAGGACGACCGTGCCGACGCCCCGCTCCGTGAGCACGTCCTTCTTGAAGCGCGCGATGCCCTTCTCGCCGGCCCAGGTGGTGTCGTTGACGACCTGGTTGCCGCCGATGCCGTGGTTGAGGACGGCGCGCGGGGAGCCGGCCGCGGCGAGGCGCTCGGCGAGCTCGTCGGGGTAGCGGTCGTCCGCGCCCGGGGTGGCGCCGACGCCGTCGGTGATGGAGTCGCCGAAGGTGACGATGGAGTCGCGGCGGGCCGTGTGGGCGCCGCCGGAGACCTCGACGCCGGACAGGTAGTACCAGGACGAGTCGGTCTCGGTGAACGCCGTGCCGGCCACGTCGGCCCGGTGGTCGCCCGCCGCCCGGTAGCTGGTGGTGCCCGAGAAGAAGTGGAAGGTGGCGGGGCCGGTCGGGCCCGCCAGGTAGAGCGTGACGGTGAGCGTCTCGAAGGCGGAGGTCCGGAACGGGGCGCCGTCGCTGAGCAGCGTGCCGCCGGCCGGGATCGTGACGGAGCCGCGCCCGTCGAAGGTGAGCGCGCGGACCGAACCGGGCCGCACCGCGCCGCCCTCGGCGGTACGGGCGACGGTCGCGCCGGTGATCCTCAGCGGGGTGCTGCCGTAACGGTTCGTCAGCTCGATCCGGGCCCGGGTGCCGCCGGTGGTGACGCGGACCGTCTGGCGGACGGTCTGGTTGTCGAAGCCCCGCTCCGACCAGTTGGGCCCGAAGGGCGCTGCCGCCGCCTGCGGCGAGGCGGCCCAGGTGCCGTGCCACGCGGCGCCGCCGCGGGACGGGTCGGCGGTCGCGGCGGTCGCCGGGAGCGCCGAGAGCGCGGAGAGCGCCGTGAGGGTGGTGGCGGCGAGCAGGGCCGTGCCCGCGCGCCGGAAGGTGGTGCCGGTGGTCTTCATGTGTTCCGCCCGTTGTCGTGTGCCGTGGTCTTTCCTGTGCGCACGACGAGGGACAAGCCTTGATCGACGTGGGCTATTCCCGCCCGCCGCCGCCGAGTTGGGCGGAACCGAGCAGTCCGGTCAGTGAGCGGAACACCTCGCCCGGGTCCCGGTCGCCCAGCGGGGCGTCCAGGTTGTGGGTGAGCAGCAGGGTCGCGAAGCCGTGCGCCAGGGACCAGGCGGCCATGCCGGTGTCGCGGGGGGCGTCGGCGGAGGCGGGCAGTCCGGTGACGCCGGCGCGGAGCTCGGTGGCGGCCCGCTCCTTCGCGGCGAGCAGCTCCGGGTCGTCCGCGCGGTGCAGGCCCGGCTGGAACATGACCTGGAAGTGCGCCGGGTGGGCCGCGGCGAAGCGGACGTAGCGCACCCCGCGCTCCCGCAGGTCGGGCGCGTCGGCGAGGGCCTCGGCGAGCAGGTCGTAGCCCTCGGCGGCGATCGCGGTGAGCAGGCCGGTGCGGTCCTTGAAGTGGTGGGCGGGGGCCGCGTGCGAGACGCCCGCGCGCCGGGCGAGGTCGCGCAGGCTGAGCGCGGCGGGGCCCTCGGTGCCGATCACGTCGAGGGCGGCGGTGAGGACGGCCTGCCGCAGGTCGCCGTGGTGATAGGTGCGCCGACTGGTCATGGCAGCAGCGTACGCGGGATCTAGGCATTGACAAGTTCGGGTGCCGAGAGGAATCTAGTCAGTGACAAGATGATCGGTGGACGGGAGTCGTCATGAACGTGCAGACCCAGACCGTGGAGCCCGGACGCGTGCGCCAGATGTGGCACCTCCTCGAACCGCTCCACGCCGTGGTCTATTACGCCCCCGAGGCCTTCGACGAGGCCGCCGCCCTCGGCTACGGCGTCACGGAGCGCTGGCCCGCCTACTTCGCCTGGCGCGCCGCACCCCTCGGGGCCGTCGGGAGCGCCCGGGTGACCTCCGCCTTCTACAGCTTCGCCCCTGCCATGACCGCCCGGTACGTCCCCGCCGGCTGGGACGTCGCCACCCCCGCCGCCGTCCTCGCCGCCCGGCTCCGCGCCGTCGACCGGGCCTACCGGGCCGTCCTCGGCGAGGACGTGGTCCACGGCCCCGGGCTCGCCGAGGCAGCCGCGCTCGCCCGGCGCGCCGCCGGGGCCGCCGGGACCGCGGGGCGCCCGCTCGCCGCCGCCAACGCCGAGCTGCCCTGGCCCGACGCCCCGCACCTCGTCCTGTGGCAGGCCGCCACGATCCTGCGCGAGCACCGCGGCGACGGACACCTCGCCGCCCTCCTCGCCGCAGGCCTCGACCCGGCCGAGGCGCTGGTCTCCTTCGCCGCCGTCGGCGCCGCCGCCGAGGCCACCTTCGCGAGCCGTGGCTGGACCGAGGCGGAGTGGGGCGCCGCGCGTGAACGCCTCGCCGCCCGCGGCCTCGTCCGCCCCGACGGCACCGCCACCGAGGCCGGGCGCGCCCTGCGCGCCGAGGTCGAGCGCCGCACCGACGAACTGGCCGCCGCCCCCTGGGCCGCCCTCGGCCCGGAGGCCACGGCCCGGCTCTGCGACCTGCTCGGCGGGCCGTGGCTCACGGTCATCGGCTCGGGACTGCTTCCGGCGGAGAACACGCTGGGGATCGGCAAGGTCTGACGCCGGGTGGGACGCCGGGTGGGGGATGTCGGGGCGTGGATACCGGATCACGGATGAGGGATCACGGATCACGGACACCGGATCATGGATTCTGGATCATGGACATTGGATCCAATATCCATGATCCAGTATCAAATAGGATCTTCTGGTGCTGACGTATCAAAAGACCCTCATCGCCTCGGCCCTCGCCGCCCTCGCCCTGCTCGTCAACGCCGCCTGCGCCCCCCTCACCGGCGCCGACGCGTCCGGGGGTGGCACCGGCGCGTCCTCGAAGCCGGCCGCCGGCGGCACCGCGCTCGCCGCCGTGGACGCGCTCGCGGTGAAGGGGCGGGCGCCCAGGACCGGTTACGAGCGGGAGAAGTTCGGGCGCGCCTGGGTCGATGTCGACCGCAACGGCTGTGGCACCCGTGACGACATACTCCAGCGCGACCTGTCCGGCGTCCGCTTCACCGACGGCAGGTGCAAGGTCGCCTCCGGGACGCTGAAGGACGACCCGTACACCGGGGGTTCCATCGCCTACGTGCGCGGGCGCAGCAAGGTCGACATCGACCATGTCGTGGCTCTCTCGGACGCCTGGCAGAAGGGGGCGCAGAAGTGGGACTCCGGCACCCGGCTGCGTTTCGCCAACGATCCGCTCAACCTGCTCGCGGTCGACTCGGCCACCAACCGGCGCAAGTCGGACGGCGACGCCGCGACCTGGCTGCCGCCGAACAAGGCGTACCGCTGCACGTACGTCGCCCGGCAGATCGCCGTGAAGAAGAAGTACGGGGTGTGGGTGACGGCGGGGGAGCGGGACGCGATGAAGCGGGTGCTGGCGGCGTGCCCGGAGCAGCGGCTGCCGTGAGGCCTGTGGGGGCGGCAGGGCGGTGACATGGAAAAATCGTTTCTTCCATGGAGGGAACGCCCGTTAACCTCCCGTCATGGACCTGAACATCACGACCCTCGCCGAACGCCCCGAACTCGAAGGGGCCTTGTGGCAGATGAAGGACCTCTGGCCGGAGTTCATGATGTACGACCCGGTCGGCTGGGCGAACATGGGGCAGATCGTCACCGCGTTCTCCGAGTACGTCCTCGTCGCCACCGACTCCGACGGCAAGGTCGTGGCCCGCGCCTTCAGCGTGCCGTTCCAGCTCCAGGCCAAGGGCCGTGGCGAACTGCCCGGCACCGGCTGGGACCAGGTCCTGATGTGGGCGTTCTCCGACCTCCGGCACGGGCGGACGCCCGACACGGTCAGCGCGATCGAGGTGACCGTGGACACGAGCGCGCTCGGCAACGGTCTCTCGCACCGCATGCTGGCCGCCATGCGCGACAACGCCCGCCGCCTCGGCTTCTCCGAGCTGGTCGCCCCCGTGCGCCCCAACGGCAAGCACAAGGAGGCGGAGGCGGCCATGCACGAGTACGCCTTCCGCACCCGCGAGGACGGGCTCCCGGTCGACCCGTGGCTGCGCGTCCACGTCCGCGCGGGCGGCACGGTCGACAGGGTCGCCCCGGCCTCGATGACGATCGGCGCCGCCGTCGAGCAGTGGCGGCAGTGGACGGGCCTGCCCTTCGACACCGACGGCCCCGTCGAGCTGGAAGGCGCCCTGGTGCCGGTGCACTGCGAGGCCTCCCGGGGCTATGCGGTGTACGTCGAGCCCAACGTGTGGGTGCGGCACCAGCTCTGATCCGTCCGGTATGTCGACGGAACACGACGAAAGGCGTGAAGGCCGCTCCCCTGCGGTGGCCTTCACGCCTTCTTCGTTCCCCCGGACCCCCGGGCCCCCGGGCCCCCGGTCCGTCAGCCGAGCTGCTTCTCGTCCACCACGTCCTTCGCCGGCGGCGTCTTCGCCTCGACCGGCTTGTCGTAGTCGGAGAAGGAGATCGTGCCGGGCTCCTTGCCGCCCGCCGTCACGATCTTCAGCAGGTACGGCTTGCCCTCCGTGGCCACGTAGAGCGTGGTCTTCTCGGAGTCGAAGGCCTGCGTGAGCGTCAGCGCCTTCTTGCCGCCGACCGTGGTCTCCTTGCCCTTGACCGCGAGGTTGGCGCCCTGCTCGAACTCGGAGAGCAGCGACTTCAGGTCGCACAGGGCCAGGCTCTCCTTCGCGTCGGGGTCCTTGGCGTCGGTCTTCAGCCAGCGGCCCTTGAGCTCCTTGAGCACCGCCGCCTGGACCTCGGCGGACTCGCCCTTCGCCTGCTCCTTCAGGAACGCCTCGTCGAAGCGCATGTAGACGGCCTTGGCGTCCGGCTTGATCAGCTCGGCGGTGCCCGTCGCGCCGAGCGTCATCGTGCCGGCGCAGCGGCCCCGCACGTCGGTCGCGAGGTAGGCCTTGACCGGGCCGTCGGTGGTCTTCAGGGCGACGTCGAGGGTGAGCGAGTCCGCCGTCTTCGTCGCGCCGATCGCCTTGTTGACGATCTGGGGGCCACTCAGGTCCCCGAAGGGGCCGGCGGGCTTGGCGTCGTCGTTCGTGCCGCCGGAGAAGGGGCCGCAGGCGGTCGCGCCGAGCGCGACGGCGGCGCACAGGGTCGCGGTGAGGGCGGCGCGGCGGAGGCGGACGGTGGCAGGCATGGTGGTTCTCCGAGGGGGATCGGGGCGTACGTGATGCGGGGGCGCGGGGGGTGCGGGGGGTGGAGGTGTCGGGTGGTGGGTCGGGTCAGCCGATCTTCAGGTCCCACTGCGAGGCGTTGTAGTCCAGGCCGGGGCCGACCTCGACCGTGAGGTCCTTCGCGGCGGCGGGGGCGTCGAAGGCGAAGGTGGCGGTGGCCTTCTTGCCGGGCAGGACCGTGCCGCTGAAGCCGGTGCCGACCTTCTCGTCGAAGAGCTGCTCGGCGGTGGCGCCGTCCTTGCCCGCGCGGGCCTGGAGCGTCACCAGAGCGGTGTCGAACTTCTTCTTGCCGCCGTTCTCGATGGTGACGGTGACCTGGTACGCCTTGTTGCCGTCGGTGTGGCCGGCCGCGAACTCGCTGGGCTTGTACGTCTTCGCCTCGGTCACGGTGACCTTCAGGTCGTCGTCGTAGACGACGGTGTCGCCGGCCGCGAGCGGCTTGTCCTTGTCGGCCTTGCCGGCCGCGTCGCCCTTGCCCGCCGGGCTCTTGGACGTCGGGTCCTTCGGGGCGGAGTCCTTGATCGCCTTGTCGATCTCGTCCACCGCGTCGCTGACGGCGGTGAAGGTGATGACCGCGCCGACCACCGAGAGGATCAGGGCCGCGAGGCCGAGGATCGCGCCGGTCAGAGCCACACCCTTGTTGCTCGCCTCGCCGCGCTTCACGCGGCCCCTGCCGACCAGGCCGAGGATCAGCGCGATCAGGCCGAGGATGCCGGCCAGCCAGAAGAACAGCGGGATGAGCCCGGAGAGCGTGCCGATGATGCCGAGGATCAGGGCCGCGGTGCCCAGTCCGTTGCGCAGGGCCGCCGGGTTCGGGGCGTGCGGGAGCTGCGTGTCGTGCGACATGGGTGTGTCCTCCCGGACAGTGAGTTTGTCTGGCGCGATGGATCAATAACAACAGAGACTGTGAACCGAGTCAACACGGTTCACAGGAAACGGATCGACTCACGCTGTGAAGTGGTGTCGACGGTGTTCGTCAGTAAGATCGGCGTCACACACACGCCAATGAGGGGAGTTGAGGCAGGTGCCCGACAGCGCAGCAGAGGTGACCGCCGCGGGGATCGCCCGTCTCGCGGGGGTCGGCCGGGCGGCCGTCAGCAACTGGCGCCGCCGCCACGCCGACTTCCCCAAGCCCGTCGGCGGTACGGAGACCAGCCCGTCCTTCGCCCTCTCCGACGTCGAGGAGTGGCTGCGCGACCAGGGCAAGCTGGCCGAGGTGCCGCTGCGCGAGCGCGTCTGGCAGCTCGTCGCCGGTCACCCGGCGGGGGCCGTCACCGCCCTCGTCCACGCGGGCTGCGCGCTCCTCCTCGTACGGGACCGGCGGGCGGCGTGGCCGGCGCTGGCCGCCGTGCCCGACGAGCGGCTCGCGGAGGTGCTCCCGGTCCCGCTGGAGGAGACGCTGACCGAGCGCCTCGGCGCCGAACGGGCCGTCCGCACCCCCTCGGTCACCGAACTCGCCCCGTCCGTCCCCCTCCTGCGCGGTGTCGTCGAACTCGCCGCCACCGCCACGGCCGCGGACGCCGCCACCGCCGCGGACGCACCCGGCGCCGCGGCCCCCGGCGCCCGCGACACCTTCGAGTTCCTCCTCGGCCGTCACCTCGACGCCAACCCGCGCCAGTACACGCTCACCCCGCCCGGCCCCGCCGCCCTCATGGCGGCGCTCGCCGGGCCCGCGGCCACCGTCCTCGACCCCGCGTGCGGCACCGGCGCCCTGCTCGCCGCCGCCCTGCCCGCCGTCGGCGACCCCGCCACCGGGGCCCCTTCCCCCGGCGCTCCTTCCCCCGGCGCTCCTTCCCCTGGGGCCCCTTCCCCCGGCGACCCTTCCCCCGGCGACCCCGCGCCCGGCCGGCCCGCGCCCCGCGCTCTCCACGGTCAGGACGCCGACCCCGACCTGGCCGCGCTGACCGCCCTGCGCCTGGCGCTCTCCGGCGACGCCGACGTGCGCGTCCTCGCGGGGGACACCCTGCGCGCCGACGCCTTCCCGGCGCTCACCGCCGACGCCGTGCTGTGCCACCCGCCGTTCAACGAGCGCAACTGGGGCCACGACGAGCTGGCCTACGACCCCCGCTGGGAGTACGGCTTCCCGGCCCGTACGGAGTCCGAACTGGCCTGGGTGCAGCACGCCCTCGCCCGCCTGCGCCCCGGCGGCACCGCCGTCCTGCTCATGCCGCCCGCCGCCGCGTCCCGCCGCTCCGGCCGCCGCATCCGCGCCGACCTGCTGCGCCGCGGCGCCCTGCGGGCCGTCGTCGCCCTGCCGGCCGGCGCGGCACCCCCGTACGGCATCCCGCTGCACCTGTGGGTGCTGCGCAGGCCGGTCCCCGGCGAACGGCCGCCCGCCGAGCTGCTGCTCGTCGACACCGCGCCGGACCACACCGCGGGCGCCTCCACGGGCCGCGACCGGCTCGACTGGCCCGCCGTGGAGACCGCGGTCCTCGACGCCTGGCGGCCCTTCGACCGGGACGGCGCCCTGGCCGAGACGCCCGGCGAGAGCCGGGGCGTGCCGGTCGTCGAACTCCTCGACGACGACGTCGACCTGACCCCCGCCCGCCATCTCCCGCCGCCGGCCGCCGCCGAGGGCGCCGCGCAGCTGTCCGGGGTGCGCGAGCGGCTCACCGAGACCCTGCGCCGCACCCGTGAGCTGACCCCGCCGCCCGCCGTGGGGCCCACCCCCGGCGGCCTCCGGTGGCCCGCGACGACGGTCGGCGAGTTCGCCCGCGCGGGCGCCCTCACGCTCCGCGCGGGAGGCGCCGGGACGGCCGCACCCGGCGCCCCCGTCGCCGTCCTCACCGACACCGACGTCCTCGCGGGCCAGGCGCCCTCCGGCACGCTGCCCGAGGCCCCGGCCGAAGGCCCGGGGGAGGAGCCCGTGCTCCTCGCCGCCGGGGACGTCGTCGTCCCCGTGCTCGGCGGCGGCTCCGTCACCCGGGTCGTCGACCCGGCGACCGCCGGCGCCGCCCTCGGCCGCAACGTGCACCTGCTGCGCCCCGACCCGGCCGCCCTCGACCCCTGGTTCCTGGCCGGCTTCCTGCGCGCCACCGCCAACAACCGGCAGGCCAGCTCGTACGCCTCGACCGCCACCCGGCTCGACGTCCGCCGCCTCCAGCTGCCCCGGCTGCCGCTCGCGGAACAGCAGCGGTACGGGGAGCGGTTCCGCGCCCTGGCGGAGTTCGAGGAGGCGCTGCGGACGGCGGGACGGCTCGGCGAGCAGCTGGTGCAGGGGATGTACGACGGGCTCGCGGACGGCACCGTGGCTCCCTGACGGCCCGGCCCCCGCTTGTATACGCTCGTCCTCGACAACAGAGCCATTCAGGTGACCAGGAGCAGGAATGTACGGCCACGGCCATCCGCAGTCCGGGCCGCCGCAGCGCGGTGTTCCGGCGTCGGTCATCGTGCTGCGGGTGCTCTTCGCGGTGCTCCCGCTGCTCAGCATCGGCTTCCTGACCTGGGCGACGGCCCTGCGGATCGCGCTGCTCACCCGCCGGGTCGTCGACTGGATCCTGCTCGGGGCCGCCGTCGCCGTCGTCATCGCCGGGATCGTGCTCATGCCGGAGGACGAGAACACGAGCCGGGCCGACTGGGTCGTGGGGATGATCCTGCTCAACGCGGTCGCGTTCACGGCGTACTTCCTCGTCGTCGACATCCGCCACGACCACCTCGCCGGGCGCGCGGCGGTCCTGCCGCCGCCGTACAACCCGTACGCGGCGACGGTCCCCCAGCACCAGCAGGCCCAGCCGCAGCCCCAGCAACTCCGGTACCACCAGCCGCAGCCGCCCTACGGCTACCCCCAGCCCCAGCCCCAAGCGCAACCCCAGCCGTCCCGCCCCCAGCCCGTCACACCCCCGACGCCCCCCGCGGCGAGCCCCCGCATCGACCAGGTCCGCGCCGAGCTCGACGAGCTCAGCGACCTCCTGCGCAAGGACAAGGACCCCCGGGAAGGCGGGCGGTGAACGGGCGGGTCATCGGCGGGCGCTACGAGCTGTCCACGCTGATCGGCCAGGGCGGCATGGGCCAGGTCTGGACGGCGTACGACGGCCGGCTGGACCGCCGGGTCGCGGTGAAGCTGCTCAGCCCCGCCGCCATCAGCGGCCCGGCGACCGCCGCCCAGGAGCTGCGCCGCCGCTTCGTGCGCGAGTGCCGGGTCACCGCCCAGGTCGGGCACCCCGGGCTCGTCACCGTCCACGACGCGGGCAGCGACGGCGACGACCTGTACCTGGTCATGCAGTACGTGGAGGGCGCCGACCTCGCCGACCACCTCGCCGAGCAGGACCCGTACCCGTGGCCGTGGGCGGTCTCCGTCGCCGCGCAGCTGTGCGCGGTGCTCGCGGCCGTGCACGCGGTGCCGATCGTGCACCGCGACCTCAAGCCGCGGAACGTGATGGTCCGCCCCGACGGCACCGTCATCGTGCTCGACCTGGGCGTCGCCTCCGTCCTCGACACCGACACCACCCGCCTCACCCACACCGGCTCGCCCATCGGCAGCCCCGCCTACATGGCGCCCGAGCAGGCGATGGGCGGCGCCGTCGGCCCGTACACCGACCTGTACGCGCTCGGCGTTCTCCTCCACGAACTCCTCAGCGGCAACGTGCCCTTCGCCGGCTCGACCGCCCTCGGCGTGCTCCACCGGCACCTGTACGAGGCGCCCGTCCCGGTCCGCAGGATCCGGCCCGAGGTGCCCGAGGTCCTGGAGGCGCTGGTGCTGCGGCTGCTCGCCAAGGACCCGCTGGCCCGCCCCTCGGGCGCGCAGGAGGTGTACGAGCACCTGCTGCCGCTCCTGCCGCCGCGCGGCGCGCCCGGACCGGCGGGGCCGCTCGACCCGACCCGCCCGTTCCGCCGCCCGCACGCCCCCTGGCCCGACCAGGCGGTGCAGGCCGCCTCGCCCCCGCCGCCCGGGCCGCCCGCCCCCTCGAAGCCGGACGTGGCCGCGGCCGTCGACGAGGTGAAGCGGCTGCTCGGCGAGGGCTCGCTGACGCAGGCCGTGGACATGCTCGGCGGCATCCTCCCGGCGGCGGCGGCGGAGCACGGCGAGCACTCGCCGGTCGTGCGCATCCTGCGCAAGCAGTACGCGTCGACGCTGATGGACGACGGCCAGTACCGCCGCGCCCTGCCCGAGCTGCGCCGCCTCGCGGAGGACCGCGCGGCCGAGGCGGGCCCGGCGGATCCGCAGACCCTTCAATTCCGTTATGACGCGGCCCAGTGCCTGGAGCAGCTCGGCGACCCGTCGGCCGCGCTCGCCGAGTACCGCGCCCTCCTGCCGTACTTCGAGCACGGCACCACTCCCGACCAGCAGGCCCGCGCCTTCGACATCCGGCACCGGATCGGGCTTCTGCTGCTCGCCCGGGGGGAGCACGGGCCAGGCCGCGCGCAGTTGCAGGCGCTGCTCTTCGACGCGGAGCGGGTGTACGGGGCCTACCACCCGCTGGCGGCGGAGCTGCGGCGGGCGCTGGAACGGCAGCAGGCCGTCGACCCCCGGCTGTGATCTGACGGGACGGCAGGATCACGACTCCGTATCTGATTGGGAAACGGATGGAAGAGGTCCGTTATGGCTGTTTTGCGGTCTGTAACGTGCGCGTTCGATCATGTCCACGCCGTTCAAGGATTCCCCCATGACCACGCCTCCGCCGTCCGACCCGTTCGCCGCCGCGCCCGCTCAGGCGCCCGCCCCCCAGAAGAAGGGCGGCGCGCTGAAGAAGATCGGTGGCTTCGTGGTCCTCCTCGTGGTGGGTCTCGCCGTGAAGCTGGGTCTCCCGTACCTCACCGGTGACGCGCCCGTGCACGCGAAGGCGGGGGAGTGCGTGACCGTGACGGGTCCCGAAAACGACCCCAAGGTCGACAGCCAGCCGTGCGACTCCGGCAAGGCCGACCTGTTCAAGGTCGTCAAGGTGTACGACGACACCTTCGACCTGAACAAGTGCGGCGACCAGCTCTCCGCGCTGGCCCAGCAGCTGGAGTCGGACAAGTTCGTGCTCTGCCTGGACGCCGTGAAGAAGTAATCGCGCACCACGCGCGCGAGAGGGGCCGGTCCACCAGGACCGGCCCCTCTTCGCGTGGCGCCCGTTCTCAGCCGCCGAGCAGCATGCCGAGCGGCGACAGCTGGTTGCCCGACAGGGGGATCTCGCCGAGGGCGGGCGCGCTCTGCGCCGTCGAGCCGGGCGCGGCCGGCAGGTCGCCCGCCGACGCGGGGCGGGGCGCCGGGGCGTCACCGTCACCGGGGCCGTCGGCCGAGGCCACCCCGGCAGAACCGAGGGCCATGGCCCCCGCCAACAGCACGCCACCGATGATCCTGGACTTCATGGGTCCGCCTTCCGAGAGCCCCGACGGACACGACCGCCCGCCGGGCACGACTGCTACGACTCGTACGGCGTGCCCAACGAGGGGCGGCCCGGAGGGATGCGCCGCCTCACCTCCGCCAGAACAGGTGGTGCACCACCCCGCTCGCGCTGGGCACGACCTCCAGGTGGAAGCGGTCCGTGAGCTCCTCGGGCGATTCCCAGAGCCGGATCCCGGAGCCGAGGTCCACCGGCGCGACCGCGATGTGCAGCGTGTCGACGAGGTCGGCGTCGAGGAACTGCCGGACGGTGCTGACGCCGCCGCCCAGGCGCACGTCCTTGCCGTCGGCCGCCTTCCGGGCCTGGTCGAGGACGTCGGCCGGGTCGCCGCCGACGAAGTGGAACGTGGTGTCGGAGAGCGTGATCGAAGGGCGCTCGTGGTGGGTCATGACGAACACCGGTGTGTGGAACGGCGGCTCGTCACCCCACCAGCCCTGCCACTCGTGGTCCTGCCACGGCCCGCGCTGGGGGCCGAACTTGTTGCGGCCCATGATCTCGGCGCCGATGTCGCGGGCGAAGTCCCGCGTGAAGTAGTCGTCGAGCCCCCGGCTCCCGCCGGCGTCCGCGCGCATGGGCCAGCTCGCGGTGGCACCGGCCCACGCGAACAGGCGCTCGGCGTGCGGCAGGCCGAACGGATTCTCCAGGCTCTGGGCCTCATCGGGACCGGCGCCGATCCCGTCGCGCGAGACGTTGAAGTTCATGACTCTCAGCAGCTGTTCCATGGTCTCCTCCTCCATCGGGTGCTGTCGCATCCTCGTGCGGCGAAGCGCCCCACACCCGTACGTCGAACGGGGCGTGTCGGAATCGACAGTGGTACGTCACCTGGATGGCCAGCCGGAATCGCGCCCGCGATCCGGGCGGTACGAGAAGTACCAGGCGAAGCGGAAGGCGCACCAGGTGGTGCGGTGCCCCTCCCTTGGACCTACGGGCCCAGGAGCCCGAGCAGCCGTCCCAGCGCGTCCGAGACCGGCTGGGCCATCGGGCCGACCACGGCCGCGATCTGGCCGAGCCGGGCCAGGGTGAGGCCGCGCTGGGCCATCTCGGCGCGGTCCAGGGCCAGTACGGGCAGGGTCTCCTCGACGGTCTGGGCCTGGTCCGGGGTGAGGTGGGCGCTGATGCGGCGGAGCTCCGCGGTCAGCGCCTCCACCGCGGAGCGGAGTTCGGCGTCCTGGGTGGCGCCGGCGGTGCCGTAGTGGATGGTTCCGGTGTTCTGGTCGCCGTTCTGGTTGATGACGGGCCCGTGGTAGGTCGTGTGGTGCGTCGGTTCGTTCATCGCCTGATCGTCCCCGTGTTCCCCGTGCCGTTCTGGTTGATGACCGGGCCGTTGTAGTTGTTCAACTGGTGCACGTACGCGGTGAACTCGGCCTCCGGGTGGTCGATCGCGTGCACGATCTGCCCGGCGATCCCCCGCAGCTGGTCCACGCTCGGCAGGGTCACGAGCGCCAGGGAGCCGCCGGCCGTCTCCACGGCGAGGATCGGCTTCGACGCCTCGGCCAGCTCCTTGATCAGGACGATGATCAGGACGACCACGACGATCACCAGCACGGGACTCGTGTCGTCCGCGAGGCTCGTGTCGCCGCCGTTCATCACGTTGAACGCCACATAGACGGCGGCGACGACCGCCAGCCACTTCAGGAAGCGGATGAAGGCGGCGCCCCGGTCGGGCTTGAGCTTGAAGGCCTCGACCCGGCTGATGTTGTGCAGCGGGAAGGCCGCCGAGCCCACCCACAGCATCCGGCGCCTGACCGCGATCTCCAGGACGGCGCCCCCGCGCGGCACCGGCGGGAACGCCGACGGCGACTCGTCGGGAGGCGTCGACGGCGGCGGTCCGGGCGGCGGGTTGCGTGGCGGCGGCGGGCCGAAGTTGCCTGTGGTGTCCATGTGCTCCCCCGTGCACTCGTCCCTCACCCGCCGTCGCGCGGGAGCCCCATTAAGCGCCTGTCGGGCCCCGTACGGCAGACGAGAAACGGCCAATTCTGGACGGCGTCGGAGTCGGCGTCGGAGTCGGATGCGGCGTCGGCGAATCCGTCGACGAAGGAGCCGACGGCAGCGGCAGTGGCCCGCGCGCCGCAGCTCGCGTCCTGAGCGTCGTCCACGTCACCCACGGCGCGAGCAGGAGTGCCGCCGCCCCGGCCGCGCCCAGCCCGGCGCGCAGGCCCGGGGGGCGGAACGAGCAGGTCACCGAGGTGCGGCCGTCGGCACGGACCGCGACCAGACCGCCGTACGTGTCGGCCGGGCGGCCCTCGCACGTCCAGCCCGCGATGCGCGGGGCGGCGAGGATGACGGTGCCCCGGGTGCCGGGGCGGAGGGTGGCGTGAAAGCCGTCGGCGGTGACGGTCGTCGTGGTGGGGGCGGTGGCGCGGAGGGCGGCCACGGCGGTGGCCAGGCGGGTGCGGTCCAGGCAGGCGAGTTCGCCGTGGTGGCCGCGGCCGGTGAGGGCCGGCACCGTGGGCTGCGCGGGGGCGCCCAGGGAGGTCAGGGTGGCCCGCCACTTCTGGAGCTGTCCGCGCAGCTTCACCGTGCGGTCGCCGAGGCGGGCGGTGCCGGTGAAGTCGGGCGCCCAGAGGAAGGTCTCGGTGCCGGTGCGGCAGGCGCCGCCGGGGGCCGGGGGTTCGTAGACGCGGGCGCCGAGGAGGAGTTCCTGGTTGCGGAAGGGGGAGCGGCCGTAGGCGGGCGGCGGCCCCGGCGGCCGTACCGTCACGAGGGGTGCCGTCGGGCCCGTACGAACCACGGCGCCGTCGCGCCAGCGGGCGCCGACCGCGAACAGGGCGTCGGTCACGGGGTTGTCGAGGCTCTGGAGGTTGCGCCCCCGGGAGGTCCAGCCGACGCCGAGGTCCCGCATGGTGCGGGTCAGCACGTCGGGGGTGAGGCTGCTGTAGTAGGCGCCGCCCTGGCCGCCGAGGAGCATCGGCTCGTTGCCGGTGACCTGCGGGCGGCCGGAGTCGGTGCGGTACGCGGGCCAGCCGTCGGCGTCGGCGAGCGCGGCGGCCCTGCGGGTGTCGGTGGCGCTCCAGGCCGGGTAGTCGTCGAGGCGGGCGAGCCGCTCCTTGTCGCCCCAGGCCGTGGTGGCGGCGGCCTGCGCGACGAGGACGGCGGCCAGGACGAGGACGGCGGGCCGCCCGCGGCGTACCAGCAGGGGCGCCGCGAGGCCCGCCGCGAACAGGGCCCAGCCCCAGCCGGTCGCCTGCGTGGAGCCCAGGGCGCCCAGGCCCAGGAGGACGACCAGACCCGTGCCGCCGAGCAGCGCCCGCCGCTCCGGGAGCCCGTCGGCGACGGCCTGCCAGGCGGCGAGCACGAGGACCCCGGTCAGGACGAAGGTCTGGCGGTAGGGGCTGCCGTTCGGGGTGGCGAAGACGTGCCACACCAGGTGGGTCGGGCCCCACTGGAGGGAGAGGGCGACCCCCGTGGCCAGGGCGGGCCACCGCCACACCGCGCGCGCGTCGCGGCGGAAGAGCAGGGAGGCGGCGAGGACCGGGACCGCGGTGAAGACGAAGAGGGCCGGGGTGGAGAAGCCGTAGGTGGCGGGCATCAGACGGGCGGCGAGGTCCGTCCCGTCCGCCGCGGCGAAGTCCCGTACGACGCCCGGATAGGCGTGCCGGGTGCCGAGGAAGACCGGCAGCAGCAGGGGCGCGCTGAGCCCGACCCCGAGGAGCACGGTCACCGCGCCCCGCAGCAGCACCCGCCAGTGCGGCGCCATGACCAGCAGGACGAGGGCGGCGCCGATCGTCGCCATGTAGGCGGTGTAGAAGTTCGCGGTCCAGCAGGCCGCCACGACGAGCGTCCCGAGCAGCGGCCGCCGCCCCTCCCGTACCCACACGCCCACCAGGCACAGCAGCGGGAAGGCGATCAGGCCGTCCATCCACATGGGGTTGTAGACGGCCTCCAGGAGCGCCCAGCCGCACAGCCCGTACGCGGCGCCCAGCAGGCCCGCCGCCCACCACGCGCCGGGGCGGATCCGCGGCAGCGTCCACGCCATCGCCGCCGCGGCGGCCGCCATCTTCAGGACGGTGATCCCGTACAGCGCGTACGCGAGGTCCGCGCGCGGGAAGAGGGCGACGAGCGGGGCGAACGGGCTCGTCAGATAGGTGCCGAGGTCGGGGAGGAAGCTGGTGCCCCAGCCGGACTGCCAGTTCAGGAGCAGCCCGCCGTCGGCCCGCCCGTGCAGCAGGTCCCACAGGTGCGCGTGGAACGGCAGGAACTGGTTGGCCAGGTCGTTGACGCCGCGCCGGTGCCGGCCGAACGGGAAGGTGGTCGCGACGGCGTCCCCCGCGCACACGGCGAGCACGGTGAGCAGTGCGGCGAGCCCGGCGGCCCGCGGGATCCGGATCTTCATCGTGTGTCGAATATGGCAGCGAGAACGGGCGTGAAGGTGTGAAACCGGTGTACGGGAAGGTCAGTTCATTCAATGGTCGCCTCCCCGTCACCGGTCGAATCCGGCGCCGACATCCGCACCCGTTGTCGTGGCGTGCGTGCTGCTCTCGATCGTGGTCCCGTGCTTCAACGAAGAAGAGATCATCGGTCGCTTCCACGACCATGTGACGAAGGAACTCTCCCGTTTCGACGGAGAATTCGAGATCGTCTACGTGGACGACGGAAGCCGTGACCGTACGCTGCCGCTCCTGGAGGAGATCGCCGCAGGCGATCCCCGGGCGCGCTATGTCTCCTTCAGCCGCAACTTCGGCAAGGAGGCCGCGATGCTGGCCGGTCTCCAGCACGCGGGCGGCGACGCCGTCGTCATCATGGACGCAGACCTCCAGCATCCGCCGGAGCTCGTGCACCGCATGGTGGCCCTGCACGGCGAGGGGTACGACCAGGTCATCGCCCGGCGCACCCGCACCGGCGACCGGGTCACCCGCACCCTCACCGCCCGCGCCTACTACTGGGCGATCAACCGGCTGGTGGACGTCGAGCTGGTCGACGGTGTCGGCGACTTCCGGCTGCTTTCCCGCCGTACGGTCGACTCGATTCTCGAACTGACCGAATACAACCGGTTCTCGAAGGGGATCTTCTCCTGGGTCGGATTCCGGACGACTACCTTCGCGTACGAGAATGCGGTGCGTGAGGACGGGCGTTCGAAATGGACCTTCGGAAAGCTGTTGAACTACGGCCTCGACGGTCTGATCTCGTTCAACAACAAGCCGCTGCGGGCCGCCGTCTATCTCGGAATGACGCTGGTCGCGGTGGCTTTCGCGTACGCCGCCTGGATCGTCGGTGTCGCCCTGGTGAACGGGGTGGACACCCCCGGCTATGTCACCCTCCTCGTCACGGTCACGGCGCTCGCGGGCGTGCAGATGGTGATGCTGGGGCTTGTCGGCGAGTACGTCGGACGCATCTACTACGAGGTGAAGCGGCGCCCGCACTACCTGGTGAAGGCCACCAACGCGGCCGTCCCCGCCCAGCGCACCCGTGACAAGGAGCTCCTGCGCCGATGACGCAGCCGACCACCCGCACCGCCGTCCTCGGGCAGGTGGTGCGCTTCGCCCTGGTCGGCGCCGTCAACACCGGCACGTACTACGGCCTCTACCTGCTCCTCGGGCTCCGGCTCCCGTATCTCGCCGCCCACGTCCTGGCGTTCGCGCTCTCCATGGTCGGCTCGTTCTTCCTCACCTCGTACTTCACCTACCGGACCCGCCCGACCTGGCGGAAGTTCCTCCTCTTCCCGCTGACCAACGCCGCCAACTTCGTCATCACGACCGCCGGCGTCTACGTCCTGGTGGACCTGCTGTCCGTCGACAGCACCTACGCGCCGCTGCTGGCGGCGGCCGCCGCCATTCCGGTCACCTTCCTGCTCTCCCGGACGATCATGCTGGGACCCGACACCACCCGAACACGTGAGTCGTTGACCGAAACAGTCGCTTCCAAGTAGTGGCCCGGGCCACGGCGACTGCCTAACATCGATCACCGCACGGTCGTCCCACTGACGCACGACCCACGCCGGGAGGCTCCTTTGCACCGCCGCACCGCGCTCTCCGTCTCCGCCGTCGCCCTGCTCGCCGCGGCCCCCCTGCTCACCGCCTGCGGCAGTGACGCCCATCCCGGGGCGGCGGCCGTCGTCGGCGGGCAGCGGATCGAGGTCTCCAGCCTGCAGGCGCAGGTCGAGGACGTGCGGGCCGCCCAGCAGGCCTCGCCCCAGTCCGCGCAGCTGATCAAGGAGACCGGCGACCTCAGCCGGCGCAAGCTGCACGGCATCATCTTCGACCGGGTCGTCGACAAGGTCGCCGCGGACAACGGGGTCACCGCGAGCCGCGGGGAGATCCAGAAGGCCCGCGGCGACTTCGCCCGCCAGAGCGGCGGCGAGCAGCAGATGGCGGCCGTCCTGCTCCAGCAGCAGGGCGTCGCACCCGACCAGATCGACGACGTCGCCCGGCGGGCCGTCCTCATGAACAAGATCGCCGAGAAGCTGGGCGCCACCGACACCCCCGAGGGCCAGAAGAAGCTCACCGAGGCCTTCGGGCAGGCCTCCAAGGCGCTGCGGATCGACGTCAACCCGCGCTTCGGGAGCTGGGACGACGACAAGATCCAGCTCGGTGCCTACACCGCGCCGTGGGTGCGGCAGATCAGCAAGGCGCCCGAGCAGAACCTGTGAGCCGTGGGCCGGGGTAGGTTCGAAGGGTGAACGCCCAGAACCCTGACCCCGGCCGCATCGTCCTGCTCACCGCCAGCCACCGCGTCGCGCCCGGGCTGCTGTCCTGGCCCGCCTGGCAGGCGCTGCGCGCGGCCGACCGGGTGCTGTGCCCCGACGCCGGCCACCCCCAGCTGCCGTACCTGCGCGAGGCCGGGATCGACGTCGAACTCCTGCGGCCCACGGCCCAGGAGCTGGTCGAGACGTGCGCCGGGGGCCGGACCGTCCTCGTGCTGCCGTCGGGGGAGGGGGACGCGGCGCTGACCGACGGCCTCGCCCGGCTCGCCGGCTCCGGCCGCGTCGCCATGCCCGACCTGGAGCTGCTGCCCGGCTCGTACGACCTCCCGGGGGCCCGCCTGCTCGACCTCGTGCAGGTCATGGACCGCATCCGGCGAGAGTGCCCGTGGTCCTCGCGGCAGACGCACGAGGGGCTGGCGAAGTACGCGATCGAGGAGGCGTACGAGCTGGTCGAGGCCATCGAGGACGGTGACCGGGAGGCGCTGCGCGAGGAGCTGGGCGACGTGCTGCTCCAGGTGGTCTTCCACGCCCGGATCGCGGAGGAGGACGCCGAGGAGGCGTTCTCCGTCGACGACGTGGCCGGGACGATCGTGGAGAAGCTGATCCACCGGCATCCGCACGTCTTCGGCGACGCGACGGCCGAGACGCCGGAGGAGGTCAAGGAGCACTGGCTGCGGACCAAGGCCGCCGAGAAGCGGCGGGAGTCCGTGACCGACGGCGTGCCGCTCGGGCAGCCGGGCCTCGCGCTGGCCGCGAAGCTGGCGGGCCGGGTGCGCACGGCCGGGCTCGGCGTCGCCCCGCCCACGGGGGACGGCATCGGGTACGAGCTGCTCGCGCTGGCGGTACGGGCGGAGGCCGCCGGGGTCGATCCGGAGGCGGCGCTGCGGGCGGCCGGCCGGCTCTACCGGGACGCGATCCGCGAGGCGGAGGGCGTCGGCGAGGGCACCGGCGAGGGCATCGACGAGGGCGTCGGCACCGAGTAGGGGTGGCGATCCCGGCCCGACCGGCGGGGTGTCCGCGGCGGGTTCAGGCCTCGCGCGGGGCCCGGGCCTCCGGGTTGTGCCAGTGCAGCGGGGGCGGTTCGATCAGCCACTCCGCGCGGGTCCTGGGGCGCTTGGTGAAGCGGCCCGCGGCCGGGAGCGTGTCGTGGAAGACGCGCACCGGGTCGGTGCCCAGCTCCTCCAGTTCCCCGGCGACCTCGGCGAGGAAGCCGGGCGGGCCGGCGAGGTAGACGTCGTGGGCGGGCCAGTGGACGGCCGCCCGCAGGGCCTGGACCAGGCGCTCGGTGGCCTGGTCGCGGGGGCGGCGGGGCGCGGCGGTGATGTAGGTGACGTGCAGGCCGGGTATGAGCGCGCGGAACCGCTCGGCGTCCGGTTTCCCGTACAGGTACTCCTTGGCGCGGGCGACGACGAACAGGCGCCCCTCCAGCTCGGGTTCGTCCTCGGCGGCCTCCTCCAAGAGGGCCCGTACGGGGGCCCAGCCGGTGCCCGCGGCGATGTAGGTGCGGGGCTTGCCGGGCGGGGTGCGGGCGGTGAGCGCGCCGCCGGGGCTGCTGAGCCGCACGGTCTCGCCGACCCGCAGCAGCTCGGTGAGGGCGGTGCTCATCAGGCCGCCCGTGACCCGGCTGACGTGGAGTTCGAGGGTGCCGTCGGGGCGGGGCGCGTTGGCGAGGGAGTAGGTGCGCCAGACCCGGGGCACGTGGAGGGTGCTGACGCTGACGTACTGCCCGGGGAGGTACGGGTAGGGGCGGCGGGGCCGCAGGGTCAGCAGGGCCAGGTCGTCCCCGTACCGCTCGTGGCCGACGACGTCGGCGTCCCACCAGGCCGGCTGCCCCTCCTTCTCGGAGGCCTCGGCGCCGGCCGTCATCAGCTCGGCGACCCGCCCGTACGCCTCGGTCCAGGCCTTCTCGGCCTCGATCGTCCAGGCGGGTCCCGAGGCGTGCGCGAAGGCGGCGAGCAGGCTGGTGCCGACGGCGGAGTAGAGCGCGGGGGCGGCGAGGAACTTGCGGTGGTCGCGGCCCAGTTCCCGCAGGTAGTGGGCGAGCCGCGGCTCCTCCAGGTGGGTCACCACGTGGGTGAGGGCGGCGAAGAGGCGGTCGCGCTGGGGGCCCAGGTCCTGGGGGAAGAGCGCGCGCAGGCCCGGGTTGTTCCAGAAGAGGTGCGAGTAGAAGAACGTGACGGCGTGCTCGGCGCGTCTCTCGACGACCGCGAACGTGCTTCTGAGCAACTGGGCATCCACGGGGTGAATCTAGGCCACGGGGCGTCACGTGACGATCACAACCTCGGGGCCGCAGGCGGAATATCGGCTTCCACAGGGGGCGCGCGTCTAGGTTCTCGATCATGAACCGATTCCGCAATGGACATGGCAAACGAGAGGTCCGGCGACAAAGCGGCGGACGCCGCCCGGGGGCCTGGCCGGTCTCCCTCGCCGCCCTCGCGGCCCTCCTCCCCATGGTGCCCGCGCTCGGCCTCGGCGCCGCCGCGCCCGCCGCCGCGAGCGGCACCCGCATATCCACCGACGGCGACCTCGGCACCCAGCAGATCCTCTTCCGCTCCGGAACCGCCGGCTACGGCTGCTTCCGCATCCCGACCCTGGTGAAGACGGCCAAGGGCACGCTGCTCGCCTTCGCCGAGGGCCGCACCTCCCCCTCGTGCGCGGACCGCGGTCCCATCGACATCGTGATGCGCCGCTCCACCAACGACGGACGCACCTGGTCCCCGGTCCGGGTCGTCCTCTCCGGCACCGAGACCGACCCGGACGCGCCGCACGTGCGCGGCAACCCCTCGCCGGTCGCCGACCAGGACGGCGGCGTCCTCCTCCTCTCCAACTCCGAGACCTCCACCCCGGTCAGCACGCGCATGTCCTGGGTGCAGCGCAGCGACGACGACGGCCTGAGCTTCGGCGCCCCGCGGGCCATCCCGCGCCTGACGGCGAGCGGCAAGAAGTGGTTCGGCACCGGCCCCTCGCACGGCATCCAGATCCAGGAGGGCCCGCACGCCGGACGCCTGGTCGTCGGCGCCTACGAGACCGCGAGCGACACCGCCGGGGCCGAGGACCAGCGGGCCGGCGTCCTCTACAGCGACGACCACGGCCAGACCTGGACCGCGAGCGGCACCGAGAACTCCTTCCAGCGCGCCAAAGACCTGCCCGCCCTGCCGCCCGGCGCCACGGCGGACACCCCCGTCGCCAAGCCCGGCGAGCCGGTGGTGGCCGAGCTGCCCGGCGGCCAGCTCTACGTCAGCGCCCGCAGCCCCTACGACGTACGGGTCAGCGCGACCGACGCCACCCAGGTGGAGGGCCACCGCACCCACACCCGCGCCGTCGATGACACCACCGGCGCCCTCATGGTGCCCAAGCTGGGGCTGACCAAGGGGTTCAAGGGGCCCGACGTGCAGGTGGGCCTGCTGGCACCCCGCCAGACCTACCGCGGCCGCCCCGGCGACCTGCTCCTCATGTCGACGCCCTCGCACATGACGCTGCGCCAGGGCATGCGGATCCGCTACTCCGACGACCGCGGCGAGAGCTGGCAGGACGCCCCCGGCGGGCAGGTCGCCAAGGCGCTCGGGGACCGGGCCGGCTACTCCGACCTCGCCGAGCTGTCCGCCGGCGAGATCGGCATGGTCCACGAGGGCGGCCAGTCCTTCTCGGCCGAGCACATCTACTTCACCCGCTTCACGGTCGGCGAGCTGGACATCCCCGGCACCTTCGCCGCCCGGGGCACCGCGCTGCCGCAGACCTCCCCGGCCGCCGGCCGCACCAGCCCCGACACGACCGTCCAGACCGACGACGCCTACCTCGGCAGCGGCGCCACACTCGCCCCGGGCGCCCAGTTCGGCACCCGCGGCTTCGGGCAGGGCCTCAAGCTGGACGGCGGCGCCAACGGCTCCGCCGACCTCCCCTACGCGCCCGAACTCGACCCGGGCGCCGGGGACGTCACGTACTCCCTCTTCTTCCGGTACGACGCCACCGCCGCCACCCCGCAGCAGACCCTGCTGTGGGCGTACGGGGTCGGCGACCCCCGCCCGCAGGTGTGGGTCCGGGTGCAGCCGCAGAACGACCAGGTCATGGCCCGGGTCGAGGGCGACAGCGGGCAGCACGTGACGCTGACCCTCAAGGCGCCCGCGCACCCGACCGCGAAGGCCTTCGGCGACGGGCTCTGGCACCACCTGGTCCTCACCCGCCAGGGCGCCGCCGTCACCCTCCGGGTCGACGGCCTCGCCGCCCAGGACACCCGCACCGACGTCGGACGGCTCGCCCCGGCACGCACCGCCGACCCGGCCGGCATCCGCCTCGGCGACAAGCCGGGCACCGACACCACCGACGGGTTCACCGGCACCCTCGACGAGTTCCGGCTGTACGGCACGGTCCTCTCGGACCAGGACCGGGACGCCCTGCGCGGGGCGAGGCCCGAGGACGTGGCCCCGGCCGCGCTCAGGGCCCACCTCCCCTTCGAGGTCGTCGACACCGCCGACCCGGTCGCCCTGGTGAACACCCGCATCCAGGACGACGTCTCCGGCCACTGCGCCGACGGCACCGTGCTCGGCACCACCAGCACCGAGAGCGCGGTCGTCAAGGGCCGCATCGGCGGCGGCGCCCTCGCCGTCGGCCCGAACCTCCCGGGCGTGGAGGTGCCCTACGTCCCCGCCGCCGACAACGGCACGGGCGAGTTCACCTTCGCCCTCTGGTTCCGCTACGACTCCACGGCCAACCCGCAGGACGCCGCCCTGCTCTGGGCCTACGGGTCCACCTCCGGCAAGCCCTCCCTGTGGGTACGGGCCAAGCCGTCCGCCGACCGCCTGACCGCCCGCCTGGAGACCGCCGGCGCCTCCGTCCCGCTCGACGTCATCGACACGAGGACCGACCGCGTCGCCTTCGGCGACAACGCCTGGCACCTGCTGACCCTGACCCGCAAGAAGGCCACCCCGGACGCCGCGGCGACCACCGTCACCCTGCGCGTCGACAACGGCACCCCCACCACCGCCGAGGGCCTGACCGGCTCCTTCACGGACGGCATCGCCGCCCCCGAGGGCTTCCGCGTCGGCTCCAAGCCCACCGGCACCGACGTCCTCACCGGCGAGCTCGACGACTTCCGCTACTACAAGCGGGCCCTGACGGCGACCGAGGAGACCGGCCTCTACAGCACGGCCGTCGGCGGATCCAGCGCCCCGCGCGACCCGTACGTCTGGTGGACCATGGAGGGCAACAACACCGAACAGCACCTGGTGACCCGGCCCGCCGACGACCCGGCCGCCCGCGCCACCCCCGACGCCTCCCGGCACTGCGGCCACGGCGTCGTGCGCCCCGGCGCCACCGTCACCGACACCGGCGCGAAATTCGGCCGCGCCCTCGACCTCGACGGGAAGACCGGCACCGTGGAGCTCCCCTACGGGGAGGACCGGGCACTCGGCTCCGGCGACTTCACCCTGGCGACCTGGGTCCGCTTCCGGCAGGCCGACAACACCAGCCCGGTGCTCGTCTGGGCGTACGGGACCGGCACCGCGGAACGCCAGCTGTGGATCCGCGCCCTCTCCCAGGAGAACAAGGTCGTCGCCCACTTCCAGACCGACCGGGGCATCACCAGCCTGGAGGCGGCGGCCCCGGCCGGGACCGTCTTCGGCGACAACACCTGGCGGCACGTCGTCCTGCGCCGGCAGGGCGGCACGCTGACCCTGTCGGTCGGCGACGGCACCGCCCTCCAGTCCGTCGCGAGCGGCGCCGTCGCCGGTGCCGTGACCTCCGAGGACGGCTTCGACGTGCGCGGCCTCCAGCTCGGGGCGCGCCCCGACAGCGTGGGGGCGGACAAGGACCGGCTGACGGGCTCGCTGGACGAGTTCACGCTGATCCGGCGCTCCCTGACGGACGCGGAGATCACCACCGTGGGCGGGCCGCTCCCGGTCGACAGCGCCACCGTGGTCCGGCTGGCCTTCGACCAGCTGACGGCGAAGGGGGTGTACGCCCGCTTGTAGGAGAAGGGGGGTGTACGCCCGCCTGTAAGGAAGGGGGGTACACCCGGCCTGTAAGGAAGGGGGGTACACCCGGCCTGTAAGAGGGGGCACGCCCGGAGGTGGCGGACGGGCACGCGTCCCGCCCGGACGGGCGGGACGCGTGCCCGTCCGGGCGGGGGGTTAGTGTCGGGAGCATGCCCGACGAGCCCCCCGCCGCTTCCGTTCCGCCCCCCGCTCCCGAGCTCTTCACCTGGGAGTTCGCCACCGATCCGTACCCCGCCTACGCCTGGCTGCGCGAGCACGCGCCGGTGCACCGGGCGAAGCTGCCCAGCGGGGTGGAGGCCTGGCTGGTGACCCGGTACGCGGACGCGCGGCAGGCGCTCGCCGACCAGCGGCTCTCCAAGAACCCGGCGCACCACGACGAGCCGGCGCACGCCAAGGGCAAGACGGGCATCCCGGGCGAGCGCAAGGCCGAGCTGATGACCCACCTGCTCAACATCGACCCGCCGGACCACACCCGGCTGCGGCGGCTCGTCTCGAAGGCGTTCACCCCGCGCCGGGTCGCGGAGTTCGCGCCGCGCGTGCAGGAGCTCACCGACCGGCTCATCGACGCCTTCGTGGAGAAGGGGAGCGCGGACCTCATCCACGAGTTCGCCTTCCCGCTCCCCATCTACGCGATCTGCGACCTGCTGGGCGTGCCGAGCGAGGACCAGGACGACTTCCGGGACTGGGCCGGGATGATGATCCGGCACGGCGGCGGGCCGCGCGGCGGGGTGGCGCGCTCGGTGAAGAAGATGCGCGGCTACCTGCTCGAACTGATCCACAAGAAGCGCGAGGCCCCGGGGGACGACCTGATCTCCGGGCTCATCAAGGCCTCCGACCACGGCGAGCACCTCACCGAGAACGAGGCCGCCGCCATGGCCTTCATCCTGCTCTTCGCCGGCTTCGAGACCACGGTCAACCTCATCGGCAACGGCGTGTACGCGCTGCTGCGCAACCCGGACCAGCGGGCGCGCCTCCAGGATTCGATCGCCGCGGGCGAGACCGGACTCCTGGAGACGGGCGTCGAGGAGCTGCTGCGGTACGACGGGCCGGTGGAGATGGCGACCTGGCGGTTCGCGACCCAGGCGCTCACGATCGGCGGCCAGGAGATCCCGGCCGGCGACCCGGTGCTGGTGGTGCTGGCCGCCGCCGACCGCGACCCGGCGCGGTTCGAGGGGCCCGACACCCTGGATCTGGCGCGGCGTGACAACCAGCATCTCGGGTACGGGCACGGCATCCACTACTGCCTGGGGGCTCCGCTGGCGCGCCTGGAGGGCCAGACGGCGCTGGCGACGCTCCTGACTCGCCTGCCGGACCTGCGACTTGGGGCCGATCCGGCGGAACTGCGGTGGCGCGGTGGGCTGATCATGCGTGGCCTGCGCACGCTTCCGGTGGAGTTCAGCGCTTCCCACAAACGGCCGCACGACTGACGCATAACTGACGGGGCGTCAGGAATGTGATCTTCGCGTGATCTCCGCTGCATCGACTTGTGACTCACGTTCGAATGCCGCTACGTTCACCGGAATCTCAGCAGCCACGCGAAAGGCAGTCCGTATGCGCTCCGGGAACGGACGACACCGCAGACCCCGCCAGGCCCCCGCTCTCGTTGTCGCGGCGGGCGTCACCGGCTCGGCCATGGCCCTGCCGTTGCTCGCCACCGGCTCCGCCTCCGCGGCGGACGCCCCGACCTGGGACCGGGTCGCCGAATGCGAGTCGGGCGGCGCGTGGAGCGCCAACTTCGGCAACGGGCTCTACGGCGGTCTCCAGTTCACCCAGGAGAGCTGGGAGCGGCACGGCGGCCTGGCGTACGCGCCGAGCGCCGACCTCGCCAGCCGCGCGCAGCAGATCACCATCGCCGACAGGGCACTCGCCGCGGGCGACACCCAGTGGGCCACCTGCGCGCCGATCGCCGGCCTGACGAACGACGGCAGGAAGCCCGCGGTCTCCCCGGGGTCCGCCGTCAAGCCCAAGGCGTCCACGGGCCCGGTCGCCGAGTCCAACCGGACCGACGGCCGCCCGGCCGGCCCCGGGGCGACCACCACGACCCCGGCCACCCCGGCCGCGCCCGTGACCCCGACGGCCCCGTCGGGCGGCGCCACGACCGCGCCCGCGACCCCGGCCGGCCCCGACGGCTCCGCGACACCGGGCACGCCGGTCACGCCCGGCACGCCGGACACCTCGGGCGCGCCCGGTATGCCCGGTACGCCCGGTACGACGGATCCGGCCTCCCCCGGTACGGGCAAGCACCGCGGTGACGCCGCGTCGGAGGATTCGGGCAACTCAGACACCACGCCCGAATCCGGGCGGCACGCGGCCCCGGGTGACGGGTCGACGGGTGACGTGACCGACGGTAAGGGCTCGGCGGAGAGCGCGGTCGCCGGGGAGAAGGCGGACAACTCGGGCAAGGCTGACGAATACACCGTCAAGCCGGGTGACAGTCTGTCGGACATTGCACAGCAGAACGCGCTGCCCGGCGGCTGGGCCGCCCTCTATGACGCCAACAAGAAGACGGTCGGCACCGACCCGGACCTCATCATCCCTGGTCAGAGCCTTGAGTTGAAGGCCGAACCCGTCGCGGCGCCGTAGTGGTTCGTAGCTGAATGTCCGTTATGAGTAAGTGAGACATGGGTCTCTCTTGCCGAACTGGCGTGTCACGTCCGCAAAGTTTGCTCGTGTCGCCCCTCACCTGCGCAAACGCCCCTCTCGGGGGAGCAAGTAGGGGCGATATTTCCGGGTTGATGGTCTTTGAACTTCCCCCGGGTCTATGTCTACGGTCATGACCGCTCGCCACCGCGGGCCCCGTCGCCGGTACGCCGAATCCTGCCGCCGGCCGACGGGAAGTCGTCGCGCAAGCGCCGAAGGCAGGAGCGGGGGACCCAAGGTAAGTGCCGGCCCCGGCCGTTGAGACAGACGGCCGACGATCGGCTTGGGGTGAAGCCGCGTGCAAGGACACGCGGCCGGACAACTCATCAGGTCCGAACCCGACAGCTCACCTCGTAGGCGTCGGTGAGGAGAATTCCCATGCTGTTTTCCGGTAACAAGGGCAAACACCGCCGTCCCTCCAAGGCCACCCGCGTCGCCACGCTCGTCGGCGTCACCGGTGTCGCCGTCGCCGCCCCGCTGATGGCCGCGGGCACCGCCTCGGCCGCCACCACCTCCGAGTGGGACGCCGTCGCCGCGTGCGAGTCCGGCGGCAACTGGTCCATCAACACCGGCAACGGCTACTACGGCGGCCTGCAGTTCTCGGCCTCCACCTGGGCCGCGTACGGCGGCACCGCCTACGCCGCGACCGCCAACCAGGCGTCGAAGTCGCAGCAGATCGCCATCGCCGAGAAGGTCCTGGCCGGCCAGGGCAAGGGCGCGTGGCCGAGCTGTGGCGTGGGCCTCTCCAACGCCGCTTACGACGGCGGCTCCGCCTCGTCGAGCTCCTCCAGCTCGTCGAGCTCCAGCTCCTCGTCCTCGTCGTCGTCCTCCTCCTCCTCCTCGTCGAAGCGCTCCACCGAGCAGCCGACGACCCGCAGCGAGCAGCGCCAGGCGCCGAAGACCACGTCGAAGAAGAACGTCTCCAAGAAGACGGTCACCACTCCGACCGGCAAGAAGGTGAAGAAGGGCGACGGCGAGTACAAGGTCGTCGCCGGCGACACCCTCAGCAAGATCGCCCAGGCGCACGGCGTCAAGGGCGGCTGGGCCAAGCTGTTCGAGCTGAACAAGGACGTCGTCGACAACGCCGACCTGATCTACCCGGGCCAGCAGCTCCACCTCAAGTGAGCCTGACGACCCACCCGCGGTGACCACCCCGGTCCGGAGCGCCCTTCCCCCGTGCGCTCCGGACCGGGGTTTCCCCGTTCAGGCCCCTACTGATCAGTAGTAATGGGTCTTTCGTCCTCAGATGCGTGCCCTTGGGTCCTTTTTCGTCCCAGGGGGCGGGCGTCCGGCTGGCCGGAGCCCCGGAGCCGGTTAGGCTCTTGTCGCAAGGCGAACGAGACCTTGCCGCATGCGTCACAACCAGCGTCACATCCCAGAAGGAGATGCTCGTGCCGTCCATCGACGTCGTCGTAGCCCGGGAAATCCTGGACTCCCGAGGCAACCCCACGGTCGAGGTCGAGGTCGGCCTCGACGACGGCAGCACCGGTCGTGCTGCCGTGCCGTCCGGTGCCTCCACCGGTGCGTTCGAGGCCCTTGAGCTCCGCGACGGTGACCCCAACCGTTACCAGGGCAAGGGTGTCGAGAAGGCCGTCCTCGCGGTCATCGAGCAGATCGGCCCGGAGCTCGTCGGCTACGACGCCACCGAGCAGCGTCTGATCGACCAGGCGATGTTCGACCTGGACGCCACCCCGGACAAGTCCTCGCTCGGCGCCAACGCCATCCTCGGCGTCTCCCTCGCCGTCGCGCACGCCGCCTCCGAGGCCTCGGACCTGCCGCTCTTCCGCTACCTCGGCGGCCCGAACGCGCACCTGCTGCCCGTTCCGATGATGAACATCCTGAACGGCGGCTCGCACGCCGACTCCAACGTGGACATCCAGGAGTTCATGATCGCGCCGATCGGCGCGGAGTCCTTCTCCGAGGCCCTGCGCTGGGGCACCGAGGTCTACCACACCCTCAAGAAGGTCCTGAAGGACAAGGGTCTGTCCACCGGCCTCGGCGACGAGGGCGGCTTCGCCCCGAACCTGGACTCCAACCGCGCCGCGCTCGACCTCATCCTCGAGGCCATCAAGCAGGCCGGCTACGTCCCGGGCAAGGACATCGCGCTCGCGCTCGACTGCGCCGCCTCCGAGTTCTACAAGGACGGCAAGTACGAGTTCGAGGGCAAGTCCCGCTCGGCCGCCGAGATGACCGAGTACTACGAGGAGCTCGTCTCCGCGTACCCGCTGGTCTCCATCGAGGACCCGCTGTTCGAGGACGACTGGGCCGGCTGGAAGGTCATCACCGACAAGCTGGGCGCCAAGGTGCAGCTGGTCGGCGACGACCTGTTCGTCACCAACCCGGAGCGCCTCGCCCGCGGCATCGAGGAGGGCTCCGCGAACGCCCTCCTGGTCAAGGTCAACCAGATCGGCTCGCTGACCGAGACCCTGGACGCCGTCGAGCTGGCCCAGCGCAGCGGCTTCAAGTGCATGATGTCGCACCGCTCCGGCGAGACCGAGGACGTCACCATCGCCGACCTGGCCGTCGCCACCAACTGCGGCCAGATCAAGACCGGCGCCCCGGCCCGCTCCGAGCGCGTCGCCAAGTACAACCAGCTGCTGCGCATCGAGGAGATCCTCGACGACGCCGCGGTCTACGCCGGCCGCAGCGCCTTCCCGCGGTTTCGCACCGCGAACTAAGTAAGAGGGGCAAGGGCTGACACCTGCTCTGATCCGGGCTTTGCATCCGGAGAATTGAATAGGGAGCAAAGGCGTAGCGAAGCGAAGCGTCCCCGCACTCGGTCCCGTACCGTGTGCGGGGACGTGCGTGTGAAGAGGGCCGGCGGTAAAGGGGAGGCGTACGACATGGCCGTGAAGGACCGGGACCGGTTCTCGACCGCGACCCGGATCAGGCTGCTCGGCGAGCAGACCGCCGCCCGTGTCTACCGCTCCCAGACCCGCCGCCAGGCCCGCCGCTCCCGCCTCACCGGCCGCGCGGCCTTCCTCGCGCTGGTCGTCTGCTCGCTCGTGGTGGCGCTCGCCTACCCGATGCGGCAGTACGTCTCCCAGCAGGGCGAGATCGCCGACCAGCAGCGCAAGTCCGCCGAGGCCGCCCAGCGGGTCGAGGAACTGCGGGACGAGAAGGCCCGCCTCCAGGACCCCGCCTATGTGCGCCGGCTCGCCCGCGAGCACCTGCACTACCTGATGCCCGGCGAGACCGGCTTCACCGTGAACGACCCGGACGCGGAGCACCGGCCCCGCGCCGACCAGGGCGCGACGGACCGCCCCTGGTACGACAACCTGTGGGACGGCGTGGACAGCGCCGACCGCCACTGACCAACCCCAGGATCCACCATGGAAACGCCTCCTCCGCAGACCGAACGCACCGAGCCGACCGACGTGGACATCGCGGCGTTCGAGGCCCAGCTCGGCCGGCCGCCCCGCGGCCTGCGTGCCATCGCGCACCGCTGCCCGTGCGGCAACCCGGACGTCGTCGAGACCGCGCCCCGGCTCCCCGACGGCACCCCGTTCCCCACGACCTACTACCTGACCTGCCCCCGGGCGGCCTCGGCCATCGGCACCCTGGAGGCCAACGGGGTCATGAAGGAGATGCAGGCCCGGCTCGCCACCGACCCGGAGCTCGCCGCCGCCTACCGGGCCGCGCACGAGGACTACCTCGCGCGCCGCGACGCCATCGAGGTCCTGGAGGGCTTCCCGAGCGCCGGCGGCATGCCGGACCGGGTCAAGTGCCTGCACGTGCTCGTCGGCCACTCGCTGGTCGCCGGCCCGGGCGTGAACCCGTTCGGCGACGAGGCCCTCGCCATGCTGCCCGAGTGGTGGGCGAAGGGCCCGTGCGTGACGCCGTGCGCCGACACGAAGGAGTCCGCCGAGTGACCCGGGTCGCCGGAATCGACTGCGGTACCAACTCCATCCGCCTCCTCGTCGCCGACGTGCACCCGGAGACGGGCGAGCTGATCGAGCTCGACCGGCGGATGACGATCGTCCGGCTCGGCCAGGGCGTCGACCGGACCGGCCGGCTCGCGCCCGAGGCGCTGGAGCGGACCTTCGCGGCCTGCCGCGAGTACGCGGCCGTCATCGAGGAGTTCGGGGTGGGCGCCGACCGGCTGCGCTTCGTCGCCACCTCCGCCTCCCGCGACGCCGAGAACCGCGCCGACTTCGTGAACGGGGTCATGGCGATCCTGGGCGTCGAGCCCGAGGTCATCACCGGCGACCAGGAGGCCGAGTTCTCCTTCACCGGCGCCACCGGCGAGCTGCACGGCGCCGACCGGCGCCTGGTGGTGGACATCGGCGGCGGCTCCACCGAGTTCGTCGTCGGCAACCGGCACGTCGAGGCGGCCCGCTCGGTCGACATCGGCTGCGTCCGCCTCACCGAGCGGCACGTGCGGCACGACCCGCCGGCCGCCGAGGAGATCGCCGCGATCCGCGCCGACGTGCGGGCCGCGCTCGACCTGGCCGCCGAGACCGTGCCGATCGGCGAGGCCGAGACCCTGGTCGGCCTGGCCGGCTCGGTGACCACCGTCGCCGCCGTCGCGCTCGGGCTCCCGGAGTACGACTCCACGAAGATCCACCACGCCCGGATCTCCCGTGCCCAGGTCGACGAGGTGGTGGCCCGGCTGCTCGCCTCCACCCACGACGAGCGGGCCGCGATCCCCGTCATCCACCCCGGCCGGGTCGACGTGATCGTCGCCGGGGCCCTGGTCCTCGCCGAGATCATGGAGCGCACCGGAGCCGCCGAAGTGGTCGTCAGCGAGCACGACATCCTCGATGGGATCGCGCTATCCGTCGCATAGCGGGTGCCTATGAGGCCTGACAGGGGCCCCTGGACACCGCTCCGTCGGAAAAGTTCGTGAAGTTCTTCACAAGAGAAAGGGCCCTGATGGCGCCCGAGGAGGGCCTTTGGTCCCTTCGAGGGGGTTCTCAGGGCCCTTTCGCAGGTGCGGAGGCCACTTCGCTCGATGTTTCCTTCGTGTGAACGCACCCCGTGGTTCCGTGTTGCGTCACGCTCTTCGGGCCAGTTCACAGGGGGTGAACAACGTCCACGGGTACCCCCTGGTTCCTTTGCAGGACCATGACCTGGGTCACGTGGGCGGCGGAGTGTAGCAGAGGACCTCCACAACCTTGTGAAGGGGCGCACGAGCACCCCCCCTGGGAGGGGTGGATACTCGGATGCATGAGCACCACGGAGCGTCCCAGGATCCTCGTAGTAGGCGGCGGGTACGTAGGCCTGTACGCAGCTCGGCGCATCCTCAAGAAGATGCGCTACGCGGAGGCGACCGTCACGGTCGTCGACCCGCGGTCGTACATGACCTACCAGCCCTTCCTCCCCGAAGCCGCCGCCGGCAGCATCTCGCCGCGCCACGTCGTCGTCCCGCTGCGACGCGTCGTGCGCGGAGCCGAGGTGCTCACCGGCCGGGTCACCACCATCGACCAGGACCGCAAGGTCGCCACGATCTCGCCGCTCGTCGGCGAGGCGTACGAGCTGCCGTTCGACTACCTGGTCATTGCGATGGGTGCCGTCTCCCGCACCTTCCCGATCCCCGGCCTCGCCGAGCAGGGCATCGGCATGAAGGGCATCGAGGAGGCCATCGGCCTGCGCAACCACGTCCTCGAGCAGCTCGACAAGGCTGACTCGACGACCGATGAGGAGGTCCGCCGCAAGGCGCTGACCTTCGTCTTCGTGGGCGGCGGCTTCGCCGGCGCGGAGACCATCGGCGAGGTCGAGGACATGGCCCGCGACGCGGCGAAGTACTACCAGAACGTGAAGCGCGAGGACATGCGCTTCATCCTGGTCGACGCCGCCGACAAGATCCTTCCCGAGGTCGGCCCGAAGCTGGGCCAGTACGGCAAGGAGCACCTCGAGAGCCGCGGCATCGAGATCTACCTCCAGACCTCGATGGACTCCTGCGTCGACGGCCACGTCGTGCTGAAGAACGGCCTTGAGGTCGACTCCAGCACGATCGTGTGGACCGCCGGTGTGAAGCCGAACCCGGCGCTCTCCCGCTTCGGTCTGCCGCTCGGCCCCCGCGGCCACGTGGACTGCAACGAGAAGCTCCAGGTCAACGGTCTCGACTACGTGTGGGCCGCGGGCGACAACGCCCAGGTCCCGGACCTGGCCGCGATCAAGGCCGGCGTCCCGGCCGAGCGCGCCTGGTGCCCGCCGAACGCCCAGCACGCGCTGCGCCAGGCCAAGGTCCTCGGCGACAACGTGGTCTCCGGCATGCGGGGCTTCCCGCAGAAGGAGTACGCGCACGCCAACAAGGGTGCCGTCGCGGGTCTCGGCCTGCACAAGGGCGTCGCGATGATCGTCATGGGCAAGATGAAGATCAAGCTCAAGGGCCGTCTCGCCTGGTACATGCACCGTGGCTACCACGGCATGGCGATGCCGACCTGGAACCGCAAGATCCGCATCTTCGCCGACTGGACCCTGGGCATGTTCCTCAAGCGTGAGGTCGTCTCCCTGGGTGCCATGGAGACCCCGCGCGAGGAGTTCTACGAGGCGGCGAAGCCCGCCCCGGCGCCGGCCGCCCCGGCGCAGGAGAAGGCCAAGGCCTCGTAACCTCCCCGGCAAGACCCGAGAAGGGCCGTCCGCCATCCGTGGTGCGGACGGCCCTTTCGCGTGCGCGGGTGGACCACGAAAGCGCCCCCGCGCACCGCCCTTCGCGTGTTTTTCCGGACTCGTTGCCCTCGAACGGGAGTGGAACACCTACCGACGGTGTTCCCTTGGTGACAGGCATTTCTGGGGCACGAGATCACGGAGGTGTTTCATCATGGCCGACGCCGCGTCGCGGCTGACCGCCCTCGCCGAGGACGTGCTGGGAGCTCGGCTCCCCGTGCGACTGCGGGCCTGGGACGGCAGCGAAGCAGGTCCCGCGGACGGCCCGGTACTGATCATCCGCGAGCGCCGGGCCCTGCGCCGGCTGCTGTGGAAGCCGGGGGAGCTCGGCCTTGCCCGGGCGTGGGTGGCCGGGGAGATCGACGTGGAAGGGGACCTCTACACGGTCCTCGACCGGCTGGCGGGGTTCCTGTGGGAGCGCGGCGAGGAGTCGCGGGGCCTCCTGGAGACCGCGCGTGACCCGAAGGTGCGGGCCGCCGCCCGCGCGCTCCTGAAGCTGGCCGGCCCGTTCCCGCCGCCGAAGCCTCCCCTGGAGGAGATGCGCGGGCGCAGCGGCGCGCGCCACACCAAGCGCCGGGACAAGCAGGCGATCAGTCACCACTACGACGTGGGCAACGAGTTCTACGAGCTGGTCCTCGGCCCGTCGATGGTCTACTCGTGCGCGTACTGGACGGAGCAGGGGTCCCTGGAGGACGCCCAGCGGGACAAGCTGGACCTGATCGCGCGCAAGCTGGCCCTGAAGGAGGGCGACCGGCTGCTCGACGTCGGCTGCGGCTGGGGCTCGATGGCGATCCACGCGGCCCGTGAGTACGGCGCCCGGGTGGTCGGCGTCACCCTCTCCCGGGAGCAGGCCGCGTTCGCGCGCAAGCGGATCGCGGAGGAGGGGCTGACCGACCGGATCGAGATCCGGGTGCAGGACTACCGGGACGTCGCGGACGGCCCGTTCGACGCGATCTCGTCGATCGGCATGGCCGAGCACGTGGGCACGGTGAAGTACCGGGAGTACGCGGACGCGCTGTACGGGCTCCTGAAGCCCGGCGGGCGGCTGCTCAACCACCAGATCTCGCGCCGCCCGGAGCCGGACGAGGAGGCGTACGAGGTGGACGCGTTCATCGACGCGTACGTCTTCCCGGACGGCGAACTGGCCCCGATGGGCCGCACCCTGACGACCCTGGAGGACGCGGGCTTCGAGGTGCGGGACGTGGAGGCGATCCGCGAGCACTACGCGCTGACGCTGCGCCGCTGGGTGGCGAACCTGGAGGCCCACTGGGACCGGGCGGTGCGGCTGACCTCGCCGGGCCGGGCGCGGATCTGGCGCCTGTACATGGCGGCCTCGGCGGTCTCCTTCGAGCGCAACCGGATCGGAGTCAACCAGTTCCTGGCGGTGCGGACGCCGGGCTCGGGCGCCTCGGGCGTGGCGCTGCGGCCGAGGGAGTGGATCGAGGCCCAGGAGCCCCAGGGGTCCCAGGGACTCCAAGGGCGCTGATACGTTCGGACCTTCGGGTTCCGGAAGGCGGGGTGCCGGTTCGGATCGGCACCCCGTTCCTTTCGGGTCCTGATTGTCATGTATATGTCGTTTCGCGCCTGAGGGGGAATCTTGCGCCGTCCCACCCGTCTCGTCCTCGCCCTGGCCGCCGCCGTCGGCCTGCTCGCGGCCTCCCCGGCCCCGGCCGGTGCCGACACCACCGCCGTCACCACCACGGCCACCTTCAACGACCCGTCCGGCGACGCCGCCGCCCAGGACCGGGTCCGTGACCACATCATCGGCCTCATCGGCCAGACCCCCGCGGGTGCCACCATCACCGCCGGGCTCTACACCTTCACCGACGACACCGTCACCGACGCCCTCGGCGCCGCCAAGGACCGCGGGGTGAACGTCCGGGTCGTCGTCGACCACACCTCCGTCACCATGACCGGCGGCGAGTACACCCGGCTAGTCGCCCGCCTCGGCACCGACCGCGCCCAGGGCTCCTGGGTCTTCGCCTGCCCCGCAGGACGCGGCTGCATCGGCTCCCGCCAGCTGCCCGGCGACCCCGACGGCGCCATCAACCACAACAAGTTCTGGCTGTTCTCGAACACCGGCGGCGCGAACGACGTCGTGGTGCAGACCTCCGCCAACATGACGGGCGTCCAGCGCACCGACCTCTTCAACAACGCCGTCACCATCGTCGACACCGGCCTCTACGGCATCTACCAGGACTACTTCGCCGACCTGCTCGCCTACGGCAGCTCCACGACCGGGCTCAGCCACTACTACAAGACCCCGGCCAGCGGCCCGTACAAGGCGTACTTCTTCCCGCGCAAGGAGGCCGCCGGCACCACGTACGACAACGACGCCTCCACCGACACCGTCAAGCTGATCCTCGACAACGTCAGCTGCACCGGCGGCACCCAGATCCGGATGGCCGCCAACCTCTTCACCCGCGACGAGGTCGCCACCAAGCTGGTCGCCCTGAAGAACGCCGGCTGCTCCGTGATCCTCGCCCACGACGGCGCCCCCGGCTCCATGGGCGCCTCCGTCGAGTCGATCATCTCCGGCAAGCTCACCCAGCGCGTCCAGTGCTACGAGGACCGGGGCGCCGGCGTCGCCAAGGCGGGCCTGCACTCCAAGTACCTGCTGATCGAGGGCGTGTACGACGGGGTGGCCGGCAGGAAGCTGGTGTGGACCGGCAGCCACAACTACACCTACCCGGCGCTGCGGGCCAACGACGAGACGCTGCTGAAGATCGACGACCCGGCGCTCTACGCCCAGTTCAAGGCCAACCACCAGTACCTCATGACGTACTGCGCGGGCAGCTGACCCGCAGGCCGTGAGAACGCCGGAAGGGCCGGTCTCCCCGAGCGGGGAGACCGGCCCTTCCGTCCGTCCGTGACGGGGTGCTACTCGGCCTTGATCGCGGAGAGCATGTTCAGCTTGGCCGCGCTGCGGGCCGGCCACAGGGAGGCCAGCACGCCGACCAGTCCGGCCAGGAGCACGAAGAGCCCGATCCGGCCCCAGGGCATCACCAGCGCGTAGTCCGGCAGGCTGTTCTTCAGCGTCTCGCCGATCGCCCAGCCGAGGAACGAGCCGAGGCCGATGCCGACCACCGCGCCGAACAGCGAGATGACCACGGCCTCCAGGCGCACCATGCGCTTCACCCGGCGCCGGTCCAGGCCGATCGCCCGCAGCATGCCGATCTCCTGCTGGCGCTCGAAGACCGACATGGCCAGCGTGTTGACGACACCGAGCACCGCGATGATCAGCGCCATCGCCAGCAGGCCGTACATGATGTTCAGCATCATGTTGATGACGCCGCCGAACGAGTCGCGCATGTCCTTCTGGTCCATGACCGTCATGGCCGGGTTGTCACCGAGCGCCTTCATGACGGCCTTCTCGGCCGAGGCGGAGGCGCCGCCGTCCATCTTCACGAAGATCTGCGGGATGTACGGCTTGGGGTCGTGGGCGTTGAGGATCTTCGCGTCCAGGACGAGCGGCGAGACGAACTCGCTGCCCTCGTAGACCGCGCCGACCGTCAGCGTGCCCTTCTTCTTGTCCGAGAACTCGACCGGCAGGGTCGTCCCGACCTTCCAGCCCTGCTTCTCGGCGGTCTTGTCCTCGACGGCGACCTCGCCCTGGGCGAGCGAGCCCAGCGAACCGTCGACGACCTTCAGGTTGAGGACCTTCTCGAGGTCGCCCGGGGTGACACCGGAGGCGGACTTGAAGTCGCCCTTCACCTGGAGGTAGCCGGACTGCTGCGGCGAGACGGCGGTCACGCCGGGGGCCTTGCGGACGGCGTCCAGCGCGGCCTGGTTGAGGCCGTCACCGCTCGCCATGGAGATCATGTAGTCGGCCTTGACCTGATCGGTCGTCATCCGGTCCACGGCCGAGCCGACCGTGGCGCCGAGCACCGAGAGCCCGGTGACCAGGGTGAGACCGATGGCGAGCGCGGAGGCCGTGGCGCCGGTGCGGCGCGGGTTGCGGACCGCGTTCTGACCGGCGAGCGAACCGGCCACGCCGAAGGGCTTCAGGAACGGGCGGGCCAGCGCGATCACCGGGCGGGACAGCAGCGGGATCAGCACGATCACACCGATGAGCGCGAGGAACGCGCCGCCGGCGATCAGCATCCGGCCGTCGTCGCCGCCCTTGCCGGCGCCGGCGAAGACCGCGACCGCGCCCAGCGAGGTGATGATCGCGCCGAGGGTGTTGCGCACGACCAGGGACTTTGTGGAGGCCACCGCGTGGACGCTGCTCATGGCGGCGACCGGCGGGATCCGCGCGGCGCGGCGGCCGGGCAGCCAGGCGGCGAGCATGGTGACCAGGATGCCGACGGCGAGCGCCGAGACCAGCGGGGTGGTGCCGACCACGAGGTCACCGGCCGGGACCTTCAGGCCGAAGGCGGTCATGGCGGAGCGCAGGCCCGCGGCGAGCCCGATGCCGAGGACGAAGCCGACCACGGAGGCGACCAGTCCGACCACACCGGCCTCCGCGAGCACGGAGCGGGTGATCTGCTTGCGCGAGGCGCCGACGGCGCGCATCAGCGCGAGTTCCTTGGTGCGCTGGGCGACCAGCATCGTGAAGGTGTTGGAGATCAGGAAGATGCCGACGAAGAGCGCGATGCCGGCGAAGCCGAGCAGCATCTGGTTGAGCGCGCCGAGGCCCTGCTCGATGTCCTTGGCCTGCCGGTCGGCGAGGGCCTGGCCGGTCTGGGCCTCGGCGGTGTCGCCGACGACCTTCTCCACCTCGGCGAGGATCTTCGCGTCGTCCGCGCCGGGCTTGCCGGTGACGGTGATGTCGAGGAAGTGGCCGGGCTTGAGGTACAGCTTCTGGGCGGTGGCCGTGTCGAAGACGACGAGGCTGCCGCCGGCGTTCACGGCGCCGTCCTCGGTGGTGAAGACACCGGAGAGCGTGTACGTCTCGACGGGGCCGTTGGTGGCCACGCGGACCTGGTCGCCGACCCGGTAGCCGCCCTTGTCGGCGGTCTCCTTGTCGAGCGCGATCTGGTCGTCCTGGACCGGGCCCTCACCGCTGGTGAAGGTGTACGCCGAGTCCTTGCCGTCCTGGCCGGGGGCGAAGTTGGTGCCCTTGTTGGACCAGCCGACGCCGATCAGCTTGCCGTTCTTGTCCGGCACGCCGGCGAAGCCGTTGACCCGGCCGGTCGCCTTGGCGACGCCGTCGAGCCCGGCGATCTTCTGCCGGGTCTGCTCGGAGAGTCCCGGCGTCCGGTTCGGGTCCTGCTGGTTGGGGGCGGCGCTGACGGCGACGGCGACGTCGTCATAGCTCTTGGCCGACTGGCTGCGGAAGGCGTTGGAGAGGGTGTCGGTGAAGACGAGGGTGCCGGAGACGAAGGCCACACCGAGCATCACGGCGAGCACGGTCATCAGCAGCCTGGCCTTGTGCGCGAGCACATTGCGCAGGGCGGTACGGAACATGGGTGGGGTCCTGAACGGAAGCTGGGACGGAGGACGGGGTGCGGCGGGGCCGCGTCAGCTCGTACGGCCCTTGGCGTCGAAGGCCTTCATGCGGTCGAGCACGCCGTCCGCCGTGGGGTGGAGCATCTCGTCGACGATCCGGCCGTCGGCCAGGAAGATCACGCGGTCCGCGTAGGAGGCGGCGACCGGGTCGTGGGTGACCATCACCACGGTCTGGCCCAGCTCGCGCACCGAGTTGCGCAGGAAGCCCAGCACCTCGGCGCCGGAGCGCGAGTCGAGGTTTCCGGTCGGCTCGTCACCGAAGATGATCTCGGGCTTGGAGGCCAGCGCGCGGGCCACGGCCACGCGCTGCTGCTGGCCGCCGGAGAGCTGCGCGGGACGGTGGCTGAGCCGGCCGGAGAGGCCGATCATGTCGATGACCGTCTGCACCCACTGCTTGTCGGGCTTGCGGCCGGCGATGTCCATCGGCAGCGTGATGTTCTCCAGCGCGGTCAGCGTCGGCAGCAGGTTGAACGCCTGGAAGATGAAGCCGATCTTGTCCCGGCGCAGCTGCGTGAGCTGCTTGTCCTTGAGGGAGCCGAGCTCGGTCTCGCCGATCCGTACGGAGCCGGAGCTGAAGGAGTCGAGGCCCGCGACGCAGTGCATCAGGGTCGACTTGCCGGAGCCGGACGGGCCCATGATCGCGGTGAACTCGCCCTGGCGGAAGTCGACGGTGACCCGGTCGAGGGCGACCACCTGGGTCTCGCCGTGTCCGTAGACCTTGGAGAGGTCGGTGGCGCGGGCGGCCACCGCGGTCGAGCGGGGCACGGTGGGGGTGGTGGTCACGACGGCGACTCCTGTCACTGCGACTGTTCGGGAACCACTCCATCGTTTCGAACGTTCCGGGCCGGGGCGTCCGTCCACGTGCCCGTTCCCGGGGCAGCCTGGAGTCGGACCGAGGGGTCCGGCTCTCCTCCTGAGGTATGACGGCGACCCTGATCTTGACGGACTACCGGCGGACTGTCGGCGAGTTTTCGTCAATCCGGCACGCCGCTCTTTGCGGCCGCGACCCCCGCCGCCCTTCGGAGAAGGGCCCTCACCTGCACTGACACACCCTCAGGTGTCAATAAAATAAGACAACATCGGAAGGCTGTTCCGCTGAACGGGCGACCTGCCCCGATAGGCTCATGTGCCAACGCGGAGCTTCGCGACCCGCCCGGATGGTGGAATGCAGACACGGCGAGCTTAAACCTCGCTGGCCTTCAGGCCGTACCGGTTCGAATCCGGTTCCGGGCACAAGCTCCTCTCCTCCCCCCTTCCCGTCACCGTTCCCTCGGTCTCCCTTCACCGAAAGATCCTCCCCGAGCACTAGGGAGTTTCTTTTGCTTCCCTATTACTCTTGAGGGGACGCCGCGCAGTGCGGCCATGGAGGAGTGAGATGAGGAGCAGCAACCCGGTCTTCTCGCGACGGGGGTTCAGCCGCGACAACGGCTACGCCGGCTTCAACGCGCAGCAGCCGCAGGCCGGGGGCCCCGCCGTCGGAACCAACCCGTACGCCACCGGCACCCCGTACGCCGGGGGCGCGACGAACCCGTACGCGACCAACCCGTACGCGCCGCAGGACACCGTCCCCGGCGCGCCGCAGCAGGTCAGCGGCAACGTGATGACGATCGACGACGTGGTGAGCCGCACGGCCATCACGCTCGGCACGGTCGTGGTCACCGCAGTCCTGTCCTGGCTGCTGCTGCCGGTCGACCCGGCGAACCTGGCCAAGTCCTACGGCATCGCCATCGGCGCCGCCCTGGTGGCGCTGGTCCTGTCGCTGATCCAGTCGTTCAAGCGCAAGCCCGTGCCGGCGCTGATCCTGGGCTACGCGGCCTTCGAGGGCGTCTTCCTCGGTGTGCTGTCCGCCGCCGTCTCGACGTACATCGCCGACGGCGTCGTCATCCAGGCCGTGCTCGGCACCATGGCGGTCTTCGCCGGCGTGCTGATCGCGTACAAGATGCGCTGGATCCGCGTCACCCGCCGTTTCTACGGCTTCGTGATGGCCGCCGCGATGGGCTTCATGCTGCTCATGGTGGTCAACCTGCTGTTCGCCGTCTTCGCCGGCGGTGACGGCCTCGGCTTCCGCAGCGGCGGCCTCGGCATCCTGTTCGGTGTCATCGGCATCGTCCTCGGTGCCTGCTTCCTCGCCCTGGACTTCAAGCAGGTCGAGGACGGCATCACGTACGGCGCTCCGCGCGAGGAGTCCTGGCTGGCGGCCTTCGGCCTCACCATGACCCTGGTGTGGATCTACCTGGAGGCGCTGCGTCTGCTGTCGATCCTCCAGGGCGACGACTGACGCACCCCCTGACACGGGGGAAGGGCCCGTCCGGCATCCGCCGGGCGGGCCCTTCCGCGTTCCCGCGACCCGTGGACCCGTCCTAGTCCACGTACGCGTCGAGCAGCACCCTGGCCGCGTCCTTGGCCCGTGCGGCGGGCTCGGAGGTGCCGTTGATGCCGGCGACGGCCATGGCGCCGTTGGCGAGCAGGGCCAGCTGGTCGGCGAGGGCGGGCGGGGCGTTCAGGGCGGTGGTCTGCTCGGCGAAGTAGTCCCGCAGGGCCTGCTTGTGGCCGCGGGCGATCTCGGCGATGTCGGGGGAGATGCCGCCCATCTCGCCGAAGGTGTTGATGAAGGCGCAGCCGCGGAAGCCGGGGTCGGCGAACCACTCGCCGAGGTAGTCGAAGACCGCGAGAGCGCGCTCGTACGGGGTGGTGGCGTGGGTGGCGCCGTGGGCGGCGATCGCCTCGCGGACGGCGCCGTCGCGGCGCTTGAGGACCGCCCAGACCAGATGGTCCTTGGAGGGGAAGAGCTGGTAGAGGCGCTTGAGCGAGACGCCCGACGCGCCGCGGATGGCGTCCATGCCGACGCCCTGCACCCCCCGCTCGTCGAACAGCGTCTCGGCCGTCTCCAGGAGCTTCAGCTCGGCGGTCTCCGCGTCCATCCCGATCACTCCTCCGTCATGCGCCCGCGCGGGCGCCCACGTCCGTGCGCACGTCCCCGCGCACCTCTGCGCTTGCGCTGAGAACCATCGTTCTCCTACTCTACAGGGCAGAGGGAGAACGCTCGTTCTCCCCTGGAGGAGGGGCACCCCATGTCCGTATTCACGCTGCGCGGCCGCACCGAGATCATCGACGGCCTGGAGGTCTTCTACCGAGAGGCCGGCGACCCGTCCCACCCCACCCTCGTGCTGCTGCACGGCTTCCCGGCCAGCTCGCACATGTTCCGCGGCCTGATGGCCGAGCTCGCCGACTCGTACCACCTCGTCGCACCCGACCACATCGGCTTCGGCGCCTCCGCCGCGCCCGCCGTGACCGACTTCGCCTACGGCTTCGAGAAGCTCACCGAGATCACCCTGAAGCTGCTCGACCGCCTCGGGCTCGACCGCTTCGCCCTCTACATCCAGGACTACGGCGCCCCCATCGGCCTGCGCATCGCCTCCCGCCACCCCGAGCGGGTCACCGCCCTGGTCACCCAGAGCGGCAACGCCTACCTGGAGGGCTTCACGCCCTTCTGGGACGTGCTCTTCGCGCACGCCGGGGACCGGGAGACCCACGAGCCCGCCGTACGCGAGCTGCTGACCGCCGAGGCCACCCGCTGGCAGTACACCCACGGCGTCCCGGCCGACCGGCTCGACCGCGTCGGGCCCGAGACCTGGACCCTCGACCAGGCCGGCCTCGACCGGCCCGGCAACAAGGAGGTCCAGCTCCAGCTCTTCTGGGACTACCAGTTCAACCTGGACGCCTACCCGGCCTTCCAGGAGTACTTCCGCACCCACCGGCCCCCGCTGCTCGCCGCCTGGGGACGCGGCGACGAGATCTTCGGGCCCGCCGGCGCCGAGGCCTTCGCCCGCGACCTGCCGGACGCGGAGATCCACCTCCTGGACGCCGGGCACTTCGCCCTGGAGACGCACGGCGAGGAGATCGCGCGGCTGGTCCGCGACTTCCTCGGCCGGCGGGTGAAGGAGTGAGCCGCCGGCGGTCCGCTGTCAGAGCATCCGGCGGGCCGCCCGGCGCAGGTCGTACTCGTGGATGATCGCCTTGGCGTGGCCGTACGCGAGGTCGTGCGCCCCGCGCAGCCAGCTGACCTTGTCCTCGAAGCGGAGGAGCGAGGGCCCGTCCTCCACGGTCTTCAGCCACTCGGAGATCTCGCGGCCGGTGCAGTGCGGGATACGGGCGAGGAGGTTGCGGTGGGTCTCTTCGGAGAGGGTGTAGGACATCGGCGCCTCCGGACGCGTTGTGCCGTGTGCTGCTCCTTCACGTCACCGTGCCCGAGCGTTCGCCCGTTGGCAATGGTGCCCGGGCGGCGCATAGGCTCGCACCGTGCGTGATACGAGTGGACTGACCGGCGCCGCAGAGCGGTTCGCCGACCGGCTGCGGGCCGCCCCGCAGAGCCGCCTCCAGCGCGGCGCCGCCGCCGAAGGCCTGGCCCTGGCCAGGGAGTTGGCGACCCGGGCGCAGCGCGTCGAGTTCCCGGACCGGGAGCCGGCCGAGCTGCCGGACGCCGGGGTCTTCGTGGTCGCCGACCAACTGACGGTCGCCGCCGCGGATCTGGCCGAAGCACTGCGAACGGCCCCGGCCGGTGCCCCCGAGGGGGACCTGGACGAGGCCGTGAGACTGGTACGTGAGGCGGAGGCGCGCTCGGGCCTCTAGACGCCCCTGGGTCACGGGGCTAGACGCCCCTGGGTCACGGGGCGCCGGTCAGAGGCTGGCGATCACGCGGTCCGCCAGGATGTACACGTTGTCCTCCGCCGCGTCGCCGCAGGAGAAGGTCAGGGCGTAGGCGCCGGAGACGCCCGAGCCGCCGAGCAGGACCGGGGTGTGGCCGGCGCGCAGGGCCTCGGCGAGGCGCTCCGCGGTCTCCCGGTGGCCGGGGGTCATGCAGAGCGTGGTGCCGTCGGCGAAGACGTACACGTCCAGCGTGCCCAGCGGGCCGGGGCGGACGTCGGTCAGCGCCGTGCGGGTGTCCGCGAGCTCCTCCAGGCGGGCCACCGTGCGCTCGTGGTCGGTGACCACGGGGGTCTGCACCGGCACGAAGTCGGGGTGCGAGGGGTGCCGGCGACGGGCCGCGGCCAGCTCGGGGGAGTCGTCCGGGTAGTCGGACGCCCCGGCCGGCTCCGGGAACTCGTCGAAGGTGTCGAAGACATCCAGCGGGTCGGGGCCGTCGAGCGCGGCGGCCTCCGCCTCCATCGCCTCCAGGGCCATCGCCTCCAGGCCCACGAAGTCGGCCTGACGGGGCACGAAGTAGGGACCGTCCTCGGCCGGACCGCCCGCACCGCCGAGCAGCGACGGGGCGTCGGCGGCGTCCCGGGCCTCCTGCGCGGCCCAGAAGGCCCGCGCCTCGGCCAGCTCGCGCTCGCGCTCCTCGGCCAGCGCCTCGGCGACCGCGGCCCGTATCTCGGCGGCGGGCGTCTGGCGGGCGTGCGGCACGGACAGGCCGTTGGCGGCGGCGAGTTCGCCACGCAGCGCGGTGACCTGCTTACGGAGAGCGTGGGCGGAGTGCAGGGCGGCGACGCCCACCGCGGTGGCAGCCGCCGTGGTCACCAGCAGGGCAAGAGACAGTGCGCTCACTGACGTACTCCCGATTCCGAGTCGATCCCCCGACTTCCTACATCAGCTTGGCCCGGGGTGGTGCGTCCTGTCAGTGCATTACGTCACGAAATGGACAGGTATTTATGCCTGGTGTTTAGTCCCGAAACGGCTCTGACCTGCGGAAACAGTACTCCCCCGGGATGTAGGTCACATCCTGGGGGAGATTCGGTCACGGCTTGGACGCGGGGTGGTTAGGAGAGGCGCTCGATGACCATGGCCATGCCCTGGCCGCCGCCCACGCACATGGTCTCCAGGCCGAACTGCTTGTCGTGGAACTGGAGGCTGTTGATGAGGGTGCCGGTGATGCGGGCGCCCGTCATGCCGAAGGGGTGGCCGACGGCGATCGCGCCGCCGTTGACGTTGACCCGGTCCAGGTCGAAGCCCAGCTCGCGGTAGGACGGGATGACCTGCGCGGCGAAGGCCTCGTTGATCTCGACCAGGTCGATGTCGGAGCTGGTCAGGCCGGCGCGGCGGATGGCCTGCTTCGAGGCCTCGACCGGGCCGAGGCCCATGATCTCGGGGGAGAGGCCGGAGACGCCGGTGGAGACGATCCGGGCCAGCGGGGTCAGGCCCAGCTCGCGCGCCTTGGTGTCGGACATGATCACCAGCGCGGCGGCGCCGTCGTTCAGCGGGCAGCAGTTGCCGGCGGTGACCAGGCCGTCGGGGCGGAAGACCGGCTTGAGGCCGGAGACGCCCTCCAGGGTGACGCCGGCGCGCGGGCCGTCGTCGGTGGAGACCACGGTGCCGTCGGGCAGCGTCACCGGGGTGATCTCGCGCTCCCAGAAGCCGTTCTTGATGGCCTGCTCGGCGAGGTTCTGCGACCGTACGCCGAACTCGTCCATCTCCTGGCGGGTGATGCCCTTCCAACGGGCCAGGTTCTCGGCGGTCTGGCCCATGGCGATGTACGCGTCGGGGACGATGCCGTCCTCGCGCGGGTCGTGCCAGGTGGAGCCCTCGGACTCGGCGACGGCCTTGGTGCGGGCCTCGGCGTCGGCGAAGAACGGGTTGTGCGTGTCCGGCAGCGAGTCCGAGTTGCCCTTCACGAAGCGGGACACCATCTCGACACCGGCCGAGATGAAGACGTCGCCCTCGCCCGCCTTGATCGCGTGCAGCGCCATCCGGGAGGTCTGCAGCGAGGAGGAGCAGTAGCGGGTGATCGTGCAGCCGGGGAGGTGGTCCATCCCCATCTGCACGGCCACGATCCGGCCCAGGTTGTTGCCCTGCTCGCCGCCGGGCAGGCCACAGCCGAGCATCAGGTCGTCGATGTCGCGCGGGTCCAGCTCGGGGACCTTGGCGAGGGCGGCCTGGATGATCGTGGCGGTGAGGTCGTCGGGCCGCAGGTCCTTGAGGGAGCCCTTGAAGGCCCGGCCGATCGGGGAGCGGGCGGTCGAGACGATGACGGCTTCGGGCATCACGGCTCCAGGAGGGTGCTGGGTGGGCGGACTGAAAGGGAAGTTACCCGTACGTACCGCATGGGGTCACCGGCCTCGGCATGTGATGCGGACCTCTTTTCTAAGCGTACGCTCAGCGGCGTCGTACGCGGGTGCTCACTCCTGTCGTACGGAGGCGCTCCGGGAGCCCGGACCGCCCTCCCCGTCCTCGCCCTTCCCGCCTGCCCCGCCCTCCGGCCGTCCCTCCGCCGCCCGGGGGTCCGCCGCGGGCGCCCCCGGTACCGGCAGCCGCCGGCGCCTGCGGTGTTTCAGCAGGGCCCACGGCGCGCGGGCGCCGGTGACCTCCGTGCCGGCCTCCTTCGCCGCCTCGGCCGCCGCCTTCGCCACCGGCAGCATGTTCTCGTGCCGGTCCGCGTCGATCCGGTCCGCCTCCGGCCACATCGCGAGCGCCGCGCAGACCGTCGGGAGCAGGGCCATCGCCGCCGTCGCGTACCCCTCCGCCGAGGGGTGGAAGTTGTCCACCCCGAACATCTCGCGCGGGTTCGCCGCGAACTCCGGCCCCAGCAGGTCGCCCAGCGACACCGTCCGCCCGCCCTGCTCGACCACCACGATCGTCTGCGCCGCCGCCAGCTGCCGCGAGGCCCGCCGGGCCAGCCAGCGCAGCGGCTGGTAGACCGGCTCGATCGTGCCCAGATCCGGGCAGGTGCCGACCACCACCTCCGCGCCCGCCGTCCGCAGCCGCCGCACCGCCGACGCCATGGCGCGCACCGACTGGGTGGCCGGCATCCGGTGGGTGACGTCATTCGCGCCAATCATGATCACGCACACGTCCGGCGCCCCGGCCGGTCCCGCGAGGAGCAGCGACACCTGCCGCTCCAGGTCGTCCGAGCGCGCTCCCGGCAGCGCCACGTTCCGCAGGTCCACCGGGCGCTCGGCCACCGCCGCGAGCCCGGAGGCGAGCAGCGCCCCGGGGGTCTGTCCCGTGCGGCGCACGCCCTGACCGGCCGCCGTGGAATCACCCAGAAGGCCCAGTCTGAGCGGGGTCTCGGTGCCGTACGCCCGTCCGTACCGGCCGTCCGCGCCCGGCGGCAGCGGTGCCACGCCGCCCCCCACCGACCGCTTGGCCAGCTGCACCTCGGCGAGCAGGACCCCGACGGCGGCCACGCCGAGCAGTCCGATGCTCCCGCCGCCGTACGCCGCACCCGCCGCGATCCGCCGTGCCACCCTCGCGCTGGACATCCGGGCCGTCACCTCCTTCGAGCCACCTCGTGACTACTCACTGCCCCGTAAGCGCCTCCGTCTACGCATCGCACGCAATACGCTGGCCACACCATTACGGAGACCCCGGAGATTACGGTGCAATACCACGACTCGATGATCAGCCTCGTCGGCAACACCCCGCTGGTGAAGCTCAACAACGTCACTGCGGGCATCCAGGCCACCGTCCTGGCCAAGGTGGAGTACTTCAACCCCGGCGGTTCGGTCAAGGACCGCATCGCCCTGCGCATGATCGAGGCGGCGGAGGAGAGCGGCGCGCTCAAGCCCGGCGGCACCATCGTCGAGCCCACGTCCGGCAACACCGGCGTCGGCCTTGCGATCGTGGCCCAGCAGAAGGGCTACAAGTGCATCTTCGTCTGCCCGGACAAGGTGTCCACGGACAAGATCAACGTCCTGCGGGCGTACGGCGCCGAGGTCGTCGTCTGCCCGACGGCCGTCGACCCCGAGCACCCCGACTCGTACTACAACGTGTCGGACCGTCTCGTCCGTGAGACCCCCGGCGCCTGGAAGCCGGACCAGTACTCGAACCCGAACAACCCGCGCTCGCACTACGAGAGCACCGGCCCGGAGCTCTGGGAGCAGACCGACGGGAAGATCACCCACTTCGTCGCCGGCATCGGCACCGGCGGCACGATCTCCGGCACCGGCAAGTACCTGAAGGAGGTCAGCGGCGGCAAGGTCCAGATCGTCGGCGCCGACCCCGAGGGCTCGGTCTACTCCGGCGGCTCCGGCCGTCCGTACCTGGTCGAGGGCGTCGGCGAGGACTTCTGGCCGACCGCCTACGACCGGACCGGCACCGACCGCATCGTCGCCGTGTCCGACAAGGACTCGTTCCAGATGACCCGCCGCCTCGCCAAGGAGGAGGGCCTCCTGGTGGGCGGCTCCTGCGGCATGGCGGTCGTCGCCGCGCTCGAGGTCGCCAAGGAGCTGGGCCCGGACGACATCGTCGTGGTGATCCTGCCGGACTCCGGCCGCGGCTACCTCTCCAAGATCTTCAACGACGAGTGGATGGCCGACTACGGCTTCCTGGAGGACACCACCTCCGCCACCGTCGCCGACGTGCTCCGCCACAAGTCGCACGGCATGCCCTCCCTCGTCCACATGCACCCGGACGAGACCGTCGGCCAGGCCATCGAGGTGCTGCGCGAGTACGGCGTCTCCCAGATGCCGATCGTCAAGCCCGGCGCCGGTCACCCCGACGTCATGGCCGCCGAGGTCGTCGGCTCGGTCGTCGAGCGCGAGCTCCTGAGCGCCCTCTTCACCCAGAAGGCCGCCCTGGAGGACCCGCTGGAGCACCACATGTGCGCCCCGCTGCCGCAGGTCGGCTCGGGCGAGCCGGTCGCCGACCTGATGTCCGTACTCGGTGAGGCGGACGCGGCGATCGTGCTGGTCGAGGGCAAGCCGACCGATGTGGTCAGCCGCCAGGACCTGCTCGCCTTCCTCGCCGCCAACGGGGGCGCGAAGCAGCACTGAGTCCGCACGGACCGTGCGGCACGGTGACGGCGGGTGCGTTCGCACAACCGGTACGAGCGCGACACGTACCCGCAGCACCGGCTTAACACGCGTCCGGCAGATTGGGACTCGTCGGCGTCACGGACCTCCGGAGCGGCTCCCGGACCTCCCACGACGCCACGGACGCGGACCGGCCCTGACCCGGGCCCGTGTCCCTCGCGGGGACCGCCGTCGTCCCGCCCCCCGGAAACGGGGGTGCGGCGGTCCCCGCGCAAGCCTTCCTCCCGGGCCCCGCCCGGCCCCGCCCCCCGTCCCTCCGGGGGTCTCCTCCCGGTCCCCACGACCGCCTCCCTTGCCTGCCTGCATATCCTCATGCAGAGTTCCAGGTGAATGAATAGGCGGAAGGGGGACGGCGTGAGCGACAGCCCGGCCGGACGGCTGCAGGCGCTCTTCGAGGGGCAGCGGCTGACACCGACACAGCGACGGATCGCCCACTGCATGGTCCGGCGCGCCGCCGACGTGCCCTTCCTGTCCAGCGTGGAGCTGGCCGAGCTGGCCGGCGTCAGCCAGCCCTCCGTCACCCGCTTCGCCGTCGCCCTCGGCTTCGACGGCTACCCGGCGCTCCGCAAACACCTGCGGGAGAGCGCGCCCGCGGCGCCGGTGAAGGAGGAGTCCGGGACGGCCGGATACAACGAGTACCAGCAGGCCGTCCTCGCCGAGATCGAGAACCTGCGGCACCTCGCCGAGCTGCTCGCCGACCCCGCGCCCGTCGAACGGGCCGGCCGACTGCTCGCCGGCTCACGGCCGCTGCTCGTGCTGGGCCTGCGGGCGGCCTCCTCGCAGGCGCGGGGCTTCGCCTACTTCGCCGCCAAGGTGCACCCGGACGTCCGGCTGCTCGACGAGGGCGGCACCATGCTCACCGACCGCGTCGACGCCGCCGTACGGGCCGGGGCGACGGCGCTGCTCTGCTTCGCGCTGCCCCGGCATCCGCGCGAGGTCGTCGAGGCCCTGGAGTACGCGCGCTCGGCCGGGCTCACCGTGGTGACCGTCGCCGAGTCCGCGTTCGCGCCCGTCGCCGCCCACAGCGACCTGCTCATCCCGGCCGCCGTCGGCACCGGCCTCGCCTTCGACACCGCCTGCGCGCCGATGCTGCTGGGCCGGGTGCTGCTCGAAGCCATGGCGGACGGGCTGCCGGACGCGCAGGCCCGCCTGGAGGAGTTCGACTCCAAGGCGGCCGCGCGCGGGCTCTTCGTGGAGTAGGTGAGCGGGGGTCTCAGACCTCCAGCTCCTCCTCGATCCGCTTCAGCTGGTGGCGGGCCATCGCCAGGTTGGCGCGGCCCTTGTCGAGGGCGAGGTAGAGGAAGAGGCCGTTGGTGCCACGGGACTTGAGCAGCCGGATCAGGTGGTACTGGCTGCCGAGGGTGATCAGGATGTCCTCGATCCCGTCCTGGAGGCCCAGCATCTCCATCGTGCGGACCTTGGCGCGGACCACGTCGGTGTTGCCCGCCGCGGCCATGTTCAGGTCGAGCTCCTTGCCGCCGCCGATGGTGCCGAGGGCCATGCCGCTCGTGTAGTCGACGAGGGCGGCGCCGATGGCGCCTTCGATCTGCGCTGCTTCCTTGAGGGAGGTCTCGGTGTTCGCCATGGCTGTCGTACTTCCTTCGTGAGAGAGGGGTGTGCGTCGGTCGGTTCCGGTCTCAGATGAGGTCTCTGCGTTCCAGCGCGCCGTCCACGAGCTCCCCTATCCGGGCGCTCGACCGGCGGGCCTCCAGGTGGAGGCGTCCCACGTTGATCCGCGGCTCGGCGAGCAGGGTGAGGACGGCCGAGCCGCCCGCCGCGTACGTCGCCACATAGCCGTGCTCGCCCCGGACCAGGAGCTCGCGGAAGCCGCCCTGCCCGGTGGTCTCGGTCAGCCGCCGGCCGACGCCGAGGGCCGCCGCCGTCAGCGCGGCCACGCTCTCCGCCTCGCCGTCGACGGTGTCCTGGGCCAGCACCAGGCCGTCGGCGCTGGCGGCGAGCGCTCCGGTGAGCTGCGGCAGGCGGGCCCGCAGCCGTCTCAGCTCGCCGAGCACCTCGGCTTCTGCGGTCATCAGTTGTCTCCTCTCGGCGCGCAGGCGCAGGGCACGCCTCATCACAGTGCTGCCTCCAGGGCGTCGCGGAGCCGGCGGAGCAGGGCGATGTCCGGGTCGGTGGCGACCTCGCCGACCCAGGCGGGCACGGCGGGCGGGTCGGGCGGCGGCGGTTCGCTCGGGGTCTCGACGAGCCCGGCCGCCGCGAGCCGCCGCACGTCGAGCAGCGTGTGGAAGGCGGGCCGGCCGAGCGCCCGCGCGATCTCCGCCGGGGTCCGCGTCCCGTCGGCCGCCGCGAGCAGCGTGCGCTGCCGGGCGCCGACCGGCTGCCCGGGGGCGGCGGGGCGGGGCACGACGGGTGCGGAGTCGACGGCCGGGTAGGGCCAGACGCTGTCGAGGAGTTCGCGGCGGCGCACGGTCTCGCGCTCGACGGCCTCGGCGTCGACCGGCCGCACCGCGCCGAACCAGTGCCCCACCCCGTACCGGAAGCGGCTCGGGCCGCTGGTGGGCGCGAGGGCGAAGAACGCGGCGTCGAAGACGGCGCCGAGGTGGCATATCTCCAGCTCGCCGTCGTGCAGCCGGCCGCTGTCGACGAGGAAGCGGCCGACGGCGCGGTGCGCCCCGGCCCGGTCCACGGCCTCGTCCCAGCGTTCGCGCGGCAGTCGCCCGCCCGCCGCGAGGAGGACGTCGAGGCCGGGCGCGGAGGGGCTCTCGGCGTGCACGACGCGGCCGTCGACGAGGTAGAGCGTGCCGTGGTCGCGGAGCAGGGCACCGGTCGCCTTCTCGGCGGCGAGACGGGTGAGCATCGGGGAGACGGTCATCCGAGGACCAGCCTCTCCGCGAGGTCGCCGAGCCGGATCCGGGCGAGGGCCAGGTTCCCGGCGTCGCGGTCGAGCCAGAGGTGGAGGAAGACGCTGCTGTCGAAGGCGGTCTCGACGAAGCGGAGCAGGTGGTAGCCGGTGCGGGTGGTGAGGATCAGGTCCTCCACGGGCGAGCCGTCCGGGTCGGCCGGCTCGCCCGGCCCTGCTGAGGGTGACTCGAACTCGGCCGCCGCGCGGGCCAGTTCGGCGGTCTCGGCCGCCGTCGTCTCGTGGTCGCCGACCGGGGACTCGCCCGCCGCGCCGAGGGCCAGCCCGCTGGTCCAGTCGACCAGCCAGGCGCCGCGTGCCCCCGGCAGGCCCATGGCCTCCTGTAGGCACTCGTCGATTCCGGGCACGCGAGATCCCCTCCCGATGAGGCGTGCGGACGTACGGCAGTGACGGTGACGTTACTCAACGTCGCGGCCTGGGGGAGGGGTTCTGGCATTTTCCAGAGGAATTTGTCAGGGGGGGGTGGTAGGGGCGGGTGGAAACGGCCCGGAAGCGGTCCGGGACCTCCGGGACCGGCTTCCCGGGACGGCCGCTCAGCCCCGGCTCTCCACCGCCGTCGCGATCTCCGCGAGGTCCTTGGCGAGCGCCCGGGCGACCGCCCTCGCGCCGAAGCGGTTGATCAGCCGGGTGACCAGGCCGGGCCTGCGGTCGTGCGAGGGGCGGGCGCTGAAGGTCATCCGGAGGGTGGTGGCCCCGGCCGAGACCGCGGGGCCCTCGGGGAGCAGGGTGATCTCGCTGACGTAGTGCATGCCGTGCGAGTCGGCCACGGTGACATAGCGGTCGGGCGGTTCGCAGGCGGTCACCGTCATCTCCTCGGTGGCCTCCTTGCCCATCATCCGCCGGGTCTCGCGCCACCGGGTGCCCACCCCGAAGCCGCCCGGGGTGAGCACCTCGACCTTCTCGACGCCGCTGAGCATCCGGGGCATGTCCCGCAGGTCGGTGATCGACTCCCAGACCCGCCCGGGGGAGGCGGCGACGCGGCGCTCGACGACGACGGAGGTGGTTCCTGTCATGGCTTCATGGGACCACCGTCGGCCCCGTCCCGCAGGAGCGCGCCGGGCCGGTCGCCGCCCGCCTCCGCCACGATCTCTTCGAGGGTCTGGGCCCTGCGGACGGTGGTGAAGGCGACGCCGCCGTCGTCCGTCGGGGTGAATCCGTGGACCGCGGGCCGGGGCAGGCTGTTGTACGCGTAGTGGTGGGCGAAGTAGTACGCGCCGGTGTCCGGCACGGCCACCACGTCGTCCGGCCGCAGCAGTGGCAGCAGCCGCCCGGTGGCGAGCAGGTCCCCGGCGAAGCAGGCGGGGCCCGCCACGTCCTGGACGGTCTCCTCGCCGGTGCGGCGGCGGCCCCCGGCGTCGTACGCGAGGACGCGCAGCGGCCAGGACTCCGGCGCGTACACCGTGCGGGTGGCGACCTGGACGCCCGCGTGGGTGACGGCGATCGGGCGCCCGCCGGAGACCTTGGTGTACTCGACGCGGGCCAGCACCGTGCCGTGCTTGGCGAGCAGCGAGCGCCCGAACTCGGTGACCAGGGCGTAGCGCCCGTCGAGGAGGCCGGGGACGGTCGTGGCGAGCAGGCCGGCGTACTGGGCGTAGGTGGGGGTGTCCTCGTCGGAGGCGAAGTTCACGGGGAGCCCGCCGCCGATGTCGAGGGTGTCGATCTGCTGCCGGCCGGCCCGGGTGTTGATCTCCTCGGCGAGCGCGTAGGCGGCGCCGACGCCCTCGGCCATCAGGGCGAGCGGGATGCCCTGGGAGCCGGTGTGGGTGTGCAGCCGGGTGAGCCAGGGGCGGTCGAGGTAGGCCCGGACGACGGCCTCGCGGGCGCCGTCGTCGCGCAGCGCCACGCCGAACTTGGAGGTGGCGGTCGCGGTCGACAGCGCGCCGATGGAGCCGGCCCCGATCTGCGGGTTCACCCGCAGGCCGAGCGGTGAGGCGGTCGGCGCGGAGGCGACCAGCGCGTCGAGCCGGGCCAGCTCCTGGAGGTTGTCGGCGTTGACCGCGATGCCGAGTGCGAGGGCCTGGCGCAGTTCGGCGGGGGTCTTGGCGGGCGAGTCCAGGACGGTGCGGGCGGGCGGCACCCCGGCCGCGCGGGCCAGCGCCAGCTCGCCGGGGCTGGCCACCTCGACGCCGAGCCCCGCCTCGTACAGCAGGCGCAGGACGGGCACGAGCGGGGCGGCCTTCACGGCGAAGGCGTGCAGCACGGGGGCGTCGGTGACGGCGGCGAAAGCACTGGTCAGGGCGGCTGCGGAGGCGCGGATGCCGGCGGTGTCGAGGAGGGCGACGACGGGTTCGCCGGGGGTGAGGAGCCCTTGCTCGACGGCGGCCCGGACGGCCCGGTCGCGCGCGTGTTCCCGGCGGTCCGGTCCGGGGTCGGTCCCGGGGTCCGTTCCGGGGTCGGTTCCGTGGTGCGTTCGGTGGTGCGTTCCGTGGTCCGTTCCGAAGGAGGAAGCCATCTCCCCATCCCACCACCGGGTGGGGTGAGGCCGCAGCTGTTGACTACTTCTATTCAGAGGGTCAGGATGTGAATATCTGAACCACATTCGAGGAGGCACCGCCATGTCAGGACCCCGCCCCGTACGAGCAGCGCGCGGTACGGAACTGAGCGCCCTGGGATGGCAGCAGGAAGCCGCCCTCCGGATGCTCCAGAACAACCTCGACCCCGAGGTCGCCGAGCACCCCGACAAGCTGGTCGTCTACGGCGGCACCGGCAAGGCCGCCCGCGACTGGCGCTCCTACGACGCCATGGTGCGCACCCTGCGCACCCTCAAGCAGGACGAGACCATGCTGGTCCAGTCCGGCCGCCCGGTCGGCGTCATGCAGACCCACGAGTGGGCCCCGCGCGTCCTCATCGCCAACTCCAACCTGGTCGGCGACTGGGCCAACTGGGAGGAGTTCCGGCGCCTGGAGGCCCTCGGCCTCACCATGTACGGCCAGATGACCGCCGGCTCCTGGATCTACATCGGCACCCAGGGCATCCTCCAGGGCACCTACGAGACCTTCGCCGCCGTCGCCGCCAAGAAGTTCGGCGGCACCCTGGCCGGCACCATCACCCTCACCGCCGGACTCGGAGGCATGGGCGGCGCCCAGCCGCTGGCCGTCACGATGAACGACGGCGTCGCGATCTGCATCGACGTCGACCCGCGCGCCATCGAGCGCCGCATCGAGCACCGCTACCTGGACGTCAAGGCCGACAACCTCGCCCACGCTCTCCAGCTGGCCGTCGAGGCCCGCGACGCCCGCCGCCCGCTCTCCATCGGCCTGCTCGGCAACGCCGCCGAACTGCTCCCGCAGATGCTCGCCGAGGGCGCCCCGATCGACATCGTGACGGACCAGACCTCCGCCCACGACCCGCTCGCCTACCTCCCCGTCGGCATCGCCTTCGAGGACATGGCCGACGCCGCCGCCAAGGACCCGGCCGGCTTCACCACCCGCGCCCGCGAGTCCATGGCCCGGCACGTCGAGGCCATGGTCGGCTTCATGGACGCCGGCGCCGAGGTCTTCGACTACGGCAACTCCATCCGCGGCGAGGCCCAGCTGGCCGGCTACGACCGCGCCTTCGCCTTCCCCGGATTCGTCCCGGCCTACATCCGCCCGCTGTTCTGCGAGGGCAAGGGCCCGTTCCGCTGGGCCGCCCTCTCCGGCGAGGCCTCCGACATCCACAAGACCGACAAGGCGATCCTCGACCTCTTCCCGGAGAACGAGTCGCTGCACCGCTGGATCAAGATGGCCGGCGAGCGCGTCCACTTCCAGGGCCTGCCCGCCCGCATCTGCTGGCTCGGCCAGGGCGAGCGCGACAAGGCCGGCGACATGTTCAACGACATGGTCGGCAACGGCACCCTCGCCGCGCCCCTCGCCATCGGCCGCGACCACCTGGACTGCGGCTCGGTCGCCTCCCCGTACCGCGAGACCGAGGCCATGCTCGACGGCTCCGACGCCATCGCGGACTGGCCGCTCCTCAACGCCATGGTGAACGTCGCCTCCGGCGCGTCCTGGGTCTCCCTCCACCACGGCGGCGGCGTCGGCATGGGCCGCTCCATCCACGCCGGCCAGGTCACCGTCGCCGACGGCACCCCGCTCGCCGGCGAGAAGATCCGCCGCGTGCTCACCAACGACCCCGGCATGGGCGTCATCCGCCACGTCGACGCCGGCTACGACATCGCCGAGCGCGTCGCCGACGAGAAGGGCGTGCGCGTCCCCATGCGCGAGGGTGACTCCGCGTGACCTCGTCCTCCGACGCCGCCGAGGCACCCCGGGGCTCCCGGGGTGCCTCGGCGGGCACCTCCCCGACCTTCCACGCCATGTGGCGCAGCCTCGCGGGCATCGGCCGCGACACGGGCTCCGGCGGCTACCGCCGCTACGCCTGGACCGCGGCCGACGCCGACTGCCGGCTCTGGTTCCGGATGCAGGCGGAGGCCCGCCGCCTCGACGTCGAGACCGACCGCAACGGCAACCAGTGGGCCTGGCTCGGCGACCCCACCGCCGGTGACGCCGTCGTCACCGGCTCCCACCTGGACTCCGTCCCCGACGGCGGCGCCTTCGACGGCCCGCTCGGCGTCGTGTCCTCCTTCGCCGCCCTCGACGAACTCCGCAAGCGCGGCGTCTCGTTCAAGCGGCCCCTCGCCATCGTCAACTTCGGCGACGAGGAGGGCGCCCGCTTCGGACTCGCCTGCGTCGGCTCCCGCCTCACCTCCGGGCAGCTGACCAAGGAGAAGGCCTTCGCGCTGCGCGACGCCGACGGGATCAGCCTCCCGCAGGCCATGGAGGCCGCCGGGTACGACCCCGAGGCCATCGGCGCGGACCCGGAGCGGCTCGCCCGCATCGGCGCCTTCGTCGAACTCCACGTCGAACAGGGCCGCGCCCTCGACCTGTCCGGGGACGCCGTCGGCATCGCCTCCGCGATCTGGCCGCACGGCCGCTGGCGGTACGACTTCGCCGGCGAGGCCAACCACGCCGGCACCACCCGGCTCGTCGACCGGCGCGACCCGATGCTCACCTACGCCGAGACGGTCCTCGCCGCCCGCCGCGAGGCCGAACTCGCGGGCGCCGTCGCCACCTTCGGCAAGATCGCCGTCGAACCGAACGGCGTCAACGCCATCCCGTCGCTGGTCCGCGGCTGGCTCGACGCGCGCGCCGCCGACCAGGGCTCCCTGGACGCCGTCATCGCGGGCGTCGAGACGGCCGCCCGCGAGCACGCCGAGCGCGCCGGCATCGACCTCACCGTCGTCCGCGAGTCCTTCACCCCGGTCGTGGACTTCTCCCACGCGCTGCGCGACGAGCTGAGCCGCATCCTGCTGGACCGGACCGGCGACAAGGTCCCCGTCCTGGGAACGGGCGCGGGACACGACGCCGGAATCCTCTCCGCGTCGATCCCGACCGCCATGCTGTTCGTACGCAACCCCACGGGCGTCTCGCACTCCCCGGCCGAATTCGCGGCCGAGGACGACTGCGTGGCGGGCGTCCACGCACTCGCCGACGTACTGGAGGACCTGGCGTGCAGGTGACCTACTGGCTGGAGCACGCCTGGCTCGACACCCACGTCGAGCCGGGCGTCGCCCTCACGGTGTCCGTCAGCGGCTCCGCCGCGGGCTCCGCCGACGGACGCATCACCGAGGTACGGACCGGGGTCGACACCCCGCCGCCCGGCGCCGTCGCCCTCCGCGGCCTCACCATCCCCGGCCTCGCCAACGCCCACTCGCACGCCTTCCACCGCGCCCTGCGCGGCACCGTCCAGGTGGGCTCCGGCACCTTCTGGACCTGGCGCGAGGTCATGTACACCGTCGCCCAACGCCTCACCCCCGACAGCTACTTCACGCTCGCCCGGGCCGTGTACGCGGAGATGGCGCTGGCCGGCATCACCAACGTCGGCGAGTTCCACTACCTCCACCACGCGCCCGGCGGCACCCCGTACGCCGACCCCAACGCCATGGGCGAGGCGCTCATCGCGGCGGCCGGGGAAGCGGGCATCCGCATCACCCTCCTCGACACGGCCTACCTCTCCTCCGGCTTCGGCGCCGCCCCCGAACCGCACCAGCTGCGCTTCACCGACGGCACCGCCGACGCCTGGGCCGAACGGGTCTCGGCCCTCAAGGAACGGGACGGCGTCCGGATCGGCGCGGCCATCCACTCCGTACGGGCCGTCCCCGCCGACCAGCTCTCCACGGTCGCCGACTGGGCCCGCGAACGCCGGGCCCCCCTGCACGTCCACCTCTCCGAGCAGACCGCGGAGAACGACGCCTGCCAGGCAGCCCACGGCATGACGCCCACCCAACTGCTCGCCGAGCACGGCGTCCTGGGCGCGCGGACCACCGGCGTCCACAACACCCACATGACCGACGCCGACATCGCGCTGATCGGCGGCTCGTCGACGGGCACCTGCATGTGCCCCACCACCGAACGCGACCTCGCCGACGGCATCGGCCCGGCCGTCGCCCTCCAGCGCGCCGGCTCGCCCCTCTCCCTGGGCAGCGACAGCCACGCGGTCATCGACCTCCTGGAGGAGGCGCGGGCCATGGAACTCGACGAACGCCTGCGCACCCGCACCCGCGGCCACTGGACGGCCGCCGCGCTGCTCCGCGCGGCCACCGCCGACGGCCACGCGGCCCTCGGCCGCCCCGACGCGGGCACCCTGGAACAGGGCGCCCTGGCCGACTTCACCACCCTCACCCTCGACTCGGTCCGCACGGCGGGCCCGGTCCCCCGCCTGGGCGCCGAGACGGCGGTCTTCGCGGCGACGGCAGCGGACGTCCACCACGTGGTGGTGGGCGGCCGGGCGATCGTCAAGGACGGCGTCCACACGTCCGTACCCGACGTGGGCGCGTCCCTCGCGCACGCGATCAAGACCCTCAGAGACTGACCCCCACGACACCCGCCCCCGTTGTGGGCAATCGTTCCGCAGGGCGGAACGGGTGGGCACAACCCACCCACGGCCCGCACCTACCCACCCACCCCGGAGCCGCACCCATGACCACCACGGTCATCACCGACATCGCCACCCTGGTCACCAACGACCCCACCGTCGGCGACGGCTCACCGCTGGGGCTGCTGACGGACGCAGCCCTGGTCCTGGACGGCGACCGGGTCGCCTGGGTGGGCCCGGCGTCGCAGGCCCCCGCCGCCGACCGACAGGTCGACGCCGAGGGCCGCGCCGTCATCCCCGGCTTCGTCGACTCCCACTCGCACCTCGTCTTCGCGGGCGACCGCACCGCCGAGTTCAACGCCCGGATGTCCGGCCAGCCGTACAAGGCGGGCGGCATCCGGACGACGGTCGCGGCGACCCGCGCGGCCACGGACGCCGAGCTGTCGGCGAACGTCGCCCGCTACATGAGGGAGGCGCTCCGCCAGGGCACGACCACGTTCGAGACGAAGTCCGGCTACGGCCTGACGGTCGAGGACGAGGCCCGCGCCCTGCGCGTCGCGGCGGAGCACACGGACGAGGTCACCTACCTGGGCGCCCACATCGTCTCCCCGGACTACGCCGACGACCCGGCCGGCTACGTGGACCTGGTGACGGGCGCGATGCTGGACGCCTGTGCCCCGTACGCCCGTTGGGTCGACGTGTTCTGCGAGAAGGGCGCGTTCGACGGCGACCAGGCGCGGGCGATCCTCACGGCGGGCAAGGCGAAGGGCCTCCTCCCGCGCGTGCACGCCAACCAGCTGTCGTACGGCCCCGGCGTGCAGCTCGCGGTCGAACTGGACGCGGCGAGCGCCGACCACTGCACGCACCTGACGGACGCGGACGTGGACGCGCTGGCGTCCGGGAACACGGTCGCGACGCTGCTGCCGGGCGCGGAGTTCTCGACCCGCGCCGAGTGGCCGGACGCCCGCCGGCTGCTGGACGCGGGCGTGACGGTCGCGCTGTCCACGGACTGCAACCCGGGCTCGTCGTTCACGTCCTCGGTCCCGTTCTGCGTCGCGCTGGCCGTCCGCGACATGCGGATGACCCCCGACGAGGCCCTCTGGTCCGCGACGGCCGGCGGCGCGGCGGCCCTCCGCCGCACGGACGTGGGCCACCTCACCCCCGGCACCCGAGCCGACCTGACCTTCCTGAACGCCCCCTCCCACGTCCACCTGGCCTACCGCCCCGGCGTCCCGCTGGTGTCGGAGGTCTGGCGCCGGGGCATCCGGGTGGCCTGACGCCGGCCGACCGCTCACTCCTCCGCCGTCAGCCCCCTGCGGAGCCGGGCCAGGGTGCGGGCGAGGAGGCGGGAGACGTGCATCTGGGAGATGCCGAGTTCTTCGCCGATCTCCGACTGGGTAAGGCCCGCGGTGAAGCGGAGGGAGAGGATGCGGCGGTCGCGGGGCGGGAGGGAGGCGATCATCGGTTTGAGGGACTCGATGTACTCGACGCCCTCGATGCCGTGGTCCTCGTAGCCGAGCCGGTCGGCGAGGGTGGCGCCGTCGGAGTCGGTCTCCTCGGGCGGGGCGTCGAGCGAGCTCGCGGTGTACGCGTTGGCGGCGGCCATGCCCTCGACGACCTCGTCGGTGCGGATGCCGAGTTCCCGCGCGAGTTCCTCGACGGTGGGGGAGCGGTCGAGGCGCTGGGCGAGCAGGTCGCCGGCCTTGGCGAGGTCGATGCGGAGTTCCTGGAGCCGTCGCGGGACGTGCACCGACCACGAGGTGTCGCGGAAGAAGCGCTTGATCTCGCCGATGATCGTCGGCATCGCGAAGGTGGGGAACTCGACGCCGCGGGCCAGGTCGAAGCGGTCGATCGCCTTGATGAGGCCGATGGTGCCGACCTGGACGATGTCCTCCATCGGTTCGCTGCGGGTGCGGAACCGGGAGGCGGCGAACTTCACCAGGGCCAGGTTGAGTTCGATCAGGGTGTTGCGGACGTACGCGTACTCGTGGGTGCCCTCCTCCAGCTCGCCGAGGCGGGCGAAGAGGGTCTTGGACAGGGCGCGCGCGTCGTGCGGCGCGATCTCGTCCGGGTGCGGGATCCGCGGGAGGTCCGCGAGCTCCGGGACGTCGAGCCGGGGTGACATGGTCTCCTCCATCGTTGTTCTCTCGCTGCGGTGTGCGGCGCCTCCGAGCCGGCCATGCGGAATGTGTCCTTCTAGGCCTACCCGCTCGGACCCGATGGTTGCAAGTGGCAATTGTCCGGGTTGTCCTTATGTGTAGGGGAGCTTGTGTGCGGTGAACCGGTCCGCGCTTGTATGGTTCGACGCATGTACCGCCAGCACATCGGCAGCGCACCCGGGCGGTTCCGGGTCGAGGTCCGCACCGTGGGGGCGAGCGAGGTGCTCACCCCGGTGGGTGAGCTCGATCACCACACCGCCGAACTGTTGCGTGCGCCACTCGACCAGGCCCTCGACGAGGGGCGCTCACGTCTCGTACTCGACTGCTCACGGCTGGACTTCTGCGACTCCAGCGGGCTCAACGTGCTGCTCGGCGCCCGCCTGCGGGCGGACGCCGCCGGCGGCGGGGTCCATCTGGCGGCGATGCGGCCGGTGGTGGCCCGGGTCTTCGAGATCACCGGCGCGGACGCGGTCTTCACCCTCCATGACTCGCTCGCGTCCGCTCTCCCCGACTGATCCCGCACCGACCCCCCGACCCTGCTCGTCCCGTCACACGTCAATCGGCTGAACTCGGTGAGGTGAAGCGCTGATGGAGACTGCCTCCGGCGACCCCGACGTCCGCACCCTCGCCCTCGGGGCGGCCAGTGGCACCGTCCCGCTCGCCCGCGACTTCACGCGCCAGGCGCTCTTCGACTGGGGCTGGCTGCCGGCCGCCACCGCCGACCGCAGGGCCGCCGCCGAGGACGTCCTGCTCGTCGTCTCCGAACTGGTCACCAACGCCTGCCTGCACGCCGACGGCCCGGAGAGCCTGCGGGTGCTGCGCTCCGCCGGGGTGCTGCGCCTGGAGGTCGTCGACCGCGGCGCGGGCCAGCCCGCCCCGCGTACCCCGCACCGGTCCGGACGGCCCGGCGGGCACGGCATGTTCATCGTGCAGCGGCTCTGCCGCACCTGGGGCATCGACCGCGTCCCGGGCGCCCCCGGCAAGACGGTCTGGGCCGAACTCGGCGCACCCGCCTAGGACTTTCACAAGCTCTCCGTCCTCTTGTCTTCCCTCCACAGGACCCCAGGCGTACCTTGACGCCCAATCTGAAAGACCGTCAGTAACTTCGCGGTGCCCAGCCGCGCTGCGACGGTCCCCGAGGGTGAGGGGTGCTTGAGGTGCCGAACCGGAGGAGAACGGCCGGCGCGCTGACGGCGGCGATGACGGTGGCGGGCGCGACGGTCCTGCTCACCGCCCCCGCCGCCCACGCGACGGTCGTCGACGTCAACTACGCCTGCGAGACGAAGATCGGACCCAAGGGCGCCGTCTCGCCCGTCGACATCACCGCCGTCAAGAACGGCGGGTCCTACACGATCACCATGTCCTTCGAGAAGGGCGTCTCCGACAGCCCCGTCGAACTCCCGAAGGGCGTCATGACCCCCCGCGCCGAACTCGTCGTCGGCGGCGCGGACAGCGGCAAGGTCCAGGTCAAGGGCGTCCCCAACACGGTCGCCATCCCGCCGAACACCCCCATCGCCATCGGCAAGCTGACGGGGACGTACACCCCGAAGAAGAGCGGCAAGGTCACCTTCACCGCCGGGGTGCTCACCGTCCACGCGCTCGGCATGGACGCGGCCGTCTGCACCCCCAAGAACAACCCGAAGCCCGCACTGGAACTGGACGTCACGGCGGCCGGCGGCGCGGGCGGATCCGGTGACTCGGGCGGCTCGGGCGACTCGGGCGGATCCGGCGGTACGGACACCCTGCCCAAGACCGGCCCGCTCGACTCGGCCGTCGCCCTCGGCACCCTCGGCGGCACCGTGCTGCTGACCGGCGCGGCCGGGGTGCTCTGGCTCACCCGGCGCACGGCACGCTGATGCGGACGGCGTGGGCCGGTACCGGGGCCGCCGCGCTCGCCCTCCTGGGGGCGGTCGCGGCGGCCCCCGCGCCCGGCTGGACGGCGGCGCCCGCCGCGGGCCGCCCGTACGTCTACCTGGAGGGCGCCGCCGGCAGCGTCCTCCAGGACACCCTGTCCGTCACCAACCCGGGCGCCCGCCCGCTCACGGTCCGGCTCACCGGCCAGGGCGCCCGGGGCGCCCAGGTCGCCTTCGCCGCCCGGACCGTCACCGTGCCCGCCAGGACCCGCGCGGACGTGCCGTTCGCGGTGACCGTCACCGCCGACACCCCGCCCGGCGACCTCCGCGGCACCGTCCGGGCCAGTGCCGCCGGCCGCGAGACGCTCGTCCCGCTGCACCTGCGGGTCAGCGGGCCGCGGCTCGCCGCGCTGACCGTCGAGGACGTCCGCCTCGACCGCTCCGGCACCTTGCACTACACGCTCGTCAACCGCGGCAACACCCTGCTCGCCCCGCGCCTGGCCGTCCGCGCCGACGGGGTCCTCGGCCGCCGGCTCGTGGACCGGCCCGCACGCCCGCTGCCGCTGACCCTGCGCCCCGGCGAGCGGGCCGCCCGCACCGAAGCCTGGCCCGACCCGCCCGCCCTGGACTCGGTCACCGTCCGCGTGACGGCCACCGCCTCGGGCGCGGCCCCCGCGACCGCCGCCGCGGACACCGTCTTCGCCTCCGCGGTGGGCGTCGGCGCCGCGGCCGCCGCCCTGCTCGGGGCGGGCGGCGCGACCGCGTACGCGATACGGAGGAACCGATGAGGCCGACGAGGCCGACGAGGCCGACGAGGCCGATGAGGCCGATGCGTACGGGCGCGGCCGCCGCCCTGCTCGCCGCGCTGCTGTTCGCCCTGCTGCCCACCGCCCCCGCGGCCGCCGAGGCCGCTCCCAAGGTGGCGCTCTCGCAGAGCGAGGGCGGCAAGGGCGGCGAGCTGACCGTCAGCGGCTCCGGCTGGAAGCCGGGTGCCCTGCTCATGCTGCTGATCTGCGGCCAGTCCGCACCCGGCAAGGGCGTCATCGGCGGCACCAACTCCTGCGCCAACACCGACGGGCGGGCCGCCACCGTCGACGCCAAGGGCGCCTTCAGCCAGAAGCTGCCGGTCGCCGAGCCGCCCAAGCCCTGCCCCTGCGTGGTGCACGTGGCCGGGGTCACCGGCCAACAGGATTCCGTGGACGTCGAGTTCACCGTCGCCGGGCACCCCACCGCGCCGCTGCCCGAGCCGACCGGCGGCGGCCGGCTCGCCGTGCTCGCCACCGTACGGCTCGAAGGCTCCAGCGGCGTCCTCGTCTGGTTCGGCGCGCCCGCCCGGCGCGAGGTGGTCTTCACCGTCGGCAACCTCGGCCAGACCCCGGTCGAGGACCCGGTCTTCGAGGTCGGCACCAGCCACGGCGTGTTCTCGCCGCAGTACGAGGAACGGCAGTGGCGCGGCACCCTCGCCCCCGGCCGCAAGGCCCAGATCCGGCTGCCCGCCGAACTGACGGCGGGCGCCCACGGCGACTACCAGGTGTCCGTGCGGTACGGCGGCAAGGTGCTGGTCGAGCAGCCCTGGGGCGTCGGGCGCCCGTGGGGCGTGACGCTCTTCTGGCTGCTGCTCGCGGTCGTCGTCCCGGCCGCCCTGTTCCGTATCGGCATGGCGGTCGTCGACCGCACCCGCCCGGCGGGCCACCGGCGGCAGCGGCGGCACCACCACCGGGTGCCGGACCGCGCCCCCGTACCCGTACCGCCGGCGACCGCCGGTGACGAACCGACCGCGGTCCTGCCGTGGTTCACCCCCCATTCCGCACCGTCAGAGAACAGTCCGACGACGAAGGGACAGTCGTGAGCACGACACGCACGACCCGGAGGACGCTCGCGGCGGGCGTCGCGCTGATGCTCGGCGGCGCGGGAATCCTGCTGACCGCGAGCCCCGCCCTGGCCGCCGAGGTCTCGTACAAGACCGAGTGCATCCCGCCCTCGATCTCCGGCCTCCCGCCGGTGCAGGGCACCACCAAGGTGCTGGTCACCGCGCCCGCCGAGGCCAAGGTGGGCGACGAGGTCGAGGTGGTCTGGAAGACGGTCCAGGCCGCCTCCAAGAACCCCGACGTCCTCGACCTGGACAAGGACACCGTCAAGCCGACCGGCACGATCAGGATCGGCGGCGCGGGCAGCGGCACCCTGTCCATGGAGGGGCCGCGGCAGAACCCGCCGATCAAGAAGAACAGCCCGATGGTCCTGCCGGACATGAAGGGCAAGCTGAAGCTGGACAAGGCGGGCGAGATCACGCTGACGCCCGACAAGTACACGATCAACGTGTCCAAGCCGCTGTCGACGGACACGAAGTGCTCCCCGAAGGAGACGGTCGGCGCCGCCGCCACGATCAAGGTGACGGACGGCGGGGGCACGACGGGCTCGGGCGGTACGACGAGCTCCGGAGGCTCCACGAGTTCCGGCGGTACGACGGCCTCGGGCGGCTCCACGACGACGTCCGGCGGCTCGACGACCACGTCGGGCGGCTCGACGACCACCTCCGGGGGCTCCACGGCCTCCGGCGGCTCGACGACCACCTCGGGCGGCTCCACGAGCAGCGGCGGCTCGACGACCACGTCCGGCGGCGGCACCACGGCCTCCGGCGGGAGCTCGGGCGGGGGCGGCGGCCCGTCCGACTTCCCGGGCAAGGAGGTCGCCGTCAAGCTGTCCTGCGTCTCGCCCGGACCGAAGGCCGTCACGTCCAAGGTGTCCATCAGCGCCCGCAAGAGCGGCGGCTCGTACGAGCTGACCGTCAAGACGGCGAAGGGCGTCATGACGAGCCCGGCCCCGCTGCCCAAGGGGGCGCTCAAGCCCTCGATGGCGGTACGGATCGGGGGCGCCGACAGCGGCAAGGTGACCGTGCGGGGCCCGGCCAACCCGGCTCCCGTGGCGGCCGGCGAGATGGTGTCGCTGACCGACATGACCGGCACCTACAAGCCGGGCGCCAGCGGCAAGGCGACGCTCAGCCCCGGCGACCTCACCATCACGGTGACGCTCGGCGGCTCGGACATCGTCATCCCGTGCAAGGTCCAGGGCACCTCCCCGGTCTCCCTGGAGCTCGACACCACCAAGCAGGCCGGCGGCGTCGTCGGCGGCTCGGGCGACTCCGGGGGCTCCGGCGGCGGTGACGACCTCGCCCACACCGGCGCCGACGACACCGGCGCCCTGCGCGCCCTCGCCCTCGTGGCGGGCACGGTGATCCTGCTCGGCGGCGCGGTGTTCACCTTCACGCCGTGGGCCCGCCTGCGGCGCTAGCGGGCCGGGAAAGCGGCGGGAACGGCGGAGGGCCGCCGCACCGGATCGGTGCGGCGGCCCTCCGTACGTACGGGACCGGCAGGGTCAGCGGACGCTGCCCATGAGGCCCTGGACCTTCTTGCGGTACATGAAGATCGCGAATCCGGCGAGGACGGCCAAGGCCGCTTCCATCGCGATGATCCCGGTGCCGTTCAGGTCCACACCGGCCAGCGACAGCAGACCCGTGGTGCAGTCACCGGCGGTGACGGCGAGGAACCAGACACCCATCATCTGGGAGGCGTACTTCTGCGGGGCCATCTTCGTGGTGACGGAGAGGCCGACGGGGGAGAGGCACAGCTCACCGATGGTCTGGATCATGTAGATCGAGACGAGCCACATCGGGGAGACCTTGGTGCCGTCGGCCGCCATGTTCATCGGGACGATGAAGACGAAGAAGGACGCGCCGACCAGGACCAGGCCCATCGCGAACTTCACGATGGTGTTGGGCTCCTGGTTCTTGCGGGCCAGCCACAGCCACAGCCAGGCGAAGACCGGGGCCAGCGCCATGACGAACAGCGGGTTCAGCGACTGGTACCAGGTGGCCGGGAAGCCGAGACCGAAGACGGTGTCCGAGGTCTTGCCGTCGGCGAAGAGCGACAGGGTCGAGCCACCCTGGTCGTAGATCATCCAGAAGACGGCGGCGGCGACGAAGAACCAGATGTAGCCGGTCATCTTCGACTGCTCGGTCTTGTCGAGGTCCTTGTCGCGCTTGATGCGGACCAGGACGGCGACCGGGATGATCAGACCGGCGAGGGTGATCGGGACCAGCGCCCAGTTCAGGGTGTACATGCCGAGGCCGACGACGACGCCGTAGAAGACGGCGGCGAGGGCGATGACCAGGCAGACCTTGACCAGGACGCTCTTGCGCTCGGCGGCCGAGAGCGGGTTCGGGACGATGTTGCTCTTCGGGCTGAGGTTCTTGGTGCCGAGGAGGAACTGCACCAGGCCCAGGCCCATGCCGACCGCGGCGAGCGCGAAGCCGAGGTGCCAGTTGACCTTCTCGCCGACGGTGCCGACGACGAAGGGCGCCACGAACGCACCGAGGTTGATGCCGATGTAGAAGAGCGTGAAGCCACCGTCACGGCGCGCGTCGTCCGGGCCGTCGTACAGGTGGCCGACCATCGTGGAGATGTTGGCCTTCAGCAGACCGGAGCCGGCCGCGACCAGCGCCAGACCCGCGAAGAACGCCGCCTGGCCCGGGATCGCCAGCGAGGCGTGGCCCGCCATGATCACGAAACCGGCGATGGCGACCGTCTTGCGGGCGCCCCAGACGCGGTCGCCGAACCAGCCACCGGGCATGGCCATCAGGTAGACCATCGACACGTACACGGAGTAGATCGCCGTGGCCGTGGCGGCCGTCATGGCGAGGCCGCCGCCCTGGCTGCCCGTGGCGGCGTCGGCGCCACCGGAGACCAGGTAGAGGACCAGAAGGGCCCGCATGCCGTAGTAGGAGAAGCGCTCCCACATCTCGGTCATGAAGAGGGTGGCCAGACCACGGGGGTGGCCGAAGAAGGTCTTCTCGGAACCAGGGGTTCCGGTAGAAGCCCTCGTCAGGCTGGACGCCATGTCGATCCTTGCTCTGTCGGGACGCGCGCTTCGTGAGCGGGGTGCGCCCGGTGGGGGAGGCCGGCACCGGCGAGGCGCGGTCGCACCTCCCCGGGATCCACGCCCTGGCGCGTCATCGCGTCCAGGACCCGGCCCACAGGTCGTTCACTGTTCCCAAGACTGCCGAGGCGCGCCTTGTGCAGAAAAGAGACCCTTGGCGGACGAACACGGCCAAAGGTCCCCGATTACCGCTACAGAACTCTCGACACCATACGACACGACAGTGCCGGATATGGAAGGACTTGAGAGATGGATCACAGGCGACTACGGAACCAACTTCCGCCAATCGAAGGTCATCAGCAGGTTACGGGCCAAGATCCACAGGTGCGGCGCACGGCCGGTGGATCACGCCCCGGCACCGTCGCCGTGCGGACTACCATCACCCCATGACCCGTGTACTGCTCGCCGAGGACGACGCCTCCATCTCGGAACCGCTGGCCCGCGCCCTGCGGCGGGAGGGATACGAGGTCGAGGTGCGGGAGGACGGTCCGACCGCCCTCGACGCCGGACTCCAGGGCGGGGTCGACCTCGTCGTGCTCGACCTGGGCCTGCCCGGCATGGACGGCCTGGAGGTCGCCCGCCGGCTGCGCGCCGAGGGCCACACGGTGCCGATCCTGGTCCTCACCGCCCGCGCCGACGAGGTCGACACGGTGGTCGGCCTCGACGCCGGCGCCGACGACTACGTCACCAAGCCCTTCCGGCTCGCCGAGCTGCTCGCCCGCGTCCGGGCCCTGCTCCGGCGCGGCGCCACCGAGCCCGCCGTCGCCCCCACCACCCACGGCGTGCGGATCGACGTCGAGTCGCACCGCGCCTGGATGGGCGACGAGGAGCTCCAGCTCACCGCCAAGGAGTTCGACCTGCTCCGGGTGCTGGTCCGCGACGCGGGCCGGGTGGTCACCCGCGACCAGCTGATGCGCGAGGTCTGGGACACCACCTGGTGGTCCTCCACCAAGACCCTCGACATGCACATCTCCTGGCTGCGCAAGAAGCTGGGCGACGACGCGGCCAACCCCCGCTACATCGCCACCGTCCGGGGCGTCGGCTTCCGCTTCGAGAAGAGCTAGGCACCCGTCTCCGTGCGCCGCCGCCTGATCAACTCCACGCTCGCCGTGGTGCTCGTCGTCATCGCCGTCTTCGGGGTCTCCCTGGTGATCGTCGAGTCCCGCACCATCTCCAACAGCGCCCAGGAGAGCGTGGACTCCGAGGCGCTGCGGATCGTCTCCATCGTCGACAGCCGGCTCATCGGCGGGGAGCCCGTCAACCCGGACATCCTGGCGGAGCAGAGCGGCGCCAAGCGGTACGCCCGGATCACCATCCCCGGCCGCGACGCCATCGAGATCGGCGCCCGCCCGAGCGGCCAGGTCATCCGCGGCCTGGCCGAGGGCGAGCGCGGCGAGACCGTGACCGTCGAGGAGGCCCGCTCGGCCGTCACCGACGAGGTCGCCCGCACCCTGATGATCATCGCGGGCGTGGCGCTGCTCTGCGTCGTGGCCGCCGTGCTGCTCGCCGTACGGCAGGCGAACAAACTGGCCTCACCGCTCACGGACCTCGCCGAGACCGCCGAACGGCTCGGCTCCGGCGACCCGCGCCCCCGGCACAAGCGGTACGGGGTGCCCGAGCTGGACCGGGTCGCGGACGTCCTGGACAACTCCGCCGAGCGGATCGCCCGGATGCTCACCGCCGAACGCCGGCTCGCCGCCGACGCCTCCCACCAGCTCCGCACGCCCCTCACGGCCCTCTCCATGCGCCTGGAGGAGGTCGCCATGGCCGACGACCTCGACACGGTCCGGGAGGAGGCGACGATCGCGCTCACCCAGGTCGAGCGGCTGACCGACGTGGTCGAGCGGCTGCTCACCAACTCGCGCGACCCCCGGACCGGCTCCGCCGTCGCCTTCGACCTGGACGAGGTCGTCAAACAGCAGATCGAGGAGTGGCGCCCCGCCTACCGCAGCGCCGGCCGGGCGATCGTCCACTCCGGCAAGCAGGGCATGCGGGCCGTGGCCACCCCGGGCGCGGTCGCCCAGGTCCTGGCGGCGCTGATCGAGAACTCGCTCATGCACGGCGGTGGCACCGTCGCGCTGCGCACCCGGGTCACCGGCAACCAGTCGGTGATCGAGGTCACCGACGAGGGCCCCGGCGTCCCCGCCGACCTCGGGGCGCGGATCTTCGAGCGGGCGGTCAGCGGGCGCAGCTCCACGGGCATCGGCCTCGCGGTCGCCCGGGACCTCGCGGAGGCCGACGGCGGGCGTCTGGAGCTGCTCCAGCAGCAGCCGCCGGTGTTCGCGCTCTTCCTCGGCCGCGAGGTCCGCAGCCACGCGGGGCGGGACCCGGAACGCCCGGTCCGCTGAGCGGACCGGGCGTTCGAGGGGTCGACTCGGCCGGGATCAGACCCGGTCGGGCTGTTTGCGGGAGGGCTGGCGGGGCGCCTGCTCCAGGAACGATTCGGCGGTCTGCACCGCCTCCTTCGCGGGCAGCGCCTTGAAGACCCAGGTCCGGTACGACCAGAAGCGGAACAGGGTCGCGACGCCGATGCCGAAGAACTTGAAGAAGTTGCTCGCCAGCGGGGTGTCCCAGCCGAAGCCGTACGTCGCCGCGTACAGCACGCCGTTCTCGATCACCATGCCGACCAGGCTGAACAGCAGGAACAGGGTCAGTTCCTTGGTACGCCCGGACTTGTCGCGGTCGCGGTACGTGAAGTAGCGGAACCCCACGTAGTTGAAGGCGATCGCGACGACCGTGGCGATGATGCTCGCCCTGACCACGGGGAGGTCGGTGAGGTGGCGGACCAGGTTGAAGACGACCAGGTTCACCAGGACGCCCAGTCCGCCGACCACGCCGAACTTGGCTACCTCGCGGACGAGCCGGTCCACTCGCATGCGCAGCGCGCCGGGTTCACTCATCGTGATGGCTCTGTCCCGTCCGTTTCGGATGTGCTCCGGTCGACGCCCGGACGGCGTCAACCAAACCATGCTAACCAGCCCTCCTGTCACCCGCCTGTGTTGCTCGCGATCCGTGGACGAACCCACTCCGGGCTGTGACAAAACACAGCCGGACGAGTGTCCGGAACTTGTGCGGATACCCTAAGAGGGTGACGTTCCCGGTAGTCGGCATGGTCGGTGGCGGTCAGCTCGCCCGTATGACCCACGAGGCGGGTATCCCCCTCGGCATCAAGTTCAAGCTGCTCAGTGACACCCCGCAGGACTCGGCGGCCCAGGTGGTGAGCGAGGTCGTCGTCGGCGACTATCGCGACCTGGACACGCTGCGTGACTTCGCGCGCGGCTGCGACGTGATCACTTTCGATCACGAGCACGTGCCCGCGGAGCACCTGGCGGCCCTGGAGGCGGACGGCATCGCCGTCCGTCCCGGCCGTGCGGCCCTCGCGCACGCCCAGGACAAGGGGGTGATGCGGGCGAGGCTCGACGCGATCGGCGCGCCCAGCCCGCGGCACCGCCTGGTGGCCGACCCGGCCGACGCGGCGGCCTTCGCCGCCGAGGGCGACGGCTTCCCGATCATCCTGAAGACCGTGCGCGGCGGCTACGACGGCAAGGGTGTCTGGTTCGTGCGCTCCGAGGCGGACGCCCACGACGCGTTCCGCGCGGGCGTCGAGGTCCTCGCCGAGGAGAAGGTCGACTTCGCGCGCGAGCTCGCCGCGAACATCGTCCGCTCCCCGCACGGGCAGGCCGTCTCCTACCCGGTCGTGGAGTCCCGGCAGGTCGACGGCGTCTGCGACACGGTCATCGCGCCCGCCCCCGGGCTCTCCGACGAGCTGGCGGGGCAGGCGCAGGAGCTGGCCCTCCGCATCGCCAAGGAGCTCGACGTCGTCGGCCACCTGGCCGTGGAGCTCTTCGAGACCGCCGACGGGCGCCTCCTCGTCAACGAGCTCGCCATGCGCCCGCACAACTCCGGCCACTGGACCCAGGACGGCGCGGTCACCTCGCAGTTCGCCAACCACGTCCGGGCCGTCCTCGATCTTCCGCTGGGCGACCCGCGCCCCCGCGCGAAGTGGACCGTGATGTGCAATGTTCTCGGTGGCGACTTCCCGGACATGTACTCCGCGTACCTGCACTGCATGGCCAGGGATCCGCAGCTGAAGATCCACATGTACGGCAAGGACGTGAAGCCCGGTCGCAAGGTGGGCCACGTCAACACCTACGGCGACGACCTGGACGACGTGCTGGAGCGCGCCCGCCACGCCGCCGACTACCTGCGAGGAACGATCGTTGAGTAATCCGCTCATTGGCATCGTCATGGGATCCGACTCGGACTGGCCCGTCATGGAGGCCGCCGCGCAGGCCCTGGACGAGTTCGAGATCGCGTACGAGGTCGACGTCGTCTCCGCCCACCGCATGCCGCGCGAGATGATCGCGTACGGCGAGCAGGCCGCCGAGCGCGGTCTGAAGGCGCTCATCGCGGGCGCGGGCGGCGCCGCCCACCTGCCGGGCATGCTGGCCTCGGTCACCCCGCTGCCCGTCATCGGCGTCCCCGTCCCGCTGAAGTACCTCGACGGCATGGACTCGCTGCTCTCCATCGTGCAGATGCCGGCCGGCGTCCCGGTCGCCACCGTCTCGGTCGGCGGCGCCCGCAACGCGGGCCTCCTCGCGGCCCGCATCCTCGCCACCCACGACCCCGAACTCCTCGCCCGCATGCGGAACTTCCAGCAGGAGCTGCACGACCAGGCGACCGAGAAGGGCAAGCGGCTGCGGGCCAAGGTCGAGGGCGCGGAGTCCTTCGGGTTCGCCCGGTGAACGCGGCCGACCGCCTCGCGGAGGCGCGGGAACTCCTCGCCTCCGCCCCCGTCGTCGACGGGCACAACGACCTGCCCTGGGCGCTGCGCGAGCACTGCGGCTACGACCTCGACAAGCTGGACATCGCCGGCGACCAGAGCGGCTCGCTCCACACCGACCTGGCCCGCATGCGGGCCGGCGGCGTCGGCGCCCAGTTCTGGTCGGTCTACGTGCCCTGCCGGCTCACCGGCGACGACGCCGTCAGCGCCACCCTGGAGCAGATCGACCTCGTCGACCAGCTCCTCGACCGGTACCCGGCGGACCTCGCGCCCGCGCTCACCGCGGACGACATGGAGGCGGCCCGCAAGGACGGCCGGATCGCCTCCCTCAAGGGCGCCGAGGGCGGCCACTCGATCAACAACTCCCTCGCCACCCTGCGCGCCCTGCACACCCTGGGCGTGCGGTACATGACGCTCACGCACAACGACAACAACGACTGGGCGGACTCCGCGACCGACGTGCCGCGGGCCGGCGGCCTGACCGCCTTCGGCCGTGAGGTCGTCCGCGAGATGAACCGCACCGGCATGCTGGTCGACCTCTCGCACGTCGCCGCCACCACCATGCGCGACGCGCTGGACACCACCGGCGCGCCGGTGATCTTCTCGCACTCCTCCTCGCTCGCCGTCTGCGACCACCCGCGGAACATCCCGGACGACGTCCTGGAGCGGCTGCCCGCCAACGGCGGCGTGGCGATGGCCACGTTCGTGCCGAAGTTCATCCTCCCCGCGGCCGTCGAGTGGACCGCCCTGGCCGACGCGAACCTGCGCGCCCACGGCTTCGACCACCTCGACACCACCCCGGAGGCGATGGCGATCCACCGCGCCTTCGAGGAGGGGACCCCGCGCCCGATCGCGACGGCCGCCACGGTCGCCGACCACCTCGACCACATGCGCGAGGTCGCCGGCGTCGACCACATCGGCATCGGCGGCGACTACGACGGCACCGCCTTCACCCCGTCCGGCCTCGACGACGTCGCGGGCTACCCGAACCTGATCGCGGAGCTCCTCACCCGCGGCTGGTCCCACCAGGACCTGGCCAAGCTGACCTGGTCCAACGCGGTACGGGTGCTGCGCGACGCGGAAGCCGTGTCCCGCGAACAGCGCGCGCTGCGGGGCCCGTCGGTGGCGACGATCGCGTCGCTCGACGCGTAGGGCGGACGACCACGCGAGGGCCCCGTCACCGACGGGGCCCTCGCGCGTATCCGTGTCCGTGCGTCGTACGCGCGCCCGTCAGGCCCGCGGCCGCCCCATCGCCCGGTACGTCCACCCGGCCTCGCGCCACCGCTCCGGATCCAGCGCGTTGCGCCCGTCCAGGATCACCGGCGACGTCACGACCCCCGCCAGCTCCGCCGGGTCCACCGCGTCCCGGAACTCCCGCCACTCGGTCAGGTGCAGCACCACGTCCGCCCCCCGCACCGCCTCGACGACCGTGTCCGCGTACGCCAGCGTGGGGAAGAGCCGGCGGGCGTTGGCCATGCCCTTGGGGTCGTAGACGGTGACCTGGCCGCCCTGGAGGTGGATCTGGCCGGCCACGTTCAGCGCGGGCGAGTCCCGCACGTCGTCCGAGTCCGGCTTGAAGGTCGCGCCGAGCACGGCGACCCGCTTGCCGAGGAAGCCCCCGCCCAGCGCCTCGCGCGCCATCTCCACCATGGAGGCGCGGCGCCGCATGTTGATGGAGTCGATCTCGCGGAGGAAGGTCAGCGCCTGGTCCGCGCCGAGCTCGCCGGCCCGTGCCATGAAGGCCCGGATGTCCTTGGGCAGGCAGCCGCCGCCGAAGCCGATGCCGGCCCGCAGGAACTTGTTGCCGATCCGCTCGTCGTGCCCGATCGCCTCGGCCAGCTTGGCGACGTCGCCGCCGGCCGCCTCGCAGACCTCGGCCATCGCGTTGATGAAGGAGATCTTCGTGGCGAGGAAGGAGTTGGCGGAGGTCTTCACGAGTTCGGCGGTCGGGAAGTCGGTCACCACGAACGGCGACCCCTCCGCCACCGGCACCGCGTACACGGTGCGCAGCAGCTTCTCGGCCCGCTCGCCGCGCGCGCCCTCGGGGACGCCGACCACGATGCGGTCCGGGTGCAGGGTGTCCTGCACGGCGAAGCCCTCGCGGAGGAACTCGGGGTTCCAGGCCAGCTCGACGCCCTCGGGCAGCAGTCCGGCGAGCCGCTGGGCGGAGCCGACGGGCACGGTCGACTTGCCGACGACGAGCGCGCCCTCGCGCACCACGCCGGCCAGCGAGGCGAAGGCGGCGTCGACGTACGACATGTCGCAGGCGTACTCGCCGTGCTTCTGCGGGGTGTTCACGCAGACGAAGTGGACGTCGCCGAACGCGCCGACCTCCTCCCAGGAGGTGGTGAACCGCAGCCGCCCGCTGGATCCCTCGATCCCGTCGACGTGGCGCGCGAGCAGTTCCTCCAGGCCCGGCTCGTACATCGGCACCCGGCCGGAGGCGAGCAGTCCGATCTTCTCGGGCACGACGTCGAGCCCCAGGACCTCGAAGCCGAGCTCAGCCATGGCCGCGGCGTGTGTGGCGCCGAGGTATCCGGTGCCGATCACGGTGATCTTGAGGGCCATGCGGGACTCCCTGTGCGTACGGGCGGGGAAATGCCTGCCCGAGCATAGTCGGGGCCTGGATCGCGGCCCGGTCACGCCCTACCCTTTGGGTTACTTAACGGTAGTTAGCAAGCGTGGGAGTGAGTGAGCGTTGGCGTCCGGAAAGAACAACTCAGCCGCTGAATTCGACCTGTACCGCCCGTCGGAGGAGCACGACATGCTCCGTGAGTCGGTCCGTGCGCTGGCGGAGGCGAAGATCGCGCCGTTCGCCGCGGCGGT
>NZ_JBVHIL010000012.1:0-149690 GCF_055560575.1 Streptomyces sp. NPDC023157
AACCCGCGGACCCCGCCCCGCTCCTGACCCCGCACGCCACCCGCGCACGGACGAGGGCCCCCCCCCCCCCCCCCCCCCCCCCCCCCCCCCGCGGCGCCCCCCCCCGCGCGCGCGCCCCCCCCCCCCCCCCCCCCCCCCCCCCCCCGCCGGGTCGCGACGGCCGGCTCAGGCCACCGCGTCGAAGCCCGTGTCCCGGGCCATCTTCTTCAGCTCAAGGAGTGCGTGCTTCTCGATCTGGCGGATGCGCTCGCGGGTCAGACCGTGCTGCTTGCCCACCTCCGTCAGGGTCCGCTCGCGCCCGTCCTCGATGCCGTAGCGCATCCGGATGATCGAGGCGGTGCGGTTGTCCAGCTTGTCGATGAGGTCGTCGAGCTCCTCGCTGCGCAGCAGCGTGAGCACCGACTGCTCCGGCGAGACCGCCGACGTGTCCTCAAGGAGGTCGCCGAACTGCGTCTCGCCCTGGTCGTCGACCGACATGTTGAGCGAGACCGGGTCGCGCGCCCAGTCCAGGACGTCGGTGACGCGCGCGGGGGTCGTGTCCAGCTCGGCCGCGATCTCCGTGGGCTCCGGCTCGCGCCCGTGCTCGCGGTTGAACTCGCGCTGGACGCGGCGGATCCGCCCGAGCTCCTCCACCAGGTGGACGGGGAGCCGGATGGTGCGGGACTGGTCGGCGATGGACCGCGTGATGGCCTGGCGGATCCACCACGTGGCGTACGTCGAGAACTTGAAGCCCTTGGCGTAGTCGAACTTCTCGACCGCGCGCACCAGGCCCGCGTTCCCCTCCTGGATCAGGTCGAGCAGCGGCAGCCCGCTGCGCGGGTAGCGCCGGGCCACGGCGACGACGAGTCGCAGGTTGGACTTGATGAAGAGGTCCTTGGCACGCTCGCCCTCGGCGACCAGCGCCTCGAGCTCCTCGCGGGACGCGCCGCCCGCCTCGCTCTCCACCTCGCCGTCGAGGACCTGCCGGGCGTAGACACCCGCCTCGATGGTCTGGGAGAGCTCGACCTCCTTGGCGGCGTCGAGCAGAGGCGTGCGCGCGATCTCGTCGAGGTACATGCCGACCAGGTCGCGGTCGGCGATCTCCCCGCCCACGGCGCGAACGCTGCTTGCCCGCTTGCTTCCGCTCGCGGCGGAGGACTGACGACGGGCGACGGCACGGGTTGCCATGCGTGCTCCCTTGCTGAGTAGGTCGCGACACCCTTTCGGGTGCCCTGCATCCGACGGAAACAACGACTGGAATCAGGACAGAATTCCCACAGGGCACATGGATTTTCGCGATCATGCAGTATCCTGCGCCGCCGCCGACGAGGAGGGCAGCCCGACGAGACCCACGGAAGCGCAGGTCAGGCCGCCACGGAGGCCGATCCGGCGGCTCTGCCGCGACCACGGGAAGGCCGCGGACGTGAGACCGCCGTCACACTCGGTACGGGGACTCCCTCGGCTCCGCCCTCGCCCCTGAAGACGACACCCGCCCGCTCAGGGTTGCTCAGCCGAACTGGACCGATCGCTTCGCGAGTCCCATCCAGAATCCGTCGATGGTGCTCCGCTCCCGGTCGAGGTCGCCGGCCGCGTCCGCCGCGCCCATCGCGACGAAGAGCGGGGCGAAGTGCTCGGTGCGCGGGTGGGCGAGCCGGCCGGCGGGGGACTTCGCCTCGAAGTCGAGCAGGGCGTCGACGTCCTGCGCGGCGAGGGCCTCGTGCCCCCAGGCGTCGAACTCGGCGGACCAGCCGGGCACGCCGGGTCCGGTGTGGCGCAGGGCGGCCAGGTTGTGGGTGAAGAAGCCGCTGCCGACGATCAGCACGCCCTCGTCGCGCAGCGGGGCGAGCCTGCGGCCGATCTCCATGAGCCGGCGCGGGTCGAGGGTGGGCATGGAGATCTGGAGCACGGGGATGTCGGCGCCGGGGTACATCTCGACGAGCGGGACGTACGCGCCGTGGTCGAGCCCCCGGTCGGGCATGTCCTGCACGGGCGCGCCGGGGGCGCGCAGCAGCTTGCGGACGGACTCGGCGAGCGCGGGGGCGCCCGGGGCCGCGTACTCGACGCGGTAGTAGTGCTCGGGGAAGCCCCAGAAGTCGTAGACGAGCGGGACGGTCTCGGTCGCGCCGAGGGCGAGCGGGGCCTCCTCCCAGTGCGCGGAGACCATCAGGATCGCCTTGGGGCGGGGCAGCGTCGCGGACCAGGCGGCGAGCTGACCGGGCCAGATCGGGTCGTCGGCGAGCGGCGGGGCGCCGTGCGAGAGGTAGAGAGCGGGCATCCGCTCCGGCGTGACGTCGGTGGCAGCCATGGTGTCCGCCTTTCGGGGTCGTTCCCTTGAGCTGGTTCTTGAGCCGGTTCTTGAGCCGGCCCTTGAGCTGACCCTTGAGCCGATGATTGAACTTTCAAGCTCGCTGTCGACGCCAGCGTAAGTCCAAATAGTTCAACTTTCAAGAATGGGTCGTACGATGGATGCCATGACCGTGACCGAACCCCGCTGGCTCAGCGCCGAGGAACAGCGCGTCTGGCGCGCCTACCTCCATGCCACCACCCTGCTGGAGGACCACCTCGACCGCCAGCTCCAGCGCGACGCCGGGATGCCGCACACGTACTACGGGCTGCTCGTCCAGCTCTCCCAGGCCCCCCGGCGCCGGATGCGCATGACGGAGCTGGCCAAGGACGTGAAGATCACCCGCTCCCGGCTCTCGCACGCCATCGCGCGCCTGGAGAAGAACGGGTGGGTGACCCGCGAGGAGTGCCCCTCCGACAAGCGCGGCCAGTTCGCCGCCCTGACGGACGAGGGGTACGAGGTGCTGCGCAGGACCGCGCCCGGCCATGTCACCGCCGTACGGCAGGCGCTCTTCGACCGGCTCACCCCGGAGCAGGTCGAGCAGCTCGGCGCCATCATGCGCACGATGGCCGAGGGCCTGGAACCGGCGGACCCGAACGCGGACCTGCCCTGGCTCCGCTGAACGGGAGCCAGGGCAGGCGGGTGACGCGCGAGGTGGCGGCGCTGCCGCGGGTCAGTGGGCGATGACCGGGATCTTCACCTCGTCCCCGGCGCCCGCACCGGAGCCCGAGGCGGCGACCGCGCCCGTGCCCGGCTTGCCGGTGTTGATCAGCGTGAGCGCGATCGTGGCCGAGGCCACCAGGATGCCGACCGCCCACCAGATCGCGGCCGAGTAGCCCTCGACCATGCCCTGGAGCTGGAGCAGCTTCTGCGCCGCCGGGGTGGTCGCGCCGGCCGCGTGGTCGACGAGGTACGCGGTCGTCGCCGAGGCGGCGATCGTGTTCAGCAGGGCCGTGCCGATGGCGCCGCCGACCTGCTGCGAGGTGTTGACCATCGCGGAGGCCACACCGGCGTCCCGGGGGTCGACCCCGTGCGTGGCCAGGGACATCGCCGGCATGAACGCCGTACCCATGCCGAGGCCCAGCAGCAGCTGCGCCGGCAGGATCAGACCGGCGTACGAGGAGCCGATCTCCAGCTGCGTGAGCAGCAGCATGCCGAGCCCGGCGGTCAGGAAGCCGGGGCCCATCAGGAAGCGCGGCGGGACCCGGGTCATCAGCCGCGTGCCGATCTGGGTGGATCCGGTGATCATGCCCGCGATCATCGGCAGGAAGGCGAAGCCCGTCTTGACCGGCGAGTACCCCTTCACGACCTGCAGGTAGTAGGTCAGGAACAGGAACAGACCGAACATCGCGATGACCGCGAGACCCAGCGAGAGGTAGACACCGCCACGGTTGCGGTCGGTCACCACGCGCAGCGGCAGCAGCGGCGACTTCACCCGCGACTCGACGAGCGCGAAGGCGCCGAGGAGGAGGACCGCGCCGACGAACAGGCCGATGGTGGTGGGGTCGCTCCAGCCGTCGGACTCGGCGCGCGTGAAGCCGTACACCAGCGAGACCAGACCGAGGGTGGACAGGACCACGCCCGGGATGTCGAGCGGCGAGCGGTTGCGGCCGCCGGCCGGCTCACGGATCACGAAGTACGCGCCCAGGGCGGCGACGATCGCGAACGGGATGTTGACGAAGAAGGTCCAGCGCCAGTTCAGGTACTCGGTGAGGAAACCACCGAGGATCAGGCCCACCGCGCCACCGCCACCGGCGATCGCACCGTAGATGCCGAAGGCCTTGGCGCGCTCCTTGGCGTCGGTGAACATCACCGCGAGGAGCGAAAGGGCCGCCGGGGCGAGCAGCGCGCCGAACGCGCCCTGCAGCGCGCGGGCGCCGAGCATCGTCGCCTCACCGGTGGCGGCGCCACCGAGGGCGGAGGCCGCGGCGAAGCCGATCAGACCGACCACGAAGGTGCGCTTGCGGCCCCACAGGTCGGCGACACGTCCGCCGAACAGGAGCAGACCACCGAAGGCCAGGGCGTAGGCGGTGATGACCCACTGCCGGTTGCCGTCGGAGATCCCCAGATCCTGCTGGGCGGAGGGCAGCGCGATGTTCACGATCGTCGCGTCGAGCACGACCATCAGCTGGGCCAGGGCGATGAAGACGAGCGCCTTCCAGCGACTCGGGTCGGCCTGGGCCGGAGGAGAGGATTCGGGGATTTTCGACATGGGGGTAGCCACCTCTTGGCGCGTACTGGTGAAAAAGGGACTTCTGTAAAGGACGTAGGGCGCAGGGCGCAGGGCGTAAGGGGAGTGACGAGGCCGAGGGCGGACTCGGAACGTCACGGGCTCACGAGGTCATGAGCTCATGGGGTCAGCGGGCTCATGAGCTCACGAGGTCGACGGACTCACGGGGTCGACAGGGTCGGCGGGCTCACGAGGTCACGGGGTCACGGGGAGCAGACGGCGTCGCTCCTCAGGTCTTCGAGGGTGGCGGCGGCTCCGGGCAGTTCGGAGCGCGCGGGCGCCTCCAGACCGTCCAGGAACACCTGGAGATGGCGGTGGACGAAGCGGTCCATGTTCAGGCAGCCCGTCCCGGGCAGCGGCCGGGTGAGCTGGGAGACGGCGACCATCAGGTCCCCGACGCCCACGTCGGCACGGAGCCGGCCGGCCGCCTGCGCCCGGTCGACGAGGCCCTGCACGGCCTCCTCCAGGCGCTCGCGTTCGGCCCGCAGGTCGGGGTGGTCCTTGTCGAAGGTGCCGTCGAGCATCGGACACAGGGCGCCGATCCGTTCGTCGGCGGCGGCGTGGGTGAAGCGGCGCAGGGCGGCGAAGGTGTCCGCCTCCTGCTCGGCGGCCTCCAGGGCCCGCTCGGTGACGCGGGCCATGAGGGAGTTGACGACCTCGCGGACGAGGTCGCCCCGCTCGGGGAAGTTGCGGTAGAGCGTCGCGTTGCCGACGCCCGCGCGGCGCGCGATCTCGTCGAGCGGCACCTGGGCGCCGAACTCGACGAACATCTCCCGCGCCGCCGTCACGATCCGCTCGCGGTTGCGCAGCGCGTCCGCGCGGGGGCGGGGCACGCGGCGGTCGGCTGCCGCGTCGGCGGTGCTGCTGCTCGTGCTCACTGCGCTGCCTCCAGGACTTCCCGTATCCGGGCCGTATCCGGGGACTCGGTCCCCACTTCGTCGAACACAGGCTTAAACGGGGACTTGGTCCCCGGTTATTTCCCGCTCCTCGTGTGACCTGGGTCACATCGGGAGGGGGGTGCGCGAGAGCCTTCCCGGGTACCCCGGTCGGGCCACCCGACGCGCGCGCCCCCGACCCCCGCTCCAGGCTGATCCCACGGTGCCGACCCGATCGGCGCAGATCAGAGAGGCGACCGCATGCAGGAGCCCCGCCGACGGATACGCAGACCCATCGCCCTGGCCTCGGCGGGCGCGCTCGCGCTCGCCGCCCTGGTATCGGCGAGCACGACCCTGCCCGGCCCGGTCCCCGCCTCCGCGGGCCCGATCGCCGCGGGCCCCGGGGAAGCGCCGCTCGGCCCGTGCCGGATCGCCACGACGATGGGTGTGCAGATGTCGGAGGGGCTGCCCACCTCCCCCGGGTACGCGCGGTCCACGGGACTGATCAGGGCGCTCAACCTGATGGTCGACTTCCCGGACGCGCCCGGCGAGGGCACCGCGATGAGCCGCTACCGCGAGTTCTTCCCGCAGACCTCCGACTGGTTCCGCACCAGCTCGTACGGGCGCCTGGTCTACCGGCCCGAGGCCCCGATACCGGACTGGCTGCGGATGCCCCGGCCCTTCTCCTCGTACGGCGTCGAGCGCGGCTCACCGTACGAGCCGGGGTATCGCAAACTGGTCGAGGACATCGTCAAGGCCGCCGACCCGAAGGTGGACTTCAGCGCGTACGACCTGGTCAACGTGCTGGTCACGCCCAACGCCGGCCCCTCCGCCCTCGACACGGTGCTGTCCGTCACCTTCTCCGGGAACGACGACGCCCCCTACGCGGACGGGGTTCCGCTCGCCAACACGTCCTTCGTCTACAGCCGCCAGGACGACGGCTCGGGGACGTACGCCGAGACCGGCTACCGGGTCCTGCCGCACGAGAACGGGCACGTCTTCGGCCTGCCCGACCTCTACACCGTCGACGGCGGCGGCACCGTCGGACACTGGGACATCATGTCCGAGGACTGGGGGGCCAACAACGACCTGCTCGGCTGGCACAAATGGAAGCTGGGCTGGCTCGACAACGACCAGGTGGGCTGCGCCTCGCGCACGGGCGACATCGAGTTCTCCCTGACCCCGCTGGCCACGACCGGCGGCCGCAAGCTGATCTTCGTCCCGCTCTCCGACAAGGCCGGGTACGCGGCCGAGGTCCGCACCCGCGAGGGCAACGACGAGGCCGTCTGCCAGCCGGGCGTCCTGATCTACCGCGTCGACACCGACGTGGACACCGGCCGCGGACCGGTCACCGTCAACGACAGCGAACACGGCAGCGGCGGCTGCACCCGGCGCCCCAACGTCCACGCGGAACTCTCGGACGCCCCGTACCGCCCCGGCGAGAGCTTCTCCGACCGGGCGAACGGCATCCGGATCAGCGTGGTGGCGGAGGACGAGACGACGGGCGGATACCGGGTGCGGGTGTCGCGGAACTGAGGGGGCCGAGGCCCGGAAGGCCCGGTCCGGGACTCACCGGCGGGCCGGCCCGGAGCTACCCCCGAGGCTCGACCCGTGGCCCGCCCGGAGCTACCCCCGAGGCCCGTCCCCTGGCCCCGCCCGGATTTACCCCCCGGCCCCGTCCCCCAGCTCTTCCCGGGCCTCGTCGCGCAGTCGGCGCTTCAGTACCTTCCCCGTCTCGTTGCGGGGCAGCTCCGTCTCCCGTACGAGGACGTGGGCCGGCACCTTGAACGCCGCGAGGCGCGCGCCGACGTGGGTCCGCAGCCCTTCGGGGTCCGGCGTCGCTCCCGCGCGGAGGCGGACCACGGCGGCGACCTCCTCGCCGAGGGCGGGGTGCGGGACGCCGACGACGGCGGCCTCGACGACGTCCGGGTGGGCGTGGAGGACGCCCTCGACCTCGACGCAGTACACGTTCTCGCCGCCCCGGATCACCAGGTCCTTGATCCGGTCGACGACGGTGACCCGCCCGTCCCGCACGTGCGCCAGGTCGCCGGTGCGGAACCAGCCCTCGGGGGTGAAGGCGGCCCGGGTGGCCTCCTCGTCGCCCCAGTAGCCGCGGATCAGCGACTGGCCGCGCAGCCACAGCTCGCCGACGCCTTCCGCGTCCGGCCGGTCGACGCGCACCTCGGTGGCGGGGGCGGGCCGCCCGACGCTCTCGGGGTGGGCCCGGTACTCGGCGCCGAAGTTGGCGAGCACACCGCCGCAGGTCTCGGTGAGGCCGTAGCCGTTGCGGGGCTCGATGCGGTCCCCGTACCGCTCGGCGATCCGCGCGGCGATCTCGGGCGGGGCCGCCGCTCCCCCGGTGTTGAGCATGGTGAGCGTCTCCAGCGGGTCCCCGGTGCGCGCGGCGGCGTCGAGGAGCTGGAGGGCGGTGGTCGGGACGCCCGCGTAGTGGGTGACGCGGTGGGCGCGGATCATTTCCAGGGCCCGGTCCGCGTCCCACTTGCGCATCAGGACGAGGGTGCCGCCGGCCGCCATCACCGAGTAGAAGGACGTGAACGCGGCGACGTGGAAGAAGGGGAAGGTGGTGAGCGAGACCGGTACGGGACCGGCCCCGGGCGTCTCGCCGCGACGGAGCGCGGAGACGGCCGCGTGATAGCGCGGGTGCATCGCCGCCCCGGCCTGGGCGAGGTGGGTGGCGACGGCTCCCTTGGGGCGGCCGGTGGTGCCGGAGGTGTAGAGGACGGTGGCGTCCTGCTCGGGCAGCACGTCGACGGCCGGGGGCCCGAGGAAGGGGTCGAGGTCGGGGACGTACGCCTCGAACCCCTCGGGCAGGTCACCGTCCGGCTCCGGCCGCGTCCCGGGGTGGAACACGATGCCGGGCACGGAGCGGGCCCGGGCCCAGGCGGCGACGCGCGGGACCCGCTCGCCGTCGACGAGCAGGACGCGGGGCGTGCAGTCGTCGAGCGCGTACGTGAACTCGCCCTCGGTCCACCAGGCGTTGAGCGGTACGGCGACGAGCCCGGCGAGCTGCGCGGCCCAGAAGGCGATCTGCCACTCGGGGTGGTTGCGCATCGCGACGACGGCGCGGTCGCCGGGACGCAGGCCGTGGACGTCGAGCAGGCGGCGGGCGAGTCCGCAGGCGGCGTCGAAGAACTCCCGGTAGCTCAGCACCCGGTCCTCGGCGACGAGGAACGGACGGTCGCCGTAGCCCCAGGTGGCCTCCACGAACTCCCGCAGGGTCCGGGGCCCGCCGACGTACACGCCGTCCTCGACGGCGAAGGGGGCGCCGGGGGCGGTGAGCCGTTCCGTCCGTGGGTCCGCCGCGTCCGTGCGGGGGTACGTGTCTGTGTGGGGGTACGTGGCTGTGCAGGGGTTCGGGTCCGTGCGGGGGTCGACCACGACCTGCCCTCCTAAGCGCTTGCTCAGCTCGCCGGCCGCCGACGCTATGCCCGGCTCTCGCGGGCGTCAAGCGGGGCTGGTCCGGCACACCGGGGCGTACGACGGGGGGGCGGCCCAGCCCAGCCGCCCGCCCTACCCCGTAACGCCCGCCCTACCCCGCCACCGGCTCCGCCGCCGGGTCGCCCGAGGCGATGAAGAGGCCCACGCGGGTGTCGCCGACCACTCGGGGCAGCAGGAAGGACCAGAAGCGGGTGAGCGGCGCGCGTTCGAGCCAGTACGGGTCCTGGTGTCCGAGCACCTCGTGCCCGGCGGCCACCGCCACCACCGCCGCGGCGACATCGCGCGCCGCCACGTCCGGGGCGAGCTGGCCCTCGCGCTCGGCGCGCGTCACGGTCGACTCGACCCAGTCGCGCCAGAGGCGCCGCAGGTCCTGGGACGCACGCGGGCGCCGTTCGGAACCCGCGCTGAGGTCGAAGCCCGCGCGCAGCACGGAGTCGGCGCGCAGCCCCTGGACCAGTTCGTGGCTGGCGTCGATGACGATCTGCAGCGGCAGGGCCTCGCGGTCGCGGGTGATGCGGACGAGCCGCTCGCCCGCCGCGCCGACTACCGCGTCGGCGAGGGCCGCCTTGCTCTGGAAGTGGAAGTGCAGCGCCCCGCTGCTGACCCCGGCGCGGGCGCTGATGGTCGCGAGCGAGGCGACCTCGAAACCGTCCCGGTCGAAGAGCGCGGCGGCCGACTCGATGAGCGCGTTGCGGGTACGAATCGCCCGCTCCTGCTTGGCCAAGGGGCCTCCGTCGCTACCGCCGCTCGGTCGAGGGCGTGCCAACACGTGTCATCTTCTCAGCACTTTAACAAACCGGCCCTGCGGTTTTCGATGCCGGAAAGAGAGACCGTGAGCGTCCGGCCAGGAGCGGCCAGGACCCGCTAGGCGCCCAGGCGTACGGGCAAGGCCCCGTATCCGTTGAGCAGGAAGGTCGGCATCGGGGCCAAGGCGGTCGCCGAGCAGCCGAGTTCCAGGCGGGGGAAGCGGTCGAAGAGCGCGGAGAGCGCGACGGACGCCTCCAGGACGGCGAGCGGGGAGCCGAGGCAGCGGTGCACACCATGTCCGAAACCGAGCGTGTCCCGGTCGGTGCGGAGCAGGTCGAAACGGGCGGCGTCCGCCCCGTACCGGCTCGGATCCAGGCCTCCGGCGGCGAAGTTGACGAGGATCGGGTCGCCCTGGGCGATCCGCACGCCGTCGAGCTCGATGTCCTCGACGGCGAAGCGCATCGGCGAGTAGGCGGCGGGGCTGTGGGTGCGGAGGGTCTCGGCGACCGCGTCCTCCCAGGTGGCGCGGCCGGCCCGGATGTGGCCGAGCTGCTCGGGGTGGGCGAGCAGGGCGGCGGCGGCGTTGACGATGAGCGCGGCGGTGGTGTCCTGGCCTGCGGCGATCAATAGGAAGAGGGAGCCGAGGAGTTCGTTCTCGGTGAGGGCGTCGGCGCCGTCGCGGGCGGCGATGAGGGAGGAGGTGAGGTCGTCGCCGGGCGCCAGGCGTCGTTCGGCGACGAGCCCGGCGAGCTGCCGGAAGGCGGTGCCGCGGGCGGCTTCCATGGTGGCGGCGGAGACGCTGGAGCTGAACACGGTACGGAGGGCCGCGCAGAGTTCGTCACGGGCGGCGCCCTCGGCGACGCCGAAGAGCTCGCAGATGACCTGGAGGGGGAGCGACTCGGCGTAGGCGGTGCGGAGTTCGGCGGTGCCGCCGGCGTCGAGCGCGGCGGCGAGCGGGTCGAGGAGCGAGGCCGCTATCTCCTCGATGCGGGGCTTGAGCGCGGCGGTGCGGCGGGCGGTGAACGCGGCGGCGACGAGGCGGCGCAGGCGGGCGTGCTCGGCACCGTACGAGAAGAGCATGTTCTCGTTGGCGACCCAGGGGTAGAGCGGCCACTCGGGGGTGATCCGGCCCTCGGCGAAGGCGGGCCAGTGCCGGCGGGCGTCCTTGGAGACCCGGTGGTCGAGGAGCAGCCGCTCGACCTGCTCCTGGCCGACGACGGCCCAGGCCCGTACGCCGCCGGGCAGTTCGACCTGGACGGCGGGCCCCTGCGCGCGGAGCGCGGCGGCCTCACCGGCGAGGTCCTGCCCGGTGACGTCGAGGGCGTACGGGGTCGGGGCCGGGGAGGGGGAGGAGTAGGGGCAGGAGGCGACGCCGGCCGCGCCGCCCGTGCCCGTACCTCTGCCCGTGCCCGTACCTCTGCCCGCGTCCGCGCCGATATCCGCGCGTGTGCCTGCGTCCGTGCCCGCGCCCGTGCCTGCGTCCGTGCCCGTACCCGTACCCGTGCCCGTGCCTGTGCCCGTGCCCGTGCCTGTGTCCGTGTCCATGTGCATGTGTGTGCGCTCCATTCGGTTCGTCCCTGTGTTCCGCGCCCCCACCGCACACGCAACCGAGGAGAACACCCACGTCCCCTCCCCTCGGCCTTCCGGCCCCGGGGCCCCGTCCCGTCAGCCGCCGGCGACGGTGACGGCGGCTCCGGCGTCGCGCAGCCGTACGGCCTCCTGGTACGACTGCTCGGCGCGGGAGGGTGTGAAGTCGAGGCGGACGAGCACGCCGGGGACGGCGATGGCGCTCAGCAGGGTCCGCATGAGGTCCGCCTCCCGCTCCACGATGTCCCCGTGCCCGGTCATGATCTTGGACAGCACCTGGACTCCGGTGAAACTACCGGTGAACAGGGCGGCCGCGGAGGCGATGTCCACGTGCGGGAGCAGCTCGCCGGCCTCCTTGGCGCGGCTGAGCAGATCCATGTTGTGGTCGATCCACCCCTGCATGGGGACCTGGCGGTCGAGGCCGTCGTGGGGCGAGCCCTGGTCGACGGTGAGGCGCACGCTGCCGCGCACCATGGGGTCGCCGACGTGCAGCAGATGGGCGAGGACCAGCGCCTCGTCCGTGAGCTGCTGCAGCAGGAGTTCGCGCTCGGGCACGGGAGGGAGCGCGGCGACCTGCCCGGCCAGCACCTCCTGGGCGAGCTCTTCCTTGGAGGCGAAGTGGAAGTACAGGGCGCCCTTGGTCACGCCGCATTTCTTCAGGACCTCGGAGATCGTCGCCGCCTCGTAGCCGACCTCGTCGAACAGTTCGGCCGCCGCGAGCACGATCTTCTGGCGCGTACGGATGGCCCGTTCTTGTTGTGCCACTACATCCTCCGTACCCCGCGGCCCGGGGAGGCCGAGAGGCTGGTATTCCAACGGCTCACATGGAGTGATGAGTCGGCGACCGGTCCGCACGAACTCCCGCCGGCAGTAGGGTGAGGCCGGGCGAGACCGGATTCTTCACACGTCCACATTTCGAGAATAAAACCATCCAACCGGTTTGACAAGGATATTGAAACAAAACCGGTGGATCCGTATCTTTATCGGGCAGGCCACCACCATCCTTACCGGGTCCACTCTCTTCGGGGGACGAGTCGATGCTCCAGCACGCGGAGACGCCGCTCAGAGAAGGCGCCGCAGCCCCTGAACCCGACGACGCCGCACACGGCCTCGACGAGGGTGACACAGCCGGCGGCGAACTGACCCGCCTTCTCTTCGATACGGACGACCGCGAGCGGATCCACGCCGAGTGGCGCCGACTGGTCTCCGGCGATGCCTTCGCCCACCGCGCCGGCCTGACCCCGGCCGAGCGCACCGCCCTCTCCTACGAACGACTGCGCCTGGTCAACGACACGGTGGCCGGGACCGGCGCCGAGGTGCTCAGCTACGACGCGCACCGGCTCGCCGCCCTCCACGAGTGGACCGGCTTCGTCGACGGCGGCCTGTGCACGCTCGCCAGCGTCCACTACAACCTGTTCCTCGGCAGCCTGCTCGACCACGACGGCTACCGGCGCGACCTCACCGCGTACACGACGATGGAGCGCACCGGAACGTTCCTGTGCACCGAGCTCGCCCACGGCAACGACGTCGCCGCGTTGGAGACGGTGGCCGTCCTGGACCGGGAGACGGGCGGCTTCGAGCTGCACACGCCGAACCCGGGCGCGCAGAAGTTCATGCCGAACACGAGCCTCACCGGCGGCCCGAAGAGCGCCCTGGTCGCCGCCCGGCTGCTCGTGGACGACGAGGACCAGGGCGTCTTCCTCTTCCTGACCCCGCTCAGCGACGAACACGGACACCTGCCCGGCATACGGGTACGCCGGCTGCCCGACCGCACCGGCACCCCCGTCGACCACTGCCTGACCTCCTTCGACCGGGTCCGGCTCCCCCGCGAGTCCCTCCTGGAGGCGGCCCACGGGCGCTTCGACAAGGACGGGCGGTTCGCCAGCAGCCTCGGCAACCGGCGCAAGCGGTTCCTCCGCTCGGTCGGCCGGGTCACCGTCGGCAAGCTGTGCATGAGCGCCGGCACGCTGGGCATGGCCCGCGCCTCCCTCGCCATCGCCGTCCGCTACGCCCAGCACCGCCAGGTGGCCGCGCCGAGGGCCGGCGAACGCATCCCGCTCACCGCCCACCGCAGCCACCACGGACGCCTGCTGCACGCACTGGCCACGGCGTACGCGATGACCTTCCTGCACCGCGCCGTCCTCGACCGCTGGGCCGCCCACGACCCCACCGACCGCGAGGAGCGCGAAGCGGCGGAACGCATCGTCGCGGTCGCCAAGGGCTGGATCACCTGGCAGGCCCGGGACATCACGATCGAGAGCCGCGAGCGCTGCGGCGCGCAGGGCCTCTTCCCCGAGAACGGCCTGGCGGACCTGCCGCTGAACGTCGAGGGCGGCATCACCGCCGAGGGCGACAACCTGGTCATCTGGCAGAAGGCCGCCTCCGAACTGGTCTTCGCCCACGAAGCGGGCCCCGCGACCACCCCCGAAGGCTCGCGCACCGACCTCACCGACCTCCCCTTCCTCCGCGACCTGCACGCCTGCGTCGAACGCATCTGGCAGACCCGCGCCCGCACCGCCCTGCGCAACGGCCCCTCCGGCGACCCCGTCGGCCGCTGGAACGAGACCTCGGGCGCCGCCCTGGAGATGGTCGCCGCCCACGCCCGCGTGGCCGCCGCCGACGCGTTCCTCGCCGCCACGGACCGCGCGACCACCACCCGCCCCCTCCTGGAGGACCTGGCCCGCCTCTTCCTCCTCCACGAACTACGCCCCCACACCGGCGACCTCCTCGCCGCCGGCCACCTCACCCCCGCCCAGGTCGACTCCCTCCACACGACGACGAACCACACCCTGTCGGCCCTGGCCCCCCACCTCACCCCCCTGGCCGCCGCCTTCGACCTCCCGGCCGAATACCTGACGACCACCCCGATCGCCAACGCGGACTACCTGAACCGCTTCACGTACTGACCAGGGTTCGGGCCCCTGCCACGACGGACCCACCCGCTACACTGTCGAGCGTTGGAACCCCGCCTTCGTAGCTCAGGGGATAGAGCACCGCTCTCCTAAAGCGGGTGTCGCAGGTTCGAATCCTGCCGGGGGCACAGGAAGAAGGGCCAGCTCACGGGAGTTTTTCCCGGACGCTGGCCCTTTCTCATGATCACGGCCGTGCCATCTAGATGCCAGTAGGCGCCGGGCCGCTCTACCTCACGCGCGGGCTTCGACGTCGAGTTCGGCCAGCAGGCCGCGGACAAGCCGCTCGATCGCGTCGCGGATGGGGCGGACGGTCGTCCCCCCTGGCCGGCGGGGTCGTCGAGCTTCCAGTCGAGGTAGCGCTTGCCGGGGAAGTAGGGACAGGCATCGCCGCAGCCCATCGTGATCACGACGTCGGATGCCCGCACCACTTCTGGGGTGAGCACCTTCGGGGTCTCGGCGGAGATGTCGATGCCCCGCTCTCGCATCGCTTCAACGACGGCCGGGTTCACGGTGTCGGAGGGGGCGGAACCCGCGGAGCGGACCTCCACCTGGCCGCCGCCGAGGTGGGCGAGGGAGGCTGCGGCCATCTGGGACCGGCCCGCGTTGTGGACGCATACGAACAACACGGAGGGGACGGCGGGAGCGGTCACGGTCGGGGCTTCCTGTGTCGAGGGTGGTGGTTCAGCGGCCGGCGGCCGCGAGTTCGGGTTCGCCGGACGGGGCGGTAGTCATGCCTGCGGGTGCAGAAGTACGGCCGAAGAGGGCGACGCCCAGGGCGACGCCGACCGCCGCGCCGATCAGTTGGGCGACGATGAACGGCTGCGCCGAGACCGGCGCGATGCCCGCGAAGGTGTCGGAAAAGGCCCGCGCGATCGTGACGGCGGGGTTGGCGAAGCTGGTCGACGAGGTGAACCAGTAGGCAGCGCCGATGTAGGACGCCACGAGGACCGGACTGAACCGCTGCTGAGCCGTACGGCCCAGACCGAGGACCAGGAGGACCAGGCCCGTGGTGGCGACGATCTCGCCCAGCCACAGGTGACCTGTCGACCGGTCATGAGTGGAGAGCCGGACCAGAGGTTCGGCGAACATCGCGTTCGCCAGTACCGCGCCGACGATCTGCGCGGGCACATAGGCCGCCACAGCGCGCAGCTCCAAGCCGTCGCCGTCACGGCGTCCGGTCCACCACAGCGCCAGGGTGACCGCCGGGTTGAAGTGAGCACCGGAGACCGGGCCCAGCAGAGCGATCAGCACGCCGAGGCCGAAGACGGTCGCCAGAGAGTTGGCGAGCAGTCGGAGACCCACGTCGTGGGTCAGCTCGGTGGCCTGGACGCCGGAGCCGACCACGATCGCGACGAGTGCAGCGGTACCGATCAGCTCGGCCAGGGCGCGGCGCCCCAGAGAAGGCGTCATCCGGCTACCCCGGTCGGTACGGCTTCGGCCGGCGCCTGGAGGAGTGAGGAGAGCCGGGCGAGGGCAGCGGGCAGCATCCAGTAGTAGACCCAGGTGCCGCGCCGCTCGGAACCCACCAGGCCCGCTTCCCTCAGCACCTTCAGGTGATGGGAGATCGTGGGCTGGGAGACGTCGAAGGGACCGGTGAGGTCACACACGCAGGCTTCGCCGCCTTCGTGCGAGGCGATCAGCGAGAGCAGCCGCAGCCGGATCGGGTCCGACAGCGCCTTGAACATCCTGGCCAGGTCGACGGCGTCCTCTTCGCCCAGCGGCTCACGGACCATCGGCGAGCAGCACGCCACCTGATCGTCCTGCCCGATCACCAGCAACTCTGATTTCGACATACGTCTATATTGACAGCCATCTAATCCAGTGGCAACGTCGACCTCACCAAACTGTATCGACATTCATCGAAACAGCACCGGTTCGTGAAGATCAGGGAGACCGCCATGTGCCGCGTCCAGCTCGCTCTCCGCGTCGCCGACCTCGAAGGCTCCGTCGCGTTCTACTCAAAGCTGTTCGGCGTCGGGCCCGCGAAGCGCCGCCCCGGATACGCCAACTTCGCCGTGGCCGTGCCGCCGCTCAAGCTCGTCCTCATCGAGGGCGAGGCCGGCGAGGACACCCGACTCGACCACTTGGGTGTGGAGGTCGAAAGCACCGACCAGGTCACCGCGGCCATCACGCGCCTGAAGGACGCCGGACTGGCCACCTTCGAGGAGAACGACGCCGCGTGCTGCTACGCCCTCCAGGACAAGGTCTGGGTCACCGGCCCCGGCAAGGAGCCCTGGGAGGTCTACGTGGTCACGGCCGACGCCGACACCCTCACCAAGGCCACCAAGACCGCGCCCGACGCGTGCTGCGGCACCACGGCCTGCTGCACCCCCGAGGAGAAGGCCGTCGACCCGGCGCGGACTCCGGAGCAGGCGAAGGGAGCCGCCGGCTGCTCGTGCGGCTCCTGAGATTCCGCGAGGCCCGGACCGACCCGTGCGGCGCGTCCGCGCGCGCGGATAGGCTGGGCAGGCATCCAGGGGAGGGGCGCGTGGCAAGAGTCGTCTTCGTACACGGTGTCGGCAAGCAGTACCTCAGCGAGGATTCGCTGGCCCGGGACATCGTCCCGGAGCTGCGGGGCGGCACACGACTGGCAGGCGGCCCGGTGCCCTCGGAGAGCGAGGTGGACGTCGCCTTCTACGGTGACCTGTTCCGCCCGCTCGGCGCCCGGGCGGGCGGACTCCCCCGCTACGACGCCTCCGACGTGGAGACCGAGGAGGAGTTCGCTCTCCTCATGGCCTGGTGGGCCGAGGCGGCCCGGACCGACCCCGCCGTGCCCGGGCCCCACGAGACCGGTGGGCGCGGTCCGGTCGGGTGGGGTGCCTCGCAGGCGATGCGGCTGCGCGCGGTGCGGGCCGCACTGGACGCCCTCACGGGCGCACGGTTCCTGCATGGCGTCCTCGACCAGGTGCTCGTCGGCGATCTGAAGCAGGTGGCCGGCTACTTCGCCGACGAGACCGTCCGCGACGCGGCACGGGAGCGGGTCGCCGCCCGGATCACGCCGGAGACCCGGGTGGTCGTCGCCCACTCCCTCGGCTCCGTGATCGCCTACGAGACCCTCTGCGACGAGAGGCTCGCCGCCGGCTGGGACGTCCACGCCCTGGTCACCCTGGGCTCGCCGCTGGGCATGGGTGCACTGGTCCTGGACCGCCTGCGGCCCGAGCCCGTCGGCCGGTTGGCCCGGTGGCCGCGGCCACTGCGCTCCTGGACCAACATCGCGGACGCGACCGACATCGTCGCCGTCGTGCGCGAACTCCGTCCGGCCTTCGGCCCTCGCGTGACCGACCTCAGCGTGCACAACGGCACGCACATGCACGACGCCACCCGCTATCTCACGGCCGTGGAGACCGGCCAGGCCATCGTCAAGGCGCTGGCGCCGGAGAGCGGGACCGGCGGATGCGCTATCTGATCGCCGCGGGAACGCGGCACTACGGCAGACACCCCGGCCTCACCGAGCTGCCCCTGGCGCACGACGACGTCGACCGCGTCGTCCGGTTCTTCACCTCGCCTCGGATGGGGTACACGCGGGTCCTCGAGGAGCAGTCCCTGGACCCCGAGGCCGATGCCTTCGAGGACGCCCTCTCCGAGTGGTGCATCGGCTCCGACCTCACCCCGGACGACGTGGTCGTCGTCTACTACGCGGGCCACGGCGACCAGCCGACACCGGGCGGACGGTACCGGCTCGCCTGCGCCGACAGCCGGGAGGGTCACGCCCGTTCCTGGCTTTCCCTGGAGAACCTCACGGAGGCACTGGCGGCGTCTCCGGTACGCCATGTGCTGTTCGTCATCGACGCCTGTCACGCGTCGGCCGGTGCCGCCGAGATCACGGCCGTGGCCCGTGGCATCGTGGCGGCGCGGCCACGCTCGGACTCCTACGGCTCCGGCACGTGGGTACTCGCCTCCGCCCGTCACCGCGACACGGCCAAGGACGGCGCGTTCGTCACCCGCCTGGTGGAGGCCTGCGAACGCGGCGACGGGCCGTCCCAGCGCTACCTCTCCCCCGCAACGGTGACCGGCCGGATCAACCGCGCGTTCGAGGAGCTCGGGGAGCGTCAGCGCACGGCATGCTCCTCTTCCGACCAGACCGAACAGCCGCCGTTCTTCCGCAACCCCGCTCACGACCCGAGCGCGGAGGTGGCCCCCGGCGGAACGCCGTCCGACGAGGTCTCGGACCTGACCTCGCACTTCGAACCCCGGGGACGTGGCGTCGAGCACGTGCACGACTCCGGCTCGTACTTCACCGGACGGGGCCACGCCCTCACCGTGCTCCGTGACCAGCTGAACGGCGAAGGCAGCCGCGGCGCTCTGGCCGTCACGGCCGCGCCCGGCTCCGGCAAGTCGGCGGTGCTGGGACGACTGGTGCTCGAAGAGCACTCGGACGTGTCGATCAACGCCCATCACCAGGTGCTGGACGACATCGTCGGGAGACTTGCCGCTGCCGCGGACCTCACCGCCGCGCTCCCGGCCACGCTACTCAAGGCGCTGGCCGACCGGGAGCGCCCGCTCCGCGTCGTCGTCGACTCCCTCGACGAAGCCGGCCCGGCCGACGACAAGGCCGAGGCCCAGCGCATCGCATGGGACCTGCTGCGTCCGCTCGCGGCGATCCCGTGCGTGCGCCTCGTGGTCGGCACCCGCCGGGAACTCCTCCCGTACCTCGGCGACCGGGTCCGGGCCGTCGACCTGGACAGCCCCCAGTACGCGGACGACACCGACACCGCGGAGTACGTCGAGCGCATCCTGACGGACGCAGGTTCCCCGTACGAGGAGGCACCCGACAGCGCTCGCGCCATCGCCGAGGAGGTCGCCCGCCGCGCCGGCCACTGCTTCCTCGTGGCCCGCATGGTGGCGAGCGCGCTGCTCCGCGGCGAGCCCGTCGACACGAGCACCCCGGGCTGGGCCCTGTCGCTGCCCTCGGACGTGGGCGGTGCCTTCGAGGAGTACCTGCGACGGCTTCCGAACGAGCGGCGGGAGAACGCCACCTCGCTCCTCACGGCCCTGGCGTTCGGCGAGGGCCACGGACTGCCGCGCAAGATCTGGCTCTCGGCCGCGCGGCGCCTCTCCGAGCTCCCCTTGCGCGAGGCGGACATCGACGCGCTGATCGAGGAGAACGGCTCGTACCTGTCGAGCGTGGAAGTGGCAGGGATCAAGCACTTCCGCCTCTATCACCAGGAACTGACGGACCACCTGCGACAGCGCATGCTGCGTCGCCGGGACCTCCGGGACGTCGCCGAGCACTTCGTCGCCACCCTGCTCGACCTGACTCCCGATCGTGACTGGTACCGCGCCCACCCCTACGTCCGCGCCCACCTGGCCACGCACGCGGCGGCGGCGGGCACCATCGAGCACTTCGTGACGGACCCCGCGTTCGTGCTCGCCGCGGAACCGACGGGACTGCTGCCCGCGGTCCGGCACGTACGGGACGACCCGGCCCTGGCGCTTGCGGTGGAGCGCTACGTGGGCACCCTCGGCGGCTCCGCCCTCCACGGCACGGACCGGGCCGCACGGCTCGCCTTCGCCGCGGAATCGCACGGAGCGTCCGAGCTCGCCCGGCGCGCGGAGAAGCTGTCGGATTCGGTGCAGCGTCTGCGGGTCGAGTCCCGCCCCGTGAGTCCGCACCGCATCGTCGGCAGGCACGAGGACGTGTCGTACTCCACGACGTCGTTCAGCAGTAGCTGGCTGGTCGAGGACACGACGCTGCCGGACGGGGGCCGGGTCGTCCTGGCCGTCCGACAGGACGGACTCACGCTCGAGTCGGTCACGGGCGCCACGCACGTGCACCTGTGGGCCCTCGACGCGCCGTCGACGTCGACGGTGCTGCCGCATCCGGCCACCGTGGTCGGCCTCGCTCTCCTGCCGGCCCGTCAGGGGCCGCCGCTGGCGGTCACCCTCGACGCCGCGGGAGACCTCCGCGTCTGGGATCTCGTGGAGCGCACCCTCGTCCGGCACGTCCCGGGCACGGGGTACGAGGCGATCCTCGACACCGGCGAGCTGAGTTCCGGTACCCCGGTCGTGGTGTGCAGTGGCAAGGAGCGGGTCGTCGTCCACGACCTCACGACGGGGCCGGTCCTCGACGTGGAGTGCCCCAGGTCGCCCGACGCCCTCGGCGACCCGGGAGCGACCGCCAGGCTGGTCCCGACCGGGGACGTCGAGCCGGCGCTGATCGTCTGCGACGGTGTCCGGGGAACCGTCACCCGGTGGACGATCGGGCACCCGGGCACGTACGCGACGCTGCTGGAGGAGCTGGACAGCCCCCGGCTGCTCGACGGGACGCTCCGGTCAGGAGACACCGCGACTGTCGCGATCGGGGAGGGAACGTACCAAAGCGGGGGACCACACCGGCTCTTCCTGCTCGACTGCGCCTCCGGCAGAGCCTCGTCCACGGATCAGGACAAGTACAGCCACTGGCTCCAGGGCGGCTTCGTGTCCCTGGACGACGCGAATCACGTGCTCGTCGCTCACCAGCGCTGGGGCGACGTCCAGATCATCTCGACGGCGACGGGGCAGGTCGCCACCACCGCGACGCCCGCGGTCTCCGCCGAGTTCTTCGTCCCGGCCCCCACGGCGCTGCGCGGGCGGATCCACAGCGTGGTCGGCGGCCACATCGAAGGGGTCCAGGTACTGGACTGCTCCACAGGCCTGCCCGTCAGTGCCCCGATGTACGGCCACGAGGGTGCGGTGAGCACCGTGCACCTGCTCGGCTCGGGCACGCCGGAGACTCTGGACATCCTCACCCTCGGCAACGACGGCACGGCACGGCTCTGGCAGTGGCGGTACGACGACGGCGCCCGGCATCAGGACCAGACGGCGAACGAAAGCAGGGACACCACCCTCTTCTACCTGGCCCACACCCAGGCGGTCCACGGATGGAGCGCGTTCCCCGACATCGCCGTGGCCAGCTCTTGGGGCGGCCTTCGGCTGGTGGACGCCACCGTCCTGGACGGCGCCGAGACCGAGGGCGGAGAACTGGCCGGACGCACGTTGCTCGAGATCCACAACGCGATGGAGAGCTGGAAGGAGGACCCGGACGGCTCCGCGCACCTGCTCGTCAAATCCGAGAAGATCGTCGACACCGGCACCGAGTCGCTGACGCAAGCCGACTTCTCCTGGCACCACATCACCGCTCCCGAATCCGTGGTGTGCGCTGAGCCGGACCGTCTCACGTCGGTCCCGTGGGGCGTGGAGTGCCACCTGGTGCCGGCCTCCGCCCTCCACGCCTCGGCCCGTTTGGTCGGCTACTGCCCGGAGGAGGGCAGGCTGTACACGGTCGCGTCCCACGGTGCCGGTACCGAGACGGGGCAGAGCTGGTGGAAGGTCGACACCTCCCTGGAAATGGTTCACTCCACGGCCTTCACCGCACGATCAGGGCACGCGGTCCTCCTGGTCGGAGTACGTCCAGCCGCTGTCCGTGGGGACTTCACCATCGCCCACCACTTCGTCGCAGCTCACCTGCCGGGCGCCGACGACGTCACCCGGGGATTCCTCTGGGACGCCACCGCCGACAAGCCCCTGCGCGACGAGCCCCTCGAGCTGCCGGCCCGGCTGACGGCCCTGGTACCGCATCACGCCGCCGAGGGGACCCGTTACGTCGCACTGGCCTGCCGCGACGGAAAGGCGGCCGTCCTCGATCTGGAGACTGACCGGGCCCTGCCCATCCACCCCGCCGCGCGGGACCACGACAGGAGAGGTCTGGCCACTCGCAGGGAGCTCACCAAGGGCAGCGGCTTCTTTCTTCGCTGGGCCGACATGCCCGGCGGGTCAGCCGTGCTCCTGTACATGGACGCGACCGAGTCCGGCGAATCCGTCACGCTCCCCGTGACCCTCTGGAACTCCGCCACGCCCGAGGCCCCCACACGCACCCTCGCCGTCCGAGCGCGGCGTCTCCTGTGGACGGGGGCCGCACCCAGCGGGGAGGCCGTGGTCGCCGTCAGCGACGCGCACGGGGTCGCCCTGTGCCACCTTCCCAGCGGGGAGCGGATCTGGGCGGCACCGCTGCCCGCGCTGGTGACGTCGGGGACCGTACTGCCCGGGAGCCCGACACTGGACCTCGCCGTGGGGACGCAGCAAGGAGTCGTCCTGCTGCGTCCGCGCCTCTTGGCGGCCTGGAAGAGACGCCTCGGAGTCGCCTGACCCCACGGCCCGCGCCCGGCGCTGCGGCCCGCCGCGGTCACTCGCTCAGCGCAGCTCCTCCGGGCAGGTGGTGCCGCGCGGGAAGAGCTTGTACGGGGCGCCCAGGCGGTAGGTGCCTGGTTTGGGGGCGAGGAGTTCGGTCCATTCGTCGCCCTCCGCGTCCGGTTCTGCCTTCAGGAGGCAGCCCTCCTTGTTGGCGAAGGTCTTCGGGAGGTCCGTTTCGGAGGCTTCGCGGGCCTGTTTCGAGGCTTCCGTCTCCTGGGGGGGTTCGATCTTGGTGCCGTCGGCGTCGAGGAGGGCGAGCCACGGGGAGTACGGGACGCGGATCAGGACGCGGCCGGGGGTGTCGAGGCGGATGACGACCTCGTTGGACTCGGCGCGCTGGACCTGGGCCGGGGGGTCCGCCAGGGGGGTCGGGTCGGTGACCTCGTACAGGCGCCAGTTCGCGTCCGACCAGATCTGCTTCAGGTAGGGCAGGCCCTCGTCGACCAGTTCCGCCTCGCGTTCGGCGCCCGAGTCGGGGGCGCCCGTCGGCAGGACGACGTAGTGGACGGCCCAGCGGCCGAGCCAGTCCTGGTAGTTCGACGCGTTCAGGGTGTCGTCGTAGAAGAGCGGGTTGCGCTCCATGTCGGCCTGGCGGTTCCAGCCGCGGGCCAGGTTGATGTACGGGGCCAGGGCGGACGACTCGCGGTGGCTGGAGGCCGGGACGACCTCCACGCGGGCCTTCTCCGCGCCCCGTACCTGGAGCTGGTTGATCAGCGGCGCCACCTCGCGCGCCCAGGACGCGTCCGGGGCGGTGCGGATCACGTCGTCGACGCCCTTGAAGCCGATCCAGAAGTTCAGGCCGGCGAAGGCCAGGACGATCGCGTACCAGCGGCGGGAGCGCGGCAGCGTGTAGGGGAGCGCCGCAAGGAGGACCACGCCCGCGAACAGCATCACCAGGCGCGAGACGTTCGAGCCGATCTGCGAGTCGACGAGCCAGGTGAGGAGCGTGCCCGCCGAGTACACCGCCGCGCCCGTGCGGACCGTGCGCCAGTCCCGGGGGACGAGCACGAGGCACAGGATGCCGAAGAGGAGCGGGAGGGACGTCGACATGAACGACATCGGCTGCGTCCCCGAGAAGGGGAACAGCCACGCCGACAGGGCCACCACCGCCACCGGGGCCAGGCCCAGGGCGTACGCGCCGGGGCGCCGCTTGTTGAGGAAGAGGGCCGCCGCCGCCACGCCCAGGAACAGGCCCGCCACCGGACTGCACGCCGTCGCCAGGCCGGCCAGCGGTGCCGCCACCGCCGCCTTCGCCCAGCGGCGGTACCGCCAGCGGTGCGGCCAGCAGAAGACCGCCGCGACCGCGCCGAGCGCGAACATCATGCCGAGGCCGAAGGTCACCCGCCCCGACAGCGCGTTGCACAGGAACGCGAAGACCCCGGCCAGCGCGCACGCCATCGGGTTGCGGACCGCCCGCACCCGCACCAGGATCAGCGCCGTCAGCGCCGCCGACAGCGTCCCCGCGATCATCATCGTGGTCCGCACGCCCAGCACCGACATCACGTACGGCGACACCACGCTGTACGAGACCGGGTGCATCCCCCCGTACCAGGCGAGGTTGTACGCCGAGTCCGGGTGCCGTCCGACGAACTCCGCCCACGCGTCCTGCGCGGCCAGATCGCCGCCGCTGTTCGCGAAGAAGAAGAACCAGAGGACATGAGTGACGGCCGCGACGGCCGTCGCGACGAGGACCGTGTAGCGGCGCTTGCGCCGCGGCGCGGCCGGGGGCGCGGGCGGTTCCGGGGCCGGTCGCTGGCCCGGGAGCTCTATTCGCGAAGGCGAAGACACGTGGGTTTGGCCTCCGGTTTCCCGGGTCCCCTCTGCGGTGGTCAACTGCGGCCCTCTCCCCTGCCCTGCCCGGCTCTGCTGGTGCCTTTCCGTACCGGCGGTTCCGCTTCCCGTCCCCGGGCACGACGCTAACAGCTGGGTGCCCGGGGAGCTCCCCGGGCACCCGGTGGGATCAGTCCACTCGGCTCAGCCGACGCGCGTCAGCTTCTTGTCGAGACCCGGCTCGATCAGGTCGCCCTGCAGCGCCACCGGCGCGCTGACCTTGCCGTTGCCCGTGCCGATCGACACCTGGCCGACCACGTCACCGGCCTTCCCGGAGTGCGGCACGGCCGTTCCGCCGTTCGTGAGCTCCAGGTCCACCTTCAGCCCCGGCCAGCCGATCGCCCGCAGCTCCTTGGTCGCCACCACCGGCGTCCGGCCGCCGAGGCCGTCGTCCACGTACCCGACGACCTGCCCCTTCTTCACCACGGCCGCGGACGTGACGTCCTTCTGCGCCTGCCGGATCACCTTGAGGCTGTTCGCGATGGCCAGGTCCAGCTTCTGGTAGAGCTGGTCGGCGTCCTTCGCGCCCATCACGATGCCGAGGATGCGCTGCTTCTTGCCGTCGACGACCGTGTTCGCCGCCCACAGCAGATTGCCGCCGGCCGGGGTCGACGAACCCGTCTTGATGCCGCTGACGCCCGGCTCCAGCAGGATCGTGTTGTTGTTCTCGATCCGGCCGGGGATGCCGTCGACCGTCAGGTTCGGCATGTCCACGATCTCGCGGAACACGTCGTACTGCATGACCGCCTTCGCCAGCTTCAGCTGGTCCAGCGGGGTCGACACGGTGCTCGACTGCAGACCGGACGGGTCCGTGTACGTCGAGTCCGTCATCCCCAGCTCCTTGGCCGCGGCGTTCATCTTCTCGACGAACGCGGCCTCCGAACCGGCGTCCCAGCGGGCCAGCAGCCGCGCCACGTTGTTGCCCGACGGGATCATCAGGAGCTGCAGCAGCTCCTTCTCCGTGTAGGACTGCCCCTCCTTGATCGGGGCCGTCGACTCGTCCTTCGCCTTCGCCTGCTCACCGGCGATCGCGTCGACCTCGATCTTCGGGCCCTTCGCCGTCCCCTTGATCGGGTGGTCGCGGAGGATCACGTACGCCGTCATCGTCTTCGCGACGCTCGCGATCGGCGCCGCCTTCTGCGGGCCGTACGTGCCCAGCGAGCCCACGCCCTCGACCTCCGCGGCGCCCTGCCCCTCGGACGGCCACGGCATCTGCAGCGCACCGCCCTCGAAGGTGTACGTGGGCGCGGCCGACAGCGTCAGCGCCGGGTCCGGCAGCGGCCGCACGATCTGTACGACCGCAAACACGACGAGCACGAGCAGGACGATCGGGGTCCAGATCTTCACCCGCCGCACACCGGTCCGCAGCGGCGTCTCCGGCGGCGGCGGCGTGTTCGTCAGCTCCGCCAGGATCTCCAGCGGCGGACGCGGCGGCAGCGGCTGCTGCCGGGTCCGCTCCGCCTCGGCGAGGGACGGGGGTACGGGGGTGGGGGCCGGCGCCTGCGCCTGCGCCTTGGCGGCGGGCGGCGGGGTGACCGGGGTCGGGCTCGCCTGCGGCGTCGGCTTCGGCGTCGGCTTGGGCTGCTCCTGAGTGATGTCGCCCTGGAGCGGGCGGAACATCGACTCCGGCAGCTTCAGGGCCGTGGTGGGCTGGTCGACCACGGGTGCCTTGGGCTCCGCCGGGAGCTTGGGCGCCTTGAAGACTGCGGTCGGCTGGTCCACGGGGGTGGGGTCGGCGGCCGGGGTGGGCGCCTTGGATGCGGTGGCCGGGGCGGCCGGGGCGGCCGGGGTGCGGTCCGCGGCCGGCTCGGTTGCCGGCTTCCCCTCCGCCGTGGGCTCGCCCTCGGACGCCGTCGCCTTCCGCGCGGCGAACCAGGACTCGCCACCGGCGGCGGCAGCCGCCTTCGACTCCTCGGAGGCGTCGTTGTCGTCGCCCTTGGCCCAGGAAGTGGTCCGGGCCGGGGAGGCCTCGGGGACGGTGCCCGTCTCGGACGCGGTGGCGGCCTCGGGCGCGGTCTCGGGCGCCGGAGCGGTCTCGGACCGCTCCTCGGCGTCGGGCGCGGCGTCGGCGGCCCCCATCTGCTCCTCGGAGTCGTCCTCCGGGCCGACAGGCTCGGCGACGGGCTCTGCCCCGGCGGCCTCCGGCTCGGCAACGTGCTCTGCCTCAGCAGCCTCCGGCTCAGCGGCAGCCACGGCCTCCGCCCCCGGCTCGCCCGTCTTGGGCGCGTCGCCGGACGCCTCGCCGGACGCCTCGGCAGCCGCCTCGCCGCCCCGAGCGCCCTCGGTGCCCTCCGGCGCCTCCGCGCCCTCCGCGCCCTCCGCGCCCTCCTCGTCCTCCGTGGCGACCCACGCCGCCACAGCAGCCCTCAGCCGGTCGCCGCCCCCCGGGGCGTCCCCGGCCGGCGCGTCCGTGCCCTCGGCGACCTCCTGGACGGCGTCCTCGGCGCTCTCCCGGGCGTCCTCACCGGAAGAGCCCCCCTCACGCGCGCCCTGAGCGCCCTGCGCGCCCTCGACGGCCTCGGCGCCCTCCTCAGCCGCCTCCCCGGAAGCGGCACCCCCGGACGCCGTCTCCGGATCCCGCGCCGTCCCGGCGCGGCCCGTGTCCTCCGGTGCCGTCCGCGGAGCCAGCGCCTTGAAGACCGCCGTCGGCTCGTCCACGCGGAGCACGGACAGCCGCGGGTCCTTGCCGTCGCCGCCGGCCGCGCTCTCCCGCTGCTCCGCCTTGTCGGGGGACTCGCCCGCCACCGTGCCTCCTCCATGCGTCAGACGAAACGTCATACGCAACGTCATGCGAAACGTCATACGAAAAGCGTCCGGAACTCGTCCGGACGTCCGAACCATGTACCAGTGTCCTGTGTGGACCCCTTGGCTCCCGTGCTAGACGAGAACGACATACCTGCTGGTTCCCGTACGAACCGGCCAGGCACTCTCGACAGATGAATGTGAGAGGGGTCACCCTGTCATTCATCCACGCGGGGAGGCATGGATGGGCAGGAGCCGCAGAACAATTCCGGAGGAGCTTCTGCTGCTCGCTCTGGACCCGACCACGGGTACCACAGCGCAGCCGCAGTCGCTCGACCTCGGCCTGGCCGGAGCACAGCTAGTGGAGCTGGCTCTGGCAGGACGGATAGCCCCTGACGGGGATCGTATCGCCGTGGTGATGCCACGGCCGACCGGAGATCCGACTCTGGACTCCGCACTGGAACTGCTGCGCAGACGCGGCAGCCCGGTTCGGGCCGTCCACTGGATCGGCGGGCCCCGACTGGGGCTGCGTCAGATCTATCTCGCGCACCTGGAGCGCTGCGGCATGGTGCATGCCGTGGAGGGCCAGATGTGCGGGGTGCTGCCGACGACTCGCTACCAGGCGACGGACACGGCGATCAGCCGGGACATCCGATCCCGGCTGGACAGTGCGATCCGCACCGGCGTACCGCCGGACCCGCGGACCGCGGCGCTCGCCGCGCTGGCCCACGCGGTCGGTCTCGGCAAGCACCTGTACCCGGGGAACGAAGGACGGTCGTCGCGGTCCCGGCTGCGCGATCTGATCCGGCACGACCCCATGGGCGGACTCGTGGCGCACGCCGTGATGGACGTCCAGAACGGCGTGGCCGCACAGCCGCGCCGCAACGCGCCTGCGAGCGGGGTTCCGCAGCAGCCGCGCCGGGGCAGCATGGCCCGCGCCGTGTGACCCCGGGCGTGCGGTCGGCGTGCGAACAGCGCGTGACCCGCACCCCCTGATCCACACCGGGAGCCGCGAACGGGTGCGGGGCGGACGTCGTGACGTCCGCCCCGCACCCGCACGTCCGGTGCGCCCGTCTGGTGATTTCCCAGCGCACACCACACCTTTGGTGGCAGTCTGCCAAGCAGTAGATACTCACAGCTACGCAGCCGACAGCCGGAGGTGCAGTTTCCGTGGCGTCCAGTGTCAACCCCACCGTCAGGCGACGCCGATTGGGCCAGGAGCTGCGCCGGCTCCGGGAAGCGAAGAACATGACGGCCGAACAGGTCGCCGAGCGTCTCCTCGTCTCCCAGTCGAAGATCAGCCGCCTCGAGAACGGCCGTCGTTCCATCAGCCAGCGCGATGTGCGTGATCTGTGCGGGGTGTACGAGGTCGAGGACGAGCGGGTGGTGGACTCGCTCATGCAAATGGCCAAGGACTCCCGCCAGCAGGGCTGGTGGCACGCCTTCGGCGACATCCCGTACAGCGTCTACATCGGTCTGGAGACCGACGCGGAGAGCCTGCGGGTGTACGAGCCGCAGATCATCCCCGGGCTGCTGCAGACGCACGGCTACGCCGAGGCGGTCATCAGCGGGGCGCTGCCCGAGACGACGCCCGTCGACATCGACAAGCGGGTCACCGTCCGCACCCGCCGCCAGGACCGCATCAAGGCCGAGGAGCGCCCGCTGCGCCTGTGGGCCGTGATCGACGAGGGCGCGCTGCGCCGGGTCGTCGGCAGCCGGCGGCTGATGGTGGAACAGCTGGAGCACCTGGTCGAGCAGTCGCTGCTGCCGCATGTGACGGTGCAGGTGCTGCCGTTCGACATGGGCGCGCACCCGGGCATCAGCGGGCATTACGCGATCCTGGAGTTCCCCGACACGTCCGATTCCAGCGTGGTCTACATCGAGGGCGTGACGAGCGACCTGTACCTGGAGAAGGCGCAGGACGTCGCGAAGTACAGCGTGATGTACGAGCACTTGCGGGCGCAGGCGCTGAACGCCGAGCAGACCCGGGAGTTCGTGTCGCGGATCGCGAAGGAGTACGCGGACGGGGAGGCTGCGGAAGCGGGGTGAATGCCGCTGTTCGGGCTGGCGACACGAGGAGAGGCCGGTACGGTACACCCCCGACTGACCTCAGCGGAAGCGCAGTTGGAATATGCCATCCGGTCGAGTGAACGCCAGTCCCGCCGGACGGGGCCGGGCGAGTAGCGTCGATCACGCCAAGCCAAGAACGTTGGCGTGACACCTACAGAAACCGGAGTTGAGAAACATGGGCATCATTCAGGGCGGCACGGACAACTGGACCAAGTCCTCGTATTCCGGCGGCAACGGGGCCTGCATCGAGGTCAAGTCCCCCGTCGTGAGCGCGATCGCGGTCCGTGACTCCAAGGCCCCCGAGGGTCCTTCGATCTCCTTCGGACCGGGTTCCTGGAACGCCTTCGTGGGCGAGGTGACCGCCGGGGTCCTGTGACCCCCGGCGCGCACCGCACCACCGCACCGCACCACCGCACCACCGCACCACCGCACCACCGCACCGCAGGAAAAGAGCCCTCTCGACCGGTCCGCCGTCCTGGCCGAGGGGGCTCGGCCCTTTTCCCGGGCCCCGCCGCCCCGCGCCCCTAGCGCAGCTCGTCCACGTACCGGTCCGTCCCCGGCACCGTCGGGACGAACGGCGCCACCAGCTCCACCCGCCCGCCCCACTCCGGCGTCACCAGGTCGGCGAAGTGCGCGTCCCAGCAGTCGCGCGGGTCGCGCTCCAGGAACCACAGCAGGGTCAGCCGGGTGTCGACGCCCTCGACCTGCTTCACGTACGTCATGCGGTCGCCGGGCAGCGGGGTGGGCCGGAAGAGCGTCACCATCGCCGCGGGCGAGCCCGCGAGTCGGCGCGGCAGTTCGCGCGAGCGCAGCCGCTCCACGAGGGCGTCTCGCGCCTCGGGCCCCTCGGTGTCGACCACCTGGAGGACGAGCCCGGCGTACGGGTGGTCGAGGGCGTGGAAGTCGCGGGGCCCGGCCGCGCCGTCCCGGTAGACCGTCGCCTCGTGGTCCTGGAACGAGGTGAAGACGTGGGTGCGGTCGTGATAGACCCGGGCGTCCCGGTTGAGGCGCTTGTTGATGCCGACGGTCCACTTCATGTGTTCGTCGTAGCGGCCCTCGGTGATCCAGTACGTGGAGAGGTAGCAGCCCGCGGTGACCGGCTGGGCGACCGCGGACTTCTCGGGGCCGCGCAGCTCCTGGAGGGCGCGGGTGGCGACCCAGCGGCGGCCGGCGAACATCCAGGGCATGGCCATGGCGCCCGCGTAGTAGTGGTCGTCCTCGTACCAGCGGTTGTAGGCGTACTCGTGGCCCGGGTGCGGTTCGACCATGGTGATCAGCGCGTGGCCGGGGTGCACGCCGTACGGGCCGACCGACGCCAGTTCCGCGTAGGTCTCGATGTCGCTCATCGTCCTGCCCCTTCCCTGCTCGGTTCCGTGCACCTACTCTGACGGGCCGTCAGATCATTGAACAGGCCCAGGGAGGTTCCGGATGCCGCTCGAAGGACTGCTCCAGGGAAAGACGGTGGTCGTGTCGGGCGTCGGCGCCGGGCTCGGCCACCGGATCGCCGAGACGGTGGTACGGGACGGGGGCCGGGCGGTCCTCGGCGCGCGCACCGAGGCCAATCTCGCCAAGTCGGCCGCCGAGATCGACCCCGGGGGCGGCAGCACCGCCTACCGGGTCACCGACATCACCGACGAGGCCCAGTGCGAGGCGCTGGCCGCGCTCGCGGTGGAGCGCTTCGGCGGGATCGACGCCGTGGTGCACGTGGCCGCCTGGGACTCGTACTTCGGCGGCCTGGAGGACGCCGACTTCGCGACCTGGCAGGGCGTCCTGGACGTGAACCTGCTGGGCACCCTGCGGATGACCCGGGCCTGCCTGCCGGCCCTGAAGGAGCGGGGCGGCTCGGTGGTGCTGATCGGCACCCAGTCGGCGGTGGCCGCGCCCTCGCAGGTGTGGCAGGCGGCGTACGCGGCGTCCAAGGGGGCGCTGACCTCGGCGATGTACTCGATGGCCCGCGAGCTCGGCCCGCACCGGATCCGGGTCAACACCGTGCTGCCGGGCTGGATGTGGGGGCCGCCGGTCCAGGCGTACGTCCAGTTCACCGCGCACACCGAGCAGGTGCCGGAGGCCGAGGTGCTCGGACGGCTCACGGAGCGGATGGCGCTACCGGAGCTGGCGACGGACGGGGACGTCGCGGAGGCGGCGGCCTTCCTCGCCTCGGACCGGGCACGGGCCATCACCGGGCAGTCGCTGCTGGTCAACGCCGGGGAGCTGATGCGGTGACGCCGTGACACGGCGTCCCGCGCGCACGCCCGCCCCGCCCCCGCACGCCCGCCCGCCCCGCGCGCACACCGGCCGGCCGGGCGCCCGCCCCGGTCAGCCCCTCGGGTAGCGGGCCAGCCAGCCGGGTGCCGCGTCGGTGGGGCCGTGCAGGGCGGCGCCCTGGGTCATCTCCATCGCGAAGTCGTCCGCGAGCTCCAGGACCGTCGCACGGCCCTCCAGGCCGGCCAGCCAGGCCGGCGGGAGGGCCGTCTCGCCGTGCAGGGCGCCGAGCAGCGCGCCGGTCAGGGCGCCGGTCGCCGCGGACGGGCCGTCGTGGTTGACCGCGAGCCGCAGCCCGTGCCGGATGTCCTCGCCGACCGAGGCGCAGTACACGGCCGCCGCCAGCTGCCCGGCCGCCCGGTCCTCGGCCGCCCCGAGCGCCGCCACCCGTTCCGCGTCCGGCGCCCCCTGGCGTACGGCGCCGAGCGCGGCCTCCAGGGCCTCGGTCACCGGCTCGTGGCCGGGGCGCGGGGCGAGCTGCTCCAGGGCGGTGCGCACGGCGCCGTCGACGCCGTCGCCGCGGGCCACGCCGTGCACGACGACGGCGTAGGCGCCGGCCGCCAGGTAGCCGGCCGGGTCGCCGTGGGTCTGTGCCGCGCACTCCACCGCGAGCTGGCAGACCAGCTGCGGCTCCCAGCCGACGAGCAGTCCGAAGGGCGCCGAGCGGACCAGGGCGCCGGAGTCCGCCGCCCCCGGGTTCTTGGGCCGCTCCAGGGTGCCGAGGATCTCGTCGCCGAGGCCGGTCAGGCAGGCCCTGGCCGGGTCCCGGCGGGCGTACAGCCACTCCTCGCGGGCCAGCCAGCCCAGGTCGGCGCGCCGTTCGTCGGGGCCCCAGTCGCGCTGGGTCGCCGCCCAGCGCAGGTGCGCCCGGTGCACGTCGGTGGGCGGGTGCCAGGCGCCGGTGTCGCGGCGGACCTGGGCGCGGATGAGGCCGTCGACGGTGAACAGGGACATCTGCGTGGCGGCGGTGACGGCGCCGTGGCGGCCGTGCGCGGGGACCGGTTCGGTCAGGCCCTCGGGGCCGTGGGCCGCGCGGAGTTCGGCGAGGGTGCGGCCGGCCGCCCCGGCGCCGAACGCGTCGCCCACGGCGCCGCCGAGCAGACAGCCGCGGACGCGGGCGCGGAAGTCCTGCTGTTCGGTGCGGCCCCACACGGCCGCGGCTGTGGTGGTCACGTCGTGCCTCCCCCGGTCAGCAGCTACTGGTCCAGCACTGTAATAGACCGGATGCGCTCGTTCAGGGCGCGGAGCGTTATGTGATCGGACGCCCGTCAGTCCGTTTTCGACCACAATTCACCGCACGTTCGCACCTGGCCAGAAACATCCGCGCCATGAGCCCTGTGACACGAGTCAAGACCTCCGCCGCCGCGCTGGCCGCCGCCGCGCTCCTGGTGGGTCTCGGCGCCCCGAGCGCCGCCGCGCACCCCCGCCCCGAGCACGGGCACGCGGAGCACTCCCGCACCGCCGTCCCCTTCACCGCCGCGACCGTCACCGAGAACCCCGGCGGCACCTTCACGATCACCTGGAACGCCCCCGGCACCCGTGCCGTCGCCGTCCGCACCGACGGCCGCACCGTCGCCCGCGGCGGCTCCTCCGGCAGCGTCACCGTCACCGGGCTGCCCTCCGCCGACCGCCGCTGGTTCGACCTGGTCCCCGAGCGGGGCGGCTCGCTGCGCCTCGCCGACCGGCTGATCCGCCTCCAGGGCACCGTCAACTTCCGTGACGCGGGCGGCTACCGCACCCGCGACGGGCACTGGGTGAAGATGGGCGAGGTCTACCGCTCCGACGCCCTCGACAAGGCCACCGACGCCGACCTCGCCAAGCTGAAGCGCCTCGGCGTACGGACCGTCTTCGACCTGCGCATGGAGTCCGAGCGCACCGCCGCCCCCGACCGCGTCCCGGCCGGCGCGCGCTACGCCGTCGCCGACGTCCTCGCGGGCTCCGGCACCTTCACCACGATGCCCAAGTCCCCCGCCGAGGCCGAGAACATGATGGTCACGGGCAACCGCTTCATGGTCGGCGGCGACACCGCGAAGGCCGCGTACGGCACGGTCTTCGACACCCTCGGCGACGGCGGCGTCCTCTTCCACTGCACGGCCGGCAAGGACCGCACCGGCTGGGCCGAGGCCGCGCTCCTCACCGCCCTCGGCGTCCCCGAGGAGACGGTCATGGCCGACTACCTCGCCAGCAACACCTACCGGGCCGCCGCCAACGAGGCCGTCCTCTCCCACCTCCCGCCGCAGCAGGCCGCCGTCTACAAGCCGCTCCTGGACGTCCGCCCCGAGTACCTGAACGCGAGCCTCGACGAGGTGGAGCAGGAGTACGGCTCCTTCCGCGCGTACCTGCGGACGGGCCTCGGCGTCGACCACCAGGAGCTCAAGGAGCTGAAGCGCGAGCTCCTGGTGGGCTGAGCCGGTCCTACTCCTGGACGAGCGGCAGCAGCTCCGGCAGATGCCCGTCGGAGGCGCGGGCGACGCGCTGCCGCTCCTGGGGCACCTCCCCGTACAGCGTCGTCCGGGGCTTCGCCGGGCGGCCGGCGCTCTCGGCGATGGCCTCCAGGTCCCGGATGGAGCGGTACGAGCCGTAACTCGACCCCGCCATACGGGAGATGGTCTCCTCCATGAGGGTGCCGCCGAGGTCGTTGGCGCCCGAGCGCAGCATCTCCGCCGCGCCCTCCGTGCCCAGCTTCACCCAGCTGGTCTGGATGTTCGGGATGTGCGGGTGGAGCAGCAGCCGGGCCATCGCGATGACGGCCCGGTTGTCGCGCACCGTCGGGCCGGGGCGGGCGATGCCCGCGAGGTAGACCGGCGCGTTGGTGTGGATGAACGGCAGCGTCACGAACTCCGTGAAACCGCCCGTCTCCTGCTGGATGCGGGACAGCGTCCGGAAGTGCCCGAGCCAGTGCCGGGGCTGGTCGACATGCCCGTACATCATCGTCGACGAGGACCGGATGCCCAGCTCGTGCGCCGTGGTGATCACCTCGATCCAGGTGGCCGTGGGCAGCTTGCCCTTGGTGAGCACCCAGCGGACCTCGTCGTCGAGGATCTCGGCGGCGGTGCCGGGGATCGAGTCGAGCCCGGCCTCCTTCGCGGCGGTCAGCCACTCCCGGATCGACAGGCCGGTGCGGGAGGCGCCGTTGACGACCTCCATCGGGGAGAAGGCGTGCACGTGCATGCCGGGGACGCGCTCCTTCACCGCCCGCGCGATGTCGAAGTACGCCGTGCCCGGCAGGTCCGGGTGGATGCCGCCCTGCATGCACACCTCGACCGCGCCGAGCTCCCAGGCCTGCTGGGCGCGGTCGGCGACCTGGTCGAGGGAGAGGGTGTAGGCGTCGGCGTCCGTGCGGCGCTGCGCGAAGGCGCAGAAACGGCAGCCGGTGTAGCAGACGTTGGTGAAGTTGATGTTGCGCGTGACGATGTACGTGACGTCGTCGCCGACCGCCGCGCGCCGCACGTCGTCGGCGATCCGGGTCAGCGCGTCGAGCGCGGGCCCGTCGGCGTGCAGCAGGGCCAGGGCCTGCGCGTCCGTGAGCCTGGTCGGGTCGTCGGCGGCGACGGCGAGGGCCTCCCGCACGTCGGTGTCGATCCGCTCCGGGACCATGCCGGGCGCGGCGGCCTCGCGCAGCGCCTCCCAGTCCCCGTACACCTCGTCGAAGTCCTCGCGGCGGTCGCCGGTGCGGCCCTCCGTGTCGATGGTGCGGTGCAGGTCGGTGCGGCCCGATCCGCTGAACGCCTCGTCGGGCTCCTGCCAGGGCAGGCCGCGCACGGGGGCGTCCGGGTTCGCGAGGCCGGTCTCCGGGTCGGCGAGGGCCCGCACGTGCGGCAGCAGCCGCGGGTCCAGCCAGGGCTCGCCGCGGACGACGAACTCGGGGTAGACGCAGAGGCGTTCCCGCAGCTCGAAACCGGCCGCGGCGGACCGCGCCGCCAGCTCCTCGATCTGCGGCCAGGGCCGCTCCGGGTTGACGTGGTCGATGGTGAGCGGGGAGACCCCGCCCCAGTCGTCGATGCCGGCGGCGATCAGCCGCCCGTACTCGCCGTCGACGAGGTTCGGCGGCGCCTGGAGGCAGGCGCTCGGCCCCATGATGAGCCGGGCCACGGCCACCGTGGCGACCAGGTCGTCGAGCTCGGCGTCCGGCATGCCGCGCATCGCCGTGTCCGGCTTGGCGCGGAAGTTCTGGATGATCAGCTCCTGCACGCCGTGGTAGGCGCGGGCGACCCGGCGCAGCGCGAACAGCGACTCGGCCCGCTCCTCGTACGTCTCGCCGATCCCGAGCAGCAGCCCCGACGTGAACGGCACGGACGACCGCCCCGCGTCCTCCAGCACCCGCAGCCGCACGGCCGGCTCCTTGTCGGGCGACCCGTAGTGCGGCCCGCCCGGCTCGCTCCACAGCCGCTCCGACGTGGTCTCCAGCATCATCCCCATGCTCGGGGCGACGGGCTTGAGCCGCTGGAAGTCCGTCCAGGACAGCACCCCCGGGTTGAGGTGCGGCAGCAGCCCGGTCTCCTCCAGGATCCGGATCGCCATGGCCCGCACGTACGCGAGGGTGTCGTCGTACCCGCGCGCGTCCAGCCACTCCCGCGCCTCGGGCCAGCGCTCCTCCGGCTTGTCCCCGAGCGTGATCAGCGCTTCCTTGCAGCCGAGTTCGGCGCCGCGACGGGCGATGTCCAGCACCTCGTCGGGCTCCATGAACATCCCGTGCCCGTCCCGGCGCAGCTTGCCGGGCACGGTCGCGAAGGTGCAGTAGTGGCACTTGTCCCGGCACAACCGGGTCAGCGGTATGAACACGCTCTTCGAGTACGTGACGACCCCGGCCCGCCCGGCCGCCGCGAGCCCGGCGTCCCGCACCCGGCCCGCCACCCCGACCAGCTCCGCCAGATCCGCCCCGCGCGCCTGCAACAGCACCACGGCCTCGGCGACATCGAGCGCGACCCCGTCCCTGGCCCGCCTGAGGGCGCGGCGCATCGCGTTCTCGGTGGGTCCTGCGGGGCGTCGTGCCTGGTGATCCGTCATGGGGCGAGCATACGAGCGCACGGCTGAGGTGAGTACGCGTACTCATCCCCCGGCCTCCCGGGCGCTCCTACGATGAGCGGCCAGCACCCGAACGGGGGAGCCCTCACTCCATGCCCACCTGGCAGCAACTGCGCGACCTCAAGCTGTCCGAGTACACGGACGCCGCCGACGGCTGGGGCAAGATCTCCGGCCGCGCCCACGCCGACAAGGACCGCGTCGACCACGGCATGCTCGACCGGATCCGGGACACCCAGAAGGGCGACACGGCCAAGGCGGCGACCGCGGACAGCGAGCAGCTGTCACGCAACTACCAGTACCTGCACACCGAGTGCGGCCTCGTCCGCACCGCCCTCCACGGCCTCGCCCACGAGCTCGCCGCGCCGCAGCGGAAGCTGAAGCAGGCCCTGGAGGACGCCGAGAACCAGAAGTTCACCGTCGGTGCCGACGGCTCCGTCACGTACCCCGCGGGCGGCGAGAACCTCCTCGACAAGAAGCCCATCCCGGGCGGCAGCACCTCCTCCTCGCCGCCCTACCTCCTCCCCGGCCTCCAGCAGGGCAACGGGCTCCTCAAGCCCACCGGGCCGTTCCCCTTCGCGCCCGTCGGCAACCCGAACCAGGCGAAGGCCCAGGCCGTCGCGGACGCGATCGCCGCCGCCGTCCGCGAGGCCACCGAGATCGACGGCCGCTACGCCGCCGCCCTGCGCAAACTGAAGGCCGAGCCCGGCCTGACGGTGAACGCCGCGACGCTCGCGGACGCGGCCGACGACACCAAGGCGCTGCGGCAGGCGGCCGAGAACTACGCCGACGCCAAGATCCCGGACGGCACGTCCCCGAAGGAGAACGCCGCGTGGTGGAACTCCCTCACCCCGGAACAGCGTGACGAGTACGCCACCCTCTCCCCGGCCTCCATCGGCGCCCTCGACGGCCTGCCGGCCACGGTCCGCGACGACGCCAACCGCGTGGTCTTCACCGAGACCAAGGCGAAGTACGAGGCCGAACTGGCCGCCATGCCCCCGGAGCCGAAGCCGAAGCTGGTCGCGCACGGGGCGCGCGGCGGCATGGTCTACAGCCAGGAGTGGCTGGACTGGCACAACAAGTACGAGGACCGCCGGGGCGCGCTCCACGACAAGCTGGACGGCCTGAACGCGATCGAGGACCGCCTGAAGCCGCGGCCCGGCATGCCGGAGGGGTATCTGCTCAGGTTCGACGGCGAGAAGGACGACGGCCGGGTGGTCCTCGCCGTCGGCAACCCGGACACGGCGGACCACACGTCGGTGTACGTGCCGGGGACGAAGACGAAGCTGGAGACGATCGGCGACGACCTGGATCGCAGTGAGGCCTTGTACAAGAGCGCGCATCGCTACGACCCGAGCGCCTCGATCTCGACCATCACGTGGTTCGACTACAACGCGCCGAACGACATCCCCGCAGCCACGCGCAACCATTACGGCGATGCCGGCGCCCCGGCCCTGCGCCAGTTCATGGGCGGTCTGGAGACCGCCCAGGGCGGCCCGGACAAGTCCCACACCACGCTCATGGGCCACAGCTACGGTTCCACCGTGGCGGGCATGGCCACCAAGCTGGGGGGCGGCCCGATCGCGGACGACATCATCGCGGTGGGCAGCCCCGGCATGCAGGTGAAGCACGCGAGCGACCTGGGGGTGGGCAAGGAGCACGTCTGGGCACTGGGGGGCGGCTGGGACGACATCATCGTGCGTCAGGGCGGTCGGCTCGTCGGGCACGGTGAGGGCGGCAACATCCCCACGGACGAGGCCTTCGGCGGCACCATCATGGAGAGCGGCGCGAAGGATCACGGAGACTACTGGGAGCCGGGCCGTGCGAGCCTCAGAAATCAGGGTGCGGTGATCGCCGGCGCATACGACGAGGTGACCCTTGACTAAGCGACTCACACTGGCCGTGCCCGCCCTCCTGGCGTGCGCACTTCTGACGGGATGCTCGATGACGGCGAAGAGCGCCGAACCACGTGACCGCACGCAGATGGAGCAGGGGACTCAGGCGACCTCCAGTCGTCTCTTCGACCTGATCGGGCTGAAGGGCAAGACCACCGAGCCCGGCCCGGGGCCCTTGCCGTGTGAGGGGTACGAGGACGGGACCATCCAGATGATCCACCCCTGGAGCATCTACGACCTGCCGTTCGAGGAGCTGGAGAAGGGCTACGCCACGATGCGCACGACGCTTCCGAAGGAGGGATGGAAGGTCGTCTCCGACGGTCCGGCCGCCAACAGGGCGAAGACCCCGACGATCGTCGCGGACTCCCCCGACGGGGACTATTCGGCCGAGCTCCAGCTGGTCGACCGCCGCAAGGACCCCACGGCGAAGACGAAGTTCGTACTCAGCGTCACCGTCGTCTCCCGCTGCTTCCAGCCCTCCTGAGCCGTCCTCCATCCCCTCACAGATAGGCCGCGTACGCGTCCAGCGCCCGCAGTACCTCCCCCTCCTCCCCCGGCGGCAGCTGCACCACGACCTCCTCGCAGCCCAGCTCCGCGTAGTGGGCCAGCTTGCCGGGGTTGGGGTGGATCGCGAACGGGACGATCTGGAGGGTCTTCGGGTCGCGGCCGGACTGTTCCCACACCTCGCGCAGGACGGGGAGGGTCTGCGTGAGGCCCCGCCCGCCGATGGGCATCCAGCCGTCGGCGTAGTCGGCGATGTGGGCGAAGAGCTTCGGGCCCGCCGCGCCGCCGACGAGGGTGCGGGGGGCGCCGCCGACGGGCTTGGGCCAGGCGTGGGAGGCGCGGACGGAGAGGCCGGAGGGCCCGGCGTACGCCGTCGGCTCGGGGGACCACAGCGCGCGCATCAGGTGCATCGCCTCGCGGGTGTCCTCGCGGCGGGTGGACCAGGTGACGCCGTGGTCGTCGGCCTCCTCCCGGTTCCAGCCGAAGCCGACTCCGAGGGTGAAGCGCCCGCCGGAGAGGTGGTCGAGGGTGGCGACGCGCTTGGCGAGGGAGATCGGGTCGTGCTCGGTGACCAGGGTGACGCCGGTGCCGAGCAGCAGGTGTGCGGTGACGGCGGCGGCCTGGCCGAGGGCGACGAAGGGGTCGAGCACCCGGGTGTACTCGGGCGGCAGCGGGCCGCCGGCCGGGTAGGGCGTGGTCCGCTCGGCGGGGATGTGGGTGTGCTCGGGCAGGTAGAGCCCGGCGAAGCCGCGCTGTTCGAGCTCGCGGGCGAGCCGCACGGGGGTGATGGTCTCGTCGGTCAGGAAGAGCGTGGTCGAGATCCGCATGACGGCACGGTAGGGGGTGGCGGGCGGAATTCCGAGGGTCGAGGCTCCTTGTGTTGTTCCCTCGTTCACGCGGCCGGAGGACAGTCGTGGGCATGACGGAGACCACCAGACGCGCGCTTCTCGTGACGGGCGCGGCGACCGCGCTTACCTTGGGGACCGTGAGCTTCGCCCGGGCCGACGGCGGGGACCTCACCCGTACGGTGAGCGGCAGCCTCCCGCCGGGCTCCCCCGACTACGTGTACCTGCCGCTGGAGCTGCCGCGCGGGGTGCGCGAGCTGCATGTGGCGTACGGCTACGAGCGGCCGCCCGTGCCCGCCGGCACGCAGGGCAACGCGCTCGACATCGGCCTGTTCGACCAGCGCGGCACCGCGCTCGGCGGCCGGGGCTTCCGCGGCTGGTCCGGCGGGGCGCGCAAGGAGTTCTTCGTGCGGGCCGACGACGCGACGCCCGGCTATGTCGCGGGGCCGCTGCGGCCCGGCCTGTGGCATGTCGTGCTCGCCCCGTACACGGTCGCCCCGCAGGGGCTCGCGTACACGGTGACGGTGACGGTGCGGCTGGGTCCGGACGCTCCCGCCGTCCCCGTCGCGTATCCGCCGGAGCGGGCCCGGGGGCGCGGCCGGGCCTGGTACCGGGGCGACTGCCATCTGCACACCGTGTACTCGGACGGGCGCCGCACCCCGGCCGAGGTCGCCGCGCTGGCCCGGGCGGCGGGGCTGGACTTCCTGACCGCCACCGAGCACAACACGCACGCCGGGCACGGGGCGTGGGCCGGGCTCGCCGGGGACGACCTGCTGGTGCTGCTCGGCGAGGAGGTGACCACCCGCAACGGGCACGTCCTCGCCCTCGGCACCGATCCGGGCACCTTCGTCGACTGGCGCTACCGGGCCAGGGAGAACCGTTTCGCTCACTTCGCCCGCGAGATCCGGCGGGCCGGCGGCCTGGTCGTCCCCGCGCACCCGCAGGCCGGCTGCATCGGCTGCGCCTGGAAGTTCGGGTTCGGCGACGCGGACGCGGTGGAGGTGTGGAACGGGCCGTACACCCCGGACGACGAGGTCGCCCTGGCCGGCTGGGACGCGGCGCTGGCGCGGGGGCGCTGGACGCCGGCGATGGGCAACAGCGACGCGCACCGCGACCCCGACCGGGTCGGCGGCCCGCAGACGGTGGTCCTCGCGGAGGAGCTGAGCCGGGCGGCGATCCTGGACGGGCTGCGGGCGGGGCGGAGTTACGTCGCCGAGTCCTCGGCCCTCTCCGTGGAGTTCGGCGTCACCGACGGGCGCGGGCGCACCGCCGGCATCGGCGAGCGGCTCGCCGTTCCCGCCGACGAGCCCGTCACCGTCCGCCTCCACGTCACCGGCGCCCCGCCCGGCGGCACGCTCCGCCTGGTCACGGACCAGGGCGTCCTGCGCACGGCCCAGGACACGGACACCGTCGCGTGGACGACGACCGCCGCCTACGCCACGTACGTACGGGCCGAGGTGCGGCATCCGGCCACCACCCCGCCCCTGCCGGGGGCGCTCGCCGCGTTCACCAACCCGGTGTTCCTCGGGCCGGCCGGGCAGGAGGTCAGGCCCGGTACTCGGTGAGGTCGATGGAGTGGATCCGGAGCGGATGGCCGAACTCGGGGTGGACGGTCTCCCGCTCCAGGGTCATGCCGAGTTTGCGCATGACGTTCTCGGAGGCGGTGTTCCCGGCCCGGGAGATGCTGATCACGCGGTCGAGGCCACGGTCCTGGAGGGCGAACTCCAGGGCGGCGTGGGCGGCCTCCGAGGCGTAGCCCTGGCCCCAGAACTGGCGGCCGAGGCGCCAGCCGATCTCCACGTCCGGTGCCACCTCGGGCAGGAACTGCGGCACCGAGAGGCCCGTGAAGCCGATCAGTTCCCCGGAGCCGAGGAGTTCGACGGCGAAGAGCCCGAAGCCCTCCTCGTCCCACTCCTCCTCCCAGTGCTCGATCCGCTCCGCCGTCTCCTCAAGGTCGCGCACGGAGCCGTCGCCGATCCATTGCATGACGTCCGGGTCGGCGTTGATCTCGGCCATCGGGACGAGGTCGTCGTCGGTCCAGCGGCGCAGCAGCAGTCGGGGGGTGAGGATCTCGGTCATGGGTCCATCATCCCGCGCGGCCGCACCGGTACGACATCCTGGGCGCATGCTGACGCGCCTTGAGTCCTATTACGACGCCGTTCCCCGCTCCGCCGCCCGCGCCGAGGAGTTCGGGCCGCTGACCCTCTTCGTACGGGAAGGGGCGGGCTGGCCGTACTACGCGCGGCCGGCGCTCGGCCACGGCGGCCCGGTGCCCGTGGCGGCGGTGGAGGAGGTCCGGGCGCGGCAGCGGGAGCTGGGGGCGCCCGAGGCGTTCGAGTGGGTGGCGGAGACGACGCCGGGGCTGCGGGCGGCGGTCGAGGCGAGCGGGCTCGTCGTGCACGAGCATCCGCTGATGGTCCTCACCGCGGACGCCGAGGAGCTGCCCGCACTGCCGGACGGCTTCGCCGTGCGCATGGTCGGTGGCGGCGACCCGGCCCTGGAGAGCGCGGTCGCCGCCCCGTACGCCGCCTTCGGCGCGACGCCCACGCCCGGCGCCGCCGAGCAGGTCGCGGCACGGATCGGGGCGGGCCTGACCCGCCTCGCGGCGGCCTTCGACGCCTCCGGCACCGCCCTCGCGGCCGGGCAGCACCAGACGGTCGGCGCGGTCTCGGAGGTCGTCGGGGTCGGCACCCGGCCGGAAGCACGGCGGCGGGGGCTCGGTCTCGCGGTCACGGCGGCGCTCGTCGCCGACGCGCGCGCGGCGGGCGTGGAGACGGTCTTCCTGAGCGCCACGGACGCCACGGTGGCCCGGCTGTACGCCCGCCTCGGCTTCCGCACGATCGCGACGGCGCTCATCGCCGAACCGGCGGAGGACGCGGGGAACGACGTCGCTCGGGAAGGCGCCCAGGAAGGCTGATCCCGGCGGTCCGAAAAAACTTCTCGGAGGCTGTCACATCCGCCGCGCGCGATCCGTCAGTGCTGTGAAGGCAACGGAAGACGCCACAGCGGCGGACCGACAGACACCGAGGAGCGCGCCATGCAGCACGAAATCAAGGCCCGGATGACCAACCCCGCCCACCTGCTCTCCGACGCCGGACCGGCGATCATGAGCCTGCTGAAGGCAACCCGCCAGGGCGGTGTCCCCGAGTCCACCCTGGAGCTCGTGCACCTGCGGGCCAGCCAGATCAACAACTGCGGGTTCTGTGTGGATTTCGGGGCCAAGAGCGCCCGGAAGAACGGGGTCAGCGACGAGAAGCTGTTCTCGGTCGCCGCCTGGCGCGAGGCCCCGTACTTCTCCGACGAGGAGCGGGCCGCGCTCGCCCTGACGGAGGCGGCGACCCGGCTCGCCGACAGCTCGGACGCCGTGCCGGACGACGTGTGGGACGCGGCCGCCGACCACTACGACGAGAAGCAGCTCGCCGCGATCGTGCTGATGGTCGGCGTCACCAACCTCTTCAACCGGCTCAACGTCACGACCCGGCAGCCGGCCGGCGCGGGGTTCTGAGGGCGGGTTCCCGCACCATCCGCACGTCGATCGGGTCCTCGGACTCGACCGTGAAGCCCGCCCGCTCGTAGAGCCGGCGCGCCGCGCTGCCCTGGATCACGGTCAGCCGGACGGGGACGCCGTCGGCGTCCGCCCGGTCGAGCAGCGTGGTGAGCACCGCCGTCCCGAGGCCCCGCCCCTGGGCCTCGGGGGCGAGGTAGAAGTGGGCCAGGTAGCGGCCGGGGCCGTGCGCGTACGGTCCGAAGGCCACGCAGCCCGCGAAGGCGCCGTCCACCTCGACGACCGAGGTGTGCTCGGGCCGGAACTCGTCCCGCAGCCGCTGCCGCACCCGGTGCTCGTCGTAGCGGCCCAGCCGCACCAGGTCGTCCCGCATCACGACGGCCTTCAGCTCGGCGACGAGCCCCACGTCCGCCGCGCGCGCGGGACGCATCCGCCAGGCCTGTTCCCGGCCCGTTACCCGGCCCGTATCCCGGTCGGTACGCCGGCCCGTATCCCGGTCCGTATCCCGGCCCGTCACGCGATCCGTTTCCGTATACACGCACGCATCCTAAGGAGACCCCTGTGTCCGTCGTCGCCCGCATGGCCAACCCCGCCGCCGTCCTGCCCGAGGCCATGGGCCCGATCATGCAGCTCGTGAAGGCCGTCCAGTCCGGCGGCGACGTGCCCGCCGCCACGCTCGGCCTGGTCCATCTGCGGACCAGCCAGATCAACGGCTGCTCCTACTGCGTCGTGGGCGGCGCGCTGAAGGGGCGGGAGGAGGGGGAGACGGACGAGCGGCTGCACGCCGTCGCCGCCTGGCGGGAGACGCCGTACTTCTCCGAGGCCGAGCGGGCCGCGCTCGCCCTCGCCGAGTACGCGACCCGGCTCGCCGACCGCCCGGACGCGGTGCCGGACGCGGTGTGGGACGAGGCCGCGCGACACTACGACGAGAAGCAGCTGGCGCAGATCGTGCTGTGGATCGGGGTGTCCAACCTCTTCAACCGGCTGAACGCGACGACCCGGCAGCCGGCCGGGGCCACCTGGTAGCAGTCGGGGCGCCCGCCTCCACGGCACCGGCCGGCCGCGCCCCTCCGCGTAACCGGATCGCGTCCGTCCGCGTTGGAGCGGGCATGAAGAAGATCCTCACCGCAGCCGCGCTCACCGGACTCGCCGTGGCGGGTGGCCTCACGGCCGCCGCCGGGACCGCCGCCGCCGACACCGGCGGCGCCAACCTTCCCTCGGTCGTCCCGCTCAGCGGCGTCCTCATGCCCCACGGCAAGGGCCCGGCCCCCGCCGGGATGCCCGCCGCCAACCAGCTGGTGTCGGGGCTGCTGCCCGGCGGGCACTGACCGGCCCTCGGGAGAACGACGAAGGTGGCGGGACCCCCCACGGGCCCGCCACCTCGTCGTTTCCGTCAGCCGACGGTCGCGGAGTCCATCAGTCCGCGACCACCAGGGACGGGGTCTCCTTGGTGAGCACCTCGCCGCGGAAGAACGCGGGGCTGCGGCGCTGCATCACCAGCATGATCACCACGCCGAGCAGCAGCAGCCCGACGCCGATGACGAAGACGGAGCCGACGCCGAAGACGGCGGAGCCGGAGCCGTAGGCCGGGTCCCACATGTCGTACAGCGTCTTGCCGAAGACGGCGGTCAGCATCAGGCCGCCGAGGGCCGGCATGAGGCCCTTGAAGGCGAAGTCGCGCACGGAGCGGAACAGCTCGCCGCGGAAGTACCAGACGCAGGCGAAGGCCGTCAGGGCGTAGTAGAAGCAGATCATCAGGCCGAGCGCGTAGATCGTGTCGACCAGGACGTGCTCGCTGACCAGGGTCATCACGGTGTAGAACGCGCCGGTGGCGACACCGGCCACGATCGTCGCCTTGCCGGGGGTCTTGAAGACCGGGTGGACCTTGGTGAAGGACTTCGGCAGGGCCTCGTAGGTGGACATGGCCAGGACCGTGCGGGCGACCGGGATGAAGGTCGTCTGGAGGCTGGCGGCGGCCGAGGCGAGCACCGCGACGAAGAGCAGGATGCCGAGGCCGGGGCCCATGACGGGGCCGGCCAGGGCGGCGAAGACGTTGTCGGAGGTCTTCGGGTTGGCGAGGCCGAGGCCCTGGTCGCCGGAGCCGACGGCCATCTGGGCGGCGATGCCGGTGGCCAGGTAGGAGCCGACCAGGACGACCATCGCGATGAGCGCGGCGCGGCCGGGGGTCTTCTCGCTGCCGGTGGTCTCCTCGTTGGACGCCATGCAGGCGTCCCAGCCCCAGTACATGAAGATCGACAGGGAGAGTCCGGCGGTGAACGCGGCGAAGGACTGCACCGCGAAGGGGTTCATCCAGGACCAGGAGAACTCGACCGAGGTCTCGAAGGAGCCGGCCTTCGACAGCGCCATCGCCACGAAGAGGGCGAGGACGACGAGCTGGAGGCCGACGAGGGTGTACTGGAGGCCCTTGGTGGCGGTCATGCCGCGGTAGCTGATCGCGGTGGCGGTGGCGATCAGGGCGAGGCAGGTGAGGATGTGGACGGCCTTGTTGTCGTCCAGGGCCGCGATCGACGGATTGCCCGTGATCTCCCCGGCGAGCAGCCAGAAGTACGAGGTGGCGACGCCCGCCAGGTTGGACAGGACGATGATCGTCGCGATGACCAGGCCCCAGCCGCACATCCAGCCCAGCTTCGGGCCGAAGGCCTTCACCGTCCAGGTGAAGGAGGTGCCGCAGTCGGGCATGACCTTGTTGAGCTCGCGGTACGCGAAGGCGACGAGCAGCATCGGCAGGAAGCCCGCGAGGAAGACGGCGGGCATCTGGAGGCCGACCTCGCCGGCGGTGGAGCCGAGCGTCGAGGTGAGGCAGTAGACGGGGGCGACGGTGGAGATGCCGATGACGGCGCTGCCGAGCAGGCCCACGGAGTTGCCACCGAGGCCCTTGGTGCGCACGCCCTGGGTGTCACCCGCGGTCGCGGTGCCCCTTACCGTGTCTCCGGCCTGGGGCCGCACATCCACCTGAGTCATGAACAGGACGTTAAATGCTGCGGTTTCCACATCCGGAGGATCGCAGTCCGCTCATTTGATCGATCATCACCTTGCATTGAGAGGGCGAATCCGGACAGCCGCCAATGATTGAAAGATCGACGACCGCACCGGACCGACCAAGCGGTAGGTCCGGTGCGGAGTGTCCGATATGCGGGAACCGCAGCACTGTCCGGAATGTCCGATTCCAAAATTTCCCGAGGAATTTTCCGAAGGTCCTGCGCCGGGCCCCCGCAGTGTGCTTCTTGCGCCCGACCCGCCGGATCAGCCCGCCGGATCAGCCGGGCCAGACCACCGCCTGCGTCTCGCTGTAGGCGTGCAGCGCGTACGAGCCCACGTCCCGCCCGACCCCGCTCTTCTTGAAGCCGCCGAACGGCGCCTCCATGTTCCGGCCGATGGTGTTCACCCCGACCCCGCCGGCCCGCAGCCGCCCCGCGACCCGGAAGGCGCGGGCCACGTCGCCGGACCACACGTAGTCGATCAGCCCGTAGTCGCTGTCGTTGGCGAGGGCGATGCCCTCCTCCTCGTCGTCGAAGGGGACCACCACGACCACCGGGCCGAAGATCTCCTCCCGCACCACCCGCATCTCGTTGGTGCAGTCCGCCAGGAGCGTCGGCGCCACGTAGAAGCCGCGGTCGAGACCCGGACCGGCCGGACGCTCCCCGCCCGCCACCACCGTGGCCCCCTCCTTGCGCCCCAGCTCGACGTACGACTCGATCCGGTCCCGGTGGGCCGCCGAGATCACCGGGCCCACCACCGTGCCCCGCTCCGCCGGGTCGCCCACCTTCATGAAGGCGAGATAGCCGGTCAGCTTCTCGATCAGCCGGTCGTGGATCCCGCGCTGCGCCAGCACCCGGGTCGGCGCGGTGCAGATCTGCCCGCTGTAGAAGGAGAAGGTCGTGCCGATCCCCATGACCGCCGCGTCCAGGTCGGCGTCGTCGAAGACCAGCGCCGCCCCCTTGCCGCCCAGCTCCATCAGCTGCCGCTTCAGGCCCCGGCCGCAGACCTCGCCGATCGCCTGGCCGACCGCCGTGGAACCGGTGAAGGAGACCATGTCGACCACCGGGGAGTCCACGGCGGCCTCGCCCACCGCCGGCGCGGAGCCCGTGACGAGGTTGACCACCCCCGCCGGGACACCCGCCTCCTCCAGGGCGCGGACCATCGCGAACACCGACAGCGGATCCTGCGGGGCGGGCTTCACCACCACCGTGTTGCCCATGGCGAGCGCCGGGGCGATCTTGCCGGCCGGATTGGCCCAGGGGTTGTTGTACGAGGTGATGCAGGTGACCACGCCGACCGGGCGCCGCACCGCCACCGCCCCGAACACACCGGCCTTCCCCATCGGGCCGGCCTCGTTGATCTGCGGGGGCAGCGCCTGCTCGACCGGCTCCAGGGCGCCGCGCGCGTACCGCCGGAAACGCGAGGCGCCGACCGCGACCTGCATCCCGCGCGCCGTCGCCGTCGTCGCGCCCGTCTCCGCGCGGGCCAGCAGGGCGTTCGCGTCGGCGTCGCGGGCCATCAGGTCGGCGGCCCGGTCCAGGATCGCGGCCCGCTCCTCCGGCCTCGTCCGCGACCAGGTCGCGAAGGCCTCGCGGGCCGCCTCGGCCGCCGCGTACACCTGGACGCGGGAGGCCTCCGGCGCGAGGCCGACGAGCTCCTCGGAGGCAGGGTCGATGACCTCGTAGTGCCCGCCGTCGGGCTCGACCCACTCTCCCCCTATATACAGCCGCTCCGTGACCTCTCGCGTCATCGCGTGCTCACCGTCCTCGTGTCGCGGCCCGAGCGCAGCACCCGGCCCGGGATGGCGCCCGTCACCTCGTCGTCCCGTACCGTCTCGACCCCGTTGACCCGCACCGACACGATCCCGACCGCCCGCGAGTCCAGCCGCGGACTGTCGCCCGGCAGGTCGTGGACCAGGGTCGCCGGGCCCGCGTCGATCCGCTCCGGGTCGAAGAGGACCAGGTCGGCGTGGAAGCCCTCGGTGATCCGGCCGCGCTCACGCAGCCCGAAGAGCCGCGCCGGATCGTCGCTCAGCATCCTCACCGCCTGCTCCAGCGGCACCAGCTTCCGGCCGCGCAGACAGTCGCCGAGGAAACGGGTCGTGTACGGCGCCCCGCACATCCGGTCCAGGTGGGCGCCCGCGTCGGAGCCGCCGAGCAGGACGTCCTCGTGCTGCCAGGTCTCGCGGCGCAGCGCCCAGGACGCCGGGTCGTTGTCGGTGGGCATCGGCCACAGGACGGTGCGCAGCTCGTCGTTGGCGCAGATCTCCACCAGGCACTGGAAGGGGTCCTGGCCGCGTTCGGCGGCGATGTCCTTCACGACCCGGCCCGTCAGGCCCTCGTTCTCGGCGCTGTACGTGTCGCCGATGACGTACCGCCCGAAGTGCGCCAGGCGCCGGAAGACGCCCGCCTCCTTGGAGTCGGCGCGGCGCAGCAGCTCGGCCCGTACGGCGGGATCGCGCAGCCTCACGATCCGCTCGGGCACCGGCAGGCCGAGGACCTCGCCCCAGCCGGGGATCAGGTTGAGGGCGCAGAAGGTGCCGAGCGACATGTTCATCGGGGTGAGGATCGGCATCGTGAGGGCGACGATCCGGCCGCCGGACTTGCGGGCCCGCTCCGAGGCCAGGAGCTGGCGCGGGACGCGTTCGGGGACGGTGGCGTCGATGGTGAGGACGTTCCAGTTGAGCGGGCGCCCGGCGGCGGCCGTCATCTCGACGAAGAGATCGATCTCCGCGTCCGAGAACTGGTCGAGGCAGCCCGCCAGGATCGCCTCGATCTGAGTGCCCTCGTGCTCGCCGACCGCCTTCGACAGGGCGATCAGCTCGGCGGGCAGGGCGTGCCGGGAGGCGACGGGGGCGCCGTCGCCGTCGGAGTGGGTGGCCGACTGGGTGGTGGACAGGCCCCAGGCGCCCGCCGCCATCGCCTCCTTGAGGAGCGCGACCATCCGGGCCAGCTGCTCCTCCGTGGGCTGGCCGCCGACCGCGTCGGCGCCCATCACGTACCGGCGCAGGGCGCAGTGGCCCACCATGAAGCCGGCGTTGACGGCGGTACGGCCGTCAAGGGCGTCCAGGTACTCGGCGAACGACGACCAGCTCCAGTCGACGCCCTCCTCCAAGGCCTTGAGAGCCATGCCCTCCACCTTGGACATCATCTTGCGCGTGTAGTCGGCGTCCTCGGGGCGGTCCGGGTGCAGCGGGGCGAGAGTGAAACCGCAGTTGCCGCCGGCGACGGTGGTGACGCCGTGGTTCATCGACGGGGTGGCGAACGGGTCCCAGAAGAGCTGGGCGTCGTAGTGGGTGTGCGGATCGACGAAACCCGGCGCGAGGATCAGGCCGGTGGCGTCCTCCGTGCTCCGGGCCTCCTCGGCGACGGTGCCGGGCTCGGCGACGACGGCGATCCGCCCGTCGCGGATGCCGACGTCGGCGGTGTAGGCGGGGGCGCCGGTGCCGTCGACGACGGTGGCGCCTTGAATGAGGTGATCGAGCATGACCGTCCTTTCTGCGCGGGTCCCGCGCGGGAGCACGGGCGCGCCCCGGACGGGGGCCGGGGCGCAGCCGGCCGCGGCTGCGGGTGCCTCCGGCCGGGGCCGGTACGGGGCGACGATCCGGGAAGACGCCACCCCGCGCTTATCTGTCACGGGGCCCCGTCCCCGCCCCGACGTGGGCGCTCACCCCGCCCCGTTGCGGTCCTGCGCCCGGGACGGCCCCACCCACTCGGGGGTCCGTCAGGTGTTTGTCCCCTGGCGGAAGCGGGTGGTGCGGTGGATGGGGTCCGTGTCGATGTGGGGGATCACGTGTTCGCCGATGAGCTTGAGGGAGTTCATCGTGTCCTCGTACGAGATCCCGATCGGCAGGCCGAAGGAGAGCTGGTCGGCGCCCGCCCGCTCCCAGCGCTTGCACTGGGCGAGGACCTCGGAGGGGTCGCCGCAGATCATCAGTTCCTCGGCGATGAGGAGTTCGATGATCTCGGCGGAGTACTCGGGGAGCAGTTCGGGCCACTCGGGGATGCCCTCGGGCCGGGGGAAGGTGTCGTGGTAGCGGAAGAGCAGCGACTGGAGGTAGTTGAGTCCGCCGCCGACGGCGATCTCGACGGCTTTGTCGTGGGTTTCGGCGCAGATCGCCGTGGAGGTCACCATGACGTTGTCGTTGACGAAGTCGCCGACCGCCTTGGCCTCCTTGATCGCGTTCTTGTAGGACTCGACGACCCATTCCATGTCGGAGACCTTCTGCACGCTGAAGCCGAGGACGCCGAGCCCCTTCCTGCCGGCCATGGCGTACGAGGCGGGGGAGCCGGCCGCGTACCACATGGCCGGGTGGGACTTGCCGTACGGCTTGGGCAGGATCTTGCGGGGCGGGAGTGACCAGTGCTTGCCCTGGAACCCCTCGTACTCCTCCTGGAGCCACATCTTGGGGAACTCGGCGATGGTCTCTTCCCAGATCTCCTTGGTGTGGTTCATGTCCGTGATGCCCGGGAAGAAGCCGAGGATCTCGTGGGAGCCGGCGCCGCGCCCGGAGCCGAACTCGAAGCGGCCGCCGGAGAGGTGGTCGAGCATGGCGACCTTCTCGGCGACCTTCACCGGGTGGTTGACCTGGGCGAGCGGGTTGAAGATGCCGGAGCCGAGGTGGATGCGCTCGGTGGCGTGGGCGAGGTAGCCGAGGTAGACGTCGTTGGCGGAGAGGTGGGAGTACTCCTCCAGGAAGTGGTGCTCGGAGGCCCAGGCGTATTTGAACCCGGACTTGTCCGCCTGGATGACGTACTCGGTCTCCTCCATGAGGGCCTTGTGTTCGGCTTCGGGATCGGTCTCGGCCCGCTTGCCGACGTATCCCTGTACGAAGATCCCGAATTCCACGGAAGGTCACCGTCCTCGTGAGTTTCTGACGAATCGTCAGATCAGCGATGTGCCCGACTGTCGCACCGTGCGACGGGGGCGTCAATACCTGATGGTGCGTCAGAAAAGGTCAGAAGAGGCTGACGCCGGCCAGCCAGCCGCCGTCGATGACGAAGGGCTGGCCCGTGATGTACGCGGAGTCCTCGCCGGTCAGGAAGAGCGCGAGGGCCGCCACCTCCTCCGGCCGCCCGATCCGTCCGAGCGGCACCAGCTTGCGGTACAGCTCCGCCGTGGCCGCCGGGTCGACGCCCTCCGGGTTGCTCATGGCGGTGTCGATGGCCCCGGGGCAGACCGCGTTCACCCGGATCCCCTTCGCCGCCAGCTCCAGCGCGGCCACCCGGGTGAGCCCCAGCACGGCGTGCTTGCTCGCCGCGTAGGCGCCGACGCCCGCCATGCCCGTCACGCCCGTGTACGAGGCGGTGTTCACGATCGTGCCGCCGCCGGCCGCCGCGATCTCGGGCGCCACGGCCTTCATGCCGAGGAAGCAGCCGACCTGGTTGACCCGGGTGATCGCCTCGAACTCGTCCAGCGGCGTCGACACCAGCTCGTTGAAGCGCAGGATGCCCGCGTTGTTCACCAGGCCGTCGATCCGCCCGAAGCGGTCCTTCGCGGCGGCCACCGCGGCCGCCCACTCCGCCTCGGCGGTGACGTCCAGGTGGACGTAGCGCGCCCTGTCCTCCCCCAGCTCCTTGGCGAGCGCCTCGCCGGGGCCGTCCAGGACGTCCCCCAGGACCACCCGGGCCCCCTCGGCGGCGAAGAGCCGCGCCTCCTGCTCGCCCTGCCCGCGCGCCGCGCCCGTGATGACGACGACGCGCCCGTCCAGCTTGCCCATGCGGTGACTCCTTCTACGTGAGGTGGGGGGCGACCTCCGTCGCGAAAGCGCCCATCTGGTCGAGGAGTTCGGTTCGGCTGCGGCAGCGGAACCGGACCTGGATCTGGTCCACACCCATCTCCCCGTACGCGCGCAGCGACTCGGCGAGCGCCTGCGGCTTGCCGGTGAGGGTGCGCCGTCCGGTGTCCCAGTCGGGCTGCCCCACGTACAGCGGCTCGGCGATCGCGCCGACGGTGAACGGCGCCTCGACGCCGGCCTCCTCGCGCAGCCGCCGCAGCCGGGCGATCTGCTCGGGGAGCCGGCCGCGCGGGTCGCCCTGCGGCAGCCAGCCGTCCCCCTTGACCGCGGCCCTGCGCACGGCGGCGGGCGAGGAGCCGCCGATCCAGACGGGGACGCGCTCCTGCGTGGGCCGGGGCCGCTGGCCGAGGTCCCGGAAGGTGAAGCGTTCGCCGCTGTGCTCCGGGAACTCCTCGGGCCCGAGCGCCGCCCGCAGTGCGTCGACGGTCTCGTCGAGGACGCCGCCGCGCCCGGCGAAGTCCACCCCGAGCGTCTCGAACTCCTCCTCCAGGTGCCCGGCCCCGACGCCGAGGACGAGCCGCCCGCCGGAGAGGTGGTCGAGGGTCGCGTACGCCTTCGCCGAGACCAGCGGGTGACGCAGGCCGACGAGGGCGACGTGGGAGAGCAGCCGGACCCGCTCGGTGGCCGCCGCCAGGAACGAGAGGGTGGCCACCGGGTCGTACCAGATGGTGCTCATCGCCCCGGCGAGCCGGCGCGGGACGGCGACGTGCTCGCAGCTGGCGATGTAGTCGAAGCCGAGCGTGTCGGCGGCGCGGGCGACCGCGAGGAGGTCGTCGGGGCCCGCCGCGGCCTCCCAGGGCTCGGCGTAGATCGTGCTCTGGGACTGGACGGGCAGCTGCATGCCGTAGACCACCATGGGGACTCCCTCATCTGACGTTCCGTCAGTTACGGCGACGGCCCCCATGCTGTCTTCTGACGTCCCGTCAGGCAAGGGGTGTGCGGGGTCCGTCCGCGTACGGCGGGAACCCGGAGTGCGTTTTTCTCCAAGACCGGGAGAGGGGCCGTGCCGCACGGTGGATGCGGCAGCCCCCGGGCCCTTCCCGTGGCACGGCTCCTACTGAGCCGCGCCCGCCCAAGCCCCCGCCCGGTCCGCCTCCCTCGGCGGGCCGGGCGGGCCCTTTTCGGGTCCTACGGGCGCCAGAGGCCGTCCTCGCTCAGCCCCAGCAGGTCGATCGCGTTGCCGCGCACGATCCGCTCGACCACGTCCGGTGCCAGGTGGCCCATCTGGGCCTCGCCGACCTCGCGGGACTTGGGCCAGGTGGAGTCCGAGTGCGGGTAGTCGGTCTCGTAGAGGACGTTGCCCACCCCGATGGCGTCGAGGTTGCGCAGCCCGAAGGCGTCGTCGAAGAAGCAGCCGAAGACATGCTCGGCGAACAGCTCCGACGGGGGGCGCAGCACCTTCTCGGCGACCCCGCCCCAGCCCCGGTTCTCCTCCCACACGACGTTCGCGCGCTCCAGGATGTACGGGATCCACCCGATCTGCCCCTCGGCGTACATGATCCGCAGGTGGGGGAAGCGCTCGAACTTGCCGCTCATCAGCCAGTCGACCATCGAGAAGCAGCAGTTGGCGAAGGTGATGGTGGAGCCGACGGCCGGCGGGGCGTCGGCGGACGTGGACGGCATCCGGCTGGAGGAGCCGATGTGCATCGCGATGACGGTGCCGGTCTCGTCGCAGGCGCGCAGGAACGGGTCCCAGTGGTCGGTGTGGACCGAGGGCAGCCCGAGGTGCGGCGGTATCTCGGAGAAGGCGACCGCGCGCACCCCCCGGGCCGCGTTGCGGCGGACCTCGGCGGCGGCGAGCTCCGGGTCCCAGAGCGGGATCAGGGTCAGCGGGATCAGCCGGCCCCGCGCCTCGGGGCCGCACCACTCCTCGACCATCCAGTCGTTGTAGGCGCGGACGCCGAGGAGACCGAGTTCACGATCGGCGGCTTCTGTGAAGGTCTGACCACAGAATCGGGGGAAGGTCGGGAAGCAGAGGGCCGACTGGACGTGGTTGACGTCCATGTCGGCGAGCCGCTCGGGCACGGAGTACGAGCCGGGCCGCATCTGCTCGTAGGTGATGACCTCCAGCCTGATCTCGTCGCGGTCGTAGCCGACGGCGGTGTCGAGCCGGGTCAGCGGACGGTGCAGGTCCTCGTAGACCCACCAGTCGCCTATGGGGCCTTCGTCCCCTTTGGCGCCCATGACGGGGGCGAACTTTCCGCCCAGAAAGGTCATTTCCTTCAATGGGGCCCGGACGACGCGGGGGCCGGTGTCGCGGTAGCGGGACGGGAGCCGGTCCTGCCAGACGTGCGGGGGCTCCACGGTGTGGTCGTCCACCGAGATGATCTTGGGGAAGCTCTCCATGCGCTTCACGGTAGCGTCGATCTGACGGTTCGTCAGCTCATGCGGCCCCAACCGATGCCGGATCCGCCGACCCGATGCTGACGCGCGCCCTCCGGACAAGGCAGACTGTCTTGGGCGAAACCAGCGGTACGGGCAGGGGGAGCTAATGGACCGTGAGAACGGGCCGCGGGTTCCGGGGCAACGCACTCCGGCGACGGTTTCCGACGGGACCGGCACCGGGCCGGCCGAGGAACCGCGTTCCGGCGTGCCCGGAAACGGAACCGACGCCCCCGGAAACGGGACCGGCGATCCGGAGACGAGCGCGGCGGCCGACACCGTGGTCGCCGACACCGTGGTCGCCGACTCCCTCCGGTTCGGCGTCCTCGGGCCCGTACGGGCCTCGCGCGGGGACCAGGTGCTGCCCACCGGGTCGCCGCAGCAGCGGGCGCTGCTCGCCGCGCTGCTGCTGCGCGACGGGCGGACCGCCACCGCCGGTGAGCTGATCGACGCGATCTGGGGCGAGGAGTCGCCCTCGCAGGCGCTCGCCGCGGTCCGCACGTACGCCTCCCGGCTGCGCAAGATCCTCGACCCCGGCGTCCTCGTCAGCGACTCCGGCGGCTACGCCCTGCGCACCACCGGACCCGGCCTCACCCTCGACCTCGCCGAGGCCCACCAGCTCGCCGCCGAGGCCGACAGGCTGCGCGCCGCCGGGCAGCGCTGCGCCGCCCGCGACCGGCTGAACGAGGCCCTCGGGCGGTGGGAGGGCGAGACCCTCGCCTCCGTGCCCGGGCCCTACGCCGAGACCCAGCGCACCCGCCTGGAGGAGTGGCGGCTGCGGCTCCTGGAGACCCGGCTCGACCTGGACCTGGAGGTCGGCGCCCACGCCGAGGCCGTCTCCGAGCTGACCGCGCTCACCGCCGCGCACCCGCTCCGCGAGCGCCTGCGCGAACTCCTCATGCTCGCCCTCTACCGCTCCGGCCGGCAGGCCGAAGCCCTCGCCGTGTACGCCGACACCCGCCGCCTCCTCGCCGACGAACTCGGCGTCGACCCCAACCCCGAACTCTCCAGGCTCCAGCAGCGCATCCTCCAGGCCGACGCCGAACTCGCCCGGCCCGCCGACGCGCAGCCCCCGGCCGCCGCGCCCGTCGCGCGCCCCGCGCAGCTGCCCGCCACCGTGCCCGACTTCACCGGCCGCGCCTCCTTCGTACGGGAGCTGGGCGGCCGGCTCGCCAGCGCCGAGGGGCACGTCATGGCCGTCTCGGCGCTCGCCGGGATCGGCGGCGTCGGCAAGACCACCCTCGCCGTGCACGTGGCCCACGAGGCCCGCCCGCACTTCCCCGACGGGCAGCTGTACGTGGACCTCCAGGGCGCCGGTTCGCGGGCGGCGGCCCCGGAGACCGTCCTCGGCGCCTTCCTGCGGGCCCTCGGCACCCCCGACTCCGCCATCCCCGACTCGCTCGACGAGCGGGCCGCGCTCTACCGCTCCACGCTCGACGGCCGCCGCGTCCTGGTGCTGCTCGACAACGCCCGGGACGCCGCCCAGATCCGGCCCCTGCTGCCCGGCACGGCCGGCTGCGCCGCGCTCGTCACCAGCCGCATCCGCATGGTCGACCTGGCCGGCGCGCACCTCGTCGACCTGGACGTGATGTCCCCGGAGGAGGCGCTCCAGCTCTTCACCCGGATCGTCGGCACCGAGCGCGTCCAGTCCGAGCGCGAGGCCGCCCTCGACGTCGTCGCCGCCTGCGGCTTCCTGCCGCTGGCCATCCGCATCGCCGCCTCCCGGCTCGCCGCCCGCCGCACCTGGACGGTCTCCGTGCTCGCCGCCAAGCTGGCCGACGAGCGGCGCAGGCTCGACGAGCTCCAGGCCGGCGACCTCGCCGTGAAGGCCACCTTCGAGCTCGGCTACGGGCAGCTGGAGCCCGCCCAGGCCCGCGCCTTCCGGCTGCTCGGCCTCGCCGACGGGCCCGACATCTCGCTGGCCGCGGCCGCCGCCGTCCTGGACCTGCCGGAATGGGAGACCGAGGACCTCCTGGAAGCCCTCGTCGACACCTCCCTCGTCGAGTCCGCCGCACCGGGCCGCTACCGCTACCACGACCTCGTACGGCTCTACGCGCGTGCCTGCGCCGAACGCGACGAACAGCCCCCGGCCGAACGGGAGCTGGCCCTCTCCCGGCTGCTCGACTTCTACCTGGCCACCGCCTCCCGGGTGTACGCCCTGGAGCGGCCCGGCGACCGCCTCGTCGACCACCTGGAGGCCACCGCCTACCAGGGCCTCGCCTTCACCGACCGGCACGCCGCCCAGGACTGGCTGTACGCCGAGGCCAACTGCCTGCTCGCCTGCGTCCGCCAGTCGGCGGCGACGGCGGGGACGCTGCGGCGGGCGGTCGACCTGCTGTGGGCGGCGCTCGACCTGGGCGAGTCCGGGACGAACGCGAAGGAGTTCGAGGCCATCGCCTCGGGCGTCCGCGACGCGGCCCACGGCTCCGGCGACGTACGCGCCGAGGGCCGGGCCCTCATGGCGCTGGCCGGCATCCACCACACGGCGGGCCGCTTCGAGGAGGCCGACCGCGACGCGACGCTGTCGCTGCGCTGCGCCGAGGAGGCCGGGGACCCGCTGCCCGCCTGCTGGTCGGCCAACGCGCGGGGCATCATCGCCCTCTACCAGAACCGCTTCGAGGAGGGCGAGGTGCATCTCGCCCACGCCATCGAGCGGTTCCGCGGCATCGGCGACCGGCCCGGCGAGGCCAGCGCCCTGTGCAACCTGTCCCGGATCCACCTGGCCACCGGCCGCACCGCGCAGGCGATCGCCCTCGCCGAGGAGGGCACGGCGATCTACGACTCGATCGGGCACTCGCTGCGCGGCGCCAACGGGCGCTACGCGCTGGGCCTCGCGCTCACCGAGGCCGGCCAGCTCGGCCCGGCCGTCGACCGGCTGCGCGAGGCGCTGGAGGTGTTCCGGGACAGCCGGCAGCGCCTGTGGGAGGGCATGACCCTGTTCCGGCTCGCGGAGGTGGACATCGCCGCGCGGCGGCCCGCCCAGGCGGCGTCCAACGCCGAGATGGCGCTCACGGTCCTGCGGGGCATCGGCGGCGAGTGGCGCCGCGCCAACGTGCTGACGGTGCTCGGGCGGGCGCTCGGCGGCATCGGCCAGTCGGGGCGAGCCCAGGTCTGCTGGCGGGAGGCGCTGGAGGTCTTCGAGGGGCTCGGCTCCCCCGAGGCGGCCGAGGTCCGCGCGCTCCTGAACGTCACCAGCGCGGCCTGAACGTCACCGGCGCGGCCTGACCGACGCGCCGCGGAGGCCGTCCCGCCGGGCGCCCCGGACCGGCCCCACGGCCCCGGCCTGCGCGTTCATCGTTCGTTTATCGCCGAACGGCACGCTAGTTCCTGTCGATCCGTCGTGTCGGGGGGCAGACGGGTCACCGGCAAGGCCGCCACCGCCGGCAACTAGGGTGAGCGGCCACGAAGGATCCGTCCGGCTGATTCACGGGGGAGCGGCCGGACGGATCGAGTGCCGAATCCCCACCCTTCAGGCAGGAGCAGACGAGATGAGCAACCCGATCGAGCAGAACCCGGTCGTCAAGCCTCAGGACATGCACGCCACGGGCGGCACCGAGAGCGAGATCGTCACGAAGGACATGCACGCCACGTCCGAGCCCGCTGTCGACGCCATCACCGCGAAGGTCACGGGCAAGGGCACGGCCGACATCACGACCATGGACATGCACGCCACGTCCGAGCCTGCCAAGCCGGTCAAGCCGGCCATCTGAGCCGCACGCCACGGGGACGGTTCCGGCGGCACCATCGGGGGAGTCGCCGGGGCCGAGGTCGTCCGCAGAGCAAGACCGCACCGGTTCGGGGGACGCCCCCGGGTCGGGGGGATCCGAGGGGAACGGTCCGGTGCGGTGGGGGGCGGGCGACCCCAGGACGGAGGGGCCGGGCTTCAAGCCCGGCCCCTCCGTCGCACGTCACGGGGGGTGCCGGTGGCGGCGGACCTGACGAAGTACGCGATCCGACCTCGTACTCGCGTTCGACATCGGCGATGATCGATCACGTTCGGAAGGGCAGGCGGTGGGGACCGTCCGCCCGACCAGGACGAGGCACGCCACGCGCGCGCAGGGGGGAGGGCCTGGACCGGCACAACCGGTCCAGGCCCTTTTGCGTCCCCCGGCCGCCGCGTCGGCGTCAGCGGTCGCGCAGTTCGCCCTTCACCACCTTGCCGCTCGCGTTCCGCGGCAGCTCCGGGACGAACTCGACCTCGCGCGGCACCTTGTAGTTGGCCATCTCACGGCGGGACCAGGCGATCAGGTCGTCCGCCGTGAGCGTCGCGCCCGGGCGGCGGACCACGAAGGCCCTGCCGACCTCGCCGAGGCGGGGGTCCGGGACGCCGATGACGGCGACGTCGGCGATGTCGGGGTGCAGGCCGAGCAGTTGCTCGATCTCCGCCGGGTAGGCGTTGAAGCCGCCGACGATGAACATGTCCTTGATCCGGTCGGTGATCCGCAGGTTCCCGGACGCGTCCAGGACGCCCACGTCGCCGGTGTGCAGCCAGCCGTCCGGGTCGATCGCCGCCGCCGTCGCCGCCGCGTCCTCGAAGTAGCCGGCCATCACGTGGAAGCCGCGGACCAGGACCTCGCCCGTCTCGGAGAGGCGCAGCTCCGTGCCCGGGACGGCGCGGCCGGAGGTGCGCGCGATGACCTCGGCCGGGTCGCCCCGGCGGCACATCGTGACGATGCCGCTCGCCTCGGAGAGGCCGTACGCGGTGAGGACCGTGCCGACGCCCAGCTCGGTGCGCAGGCGCTCCACCAGCTGGAGCGGGACCACCGCCGCGCCGGTGACGACCAGGCGCAGCGAGGACAGGTCGTACGTGCCGCGGGCCGGGTGGTCGAGGAGGGACTGGTGGAGGGTGGGCGGGCCGGGCAGGACGGTGATCCGCTCGGCGGTGATGTGGGCGAGGACGGCGTCCACGTTGAAGACGGACTGCGGCACCATCACCGCGCCGCGCTGGAGGCAGGCGATGACGCCGGCCTTGTAGCCGAAGGTGTGGAAGAAGGGGTTCACGATGAGGTAGCGGTCGCCCTCGCGCAGCCCCGCGAGCTCGCTCCACAGGGCGTAGCAGCGCAGGGTCTGCCCGTGGGTGATGACGGCGCCTTTGGGGCGGCCGGTGGTGCCGGAGGTGTAGATGATGTCGGAGGGGTCGGAGGGGGAGAGCGTGGCGGCCCGGGCCCACACGTCGGCGGCCGGGACGTCGTTCCCCTCGGAGAGGAAGGATTTCCAGGTGGTGTAGCCGGGGTCGTCTGGCGCGGTGTCGCCGAAGACCACCACCCTTTCCAGGTCCGGCAGTTCCACGCCCGCGCGGCGCAGCGAGGCGACGTACGAGGTGCCGAGGAAGGTGCCGGTGACGAAGAGCAGCCGGGCCCGGGAGCGGGCCAGCACGTCGGCGGCCTCGGTGCCCTTGAAGCGGGTGTTGAGCGGGACGAGGACGGCGCCCGCGGTGACCGCGCCGAGGGCGGAGACGATCCAGTCGAGGGTGTTGGGCGCCCAGATCCCGACCCGGTCCCCGGCCCGTACCCCGGTAGCGAGACAGGCGGCCGCCGCGCGTTCGACGCGCTCGCCGAGTTCGGCGTACGTGATCCGCGTGCGGCCGTCGACGACCGCCTCGCGCTCCGCGTACCGCTCGGCCGCCCGGCGCACCAACTCCGGTATCGAGCTCCACTCCATCGCCCACCCCTCCCATAGCTGACTATCCGTCAGATTAGCTGTAGCCTGACGCGCTGTCAGCAGTGCTGCCGGGCCGGGAGGACCACGTGCTCAAGGACGCAACAGCCATCGTCGGGATAGGCCAGACCCCCTTCGCCAAACAGCTCCCGGAGTCCGAGCGGACCCTCGCCTGCCGGGCGATCCTCGCCGCCCTCGACGACGCCGGCATCGCCCCCTCCGAGGTCGACGCCTTCGCCTCCTACACCATGGAGGAGACCGACGAGGTCGAGGTGGCGAAGGCCATCGGCGCCGGCGACGTCACCTTCTTCTCCAAGGTGGGATACGGCGGCGGCGGCTCCTGCGCCACCGTCGGGCACCTCGCCGCCGCCATCGCCTCCGGGCAGGCCACCGTCGGCGTCGCCTGGCGCTCCCGCAAACGCGGCAGCGGACCGCGCCCCTGGAAGAACACCGCCGTCCAGCTGCCCACCCCCGGCCAGTGGACCCGCCCCTTCGGACTGCTCCGCCCCGCCGACGAGATCGGCATGCTCGCCCGCCGCTACATGCACGAGTACGGCGCCACCCGCGACCACCTCTTCAACGTCGCCCTCGCCTGCCGCAACCGGGCCAACCAGAACCCCGCCGCGATGATGTACGAGCGCCCGCTCACCCGCGAGATGTACATGACCTCCCGGTGGATCAGCGAACCCCTCTGCCTCTTCGACAACTGCCTGGAGACCGACGGGGCGTTGGCCTGCGTCATCGTCTCCGCCGAGCGGGCCCGCGACTGCCGGCAGAAGCCCGTCTACGTGCACTCCGTCGCCCAGGGCCTGCCCGCCCAGCACCACGGCATGGTCAACTACTGGAACGACGACCCGCTCTCCGGGCCCGCCTGGACCGCCGCCCGACACCTGTGGAAGCAGGCCGACTTCGGGCCCGACGACATCGACGTCGCCCAGATCTACGACGCCTTCACCCCGCTCATCCCGCTCTCCCTGGAGGGCTACGGCTTCTGCGGCCGCGGCGAGGGCGCCGCCTTCACCGAGGGCGGCGCCCTGGAGATCGGCGGACGGCTCCCCCTCAACACCGGCGGCGGCGGACTCTCCGAGGCGTACGTCCACGGCTTCAACCTCATCAACGAGGGCGTCAAGCAGCTCCGCGGCGTCTCCACCGCCCAGGTCCCCGACGCCGCCACCTGCCTGGTCACCGCCGGCGAAGGCGTCCCCACGTCCGCGATCCTGCTGAGGAGCTGAGACCCATGGCCCTGCTCTCCCCCGTCACCGACGAGGACGGCGCCCCCTTCTGGGAGTACACCGCCCGCGGCGAACTCCGCGTCCAGGCCTGCGCCGCACCCGACTGCGGCGAACTCCGCTTCCCGCCCCGCCCCTGCTGCCCGCACTGCCAGTCCTTCGACAGCGAGTGGCGCCGCATGTCCGGCCGCGGCCGGATCTGGTCCTTCGTCCTCCCCCACCCGCCGCTCCTCCCCGACTACGCCGAGCAGGCCCCGTACAACGCGGTCCTCGTCGAACTCGCCGAGAACCCCCGCATCCGCCTCGTCGGCAACGTCGTCGCCGCCCCCGACGCCCCGCTGAACTCCGTGGACCCGGCCCGGCTGCGGATCGGCGCCGCCGTGAAGGTGGCGTTCACCGAGATCGACGGGGTCACCGTGCCGCGCTGGCTGCTGGAGCGCGGATGAGCGGCTCCGGGATCCTCGTCGAGCGGGACAAGGAGACCGGCGTCGCCGTCGTCACCCTGGACCGGGCCGAGAAGCACAACGCGATCACCCTGGAGATGGCCCGCACCCTCACCGAGACCTGGCGCGGCTTCCGCCACGAGGACGAGATCCGCGCGATCGTCGTCACCGGCGCCGGCGGCCGGGCCTTCTGCACCGGCATCGACCGCACCGCCGCCACGGAGGTGCCCCAGCCCTCCTCCCCGTACACGATCGACGATCCGCTGCTCACGATCGGCCCCAAGGCAAACGACCTGTGGAAGCCGGTGATCGCCGCCGTCGAGGGGATGGCCTGCGGCGGGGCGTTCTACCTGCTCGGCGAGGCCGAGTTCCTAGTGGCCGGCGAGGACGCCGCCTTCTTCGACCCGCACACCGCCTACGGGATGGTCTCCGCCTTCGAGACCATCCACATGGCGCAGCGGATGCCGTACGGGGAAGTCGCCCGGATGGCCCTCATGGGCACCGCCGAACGGGTCTCCGCCCGGCGCGCGTACGAGACCGGCCTGGTCTCCGAGCTGACCGCGCCCGGCGGGGCGCTCGCCGCCGCGCGGGCCGCCGCCGCCGTCATCGCCGGCTACCCGACCGAGGCCGTGCAGGGAACGGTCCGGGCCCTGTGGTCGGCCAAGGAGGCCGCCCGCGCCCAGGCCCTCGCCCACGCGCCGCACCTGGTGACGCTCGGGAACCTGCCGCCGGAGCGGCAGGCCGAGCTGTTCGGCGGACGGGGCGGGGCGAAGGGGTTCAGGACGCGGTAGGGGTGGGGGTCGCCTCGGGCTGCTTGCGCACGTCGTACACGTAGCAGTCCTTCACCTTGGCGACGGCCTTCGGGTTCTTCATGGCGACCTCGAAGGTCTTCGTCTCCCCGCCACCGACCGTCACCACGGTCTCGGCCCCGTCCGCCTTCGAGCCGAGCGAGCCCTTGAACTCCAGGACGATCCGGTACGTCCCCGCCGTCGCGTCCCGCGAGGTGATCCGCAGCGTCGCCGTGGTGTCCGCCTTCACGGCCGGCCGGCCCTTGCGCTTCTTCTGCGCGGGCTTCACACAGTCGACCACCACGACCTCGACACCCGCCGCCGGGGCGGTGCTGGTGGAGGCCGTCGGGGAGGGCGTGGAGCCACCATTGTTGTCGTATTCGTTGTCGTCGTAGTCGTCGTTCTTCTTCTTGGAGCTGGAGCAGCCGCCGCCGCTGCTGCTCCCGCCGCTCTTGCTCTTGCTCTTGCCGGACTTGCTGCCGGACTTCCCGCTGCCGCCGCTGTGGCCGCCGCTGCTGCTGGTCTGGAAACCGGTCAGCGCGAGCACCACCACCGTGAGCGTCGCCGCCAGCTTCAGCCGTGTGCGGACCATTCCCCGCTCCCCCCGTACGTTTTCGCCGTGTCCGCGTCACCCTAGCGCCGGGCCCGCGCCACCTGGCGGGGCCCCCGCACCCGGCGTAGCGTCGACTGCGAGAGCCGGACCGAGGAGGCCGATCGATGATCCGCAACGTCGTCGGCTCGGTCCTGGCCCTCGCCGGAGCGACGGCCGCCGTCTGGAGCCCCTTCCGTGCCTGGTACGACGGCCGTCACGGGCGCGACTACGCGATCGACGAGCTCTTCAGCGGCATCACCGACGGCAAGTCCTCCGTGATCGGCTCGATCCTGCTGCCCTTCGCCTTCGCCGCGCTGCTCACCGTCCTCGGCGTCGTGCTGCGCTCCCGGCTGCTCGTCGCCCTCGCGGGTGTCGTCGTGCTCGGCTTCACCGTCCTGTGGATGGTGCGGGTCGGGCAGGCCGAGGGCAGCCTGACCGTCGGCGGCGACGGACGCGGCCTCGGCGACGGCGTCGCCAACGCCCTGGGCGGCGGGGTGCTGCTGCTCCTCGGCGCGGTCGTGATGTCGGGCCGCTCCGGAGGCCACCGCACCCGGGTCGACCAGGTGCCGCCGCACGCCACCTACCCCACGCACCCGACCCTCGACGGGCCGCGGACGACCCAGGGGTACGGGACGCGGCCCGAGCAGCCGGACGCGTCGGGGCCGCCGGAGAACGCCCCGCCGCCCTCGTCCGACGTGCCCTGGGACCCGGCACGCGACGAGACACCACCGCCCCCGGGGCATCGGGCCTAGGGGGGCGGGGTCGGGGGCGGTCGGGGCGGGCTGTTCGGGGGTGCTCACGCGCCCCGGTTGGTCGCCGTGCCCTTCACCGCGTCCAGGGCGTACACGCAGCGGTCCTTGCTGCAGGCGTACACGACGCCGTTCCTGGCCACCGGCGAGCCGGTGATCTCGCCGCCCGTCGCCAGCTTCCAGCGCAGCTGACCGCCCGTCGCGTCCAGCGTGTACAGGACGTGGTCGGCCGAGCCGAAGTGCACCCGGCCGTCCGCGACGACGGGGGCGCCGATCAGCTCGCCGCCCGCCGCGAACCGCCACTTCGGGGTGCCGGTGACCGCGTCCAGGGTGTAGAGCGCGCTGCCGCTGCCGACATGGACGTTGCCCGCGGCGACCAGGACCGGCTCGGTGGACTGACGGGGCTCGGTGGCGATCCGCCAGCGGTCCTTGCCGGTGGTCGCGTCGAGCGCGTACACCGTGCCCAGGTGGTCGACGAGGTAGACCCCGCCGCCGGTGACGGCCGGGCCGGGCGCGAAGGCGGGCGGCGCGAGGAAGACGGCCGGCGCCTCGAAGTGCCAGCGGACGTGGCCGCTCGCGATGTCGACGCACAGCACCCGGGTGCCGGCCGCCACGTACACGCAGCCGTCCTCGGCGGGGGCCACCCGCACCGGCACCTGCGCGCAGGAGGCGGCGTCGCCGACCGGGTACGACCAGCGCTCCACGCCCGTGCGGGCGTCGAGCGCCTGGAGCCGGGCGTCGCGCCACACGTACACGGTGTCGCCGTGCACGGCGGGCCCGCCCTCGCGCGTCTCGAAGTCGGTCTGGGCGCCGGTGATCTCCCACAGCTTGGCGCCGTTGGAGGCCTCCCAGCCCTGGACGCCGCCGCCCCGGGTGCCGGTGACGACGGTGCCCCGGTCCACCTGGAGGGAGTACACCCAGGCGTCCGTGTGCAGCCGCCAGCGCTCCCCGCCGTCGAGGGCGTCGAGCGCGTACAGGGTGGGCCCGTCGGAGGCGTGGATCCGGCCGCCGGCGACCGCCATGGACCAGGCCACGTCGCGGGTCTTGAACTGGCGCCGGCCGCTCGCCGTGTCCAGGGCGTGCACCTCGAAGGAGGTGACGTAGAGCAGGTCGCCGTCGACGACGGGGGTGCCCCACACGTCGTTGGACATGCGGAAACGCCAGGGCCGCCAGTGCCCGGGCGCCTCGGGGGCCGGCGGGGCCTGCTGGGCGTCGGGCGCCTGGGCGGGGCCGGGCAGCGGGCGGGAGCCGGGCGGCGGGCCGGGCTCGGCGCCGCCCGCAGCGCCGCCGGGCGGGCGGATCCAGCCGGTGGCGGTGCCCGCGGCGGCCCCGAGGCCGACACCGACGGCGGCCCGGGTGTCCGACACCCGCGGGCCGGGCCCGATCGGCACGGCCGCGCCGGCCAGCCGTACGGGACCGGCGTCGGGCGCCGGGACGGCGGCGGGACCGGCGTGCCGGCCACCACCGGGACGGTCGCCGCCGGGACGGTCGCCGTACGGGTCCGAAGGCCGGTCCGAGGGCCGGTCGGCGCGCGGGTCGCCGCTCCAGTCGGCGGGCTGCCGGGGCGGGCGCGGCGGCATCGGCGGGCCGGGCGGGGGCTGCGGGGCGCTGGGGCGGCCGCCGCGGCGGGTCTCGATCATGGCGGTGGCGCGCTGCGGCAGCCAGGCCGCCGCCGTACCGCTGTCGTCGCTGCCGGCGCCGAAGAGGTGCGGGGCCAGCTGGGCCTGGAGGTCGGCCGGGCTCGGGCGCTTGCTGACGTCCATCTGCATGCAGGAGTCGATCAGCGGGCGCAGCTCGTCGGGCAGCCCCTCCAGGTCGGGGCCCTCGCGCAGCAGCATGAAGACGGTCTCGACCGGGTTGGCGCCGTGGAAGGGGGCGTGCCCGGTGGCGGCGAAGACCAGCATGGAGCCCAGCGAGAAGACATCGCTCGCGCCGGTGACGCTGCGCGAGTCGCGGGCCTGCTCGGGGGACATGTAGGCCGGGGTGCCGACGGCGACGTTGGTCATGGTCAGGCGCGTGTTGGAGACGCCCGACGCGATGCCGAAGTCGATCACCCGGGGGCCGTCCTCGACGACGAGGACGTTGGAGGGCTTGAGGTCGCGGTGGACGAGGCCGGCGCCGTGGATGGACTGCAGGGCCTCGGCGACGCCGGCGGCGAGCCAGCGCACCGCCTGGGCCGGGAGCGGCCCGCACTCGTTCACTATCTCTTCGAGGGAGGGCGCCGGTACGTAGGCGGTGGCGAGCCACGGCACGGCGGCGCGCGGGTCGGCGTCGACGACGGCCGCGGTGTAGAAGCCGGAGACCGCCCGGGCGGCCTCGACCTCACGGGTGAAGCGGACGCGGAACAGCTGGTCCTCGGCGAGCTCCGTCCGTACCGTCTTGATCGCCACGCGCCGCCCCGACGCCGAGCGCGCGAGATAGACGAGACCCATTCCGCCCGCACCGAGCCGGCCCAGCACCTCGAAGGGCCCGATCCGTCTCGGGTCGTGCTGCGTCAGCTGCTCCACTTGCCTGCCACCTCCCCGTAGGGCCATGAGGGTACGGCCCCGTGGACCCTGATTGTTCCTGTCCGGGGCGGTGGTTGCGAACCCGGGGGCGGATCGGGGTGTCCTGGCTCATATCGCCGCGCGCGTCGCCGCCCGGCCCTCGCTCATTCGGCGGGCTCGGCGAGGACGGCGAAGCGGGCGCCCTGGTTGTCGTGGAGGACCGCGATCCGCCCGTGCGGGGTGTCGAAGGGGTCGGTGGCGACCCGGCCGCCGAGGCGGACGACGGTGGCGCAGGCCGCGTCGCAGTCCCGGACGGCGAAGTAGGGGAGGACGTGGCCGGGCAGCTCGGCGGGGAAGGCGTCGGTCATGACGGCCCGGCCGCCGAAGGCGCTGTCGTCGCCCGCGCGGGAGCCGGGCGGGGACCAGACGCGGTAGTCGAAGGAGGCGTCGCGGCCCTCCTCGGCGGGGTCGGCCTGGCGGCCGAGCCAGCCGAAGACGGTGGCGTAGAAGGTGTCGACCGCCTCGGGCTCCCGGGTGTACACCTCCATCCAGCAGAAGGTGCCGGGCCGGTTCACGGTCTCGAAGCCGTCGTCGTCGCCGGACTGGCGCAGTCCGAAGACGGCGCCGCCGGGGTCGGCGGCGAGGGCCCGGACGCCGAACGGGCCGACGGGGTAGGGCTCCATGACCATCCGGCCGCCCGCGGCCTTGATCCGGGCGGCGAGGGTTCCGGCGTTGCCGGTGGCGAGGTAGACGGTCCAGGTGGTGGGCATCCGGCCGTCGCGCTTGGGGAGGAGGCCGGCGACCCGCTTGCCGTGGAGGAGGGCCTCGTCGCGGTCGGGGTCGAAGCTCCAGCCGAAGAGCTCGCCGTAGAAGCGCTTGCCCGCTTCGAGGTCGGGGAGCTGCGCGTCCACCCAGCAGGGGGTGCCCTGTGTGAATACGGCCATGCCTTCACGCTAGGGTCCGTCTCCGCGCCCCGCACCCTCCTAAAAACGAACATATGTGCCTTTAGCGGATCCGGAGCCCTTGCCCCACAAGGGCTCCGGAGGAGTTGTCCACCGAAGTTGTCCACAGGCTGTTAATAAGCCTATTGAGGAAAGAGCTGTGGATCCGGCGGGGATCCACAGGGGATCCGGCGTCGATACGGCGTGGATCCGATGTCGATACGGCGGGGATCCGGGGCCGGATACCCATTTGCAGTCGGCCGAATCGCGCGCCGATCACCCCTCGGTAAGCTGACGGCATGACAGGACAAGTACGCACCGTCGACGGCCGCGTAGCCGGACGACGCGGCCAGGCGACGCGGCAGAAGCTGCTCGACTGCCTCGGCGAGATGCTCAGCTCCTCGCCCTACCGGGACGTCAAGGTCATCGACGTCGCCCGGAAGGCGGGTACTTCACCCGCGACGTTCTACCAGTACTTCCCTGACGTCGAGGGCGCAGTCCTCGAAATCGCGGAGGAAATGGCCAAGGAGGGCGCGGGATTGACCGATCTGGTCTCCGGCCGCTCCTGGGTCGGCAAGGCCGGCTGGCAGACCTCCGAGGAACTGGTCGAGGGATTCCTGGACTTCTGGCGCAAGCACGACGCGATCCTTCGGGTGGTGGACCTCGGGGCCGCGGAGGGCGACAAGCGCTTCTACAAGATCCGCATGAAGATCCTGAACTCGGTCACCAACTCCCTGACGGACGCGGTGAAGGAGCTCCAGGCGAAGGGCAAGGTCGACAAGGAGATCAGCCCCGCGGCGATGGCGGGCTCCCTGGTGGCCATGCTGGCGGCGGTCGCCGGCCACCAGAAGGGCTTCCAGACCTGGGGCGTGAAGCAGGCCGAACTCCGGCCGAACCTGGCCCTGTTGGTGCACCTGGGGATCACCGGCAAGAAGCCGACGAAGTAGCCCCCGCGAGCCCTCGCGGCTCTCCTTCACCCGTCCTGTCGCGCCGGCGGCGGTCCCGCGCTCGTACCTGTCCGTACGGGCCCGGGACTGCCGCCGGCGTTCTTTCACCCCTCCGCGGGCTTTCTTTCACCCCTCCGCCGGGGGTCTCTCACCCCTCCGCCGGGGTGGTTCGGGTCAGCCGGAAGAGGCGGATCTCGCGGTCGATCCGCGCCTGGTACGTCGCGTAGGGCGGCCAGAAGGCCAGCGCCGCCCGCCAGGCCACCGCCCGCTCCTCCCCCGTGAGCAGCCGGGCCCGTACGGGGAACCTCTCGCCGCGCCAGCTGACCTCGGCGTCCGGGTGGGCGAGCAGGTTGGCGGTCCAGGCCGGATGGCCCGGGCGGCCGAAGTTGGAGCCGATCAGCAGCCAGGTGCCGTCCGCGGGCTCCGGCATGCAGGCGAGCGGGGTGACCCGCGGCTGCCCGGACTTCGCCCCCTTGGCGGTGAGGACCACGCCCGGCAGCATCTGCGCGCTGAGCATCACCTTGCCGCGGGTCAGCCGGTGCACGGTCCGGTCCATGGCGGGGATGAAGTGGGGGGCGACCCTGGCGAAGGCGCGGGTGGAGGAGACCTTCTGCATCACGCGCAGCCCGATCGGCATCTAGGCCACCTCTCCGAAGAGTCCGCTGCGTTCGGCGGCGCGGGCGCGCAGCCGGTGGGTGGGACCGAAGAGGAGCTCGTCGGCGGCCGCGCGCTTGAAGTACAGCTGGGCGTCGTCCTCCCGGGTGGCGCCGGGGCCGCCGGGCAGCTGGACGGTCTCGGCGGCGGCGGCCCGCAGCGCTTCGAGGGCCTGGGCGAGGGCCAGTGCGCCGGCCTCCGGTTCGGCGCCGTCGAGGGCCGCGCAGAAGGTGAGCGAGCGGGCCGACTCGACCTGGACGAGGAGGTCGGCGAGACGGTGCCTGACCGCCTGGAGGGAGCCGGCCGGGCGCCCGGGCCCCTCGCGGGTGCCGACGTGCTCGACGGTGCGGTCGAGGGCGGCGCGGGCGGCGCCGACCGCCTCGGCGGCGAGGGCGACGGCGGCGGTGCGCCCGGCGGCGGCGAGCGCGGCGAGGACCACCGACGCCTCCCCCACCTCCTCGCCCAGCAACTCCCCTTCCACGTCCCTGAACTGGACGGTGGCCTGGGACCGGGTGACGTCGAGGGCGGGCTGCCGCTCCCGTACGAGCCCGGCGGCGCCCTCCTCCCCGCGTACGAGGAAGAGCAGGGTGCGGCTGCGCGGGAAGCCGCCGGCGTGCGCGGCGACCAGGAGCAGCCCGGCGCTGTGCCCGTCGAGGACGTGGACGGCCTCGCCGTAGAGCGACCAGCGTTCGGCGCCGGCGGGCCGGGTCGCCTGGACGCCGCCGGAGCGCCCGCCGCCGGACCAGGGCTCGGCCGCGTTGTCCCCGGTGAGCCCGAGGGCGAGCGGGAGCGAGCCGCCGGGCAGGGCGAGGGCGCAGGTCAGTGACCCGTCGGCGATCCGGGGCAGCAGTTCGGCGCGCTGCCGCTCGGTGCCGAGGGCGGCGATCAGCGGGGCGACGAGGACGGCGGTGGCGAGCAGCGGGGAGGGGGCGAGGGCGCGGCCGGTCTCCTCACAGGCGAGGGCGAGTGCGGCGGGACCGCGGCCGGCTCCCCCGTACTCCTCGGGCAGGGCGATGCCGGGCAGGCCGAGGGTGCCGGCCATGGCGGCCCAGAGCCCGGTGTCGTACCCCTCGGGGGTGGTGACGGCGGCGCGGGTCTCGGCCGGTCCTGCCCGCTGGGCGAGGAGTTCGCGCAGGGTCCTGCGGTTCTCCTGCTGCTCTTCGGTGACGGCGGCGGTACGCATGGGGCTCCCTCCGTAACTGACGGGGCGTCATGTTAGAGCGGGGAGCGCCAGAAACACAGCCCGCGACGCTCCGGAACCACGGACCCGGCCCGCCCCGCGCGGGCCCGGATCGGGCGTATCTGATGTACCGTCAGATTCATGCCCACCACCTCAGGGGACCGCCGTCGCCGCGTCGCCGTCGTCGGCATATCCCTCTCCGACTGCGGCCGCGTCGACGAGGCCACTCCCTACGCCCTGCACGCCCAGGCCGCCCGCCGCGCCCTCGCGGACAGCGGGCTCGACCGCTCCGTCATCGACGGCCTCGCCTCGGCGGGCCTCGGCACCCTCGCCCCCGTGGAGGTCGCCGAATACCTGGGGCTGCGGCCCCGCTGGGTGGACTCGACCGCCGTCGGCGGCGCCACCTGGGAGGTCATGGCGGCACACGCCGCCGACGCCATCGCGACCGGCCGCGCCAACGCGGTCCTGCTGGTCTACGGCTCCACCGCCCGCGCCGACATCAAGGCCCGCCGGCGCACCTCCAACCTCTCCTTCGGCGCCCGCGGCCCCCTCCAGTTCGAGGTGCCGTACGGCCACACCCTCATCGCGAAGTACGCGATGGCCGCCCGCCGCCACATGCACGAGTACGGCACCACCCTGGAGCAGCTGGCCGAGGTCGCCGTCCAGGCCAGGGCCAACGCGGCACTCAACCCCGAGGCGATGTTCCGGACCCCGATCACCGTCGACGAGGTACTGGACGGCCCGATGATCGCCGACCCCTTCACCAAGCTGCACTGCTGCATCCGCAGCGACGGCGGCTGCGCGGTGCTGCTGGCGGCCGAGGAGTACGTACCGGACACGGCGAAGGCCCCGGTGTGGGTGCTCGGCACCGGCGAGTACGTCTCGCACACCACGATGTCGGAGTGGGAGGACTTCACTGTCTCCCCGGCGGCGGTCAGCGGCAAGCTGGCCTTCGAGCGGGCCGGCGTGACCCCCGCCGACATCGAACTGGCCGAGATCTACGACGCGTTCACCTACATGACGCTGGTGACCCTGGAGGACCTGGGCTTCTGCGCGAAGGGCGAGGGGGGCGCGTTCTTCGAGCAGAAGGGGCGCGAGGACCGCCTGCCGGTGAACACCGACGGCGGCGGCCTCTCCGCCTGCCACCCGGGGATGCGGGGCCTGTTCCTCCTCGTCGAGGCGGTGCGCCAACTACGCGGCGAGGCACCGGGACTCCAGGTGCGCCGCCCGGACGGCTCCCTGCCGGAGCTGGCGGTGGCGTCGGGGACGGGCGGCTGGTTCTGCTCGTCGGGGACGGTGGTGCTGGGGCGGGGGTGAGCCACCCCCGTCTCGATCCACGCACCACTCGATCTATACAAGCGTCATAGACAAGCGTGTAGGACATCCGTATAGTCGTGGGTGCGGGGCCGGAGCGGCCCCGCACCCACCGACAAGGAGTCCCGCCATGCGCGCAGCCCGTACGGTCCTGATCTCCGGCGCCTCGATCGCCGGGCCCGCCCTCGCGCTCTGGCTGCACCGCTACGGCTTCACCGCCACCGTCGTCGAGCGCGCCCCCGCACTGCGCACCGGCGGCTACAAGGTCGACCTGCGCGGCGGGGCCATCGAGATCTGCGAGCGGATGGGCATCCTCGCCGAGGTCCGCGCCGCCTCCACGGACATGGCCGGCGGCTCGTACGTCGACGCACGGGGCCGCACCGTGGGCGAACTGCCCGCCGAGATCTTCGGCGGCCGGGCCGAGCAGGACGACGAGATCATGCGCGGCGACCTCGCCCGCATCCTCCACGAGAAGACCCGCGACGACGTCGAGTACCTCTTCGGCGACTCCATCGCCTCCCTGCACGACGACGGCGAGGGCGTGGACGTCGTCTTCGAGAGCGGCACCCGCCGGCGCTTCGACCTGGTGGTGGGCGCGGACGGCATGCACTCGCACACCCGACGACTCGTCTTCGGCGACGAACGGCGGTTCAGGCGGCACCTGGGCGCGTACATCTCGATCTTCTCCGCCCCCGACCGGCTGGGCCTGGACCGCTGGGAGACCTACCACGCCCGCCCGGACAAGCTGGTCTCCGTCTACAGCACCTCCGGCGAACGCGCCGGCACCGCCAAGAACTGCTTCGTCTTCGCCGCCCCCGCCGAACTCGCCTACGACCACCGCGACACCCTCGCCCAGAAGCGCCTGCTCGCGGACGCGTTCGCCGGCGACGACTGGGAGATCCCGCGCCTGATCGCGGACTCGGCGGACGCCGACGACTTCTACTTCGACGCCATCGCCACCATCACCATGGACCGCTGGTCCCACGGCCGCGTCGTCCTCCTCGGCGACGCCGCCCACTGCACCTCCCCCGCCTCCGGCCAGGGCACCGGCCTCGCCCTGACCGGCGCCTACGTCCTGGCCGGCGAACTCGCGGCGGCCGGCGGCGACCACAGCGCGGCCTTCGCGGCGTACGAGGCGGTGCTGCGCCCGGGCGTGGAGCTCAACCAGCGCTTCGCGGAGAAGATGGCGAAGGAGATGACGGTCTCGTCCCGCCGCAAGATCGCCCTGCGCATGCTCCTGGTCCGCACGCTGCCGAAGACCCCCTGGAAGAACCTGATCGCCCGCAAGATCCGCGAGGAGATCCAGCGGGCGGCGAACGCGGTGCCGGTGAAGGAGTACGGCGCGTACGAGAGGAAGGGGCCGGGCCGGACGAACGCGATGAACACCCCGAACGGGACACTCCAGGCCATGTGAACCCGTTCGAAATCCGCTTCCGGTGCGGACGGGGCCGCTGTTACGATCACGGCTTCGGACGGGAAGCGCCGGGAGGGGCCGCGCGGAACACGCGCGAACGAAGGCCACCCGTCCAGTGCCTGCACAGGCTCCGGAGGGGAACCCGCTTTGCACACCCACGCACGCGCCCGCACGCTCGCGGCCGCGACCACCCTGGCCGTCGCGGCTGGCCTCACCACCACGCTGACCGTCCCGGCCCTCGCCGCCGACACCCCGGCAGCCGCCGACGAGGTCGTGATCCCGGACCCGGGACGCGCCAAGCCGCGCGAGGAGACCCTCTTCCAGGCCGGTACCACCGGCTACGTCCACCAGCGGGAGGGGACGACGGGGCTCCTCTGGACGGACGCCGCCTCGGGTGCCACCACCACGGTGCCCACGACGGCCCAGAGCGGCCACTCCGGCCTCTACGCCACCACCGGCAGCGGCGCGGTCACCGTGACCGACATCGCGAAGCAGACCACGACCAGGATCGCCGTCCCCGCGGGCCGGGGCTGGTACGGGGTCTACAGCGCCGACGGCATCGTCACCAACACTCCCCAGGCCGACGGCACGTCCGTCGCCCTCACCCTGGTGCGCTCCGTGGACGGCGGCATCGTCGAGACTCCCGTGACCGGCGTCCCGGAGGGCACGGGCGCGCTGAGCCGGGCCGGCACGACCGGCCAGGACAGCCAGGGCGCGATCCTCCGTTCCTCCGACGGCGCCGTGTTCTACCTCCACTACGCGACCGCCACCCTGACCCCGCTCCCCGCGGCCTTCAGGAGCGCCTCGATCCTCCGGCTCGCCCCGGACCACGTCATGGCCTGGTCCACCGGCAGGGGCACGCTGTACACGGTCCCCCGCACCGACGCCTCGGCGACGCCCGTGACCACCGACGTCCCGCCCCCGTCCGACTCCGCGGGCAAGGTGGAGTTCTCGGTCCTGGGCTCCCACGTCCTCTTCGTCCGGCCCGCCCCGTTCTACGACAAGCGCGGCGTACTCGCCCAGCCGCTCCGGACCGTCCCCCTCGGCGGTGGCGCGACCACGGACCTGCTCCCGGCCGCGAACGCCGGCCTCACCGTCGGCCCGGACGGCAGCGTCCTGGCCGTCGGCGGTACCGGCGCCGCCGACTGGGCGGTGCGCCGCATCGCGCTGGGCGAGGACGGTGCTCCCCGTACGACCGCCGTGCAGGAGGTGTCGCGCGTCCCCGTGACGTACAGCGGTCTGACGCTAGGCGGCGGCCAGCTGAGCTACCTGGAGGACTCGGCCCCGGGAAGCGTGCCCGCCCTGTTCGACGTCGACACGAGCGCGACCGGCACGCCCTCGGCGTCCGCGCCGCGGCTGCGGTACCGGCCCTTCGGCACCCCGAACGGCCTTCGGTCGCTCGGCGACGGCAACGCGGTCTACGGGCAGAACAGCTGGGTCGAGGCGCCCACGCGCGACTCGTTCCGCTCCGCCGAACTGCCCGCCGCGAGCACCGTCGTGGACGCCGCGGGCCGCTATGTCCTGGCGAAGAGCGGCGACACCACCTACGCCGCCGACCTGGACATCGACAACTCCAACGAGTCCGAGCTCCGGCTCACCCTCGTCAAGTCCGCCGCCGCCCTGTGGGGCAGCCAGGTGTGGAAGCCCGCCCCGACGAAGGGCACGGTCAACACCTACGACCTGGCGACGGGCACGACCTCGCCGGCGCTGAACATCGGCTCCGCGTGCGTCCCGTCCGAACTGCAGGCGGTGGGCCGCTGGCTGTACTGGGCGTGCGCGGCGGAGGCGAAGGCCGGGGTCTACGACCGGACGCTGAAGAAGAACGTCGCCGTCCCGGTCGGCGAGGCCCTGCTCGGCGACGGCTTCGTCGTGCGCCGGGACAACACGGCGCACAAGCTGCTCCTGACGAACGCGGCCACCGGGCTGACCACGGACTTCGCCACCGTCCCGGCCTGGACGCCCGCCGACGGGCGCGGGACCACCTGGACCGTCGACAAGTTCGGCGCGAACGTCGCCTTCACCGACGCCCAGCGGAACATCCACGTCAAGCGCGTCCCCGTCGCCGCGCAACCGCTCACCCTGCTCGACACGGGCCTCTCCCAGTACGACGGCGGCACCAGCAAGCTCCGCTGGCGCCTGTCCCGCTCGGTCGGCGCGTGGAGCGTCGAGATCAAGAACGCGGCCGGCAAGGTCGTCCGCACCTACCGCGGCACCGCCGGGAACGGCGCGGGCGTCGCGATCGACTGGGACAGCCGCGACGACCTCGGGCGGGGCGTCGAGGACGGCGCGTACACGTACGTCATGACCGCGCAGCCCGCGAACGGCGTCGGGACCGCCGTCCGCGCCACCGGCACGGTCTGGGCGTTCGACATCGGCCTCACCACCCTCCCCGGCACCTACACCCCCGTCACCCCCGCCCGCCTCATGGACACCCGCTCCGGCCTCGGCGTCCCCAAGGCGAAGGTCGGCGCCGGGAAGACCGTCTCCCTCAAGGTCACGGGCGCCGGCGGAGTCCCGGCCACGGGCGTGACGGCGGTGGTCCTGAACGTGACGGCGACCAACGCGACCACGAGCAGCCACGTCTCCGTCTATCCCTCCGGGACCCGGCAGACGCCCGCGTCGAACCTCAACTTCACGGCCGGCCGGACCGCCGCGAACCTGGTCACCGTCCCGGTCGTCGACGGCAAGGTGACGTTCTACAACCGCGCCGGCTCGGTCGACCTGCTCGCCGACGTCGCCGGGTACTACACCGCGGGCACCGGCGGCTCGGCCTACCAGCCCGTCACGCCCACCCGCCTGATGGACACCCGTACCGGCACCGGCGTCGCCAAGGCCAAGCTGGCGGCGAACAGCACCGTCACGCTGCCCGTCACCGAGCCGGGCGCGACCGCCGTCGTCCTCAACGTGACCGCGACGAACCCGACCGCGACCAGCTTCGTGTCGGTCTACCCGTACGGGACGACCCGCACGGCCGCCTCGAACCTCAACTTCACCGCCCGGCAGACCGTCCCCAACCTGGTCATCGTCCCGGTCAAGGACGGCAAGGTCACCTTCTACAACAAGTACGGCACCGTCGACCTCCTCGCCGACGTCGCCGGCTACTACAAGAAGGACACCGGCTCCGTCTTCACCGGCATGCAGCCCAGGCGGCTGATGGACACCCGCGACGGCACCGGCGTCGCCAAGGGCAAGATCGGGGCCGGCAAGACCGTCAGCCTCGACGTGAACACGACGTACACGGCCGTCGTCCTCAACGTGACCGCGACCAACCCGACGGCCACCGGCTTCGTCTCCGTCTACCCGTACGGGACGACCCGCACCGCCGCGTCCAACCTCAACTTCACCGCCCGGCAGACCATCCCGAACCTGGTCGTCGTCCCGGTCAAGGACGGCAAGGTCACCTTCTACAACCACTCCGGCACCGTCGACCTCATCGCCGACATCGCCGGCTACTACACCAGCTGACAGCGGAACGACGTTCACGGCCTCGGACGGGCGCCGGAGGGGGCAGCGCGGAACCCGCGCCGCAAAACGGCGCCCGTACCCGAGCCCGATGAACCCCCGGAGGGGAACCCACCTTGCAGCAGCACGCACGAGCGCGCACGCGGAAAGCGCTCGCCCTCGCCACCACCCTCGGCATCGCGGCCGGACTGACCGCGACGGTCACGGGCGGCCCGGCCTCGGCGGCTCCGGCCGCCACCACCGCGACCGACGAGGTCGTGGTCCCGGACCCGGGCCGGTTCAAGCCCCGCGGCGAGGAACTCGTCCAGGTCGGCCCCACCGGCTACCTCCACCGGCAAGAGGGGGCCAAGGACCTGCTGTGGACGGACGCGGCCACGGGCGCGACGAAGACCGCGTCCCCCCTGGCCGACGAAGGCCACTCCGGGCTCTACCTCGACCAGGGCGACGGCGGGCCCCTCGTCACCGACATCGCCACCGGCGCGACCACGCTGATCCCGATCCGCCCGGGGCTCCGCTGGTCGGACGCGTACACCGCCGACACCGCGGTGGCCGGCTCCGTGACGAACGGTGTCACCACCGGGCTCTCGCTGTTCTCGGCCGGGAACGGCGCCCCGGCCGAGCGCGTGGTGACCGGTGTCCCCGTCGACGGCATCGGCCTGACGCCGCTCGCCCAGGACTCCCGAGGCGCGGTCCTGCTCGGCAGGAACGCGGCCCATTACCTCGACTACGCCACCGCCACCCTCACCACGGTGGCCGGCTCCACGGGCGGTGACAACTTCCGCCTCTCCGCAGGGCACGTCCTGCGCTGGAAGAGCGGCACGGGCACCGTCTACACCACGCCCCGCGCGAACCCCTCGGCCGCACCCGTGGCGACCCAGGTCGCCGACCCCTCCGAGGGCCTGGTGAACATGGACTTCGCCGTGGTCGGCGACTGGGTCATCGCCGCCCGTTGGGTGCCGTACGAAAAGCAGCCGTACGTCCTCGGTGAGAAGCTCCGCGCCGTCCCCCTCGGCGGCGGCACCGCCAAGGAGCTGCTGCGCGGCGCCGAGGCCAAGCTGGGCTTCGCCCCTGACGGCAGCGTCCTCGCCGTCGGCGGTGAGAGCGCCACCGACTGGGCCGTCCGCCGCGTCACCCCCGGCGAGGACGGCTCCCCCACGCTGAGCACCGTCCGCGCCGTGCCCGAGGTCCCCGCGACGTACACCGGCCTGGCCCTCGGTGCCGGCCGGCTGAGCTACGTGAGCAACTCCTGGGGAGCGGACAACCCCGGGCTCTACGACGTCGACACCGACCTGACGGGCACGCCTTCCGCGGGCAAGCCCCGGCTGCGGCACACCATGCCCGGCACCACGGAGCCGGCGTTCCCGCAGACCGGCCTCCAGGCGCTCGGCGACGGCGACTCGGTCCTCTACGACCGCCGGGCCGGCACCTTCGTCTCGCCGCTCGCCACTTCCGGTTTCCGCCAGGCCATCCCGCCCAACGGGGGCCTGCCCGTGGCGGCCGCCGGCCGCTACGCGATGTCCGCGGGCAGCGGCAAGCACTACGTCATGAACCTCGACAACAGCGACCACTCGGGCCTCGAACTCACCGTCACCGGAGCCGCCGCCCTGTGGGCCGGCAAGGTCTGGAAGACCGCCGCCGTGGCCGGCCAGGTCAACTCCTACGACCTGGCCACCAGGTCGACCTCCGCCCCCGTCGACCTCGGCTCCGGCTGTGCCCCGACCGAACTCCAGGCGCTCGGCCGGTGGATCTACTGGGCGTGCGCGCCCGCCGGGAAGGCCGGCGTCTACGACCAGACGCTCAAGAAGAACGTGCCCGTCCCGACCGGCCAGGCCCTGCTGGGCGACGGTTACCTGGTCCGGCACGTGGGAGCCGAACTCCAGCTGACGGACACCGCCACCGGCGCGACCTCCCCGTTCGCGGACCTCCCGGCCGCCGCCTCCGGCACCGGGCGTGGCACGACGTGGACCGTCGACAAGTTCGGCGGGGGCGTCGCGTACATCGACTCCGCGAACGACATCCACGTCAAGCGGGTCGACCTGGCCCGCCAGGCGCTCGCCCCGCTCGACCGGACCGTCCCGGACCTCGACTTCCAGGGCGACGGCGTCGAGCCGACGGCAGCCCCCTGGTCCCCCGTGTGGCGCTTCTCGCGGCCCGTCGGCTCCTGGGACCTGCGGATCGCCAAGGGCAACGGCGAGGGTGTCCGCACCCTCAAGGGAACGACCGCCACCGGCACGTCGGTCCGCCCGCAGTGGGACGGCAAGGACGCCCTCGGTCGTGGCGTCGAGTCCGGCCAGTACCGCTGGGAGCTGGTCGCCCGTCCCCTCGACGGCGTCGGCCCCGTGCAGAGCATCTGGGGCGCCTTCAACATCACCGGCAGCTCCCTCACCACCCTTCCCGGCACCTACACCCCCGTCACCCCCGCCCGCCTCATGGACACCCGCTCCGGCCTCGGCGTCCCGAAGGCCAAGCTGGGGGCCGACGGCAAGGTTCTCCTGAAGGTGGCCGGCCAGGCGGGTGTGCCCGCCGAGGGGCTCAGTGCCGTCGTGCTGAACGTGACCGCGACCAACGCGACCGCGAGCAGCTTCGTCTCCGCGTACCCGCACGAGACGCAGCGCACCTCCGCCTCGAACCTCAACTTCAAGGCGGGCCAGACCAGCGCCAACCTGGTCACCGTGCCCGTCGTCGACGGCTGGGTCGAGTTCTACAACCGCGCCGGTTCGGTCGACCTGCTCGCCGACATCGCGGGCTACTACACCGAGGGCCCGGCCGGTTCGAGGTACCAGCCGGTCACGCCGAAGCGGCTCATGGACACCCGTAACGGGACCGGCGTCGCCAAGGCCAAGGTCGCCGCGAACGGGACCGTCACGCTGCCCGTCACCGAGCCGGGTGCCACGGCCGTCGTCATGAACGTCACCGCGACGAACCCGACGGCCACGAGCTTCGTCTCCGTCTACCCGTACGGGACCGCCCGCACCGCCGCGTCCAACCTCAACTTCACCGCCGGCCAGACCGTCCCCAACCTGGTCATCGTCCCCGTCAAGGACGGCAAGGTCACCTTCTACAACAAGTACGGCACCGTCGACCTCCTCGCCGACGTCGCCGGCTACTTCAAGAAGGACACCGGCTCCGTCTTCACCGGCATGCAGCCCAAGCGCCTCATGGACACCCGCGACGGCACCGGCGTCGCCCAGGGCAAGATCGGGGCCGGCAAGACCGTCAGCCTGGCGGTCGGGTACAAGTACTCCGCCGTCGTCCTCAACGTGACCGCGACCGGCCCGACGGCCACCGGCTTCGTCTCCGTCTACCCGTACGGGACGACCCGTACCGCCGCCTCGAACCTCAACTTCGTCGCCGGCCAGACCGTCCCCAACCTCGTCGTCGTCCCCGTCAAGGACGGCAGGGTCACCTTCTACAACCACTCCGGCACCGTCGACCTCATCGCCGACATCGCCGGCTACTACACCGGCTGACACCGGCACCACACCCCCGCGGGGCCTCATGATGGGCGGCATGAACACGAGCCAGTCGCCCTTCATCGAGGCCCTGCGGTCGTCCCGGGTCTGGGACACCGAACTGCCCGCCTTCGACCCCGACACCGCGCCCGCCGAGCCGCTGCCGCTCTTCCACGCGTGGTTCGTCTCCGCCGTCGAGGCCAAGGCCGTGGAGCCGCACACCATGGCGCTCGCCAGCGTCGACGCGGACGGGCGGCCGGACGTGCGGATCGTGATGCTGCACGACGCCGACGCGCGCGGCTGGCACTTCGCCTCGCACGCGGGCAGCGCCAAGGGGCGGCAGCTCGCCGCGCGGCCCGAGGCGGCGCTCACCTTCTACTGGCCGGTCCAGGGCCGCCAGGTCCGGGTCCGGGGCAGGGTGGCCACCGGGACGCCCGAGGAGGCGTACGCCGACCTCCACGCCCGCACCCCCGGCGCTCTCGCCTCCGCGCTCGTGGGGCACCAGAGCGAGGTGCTGGACTCGACGCGGACCCTCGCCGAGGCGAGCGCCGCCGCCTGGGAGCGGGCCCTGCGGGAGCCGGAGGCCGACGCGCCGAGCTGGACGCTGTACGTGGTCGAGCCGGCCGAGGTGGAGTTCTTCCAGGGCGACGAGCGGCGGCGGCACGTCAGGCTCCGGTACCGGCGGACGACGGACGGCCCCGGCGGCTGGGAGCGCGAACTGCTCTGGCCCTGAAGGGGTTTCGCGCCTTGGCCCTGAGCGGGTTCTGAGGGCTCGCCCGGCGGACCGGGACCGCTCTCACCCCTCGTACATCGCGTCGATCTCCCGCCCGAAGTCCCTCAGGACGGCGCTGCGCCGCAGTTTCAGGGACGGCGTCAGGTGTCCGCCCGCCTCCGTCCACTCCCGCGTCAGGATGCGGAACGCGCGGATCGACTCGGCGCGCGACACCAGCCGGTTGGCCTCGTCGACGGCGCGCTGGACGAGGGCGGTCAGCTCCTCGTCGCCGGCCAGTTCCCACAGGGCGAGGTGGTCCTTGTGGCGCATGTGGCGCCAGTGGAGCAGCCCGTCGTGGTCGAGGGTGATGAGCGCGGTGACGTACGGGCGGCCGTCGCCCAGGACCATGCACTGGGCGACGAGGGGGTGGGCGCGCAGCCAGTCCTCCAGCGGGGCGGGGGCGACGTTCTTGCCGGCGGAGGTGACGATGATGTCCTTCTTGCGGCCGGTGATGCGCAGATGCCCCTCGTCGTCGAGGGCGCCAAGGTCGCCGGTGGGGAACCAGCCCTCGTCGGTGTACGGCAGGGCGACCCCGCGCTGGGCGTCCCAGTAGCCGGCGAAGACGTGGCCGCCCTTGAGCCAGATCTCGCCGTCGTCGGCGATGCGGACGGCCGTGCCGGGCAGCGGGCGCCCCACGGTGCCGGGGCGCGGTCCGCCGAGCGGGGTGACGGTGGTGGCGGCGGTGGTCTCCGTCAGGCCGTACCCCTCGTAGACCTCGATGCCCGCCCCGGCGAAGAACTCGGCGAGCCGCGCGCCGAGCGCCGAGCCGCCGCAGATGACGTGCCGGACGCGCCCGCCGAGCGCGGCCCTGATGCGCCGGTACACGAGCGGCTCGTAGAGGGCGCGGGCGGCGCGCAGGCCGAGCGAGGGGCGGGGGGCGTGGCCGTAGCGTTCGGCGACGCGGGCGGCGCGGTCGAAGGAGGCGGCGCGGCCGGAGCGTTCGGCGGTGGCGCGGGCGGTGTGGAAGACCTTCTCCAGGACGTACGGGATGGCCAGGAGGAAGGTCGGCTGGAAGGTGGCCAGGTCGGCGAGGAGTTCGTCGCTCTCGACGGAGGGGGTGTGGCCGACCTTCACGCGGGCGCGGACGCAGCCGATCGCGACCATGCGGCCGAAGACGTGGGAGAGCGGGAGGAAGAGGAGGGTGGCGGCGGGTTCGTCGCTGAGCGCCTTGAAGACGGGGTGGAGGAGGCCGACGGCGTTGTCGACCTCGGTGAGGAAGTTTCCGTGGGTGAGGGCGCAGCCCTTGGGGCGGCCGGTGGTGCCCGAGGTGTAGACGAGGGTGGCGAGGGTCTCGGGGGTGAGCAGCCCGCGGCGGGCGGTGACGGCCTCGTCGGGGACGTGCGCGCCGGCCTTGCGCAGCTGGTCGACGGCGCCGGTGTCGAGCACCCAGAGCTGGGCCAGCGAGGGCAATTGGCGCCGCTCGGCGGAGACCAGGCGCGCCTGGGCCGGGTCCTCGACGACGCAGGCGGCGGCGCCGGAGTCCTGGAGGATCCAGCGGGTCTGGTACGCGGAGGAGGTGGGGTAGATCGGGACGGTGATGAGGCCCGCGGCCCAGGCCGCGAAGTCGATGAGGGTCCACTCGTAGCGGGTGCGGGCCATCAGGGCGAGCCGGTCGCCGGGCCGCAGCCCCTGGGCGATGAGCCCCTTGGCGACGGAGTGCACCTCGGCCGCGAAGGTGGCGGCGGTGACGTCGGCCCAGTCGCCGTCGGGCCGCTTGCGGGCGAAGAGCACGGCCGTCGGCTCCTCCCGGGCGGTGCTGTACGGGAGGTCGGCGAGCGAGCCGCGCCGTACGGGCGGCACGAGCGCGGGTACGGACGCCTCGCGTACGGTCCCGTCGACGCGGACCAGCGAGGGCGGTGCCGTACCGCGGAGGGGCGGCGACTCGGAGACGGGCACGTGCGGCTCCTCGGGACGTCGAGAACCGGACAGTAACCTTACTTTCGAGTAAATCTAGGGTGCCGCAAGGGATTTGGACAGATCCGCGTGCAGGCCGTTCGCCCCGGGGACGCCGAAAGGGCGGCGTGCTCCGGCGCGTTGCCGGGGTACGCCGCCCTGGGGCGGTGCTGGTGGGTGGTGCCTGGTGGCTGGTGGCGATCCGCCGTCACGGCGGGCGCCGGCTACCGGGGGTCCTGGTTGAACTTCGACGTCGACCAGAAGTAGCCGAGGACCACGAGGCCGACGCACCAGGCGACCGCCAGCCAGCCGTTGGCGCCGACCTCCGTGCCGAGCAGCAGACCGCGCAGGGTCTCGATGGCCGGGGTGAAGGGCTGGTACTCGGCGATCGGCCGGAACCAGCCGGGCATCGACTCGACCGGCGTGAACGCGCTGGACAGCAGCGGCAGCAGGATCAGCGGCATCGCGTTGTTGCTGGCGGCCTCGGCGTTCGGGCTGACCAGGCCCATGCCGACCGCGATCCAGGTGAGCGCCAGGGAGAACAGCACGAGCAGTCCGAAGGCGGCCAGCCACTCCAGGGCGGTGGCGTCGGTGGAGCGGAAGCCGATGGCCACGGCGACGGCGCCGACCAGGACCACGCTCGCCACCGACTGCAGCACGCTGCCGACGACGTGCCCGACGAGCACCGACGGACGGTGGATGGCCATCGTGCGGAAGCGGGCGATGATGCCCTCGGTCATGTCGTTGGAGACCGAGACCGCGGTCCCGATCGTGGTGCTGCCGATCGTCATCAGGAGCAGACCCGGGACGAGATACGCGAGGTACGCGGAGCGGTCCGGGACGCCGCCACCGAGGCCCGCGCTCATCGTGTCGCCGAAGATGTAGACGAAGAGGAGCAGGAGCATGATCGGGGTGAGCAGCAGGTTCAGCGTCAGCGACGGGTAGCGGCGGGCGTGGAGCAGGTTGCGGCGCAGCATCGTGGCCGAGTCGCGCACGGCGAGGGAGAGGGAGCTCATCGGACGTCCTCCTTGGACGGGACGGGACGGGGTAGGGCAGGGCGGGGCGGGCGGGGCGGGCGGGGCGAGGTCGGGCGGGGGCGGGTCAGGCGCGCGGGGCCGGCTGGGTCGGCAGCGTGGCGCCGGGGCCGGTGCCGAGGCCGGCTCCAGGACCGGTCAGGGCGAAGAACACGTCGTCCAGGTCCGGGGTGTGCACGGTCAGTTCGGCGGCCTCGACGCCGGCCGCGTCCAGCCGGTCGAGCAGGACGCGCAGGGCGCGCTGACTGCCGTCGCTGGGCGCCTGGAGGGTGAGCGACTCGTCGTCCGGCAGGACCTCGCCGAGGGCGAGGGCGGCGGTCCGGTAGGCGGCCGGGTCGGTGAAGCGGAGCCTGACGTGGCCGCCGGGGACGATCCGCTTGAGCTCCTCGGCGGTGCCCTCGGCCGCGATCCGGCCGTCGTTGAGGACGGCGATGCGGTCGGCGAGCTGGTCGGCCTCCTCCAGGTACTGGGTGGTGAGGAAGACGGTCACGCCGTCGGCGACGAGGCCGCGGATGATCTGCCACATGGTGTGCCGGGAGCGCGGGTCGAGGCCGGTGGTCGGCTCGTCGAGGAAGATGATCCGCGGGCCGCCGACCAGCGTCATCGCGATGTCCAGCCGCCGCTTCATGCCGCCGGAGTAGGTGGAGGCGGGCTTCTTCGCCGCCTCGGTGAGGTCGAAGCGCTCCAGGAGTTCCGCGGCGACCCGCCGGCCCTCGCGCTTGGGCAGGTGGTGCAGGTCGGCCATGAGGAGCATGTTCTCCTCGCCGGTGATCAGCCCGTCGACGGCGGAGAACTGCCCGGTGACGCCGATCGAGGCGCGGACCTTCTGCGGGTCGGACGCGAGGTCGTGGCCGGCGACCCGGAGGGGGCCGCTGCCCGCGTCGGCGGAGATCAGGGTGGAGAGGATCTTCACGGCGGTGGTCTTGCCGGCCCCGTTCGGGCCGAGCAGGGAGAAGACCGTGCCTTCGGGGACGGCGAGGTCGATGCCGTCGAGGACCGGCTTGTCCCCGTAGGACTTGCGCAGCCCGTGCGCCGCGATGGCCAGGTCGGTGGTGCCGGTCATGAGGGGTACTCCTTCACGCTGCGGGGTGGGGGTGGGCGTCGGGGGTCAGAGGCTGCGGGCGGTGATGTCGCCGTACGCGGTGGTGGCGCGGATGTTCAGTTCGGCGGCGGCGCCCTCGGTGTTGCGGAGCGCGTTGTCGACGCGGCCGTGGCCCGTACCGGCGTCGAGGGTGGCGGAGGCCCCGCGGGCGGCGCCGATCTCGATGTCGCCCTTCTCGGTGCGCAGTTCGACCGCGCCGCGCACGGCCTCGGTGACCCTGATGTCGCCCTGCCGGGTGCGGAGTTCGGCCGGGCCGTTGAGGCGGCCGACCGTGATGTGCCCGTCCTGGACGCCGATCCGGGCGCTCGCGGCCTCGTCGAGGGTGACCGGGCCCTGCGCGGTCTCCAGGACGACGTCCCCGAGCGGGCCGGTGCCGCGCAGTTCGCCCGCGGCGACCTCGGCCTCGACGCGGGAACCGGCCGGGAGCTGGACCGTCACCTCGACCTCGCCGGAGCTGCCGAGGAGCTTGTGCTCGGCCTCGGGGGCCGCGATCCGCAGCACTCCGTCGGCGAAGACGATCTCGATCCGCTCGGCGGCCTTCACGTCGCGGCCCTTGGCGGCGTTGGCGGGGCGGACCTCGACGGTGGCGTCCTTCCGGTCGGCGGCGATGAGCTCGACGCGGCCGGCGGGGATGTTCAGGACGGTGGTGGTCGGGGCGGTGGTGGCGAAGTTCTGCATGGTGTTCTCCGGTGACTCTCTGCCGTGCCGTCGGCGTTTCCGACATTGGAAAAGCTACGTTGCGTTCGACATCTCATCAACACCTTCGTTGCGTGGAATCGATATCACCGCAGGTCATAGCAGTAATTTCGTTGCAACTGAGATGGATTTAACGCAACGTCAGCCCCTCTTCACGTTGCAATGAGAGTGGAGTGAACGCTATGCTGAGCACGTCAGGCAGCACGAAAAGGGCACAAAGAGGGAGACCGCGATGCCGGGAGGCAGACTCACCCAGCAGGAACGTCAGCAGATCGCGCTGGGACTGGGCGACGGCCTCGCCTACGCGGAGATCGCCAGGCGCCTCGACCGCCCCACCTCGACCATCACGCGCGAGGTCATGCGCAACGGCGGCCCCACCTCCTACCGCGCCGACCTCGCCCAGCGTGCCACCGAGCGCCGCACCCACCAGCGCCGGCAGACCACACCCCGGGGGCGGGGGGCGGCGCCGCAGACCCACGGGCGCGACCCCGAGGCCGTACGGGAGTACGAGGAGACGTTCACGACCCTCCTCATGGCGCAGGGCCTGCCCAAGATGATGGCCCGGGTCCTCATGGCCCTCTACACCAGCGACTCGGGCAGCCTCACCGCGTCCGAACTCGCCCAGCACCTCCAGGTCAGCCCGGCGTCGGTCTCCAAGGCCATCACGTTCCTCGACGGCCAGGGCCTCGTCCGCCGGGAGCGCGACGAACGCCGCCGCGAGCGCTACACCGCCGACAACGACGTCTGGTACCACGGCACGATCGCCGGCGCCCGGGCCAACCTCCAGCTCGCCGAGACCGCGCGTCAGGGCATCGGCATCCTCGGCCCCGACACCCCGGCCGCCGCCCGCCTGGAGACCATCGCCCGCTTCGTCGACTTCATCGGCGAGAGCCTGATGCGCGCCGCCGAGCAGGCCCGCGACATCCTCTACTCGCAGCCGGGCACGGGCCCGGACACGGGCCCGGACACGGACGCGGACACGGGCGGGGACCCGGACGCGGACACGGGCGAGGCCCCGGACGCGCCCGACGCGCGAGCGGACGCCAAGCCGGACCCCGACCGCACCTAGCCGGACCCCCGTCCCGTACGGCCGGATCCCCACCCCGTACGGCCGGAAAAGCCGTGAGGCCCATGCCCCCTCCTCGGGGGCATGGGCCTCACGTACGCGGTGCGGTGGGGCGTCAGGCCGCGACCGCGACCTTCTGCTCGGTGGCGCGGGTGTCCACCAGGTCGTCGACCGGGGAGGCCGAGGCCGACTCGTACGCGGCGAGGTCGAGGATCTTCTCGCGGGAGGCGACGAGGACCGGGACCAGGGCCTGACCGGCGACGTTGGTGGCCGTGCGCATCATGTCCAGGATCGGGTCGATGGCCATCAGGAGGCCGACGCCCTCCAGCGGGAGGCCGAGGGTGGAGAGGGTCAGGGTCAGCATGACCGTCGCACCGGTGAGGCCGGCGGTGGCCGCCGAGCCGATGACCGAGACGAACGCGATCAGCAGGTACTCCTTGACGCCCAGCTGCACGTCGAAGATCTGCGCGATGAAGATCGCGGCGAGCGCCGGGTAGATCGCGGCGCAGCCGTCCATCTTCGTGGTGGCGCCGAACGGCACGGAGAAGGAGGCGTACTCCTTCGGGACGCCGAGGCGCTCGGTGACGCGCTGGGTGACCGGCATGGTGCCGACCGAGGAGCGGGAGACGAAGGCCAGCTGGATGGCGGGCCAGGCGCCCTTGTAGAACTGCAGCGGGTTCAGCTTGGCGACGGTCGCGAGGAGCAGCGGGTAGACGCCGAACAGGACCAGGGCGCAGCCGATGTAGACGTCGGCGGTGAACGTGGCGTACTTGCCGAGCAGGTCCCAGCCGTAGTTCACGATGGCCTTGCCGATGAGGCCGGCGGTGCCGATCGGGGCGAGCCGGATGACCCACCACAGGGCCTTCTGCAGCAGCTCCAGGACGGACTCGGAGAGGGAGAGGATCGGCTGGGCCTTCTCGCCCAGCTTCAGGGCGGCGATGCCGGCGACGGCGGCCATGAAGACGATCTGGAGGACGTTCAGCTCGGTGAACGGCGTGATGACGTCCGTCGGGATGATGCCGGTCAGGAAGTCGATCCAGCTGCCCTGGTGCTCGGGCAGCTTGCCGTCCTTCGGCGTGAGGCCGGTGCCGGCGCCGGGGTTGGTCAGGAGGCCGATCGCGAGGCCGATGCCGACCGCGATCAGCGAGGTGATCATGAACCAGATCAGGGTCTGGGCGGCCAGCCGGGCCGCGTTGTTCACCTTGCGGAGGTTGGTGATCGACACCAGGATCGCGAAGAAGACGAGCGGGGCGACGGCCAGCTTGAGCAGCTGGACGAAGATGCCGCCGACCTGGGTCAGGGTCTCCTTCAGCCAGCCGATGTCCTGGCTGCGGGCGAGCCAGCCGAGCAGGACACCGATGACGAGACCGGCGACGATCTGGGCCCAGAACGGGACCTTGGGTATACGGGACTTCGCCACGGGCGCGGACGAGGACGCGGACACGGACACACTCCAGCGGTGCGTATCGGGAAATACGGGGACGGGGGTGCGGCACCCGCGCTCGAAGCGCGGACCGCTGCATGATGCCGGGTTGGACTCAGCGGCAACAGACCGCGGACATACAGGGGGTCCCCCCTGAACGAGCGAAGCCGAGTGATCGGGGGAGGCACAGATCGACGTGCAGGCGTGCGACGAGCGGGGGGCTCGCGGCATGGGGGAGGCGCACTGCTGTCTTCATGTCGAACACGTTAACACTTGAACTTTGAGATCCTCAAAGGTGTTCTTTGGGTTCGAAACGAAGAAAACCCCGGGCGGGAGCCTTCGAAGGCTCCCGCCCGGGGCGGAGTGTGCGGGGTGTGAGCTTGCTTACGCGGCCTTTACGGCGCTCAGACCGCGTCCTCGGCGGAGCGGTTCGCGTCGAGCCGGCCCTTGGCGCGGTCGACCTTCTCGACGATCTGGACGCTCATCGCGTCGCGCTCCTTGCGCAGCAGCACGAAGCTGAGCGGCGCGGAGATGACCACCGAGAGCAGCAGGACCCACAGCAGGTTGGAGTCGCCGAGGCCGCGCGGCAGCACGCCGACGTAGACCAGGCCCCACAGCGCGAGGAAGCTGCCGGCGAAGATGCCGAGGCGCATCAGGGTGTAGCGGAGCATGTCTGTTCCCTCCCATACCGGACGAGCGTCCCTCCAGTGAAGCACGGGGAGGGACGCTCGCGGGGACCGGGGTGTCGTCGGCGGTCAGATCAGCCAGCGGTGCTCGCGGACCAGGCGCAGCCGGGCCCAGCGCCCGCCGAGGCCGTAGTAGCTTCCGGCGCCGGTGGCGGCGGTGATCAGCAGCACCAGGGCGATCATCCAGTGGTCGTCCATGAAGGGGTTGGCGCCGGGCCAGAGGGTGACGAGCCACATGAAGGCCATCATCAGCGTGCCCGAGGCGGCGGCGACCCGCATGCCGATGCCGAGGATCATCGCGGCGCCGACGCCGAGCAGGCCGAGCATGAAGAGGGTGTCCAGCCACCAGGCGCCCGCGACCGAGTCGAAGAGGTGGGCGAAGGGGCCGGTGGTGCCGTGCAGCAGGAAGCCCTCGGTCGGGCGTCCGCCGCGGATCCAGGCCCCGGCCGACGGGGTGGCCTTGCCGAGCCCGAAGGTCTTGTCGAGGAAGGCCCACAGGAAGAAGAAGCCGGTGAGGACGCGGGCGACGGCGAGCAGGGCGCGGACGCGGCCCGAGCGGACGAGGACGTCGTCCTGGCTTCCGGGTCGGCCGGCGGTGCCGCGGAGGGTGTGACGTTCCGGCGTGTGGACGGCCATGGCTACATGCCTTCTTCCCTGGTCAGGAGCCCGGAGACCGGAGCTCGTGAATGCATTCACAAGCTACTCCGCCACTTATCCCCCGCCGACAGGCGAAGGTCCCGATCCGGACGTCCAAAGGTCGGAACTCCTTGAGCGCTCCACCAGGTAAGAGATAAATTCCCCCCATGACCCTTACTTTTGAGCTGGATCCGCCCGTCGGCCCCGCCCTGCGCGACGGGGTGCTCGACCTCTGGGCGGACGTCTCCCACGCAGGCGGCGCCGTCGGCTTCGTCCCGCCCGTGACCCGCGAGGAGATCCGGCCCGCGCTGCTCACGCACCTGGTGGGGATGGCCCGGGGCACGACCCGGCTGCTCGTCGGCCGCGTGAACGAGGGCCCAGAAGGCACAGAAGGCGCCGAGGGCGCGGGCGAGGTCGCCGCCACCGCCTTCTTCACGTACAACAGCCACCCCCTGATGACGCACTGGGTGTGGCTGTACACGGTGATGGTGCACCCCCGACACCAGGGCAAGGGGTACGGGCTCGACCTGATGGCCGCGGTCGAGCGGGCCGCGCGGACCGCCGAGGGCTTCGAAGGCATCGAGGCCGTCCGGCTCACCTGCCGGGGCGGCACCGGCGTCGACGCCTTCTACGCGCGGGCCGGCTACAAGGAGGTCGGCCGCGTCCCGGCCGCCGTCCGGGTCTCCCCGGGCGACGACCGCGACGAGATCGTCATGCTGCTGCCGCTCACCTAGGGAGCAGCGGCAGCGGCGGCAGCGGGCGAGGACGGATCAGAAACGCATCAGCTGCGGGGCCTCGCGCCGCTCCGCGTCCGGGCCCGGGTACTCGCGGATGATCTCGTAGCGCGTGTTGCGCTCGACCGGCTTGAAACCGGCGTCCCGGATGAGCTCCAGCAGGTCCTCGCGGCCCAGCTTGTTCGGGGTGCCGTAGTTGTCGGCGTCGTGGGTGATCTTGTACTCGACGACCGAGCCGTCCATGTCGTCGGCGCCGTGCTGGAGGGCCAGCTGCGCGGTCTGGACGCCGTGCATGACCCAGAAGACCTTGACGTGCGGGACGTTGTCGAAGAGCAGCCGCGAGACGGCGAAGGTCTTCAGGGCCTCGGCCCCGGTGGCCATCGTGGTGCGGGCCTGCAGCTTGTTGCGGACCTTGCCGTCCTTCATGTCCACGAAGTCGTGCTGGTAGCGCAGCGGGATGAAGACCTGGAAGCCGCCGGTCTCGTCCTGGAGCTCCCGCAGCCGCAGCACGTGGTCCACGCGGTGGCGCGGCTCCTCGATGTGCCCGTACAGCATCGTGGCCGGGGTCTTCAGGCCCTTCTCGTGCGCGAGCCGGTGGATCCGGGACCAGTCCTCCCAGTGGGTGGCGTGGTCCACGATGTGCTGCCGGATCTCCCAGTCGAAGATCTCGGCGCCGCCGCCGGTCAGGGACTCCAGACCGGCCTCGATCAGCTCGTCGAGGATCTCGGAGGCCGACAGGCCCGAGATGGTCTCGAAGTGGTGGATCTCGGTGGCGGTGAAGGCCTTGAGCGAGACGTTCGGCAGCGCCTTCTTCAGCTCGGAGAGCGAGCGCGGGTAGTAGCGCCAGGGCAGGTTGGGGTGCAGCCCGTTGACGATGTGCAGCTCGGTGAGGTTCTCGTTCTCCATCGCCTTCGCGAGGCGCACGGCCTCCTCGATGCGCATGGTGTACGCGTCCTTCTCGCCCGGCTTGCGCTGGAAGGAGCAGTAGGCGCAGGAGGCGGTGCACACGTTCGTCATGTTCAGATGACGGTTCACGTTGAAGTGCACCACGTCGCCGTTCTTGCGGGTCCGGACCTCGTGGGCCAGTCCGCCGAGCCAGGCGAGGTCGTCCGATCCGTACAGGGCGATGCCGTCCTCACGGCTCAGCCGCTCGCCGGCGAGGACCTTCTGCTCCAGCTCCCGCTTGAGCCCCGCGTCCATACGGATGCCTCCTCTTTCTCCGAAACCAGGCGTGCCAACCGTACTCCCCCACCCTTCGGGCGGGAGGGGCCCCCATGCCGCTTCGCGTCAGCTCTCCTCAGGCAGATCCCCGACCCGGTTCTCCCACTTCGTGGAGAGCACGATCGTCGTACGGGTCCGCGACACGCCCTTGGTCCCGCTCAGTCGCCGGATCGTCTTCTCCAGGCCGTCCACGTCGTCGGAGCGGACCTTGAGCATGAAGGAGTCGTCTCCGGCGATGAACCAGCAGTCCTCGATCTCGGCCAGGTCCTTCAGGCGGCGCGCCACGTCCTCGTGGTCGGCGGCGTCGGAGAGCGAGATGCCGATGAGGGCGGTGACGCCGAGGCCGAGCGAGGCGGCGTCGACGGTGGCGCGGTAGCCGGTGATGACACCGGCCGCCTCGAGTCGGTTGATGCGGTCGGTGACGGAGGGGCCGGAGAGCCCGACGAGCCGGCCGAGCTCGGCGTACGAGGCCCTGCCGTTCTCGCGCAGAGCCTGGATGAGCTGCCTGTCCACGGCGTCCATAGGTATGAAGCCTTCCATTGTCCAGCGATACCGCGAGTTTAGGTATAGAATCTAAGGTACACAGGGGAGACGCCCTGTGAATCTTTCAGCAGATCAAAGACGATCTTTCAGGAGTGGTGTTCACCGTGTACACGATCGAGATGGCCTACGCCCGTATGCGCGAGCTGCAGGAGATGGCCAACCGCTCGCGTGCCCACCAGTCGACCCCCGCCTCGAAGCGCGCCGCGAAGAAGCGCGCCAAGAAGCGCTAATCAGCGGGACGGAGGGCTCCACCGAGCTCTCCCTCCCAACGGCGGTACAGCACGTGCGGCACGCCTGCCGCGTCGAGCACCCGCCCGGCGACGAAGTCCACCAGATCCTGGATGTGCGTCGCCCCCGCGTAGAACGCCGGAGAGGCGGGCAGCACCACTGCGCCCGCCTCGTCCAGCGCCACCATGTGCTTCAGGGTCTGTCCGTTCAGCGGGGTCTCCCGCACCGCGACCACCAGCGGACGCCGCTCCTTGAGCGTCACGCTCGCCACCCGCTGCAGCAGGTCCTTCGAAAGCCCGAGCGCGACCCCCGCCACCGCGGCCGTCGACGCCGGCACGATCAGCATCCCCTTCACGGCGTACGAGCCGGAGGACGGCCCGGCGGCCAGATCCCCGGCCGCCCAGTACCGCACGTCGTCCAGGCCGCCCGGCACGTCGAAGGTGTCCGGCTTCCCGTCGGCGCCCCGCGCCAGCCACGTCGCCAGGTCCTCGCGCCAGTGCGCGTCCCGGAAGGCAATCCCCGTCTCGTCGAGCAGCGTCAGCCGCGAGGCCCGCGACACGACCAGATCGACGCTCTCCCCGGCCGCGAGCAGCCCCCGCAGCACGGCGGCGGCGTACGGCGTCCCCGACGCCCCCGACACCCCGACGACCCACGGACGACGCTGCTGCTTGTTCACCTGCTCCACGCCGACGAGCCTATCCGGCCCTTACAGGGACAGCCCGCGCACCAGCAGGTCGAGCAGCGCGCACAGGAACAGGCAGACGCCGATGAAGCCGTTCGTGGTGAAGAACGCCCGGTTCAGCCGCGACAGGTCGTGCGGCTTCACGATCGAGTGTTCGTAGCAGAAGGCCGCCGCCACGATCACCAGACCGGCCCAGAAGAAGACACCCGCGTCCGTCGCCAGCGCGTACCAGACCAGCAGGCCCGTGGTCACCACGGCCGAGGCGCGGGCGCCCCACAGCGCGGCGGGGATGCCGAAGCGGGCCGGGACGGACATCACGCCGTGCGCGCGGTCCGCCTGGACGTCCTGGCAGGCGAAGATCAGGTCGAAGCCGCCGATCCAGATGCCGACCGCGAGGCCCAGGATCACCGCGTCCCAGGACCACTCGCCACTGACCGCGAGCCACGCCCCGATGGGGCCGATGGCCTGGGCGAGGCCCAGGATCGCGTGCGGGAAGTTGGTGAACCGCTTGCCGTACGGATAGACCACCATCGGGATCACGGCGAGCGGCGCGAGCGCCAGACAGAGCGGGTTGAGCAGGGCCGCCGCGCCGAGGAAGACGACGACGGCGACACCGGCGCCGGTCCACGCCGAGCGCACCGACACCGCGCCCGTGACCAGCTCGCGCTGGGCGGTGCGCGGGTTACGGGCGTCGATCTCGCGGTCGATGATCCGGTTGCAGGCCATCGCGAAGGTGCGCAGCCCCACCATGCAGACCGTCACCAGGAACAGGGTCCACCAGTGGATCTCCCGGTCCAGCTGGTACATCGCGGTCAGCGAGGCGATGTACGCGAAGGGCAGCGCGAAGACCGAGTGCTCGATCATCACCAGGCGCAGGAACGCCTTCGCCCGTCCCGGCTGCGCGCCGGGCACCGCGGCCGTGGTCACAGCCCGTACTCCTTCCAGCGGCGGTCCACCAGGGCCGCCGTCGCCGGGTCCGACTCGACCATGTCCGGCCAGCCACCGTCGCGCGTGTAGCCCTCCTCGGGCAGCTTCTTCGTCGCGTCGATGCCGGCCTTGCCGCCCCAGAACTGCTGGTACGAGGCGTGGTCCAGATGGTCGACCGGGCCCTCGACGACCGTGAGGTCACGGGCGTAGTCGGTGTTGCCGAGGGCCCGCCAGGACACCTCGTGGAGGTCGTGGACGTCGCAGTCGGAGTCCACCACGATGATCAGCTTGGTCAGCGACATCATGTGCGCGCCCCAGATGGCGTGCATCACCTTCTGCGCGTGCTTCGGGTACTTCTTGTCGATCGAGACGATCGCGCAGTTGTGGAAGCCGCCCGACTCCGGCAGGTGGTAGTCGACGATGTCCGGGACGATGATCTTCAGGAGCGGCAGGAAGAACCGCTCGGTCGCCCGGCCCAGCGGGCCGTCCTCGGTCGGCGGGCGGCCGACCACGATCGACTGGAGCAGCGGACGCTTCCGCATGGTGATGCAGTCGATCTTCAGCGCCGGGAACGGCTCCTGCGGCGTGTAGAAGCCGGTGTGGTCGCCGAACGGGCCCTCGGGCAGCGTCTCGCCCGGCTCCAGCCAGCCCTCGATCACGACCTCCGCCTGCGCGGGGACCTGGAGCGGGACGGTCTTGCAGTCGACCATCTCGATCCGCTTGCCCTGCACGAAGCCGGCGAAGAGGTACTCGTCGATGTCGCCCGGCAGCGGAGCCGTCGAGGCGTACGTGACGGCCGGCGGGCAGCCGAAGGCGATGGCGACCGGCAGCCGCTCGCCGCGCTTCGCGGCGACCGCGTAGTGGTTGCGGCTGTCCTTGTGGATCTGCCAGTGCATGCCGATGGTGCGCTTGTCGTGCCGCTGGAGGCGGTAGAGGCCGAGGTTGCGGATCCCGGTCTCGGGGTGCTTGGTGTGGGTGAGGCCCAGGTTGAAGAAGGAGCCGCCGTCCTTCGGCCAGGTGAACAGCGCCGGCAGCAGGTCGAGGTCGACGTCGTCGCCGGTCAGGACCACCTCCTGCACGGGGGCGTCCTTCACCTTCTTCGGCGGCACGTGGACCATCGAGCCCAGCTTCCCGAAGGCCTCGCGGACCCCGACGAAGCCGTGCGGCAGCTCGGGCTTGAGCAGCCCGCCGATCTTCTCGGAGATCTCCTCGTAGGACTTCAGGCCGAGCGCCTTGAGCAGCCGCCGGTCCGTCCCGAAGACGTTCATCGCGAGCGGCATGGCGGAGCCCTTCACGTTCTCGAAGAGCAGCGCCGGGCCTCCCGCCTTGTTCACGCGGTCGACGATCTCCCCGACCTCCAGGTACGGGTCGACTTCGGCCTTGATGCGCTTGAGGTCGCCCTCGCGCTCCAGCGCCCTGAGCAGCGAGCGGAGATCGTCGTAAGCCATACGGGCAAGTATCGGGCACCGGCTACGCTGGCCGTGTCACCGGGGCCGTCGAAACGCGCTCCCGCCGCTGCTTCCAGGGGGCTGTCCCACATGCTCAGGGCGTTGATGTACATCCTGCCGCTGGCGCTGACGATCTACGCGTTCATCGACTGCCTCAACACCCCCGAGGAAGAGACCAAGCACCTGCCCAAGGTGGTCTGGGTCATCATCATCCTGCTCTTCTGGATCGTCGGCCCGATCGTCTGGTTCGCCGCCGGCAAGCAGCGCCGGGCCGCGGCCCGCGGCGGCACGGGCTGGGTCGCCCCCGACGACAACCCCGAGTTCCTGAAGTCGCTCCGCGAGGAGAAGCGCCCGGACGACGACTCCCGCCTCAAGGACTGGGAGGCCGACCTGCGCCGCCGCGAGGAGGAGCTGAAGCGCCGCGAGCGGGGCGAGGAGACCGAGAGCTGATGGAGCTGCGGCTCCTGGTCACCTTCGAGAAGGTGGCCACCGTCCTCTCCTTCACCCGAGCGGCGGCGGAGCTGACCTACGCGCAGTCCAGCGTGACGGCCCAGGTCCGCGCCCTGGAGTCCTCCCTCGGCACCGAGCTCTTCGAACGCCTCGGCTCCCGCATCCGCCTCACCGAGGCCGGCACCCGCCTCCTCCCGTACGCCCGGCAGATCATCGAGCTCGCCGAGGAGGCCCGGGCCGCGGTCACGGCGACCGACGAGCCGGCCGGCACGATCGCCGTCGGCACCATGGAGTCGCTCACCTCCTACCGGCTGCCGCCGCTCCTGGAGCTCTTCCACCACCGCTACCCGAAGGTGCGGCTGACCCTGCGCCCGACGCTCGGCGACGCGACCCGGCGGGCGCTGCGGGAGGGCACGTACGACCTGGGGCTGCTGATGGAGCCGGAGACCCGGCACGAGGGCCTGGAGAGCGAAGTCCTCGGCGAGGAGCGGCTGGTCCTGGTCGCGGCACCGGGCCACCCCCTCGCCGACCGCACCGCCCTGACGGCGACGGACCTGGCGGCGCAGCCCCTGGTGGGCCCGGAACCGGGCTGCGCCTACCGCGACCTGTTCGAGTCCCACCTGGCCCCGCACTCCCCCTCGTTCCTGGAATTCGGCACGATCGAGGCGAGCAAGCGGGGTGTGGCCGCGGGCCTGGGGATCGCGCTGCTGCCCCGGATCACCGTCGCCGAGGAGCTGGCGTCCGGGGCGCTGACGGCGCTCGACTGGGAGCCGCCGTTCACGCTGTTCACGCAGATCGCGTGGCGACGGGGGAAGCGCCTTCCGCCCCACGTCGGCCTGTTCGTGGAGCGGGCCCGCCGCCTGTTCCGCGAGTCACCCGGTTCACCCTGAGACTCGCGAGCACGATCAAGGGGACGCCCAGCGCCTGCACGACCCCGATGTGGTGCCCGTACACGAGCCAGTCGACGAGCATCGCGACGGCGGGGTAGGTGAAGGCGAGCACCGCGATCCGGGCGGTCGGCAGCTTGGCGTACGCCGCGTACATGAGGACGTACATCACCCCGGTGTGGAGGAGCCCGAGGCCGACGAGCCACGCCCAGCCCGCCCCGAGCCCGGCGGCCTCGCCGAGGTCGGCGAAGGGCAGCAATAGCGGGATGCCGACGGTGACCTGGACGAGCGCGATCAGATGCGGCCGGACCCCGCTGATCCGCTTGGTGACGACGGTGGACAGCGCGTAGAGCACGGCGGCGGCCAGCGCGAAGCCGAGTCCCTTGAGTGAGGCGGTGTCCCCCGGCCGCACCCCCGACACCAGCACGAGCCCCGCGAAGGCGACCCCGAGCCAGCCCACCTTGGCCGCGCTGATCCGCTCCCGCAGGACGACGGCGCCGAGCAGCACCAGGAAGAACGGCTGGGTGTGGTAGACGACGGTGGCGAAGGAGATCGAGGTGGCCTCGTACGCCTCGAAGAGCAGCACCCAGTTGAAGACGATGAACGCCCCGCCGAGCGCGGCGAGCCCCAGCTTCCGCGGCGTGAGCCCGTGCCCGGTGAAGAACCCCCGCGCCAGGCTGTACGCCCCGAGCGCGACCGCCCCGAACACGCACCGGAAGAACACCACGGTGAAGGGCGAAGCCCCCGACTCGACGACGAAGACGCCGAGGGTGCCGGACAGCACCATGGCGAGGGTCAGTTCGAGGGTTCCCCTGGTCTCGTTTCTCATGGGACCGACGCTACGAATCCGGGGCGGGGACGGTCCACGAGCCGGCGGAGGGTCCTGCCGATGGGCCCATCGGGGGAGCCGATGGCTGGCCCGGCCGGCGCCGGGGAAGGCTCCCCCCATGGATCCCACCGCCCCTCTCGCCCCCTCTCCCAGGAACTGGCCGGGGGGCCGGGGAAAACCGGGTCGCAAACTCTGCTCATTTCCCAACACCCGGTCGATATCCTGGACTTGAGGATGTGACGGGGCACGTCTGGTGGGATGCGGGGGTGGCGGGTGGACAGAGTCCTCTACGGTCGCGAGGCGGTGTTCCACGACACGGGACTCGCGGCGCGGCTCATCGGGCTCCGCGGCCAGGATTTCGCGCGGGTCGCGTTCGAGCACGGTGAGGATCCGCCCGTGGTCGTCTTCACGGGCGGGCGCGGCATGGGCAAGTCCGCCCTGCTCAAACAGCTGCGCAACACCTACAAGGGCGCCACCCCGCTCGCGCTGATCGACTGCGACCGGATCGAGCAGCCCGCCGACCACGGGCCCGGCTGGACCGAGCTGACGGGCGCGCTCGCCGAGCTCGCCGTGCAGCTGTCGCCGCGGGTGACGGGGGCGAAGTCCGTGCAGTTCCCGCGGCTCTCGCTCGGCCTGGTCGCGGTCGCCTCCATCAGCTGGACCCAGCAGGACGAGGAGCGGGCCCAGCGCGATCTCCAGCGGCTCGGTCCGGTCCTGTCGACGGTCGACGCCACCAAGGGCGCCGCCACCAACTGGGTCACCAAGGTCCTCACCAAGCTGGCCGCCACCTTCGCGGACGCCGCCGTCCCGCTGGCCGGGCTGCTCGCCGAGGCCACCGTGGAGACGGTCCTGGAGGAGGTGTTCGGGCGCTTTCATCAGAAGTCGGAGAGCTGGTACGGGAGTTACCGCAACGCGGGCGGCCGGGGCAAGGCCGGGCTCCAGCAGCTCGCCATCGACTTCGAGGCGGGCGGACGGCGCCGCCAGGAGGCCGAGGACTTCCTCGTCGGCGCGCTCGTCGAGGACCTGGGCCAGGCGTACAAGGGCCTCACCCGGGTCGGCACCCGCCGCGGCCGGCCCGTCCTGCTCCTCGACAACGCCCACGGCGACCTCGGCCGCCGCCTCGTCGAACCGGTCCTGCGCGCCCGCCACGACGGCCGCCGCGACAAGGTCGTCGTCTTCGCGACCTCCCGGGTCAGCCGGCACGACGGCATGCGGCACGCCCGCCGCCTGCGCCTGTCCGAGACCACGCACCGGGCGCCCTGCGAGCGCGGCGGCGACGTCACCTCCGGCATCCTCGCCGTCGAGCTGACCGCGCTGTCCGCCGCCCAGACCCAGGCCGCCTTCGACCGCCTCGACCCCTCCGGGCTCACCCCAGCCGAACTGGCGCGGGGCGTGCACCGGCTGACCGGCGGCCGCCCGCTGGGCGTGACGCTGCTCGGGCAGGCCGCCGCCGAGACCCCGCGCGCCGAACGGCCCGCGCTCACCCCCGGCGCCCTCCTCGACCGCGACGTGGAACTCCGCGAGGACGCCCACCCGGTGCCCGTCGCCCCGGCCCTGCTCGCCGCGCTCCTCCCGCAGCCGCGCCTGGAGCCGTTCACCGTGCTGGCCGCCGCCCACGACGAGGGGTCGGCCCGGCTGCTCGCCCGCACCCGGCTGCACACCGAGTCCCGCGACGGCGACATGGCGCTGCGGGTCCGCGACCAACTGCGCGCCGAGGACTGGCCGGAGGGCCCCGAGCACTTCGTCGCCGACCCGCTGCTGCGCGCCCTGCTGCTGCACCGGCTGCGCTTCGCCGACGGCGACCCGCGCCACGGGGCCTGGCGCGCGGTCCACGAGACCCTGCACCGGCATTACGACCAGGAGGCGGTCCGTCCGTACCGGCTCCATCACGAACTCGCCCTGGGCCGGGTCGAGGACGCCGTCGCCCATCTGCGGAGCACCTTCCACGAGCTCGACGTGGTGGGCTGGCTGGGCCGGCTGCGGTTCATCGCCTCCGCCCCGTACCCGCGGGTCGCCGGCCGCACCGGCCCCGATCCGCGCCGCGACGCCGCGCTCGGCCGGCAGGTGCCGGACCGGCTGCCCGCCGGGCTGGACGCCGAGGCGACCGAACTCCACCTGTCCGTACGGCGCCTGCTGCACGCCGTATGGCTGCTCACCGATCCGCTCGCCCTGCCCGACGACGACGTCACCGAGAAGCTGGCGCACGAGCTGCGGCAGCTGTCCGGGCGCCATCTGACGGGCAACAGCTCGTTGTGGGACGCGGCCACCCACTGGCCGAGGGACATTCACGCCTGGCGGCGCCTGTCGTTGCCGCCGGGCCGCGAGGACGGAGTCTGAGGCCATGGCCAACCGGCTGCGCAACCGTTACCTCTACACCCCGAGACAGAAGCTGTTCGCCGGCCTGATCGCCCTGCTCGTCCTCGGCGTGCCGCTGTTCTACGGGATCCGGGCCTGGGTCACTCCGGAGGACCGTTCCTGCGCGGCGGGCGTCGAGCGCCCCCAGGGCTCCACCGAGTGCGTCGGCGTCAACGGCGACGGCTACGCCTTCGGCGTCGCCGACCTGGCCGAGATCGCCGGGCTGATCCAGCGCGAGAACGCCACGCTGAAGCCCGACACGTACGCCACCGTCGCCGTCCTCCTCCCGCTGACCTCGCCCGACGCCGGCATGCGGATCAAGGTCCTGCACGAGCTCCAGGGCGCCTACGCCCTCCAGCACCGGGCCAACCACGAGTCCAACAGCGAGACCCCGAAGATCCGTCTGGTCCTCGCCAACACCGGCAAGGGCAACGCCCACTGGCAGAGCACCGTCGAGCAGCTGAAGGGCATGACCGGCGGTCCCGCCCGGCTGCGCGCGGTCACCGGCGTCGCCACCTCGTCCAACGAGATACGCCAGGCGGTGGCGGCTCTGACCGGCGCGGGCATCGCCGTCGTCGGCACCACCATCACCGCCGACGACATCGCCAACGGGCCCGGCCACAACAAGTACCCCGGCCTCGCCCGGGTCTCCCCCACCAACAGCGACGAGGCGAAGGCCCTCGCCCACTTCGGCAAGGTGAACGCGGCCAAGGCCCTCCTCGTCCAGGACACCCGCAACGGCGACCACTACACCGACACCCTGAAGGCGGCGTTCTCCGCCTCCCTGAAGGGCGCCCCCTACGAGCCGCAGCTGTTCACCTCGCCGCCCGACCCGACCGAGGAGGGCACCACCGCCAACACCTTCCGGCAGATCACCCACCTCATCTGCGACACCCGCGCCGAGACCGTGTTCTTCGCCGGCCGCCACACCCAGCTGCGCCAGTTCATCAACGCGCTGGGCGCCCGCGGCTGCACCGAGCGCCCGTTCACCATCCTCACCGGCGACGAGGGCTCCTACCTGGGCAACGACGCCCAGCTGAACCGCGCCGCCCTCAAGGCCCGGCTGACCGTCCGGTACGCCTCGCTCGCCCACCCCGACGCCTGGCGCCCCGCCCCCGGCCGGCCCGTCCCGGCGACGGGCGGCTCCACCGTCGCGTACGACACCTTCGTCGGTGACATCGCCCGCGCCGCCAAGAAGCCGGTGGCGCTCGCCGACGGGCAGGCGATCGTCGCGTACGACGCGATGGCGACGGCCGTCCACGCGATCCGGCAGGCCACCCCGGACAAGGCGGCCTACCCGGAGCTGGCGGACGTCCCGGTGCAGTGGCCGCAGGTGAAGGGCTCCCTGCGGGTGCAGGGCGCGAGCGGCTGGATCTGTCTGGACAACTTCGGCAACCCGTACAACAAGGCCGTCCCGATCGTCGAACTCGCCCAGGACGGCACCCAGCGCTTCGTCGCGATCGCCTGGCCGGAGGGCAAGCCCCCGGCGGAGAGCTGCCTGCCGCCCTCCAAGGGGTGACGGCCGGGGCGGGAGGAGTGACGACGGCGCGTCTACGGCTCCCACCGCGGCGACGGCGCGTCTACGGCTCCCACCGCGGCCAGGGCGCGTCGTCCCGCGCGTACAGCTCGCGCAGCTCGCGCCAGCGCTCGGGTGCCCAGTCCCGCCAGTCCGTGGGGTGTCCGTCCAGGGCGCGGGCGAGGCGTTCCAGGTGCTCGTGCCAGCCGGCCAGCATGTCGAGTTTCGCATCGCGCGTCCCGCGGAACTCGGCCGTGAAACGCAGCACGGTCGACCCGCCGCCGTCCGGACCGGGTTCCAGGTGGAACCGGATCCGGCCGTGCGGCGGGCCGACCGTGTACTCGGCCACGTTGTCGGGGTCCCAGGCGGTCACCCGGCCCGAGACGACCGTGTCGCTGTTCAGCCAGCGGAGCGTGACGTGCCCGTCGAGCCGCGGCTCCAGGGGGTCGGCCGCGCAGAGCCACTGCGGCAGGCCCTCCGGCGTGGCGACGGCCGCCCACACCAGGGGCATCTGGTGCGGGAGCCCGGCCGTGAACCGCAGCAGATGGGTGTCGCCGTCGTGGGTCTCGCTCCTGCCCCGGGGAATCTCGCTCATGTCTCCAGCGTGACCCCGGGGCCCGTCCCCCGCTAGCGCGGAGCGGCTCAGACGCCCGCGTAGGAGTGCTTGCTGGTCACGAAGATGTTGACGCCGTAGTAGTTGAAGAGGAAGCAGCCGAAGGCGATGAGCGCGATGTACGCGGCCTTGCGGCCCTTCCAGCCGGCCGTCGCCCGGGCGTGCAGGTAGGCGGCGTAGCCGACCCAGGTGATGAAGGCCCAGACCTCCTTGGCGTCCCAGCCCCAGTAGCGGCCCCACGCGTCGCCGGCCCAGATCGCGCCCGCGATGATCGTGAACGTCCACAGCGGGAAGGTCGCCGCGTTGACCCGGTACGCGAACTTGTCGAGGGTCGCCGCGGACGGCAGCCGCTCCATCACCGAGGTGGTGAAGGCGCCGGGCGTCCCGCCGTTGGCCAGCCGGTTCTCGTAGGAGTCGCGCAGCAGGTAGGCCGCGGTGGCGACGGCGCCCAGGAAGAGCACGGCACCGCAGATGATCGCGGTCGAGACGTGGATCCACATCCAGTACGAGTGCAGCGCGGGAACGAGCTGGTCGCTGGAGGTGTACAGCACCGTCGTGGCGAGGCCGAGGTCCAGCAGGACCACGGTGACCAGCGGCAGACCGATCCAGCGGACGTTCTTCTTCGCGGCGAGGAAGCCGAGGAACGCGCCGACCGCCACCGTGGAGAAGGTGGTGGAGAACTCGTACATGTTGCCCCAGGGGGCGCGCTGCACGGCGAGGGCGCGGACGACGACGCTGGTCGCCTGGATCGCGAAGGCGAGGACGGTCAGCGAGATCGCCATCCGGCCGTAGAGGTCGCCCTTGGTGGTGCCGCCGGCGGCGCCGGGGCCGTCCGGGACGTCCCGCGCGCCGGCCGCCGAGCGGACGACGACCTTCGGGCGGTCGAGGACGGCGGTGCCGCCCGCCGCCGAGGTGACGGTGACCGAGGGGGCCTTGCCGGCCGTCTCGGGGCCGGTCAGCGCGGCGGCCGTGCGGGCGACCTTGCTGCGGCTGCCGAGCACCCACTCGGCGATGTAGAGCAGGAAGGCCAGGGTGTAGACGGCCATCGAGGAGTAGATGAGCGTGTTGCTCATCTGCGCCATGCTCTCGTTGGTCGTGGCGGCGAGATTCACTTCTCAGCCCCTTCGGCAGGTTCTTCCGCGAGTTCCGCGTGTTCCGCGGGTTCTGCGGACGGTTCGGAAGGTGGTTCCGGCGCGGTCGGCGCCTTGGTGTTGAGCGTGACCGCGAGCTCGGCCAGCTCCTCGGGCAGCTTGGCGGACTCGCTCCGGCCAAGGCCTGCCATCTCGACGACGGTGACGCCGTCCTCGCCCCGTACGGCCCGGACCCAGATCCGGCGGCGCTGGATGAACAGCGAGCCGCTGAGGCCGGCGATCGCGGCGACCGCCCCGGCGAGGGCGAGGCCGTTGCCGGGCTGCTGGGTGATGGAGAAGCTGGCCCACTCCTTGATCTCCTTCTCGAAGGTGATCGAGCCCGCTCCGTCGGGCAGTGTCATGGTCTCGCCGGGCAGCAGCCGGTTGGCGCTGCCCGTGCCTCCCTGGACCTTGAACTGCTTCATCTTGGAGGTGTCCAGCTGGTACACGTTCTGCGGCAGGCCGGAGTTGACGCGCAGGTCGCCGTGGTAGCCGGTGACGGCCATCACGGGGAAGTCGAGGGCCGGGAACTGGGAGAACATCTGGCCCTTGCCGGCGCCGGCGAAGGTCGGCACGAAGAAGGCGTTGAAGCCGAGCTGCTCCTTCTTGCCGTTCTTGTCGCGGTAGCCGTCCATCACCTTGATCGCGCCGGTGGAGGTGACGTTGTTGTCGAAGGGCAGCAGCGGGACGGCGCCGTGGTAGACGACCTTGCCGCGGCCGTCCTTGACGGTGACGACCGGCGCGTACCCGTGGGCGATCAGGAAGACCTTGGCGTCGCCGACCTTCAGCGGCTCGTTGACGCGGATGACGGCCTTCTTCTCGGTGCCGCCGACCTCGGAGTAGCGCACGGCCGCCTCGAAGGTGCGCGGGGTGCCGCGCTGCGGGCCGTTCTTCTCGTACGTGCCGGTGAAGCTGTCCAGGGTGAAGCCGAACGGTTCGAGCTCGTCGGTGCCGAACTGCGAGCCGGACTTGAAGTCGTCGTACTGCGTGAGCGTGTTGGAGAAGCCGTCGCCCTCCACGATCAGCTTGCCGCCCTCGGACTTGAACATGACGCCCCAGGCGAAGGCGACCAGCATCACGATGAGCGCGACGTGGAAGAGGAGGTTGCCGGTCTCGCGCAGGTAGCCCTTCTCGGCGGCGACGGCGTCGCCCGCGGTGTGGGCGCGGTAGCGGCGGCCCTTGAGCAGCGCGAGCGCGGCCTCGCGGACCTGCTCGGGCTCGGCCTCGGTGCGCCAGGTCGTGTACGCGGGCAGGCGGGTGAGCCGCTTGGGGGCGCCCGGCGGGCGGCTGCGGAGCTGGCCGACGAACTGCCAGGTGCGGGGCACGATGCAGCCGATGAGGGAGACGAAGAGCAGGATGTAGATCGCGGAGAACCACACCGAGCTGTAGACGTCGAAGAGCTGGAGCTTCTCGTAGATCGGCGTGAGCGTCTCGTGGGCGTCCTTGAAGACGCGTACCTTCACCTCGTCCGCGCTGGTCTGCGGGATGAGGGAGCCCGGGATCGAGCCGAGCGAGAGCAGGAAGAGGAGGATCAGGGCGACCCGCATGGAGGTCAGCTGGCGCCAGAACCAGCGGATCCAGCCGAGCGGTCCCAGGGTGGGGCCGCCGAGGGCGGTCTCCTCCCGGGGGGCGGTGGACAGCTGTGCCCCGGCCTCGCCGAGGCTGCCGTCGCGCTCCGTCGTTTCGGTGTTGCTCATGTCGAAAACCCTCAGATCCCCACCGTGAAACCGCTGGACCAGCTCTGCATGTCGGCCACCATGCTGTCCCACACTCCTGTGAGGAGCAGCAGACCGGTGACGATCATCATCGCGCCGCCGATCCGCATCACCCAGGCGTAGTGCTTCTTGACCCATCCGAACGCACCGAGCGCCTTGCGGAAGGCGATGGCGGTGAGGATGAACGGCACGCCGAGCCCGAGGCAGTACGCGACGGTCAGCAGCGCCCCGCGCCCGGCGCTGGCCTGGTCGGCGGCGAGCGCGGTGACGGAGGCGAGCGTGGGGCCGATGCAGGGCGTCCAGCCGATGCCGAACAGGGCGCCGAGGAGCGGCGCGCCGACGAGGCCGGTGACGGGCTTCTTGTGGAAGCGGAACTCTCGCTGGGTGAACCAGGGCATGAGGCCGACGAAGAAGACGCCCATGAGGATCATGAGGACGCCGAGGACGTTGGTGAGCGTCCCGCGGTACTCCTGGAGCGTCGAGCCGAAGTAGCCGAAGAGCGCGCCGCCGGAGACGAACACGGCCGAGAAGCCGAGCACGAAGAGGCCCGCGCCGGCGGTCATCCGGCCGCGCCGCGCCTCGGCGAGGTCGGTGCCGGTGACCCCGGTGACGTAGCTGAGGTAGCCGGGGACGAGCGGCAGCACGCACGGCGAGAAGAAGGAGACCAGACCGCCGAGCACGGCGATGGGCAGGGCCAGCAGAAGGGCTCCGCTGAAGACCGTCTCGTTCACGTCGTCCCTCTCACTTCTCCGCGATCAGGGGTTCGATCATGGAGCGGAGCTTGGTCTCGTCGAGCGCCATCAGCGAACGCGCGGCGACCTTGCCGTCCTTGTCGAGGACGACGGTGGAGGGGATGGCCTGCGGGTTGAGCGTGCCCTTGGGGAAGCCGCTCACGATGAGCTTGCCGGCCGGGTCGTAGAGGCTCGGGTAGGGCACCCCGTAGTCCTCCTCGAAGGCGAGGGCGGGCTGCTTGTTGGGGTCGCGGGTGTTGATGCCGACGAACTCCACGCCCTTGGCCTTGAGGTCCTTGGCGACCTTGGCGAAGTGCGGTGCCTCGGCCCGGCAGGGCGGGCACCAGGAGCCCCAGACGTTGAGGACGACGACCTTGCCCTTGAGGTCGGCGACGTCGAGCGGCTTGCCTTCGAGCGTGTCGCCCGAGAGCGCGGCGACGGGCTTGCGCTCGCCCTTGGCGACGGTGGAGATACCGCCCGTGTTGGTCACGAAGTTGGTGTCGCCACCGCCGCCGGACTTGCCGTTGGTGTCCGAGCTGCAGGCCGAGACAGCAAGGGCGATCGTCACGGTTCCGACCGCGAGCAGGGTGCGTCGCGAGGTACGGCTAAGACTCATGTGAAAAGTTTCGCATGGGCGTTTCGCGGATCTTGGGCACCCCCCTACGTGCCCCAGATGCCCCTTGTCAAGATCGCTTAAGCCGGCCTGAGGAACGCGTTCCAGCCGCCGACCGGCGCCTGGCCGACCTCCAGGGTGCGCAGCTTGGCGAGGATCTTCGGGTCCTGGACGTCGAGCCAGTCGCAGAACTGGCGGAAGGAGACGAGCCGGACGTCCTTCTTGCCGGCCATGCCCTTCAGGGCCTCCTCGACGGCGTCCATGTAGATGCCGCCGTTCCACTGCTCGAAGTGGTTGCCGATGTAGAAGGGGGCGCGGTTCGACTCGTACGCGCGGTTGAAGCCGGCCAGGTAGGCGCCGGCGGCCTGCTTGCGCCAGCCCGGGTAGCGCGAGGGCATGCCCTTGGTCGAGTTCTTCGACTGGTTGGCGAGCATGTTGTAGTCCATCGAGAGGACCTCGAAGGAGTGCCCGGGGAACGGCACGGCCTGGAGCGGCAGGTCCCACAGGCCGCCGCGCTTGACCGGCCACATCTGGCGGCCGCCGGGCGAGCTGGCGTCGTAGCGCCAGCCGAGCCGCTTGGCGGTGGGCAGCAGGTTGTCCTGGCCGAGGAGGCAGGGGGTGCGGCCGCCGACGAGTTCCTTGGTGTAGTCGAAGGGGAGCGGTTCGAGGTCGGTCCAGCCGCTGTTCGTCTTCCACTTGGTGACGAAGCCGATCGCCTGGTCGATCTCGCTCTGCCACTGGGCGGGGGTCCAGTTGGCGACCGAGCCGGAGCCGCCGCAGAAGTGCCCGTTGAAGTGCGTGCCGATCTCGTGGCCCTCGAGCCAGGCCTGGCGGGTGTACTTCAGGGTCTGCTTGACGTGGTCGTCGGTGAGGTAGCCGATGTCGGAGGCGCCGACGCGGTTGTTCGGCGGGCGGTAGAGGGAGGCCTTCGACTCGGGCAGGAGGTACAGCCCGGAGAGGAAGAAGGTCATGGCCGCGTCGTGGTTCTTGGCCAGTTCGAGGAAGCGCGGGAAGAGGCCGTTGCCGACCTCGCCGGCGCCGTCCCAGGAGAAGATCACGAACTGCGGCGGGGTCTGGCCGGGTTCGAGGGGGACGGGGGCGTCGGGCTGGTTCGGCTGCTTTCCGGTGTCGGCGGTGGAACCGTCGCCGATGAGCCGGCCGTCGTCCTGGGTGGGTGTGGCGGGGGCGCCGGTCACGTCGCCACCCTTGCCTGGACCGGAACGTCCGGACTTGTCCTGATTGCTACCGCTGCATCCGGCGATCCCCAGCGCCGCCGCGGCACCGACCCCGGCCCCCAGAAGTCCCCTTCGACTGATCCCGCGCATGACATCCCCACTTCGCGCTGACATATGAACTGAAGTCATTTCAAACCGACAAACAGTGAGATGTCGTGAGGAACACGGAGGTTCCGTAAAACAGAACAAATATTTCAGGGCGGCCCCTGCGACCGATGGTCGCCGGGACCGCCCCGAACAATAGAGCGGAAAAGCTACGCGCCGAAGGCCTTGGCCTTACCCTTCACAGGCTTCGCACCGGCGCGCAGGTGGACCGGCACCAGATCGATGGCCGGCTCGCTGTAGCCGACCGACACGATCCGGTCGCCCCGGTACGTGAACGAGGTCAGCGAGGCCAGCGTGCACTGCCGCCGCCGCGGGTCGTGCCACAGCCGGCGCTTCTCCACGAAGCTGCGCACGATCCAGATCGGCAGCTGGTGGCTCACGCACACCGCCTCGTGCCCGCGGGCCGCGTCCTTCGCCGCGTCGAGCGCGCCCATCATCCGGACGACCTGCTCCACGTACGGCTCGCCCCAGGACGGCTGGAACGGGTTGGTGAGGTGCTTCCAGTTGCCCGGCTTGCGCAGGGCCCCGTCGCCGACGCCGAAGGTCTTGCCCTCGAACACGTTCGCCGCCTCGATCAGGCGCCCGTCCGTGGCCAGGTCCAGACCGTGGGTCTTGGCGATCGGCGCGGCCGTCTCCTGCGCCCGCTCCAGCGGGGAGGCCACGACGTGCGTGATGTCCCGGCCGGCCAGGTGCTCGGCGACCCGGTCCGCCATCCGCCGGCCCAGCTCGGACAGGTGGTACCCGGCCCGGCGCCCGTACAGGACACCGTCCGGGTTGTGGACCTCGCCGTGCCGCATCAGGTGCACGACGGTGATGTCGGTGCCGCTCACGTCACCGGCCTTGCCCTCGGGGCGTACGTCGCTCATGCCGTGGCCTCCGCGGCGGCGCGGGCGGCGGCCGGCAGCGCGGCGGCGATCCGCTCGACGGCGCGCTCGTCGTGGGCGGCCGACACGAACCAGGACTCGAACGCCGACGGCGGCAGGTAGACCCCGTCCGCGAGCATCGAGTGGAAGAAGGCGTTGAAGCGGAACGCCTCCTGCCGCTTCGCGTCCTCGTAGTCGCGCACCTCGGAGGAGGTGAAGAAGACCGAGAACATGTTGGACGCGGTCTGCAGCCGGTGCGCCACGCCCTCCTTGGTGAGCGCGTCCGTCACCAGGCCCTGGATCTCCGCGGAGACCGCGTCCACCTTCTCGTACGCGGCGGCGTCCAGCAGCTTCAGCTGCGCGAGACCCGCGGCGGTGGCGACCGGGTTACCGGACAGCGTGCCCGCCTGGTAGACCGGACCGGCCGGGGCGAGGTGGCCCATCACGTCGGCACGGCCGCCGAAGGCCGCCGCCGGGAAGCCGCCGCCCATGACCTTGCCGAAGGTCATCAGGTCGGGCTTCACCCCGTCGACGCCGTACCAGCCGGCCCGCGAGGTACGGAAACCGGTCATGACCTCGTCGGAGATGAACAGCGCGCCGTTCTTCGCGCACGCGTCCTTCAGGCCCTGGTTGAAGCCCGGCAGCGGCGGGACGACACCCATGTTGCCCGGCGACGCCTCGGTGATCACACAGGCGATCTCGCCCGGGTACCGGTGGAACGCCTCCTGCACCGCCGCCAGGTCGTTGTACGGCAGCACGATGGTGTCCCCGGCCTGCGCGCCCGTCACGCCGGGCGTGTCCGGCAGGCCGAAGGTGGCGACACCGGAGCCGGCCGCGGCGAGCAGCGCGTCCACGTGCCCGTGGTAGCAGCCGGCGAACTTCACGACCTTCGCGCGGCCGGTGAAACCGCGGGCCAGCCGGATGGCCGACATCGTGGCCTCGGTGCCGCTGGAGACCAGCCGGACCTGCTCGACCGGCTCGACCCGCGCGACGATCTCCTCCGCCAGCGCGACCTCGCCCTCGCCCGGCGTACCGAACGAGGTGCCACGGGTCACCGCCGCCTGCACGGCCGCGGTCACCTCCGGGTGCGCGTGCCCGAGGATCATCGGCCCCCACGAACACACGAGGTCGACGTACTCACGCCCGTCGGCATCGGTGAGGTACGGACCGGTACCGGACACCATGAACCGGGGCGTACCGCCCACGGCACGGAAGGCGCGCACCGGTGAGTTCACGCCGCCGGGCGTCACAAGGGACGCGCGGTCGAAAAGCGTCTGTGAGACTGGGGCTTCGTATGAATACGGCACTGGGATCCTGACCTGCGAGTACGGAGGGATGGAGTGAGCACCCTCTGAATTACGCCGGGGCGTCTGTCCTCCGCGTCTGCGAAACTGGGGCGTCATAGGGATGGCTCACGGAATCCATGGTGTCAGAGGCCACGGCGTTCTTGCGGACAGGTGTTTCACCGTACGAACGTGGGGGAGGTCATTGTCACGATGATCGGGTCACGCCGCGGAGACGCGCGGCCCGGAACAGCAGTCGGGTGGAGATATGCATCGCGGTGGCGGACCGGGCGAGGGGACTGACGACCTGGGTCCCGACCCTGTCCGGCGGGGGAGGCACCGGCGCCGGAGGGCCGAGGAGCCCAGGGCCAACGCCCCGAGGACGGGAGAACCGGCCGAGCCGGGCGGGCCGGGGGCGGTCGAGCCGAAGGCCGAGGAATCGCGGGGAGGACGCTTGGGGGTGACGTACAAGTACTTCGGCGCGCCCGACGGCGCGACGGCGGCCCGGGTGCCCATCTCGATGCGCCCCGAGGAGCTCGGCGGCGACGAGCTCGGCATGGGCGGCATGTTCACCAAGATCAAGCCGGAGACCATAGCCGCGATGGTGCTCACCGGCATCCAGGGCATGCCCCTGTACAAGGTGCCCCCGCTGGAACTGGTGGTGCTGCACCCCGACTACGCCGTGGTGAAGCTGCCCATGACCGTCGTCGACCCGCTGCGCGGCGTCGGCGAGGAGTCGGTCGGCGCCGCCGCCTTCATCTGGTCCACCGTCCCCGACCGCGGCGGCCCCCGGGACGCCTTCAACGTCTACCAGCTGCTCCACGAGTGGCAGGACTTCTCCGTCCGCCTGCACGAGGCGGGCCACCAGCCGTACTGCCTGGTGTGGCCTTAGGCGGTCCGTTTCGCCCGGTGTGCCGCTAGTCGCGGGGCGTGCGGCCGGCGGCGTCGGCGGCGGCCTTCGCGCGCTCGGCGGCCAGTTCGCGGGCCGACGCGAGCCGGTAGGGCACGTCGATGACGACGATGTTCTTCATGAACAGCAGCCGCGTCTTCAGCCGGAGCGCGCTCTGGTTGTGCAGCGGCTGCTCCCACCAGCGCCCGACGACGTACTCGGGGATGACCACGGAGACCACCGAGTCGGGGGACCGCTCGGGCGCGTCGCGGATGTGCCGCAGCAGCGGCTGCACGATCGACCGGTAGGGCGAGTTCAGCACCCGCAGCGGTACGTCGATGCCGTGGGCCTCCCAGGAGGCGCGCAGGGCCTCCGCCTGGGCCGGGTCCTCGGCGACGGTGACCGCGGCCAGCGAGGCCGGCTTCAGGGTCTTCGCGTACGACAGGGCGCGCAGGCTCGGCGCGTTGACCGAGGACACGAGGACCAGGACGTGGTTCGCGGCGAGCGGGTGCGGGTGGGCGTCGGGGGCGACGGCCACCTCGGCGGCGACGGCGTCGTAGTGCCGGCGCACCCCCTTCATCCCGGCGAAGAGCACCGGCACCGCGATGACGACGATCCAGGCGCCGTGCGTGAACTTGGTGATCAGGACGATGACGAGGACGACCGCCGTCAGACAGGCGCCGAACGCGTTGATCGCCAGCCGGCGCAGGATGTGCCCCCGCTCGGCGGCCCCGGCGGGCGTGGCGAGTTCTCGCCGCCAGTGCTTGACCATGCCCGCCTGGGACAGCGTGAAGGAGACGAAGACGCCGATGATGTAGAGCTGGATGAGCCGGGTGAGGTTGGCGTCGAAGGCGGTGATCAGGGCGATGGCGGCCAGCGCGAGGAGGAGGACGCCGTTGGAGTGGACGAGCCGGTCGCCGCGGTGGACGAGCTGGCGGGGCGCGAAGCGGTCGCGGCCCAGGACGGAGGCGAGCATCGGGAAACCGTTGAAGGCGGTGTTGGCCGCCAGGATCAGGACGCCCGCGGTGACGGCCTGGAGGGCGTAGAAGAGGACGTGCCAGTCGCCGAAGGTGGCGCGCCCGATCTGGGCGAGCGCGGTCGAGGTCGGGGTGCCGGGTGGCAGCCCCAGCTGGGCCGGGTCCTCGGCGACGTGCACCTGGTAGACCATGGCGAGCACCGTGATCCCGAAGAACATGGTCACGGAGAGACCGCCCATGACCGCCAGGGTCGTGGCCGCGTTGCGGCTCTTGGGCTTCGCGAAGGCCGGCACGCCGTTGCTGATCGCCTCGACGCCGGTCAGCGCCGTGCAGCCGGAGGCGAAGGCCCGCAGCCCGAGCAGCACGAGCGCGATGCCCGAGTAGGTGGAGACCGCCTCGACGGGCAGGTCCGCCGACTCGGCGCGGATCGTCGTGCCGGTCGCCATCCGCGCCGCCGCGACCGCGAACATCAGGTAGATCACGGTGATGAACGCGTAGGTGGGCAGGGCGAACCAGCGGCCCGACTCCCGCACCCCGCGCAGGTTCAGCCAGGCGAGCACGGCCACGAACACCACCGACATGAGCGTGGCGTGCCCGTCGAGCGCGGGCGCCGCGGAGGTGATGGCGGCGACCCCGGAGACGACGGAGACGGCCACGGTCATCACGTAGTCGATGAGCAGCGCGCCGGCCGCGGTCAGCGCCGCGGTGGTGCCCAGGTTCTCGGCGGCGACGACGTAGGCCCCGCCGCCGCCCGGGTAGGCGTAGCAGGTCTGCCGGTAGGAGGCGACGACGACGAGCAGCAGGACGACGATGCCGACCGCCGCGTACCAGGTCAGATGGAGCACGGCGAGGCCGCCGAGAGCGAGGATCAGCAGGATCTCCTCGGTGGCGTACGCCACCGAGGAGAGCGGGTCGCTGCAGAAGATCGGCAGGGCCAGCCGCTTGGGCAGCAGGGTCTCGCCGAGCCGCGCACTGTCCAACGGACGCCCTACCAGCAGGCGTTTCGCCACGCTTCCAGCTCTCATAAGTGCTGAAGTTAGGACGAATCAGATGTAATGCGCGGAAGCCGCGCCCGCCGGCGGCCCGGACGAGGCCCGCCCCGGAACCCGCACAGGGCCCCCGGCAGGGCCCGAGGAAGAGCCCCACGAGAAAGGACCCGACCACCGTGAGCACGACGCGCACCGCCCCCCGCGTGACCGGCGACCCCCTGCAGATCGGCGAGGTCGCCGCCCGCACGGAACTGCCCCTGCGCACCATCCGCCAGTACGAGGACAGCGGCCTCGTCGTCCCGTCCGCGGCCTCCGAGGGCGGCTTCCCGCTCTACACGGACGCCGACGTGGCCCGCCTGATGGTGATCCGCCGGATGAAACCCCTCGGCTTCACCCTCGACGAGACCCGCGACCTGCTCACCGCCGTCGACCGCCTCGCCGCCGACACCCCGGACACCCCCGACGAACTCGACCCGCCCACCCGCGCCGGCCTCGTCGCCCGCGTCCGCGGCTACGAACGCGCCGCGACCGCCCGCGTCGCGGAACTCCACGCCCAGCTGACCAGGGCGGAGGAGTTCGCGGCGTCCCTGCGGGCGCGGCTGCCGTAGCCGAAACGGCGGGCCCGGCGGGCTACGCCTCCCGGTCCTCCAGCGCCGCCGCCAGATCCTGGAAGAAACGGGCACAGGCGGCGGGGCTCGGCGGGGTCTCCGGGTTCCACGGCGCGAGCCGCGCCCCCGGCGGGACCGCGTGCGGCGGCACGGCGTTGGCCCGGCTGTCGAACAGCACCAGGTCCGGCGCCAGCCCGACGGCGTGCTCCCAGTCCGTCGTCAGCCAGTTCGCGCCCGGCCCCGGCCCCGGATCCACGAACCGCACCCCCAGCTCGGCCAGGCGCGCCAACTCGGGCCAGGCGTGCGGCCGCGCCAGATGCACCTGCTCCGGCCCGGCCCCCGACAGCGCCAGCACGCCCACGTCCGCACGCCCCGCCGCCGCCCGCAACGCCGCCTCCGCGTCGCCCACCCGCCCCGAGGACCCGGCCGCCGCACCCAGCGAGGCCGCCAGCTCACCGAACCGGCCCACGATCGCCGGCAACGCCAGCTCGCCGCCCACCGACAGCGCCACCAGCGGCACCCCGAGCTCCTCCACCAGGGCCTCGTCCACGGCGTACGGGCTCTTCCCGTCGTACGTCACGTCCACGACCAGGTCCACCCCGCCCAGCGCCCGCAGCCGCTCCGCGTCCAGCGCCCGCCCCGGCCCCAGATACGGCACGCCCGCCGCCGCCAGACCGCCCGCCTTGACCGGATCGAGCAGCTCGCCGTCGTGCCCGGAGCCGTACACCGCGACCGGCCGCACCCCCAGATCCAGCAGGGCCGCCCCGGCCCGCACGTACGCCACCACCCGCTCCGGCCCGCGCCCCGCCGCCAGGGCCGTACCCCGGTCGTCGGTGAAACCCCACCCGCCCGTACCCGTCCCGTCAGCCACAGGACCGCTCCCTCCCCGGCCGGAAACCTCCGTCCCCGCCACCTTGAAGCGGTTCCACGACGCGCACAAGAGGGCCTCCGCTCCGGCGCGCGCCCCGGGACTTTGGTCCCGGACCCCCCTGCCGAAAGACCCCCAGGGTGGTGTTAACTGAACAGGTCGGGAGGAAGCAGCAGGAATCGACAGCACCGTACGCGCGTGCGCCCCTGCCACGGGCACGCCACCGTGCGGTCCCCCGCCCTGGAGTCAGCCATGACCTTGCCCGGCCAGTTCTCGGACCCCCGCGTGATCACCCTCTTCGGCCTCCTCGCCCTGTCCGCCGCCGTCTGGGTCGCCCTGGGCCTGCGCGCCCGCGCCCGCCGCGACCGGACGAGGACCCCACTGGAGCGGATCTGGCACCCGCAGGAGACAGTCGCCCTCACCCCCGCCGAGGAACAGGCCTTCGACCAGGTCGTCTCCCGCCTCTCACTGAGCTCGGCGGGACGACTGCGCTGAGCGCCCGGCGGGGGTGTCGGGGCATCGGGGCATCGAGGACCTTGAAGTCACTGAGGTCTTGAGGTTTAGAGCGCCGGCGTCCTTGAAGGATCACCCCGGACCGGACACCATGCGCGACATGACCACCGCCCCAGGACCGCGCCGGGACACCCGGGGCATCGTGGACCCCGCCGAACTCCTCACCCGCGTCCGCTTCCGCCGCCACTCCCCCGCACCGGCGCTCCGCCCCTACCTGGAGCACTACTGGCTGATCGACTGGGAGCTGACGGAGCCGTACGCGTCCCATGTCGTCCCGCACCCGTCGGTGAACGTGGTGTTCGAGCGCGCCGAGGACATCCGGGGCGCCGACGGGACCGGCGACTCGGCCGTCCTCTCGGGGATCGGCCTCGGCCTGTTCACCAAGAAACTGACCGGCACCGGCCGGGTCTGCGGCGTGCAGTTCCGGCCGGGCGGCTTCCGCCCGTTCGCCGCCGCGTGGCCGGTCTCGCACTGGACGGGCCGGATCACCCCGCTCACCGAGGCCTTCCCGACGGCCGGCCCCGCCGAGGCCCCGGGCATCCTGTCCCCCGCCGAGGACACCGCACGCGTGGCCGCGCTCGACGCGTTCCTGCTGGCCCGCGGCCCCGACCCCGACCCGGCCGCCGACCAGGCCATGGCGCTGGTCGACCTGGTCCGCACCGACCGCGCGATGCGCCGCGTCTCCGTCCTCGCCCACGAGGCCGGACTCTCGCCGCGCTCCCTCCAGCGCCTGTTCGCCACGTACGTCGGCGTCGGCCCGAAGTGGGTCATCCTCCGCTACCGCATCCACGAGGCCCTGGAACGCGCCCGCGCCGCCCCGCCGGCCGGCACCCCGGACTGGTCCCGGCTCGCGGCCGAACTCGGCTACAGCGACCAGGCCCACCTCGTACGGGACTTCACGGCGACCGTGGGAGTGCCGCCGACGGCGTACGCCCGGGCACTGTCAGCGGCGTGACCTAGGGTGCGCGCATGGACGACGAGAGCGGGAACGGCGCGTACGGCGGGAACGGCACGGTGCGGCTCGAACCCTGGTCGGAGGAGGACTTCTGGCTCCTGCGGGCCATGAACGCCCCGGAGCTGATGGAGCATCTGGGCGGCCCGGAGACCGAAGAGCAGCTCGCGGCACGCCAGCTGCGCTACGAGCGGCTCAGCGCGGACCCGGACCGGGCGGGGTGCATGTTCCGGATCGTGCTGCTGCCGGAGGAGAAGGCGGCGGGCGCGATCGGATTCTGGGAGCACGTGGAGGACCCCGGCACGCCGAGCACGCCGGACGCGGCGGGCACACCCAGCACACCGGACACGCCGGGCACGTCCGTGTACGAGACGGGCTGGACCGTGCTGCCCGGCTTCCAGGGCCGGGGCGTGGCGACGGCGGCGACGCTCGCGGTGGTGGAACGGGCCCGGGCCGAGGGCCGTTTCCCCCACCTGCACGCCTACCCGTCCACGGAGAACGCGCCGTCGAACGCGGTGTGCCGCAAGGCGGGCTTCACCCTGCTGACGGAACGGGAGTTCGAGTACCCGCCGGGCCGGCGGATGCGCTGCAACGACTGGCGGCTCGCCCTCACTCCCCCCGGTCTCACTCCCCCAGGTTCTCGAGCATCCGGGTGAAGTGGAAGGCCACGATGTCGAAGCGTTCGCGCAGGTAGAAGCGGTGGGCTCCGGTGCGGTGGGTGCCGGAGTCCAGGTTCAGCTCGAAGCAGTCGGCCGCGCGGGCGTGCCCTTCGAGGTACTCGACGAGCGCGTGCCCCACCCCGCCGGACCGGCTGACGGCCTTGGTCACCAGGTCGTCCACGTACAGCTTCTTCACGGAGCTGGTGTTGTGGACGATCCGCCACCCGGCCACGCCGACGCACGTGCCGTCGTCGGCGTAGGCGGCGCTGAACCGCAGCCCCTGCGGGTACCCCCGCTCGTACACGTCGCGGAACAGCTCAGGAGTCAGGTGCGGCCGCAGCTCGCTCAGCACGGGCAGGAGATCGGACTCCAGGCGCGGGTCACCGGGCTCGACATCGATGATCTTCATGCCGGGACCGTACCCCGGGGCCCCCGCGCGCGACAGGAATTCCCTGGCCGGACGGTTGCCCCGGTGCCATCCTGTCCCCGTGAACGGACCGGAGATCCAGATCAGTTTCGCCCCCGCCCTGCGCCTCTTCGTCGCGGCCGACCGCCGCTCGGGGCACACGGCCGTGACGACCGACGGCTCGTCCTCGCTCGGCCACGTGGTCGAGTCGCTGGGCGTGCCGCTGACCGAGGCCGGGCGGCTGCTCGTGGACGGCCGGCCGGTGGAACCCTCGCACGTCCCGGCGGCGGGCGAGACCGTCGACGTCGAGGGCGTCGAACGCCCCCAGCCGGTCCCCGGCGCCCCGCTCCGGTTCCTGCTCGACGTCCACCTCGGCACGCTCGCCCGGCGGCTGCGCCTGCTCGGCGTCGACGCGGCGTACGAGAGCGAGGACATCGGCGACCCGGCGCTGGCCGCGCTGTCGGCGAAGGAGCGGCGCGTGCTGCTCTCCCGCGACCGGGGCCTGCTGCGCCGCCGGGAGCTGTGGGCGGGCGCGTACGTCTACAGCGACCAGCCCGACGCCCAGCTCCGCGACGTCCTCGGCCGCTTCGCGCCGCGCCTCGCGCCCTGGACCCGCTGCACCGCGTGCAACGGGGAGCTGACGGAGGCCGACAAGGACTCGGTGCGCGGGCGTCTCGAGCAGGGCACGGAGAACACGTACGACGTCTTCGCGCAGTGCACGCGATGCGACCGGGTGTACTGGCGCGGCGCCCACCACGCCCGCCTGGAGACGGTTGTCAGCGACGCGCTGCGGGAGTTCGGCGGGGCGACGGCGGGCTAGGGACTAGGGGCGCTTCCCGGCGGGCCCGGCGGCCTTTTCGCCTCCGGCGTCCCCGGCGGCCTCTTCGTCTCCGATGACCCCGGCAGCGTCTTTGTCCCCGGCGGCCCCGGCGCCCCCGCCCGGCTCCTCGAACGCCCCCGACCGCAGCCGCTCGATCTGTACGGCGCTCAGCTCGACCGTCCTGCGCATGTAGCCGGTGAGCAGCGCGAGCTCCGGCTCGCTGTAGCCGTCGAAGAGGGTGGCCCAGGTCCCGTTGAGCCGCCGCCAGAACGCGCCGAGCTCGGCCATCCGCTCGGGCTCCGGCGCGACCATGACCCGCCGGCGGTCCGCCGCGTCCCGCTCGCGCCGCACGTACCCGGCGCGCTCCAGGCGGTCGACGAGCCGGGTGGCGGAGCCGGTGGTGAGCCCGGTGAGCTCGGCGATACGTCCGATGGTGACGGGGTCGCGCTCCAGGCTGAGCAGGTTGAGGCACTGCACGTCCGTCGGGTGCAGCCCCAGGTGGTCGGCGACGGCCTGGTTGAACAGGGCGTAGGCGGCCATGGAGCGCCGGGCCTCCCCCTGGAGCTCGGTCATCAGCTCGTCGCGCCGTGCGCTGGTCTTCTGCGGCATGCAGAGAGTGTACGGAACAGGTACCGGTCCTACCGGTCCTACCGGCCCTACCGGTCCTACGGGTGCTCGGCCGTGAGGTAGCGCTGGACGGTCGGCCCGAGCCAGGCGGCGATCTCCTCGCGGGACATCTCGACGGCGGGCGGAAGGCGCAGCACGTAGCGGGCGAGCGCCATGCCGAGGATCTGGGAGGCGACGAGCGCGGCGCGGCGCGGGGCCTCGGCGGGGTCGGGGCAGACGCCGAGGGTGATCGGCCCGAGCTGCTCGGCGAAGACCTCCTGCATGCGCTCGGTGCCGGCGGCATTGGTGACCCCGACGCGCAGCAGCCCGGTGAGGACGTCGTCGCGCTCCCAGCGGTCGAGGAAGTGCGTGACGAGCGCGGCGCCGACGTGCCGGCCGGGCAGGGCGCCGAGCTCGGGGAGCTCCAGCTCGAAGTCGGAGGCGGCGGCGAACAGCCCCTCCTTGTTGCCGTAGTAGCGCATGACCATCGACGGGTCGATCCCGGCGTCGCGGGCGATGGCCCGGATGGTCGCGCGCTCGTACCCCTCGCTGGCGAAGTGCTCGCGGGCGGCGTCCAGGATCGCGGCGCGGGTGGCGTCGGAGCGGCGTGCGGTCGTCATGCCAACAACTGTAGGCCAACGGGCGTTGACACACCATGGCGGGCGGGTCCAGAATTGCCAACAAGCGTTGACCAACAGGCGTTGGCCAACGGCCGTTGACGTGCGAGCAGGACCCTCTCGGAGGCAACGATGAGCACCAAGGGCACGACGGACCCGACGGACCCGACACACACGGACGAGAAGACGAAGAAGACGGACACCGACGTCCTCGTCATCGGCGCCGGCCCCACCGGCCTCCTCCTCGCCGGCGACCTCGCCGCCGCCGGCCTGCGCGTCACCCTCGTCGAACGCAGAGCGCCCGGCATCAGCAACCTCACCCGCGCCTTCAGCGTCCACGCCCGCACCCTGGAACAGCTCGACGCCCGCGGCCTCGCCGACGAACTCGTCGCCACCGGCACCCCCGTCGCCGACCTGCGCCTCTTCGGCCGGCTCACCCTCGACCTGTCCGCACTCCCCTCCCGCTTCCCCTTCCTCCTCCTCACCCCGCAGTACGAGGTCGAGCGCCTCCTCGAACGCCGGGCACGGACCACCGGCGTCGACTTCCGGTACGCGACGGAGCTCCGTGCCCTGCGCCAGGACACCGACACGGTGACCGCCGAACTCGCCACGGGCGGCACCCTCCGCGCCCGCTACCTCGTCGGCGCGGACGGAGTCCACAGCTCCGTGCGCACCGCCCTGGGCCTGCCCTTCCCGGGCGCCTCGGTGATCCGCTCCATGGTCCTCGCGGACGTCCGCCTCACCCAGGAACCGGGCAAACTGCTCACCGTCACCGCCGCCGACGACGCCTTCGCCTTCGTCGCCCCCTTCGGCGACGGCTGGTACCGGGTGATGGGCTGGGACCGCACCCACCAGGCCGACGACACCGGACCGGTCGGCCTCGACGACGTCCGGGCCATCACCCGCCGCGCCCTCGGCAGCGACCTCGGCATGCACGACGCCCGCTGGGTCTCCCGCTTCCACAGCGACGAGCGACAGGCCCCCGCATACCGCTCGGGCCGCGTCTTCCTCGCCGGGGACGCAGCCCACGTCCACTCCCCGGCCGGCGGCCAGGGCATGAACACCGGCCTCCAGGACGCCGCCAACCTCTCCTGGAAACTGGCCGCCGTCCTGCGCGGCGAAGCCCGGAACCCCGAGGCACTGCTCGACAGCTACCAGGCCGAACGACACCCGGTCGGCGCCACCGTCCTGCGCAGCAGCGGCACCCTCGTACGCCTCGCGATGGCCCACACCCCGCTCCAGCGCACCGCCCGCACCCTCGCCACCCGCCTCCTCGGCACCGTCCGCCCCGTCGCGACCCGCGCCATGGGCCAGATCAGCGGCATCGGCATCACCTACGCCTCCGGGGCCCGCCGCGCCCCCGACGAGCCCCTGCGCGAAGGCCGCCTGTACGAGGCCCTGCGCGCGGGCGAGTTCGTCCTGATCGCCCCGGAAGGCAGGACCCCGCCCCTGCCCCCGACCGCCCCGGTCACACCGACCCGCCTCATACGCACCACCTGGGCGGACCCCACCCGCCGCGACACGGCCCTGATCCGCCCGGACGGCTACACGACCCCGCTCAAGCCCTGACGGAAGCGACCCGCGCGCCCGGCATCAGAAGACGTACGGATCCCCGGTCGCCAGGACGAGCACCCGATGCCGGTCGTTCCGGGGATTCGTGTCGGCGACCCCGTCCCGCCACACCGTGCGGATGTCCACGGTCAGCTCGTCCGGCTGCCCCGCCGTCCGCAGATCGAGCGCCAGCTCACCCGCCGCACCGGCCGCCCGCAGCTCACCGGTGCGGCAGGACACCACCCGGTCACCGCTCCACAGACAGGCCGGCGGCAGCTCCCGGCCGCCCGCCATGGGCTCCGAGAAGGCGAGCTGCACGGTCGCCTGGGAGACGTTCGAGGGCCCGTGGTTCTCACTGACCAGCCACACCCCGAGCCGCCCGTCCCAGAGGGAGACATGCCCATGGTGGGCCAGGTCGGCCTCGGCCTCGGGCCCGACGGCGCGGGCCCCACCCGCCGTACCGGCCGTCAGGGCAGCGGCGAGGGCCGCGCCGAGCAGAGCCTTACGCATCGCACTCATGCCCAGAAGATACCGATAACACCCATATATTCTGACTATCAGTCAGTCGCGTGTCCCACCGCCCCGACAAGCGGATGACACCCTTCCCCCATGCTGATCGCCCGCTCCATCGCCCTGTTCGCCGTCGCCGCCCTCTTCGAGATCGGCGGCGCCTGGCTCGTCTGGCAAGGCATCCGCGAACACCGCGGCTGGATCTGGATCGGCGCCGGAGTCATCGCCCTCGGCATCTACGGCTTCGTGGCCACCCTCCAGCCCGACGCCGAATTCGGCCGCATCCTCGCCGCCTACGGAGGCGTGTTCGTCGCCGGCTCCCTCGCCTGGGGCATGATCGCCGACGGCTACCGCCCCGACCGCTGGGACATCACCGGCGCACTCATCTGCCTCGCCGGCATGGCCGTCATCATGTACGCCCCACGCGGACACTGACCCCACCCCACCTATCCTGGCCGGGCGATCGACCGTAATCGACCACACGCGCGAGGAGCACGTCATGACTGCCGCCGGCACCCCCATCGCCGTCATCACCGGAGCGAGCAGCGGAATCGGCGCCGCCACCGCCCGACAGCTCGCCGCCGCCGGCTACCGCGTGGTCCTCACCGCCCGCCGCAAGGACCGCATCGAAGCCCTCGCCGCCGAGATCAACGAAGCCGGCCACCAGGCCACCGCCTACGCCCTCGACGTCACCGACCGCGCCGCCGTCGACGAATTCGCCACCGCGTTCCGCACCCTCGCCGTCCTCGTCAACAACGCCGGCGGCGCACTCGGCGCCGACCCCGTCGCCACCGGCGACCCCGAGGACTGGCGCCGGATGTACGAAGTCAACGTCATCGGCACCCTCCACATCACCCAGGCCCTGCTCCCCGCCCTCACCGCGAGCGGCGACGGCACGGTCGTCGTCCTCTCCTCCACCGCCGGCCACTCCACCTACGAGGGCGGCGCCGGCTACGTGGCCGCGAAGAACGGCGCCCGCGTCCTCGCCGAGACCCTCCGCCTGGAGATCGTCGGCACCCCGGTCCGCGTCATCGAGATCGCCCCCGGCATGGTCAAGACGGACGAGTTCGCCACGACCCGCTTCCGCGGCGACACGGAGAAGGCCGCCAAGGTCTACGCCGGCGTGGCCGAACCCCTCACGGCGGACGACGTCGCCGACACCATCACCTGGGCCTGCACCCGCCCCCCGCACGTCAACATCGACCTCCTCGTCGTCCGCCCCCGCGCCCAGGCCTCCAACACCAAGGTCCACCGCGAACTCTGACGCCCACCGCCCATCCGTTCGAGTGAACGCCCACAAAACCCTCACGGGGTACGGAACCCGAACCTAGGCTCGACACAACTCGATACAGAACGGCCCTCGGCCGGGACAGCAATCCCGACCGAGGGCCTGACCATCAGGAAGGCGAAAACTTCCCATGGCTGAACACGACCCTAGCGCCCCGACCCTCTTCCTCAACCCTTCACGCAGATGACCTGCTTCAGCTTCGCGACCACCTCGACCAGATCGCGCTGCTGCTCGATGACCTGCTCGATCGGCTTGTAGGCGCCGGGGATCTCGTCCACGACGCCGGAGTCCTTGCGGCACTCCACGCCCCGGGTCTGTTCCTCCAGGTCCCGCGTCGAGAAGTGCCGCTTGGCCGCGCTCCGACTCATCCGGCGGCCCGCGCCGTGCGAGGCCGAGTTGAAGGAGGCGGCGTTGCCCAGTCCCTTCACGATGTACGAACCGGTGCCCATCGAGCCCGGGATGATCCCGAACTCTCCGGAGCCGGCCCGGATCGCGCCCTTGCGGGTGACGAGCATGTCCATGCCCTCGTACCGCTCCTCCGCCACGTAGTTGTGGTGGCAGGAGATGACCGGGTCGAAGGTCACCTTCGCCTTGCGGAACTCGCGGCGGACGACCTCCTGGAACAGGGCCATCATGATCGCGCGGTTGTACTTGGCGTACTCCTGCGCCCAGAACAGGTCGTTGCGGTACGCCGCCATCTGCGGGGTGTCCGCGACGAACACCGCGAGGTCGCGGTCGACCAGGCCCTGGTTGTGCGGCAGCTTCTGCGCCTCGCCGATGTGGTACTCGGCGAGCTCCTTGCCGACGTTCCGGGAACCCGAGTGCAGCATGAGCCACACCGCGCCAGTCGTATCAACACACAGCTCGATGAAATGATTGCCTTGGCCAAGGCTTCCCATCTGCTTCTCGGCCCGCTCCCGCCGGAACTTCACCGAGTCCGCGACCGTGTCGAACCGCGACCACAGCTCCCCGAAGCCCGCCGTCGGGAACTGGAAGAGCCGGCCCGGGTCCACCATCTCGCGGTGCATGCCCCGGCCCACCGGGATCGCCTGCTCGATCTTCGAGCGGAGCCGCGACAGGTCGCCCGGCAGGTCGTTCGCCGTCAGGGACGTCTTGACGGCGGACATGCCGCAGCCGATGTCCACGCCGACCGCCGCCGGGCACACCGCGCCCTGCATCGCGATCACCGAGCCGACCGTCGCACCCTTGCCGTAATGCACGTCCGGCATGACCGCCAGGCCCTTGATCCAGGGCAGGGTGGCCGTGTTCTGAAGCTGTCGCATCGCGCCCTCGTCGACCGACGCCGGGTCGGTCCACAGGCGGATGGGTACCTTCGCGCCCGTTACCTCTACGTACGACATAACTCCTCGATTCCCCCATAAAGTCTGATAGCGCAAAAACCGGAGCACAAGCCCGTACAGGTGACTACGGACCGGCATCAACAGCGGCGCGTGCGATAGACATTGTGTTCATCGCCCCCTGGGGCGCGACAAACGGTTTTCGGGGGATGCCTCCGGGAGAAAGGAGCCTGGATCGTGCAGCGAAAGGCGTACGTGCCCGGCCGGTCCAGGCCCGCGGTGCTCACCGCGGCCGCCCTCGCCCTCGGTCTGGGAATCGGCCTGAGCGGCTGCTCCTCCGGCGCGAAGGCGGACGTCGACGCCGTCGACTCCAAGGCGGGGGCGGCTTCCCCGGCCGTGGCCCCCGGTCGTTACCGCACCCTCTTCGAGCCCTGTGGTGCCGTCCCGCAGGCGACCTTGAAGGATCTGCTCCCGGGGGCCGCCGCGCTGCCGGACGCCGAGCGGGAGCGGGCCTATCGCGGCACGGCGGCCGTCACCTTCGACACCGACCGCCGGGTGGGCTGCGCCTGGAAGGCCGACTCCCCCGAGGCGTCGCACCGGCTCACGCTGGACATCGAGCGGGTGGTCTCGTACGACCCGGCGGTGAGCGATGACGACCGGGCGCAGGAGGTGTTTGTCGGGAAGCAGACGGCGGCGGGTGTGCCGCTCGCGCCGGTGACGCCGAAGACGCCGACGCCGACCGCCACGGCCACCGCTACCGCCACCGGGACCGGGACCGCTACGGCGACCGGGCATCATCCGTCGCAGGCTCCGGGCGGGCACGTCGCCGGGTCGGGTAATCCGCCGGCGGGGCAGGGTGGCGCGACGGGTCCGACGGGTCCTTCCGCGACTCCCACCACGGGTCTGGAGCCGCGTTCCCTGGACGGTCCGGGTGATGTCGCGTTTCTCGACGACGCTCTGTCGACGACGGGTCCGGCGGGTGTGAAGCGGCTCGTGAGCGTGGTGTTCCGCACATCGAACGTGATCGTGACGGTGCAGTACGAGGAGCAGTCGACGGCGTCGGTGGAGGCTCCCGACAGCGGGGAGCTGCAGGAAAAGGCCCGGAATCTGGCTCGTCTGCTCTCGGAGCGGCTGGAGGAGTAGCGGTTCGGACCCGCTCCGTGAGCGGGGTCGGACCACGTAACGTGTCGGCGTACCCCGGCCGCCGGCCGCCCGGTCCGTGTGACGCGCGGGCCTGTACGACAAGCGACTGAAGGAACCATGCAGCGATCCGTCTCGCGACTCTCCCGCGTTCTCGCCTGTGCCGCCGTCCCGGTGATGCTCGTCGCCGCCGGTTGTTCGTCCGGTTCGGATTCCGGTGACAAGGGGTCGGGGTCCTCGGGCCAGGCTTCGTCGTCGGCGTCCGCGTCCGTGAAGCCCACGCCGACGAAGACGGTGGAGGCGGCGAGGTTCGCGAAGCTGCCGGATGTGTGCAAGGCGGTGTCGGCGAAGACGACGGCGAGTCTGGTGCCGAAGGCGAAGGCGAAGAACGGTACGACGGCCGAGTCCAGTGACGCGGCGAGTCGTGGTGGCTGTTCGTGGAACGGTCTTGAGGACAAGGGAGTGAAGGGCTCGCAGTACCGCTGGCTGGACGTGTCCTTCTACCGGTACGAGTCGGATGCGACGCTGGGCAGTGGTCAGGAGCGGGCGGCGGCGAACTATGCCAAGGAGCTGGCCAAGATCCAGGGCACGCAGGGTGCCAAGAAGCTGAAGACGATGACTGCGGGTGGCGTCGGCGACGAGGCGAACACGGTGACGTACGAGCTGCGGAAGACCGATGAGGACTTCACGTACGCGTCGGTGGTGGCGCGTACGGGCAATGTGCTGGTGCTGCTGTCGTACAACGGTGCGGGGTACGCGGGTGCGGATGGTCCGTCGTCGAAGACGGTGACGGATGGTGCGCTGAAGGCGGCCAAGGAGGCTGTCGCGGCGGTCGCGGTGGCCAACAAGTAGTGGTTTGAGCTGGTTTGTGACGGGCCCGTCCCTCCCCCGGGGGTCGGGCCCGTTGTGCGTGTGCCACGCTGTGCCCGCGAGTTGTCGTTTGACGGGAGGGGATCGCGGGTGGCCGCGATGCAGCTGACACGGACGCACCGAATACTGATCGGCATGGTCGTCGCGGGTGCGGTGATCATTGCCGGGATCGGTTTCGCCGGCTCGTACGCCGCTGTGCGCGAGCTCGCCATCAACAAGGGCTTCGGCACCTTCTCGTACTTCTTCCCCATCGGCATCGATGCCGGCATCTGTGTGCTGCTGGCGCTGGATCTGCTGCTGACGTGGATGCGGATCCCGTTCCCGCTGTTGCGGCAGACGGCGTGGCTGCTGACGGCGGCGACGATCGCGTTCAACGGTGCGGCGGCGTGGCCGGATCCGCTGGGTGTGGGTATGCACGCGGTGATTCCGGTGCTGTTCGTGGTGGCGGTCGAGGCGGCGCGGCACGCGGTGGGCCGGATCGCGGACATCACGGCCGACAAGCACATGGAGGGTGTGCGGCTGACGCGGTGGCTGTTGTCGCCGGTGCCGACGTTCCGGTTGTGGCGGCGGATGAAGCTGTGGGAGCTGCGGTCGTACGAGCAGGTGATCAAGCTGGAGCAGGACCGGCTGATCTATCAGGCGCGGCTTCAGGCGCGGTTCGGGCGGGCGTGGCGGCGTAAGGCGCCGGTGGAGGCGTTGATGCCGTTGCGTCTGGCGAAGTACGGGGTGCCGTTGGCGGAGACGGCGGCGGCGGGTCTGGCGGCTGCGGGTGTGGAGCCGGTGTTGTTGCCGCCGGCGCCGGTTCAGCAGGTGCAGGCGGTGCAGGGGGTGCAGTCTCAGCAGCAGCCGGAGTTGGCGCAGGCGCAGGTGTTGGCGTCCGCGCCGCCGGCGCCGCAGCCGCAGCCGCAGCCGCAGCCGGTGGGGGGTGCCGCGGCGTCGCAGGAGAGCCAGTGGTTCGCGGCTCAGGTGTCGCCGGAGACGTATCAGGGTTCGTACAACCCGCAGATCGTGGAGGGTCTTGAGCCGACTCCGGTGCCGATTCCGCAGGGTCCGGAGGATGTTCCTCCGTCGGGTCCCGAGGAGTTCGAGGAGTACTCGGAGTTCGTGGACGAGGAGCCTTCGGGGGACGCGTTCGCGGAGTCGGCGTACAAGGCGATGTGGGACTACCTGGAGGAGAACCAGGAGTTCCCGACGTCGGAGCAGCTCGATATAAGGCTGAGTGACATGTACGGGATCACGCATCCGCGGAGTGCGTCGATCCTGCGGGAGCTGACGCCGCAGCTGCGGCACCGGATCGAGCAGGAATGGGCGGAGACCCACACGCCGTAGGTGCCACACGCCGTAGGGCGCCCGCCCACCCTCGTGTCAGGCCGTCTTGGCCTTTCTCTTCTCGTTCTCGCCAAGGATGCAGAAGGCACGGAGAAGGCACACGGAAAGCCCGGAGAACACGGAAGGCCGTCGCCCGCGGTGCGGGTGACGGCCTTCCGGTGTGCCGGGGTGCCGGTTACGCGCCGAGCAGCTTGCGCACCCGGTCCGCGCCGACGGCGAGGAGGAGGGTGGGCAGGCGGGGGCCGGTCTCGCGGCTGACGAGCAGCTTGTAGAGCAGCGCGAAGAAGGTGCGCTGGGCCAGCTTGAGCTCGGGGGTGGGCTTGGCTTCGGGGGTGAGGCCTGCCATGACCTTGGGGACGCCGTAGACGAGGGTGGTGAGGCCGTCGAGGGACCAGTGGCTGTCGAGGCCCTCCAGGAGGAGGCGGAGCGACTCGCGGCCTTCGTCGTCCAGAGTGCCGAGGAGCTCGGTGTCGGGCTCGGCGCGGACGATGGTTCGCTGGTCGGCGGGGACCTGGGTGGTGATCCAGTTCTCCGCGCGGTCGAGGCGGGGGCGGACCTCGTCGAGGGTGGTGACCGGGTTCTCCGGGTCGAGCTCGGCGAGGATGCGCAGGGTCTGCTCGTCGTGGCCGGCGGTGATGTCCATGACGGAGGCGAGCGTCCGGTACGGGAGCGGCCGGGGGGTGCGCGGGAGTTCTCCGGCGGCGGTGCGGGCGGCGCGGGTGTGGGCGGCGGCGTCGGCGGGGAGGGCGGTACCGTCGGCGACCTTGGCCTCCAGCTTGTCCCACTCGTCGTAGAGGCGCTGGATCTCCTGGTCGAAGGCGATCTTGAAGGACTGGTTGGGCTTGCGGCGGGCGTAGAGCCAGCGGAGGATCTGCGGCTCCATGATCTCCAGGGCGTCGGCGGGCGTGGGGACGCCGCCGCGGGAGGAGGACATCTTGGCCATGCCGCTGATGCCGACGAAGGCGTACATGGGGCCGATGGGCTGGACGCCGTCGAAGATGGTGACGATCTGGCCGCCGACCTGGAAGGAGGAGCCGGGCGAGGAGTGGTCGACGCCGGAGGGCTCGAAGATGACGCCTTCGTAGGCCCAGCGCATGGGCCAGTCGACCTTCCAGACCAGCTTGCCGCGGTTGAACTCGCTGAGCTTGACGGTCTCGGCGTGGCCGCAGGAGGTGCAGGTGTAGGCGAGCTCGGTGGTCTCGTCGTCGTACGAGGTGACGGTGGTGAGGTCCTTCTCGCAGCGGCCGCAGTAGGGCTTGTACGGGAAGTAGCCGGCGCCGGAGCCGGAGCCGTCGTCCTCGCCGGCGGCGCCGGAGCCTTCTGCGGCTTCGACCTCGGCCTCGTCGAGGGGCTTCTGGGACTGCTTCTTCGGGGCCTTCTTCGTCCGGTACTGGTCGAGGATGGCGTCGATGTCGCCGCGGTGCTTCATGGCGTGCAGGATCTGCTCGCGGTAGACGCCCGAGGTGTACTGCTCGGTCTGGCTGATGGGGTCGTAGTCGACGCCCAGCTCGGCGAGGGCTTCGACCATGGCGGCCTTGAAGTGCTCGGCCCAGTTGGCGTGGGGGGAGCCGGCGGGGGCGGGGACGGAGGTCAGCGGCTTGCCGATGTGCTCGGCCCACGACTCGTCGATGCCCGCGACGCCGTTGGGCACCTTGCGGTAGCGGTCGTAGTCGTCCCAGGAGATGAGGTGGCGGACCTCGTGGCCGCGGCGGCGGACCTCGTCGGCGACCAGGTGCGGGGTCATGACCTCGCGGAGGTTGCCGAGGTGGATGGGGCCGGAGGGGGAGAGGCCGGAGGCGACGACGACCGGTTTGCCAGGCGCACGTCGCTCCGACTCGGCGATGACCTCGTCCGCGAAACGGGAGACCCAGTCGGTCTCTGTGCTGCTCTGAGCCACGGTCGGTACGTCCTTCTTCCTGGTGTCCCTGATGCCTTGCGCGGCCTCGTGGCCTCGCGGCGTTGCTTCCGTCATTGTCCCAGACGGAACGGCGCACTCCGAGGTTGTCCACAGGCTGGTGTTTTGTCCACAGGCGGAGAAAACACGTTGCCGCCCCATGGGACACTTGACAAGCGAAATAGACCACCGGGCCCTGCCCGGACATCCCCCTACAGGAACGGAAGCTCATGGCCTCGGTCCCTTCCCTCGCTTCGACCGTGCAGCAGCGCCTCGCGGACGGCCTCTCGGCAGCCCTGCCGGACGCCGGGTCCGCCGACCCGCTGCTGCGACGAAGCGACCGGGCCGACTTCCAGGCCAACGGCATCCTGGCGCTGGCGAAGCGGCTGAAGGGCAATCCGCGTGAGCTGGCGACGCAGGTCGTCGCGGCGATCCCGGAGAACGACGTGCTGAAGGAGATCGAGGTCTCGGGCCCCGGCTTCCTGAACATCACGGTGACCGACGAGGCGATCGTGCGGACGCTGGCCGCCCGTGCGGCGGACGCCCGGCTGGGTGTGCCGTTCAACCCGTCGGCGGGCACGACGGTGATCGACTACGCGCAGCCGAACGTGGCGAAGGAGATGCACGTCGGGCATCTGCGGTCGGCGGTGATCGGCGCGGCGATGGTCGAGATCCTGGAGTTCACGGGTGAGACGGTGGTGCGGCGTCACCACATCGGCGACTGGGGCACCCAGTTCGGCATGCTCATCCAGTTCCTGATCGAGCACCCGCACGAGCTGGACCACAAGGTCGACGGTGAGGGCGTGGAGGTCTCCGGCGAGGAGGCCATGTCGAATCTGAACCGGCTGTACAAGGCTTCTCGTGCGCTGTTCGACTCCGATGAGGAGTTCAAGGCGCGGGCCCGTGCGCGGGTGGTGGACCTGCAGGCGGGTGACGAGGAGACGCTGGCGCTGTGGCAGCGGTTCGTCGACGAGTCGAAGATCTACTTCTACTCGGTCTTCGACAAGCTGGACATGGACATCCGTGACGTCGACGTGGTCGGCGAGTCCGGGTACAACGACATGCTGCAGGAGACGTGCCGGCTCCTGGAGGAGTCGGGTGTCGCGGTGCGTTCCGAGGGCGCGCTGTGCGTGTTCTTCGACGATGTGAAGGGTCCGGACGGCAACCCGACGCCGCTGATCGTGCAGAAGTCCGACGGTGGCTTCGGCTACGCGGCGACGGACCTGTCGGCGATCCGTGACCGGGTGGGCAACCTGAAGGCGTCGACGCTGCTGTATGTGGTGGACGCCCGTCAGTCGCTCCACTTCAAGATGGTCTTCGAGACGGCTCGCCGGGCGGGCTGGCTGAACGACGAGGTGAAGGCCGTCCAGCTGGCGTTCGGCACGGTGCTCGGCAAGGACGGCAAGCCGTTCAAGACCCGTGAGGGCGAGACGGTGCGTCTGGTGGATCTGCTGGACGAGGCGATCGACCGTGCGTCGGCCGTGGTCCGCGAGAAGGCCCAGGACCTGTCGGAGGCGGAGATCGCCGAGCGGGGTGCCCAGGTGGGCATCGGCGCGGTGAAGTACGCGGACCTGTCGACGTCGGCGGGGCGTGACTACAAGTTCGACCTGGACCAGATGGTGTCGCTGAACGGCGACACGTCGGTGTATCTGCAGTACGCGTACGCGCGTATCCAGTCGATCCTGCGGAAGGCGGGGGACGCGAAGCCGGCCGCCCACCCGGAGCTGGCGCTGGCGGCCTCGGAGCGTGCGCTGGGTCTGCACCTGGACACGTTCGGCGAGCTGGTCCAGGAGTCGGCGGTGGAGTACGCGCCGCACAAGCTGGCGGCGTATCTGTACCAGCTGGCGTCGCAGTACACGACGTTCTACTCGGAGTGCCCGGTCCTGAAGGCGGACACCCCGGAGCAGGTGGAGAACCGTCTGTTCCTGTGTGACCTGACCGCGCGCACGCTGCACCAGGGCATGGCGCTGCTGGGCATCCGGACCCCCGAGCGCCTCTGACGCGACGGCCCGACGGGGGCCCTGGTCTCTACTGTGTGAACCAGGTCCCCTTGTCGGGCCAGTAGCCGTACGTGGGGCGTCCCTCGATGGCGGTGGTGCGGAACAGGTGCCCGCCGTCGTCGACGCGTACCGTCCCGTGCTCCTTGCCGCTGCTCCAGGCGAGCTCCAGGTACCACGAGGCGACGTACTGCTCGGTGTGCACGTCCAGGTTGAGGACCTGGGGGTCGCCGGTGGAGACCTTGTACGGGAAGTTCTTCGCCGGCACCACGCGGTCGCCGTCCTGTCCGGCGACGGGCTTCAGGTAGGGGCGGGGGGCGTCGAGGTCGGCGTCGAAGGTCTGCGGGACGATCCCGCTGCCGCAGCCGTCGCCCATCGAGTACACCGACCCGTCCAGCGGCTTGGCGCGTTCGGTGACCCGTACGTGGAGCGCGGTGAGGACGACGGGTGCCTGGGTGCGGCCGGTGACGGTGAGCTGGATCCGCAGGTGCCCTCCGTCGATCCCGCCGAGCGCGCGGGCCCAGCCACGGGTGTCCTGGGGCGTGGGCGGCGGCGGGACGTGCGCGGGCTGCTGGTCGAGCACGTAGTACTGGCCGCAGGGCTCTTCCCAGTTGTACGAGCTGATGCCGACGCTCAGGGGCGCGGGCGGGCCCGCGTCGGCCCCGGCGGCTCCGGCCTTGTTGTCGTCGGAGCGCCCGACGACGTACGCGGCGGGGACGACGAGTCCGACGACCGCGGCGGCGGCGAGCAGGGTGACGAGCCGCTTGCGTGACCGTGAGGCGTCGGCGTCGGCGAGGGGCGCCAGAGCCACTGCCCTGGGCCCGGCTTCCACGACGGCCTCGGTCGTGGCCACCTCACCTGCGTCGGCTCCCGCCAGGGTCCCCGCCGTATCCCCCGCCGTGTCCTCCGGCTCGGCCCCCGCCTCACCGCCCGGCTCCGGGTCCGGCTCCGCCTTCCCCCGTCGCCGCGCCTCGTCCGCGAGGATCCAGGCCCGGTGCAGCTCGACGAGCTCCTCGCGGGTGGCCCCGCACAGCCGCCCGAGCCGTTCGACGGGGGCGAACTCCGTCGGTACCGCGTCCCCGTTGCAGTACCGGTGGAGGGTGGAGGTGCTGACATGGAGCCGTTTCGCCAGCGTGCCGTAACTGAGTCCGGACCGTTCCTTCAGCCCGCGCATCAGCTCCGCGAAGCCGTCCGCCGCCTCCATCAGTCTCTCCCCGCGTCCCGGGAACGCGTTCCAGGGGAGAGTCATTTCCCCAGGTCACAGTGGGTGTGAGCGTTCCAGCGTCCCCCATTGTCCCGTGCCGATTGCGGGTGGATCACCTCACCCCGCAGGGTTTGAGCCATGCCGAACAGCAGCGTCACCGACGTCTTGGCCGTCGCGGTGCTGATCGCCTGCACGGCGGTCGTGATCGCTCTCCTGACCCCTCACTGACGGCACCACGCACCGCACCACCCACGCACGCACCACCGACCGACGCACCACCTGCCGACGCACCACCCATCGACCTCACGGGGAACCCACCATGCGCACCATCGCCCGCCGTCTCACCCTGCCCGCCACCGCCCTCATGGCGGCGCTCGCCCTGACCGCCTGCCAGTCGGACGGGAGCAAGGCGACCGCGGACCCGGCCCCGGTCACGCCGGCGGCGAACGCCTCGGGGCACACGACCGCCCCGGCCGGGCAGCCGTCCGAGCAGCAGTCCGGGCAGCCGTCCGGGACCCCGGCCGCGGAGCCCACCGCGTCGAAGCAGGTGTCGAAGCCGGCGCCGCAGTCCACCGGGAAGCCCGCGCCGAAGCCGTCCGCGAAGCCCCACAAGCCGTCCTCGGACACCGCCGTCACGGCCACCTGCACGGCGGCGAACACGAAGATCGTGGCGAGCAAGGTCAGCCGCCCCATCAACCACCTGGTGCTGACCGTCACCAACGTGGGCAGCCGCCCCTGCAACGCCCTGAACGCGCCCTCCGTGGGCTTCGACGACCCCCAGTCGGCGATCAGGGTCGTGGAGGACAGCAAGCCGCAGGCGGTGGTGACGCTGATGCCCGGAGAGTCGGGCTACGCCTCGCTGATCCTGACGGGCGAGCCGGGTTCCGACACCCACGGCCGCACCATCCGCACGATCAAGGTGTACCTGACCCCGGAGAGCGGTACGACGGTGACGGCGCCGAGCGGCACGTTCGCCGACGACGGCGCCGCCGTGTCGTACTGGCAGCGCACCTTGGAAGACGCGCTCACGTACTGAGACCCGCGAACGACCCCAGAGATCGCCCAGCGGTCGACCTCAGAGGTCGACCTCAACGGTCGGCCTCACCGGTTGATCGGATGGGAGGCCCGCCCCGAGGCGTCGTCGATCTCGGTGTGGGCCTTCTGCAGCAGCTGCGAGGCGAGGTCCATGAGGGCGCGGGCGCCGGCGATCTCCTCGCCGACCCGTAGCTGATCCGGGTCGGAGGGGTGCCGGCTGGCGTTGCCGTGGGCGCGGAACTCGGTGCCGTCGCCGAGCCGCACCATCGCCGCCGCCCGCGTCCGGTCACCCTCCTCCTGGAACTCCATCTCGACGTGCCACCCGACAAGCGTGTTCATCATGAGGACCACCTCCGGCGGGATACCTGTCGGCTACCTATCCAGAGTGCGCCGCCCCCAGCTTCTGCGCGACCTCCGTCGCCCAGTACGTGAGGATCATCTTCGCGCCGGCCCGGCGGATACCGGTCAGGGTCTCGAAGATCGCCTTGTCGCGGTCGATCCAGCCCTTCTCGGCGGCGGCCTCGACCATCGCGTACTCACCGCTGATCTGGTAGGCGGCGACGGGCACGTCGACGGACTCGGCGACCTTGGCGAGGACGTCCAGGTAGGGCCCGGCGGGCTTCACCATGACCATGTCCGCGCCCTCCGCCAGGTCGAGGGCGAGCTCGCGCATCGACTCGCGCAGGTTGGCGGGGTCCTGCTGGTACGTCTTGCGGTCACCGCTGAGCGAGGAGGCGACGGCCTCGCGGAAGGGGCCGTAGAAGGCGGAGGAGTACTTGGCGGTGTACGCCAGGATCGACACGTCCTCCTTGCCGATGGTGTCGAGGGCGTCGCGGATGACGCCGACCTGGCCGTCCATCATCCCGGAGGGGCCGACGACGTGGACGCCGGCGTCGGCCTGGACCTGGGCCATCTCGGCGTACCGCTCCAGGGTGGCGTCGTTGTCGACGCGCCCGTCGGCGTCGAGGACGCCGCAGTGGCCGTGGTCGGTGTACTCGTCGAGGCACAGGTCGGACATGATCACGAGCTCGTCGCCCACCTCGGCCCGCACGTCGCGGATGGCGACCTGGAGGATGCCGTCGGGGTCGGTGCCCGCCGTGCCGGCGGCGTCCTTCTTCGCGTCCTCGGGCACGCCGAACAGCATGATCCCGGAGACGCCGGCCGTGACGGCCTCGACGGCGGCCTTGCGCAGCGTGTCCCGCGAGTGCTGGACGACGCCGGGCATGGCGGCGATCGGCACGGGCTCGGTGACGCCCTCCCGCACGAAGGCGGGCAGGATCAGATCGGCCGGATGCAGCCTCGTCTCGGCCACCATCCGCCGCATGACGGGAGTCGTCCGCAGCCGGCGCGGACGCGCCCCGGGAAAGGATCCATACGCATTCATGCCCCCGAGGCTACGCCCGCCCGCCCGGCGCACTTACCGACACGATGTTGCCGTGCGTACGCGCAGGGGCACGGGTCCGCGCAGGGGGGCGCCGTCCGTACGCGAAAGGGCGCCGATACGCGAAAGGGGCGCGGGTCCCTCAGGACCCGCGCCCCTTTCGTCCGTGTCAGCTCACGTCACGTCGTGCGGCGGCGCCGTGCTCCGGGCCGTCGCTCGCTCGGCCGGGTCACCGGGTCCCCGGCCTCCAGGGCCGCCGCCCGGCGGCGCAGGCCGAAGTCGGCGAGGGCCTCGGCCAGCTTGTGGACGGAGGGCTCGGGCGACAGGACGTCGACGCGGAGGCCGTGCTCCTCGGCCGTCTTGGCGGTCGCCGGGCCGATGCAGGCGATCACGGTGACGTTGTGCGGCTTGCCGGCGATGCCGACGAGGTTCCGCACGGTCGACGAGGAGGTGAAGAGCACGGCGTCGAAGCCGCCGCCCTTGATCGCCTCGCGGGTGTCCGCCGGCGGCGGCGAGGCCCGTACGGTCCGGTAGGCGGTGACGTCGTCGACCTCCCAGCCGAGCTCGATGAGCCCGGCGACGAGGGTCTCGGTCGCGATGTCGGCGCGCGGCAGGAAGACGCGGTCGATCGGGTCGAAGACCGGGTCGTAGGGCGGCCAGTCCTCCAGGAGGCCGGCGGCGGACTGCTCGCCGCTGGGCACCAGATCGGGCTTGACGCCGAAGTCGACGAGGGCGGCGGCGGTCTGCTCGCCGACCGCGGCGACCTTGATGCCGGCGAAGGCGCGGGCGTCGAGCCCGTACTCCTCGAACTTCTCCCGGACGGCCTTGACGGCGTTGACCGAGGTGAAGGCGATCCACTCGTAGCGGCCCGTGACCAGGCCCTTGACCGCCCGCTCCATCTGCTGCGGGGTGCGCGGCGGCTCGACGGCGATGGTCGGCACCTCGTGCGGCACCGCGCCGTAGGAACGCAGCTGGTCGGAGAGCGACGCGGCCTGCTCCTTGGTGCGCGGCACGAGGACCCGCCAGCCGAAGAGCGGCTTGGACTCGAACCACGACAGCTGGTCGCGCTGTGCGGCGGCGCTGCGCTCGCCGACCACGGCTATCGCCGGCCGGTGGCCCTCGGGCGAGGGGAGCACCTTGCCCTGCTTGAAGACCTGGGCGATGGTGCCGAGCGTGGCGTTCCAGGTGCGCTGGCGGGTGGTGGTGCCGCCGATGGTGACGGTGAGGGGGGTGTCCGGCTTACGGCCTGCCGCCACCAGTTCACCGGCGGCCGCGGCCACCGAGTCGAGGGTCGTGGAGACGACGACGGTGCCGTCGGAGGCGCCGACCTCGGCCCAGCAGCGGTCGTCGGCGGTGCGGGCGTCGACGAAGCGGACGTCGGTGCCCTGCGCGTCGCGCAGCGGGACGCCGGCGTAGGCGGGGACGCCGACGGCGGTGGCGACGCCGGGCACGACCTCGAAGGCGATGCCCTCGGCGGCGCAGGCGAGCATCTCCTGACCTGCGTTTCCGTCGAGGCCGGGGTCGCCGGTCACCGCACGGACGACCCGCTTGCCGCCCCGTGCGGCCTCCATGACAAGATTGGTCGCATCCCTCAACACGGGGACACCGACGGTTGTTGACGCGTCGTCAATGACCGTCAGCTCAGGCGTGCTCACGCCCGCGCGGGCATGGCCGCGGACGACTTCGAGCACCTCCGGCTCGGCGATCAGGACGTCCGCGCCGGCCAGGGCTTCGACGGCCCGGAGCGTCAGCAGTCCGGGGTCGCCCGGGCCTGCGCCGAGGAAGGTGACGTGACCGTGGCCGAAGACGGCGGCGGACGCGGGGCTGGTGGTCGGGCTGGTGGGGCTCAAAGTGCTCGCTCCCCCATAAGACCGGCCGCACCCTTGGCGAGCATCTCGTCCGCGAGTTCGCGTCCGAGTGCCACCGCCTCGTCGTGCGAGGTGGGTACGGGACCGGTGGTGGACAGCTGCACCAGCGTCGAGCCGTCGGTGGTGCCGACGACGCCGCGCAGGCGCATTTCGGTGACAACCTGCCCGTGACCGGGGTCGTCGGCCAGCAGGTCGGCCAGCGCACCCACAGGTGCGGAGCAGCCGGCCTCCAGGGCGGCGAGCAGGGATCGCTCGGCGGTCACGGCGGCCCGGGTGAACGGGTCGTCGAGCTCGGCGAGCGCGGCGACGAGCGCGGCGTCGGACGCCAGGCACTCGACCGCCAGGGCCCCCTGGCCGGGGGCGGGCAGGACCGAGTCGACCGACAGGTGGTCGAGCGACAGGGAGCCGGTGAGCTCCTCGGTTCCGCCGATGCGGTTGAGTCCGGCCGCGGCGAGTACCACCGCGTCCAGTTCTCCGCTGCGTACGTAGCCGACGCGGGTGTCGATGTTGCCCCGGATCGGCACGGTCTCGATGGTCAGGCCGTGGCTGCGCGCGTACGCGTTGAGCTGGGCCATGCGGCGCGGGGAGCCGGTGCCGACGCGGGCGCCCGCGGGCAGCCGGTCGAGGGTGGTCCCGGGGCCGGCGACGAGGACGTCGCGCGGGTCCTCGCGCTGGGGGATCGCGGCCAGCACCAGGTCGGGGTGCTGGGCGGTCGGCAGGTCCTTGAGGGAGTGCACGGCGAAGTCGACCTCGCCGGCGAGCAGCGCGTCGCGCAGGGCGGCGACGAAGACGCCGGTGCCGCCGATCTGCGCGAGGTGCTCGCGGGAGGTGTCCCCGTACGTCGTGATCTCCACGAGTTCGACGGGTCGGCCGGTCGCCTGCCGGACGGCGTCGGCCACATGTCCGGACTGGGCCATGGCCAGCTTGCTGCGCCTGGTCCCGAGCCTCAGTGCCCTCTCGGTCATACTCGCCCTCGGTTCTTGACGTCGCCGTCGTTCAGGTCGGCCCGGCTGACAGAGGCAACCGTCTCCGGGTCGAGGTCGAAGAGTGTCCGCAGTGCGTCCGCGTACCCGGCGCCGCCGGGCTCGCTGGCGAGCTGCTTGACGCGCACGGTCGGCGCGTGCAGGAGCTTGTCGACCACGCGGCGTACGGTCTGCGTGATCTCGGCGCGCTGCTTGTCGTCGAGGTCGGGCAGCCGGCCTTCGAGGCGGGCCACCTCGCCGGCGACCACGTCGGCGGCCATGGCGCGCAGGGCGACCACGGTCGGCGTGATGTGCGCGGCGCGCTGGGCGGCGCCGAAGGCGGCGACCTCGTCGGACACGATGGTGCGCACCTGGTCGACGTCGGCGGCCATGGGCGCGTCGGCGGAGGCCTCGGCCAGGGACTCGATGTCGACGAGGCGGGCGCCCGGCATGCGGTGGGCGGCGGCGTCGATGTCGCGGGGCATGGCGAGGTCGAGCAGGTGGAGGGGCTCGGTGCGGCCCTGGGTGGCGGCCTCGATCTCGTCGCCGGTGAGGACGAGGCCGGTGGCGCCGGTGCAGGAGACGACGATGTCGGCACGTGTCAGTTCGTCGCCGACGGCAACCATTTCGACTGCGCGCGCGGCCACACCGGTACCACCGGGCTCGGTGAGGATCTCCACGAGCCGGTCGGCGCGGGCGGCCGTGCGGTTGGCGATGACGATCTCGGCGACACCGGCGCGGGCCAGGGTCGCGGCGGCGAGCGAGGACATCGAGCCGGCGCCGATGACCAGGGCGCGCTTGCCCCGGGCCCAGGCGTTCACGGCGGTGGTGTGCGCGGTGTCGGTGCCCGCGGTGCCTGCGGTGCCGTCGGTGCCTGCGACGAGCCGCTGGAGGCCGAAGGTGACCAGCGACTGTCCGGCCCGGTCGATGCCGGTCTCGCTGTGGGCCCGCTTGCCGACCCGCAGGGCCTGCTGGAACAGGTCGTTCAGGAGGCGGCCGGCGGTGTGCAGGTCCTGGCCGACGGCGAGGGCGTCCTTGATCTGGCCGAGGATCTGGCCCTCGCCGACGACCATGGAGTCCAGGCCGCAGGCCACCGAGAAGAGGTGGTGGACGGCCCGGTCCTCGTAGTGCACGTAGAGATAGGGGGTGAGCTCTTCGAGGCCGACGCCGCTGTGCTGGGCGAGCAGCGTGGACAGCTCGGCGACACCGGCGTGGAACTTGTCCACGTCGGCGTAGAGCTCGATGCGGTTGCAGGTGGCCAGGACGGCGCCCTCGGCGGCCGGTTCGGCGGCGAGGGTGTCGTGCAGCAGCTTGGCGCGGGCGTCAGCGGAGAGGGAGGCCCGCTCCAGGACGCTGACGGGGGCGCTGCGGTGGCTGAGACCGACGACGAGGAGGCTCATGCCGGCATCACGGCGGGCATGTCCCCGTCAGGTCCCTTGCGCTCGTTCTCGTCCGTGCCGCGACCGGCCGGCGGCACGGTGGCGGTGTCGGCGCCCGGCTCCTCGCCGGCCTTGCGCTGCTCGTGGAAGGCGAGGATCTGCAGCTCGATGGAGAGGTCGACCTTGCGCACGTCCACACCGTCGGGCACGGACAGCACGGTCGGGGCGAAGTTCAGGATGGAGGTGACACCGGCGGCCACGAGGCGGTCGCAGACCACCTGGGCGACGCCGGCCGGGGTCGCGATGACGCCGATGGAGACGCCGTCCTCGCTGACGATCTTCTCCAGGTCGTCGGTGTGCTGGACGGGGATCCCGGCGACCGGCTTGCCGGTCATGGCGGGGTCGGCGTCGATCAGGGCGGCGACCCGGAAGCCACGGGAGGCGAAGCCGCCGTAGCCGGCGAGCGCGGCGCCGAGGTTACCGATACCGACGATCACGACGGGCCAGTCCTGGGTCAGGCCGAGTTCGCGGGAGATCTGGTACACGAGGTACTCGACGTCGTAGCCGACGCCGCGCGTCCCGTACGAGCCGAGGTAGCTGAAGTCCTTGCGCAGCTTCGCGGAGTTGACCCCCGCGGCGGCCGCGAGCTCTTCGGAGGAGACCGTGGGTACGGAGCGCTCCGACAGCGCCGTGAGGGCACGCAGATACAGCGGAAGGCGGGCGACGGTGGCCTCGGGAATTCCTCGGCTACGGGTCGCCGGTCGGTGAGTTCGGCCAGTTGCCACGGTGCTCCTGCGGGATGAGCGGGGCTGCAGGCGGCCGTGTGTCCCAGGACCGCCCCGTCGAATGCAGGCTATGTCTTTGTGAACGCGTGCACAAAGATGGTGTCCGTTTTGTCTGGCCAAAGTGACCGGGGTCACGCGGCCGGTTCGCGACGGTACGGAACCGCGGACGGCGTCAGAGCGTTGAGAACCCGAAGGGGGCAAAGCCGCACACTCTCCTCACGACGCCGCCCCCAAACCCAACAAATCGTCCATGATGGTAGCCGTCTTTCGGTCACGCACCCAGTTCGCGCCGGAGCCGCCCGGCGTCCACCCGCCAGAACGTGTGCTGTTCGCCGTCGACCAGGACCACGGGGATCTGCTCCCAGTACGCCCGGTGGAGCTCCTCGTCGAGGGTGATGTCCTTCTCCTCCCAGAGTGCGCCCGTCTCGGCGCAGACGGACTCGACCACCGCCCTGGCGTCGTCGCACAGATGACATCCCGGCTTCCCGATCAGCGTCACCGTGCGCGGGCCGGCCTTCTTCTTCGTACGTCCGAACATGACGCCCATTCTGCGCGGCCCGCACGGCCCGGGTCACACCCGCGGCGCCCAGAGTTCACACCACGGCATCCTCACAAGTCGGGAAGTACCGAACAGACTGGCTATGCTCAACGACATGGCCGCTCTGGGATGGCTCACCCCCCGTAGGCGCTCCGCCACCGCGCGCAGCGTCCTGGCAGGCGAGGCCGCCGCGGAGGCGGCCCGCAAGACCTCTCAGCAGCTGGAGCGCGAGAGAGAAGAGGCGCTGCGGCGCGACGAGGCCGCCGAGGAAACCGCGCCCGTGGAGCCGGAGTTCCCCGTCGCCGGAGACACCGAGGCCGCCGCCTTCTTCGACCTCGACAACACCGTGATGCAGGGCGCCGCGATCTTCCACTTCGGCCGCGGCCTGTACAAGCGGAAGTTCTTCCAGCGCCGCGAACTCGCCCGCTTCGCCTGGGCGCAGGTCTGGTTCCGGCTGGCCGGCGTCGAGGACCCCGAGCACATGCAGGAGGCACGCGACAGCGCCCTGTCCATCGTCAAGGGCCACCGCGTCTCCGAGCTGATGTCGATCGGCGAGGAGATCTACGACGAGTACATGGCCGACCGCATCTGGCCCGGCACCCGGGCGCTCGCCCAGGCGCACCTGGACGCGGGCCAGAAGGTCTGGCTGGTCACCGCCGCCCCCGTCGAGACCGCCACGATCATCGCCCGCCGCCTCGGCCTCACCGGCGCGCTGGGCACGGTCGCCGAGTCCGTCGACGGCGTCTACACCGGCCGTCTGGTCGGCGAGCTCCTGCACGGGCCGGCCAAGGCCGAGGCGGTACGCGCCCTGGCGGCGGCCGAGGGCCTGGACCTCGCGCGCTGCGCCGCGTACAGCGACTCGCACAACGACGTCCCGATGCTCTCGCTGGTCGGGCACCCGTACGCGGTGAACCCGGACACCAAGCTGCGCAAGCACGCGCGGGAGCGGGACTGGCGGCTGCGGGACTACCGGACCGGCCGCAAGGCCGCCAAGGTCGGCATCCCGGCCGCCGCGGGCGTCGGCGCCCTCGCGGGCGGCGCGGCCGCCGCGCTCGCCCTGCACCGCCGCCGCCGCTGACACCGGGCCCCGGCCCGCCCGCACGGCACCCCCGGCCCCCCTGCCGAAGATCGCCCGCTCGGCGCGGCGCGCCCTGCGGATACGTTTCGGCTGTGATCATCTGGGACAACCCGGGACCAAGCCGGCTCACCCGTACGTGGTCGAACACCCACGCGCGCGGCGCCACCTGGGCAACACCGCCCCCTACCCGGCAGCGGCCTCGATCACTCACCCGTCCCGCACTTGAGCACAACCCAACCCGCCCCCGGTCACACTCGGAAGTAATCCGATCAACAACCGGTCACGAAGTGCGACTTGTTCCGCCTGTAAGTAGTAACGGATACGACGGAATCGATGATTTGAGCAACTGGGTGTAGCGCTGCCTGTACGAAGCGTTATTCTCCTCAGACGCACAAGGGACCCCACACGTCGCCACGACGAGTGATCGGTCCCGTACTGCACGTGATGGAAGCTCTGCCTCTGGGAGTCCCGTGTACCCACACGTCGGGGTTGACGCCTCGGGCCTGGCTACGCTGCGCGCAACGGTCCTCGACCGTCTGCGCGGCTTCGTCCCCACCGCGTACGCCGGCCTCGCACCCGCCTTCGCCGGACCGGCACCCGTCGGTCCCTGCTATGCCCTCGCCGAGAGCGGTGCCGCTGTCGGCAGACGCGGCACCCGGGGCGGCTCCGGAACCTCGACCGCCGCCCGCCGGCCCACCGCCGACAGCGACAGCGCCCGCATGATGGACCTGGTCGAACGCGCCCAGGCCGGAGAGGCCGACGCCTTCGGCCGGCTCTACGACCAGTACAGCGACACCGTGTACCGCTACATCTACTACCGCGTCGGCGGCAAGGCGACGGCGGAGGACCTCACCAGCGAGACGTTCCTGCGCGCCCTGCGCCGCATCTCCACCTTCACCTGGCAGGGCCGCGACTTCGGCGCCTGGCTGGTGACCATCGCCCGCAACCTCGTCGCCGACCACTTCAAGTCCAGCCGCTTCCGGCTCGAAGTGACCACCGGCGAGATGCTCGACGCCAACGAGGTGGAGCGCAGCCCCGAGGACTCCGTCCTCGAGTCCCTCTCCAACGCCGCCCTGCTCGACGCGGTCCGCCGCCTCAACCCCCAGCAGCAGGAGTGCGTGACCCTCCGCTTCCTCCAGGGCCTGTCGGTCGCCGAGACCGCCCGGGTCATGGGGAAGAACGAGGGCGCGATCAAGACCCTCCAGTACCGGGCCGTCCGCACCCTGGCCCGGCTCCTCCCGGACGACGCCCGCTGAGCGCTGCGCGCCCCCCACACGCGCAGCGCCCGCCGGGCGTCACGCCTCCCACCCCTGCCATCCCTCCCCCCGCACCCCCCGCCACCCGAGACCAACTCACAGTCGGTGACCCATCGATGACGCACTGGTCCGATCATCCTTCGCGCGTAACCCAAGTGCCGCGCCGCTCGTTGTGCGAAATGCAGGCTCCCTGTGGTCACACCAGGTCCACATCCACTCACTCTTTCGTGTGGATGCGCTCAAGGTGTGCAACCCTCCGAACCCCTCGGGGAGTCGAACGTCATGACGAGAGGAGGTGCCGCCAGTGATCGCGAACGTATCGGCGCACCGGCGGGCGAACGCCTTCGCCCAGGCCCTGGAGGACCGGACGTCCGAGGGCGCGGCGGCCGAGCAGTCCGAAGCGACGGCCGAACCGGCCGGGCAAGGACGGCTTTTGGCCCTGGCGAACGGCCTCGGCGAGCTGCCGAAGCCCCAGATGGACCCCGAGGTCAAGGTGGTGCAACGGGCGCAGCTCGTCGCCGCCATGGAGGCGATGTTCGCAGAGGGGACCGCGGCAGCGGTCCCCACCGTGCCCGAGCAGCGGACGGCCGGCGGCAAGGGGGCCCACCGAGCCTCCCCGCTCCGGAAGCTGCGCCCCCGTTCCCGCTGGACCAAGGGCCTCGCCGCGGGAGGGCTCACCGTCGGCGTCGCCGCGGGAGCCTTCAGCGGCGTGGCCGCCGCCAGCTCCGACGCCCTCCCCGGCGACTCCCTCTACGGGCTGAAGCGCGGGATGGAGGATCTCAAGCTGGGCATGGCCGACGACGACGCCGACCGTGGCGGGATCTACCTCGACCAGGCCTCCACCCGCCTGAGCGAAGCCCGCAGACTCATGGAACGGGGCCGCGCGGGCGACCTCGACCACGAATCGCTCGGCGAGATCCGCCGAGTGCTGAGCGGCATGGAGCACGACGCCTCCGAAGGGCACCGGCTCCTCCGCCAGGCCTACGAACGGGACGGCGAGATCGGCCCGATGGCCCGGCTGAACTCCTTCGCCCAGTCCCACCGCGCCACCTGGGACGGACTGCGCGACCGGCTCCCGGTCCAGCTGGCCGACGTGGGCAACCAGGTCAACGACGTCTTCGACGCCATAGACGAAGAGGTCGAGCCACTCCAGTCCGTACTACCGCGCACCCCCGAGCGCGGCACGATCGGTTCCGGCGGCCCGAGCACGCCGCGACACACCCAGCCGGCCGACCCCCAGCACCCGCACACCCAGCCGGCCACCCCTTCCACCACGGGCGACGCCACCCAGCCCCACCCCTCGGGCTCCGGCACCGGCAGCGGTGCGCCCCAGGAGGAGGGCCTGCTCGGCGGCAACACGGGCGGCCTGCTCAACCCGCCCCAGGGCGGCCAGAACACCACCCCGTCCGACGACCCCACGCCCCGCACCCCGGACGTCACGATCCCGCCGATCCTCCCGGGCCTGCTGCCCGGCCTCGGCATCAACAGCGAGGACGTGAAGTAGCCCGGAAGATACGGGGAAGGGGGCGCCGCCCGGCCTGGGCGGCGCCCCCTTCCCCGTACGCGCACGCAGAAGCGCACCGGCGTCGGGCGTCGGGCGTCAGAAGAACACCGACCTCCGCTGCACCAGCAGCTTGTACAGCGTGTGCTGGATCTGCTCCCGGACCTGGTCGGTCAGGTTGAACATCAGCATCGGGTCCTCCGCCGCCTCCAGCGGATAGCCGTCCGTCGGGATCGGCTCCCCGAACTGGATGGTCCACTTCGTCGGCAGCGGCAGCGCGCCCATCGGCCCCAGCCACGGGAAGGTCGGGGTCACCGGGAAGTACGGCAGGCCCAGCACCCGCGCCAGGGTCTTGGCGTTGCCCAGCATCGGATAGATCTCCTCCGCGCCCACGATCGAGCACGGCACGATCGGCACGCCCGCCCGCAGCGCCGTCGACACGAAGCCGCCCCGCCCGAAGCGCTGCAGCTTGTACCGCTCGGCGAACGGCTTCCCCAGCCCCTTGAAGCCCTCCGGCATCACGCCGACGATCTCCCCGGCCCGCAGCAGCCGCTCCGCGTCCTCCGAGCACGCCAGCGTGTGCCCCGCCTTGCGGGCCAGCTCGTTCACCACCGGCAGCATGAAGACCAGGTCCGCCGCGAGCAGCCGCAGATGCCGGCCGGCCGGGTGGTGGTCGTGGACGGCCACCTGCATCATCAGGCCGTCCAGCGGCAGCGCCCCCGAGTGGTTGGACACCACCAGGGCCCCGCCGTCCTTCGGGATGTTCTCGACGCCCTTCACCTCCACCCGGAAGTACTTCTCGTACACCGGGCGCAGCAGCGACATCAGGACCTGGTCGGTGAGCTCCTGGTCGTAGCCGAACTCGTCGACCTCGTAGTCACCGGTCACCCGCCGCCGCAGGAACGCCAGCCCGCCCGCCAGCCGCCGCTCCCAGCCGCCGGACGCGGCGGCGGGGTCCGCCGGGGCCTGGGCAGGGGACTGCTGCGCCGGCAGGGCCCGCACGGCCGCGTCCCCGCCACCGGGGGCGGGGGGCCTGCGGCGGGCCCGCGACCGGTCGTCGTCGAACGGAATGACCTTGGCGTCCGCCATCGGGATCTGGGCTCCTATTCCGCGGGCTGGGAGGTCGGGCTGGAGGCCTTCGCCGCCTTTGCGGCGAGCCGGTCCACGGCCCCCGCGAGCAGGTCCGGCGGCAGCAGGCCGGGCCCCCGGCTCGCGGCGAAGTCGGCGAAGGCCTCCACCGTCGAGTACTGGGGGGTGAAGCCGAGCGTCTCGCGCATCTGGACGGTGGAGACCACCCGGCCGTGGGTGAGCAGCCGGATCTGCTCCGGCGAGAAGTCGGTGACCCCGACGGTGCGCAGCGCCTGCCCCACCCAGGTGACCGCCGGCAGCAGCACCGGCACGGTCGGCCGGCCGAGGCGCCGCGCGCACTGGGAGAGCAGCAGCACCCCGTCGCCCGCCACGTTGAACGTGCCGCTGTTGAGGGTGGCCCGGCGCGGCTCCCGCGCGGCGAGCTCCAGGACGTCCATGACGTCGTCCTCGTGGACGAACTGGAGGCGCGGGTCGTAGCCGAAGACGGTCGGCAGGACCGGCAGGTCCAGGTACTCGGCGAGCGGGGAGTCCACCCGCGGCCCGAGGATGTTCGCGAAGCGCAGCACGCAGACCGCCACGTCCGGGCGGCGCCGGGCGAAGCCCCGTACGTACCCCTCGACCTCGACCGCGTCCTTGGCGAAGCCCCCGCTCGGCAGCGACTTCGCCGGCGTCGTCTCGGTGAACACCGCGGGGTCGCGGGGTGCGGCGCCGTACACGCTGGTGCTGGACTTGACCACGAGCCGTTTGACCCGCGGCGACTTCTGGCAGGCGCCGAGCAGCTGCATGGTGCCGATGACGTTGGTCTCCTTGACCGACGTACGGCCGCCGGAGCCGAGCGCCGTCCCGGTGACGTCCATGTGGGCGACCGTGTCCACGTCGTGCTGGGCCAGGATCTTGGCGATCGCGGGCTGCCGGATGTCCGCCCGGACGAACTCGGCGCCGCCGAGCGGGTGCGGGGAGTCGATCGCGTCGACGGCGATCACCCGGCCGACCTCGGGGTCCCGCTGGACGCGCCGTACGAAACGGGCACCGAGGTGCCGGGCCGCACCGGTGACGAGCACGACCTTGCCCAAGACGAGCGCCTTCCGTCGGTCTTCCATCGGTGTTCCGCTGTCCGACACCGTAGCGCCTCCGCATTTCGGCGCAATAAAAGCGTGGCCCCCCACCGGAAAACCGGTGGGGGGCCACGCCGAGGCGGAACGCCGTTGTTACAGCGGTCGCTTACTTCTTGTTGCGACGCTGAACGCGCGTACGCTTCAGCAGCTTGCGGTGCTTCTTCTTCGCCATCCGCTTGCGCCGCTTCTTGATAACAGAGCCCACGACTACCCTCGCTCACTACTCGGAACATCCCCGCGCCAGCGGGGATCGGTGCGGGGCGTCTGGGCCCACACGACCTACGAGGGGCTAGCCTACCGCCCCGAGCGACCCGCTCGTAATCCGAGGGCGGAAGCGGGCTGAGGCCGCGCGCTCGCTACGCGGTCGCCACCCCCACGAAGGACTCCCTGAGGTACTCGTGAACCGCCTGTTCCGGCACCCGGAAGGACCTTCCCACCCGGATCGCGGGCAGATGACCGCTGTGTACCAAGCGGTACACGGTCATCTTCGAGACGCGCATCACCGAGGCGACCTCCGCCACGGTCAGAAACTTCACCTCGTTGAGAGGCCTGTCGCCAGCAGCCATGACCCACCTGTACCTTCCGCACACGACGCGCACCGGCTTCCCCTCCGGTGACTCTTCGTCGCTGAGCGCTCACGCCCAGACTAGGGGCGGGTGGTACGAGTGGGGAAGAGGAGCTGCCATCGACCGTTTACCGTGACAGACACGCTCGATTGAGTACATAGCGAGTGAGTGGACGGTAGTAGTCCGAGCGCACCGCGTCGTCAAGCGGAACGGCCACGGACACCTGCCCCTGGGCCTCCCCGACGAACAGCGCCGGATCATCCGTATCGGCGAGACCGATGGCCTCGATACCCAGCTGACCTGCCCCGCAGACCCAGCCGTGGTCCCCGACCACCAGCTCCGGCAGCGGCCAGCCGGCCTCGGCCGCACCTTCCAGCACGGCCCTAACCGGCAGCGGGGAGTGGGTGTGCGCCCCGGTCTCACGCCCTGCCGCGGACAGGTCCGCTTCGCGCACCAGCGCGACCCCCCGTACGTAGTCCACGAGGTACGTACGTACGCCGAACCGGGTCGTTATGTCGACACATCTCCCCTGCGCCGGGGTGAGAACAAGACATCCCGCCGCCGACAAAGCGTCTGCGAGCGTGGCGTAGAAACCGAGCAGCCGGTGCGGATGGCCCGTTCCGAACAGCACCGGGGCCCGCCGCCCCGCCGCCTCCCCCAGCCGCTCCGCGAACGCCGCCAGGCCCCCCAGCGTCCGCTCCGGGTCGATCTCGTCCGGCCCCGAACGGTGCGCCGGGTCCCCCGACACCCCGCACCGGTCCGCCATCAGCCGCAGCAGCTCGGCCTCGCCCCACCTCCACAGCGGCTCGATCCCCAAGGTCACCCGGGGGTCGCGCGCCGCGAAGAGCCGGTAGCTGCGCAGACTCGTCTCCCGGGGGGTCGCCACCGTCCCCGCCAACCCCGCCGCCAACAGATGCGCCCGCAGCGCCCCGGTACTCAACACCCTCCCGATGCTGCCGGAACGCCCCCGCGACCGAGCCGAAACCTCCCGCACACCGCACAGTTGGCGTAACAGCCACGCACCTGTCCGCAGCGGGTTCAGGCCAGGCCCGGACCAGGATCGGACCAGGCCCGGAGTCGGGCCCGGAGTCGGGCCCGGGGTCGGGCCCGGAGCAGACTCAGACCAGCAGCCCGCGCAGCGGGAACACCGCCTTGCGCGTCGCCAGGATCGCCTGGTCGAGCCGGTCCGCCGGGTCGTAACCCGCCGCCCACTCCCGCCACTCCACCGGCCACCGCCCGTCCGTCATCCGCGCGGGACCCAGCTGCCGCGTCCGCGCGTACACCTCGTCCCGCCACGAGGACGGCACCACCGACTCCGGCTCCACCGGGGCGTGCGCGGCGATCCCCACCAGATGCGTCCACGACCGCGGTACGACGTCCACGACCGCGTAACCGCCGCCGCCGAGCGCCAGCCACCTGCCCCCGTCGACGTGCGCGTGGGCCAGCTCGTGGCAGGCCTCCTGCACCGCCCGCTGCGCGTCCAGCGACACCGCCAGATGCGCCAGCGGGTCCTCGAAGTGCGTGTCCGCGCCGTGCTGCGTCACCAGGACCTGCGGCCGGAAATCGGCGATCAGCTCCGGCACCACCGCGTGGAACGCGCGCAGCCAGCCCGCGTCCCCGGTCCCCGCCGGCAGCGCCAGGTTCACCGCGCCGCCCTCGCCCGCGCCGGACGCGCCCGTCTCCTCCGGCCAGCCCGTCTGCGGGAACAGCGTCCGCGGATGCTCGTGCAGGGAGATCGTCAGGACCCGCGGATCGTCCCAGAACGCCGCCTGCACACCGTCCCCGTGGTGCACGTCCACGTCCACGTACGCGACCCGCTCCGCGCCCAGCTCCAGGAGCCGGGCGATCGCCAGCGAGGCGTCGTTGTAGATGCAGAACCCGGACGCGGCCCCCGGCATCGCGTGATGCAGGCCGCCCGCGAAGTTGACGGCGTGCGCCGCGTCCCCGCGCCACACCGCCTCCGCCGCGGCCACCGACTGCCCGGCGATCAGCGCCGACACCTCGTGCATCCCCGCGAACGCCGGGTCGTCCACCGTCCCGAGCCCGTACGCCTGGTCGGCCGCCCGCGGGTCCGCCGACGCCGCCCGCACCGCCGCCACGTAGTCCTCGCGGTGCACGAGCCGCAGCGTCGACTCCCCGGCCGGCTTCGCCGCCACCACGTCCACGGCCCGGTCGAGCCCGTAGGCCCGCACCAACCCCATGGTCAGCGCCAGCCGCACCGGGTCCATCGGGTGCTCGGCCCCGAAGTCGTACCCCGTGACAGCTTCATCCCACATCAACAGTGCGCGGCCGCTCATGCGAGCCACCGTATCGGGCCTTCTCCGAGCCGAACGACGTGGCGTACACCACCGTCACCAGGACCAGCACCATCGGCACCACCATCGCCCCGCGATAGCTCCACGCGTCGCCCAGCGCGCCCACCAGCGGCGAGCCGATCAGGAAGCCCACGTAGTTGAAGACGTTCAGCCGCGCCACGGCCGCGTCGCTCGCCGCCGGGAACATGCGGCCCGCCGCGGCGAAGGTCTGCGGCACGATCACGCTCAGCCCGAGCCCCAGCACCGTGAACCCGGCCATCCCCGCCCACGGCCCCGGCGCCAGCGCCACCACGGCGAAGCCCAGGGCCGCGAGCACGGCCCCGCACCGCACGACGAGCACGGCACCGAAGCGCCGCACCCCGAAGTCGCCCACGGTCCGCCCGAGCAGCGTCGTCACCATGTACGCGTTGTACGGGACGGTCGCCAGCTCCTCCGAGGAGCCGAGGACGTCCTGGAGGTACTTCGCCGACCAGTTGGAGACCGTCGAGTCACCGATGTACGCGAAGGTCATCACCAGGCACAGCGGCAGCAGCATCCGGAACACCACACCACCGCCGACCGGGGCCCGGTCGCCCTCCTCGCCGGCCGCGGGACCCGGCTCCCCGGCCACGTACCAGCGGCTCCCGACCAGGACCACGGGCAGCAGCAGCGCCACCACCGGCAGGTAGGACACGAACAGCGACAGATGCCAGTGCGCCCCCACCCAGGCGAGCGAGGCCCCGGCGATGCCGCCGAGGCTGTACGCCGCGTGGAAGCCGAGCATGATGCTCCGCCCGTACGCCCGCTGGAGGCTCACCCCCAGCATGTTCATGGAGGCGTCGAGCGCCCCGACCGCGAGCCCGAACACCCCCAGGGCGACGGCCGCCTGCCACAGCCGGGACCCGGCGCCCACGCCGAGCAGCGCGAGCAGCACCACCGGCTGGACCCAGGCCAGCACCCGCGCCGGCCCGATCCGGGCCACCACCTTCTCCGTGAGCACACTGGACACCCCGGCGAGCACCGGCACGGCCGCCAGGAACAGGGGCAGCAGCCCGTCGGAGATCCCGTAGCGGTCCTGGATCGCCGGTATTCGGGTCACGAGCAGGGCGAAGGTGACCCCCTGCACGAAGAAACCGACCGCCAGGGAGCCCCGCCCACGCCGCAAACGCGCATCGTTCATGGCGGCACAGCGTAGGGCCGGGACCTACTCAGCGGTAGATGGATCACATGCCCAATGTGACCGGCAGCTCGTCCATCGCCCCGAAGTACCCCGTGGCCCCCTCCAGACGCTCCCGCGGCGTCATCGCGGTGTACCCGTAGACGTCCATGCCAGCCGCCACCGCGGCCTGGACCCCGAGCCCGCTGTCCTCGACGACCGCGCACCGCTCGGGCGCCACTCCCATGCGCGCGGCGGCGTGCAGGAAGAGGTCGGGCGACGGCTTGCCCCGGCCGACGTCCTCGGCGCTGAACACGGTCCCGTCCCGGAACCACACGTCGAGCCCGGTCTTCCGGTGCCCGACCCGGATCCGCTCGTGGCTCCCGGACGACGCCACGCAGTACGGCACTCCCGCGTCCGCGAACCGCTCGAGCACCTCGGCGGCCCCGGCGACGGGCTCCAACTCCCGCTGGAAGCCGTCGAACACGCGCCGGTGGAAGACCTCGTCGAACTCGGCGGGCAGCCGCTTCCCGGACCGCTCCTCGACGAGCTCGTGGATGCGGTGCATGGCCGACCCCATGTAGTCGCGGATCGACTCCTCGTACGAGGTGGGGTGGCCGAGCTCGGTGAGGTAGCCGGCCAGGATGGTGTTGGAGATCGGCTCGCTGTCCACGAGCACACCGTCGTTGTCGAAGATGATCAGGTCATAGCCCATGAAGATCACCCTAAACGCAGAAAAGCCCCGCACCATAAGGTGCGGGGCTTTCCCACAATGATTGTTCGGCGGCGTCCTACTCTCCCACAGGGTCCCCCCTGCAGTA
>NZ_JBVHIL010000013.1:0-5822 GCF_055560575.1 Streptomyces sp. NPDC023157
CAGGGGGGACCCTGTGGGAGAGTAGGACGCCGCCGAACAATCATTGTGGGAAAGCCCCGCACCTTATGGTGCGGGGCTTTTCTGCGTTTACGGGCTTTTACTGCACCGCTGGTACTGCTCGGCCACGGCAGTGAAGGCGGCTTTGGGTTCTCATTCCATGTCCGGGTAGGTCAGCCCCCGGCGGACCACCTCCAGGACCCGCCCGCCGCGGTCACCCGCGCCGCGGTAGGCCGCGGTGCCGAACCCGGTGACAGCGAGCGGCTTCGGGCCCCGGGCCACCGCCGAGCGGGAAGCACGGATCGCGGCGGCGGTCGCGGCCCGGCCCGCTGGGGTCGCGCCCGCGTTCGACGCCGTCGGGTGAGGCCGTCGGGCGTGGCCGGTCGGGCGTGACCCGTCAGGCGGGCTTCACCAGGCCTGTGTCGTAGGCCAGGATGACCGCCTGGACGCGGTCGCGGGAGCCCGTCTTCGACAGGATCCGGGTCACGTGGGTCTTCACCGTGGACTCGGAGAGATGCAGGCGGGTGGCGATCTCCGTGTTCGTCCAGCCCTGGCCGACGACCGTGAGGATCTCGCGTTCCCGGGTGGTCAGCCGTGCCAGGCGGGGGTCCTGCTCCGGCCGGGGAGGCGTGGCCGACGGTGGCAGGTGGTGGAGGTACGCGTCGAGGAGCCGGCGGGTCAGGGACGGGGCCACCACCGCGTCGCCGCTCGCCACCGCGCGTACGCCGGCGAGGAGTTCCTCGGGCTGCGCGTCCTTCACCAGGAAGCCGCTCGCACCGGCGCGCAGGCCGTCGTACGCGTACGCGTCCTGGTCGAAGGTGGTGACGATCAGGACGCGGGTACGGGCGCCGGTCGCGATGATGCGGCGGGTGGCCTCGATGCCGTCGAGGCCGGGCATGCGGACGTCCATCAGGACCACGTCCGGGCGGTGCCGGTCGGCGAGGCGGACGGCCTCGGTGCCGTTCGTGGCCTCGCCGACCACGGTCATGTCGTCCTGGCTCTCCAGGAGCATGCGGAAGCCGAAGCGTTGCATCGCCTGGTCGTCCGCGATGAGAACGGTCGTCACGAAGGGGAGCCCTCCCGGGGAAGTCGGAGCCGCACGCGCCAGCCGCCGCCGGTCGGGGGCGGGCCGTATGCGAGTGTGCCGTCGTAGAGGGCCGCGCGCTCGCGCATTCCGGTCAGGCCTTGGCCGGTCCCGGTGCCGGTGCGTGGGTGGGGGGTGGGGGCCGGGCCTGTTCCCGTGTCCGTCACCGTCGCCACCAACGCGTCCGGGGCGTAGGTCAGTTCCACCGTCGCCTTCGCTCCCTCGCCCGCGTGCTTGAGCACGTTGGTCAGAGCCTCCTGCACCACGCGATAGACCGTCAGCTGGGCGCCGGGGGACAGGGCGTGAGGCGCGGCGGGCAGGTCGGCGACGACCGCGAGGCCTGCTTCGCGTACGCCTGCGATGAGGGGTTCCAGGTCGGCCAGTGTCGGCTGGGGGTCCCGTACCGGCTCGGGAGTCTCGTTCTCGCGCAGGACGCCCAGGAGGCGGCGGAGGTCCGTCAGGGCCTCGCGGCTCGTGGTGCCGATGGCGTCGAGGGCCTGGGCGGCCCGCTCGGGGCGCTTGGCCGCCGCGTACCGGCCGCCGTCCGCCAGGCCCGTGATGACCGTCAGGCTGTGGCCGATGATGTCGTGCATCTCCCGGGCGATCCGGGCCCGTTCGGACGCCGCCGCGATGCGGACCTCCCGTTCGCGGGCGTCCCTGCGGGAGCGGACGGTGAGGCCGAGCAGGGCGACCAGCGCGTAGAACAGGAGGGTCGGGACGATGTGCTGGTCCCAAGAGCCCCGGGGGAAGCGGACCGCGCCCACCACCAGGGGCGGGACGAGGAGGGCGGCCGACAGGAGCAGGGTGCGCGTCGGGCGGGTGAGGGCGATCAGGAACAGGGGGATCGCCTGGAGGTAGGCGACCTGGAGGAACGCTCCCGTCGCCGCGCCGGCCAGGGCCGCCGCCGCCATCACGGCGAGGACGGCGGCGGGGTGGCGGCGGCGCCAGAGCAGGGGGAGTGTCGAGGCCAGGGTCATGCCGACCACCAGTCCTGCCGGGACGGTCGGGTCGGCCGCGGTGTTCCGCCAGCCGCCCGACGCGTCCACGAGCGCGGCGCCCGTCCAGAAGAGGGTCAGGGCCGTGTCCCACGCCCAGGGCCGGGCCGTGTCGAAGGCCCGTAGCCGGGACGTCAGCCACTGCAGGGCGCCGCTCAGGTCGGTGGTCATCAGGACATCCTCATACGTCTCGGCGCCGCAGCGACAGCGCCGGGACGGCGAGGGCCGCGCCCGCCCACAGGAGCAGGGCGAGCAGCGCCGCGCCGGGCGTCGCCGCGCCGGGCAGCGGGGTGGCCGTGCCGAGGGCGCCGGCCGCCTGGGTGGGGAAGTAGCGGACGGCCGTCTCGACCCACCCGTACGGGAGCATCCCGATGACCTCCGGCAGGACCATCACCCCGCCGATGAACGCGCCCAGCGCACCCGGCACCGAGCGGAGCGCGGCGCCCAGGCCGAGCGCGACGAGGCCCAGCAGGGTGACGCCGGCGGCGTTGCCCGCGAGGGCGCCGAGGACGCCGTCGTCGGTGAGGGAGGCGGCCTGGTCGGTGTCGTCGAGGAAGACCTGGGCCACCTCGAAGGTCAGCAGCGCGGTCGCGAGGGAGACCGTGAAGACGGTCGCCGTGAAGACCGCCGCCTTCGCCCACAGCACGGGCAGGCGGCGCGGGACGGCGGTGAGCGTGGCCCGGACCAGGCCGGTCGCGTACTCGCCGGCCGTGAGCAGGATGCCGAGGACGGCGAGGGCGATCGCGCTGAGCTGGGAGCCGTACAGGGTGAGGAGCACGGTGTCGACGTCGGAGTCGCCGCCGCCGGAGGTGTACGTGGCGCCCATCAGGATGCCGACGCCCAGGACGAGGACTACGGCGGCGAGGAGGGTGGCCCAGGTCGAGCGGACCGTCCACAGCTTGTGCCATTCGGCGTGGAGGACGCGGAGTGGGGTGAGGCGCGCGGGCCGCGTGGCGGTGGTTGCGGTGGTGGGTGCTGTGGTCATGCCGGGGCTCCCTCGTACTCGACTGAAGCGTGGGTCAGGTCCATGAACGCCTGCTCCAGCGAGGCGGTCTGCGGGGTGAGTTCGTACAGCGGTACGCCGTGCGTCGCGGCGGCCCGGCCGATCTCCGGCGCGTCCAGGCCCGCCACATGGAGCGTGTCGGGGGCGTCGGCGGTGATGCGGGCCGCGCCGGGGAGCAGGCCGCGCAGGCGGTCCGCTTCGGGCGTGACGACCTTGACGGTGGTGCCGCCGGCCTGCCGGACGAGCTCGGCGACGGTGGTGTCGGCGAGGAGGCGGCCCTTGCCGATGACGATGAGGTGGTCCGCTGTCAGGGCCATCTCGCTCATCAGGTGCGAGGAGACCAGGACCGTACGGCCCTCGGCGGCCAGCGACGTGAGCAGGGTGCGGATCCAGCGCACGCCCTCCGGGTCGAGGCCGTTGACCGGCTCGTCGAGGATGACGGCGGCCGGGTCGCCGAGGAGGGCGGCGGCGATGCCGAGGCGCTGGCCCATGCCGAGGGAGAACCCCTTCACCCGGCGGTCGGCGCCCTCGGTGAGACCGGTGAGGGCCAGGACCTGGGCGACGCGGGAGCGCGGGATGCCGTGGGTGAGGGCCAGGGCCGTGAGGTGGTGGCGGGCCGAGCGGCCCGGGTGCAGGGAGCGGGCTTCGAGCAGGGCGCCGGCCTGGGTGAGCGGGGCGGGATGCTCGGCGTACGGGCGGCCCGCGATGGTGGCGCGGCCGTGGGTGGGGGCGTCGAGGCCGAGGAGCATGCGGAGCGTGGTCGACTTTCCGGCGCCGTTGGGGCCGAGGAAGCCGGTGACGGAGCCGGGGCGGACCGTGAAGGAGAGGTCCTGGACCACTGTTCTGGCGCCGTAGCGCTTGGTGAGGTTCTCTGCGCGGATCATGCTTCGACGGTAGGGAGCAGGGGGGTGGTGGGGCGTCGGACCGGGGGTGGGAGGGGGCCGGGTGCCGTAGTACCCGGGTACGACGGGTGGGGCGGGGTGGGTGGTGTGGGTGGTGTGGGGTGGGTAAAGGCGTTGTCAGGGGGTGTGTCGGGTCGTCAGGATCTTCGGTATGGACTTTTTGATACGTGAGATCCGCGGCGACGAGTGGGAGCGGACGAGAGAGATCCGGCTCGCGGCCCTCCGGGACCCGGTCGCCTCCCTCGCCTTCCTCGACACCTACGAGGCCGCCGTCGAGCGGCCCGACTCCTTCTGGCGGGAGCGCGCGGAGGGCGCTTCGGACAGCGGGGCCGGTGCGGTGCGCCAGTTCGTGGCCGAGGCGCCGGACGGGCACTGGCTCGGCACGGTGACCGTGCTCGTGGAACGGCCCTCGGACGAGGTGCGGTTCGGCGAGGCCGCCACGGTCGACCAGACGCACATCGTGGGCGTCTATGTGCGGCCCGAGGCGCGTGGGGCCGGGGTGATCGACGCGCTGTTCCGGGCGGCCGTGGAGTGGTCCTGGACGCTGCCCGAGCCGGCTGTCGTCCGCGTACGGCTGTACGTCCACGAGGAGAACGCGCGGGCCGCGGCCTTCTACCGGCGCTTCGGGTTCACCGCGACGGGCGCGAAGGTGCCCGTGCCGGGGGACGGCGGCGCGCAGGAGCTGGAGTACGAGTTCCCGCGCCCCTAGGGCCTGTCCGGCGTCAGGCGGTCGGGAGGGGGTCGGGCCAGCGGGCCCGTGCCTGTTCCTGTGAGCGCATCAGGGCGAGTGTCGGGAGGCCCTGCGCGGCTCCTTCGGCGAGGAGCCCGGGGAGTGCCGGGAGCGGGGCCACGGCGGCGATGTCGTCGAGGACGAGGCTCATTGGTGGGTCGAGCCGACCGTCGGATGACCGTGCGGCCATGCGGCGGCCGTGCTCGACCACGCTTGTGACGAGCGCGGTGAGCAAGGGCATCGCGCCCGGGTGGGTGCGCGGATCCTCGATCGGTTCACCCACCACGTAGAGGGTGCCCTGTTCGGCGACGAAAGATGCCAGCGTCAGGGAGTCCGTTCGGTTCGGGGTGCAGGCCTCTCTGATGTGGATCGAGGAGAGGGCCGAGAGGGTACGGGCCGTCAGTTCCTGGGCGGCCTGGCGGCGTTCGGGGTGGGCCGTGAGGGACGACTCCAGGAGGCCGGCCTGGCCGGACGTCGCCTTCGGGTGGGTGCGGAGGATCCGGACCGGGTCGTGGGCGTCCGCGCCCTGGGCCCAGCGGTGCACCTGCTTGAACGGGCGGCCGTCGATCGCGGCGGCGTGCAGCCAGCAGCGCAGGAGCGTTTCCGCGGTGTCGGCGAGGGCCGCGTCCAGGCGGGACTGGGGGCGTACGGGGGCGAGCAGCGCGGCGGCCCGTTCCTGGGCCACGGCCGGGTCCTCGCAGCCCTCGGCCGGGTTCCAGTGGAGACGGGCCGGGGTGTCGCAGAGGTGGCCGGGGTCGTAGACGAGGACGGGGCCCAGCTTGCCTCGGGCGTCCTTGGTCTCCGCCCAGAGGGTGGGGTCGGAGGTGACGACGAGGACGGCGCCTTCCGCGTCGCGTACGGCTTGGGTGGCGGTGGGGCGGCGGGTGGGGGCGGGGGCGTAGACGAGGCGGGTGTCCGTGGGCGGGGCTGCCGTGGGTGCCGCCTCCGTGGCCGGCGCCTCGGGCGGGGTCGGTTCGTTCGTCGGGGGGGGGGGGGGGGGGGGGGGGGGGGGGGGGGGGGGGGGGGGGGGGGGGGGGGGGGGGGGGGGGGGGGGGCGGGGGGGGGGGGCGCGCGCCCCCCCCCCCCCCCCCCCCCCCCCCCCCCCCCCCAC
>NZ_JBVHIL010000013.1:5829-147723 GCF_055560575.1 Streptomyces sp. NPDC023157
CGGGGGGGGGGGTGTGCGGGCCGCGACCTCCACTTCGCTTCGCTCGTTACGGGCGCCGCCACGTCCGGACACCCCCACCCCCGCGCCGCCCCCCTTCTCGCCGTCGCCGTGTGCCGCTTCGGGCGTCTTTCCGTACTCGCCCGCCCTGCGGTTCGTGCGGACCGCTTTCCAGCGGGCCAGGGTGCCGAGGGTGAAGACGGTGAGGACGGCCAGGATCATGGCCTGGCCGATCGCCAGGCCCCAGAACAGGCCGTAGCCGGGGAGGGCGGTGGGTGGGGTGTCGGGCCAGGCGGCGGGGAGGTCGGTGGGGGCCGACATCAGGGAGCGGAGGGCCTGGGGGGTGTGGGTGAAGGTGACGCCCGGGGGCCAGCTGCCGTGGGTGAAGAGGGCGGAGAGGCCTGTGGCCGTCCAGATGAGGACGGCCAGGCTGAGGAGGAGGGCCAGGAGTCCCACCACCAGGCCGTCGGGGATGCCGCCGCCGGCCTGGTGTCGTTCCTTCTGCATGTCTTAGGCCACCGTCGACTGTGGGTCGTTCATCTGCTGTTCGATGAGGATCGCGCGCTGCTCGGTCTCCCATTCGAGTTCCGGGTCGTTGGTGGACGACTCGGTCATCGCGCGGTCGGTGTAGACGAGGGGGCGTTCTCGTTCGGTGATGAGGTGTTTCACCACTTGGACGTTGCCGTTGACGTCCCAGACCGCGATGCCGGGGGTGAGGGTCGGGATGATCTCCACCGCCCAGCGGGGCAGGCCCAGGACGCGGCCGGTGTTGCGGGCCTCGTCGGCTTTCTGGGCGTAGATGGTGCGGGTGGAGGCCATCTTGAGGATGGCCGCGGCTTCCTTCGCCGCCGCGCCGTCGACGACGTCGGAGAGGTGGTGGACCACGGCGACGAAGGACAGGCCGAGGCGGCGGCCGAACTTCAGGAGGCGCTGGAACAGCTGGGCCACGAAGGGGCTGTTGATGATGTGCCAGGCCTCCTCGACGAGGAAGATGCGCTTCTTCCGGTCGGGGCGGATCCAGGTGTGTTCCAGCCACACTCCGACGATCGCCATGAGGATGGGCATGGCGATGGAGTTGCGGTCGATGTGGGACAGGTCGAAGACGATGAGGGGGGCGTCCAGGTCGATGCCGACCGTGGTGGGGCCGTCGAACATGCCGCGCAGGTCGCCGTCGACCAGGCGGTCGAGGACGAGGGCGACGTCCAGGCCCCAGGCCCGTACGTCGTCTATGTCGACGTTCATCGCCTCGGCGGACTCCGCCTCGGGGTGGCGCAGTTGCTCGACGATGTCCGTGAGGATCGGCTGGCGGTCGGTGATGTGCTCGTTGACGTAGGCGTGGGCCACCTTGAGCGCGAAGCCGCTGCGCTCGTCGAGGCCGTGGCCCATGGCCACCTCGATGATGGTGCGGAGGAGGGCGAGCTGGCCGGTGGTGGTGATGGACGGGTCGAGCGGGTTGAGGCGGATGCCGTCGTCGTTGGCGACCGTCGGGTCCAGGCGGATGGGAGTTATCCCCAGCTCCTGGGCGATGAGGTTCCATTCGCCGACGCCGTCCTCGCCCTGGGCGTCGAGGACGACGACCTGCCGGTCGCGGAAGCGGAGCTGGCGCAGGACGTAGGTCTTCTCCAGGGCCGACTTGCCGTTTCCGGATTCGCCCAGGACGAGCCAGTGGGGGGCCGGGAGCTGCTGGCCGTACAGCTGGAAGGGGTCGTAGATGTACCCCTTGCCGCTGTAGACCTCGCGGCCGATGATCACGCCTGAGTCGCCGAGGCCGGGGGCCGCGGTCGGCAGGTAGACGGCCTGGGCCTGGCCCGTGGAGGTGCGGACGGGCAGGCGGGTCGTCTCGACCTTGCCGAAGAGGAAGGCGGTGAAGGCTTCGGTGAGGACGGACAGCGGATCTCGCATCGGTCTGTGCCCCTTCGGCCCTAGCGGCGGATGCCGGTCGCGAACGGCAAGGTGTTCACAAAGGCCCGGTGGTGCTCGCGGTCGCACCACTCCAGCTTCAGGTACGACTTGCCGGCGGAGGCCCTGATCGTGCGCTTGTCCCGGGCCAGGGCCTCGGGGGAGCGCGACGATACGGTGATGTACCCGACGAGGTTGACGCCCGCCGCGCCACTGGCGAGATCTTCACCCCGCTGGTCGAGCCGGCCGTGGGCGGCGAGGTCGCGGGGGTCGACGGTGCGGTTCATCTTGGCCTGCCGGGAGGCCTCCGCCTCGTCGTTGGTCTTCTCCGTCAGCATCCGCTCGATGGCGACCTCCGTGGGCTCCAGGTCCATGGTGACGGCGACCGTGCGGATGACGTCGGGGGTGTGGACCAGGAGCGGGGCGAGGAAGTTGACGCCGACGGGGGTCATCGGCCACTCCTTGACCCAGGCGGTGGCGTGGCACCAGGGGGCGCGGGTGGCGGACTCGCGGGTCTTGGCCTGGAGGTAGGTGGCCTCCATCGCGTCCAGCTCGGCCGGCCAAGCGTTTCGTTTCGTCATGGCCTGGATGTGGTCGATCGGGTGGTCCGGGTCGTACATGGAGTGCACGAGGGACGCGAGGCGGGACTGGCCGAGGGGCTGGCGGACGCGGATGTCGGCCTCGGCGAGGCGGGCGCAGATGTCGGTGAGCTCGCGGGCCATGACGACGGCGAGGCCGGCGTCGCGGTCCAGCTTGCGGGCGCCGGAGGCGTGCCGGGCGGCGCGGGCCATGGCGTTGGCCTCGGCGGCGAGTTCGCGGGTGTAGTGCATGCAGGCGACGAGGTAGGCGCGGTGCTGCTCGCTGGAGGTGGAGACCATCGACTGGAGCTGCTCGTACGACTCCTGGAGCCAGCCGGGGGCGTGGTGGTCGCCGCGCTGGGCGACGTCCTTGGCGTGGGCGTCGGGGTCGGCGGGGAGGGTGCGGGCGAGCATCTGGAGGCGGGTGACGAAGCCGTCCCCGTTGGCGACGTGCTTGAGCAGGGTGCCGAAGCGGTCGACGAGGGCTTCCTGGTCCTCCGAGTCGCGCAGGCCCACGCCCGGGCCCTCGATCTCGATGGCGGCGGTGACGGTGCGCCGGTCGGCGTGCAGCAGGACGGCGATCTCGTCGGGGCCGAAGGGGGCGGCGAGCCAGCCGATGCGGCCGATGCCGGGGGGCGGGCCGACCTCGACCTCGCGGCCGTCGAGGCGGGTGCCTGCCTCGACGGTGCCGGAGCGGTAGGCGGTGCCCCGCTTGAGCATGCGCTTGTAGCTGCGGTTGATCTCGAACCACTTGTAGAAGGTGCGGTGTCTGTACGGGACGTAGACCGCGGCCAGCGCGAGCATCGGGAAGCCCGTGAGGAGGGCGATCCGCAGGGACAGGACGGGGACGATCAGTCCGCTCATCATGCCGAGGAAGGCACCGGCGATGATCAGCGCGATCTCGCCGGTCTCGCGGTTCTTGCCGACGATCGCGTTCGGCCGGGCGCGGCCGATGAGATACGTGCGGCGGGGCGAGACCGGCTGGGACTGGGTCGTCAACGCCCTCCACCTCCTGAGTTCTTGCTGTTGCTGCTACGGCTGGTGTGCGGGGTGCCCGCGGTGGGGCTGCCGCTGCGGGGCGGGGGCGGCGGCGTGGCGGAGCCGCCCGAGGAACCGCCCGTCGAGCCGCCGCGGCTGCTGTGGGCGGCGACGCCTCCGGCGAGCGGGTTGGCGGGGCGGGGCGCGCCGCCGCTCTGGCCGCCGCCGCCGGCGTCGCGGGTGCTGTGGGTCTTGATGCCCTGGGAGACGAGGGAGGCGGGGGAGGAGATGACGGCGGCCGCCGTGTTCTCGCCGGCGCGGTGGAGGCGGTTGTCGCGGGAGGCGACGATCTCGTCGCCGAAGCCGGGGACGAAGCGGTAGATCATGCCCGAGGCGAAGATCGCCAGCAGGATGATCGCGAGGCCGGAGACGACGGCCGAGAAGGCGTTCGGGCCGGTGCCGGAGGACAGGGCGCCGGCGAGTCCGAGGACGATGACGATGACCGGCTTGACCAGGATCACCGCGATCATGATCCCGGCCCAGCGGCGGACGTGGCCCCACATGTTCTTGTCGACGAGCCCCGCGTAGACGACGACGCCGAGCAGCGCGCCGACGTAGAGCAGCACGGCGCGCAGGACGAGTTCGAGGTAGAGCACGCCGGCGGCGAGGACGGTCACCAGGGAGACGATGATCAGCATGATCGGCCCGCCGCCGATGCTGTCGCCCTTCTCCAGGGCCTGTTTGAAGCTGCCGAAGAAGACATCGGTCTGCTGGCCGGTGCCGGAGGCGATGACCTCGGTGATGGCGTCGGTGGCGTTGACGACCGTGTAGAGGATGAGCGGGGTGAAGGCGGACGCGAGGACGGTCAGCCAGAGGAACCCGATGGCCTCGGAGAACGCGGTGGTCAGCGGTACGCCGCGGATGGCGCGCTTGGCGACGGCGAGCAGCCACAGGAGCAGGGTGAGGAAGGTGGCGGCGGCGAAGACGATGGCGTAGCGGCCGAGGAACTGGGTGTTGGTGAAGTCGACTTCGGCGGTCTGCTTGACGGCGCCCGAGAGGGTTTCCACGACCCAGGCGGCGGCGCTGGCGCAGCCGCGGGCGAGGGAGCTCAGGGGGTCGAGCGCGGACGTGGGATCGGTGACCGAGGGGGAGCCGGTGCCGCCCGGGGCCTGGCCCTTCTCGCACAGTTCGCGGGCCTGGCCCACGATGAGCCCGCACGGATTGTTGCTCGCCCCCGGCGAAGGCGTCCCGCTCGGCGTGCTCGTGGGCGTCGGGGTCGGCGCCGCGTACGCGCGGGAGGCGAGGAGGACGAGAGTGGCGGGGACGGCGGCCACGCCCGCGCCCAGTGCGCGGAGCGGGAAGCGTCGGCTAGCGGGCATAGGTGAAGCCTCCGTAACCCTCGACGGCCTTGGCGATGTCGTCCGCGAGCGAGGCGCGGTTGTCGCCGTTGACGGGTGTGGGGCCCTCGACCTGCTCCGAGCCGGTGATCTTCCAGTCGTCGCCGACCCAGCGGAGCTTCTCGGTGAGGGTGAACCACGTCGATGTGACCGGCTTGGTGGAGCCCTCGCCGGCGAGTCCCACGAGCCCGGTGGACCAGACCTCGACGGTGGCGGTGTCGCCGGTGAAGTCCTTGACCTTCGTGCCGACCGGGATGGTGCGGGAGACGAAGGTCAGCCCGCTGGGGGCGGTGCCGTTGGCGTCGAGGCCGACCTCGGTCAGGAACGCGGTGGAGTACGAGGTGTCGAGGTCGCGCACCAGGGCGTCGGCGACCGCCGGGTCGTGGGTGGCCCGGACGATGCTCTCGCGCGGCCCGCGCTGGAACATGTCCACCGAGCCGAGGGCGACGGCGTAGTTCGCCGCCGCGCTCTGCGCGCCCTGCTCGTCGTGTGCGAAGCCCTTCGGGATGTCGCCGTTGCGGCCGGTCACCGGGCGGACGCCGGTGGCCGCGGTGGGGGCGCCGGAGCGTGCGGGGGCGTCGGGGGAGCCGGACTTGGTGTCCGCCGGGTCGCCGTCGCCGCGGTTGGCGAGGGCGATGGCGGCGATCAGGAGGACCACGACGCCGACGACCGCGATGAGCGAGCGGGAGCTGCGGGCGGGCGGGCGGGGGGCGCCGGACTCGGGGAGGCGGGTGCGGGTCTGGCCGTCGTGTTCGTCGCCGAGGCTCATGCGGGGTACGCCCCTTCAGCCGTTCGCGGGTACGACAAAGGCCGTGCTGGCTGCCGCTCGGGTGCGGCGTGGTGACTGGACATCAGGGGACGCGACCTCGGTGGTGAGAAACGGGTTAGACGGCCATCCCGTACACGATGGTGAAGAGCGTCCCCAGGGACCCGATGATGAAGACGCCGGTGAGACCGGCCACGATCAGGCCCTTGCCCTGTTCCGCGCTGAAGGTGTCGCGCAGCGCGGTCGCACCGATGCGCTGCTTGGCGGCTCCCCAGATGGCGATGCCGAGGCAGAGCAGGATGGCCACGGCCATCACGACCTCGATCATCACCTTGGCCTCGGCTCCCAGGCTCCCGAAAGGCCCCCAGTTCGGGGCGATTCCACCGATGATGGTGGTGATGTCGCCCTTCTCGGCCGCCAGGTACATGTAACTCACCGCCCCTGTTGGGTAGTTCGTCGCCCGCGCCGGACGGCATGGGTCGTCGACCTATCTTCGCTGATGAAACCGCTCGCGTGTGACGGCTTGACGGCTCTCTTTACCCGATCACCGCACATCTGACCGATCTGACCGTCTTGACCTGCGACGGTGCGGCCGGTTTGTATGCGGAGACGCGTATGGTCACTCTGTGTATCACGGAGGGTGACTCCGGGCAATGATTGTCGTTGTGGCACCTTTGGGGGCGGCGCCGGAAGGCGCGGGGTCGCCGGAGGGGCCGGAGCGAGGGGGCCGCGCCTAGACTGGCGTGGCGGGGCGTACTGCCAAGATCCGAGGGGTGGTTGACGGTGCGTAAGGCGCGCGGAGCGTGGCTGGTGGCCGGTGGGGCGTTCGGTGTCTGCCTCAGCTTTGTCGCCCTGATCGTCGTCGGGACGTACTCCGCCGCCGCCGGGCTCGTCGGCGGGGCCGGGAACGGCCGGAACGGGACGGTCGCCCTCGCGAAGGGGGCCGTGCCCGCGGCGTACCAGGGTCTGGTGCAGAAGTGGGGCAACCTCTGTCCGGCCATCAATCCCGCGCTGCTGGCCGCGCAGCTCTATCAGGAGAGCGGCTGGAATCCGACCATCGTCTCGCCAGCGAACGCCCGGGGCATCGCCCAGTTCATCCCCGGCACCTGGGCCGGCCACGGCATCGACGGGGACGGCGACGGCGACCGCGACGTGTGGGACCCGGCGGACGCGATCCCCTCGGCCGCCTCGTACGACTGCGAGCTCGCCGGGTACGTGAAGGACGTGCCGGGGGACCCCACGAACAACATGCTCGCCGCGTACAACGCCGGGGCCTACCGGGTCATCAGGTCCGGCGGGGTGCCGCGGATCAGCGAGACGCAGAACTACGTGCGGATCATCCGCTCGCTGGAGAAGAGCTTCGCCCGCCCGGTGGGCCGGGTCGACCCCTCGCGGCAGGCGGCCGGGGCGATCTACTGGGCGCAGCAGAAGCTGGGCACGCCGTATCTGTGGGGCGGTACGGGCACGGCGGCGCAGAACGGCCGGTTCGACTGCTCGGGGCTGACCCAGGCCGCGTACCTGGAGGTCGGGATCGAGCTGCCGCGGGTGGCCAACGACCAGTACAACGCGGGGCCGCACCCCGGGCGGGACGAGCTGCTGCCGGGGGACCTGGTCTTCTTCTCCGACGACCTGAGCAATTCGCGTGCGATCCGGCACGTCGGGATCTACGTGGGCGGCGGCTACATGATCGACGCCCCGCGGACCGGGGCGGTGATCCGCTTCGACCGGATCGACACGCCCGACTACTTCGGGGCGACCCGGGTGACGAAGGACGGGGCGGCCGCGCTGCCGACCGGACTTCCGCAGTAGCCCGGGGCGGCCGGCCTGGCCGGAACTCTCCGTAGGGCCGCGGCCCTGGGCTGCGACGACCCGTCACCTTTCGATAACGTCCTCATGATCTTGGGCGGAGAGCGGAACGCTGCCTTCGGGCGGATCGTTCACCGATCCGACCACTCCGACCACGGGGGCTGGACACCACCCACACACAGCAAGGGGCGGCAGCAGATGGCTGGACTCGCATCGGACGGTTCGAACCCCGATGTCAGCCTGCTCTACGACATCAACGGGCTGGCGAAGGCCGCCCCGCCGTGGTTCGACCGCGTCATGGGCTTCGTGGGCGAGTACGGCATCATGCTCGGCCTCGTCCTCGTCGCGCTCGGCTGCTGGTGGAGCGTCCGCCGCCGCGGCACGCCCGCCGACTCGGTCGCCGGGCTCGCCGCGCTGATCTGGGCCCCGCTCGCGGCCGGCGTCGCGCTGCTGGTGAACATCCCGATCCGCGGGTTCGTCGAACGGCCCCGGCCGTTCAACGACCACCAGGGGCTCGAAGTCCTCGTCGACGGCAAGACCGACTACTCCTTCGTCAGCGACCACGCCACCATGGCGATGGCCGTCGCCGTCGGGATCTTCGTCGCCCACCGCAGGTTCGGCCTCGCCGCCATCGGCCTCGCGCTCACCGAGGCCTTCTGCCGCGTCTACATGGGCGTCCACTACCCGACCGACGTGGTCGGCGGCCTCGCCCTCGGCACCGCCGTCGCGCTGCTCCTCGCGCCGCCCGCGCTCGCCCTGCTCACCCCGGTCGTCTCCGCCGTCGCCCGCTCCCCGCGCGGTGCCCGCCTGGTCCGCTCGCGGCGTGCCGCCGAGCGTCTGGCGGTGGCCGAAACCGTCGGTATGCCGGAGTCACGGCTCGGTTCCGGGGAACGGGACCTCGCCGCCTAGGGCCCCTCAGGATCCGGCGGACGCCAGGTGTTCCGTGGCGTCCGTACGGGCCCGCTCACGTGATCTGCGGGCCGGGCCCGTCCAGCCGCAGCTGCACCGGGCCGTCGCGAACGATCCGCGTTCCGTGGTCTGCGTGTGATGCACGCTCTCCACCGTACTGCGCGTGACGAGCCGCCCCGACCGTCGTTATTCGGACGGGTGGGACCCGGGCGGACCACGGTACGGCGTTGGGGGTTGGCAGGCGATGGCGGTGCGGAACGGATGCTCGGGCGGCGCGTGGGCCGTCGCCGCGGCCCTGCTGGGAACGGTGGCCGCCGGCGGCTGCGCGGCCCCCCAGGACGACGCCGAGCCGGGCGGTGATCCGGCGCGGACGGTACGGGGCGCCGCCGAGGCGCTGGCCCGCGCGGGGTCGTCCCGGACCAGCACCTCCATGGAGATGGCCTCCGGCGGCACCCGCGTCACCATCCGCGGCGAGGGCGGCTACGACTTCCGCCGCCGCACCGGCACGCTCCAGGTGATCCTCCCCAAGGACGCCGCGGGCGAGAGCGAGCACCGGCCCATCACGGAACTCCTGGCGCCCGGCGCGCTCTACATGAAGAACCGGGGCGCCGGCGTCCCCGCCGACAAGTGGGTACGGGTCGACACCACCGCCCTCGACGACGGCAACCTCGTCACCGGCGGCGCCACCGACCCGGCCGCCGCCGCCGAGCTGCTGCGCGGCGCCCGCACGGTGGCGTACCTGGGCGTGGTCGACCTCGCGGGGGTGAAGGTGCGGCACTACCGGGGCGTCACCGACATCGCCGAGGCAGCCCGGCACGCCTCCCCGCAGGTGCGCGGAGCGCTCGCCGCCGCGGCGAAAGGGTTCACCACGGACACGGTGCCCTTCGACGCGTATCTGGACGGGGAGGGGCTGCTGCGGAAGGTCCGCCACCAGTTCAGCTTCAGCAACCAGGGGCGCACGGTCGCGGTCGCGTCGACCACGCTGCTGTACGGGTTCGGCGCGCGGGTGACGGTGACGCTGCCGGACCACGAGGACATCTACGCCGGGAAGATCAAGGTCTGACCGGCCCCGGGGCCGGGCCCCACCGTGGCCATCGCCAAATGGTCCGGACGTGTCATGTGCGGTCCGTAGGGCGCTCCCTACGCTGGGAGACCGACGCCGGCAGGAAGAGGTGAATGCGCATGGCTCCGCCGCCCGCCACCGCGACCACGCTCAGCGATCCCGAGCGCATCGCCCTGGCCGAGATCGAACTGTGCGGTGAGCTGATCATCGCCGCCTCGGCGGCCGCCGAGGAGCGGCTGAGCGCCGACCGCATCGACGAGGTGCTGCGGGTCGGCGCCGGGCGCGCGCACTAGCCCGCGACCGGCGCGCGCCGGACCCCGCGCCCCGCGCCCGTGCTCAGGTGCGCATCATGCGGGCGATGGCCTTGGTGGCCTCCTCGACCTTCGCCTCGATCTCGTCGCCGCCCTTGGTCGCCGCGTCCGCCACGCAGTGGCGCAGGTGCTCCTCCAGGAGCTGGAGCGCGAAGGACTGGAGGGCCTTCGTGGAGGCCGAGACCTGGGTGAGGATGTCGATGCAGTAGACGTCCTCGTCGACCATGCGCTGGAGCCCGCGGATCTGCCCCTCGATGCGGCGCAGCCGCTTGAGGTGCTCGTCCTTCTGCTGGTGGTAGCCGTGCACGCCGTGGTCGTGGTCCGTGCCGGCTGCGGCGCCGACCGAGGGGTCGCCTGCCGGGTCGGTGGTGGCGGCCTCGGGGGTGAGCTGGTCCGCCTCGGTGGTCGTCATCGCGTCCTCCCGTTGTCCAGAAAGGGTGGGTATACCCCTCGTGGGTATATGGTACCGATCGTCGGGGAAACCGTGCGGGCCCCGTGCAGATCACTGTGCCTGATGGAGGACACTGAAGGGACGCCGGTTAGCCGTGGCCGGATGATGCGCCTAGCATCAGCCTGACCGAAACCCAGCACCCCGAGGACCCCACGTGCGATTTCGTCTGACCCCCAGGGAGACGAGCTTCTATGACATGTTCGCCGCGTCCGCGGACAACATCGTCACGGGCGCCAAGCTCCTGATGGAACTGCTCGGAGCGGACGCCTCCGCCCGGGCCGAGATCGCGGAACGGATGCGGGCAGCGGAGCACGCCGGCGACGACGCGACCCACGCCATCTTCCACCAGCTGAACTCCTCGTTCATCACGCCGTTCGACCGCGAGGACATCTACAACCTCGCGTCCTCCCTCGACGACATCATGGACTTCATGGAGGAGGCCGTCGATCTGGTCGTCCTCTACAACGTCGAGGAGCTCCCCAAGGGTGTCGAGCAGCAGATCGAGGTGCTGGCCCGGGCCGCGGAGCTGACCGCCGAGGCGATGCCGAACCTGCGGACGATGGCCAACCTGACCGAGTACTGGATCGAGGTCAACCGGCTGGAGAACCAGGCGGACCAGATCCACCGCAAGCTGCTGGCGACGCTCTTCAACGGCAAGTACGACGCGATCGAGGTGCTGAAGCTCAAGCAGATCGTGGATGTGCTGGAAGAGGCGGCCGACGCCTTCGAGCACGTGGCCAACACCGTGGAGACCATCGCGGTCAAGGAGTCCTGAGCTTCGTGGACACCTTCGCCCTGATCGTGACCATCGGTGTCGCGCTCGGCTTCACGTATACGAACGGCTTCCACGACTCCGCCAACGCCATCGCCACCTCGGTGTCGACCCGGGCGCTGACGCCGCGGGCCGCGCTCGCGATGGCCGCGGTCATGAACCTGGCGGGTGCGTTCCTCGGCAGCGGGGTCGCCAAGACCGTCAGCGAGGGCCTGATCGAGACGCCGCAGGGCGACAAGGGGATGGGCATCCTCTTCGCCGCGCTGGTCGGCGCGATCATCTGGAACCTCGTCACCTGGTACTTCGGTCTGCCGTCCTCCTCCTCGCACGCCCTCTTCGGTGGCATGGTGGGCGCGGCGCTCGCGGGCGGCACGGAGGTGATCTGGTCGGGTGTGCTCGACAAGGTCGTCATCCCCATGTTCGTCTCGCCGGTGATCGGTCTCCTCGCCGGTTACCTGGTCATGTGCGTGATCCTGTGGCTCTTCCGCAAGGCCAACCCGCACAAGGCCAAGCGCGGCTTCCGTATCGCGCAGACCGTCTCGGCGGCCGGCATGGCCCTCGGCCACGGTCTGCAGGACGCGCAGAAGACCATGGGCATCGTGGTGATGGCCCTGGTCATCGCCGATGTGCAGCAGCAGGGCGACGACATCCCGGTCTGGGTGAAGATCGTCTGCGCCATGATGCTCTCGCTCGGCACCTACGCCGGCGGCTGGCGGATCATGCGGACCCTCGGCCGCAAGATCATCGAGCTGGACCCGCCGCAGGGCTTCGCCGCGGAGACCACCGGCGCCTCGATCATGTTCGGCTCGGCGTTCCTCTTCCACGCGCCGATCTCCACCACCCACGTCATCACCTCGGCGATCATGGGTGTGGGCGCCACCAAGCGCGTGAACGCGGTCCGCTGGGGCGTCGCCAAGAACATCGTGCTCGGCTGGTTCATCACCATGCCGGCGGCGGGTCTGGTGGCCGCGCTGAGCTACTACGTCGTGGCGCTGTTCTTCGGCTAGGAACCGCGCGGCACGTGGTTGGGCCCGGCTCCCCTGTGGGGGAGCCGGGCCCTTGTGCGTCATACGGCGGCACCGCCATGCAGCGCCGTACGACGGTCTGTGGGCCGGTCCGGACGCGTGGTCCGGACCGGGTCTGCCCGGAGGCCTATCCGAAGCGGCCGGAGATGTAGTCCTCGGTCGCCTGGACGCTCGGGTTGGAGAAGATGCGCTCGGTGTCGTCCAGCTCGATCAGCTTGCCGGGCTGGCCCACGGCCGCCAGGTTGAAGAAGGCCGTACGGTCCGAGACGCGGGCGGCCTGCTGCATGTTGTGCGTCACGATGACGATCGTGAAGCGCTCCTTGAGCTCGCCGATGAGGTCCTCGATCGCCAGCGTGGAGATCGGGTCGAGCGCCGAGCAGGGCTCGTCCATGAGCAGGACGTCCGGCTCGACCGCGATGGCGCGGGCGATGCACAGGCGCTGCTGCTGGCCGCCGGAGAGGCCGGAGCCCGGCTTGTTGAGGCGGTCCTTGACCTCGTTCCAGAGGTTGGCGCCCTTGAGGGAGCGCTCGACGATCTCGGCGAGTTCGGACTTCTTGTAGCTGCCGTTGAGGCGCAGGCCCGCCGCCACGTTGTCGAAGATCGACATGGTGGGGAAGGGGTTGGGGCGCTGGAAGACCATGCCGACCGTGCGGCGCACCGCGACCGGGTCGACGTTGGCGCCGTACAGGTTCTCGTCGTCCAGCATCACCTTGCCCTCGACGCGGCCGCCGGGGGTGACCTCGTGCATGCGGTTCAGGGTGCGCAGGAAGGTGGACTTGCCGCAGCCGGACGGGCCGATGAAGGCCGTCACGGAGCGGGGCTCGACGGTCATGGAGATGTCGTCGATCGCCTTGTGGTTGCCGTAGTAGGCGGAGAGGCCGCTGACGTCGATTCGCTTGGCCATATCAGTTCACTTCCAGGGTAGCCGCGGTCAGCGGCCGGTCTTGGGGGCCTTCCAGCGGGCGATGCCGCGGGCCACCATGTTGAGGATCATGACGAAGGCGATCAGGACGAGCGCGGCGGCCCAGGCGCGGGCCACGGCGGCGTCGGTGCCGACCGCGTACTGCTCGTACACGTAGAGCGGCAGGGAGGACTGGGCACCTTCGAAGGGGTTCGGGTTGATGAGCTTCGTACCGAACACGAGGAGCAGCACGGGGGCCGTCTCACCGGTGATGCGGGCGACCGCGAGCATGACGCCCGTGGTGATGCCGCCGATCGCGGTGGGCAGGACCACCTTCAGGATCGTGCGCCACTTGGGGACACCGAGGGCGAGGGAGGCCTCGCGCAGCTCGTTGGGGACCAGCTTCAGCATCTCTTCGGTGGAGCGGACGACGACCGGCATCATCAGGATCGCGAGGGCCATCGCGCCGGCGAACCCGGAGGGCCCGAAGCCCAGCATCAGGTTCCAGGTGGCGAGGATGAACAGACCCGCGACGATCGAGGGGATGCCCGTCATGACGTCGACGAAGAAGGTGACGGCCTGGGCCAGCTTCCCGCCGCCGTACTCGACGAGGTAGACCGCGGTCAGCAGCCCGATGGGCGCGGCGATCACCGTCGCGATGGCGACCTGCTCGATGGTGCCGAGCAGCGCGTGGTAGAGACCGCCACCGGCCTCGGCGTCGAGGACGCCGTTCATCGAGTGGCTGAGGAAGTACGGGTCGAGGACTTCCAGGCCCTTGCTGATGGTGACCCAGCCGAGCGAGACCAGCGGGACCACGGCGAGGACGAAGCAGACCCAGACGAGGCTGGTCGCGACGCGGTCCTTGGCCTGGCGGGAGCCCTCCACCTTGGTGGTGATCGCGTAGGTGGCGAGGACGAAGAGCAGAGCGGCGATCAGGCCCCACTGGACCTTGCTGTGCCAGCCGGCGGCGAGGCCGATGCCGCAGCCCGCGGCGATCGAGCCGACGGCGACGGCGGCGGGGGTCCAGCGCGGGAGCCGGGCGTGGGAGAGGGAGCGGCGCGGGCCGACCGCGGCGACCGGACGTTCCTGTATGGCGTGGCTCATGCGTTCGCCCCCGAGTACTCCTTGCGGCGCGCGATGATCATGCGGGCGGCGCCGTTGACCAGCAGGGTGATGACGAAGAGGACGAGACCCGAGGCGATCAGGGCGTCCCGGCCGAACTCGTTGGCCTCGTTGAACTTCGCGGCGATGTTCTGCGCGAAGGTGCCGCCGCCCGGGTCGAGCAGATGGCCCGAGAGGACGAAGCTGGGCGAGAGGACGACGGCCACGGCCATCGTCTCGCCGAGGGCGCGGCCGAGGCCGAGCATCGAGGCGGAGATGATGCCGGAGCGGCCGAAGGGCAGCACCGACATGCGGATGACCTCCCAGCGCGTGGCGCCGAGGGCGAGTGCGGCCTCCTCGTGCATCCGCGGGACCTGGAGGAAGACCTCGCGGGTCACGTTGGTGATGATCGGGAGGATCATGATCGCCAGCAGGATGCCGACGGTGAACAGGTTGCGGGCGACGCCGTCGGCGGACTTGTCGAAGATGTACGTCCAGCCCAGGTACTGGTCGAGCCACTGGTTCAGGCCGCCGAGGTACGGGACGAGGAAGATCGCGCCCCACAGGCCGTAGATGATGCTGGGGACGGCGGCGAGCAGGTCGACCACGTACGCGAGCGGCTTGGCCAGCTTGCGCGGGGCGTAGTGCGAGATGAAGAGCGCGATGCCGATCGCGACGGGCACGGCGATCGCCATGGCGATCACCGAGGACACGACCGTGCCGAAGGCGAGGACCGCGATGCCGAAGACCGGCGGGTTCGCGGCGGGGTTCCACTCGAAGGTCGTGAAGAAGTTGGTGCTGTCCTGCGAGATCGCGAGGACGGCGCGGTACGTGAGGAAGACCGCGATCGCGGCCATGATCACGAGGAGGGTGATGCCGGAGCCGCGGGACAGACCGCTGAAGACGCGGTCCCCGGCGCGGCCCACGCTCTTGGCGCGGCGGCTGCTCCGTATGTCAGGTGTTTCGGGTGATGTGGTGGCCATCTGCTTCTCCGGTCTGCGGGGCCGGTACGGGGGGCGTACGGGCTCCTGGCGGCGGTGCACCGGATGCCGGGTCCGGCCCCTCCACGGGAGGTGAGGGGCCGGACCCGGCCGGGGGTCAGGACAGGGTGGGGACGATCTCGCGGACCTTGGCCGCGATCTCGGCCGGGAGCGGGGCGTAGCCGGCGTCGGAGAGGACCTTCTGGCCCTCCTCGCTGGCGGTGTAGTTCAGGAAGGCCTTCAGGGTCGGCAGGGTCTCCGCCTTGTTGCCCTTGTCGCAGGCGATCTCGTACGTGACCAGGGTGATCGGGTAGGCGCCCTCGGCCTTGGTCGTGTAGTCGAGGGAGAGCGACAGGTCGCTGCCGGTGCCCTTGATCTTGGCGGCGGCGATGGCCTTGGAGGCGTTCTCCGTGGTGGCCGCGACCGGGGCGGCGGCGCCGGTGTTGATGCTGACCGTGGAGATCTTGTTGGCGGTGGCGTAGGAGAGCTCGAAGTAGCCGATGGAGCCCTCGGCGTCCTTGACCGCGGTGGCGACACCGGAGGAGCCGTTGGCGGCCTGGCCACCGGGGGCGGGCCACGACTTCGTCTTCGGGTCGTACTTCCAGTCGGCCTTCGCGGTGGCCGAGAGGTACTTGCCCAGGTTCTGGGTGGTGCCCGACTCGTCCGAGCGGTGGAAGGCCTGGATGGTGGAGTCCGGCAGCTTGGCGCCCGGGTTCAGCTTGGCGATCGCCGGGTCGTTCCACTTGGTGATCTTCGTGTCGAAGATCTTGGCCAGGGTGGGGGCGTCCAGGACGAGGTTGTCCACGCCGTCCAGCTTGTAGCCGATGGCGATGGGGCCGCCGACCATGGGCAGGTTGATGCCCTTGCCGCCCTTGCAGATCTTCTGCGACTCGGCGACCTCTTCGTCCTTGAGGGCGGAGTCGGAGCCGGCGAAGGTGACCTGGCCCTGGTTGAACTTGGTGATGCCACCACCCGAGCCGATGGCCTGGTAGTTGACCTCGACGCCCGAGCAGGCGGCCTGGAAGTTCTTGACCCACAGGTCCATCGCGTTCTTCTGCGCGCTGGAGCCGGCGGCCAGGAGCTGGCCCTTCGCACCCTCGCACTTGACGTTCGACGCGGCGGCGGAGGTCTTGCCACCGTCCTTGGTGGGCTCGTTGTTGTTGTCCGAACCACACGCCGAGAGAACGAGCGCGCCGGAGACGACGAGGGCACCGATCGCGGAGGCGCGAAGCCCGTTTCGCGAAAGCTTCACTTTCGGGTGTTCCTTCCAGAAGCCGCCTGCCTGGACCTTGCTGTCCTGGACGTTGTACGGCGGCGCGTGTCGGAGTGGTGGGTGCGGCACTGTGCTGTGCACCTTGTACGGCCGAAATTAGGCAGAACAGGTGAAGCGGTCGACGGGGGAGGGTGAACGGGAAGTGAACCGTGCCGGAAGTGCGGGTGCGAGATCTCCGGCGGGGCGGCGCCCGCCGCTGTCGATCTTGCCCGGCGGCCCGTGTCGCGCGGCGCCCGTGCCCTTTCGGTGACACCGGCCGTTGCTCCAGTGTCATCGACGGTGCAGGGGAGAACATGATCGACACGCGTGACCCGGAGCGGCGGTCCAGGACGTTCTCTCGCTGCTACATCACCCCGGAGCTCCAGGTGTGGCTCGACACGGGTGGTACGACGGCGGGCTGGCTGCGTGGACGCGTCCCCCTGATCTCGTACGCCCGGATCTCCGCCGACAGACTGGGCGGCGATGCCATCGGCGTCCTCCGCCAGCACCGGAACAACGCCAAGAGCGCGGAGGCACGGGGCTGCGCCGTGGTCCTGCGGTACGAGGACAACAACCTCACGGCGGCGAAGGAGACGGTCCTTCGTCCCGCGTTCCGCCGTATGTGCCAGGACATCGCTCACGGCGCCGAGCGGGAGACGGGGATCCCTGTGCGGGGGTGTGTCAGTGTCGAGCGGGAGCGCGTGTACCGCCTTCGCCCGGACTTCCTCGCCTTCCAGGATGCCCTGGCTCTGGCCGGCGGAGCGGTCTTCATCGAGGGCGGGAACGTACTCGATCTCACCGAGGACGGCGGTCCGGTCCCGGGGACGTCGGAAGGGGACCGGGTCCGCGCTCGTGCGGCCATGAGCCGCGCCGACCGCGCCGAGGAAGGCCGGGTCTACGCGGGACCCCGTCGGTTCGGCTGGCTCGGAGCGTCCGCGACCCCCTACCGGATCGGCAACATGCACCGGGACGCCGAGGAGTGGCCGCACCTGCTGGCCATGATCAAGGCGCGTGCGGCGGGTGGGTCGTGGCGGGGGATCGCCGCCGAGATGAACCGGCGAGGCGTCAGGACCGCAAGGGGAGGCCGGTGGTCCGAGCAGGGAGTGAAGGGGCTGGTCGCCAACCCGGCGTGGTGGGGCGGGCGCATTCTCGACGGTGCGCTTGTCATGGGTGCCGCGACAGGCGAACCCGTGATCGGGGAGTGGGACCACGCCGACGAAGCGCGGGACGGAATCGGCTTCCAGACCTGGAGCGGCATCATGCGAGGGGTGCGCGCGGCGCGCCTCCACCGGGGCGTGGAACGCCCCGGAGAAGCGTCTCGGCAGGCGGTCGGCACGTCCCGGACCTACCTGTTCTCCGGGGTTCTCCGGTGCGGCCGCCGCAACGAATTCGGGGAGGTCTGCCGGTCCAGGCTCTGCGGTAACAAGGCGACCGGCAGGAATCAGAAGTACGGGGACTACTACCGATGTGGCGACCCCAACTGCAAGGGCATCGGCCGACGCGTGGCCCCTGTGGACGAGTTCCTGGTGGGGCTGCTCCTCGACCGTCTCGACGAGCACTTCGCGGACGGAGCGGCCGAGCCGCCCGCATGGCGCGGCACGACGAAGCTGGCCGGGCTTCTTCGGACGCGCGAGGAGGTCGAGTCCGCCGTCGCCACGGGGGAAGCGTCCTGGGGTGATGTTCAGGACCTGCTCCTGCGGCTCGGCCGGAACATCGCGGGCCTGGATGCGGAACGGCAGGAGTACGAGGAAACGTGGGCGAAGGAGAACCTCCTCCGCGGGTGGCGACGCGAACGGTGGGGGCGGATGGGCATGCGCGAGAGGCGTGAGGTGATCGCCCAGGTGTTCGCGTCGGTGCTCGTCCTTCCCGTGCCGGAGGGGACCAGCGACAAGGCCCCCTTCAATCCCTCGCTGCTCATCCCCTCATGGCGCCGGGGGACAACCGGCCCGCTGCCTTCAGAGCCGTGAGGAGCGCGTCGACGAGTTCCTTGTCCCTGTCCCGGGTAAGACGGGCGCGCGCGTCCCGTGGGGAGAGCCAGAGCAACCGTGTGACTTCCCGGTTGGGCTCGAACGAACCGCCGGTGGCCTCGGCTGCCCAGTAGCGGACCTCCTTGCCGTGCTCCTGGACCGTGTAGCGCACGGTGGGCAGTTCGGCACCTAGAACGCATGACCTGCCGGTCTCTTCCCGCACCTCCCGTACGGCTGCCGCTCGCGCTTCCTCTCCGTGCTTCAGCTTCCCTTTCGGATGGGACCAGTCGTTCCACTTCGGACGGAAGATCACCGCGATCTCGACCCCCCGCCCCGACGCCGCCGGGCGCCAGAGGACGCAGCCCGCGGCGAGGATCACGGGACGCCTGCCGTGGTGCGGGACCAGGCGCGCTGGAAGGCGAAGCGGGAGGCTTCGACGTCGTGGCGTTGGTCGGCGTGGAGGACGCCGAGGGCGTAGGCGGTGGCCGGGGCGATGCGGGGGGTGCGGGCGGCGGTGGCGGCGGCCGCGGCGGCTTCGGCGGCGTCGCGGTGGCGGTCGAGGGCGCGGCCGGCTTCGTAGAGGAGCGGGTCGGGTTCGGCGCCGGCGTGCAGGACCTCGCCGGCGTAGCGGTGCAGGCGGAGCAGGGCGCGGGTGTGGTGCCAGGGCGCGTCCTGGTTCTCGCCGGCGGCGAGGGCGAGGGCCTCGGCGTTGTACGGGTGGGCGGCGCGGGTGAGGGGGAGGGCGGCGACCGCGTCGAGGAGGCGGTGTTCGAGGCCGAGGGCGGGGGCGTCCAGGACGTCGAGGGCGGGGGCGGCGCCGGCCGGGCCGAGCGGGACCTCGGAGGCGAGCAGGGCGACGGAGTCCGCGACGGCGTGGAAGCGGGCGGAGCCGAGGGCCTGGAGGGCGGCGGAGTGGGCGCGGGTGCGGGCGAGGGTGAGCTGGCGTTCGAGGAGGGCGCCGGCGCGGGCGGCGCCGACGGTGAGGCCGGGGCCGGTGCTCTCGGTGCGGCGGGCGGCGGGGACCGTCAGGCCGGCGCCGCCGCTCGACAGGCGGGACAGGGCGTCCACGAGCCGGACGAGGCGGGAGGTGCAGGCGTGCTCCAGGGCGAGGGTGCCGGAGAGCCAGGCGAGCTCGGTGCGGAGCTGGTCGGCCCAGGCGGTGTCGAGGAGCGGCCGGAAGGTGTGGAGGGTTCCGCTGATGCGGCGGGCGGCGGCCCGCAGCGTCCGGGTGGCCTCTTCGGCGCCCGCGGTGTCGGCGCCGCTGTCGCCGTGCAGGCGCAGGCCGCGGAGGAAGTCCGCGGCCCGCGCGTGCAGGTAGGGGGTGAGCACCTCGCCGGCCGAGACCTCGGAGGTGATGTCAGGGTTGTGCACGCCGGCGCCTCCGCGCGTCGATGAGCATCTCCTGGACGTGCCGCAGTGGCTGGCCTTCGGGGTCGGTCGCGTGCCGCGTCCAGTTCCCGTCCGGGCCGAGGTGCCAGGAGGAGGTGGTGTCGGACATCCCGGTCTCCATGAGCCGGGTGAGTGCGGCCCGGTGGGCGGGGTCGGAGACCCGTACGAGGGCCTCGATCCGCCGGTCCAGGTTGCGGTGCATCATGTCGGCGCTGCCGAGCCAGACCTCGGGTTCGCCGCCGTTGCCGAAGGCGAAGACCCGGGAGTGTTCCAGGAAGCGCCCGAGGATCGAGCGGACCCGGATGTTGTCGGAGAGGCCTTCGACGCCGGGGCGTACGGCGCAGATGCCGCGGACCCAGATGTCGATGGGGACGCCGGCCTGGGAGGCCCGGTAGCAGGCGTCGATGACGGCTTCGTCGACGAGCGAGTTGACCTTGATCTTGACGTAGGCGGGCCGCCCGGCGCGGTGGTGGGCGACTTCCTTGTTGATGCGGGAGACCAGGCCGTCGCGGAGTGACTTGGGGGCGGTGAGCAGGCGCCGGTAGGTCTCGCGGCGGGAGTAGCCGGAGAGCCGGTTGAACAGGTCGGAGAGGTCGGCGCCGACCTGGGGGTCGGCGGTGAGCAGGCCGAGGTCCTCGTAGAGCCGGGCGGTCTTGGGGTGGTAGTTGCCGGTGCCGACGTGCGAGTAGCGGCGCAGGACCTCGCCCTCCTGGCGTACCACGAGGGACAGCTTGCAGTGGGTCTTGAGGCCGACGAGGCCGTAGACGACGTGGCAGCCGGACTCCTCCAGCTTGCGGGCCCACTTGATGTTGGCCTGTTCGTCGAAGCGGGCCTTGATCTCGACGAGGACGAGGACCTGCTTGCCGGATTCGGCGGCGTCTATGAGGGCGTCGACGATCGGGGAGTCGCCGGAGGTGCGGTACAGCGTCTGCTTGATCGCGAGGACGTCCGGGTCGGCCGCCGCCTGTTCCAGGAAGGCCTGGACGGAGGTGGAGAACGAGTCGTACGGGTGGTGCAGGAGCACGTCACGTTCGCGGACCGCGGCGAAGATGTCGGGCGCGGAGGCGGACTCGACCTCGGCGAGGTCGCGGTGGGTGCCGGCGACGAACTTGGGGTACTTGAGCTCGGGCCGGTCGAGGGAGGCGATGCCGAAGAGGCCGGTGAGGTCGAGCGGGCCGGGCAGCGGGTAGACCTCGGCGTCGGAGATCTTCAGTTCGCGTACGAGGAGGTCGAGGACGTAGGGGTCGATGGACTCCTCGACCTCCAGGCGCACCGGCGGGCCGAAGCGGCGGCGCATGAGTTCCTTCTCCAGGGCCTGGAGCAGGTTCTCGGTGTCGTCCTCCTCGACTTCGAGGTCCTCGTTGCGGGTGACCCGGAACATGTGGTGGGCGAGCACCTCCATGCCGGGGAAGAGCTCCTCCAGGTGCGCGGCGATGACGTCCTCCAGCGGGACGTACCGCTCGGGGGAGGCCTCCAGGAAGCGGGAGAGCAGCGGCGGGACCTTGACGCGGGCGAAGTGGCGGTGGCCGCTGACGGGGTTGCGGACGACGACCGCGAGGTTGAGGGAGAGCCCGGAGATGTACGGGAAGGGGTGCGCGGGGTCCACGGCCAGCGGGGTGAGGACGGGGAAGATCTGCTGCCGGAACAGGGTGAAGAGGCGGGCCTGCTCCTTCTCCGTGAGTTCGGGCCAGCGGATGAGGTGGATGCCCTCGTCGGCGAGGGTGGGGGCGACGTCCTGCTGGTAGCAGGCGGCGTGCCGGGCCATGAGCTCGCGCGAGCGGGTCCAGATGAGGTCGAGGACCTCGCGGGGCTGGAGCCCGGAGGCGGAGCGGGTGGCGACTCCGGTGGCGATGCGGCGCTTGAGGCCGGCGACGCGGACCATGAAGAACTCGTCGAGGTTCGACGCGAAGATCGCGAGGAAGTTCGCCCGTTCGAGGAGGGGGGTCTGGGGGTCCTCGGCGAGTTCGAGCACCCGCTCGTTGAACGCGAGCCAGCTGCGCTCCCGGTCGAGGAAGCGGCCCTGGGGGAGTTCCCCGGCGCTGTCGTCGTCCTCGTACGCGTCGAGGTCGGCGTCCAGATCGGGTTCGAGCTCGCTGGTGGCCGCGCCGTTGACGGCGTGCGGCCGGTGAGCGGCTATGGACCCCAGGGACGGCTGGGCGGATTTCGCGGACGCCTTCGCGGACGGCTGGACCGGGACCTCGGCGGGCTGCTGGCTCATGGTCCCATTCTTCCGCGCGAAGGGCTGGTGGGGCGCGTCGGAGCGGGCCGTGGGGGAGGGAAGTCTCCCTTTGGGAAGAGCGGGCACGGAGCGCTTCATTGCGTGAGCGTCGCAAGCGCGTCTGAATGGCCGGTAACGGGGACGTGTCCTCCGGGAATCGGGGGCGGGGCCGCATGGGCCCCGCCACCTGCGTTTCTGTGGGCGCCGGGGCGCCGCTCGACCGGGGGGCCGGGGCTACGTGTGCCGGGGCTACGGGTGCCGGGTGCGCAGGACGCGGAAGGCGGCCGGGAGCGCGACGGCGGTGACCGTGGCGGTGACGGCCTTGGTGCGCAGCCAGGCCGCCGGGGTGACCGACTGGGTGAGGCCGAGCCGGTAGGTGCCGGACTCGAACGCGCGGGCGACCAGCGGGCCGGCCACGAAGGCGCCGACGAGCAGCGGCAGGAGGACCAGGCCGGTGCCCGCGTACTCCATGGCGATGCGCAGGCGGAGAGAAGGGGGCGGTGTCAACCGCCCCCTTCTTGATTGGAGTTCAGGACTCCGTGCGGTACATCAGGTCGACCTCGTGGGTCCGGAAGCCGAGGCGCTCGTAGACCGTCACGGCGGCCGTGTTGTCGGCGTCCACGTACAGCATCGCCGTCGGCAGGGTCTGGGCCGCGAGGTGCCGCAGGCCGGTCGCGGTCAGGGCCTTGCCGAGGCCGCCGCCCTGCGCGTCGGGCAGCACGCCGACGACGTACACCTCGCCCAGCTGCTCCTCCGCGTGGACCTTGGTCCAGTGGAAGCCGACCAGCCGCCCGTCCTTCTCCGCGAGGAAGAAGCCCTTCGGGTCGAACCACGGCTCGGCCATCCGGTCGTCCAGGTCCCGCTGGGTCAGCGAGCCCTGTTCGGGGTGGTGGGCGAAGGCGGCCGCGTTGACCGCGAGCCAGGCGGTGTCGTCCTGGCCGGGCACGAAGGTGCGGATGGTGACGCCCTCGGGCAGCACCGGCTCCGGGATGTCCAGCGGCACCAGCGGGCGGCGCAGCTGGCGCAGCTCGCGGAACAGGGTCAGGCCGAGGACCTGCGCGAGGTGGCGGGCGGCCGACTTGCCGCCGTGCGCCCACACCCGCAGCCGCTTGCCGGAGGCGTCGAGCAGGGCGCTGCCCAGGGCCCGGCCGTGGCCGCGGCCGCGGTGCGAGGGGTGCACGACCAGCTCGGCCGCGGGGGCCTCGACCGGGTCGGTCTCCTCCAACTGGGCGTAGCCGTACAGCGCGGAGCCGACCGTGAGGAGGAAGTGCCGGACGCCCTCGCGGCGCCCGTGGCGCAGATAGAGCCGGCCCTGCTCGGACACGGCGTGCATGCCGTCGGCGCGGTCGGCGGCCTCCAGGAGGTCGAGGACCGCCGTGACCTGCTCGGGGTTCAGTTCTTCGTAACTGTTGATCTGCCGTCCCGGTTCAAGGGCCGGCGCCGCGTCGGAAGTCATGTGACGAGCCTACGGCGGGTGGGTGTCCCCCCGGGGCAGATCAATGGCAACCAGCTCGTAACCAGCCAACCCCTGTTGCGCTACGCGCGTTGACTCTAGGCTGCGGCTCGCAGGACAGATCGGGATTCAAGGGGAGCGGATGGCAGCGAAGCGGTCGAAGCAGAACAGGGCGGGGCGGCGGATTCTCGTCGCCGGGGCGGGGCTGGCCACCATCGGTGCGCTCGTCGCCGCGATGCCGGCCGGCGCGTCGCAGGACGACGTGAGCGCCTCGGGCGCGTCGTACGGCACCAACGGCAAGGGCTGGGGGCGGATGGTCGATGTCCAGCTGCTCTCCTTCAACGACCTGCACGGCAACCTGGAGCCCCCGGCCGGTTCCTCGGGCCAGGTCGTCCGGACCAACCCGGACGGCACGACCGAGAAGATCGACGCCGGTGGTGTCGAGTACCTGGCGACCCACCTGCGCCAGGCCCGTCAGGGGAATCGTTACTCCATCACGGCCGCGGCCGGTGACCTGATCGGCGCCTCGCCGCTGCTCTCGGGCCTCTTCCACGACGAGCCCACCATCGGCGCGCTCAACAAGCTGGACCTCGACGTCACCTCGGTCGGCAACCACGAGTTCGACGAGGGCGCGCGCGAGCTGGCCCGCATGCAGAACGGCGGCTGTCACCCGACCGCCGGCTGTTTCGTCGAGGGCAAGAAGTTCCAGGGCGCCGACTTCCCGTACCTCGCGGCCAACGTGACGGACGAGAAGACCGGCAAGCCGCTGCTCGACCCGTACTTCATCTGGGAGAAGGACGGCGTCCGGATCGGCTTCATCGGTGTGACCCTGGAGGGCACCCCGAACGTCGTCACCGCCGAGGGCGTCAAGGGCCTGAAGTTCGGCGACGAGGTCGAGACGATCAACAAGTACACGAAGGTCCTGGAGCGCCAGGGCGTCAAGTCCATCGTCGCCCTGGTCCACGAGGGCGGCATGCCGGCCTCGTCCTCGTACAACTACAACTGCGACGGGGACGGCGACGGGGACGGCGAGGGCGTCTCCGGCGCGATCGTCGACATCGCGAAGAACGTCTCGCCGCAGGTCGACGCGCTGGTCACCGGCCACACCCACCAGGCGTACGTGTGCAGCATCCCCGACCCGTCGGGCAAGCCGCGCCTGGTCACCTCCGCGTCCTCGTTCGGCAAGCTGTACACCGACACCACGCTGACCTACGACCGCCGCACCAAGGACATCGTCCGCACCGCGGTCGCCTCGGCCAACCACGTCGTCTCGCGTGACGTCCCGAAGGCCGCGGACATCACCCGGCTGATCGAGGACTGGAAGACGCTGGCCGCCCCGGTCGCCAACCGCCCGCAGGGCTACATCGCCGCCGACATCAACGGCCGCGGCTCCACGGCGTACGAGAAGCCGCTCGGCGACCTGATCGCCGACGCGCAGCTCCAGGGCCTGGCCCCCGCGGACAAGGGCGGCGCCCAGGTCGCCCTCATGAACCCGGGCGGCATCCGCTCCGACCTCGTGTACAAGGCGTCCGGCGCCGAGGGCGACGGCGTGGTGACCTACGGCGAGTCGTTCACCGTGCAGCCGTTCACCAACATGATGAACGTGGTCGACCTGTCCGGCGCGAACCTGATCGCCGCGCTGAAGCAGCAGGTCAGCGGCTCGAACCTGAACTCGGTGAAGATCCTCCAGGTCTCGAAGGGCCTGACGTACACGCTCGACATGACCAAGACGGGCGCGGACCGCGTCGTCGACGGCACGATCAAGCTGAACGGTGCGGCGATCGACCCCGCGAAGACCTACCGCGTCGCGATGAACGAGTTCCTCGCGGGCGGCGGCGACGGCTTCGCGGCGCTCGCGACGGGCACCAACAAGCTGGTCGGCGCGTCGGACCTGGACGTCTTCAACGCCTACCTGGCGGCGAACTCCTCGGCCTCCGCCCCGCTGGCGGTGCCGGCGGCGGACCGGATCACGGTCGTGAAGTAAGCCTGTGCTTTAGGCAGTTGTACGAGAGGGGCGGTGTCCGCTGCGGCGGGCGCCGCCCCTCGGCGTTACCGCTGAACATGTTCGAACCCCCTGTTAGGCTCGTTCGATTCGGAACTTCTGGGGAGGGGTTCAGCACATGGGAACAGGGTGGGGAAGACGGCGGAGAGGCGCGCTCGCGCTCGCCGCGGCGACGGCGGCGCTGGTCGCGCTGACGCCGGTGGGGGCGGGGGTCGCGTACGCCGCGGGCGACGGCCCTCCGGCCGAGCTGGTGATCCCGGCGGAGGAGAAGGCGGATCCGTACGCGTCGATCGTGCGGCCCGGAACGACGGGCTTCCTGCAGGGCGACGCGGCCGGTGAGTTCCGCTGGTACTCCTACGCCGACGGCGGCTCCACGGCGTTCGCGGACGGCGGCGCCCAGATCCACGGCAACGGCACGGACACCTTCGCCCGCGTGGACGAGCGGCTGGGCAAGGTCGTCCTCCAGGACGCCGCCGGCGGCCCCGAGGAGACCCTCGCCATCGGGGCGGGCCGGCACGTCCTCGGACTGGCCGGCCGCACGGTCGTCGCCGAGTCGACGGCGGGCGACGGCACCCTGCACACCTACGCGCTGGTGAACGGCGCCCCGGTCGACCGCCCGGTCACCGGACTGCCGTCCGGCGCCGGGGAGTTCGTGGTGCAGGGAACCGCCCCGAGCGGCTTCCTGCTCTCGTACCGGGTCGACCAGGTGAGCGCCCTCGCGTGGGTCGACCTGTCCGGCGGCACCCCGCGGGTGCGCGAGCTCGGCGACGACCTGAGGTCCGCCTTCGTGCAGGGCGACGACCTGCTCACGGTGACCGCGGGCGGGAAGCTGCGCGTACGGGACCTCGCGGGCGACTGGTCCGCGCCCGCCCGCGAGACCGACTGGACCGGCGACGCCTACCCGGTGGCCGTCCGGGGCGACCGGATCCTGAGCGCGCGCGACGACGCCGACGGGCGCCTGACGCTGCAGTCCCGCCCCTTCGAGGGCGGCGCCCAGACGAAGGTGCTCGACGGCGTGACCCTCATGCCGAGGAGCGGCGGCGGCCCCGTGCTCGCCGTCGTCGACGACAAGCCGGCACTCGCGCGCCCGGTCTACCGCGTCGCGGTGGGTGCCGACGGCGAGTTCGCGGCCACGAAGGTGGCCGTCGTCCCGGCCCGGCGCACGCTCACGCTCGGGGTCACCGCCGCGCAGGGCGTCCTGAACGCCGTCGACGAGGTGCCCCAGGGCGGTGAGCACCGGCTGCGCTCCCTCGCGCTGACGACCGGCGGGCCGCTCGCCGCGGGAGACCGGGTCGACCGGGGTACGGACCCCGAGCGCGACCGGCACTTCGGCGTGCCCACGGGCGACGGGCGGACCGTCTTCCCCAGTGGCTTCAGCCTGTACGCCCTGGAGGCCGGGGCGCAGCTGCCCCCCGTCTACACGGGCGCCTGGGACGTGGGCCCCGGCCCGGCCGTCGGAGCCTCCGGCCGCTATGCCGCCTACACCGACGTGGCCGGTGCGCGACGGGTCTTCGACCTGGACGCCCGGGCGGACGCGACCCCGCCCGGCCTCGTCAAGGGAGCCGCGACCGCCCTGAACGGCGGCACCCTGTGGGCCGCGAACGCCACCCCTGGCGCGCTCGCCGCGATCGACGTCCGCACCAGGGCCACCACCCGGAAGCTGACCGTCGCCGACTGCGTCCTGAAGGACGTCCAGGCGGTCGGCGCCGACGTCTACTGGAAGTGCGACGCGAAGTCCGGTGTCCTGAACACCGTGACCCAGGTGAACACCGCCCTGCCCGCGCACACCTCGGCGCGGCTCGGCGACGGCTACGTCACCCACGAGAAGGACGGGCTGCTCTCCCTGACGCCGCTGCGCGGCGGCGCGACCCGGGAGCTCGGCCGGCCGGCCGACGAGCGGCCCGAGCGCGGCTGGAGCGTCGACCGGTTCGGCGGCCACACCGTCTTCGCCGACGCCCAGCAGCGCCTGCACGTCGTCCCGAGCGGTGTCCCGGCCTCGGACCTGTCCGTGCTCGACTCCGCGCTGCCCGGCGAGGTCTTCGACGTCGAGACCGGCGCCCCCTGGACCGCGAAGTGGTGGCTGTCCAAGCCCGCCGCCTCCTGGACGCTGAGCGTCAAGGACAAGGCCGGGAAGGTCGTCCGGACCCTGCGCGGCGGTGAGACCCGTGGTCTCGTCAAGGCGGTCTGGGACGGGAAGGACGACACCGGGGCGGGGGCGGTCGACGGCTGGTACGCGTACGAGCTCGCCGTCGTGCCCGCCGACGGGGCCGGGAGCGAGCTGCGCCGTGGCGGCGAGACGCTCCTGACGCACGGCGGGCTCGGCGCGTACGAGCCGGTGACGCCGACCCGGATCCTCGACACCCGCAGCGGGCTCGGCGCCCGCAAGGCCCCGCTCTACACCGGCGACACGCTGACCCTCCAGGTCGCGGGCCGTGCCGGGGTGCCGGCGCGCGGGGTCTCGGCGGTCGTGCTGAACGTGACGGCGACGAACGCCTCGGCGTCGACGTACGTGTCGGTGTACCCGTACGGCACGCAGCGCTCCACCGCGTCGAACCTGAACGTGACGGCCGGGCGGACCGCGTCCAACCTGGTGACCGTGCCCGTCAAGGACGGCAAGGTGACGCTGTACAACTTCCGCGGCTCGGTCGACCTGCTCGCGGACGTCGCCGGCTCGTACACGATGAGCGGCCCGGGCGACCGGTTCGCGCCGGTGGCCCCGGCGCGGGTCCTCGACACCCGGAGCGGGCTCGGCGCGCCGAGGGCCAAGGTGGGGCCGGCGAGGACGGTGGACGTGCGGGTCGCGGGCCGGGGCGGGGTGCCGGCGGCCGGGGTGTCGGCGGTGGTCCTGAACGTGACCGCGACCGGGCCCACGGCGGCCGGCTTCGTGTCGGTGTACCCGTACGGGACCCAGCGGACCAGCGCGTCCAACCTGAACACGGCGGCGGGGCAGACCGTCGCCAACGCGGTGATCGTCCCCGTGAGGGACGGCAGGATCACGCTCTACAACCACGCGGGCTCGGTCGACCTGCTGGCCGACGTCTCCGGCTACTTCGGCGCCGGTGCGCAGGGCGCGCTGTTCCACCCGCTGGCTCCGGCCCGGCTCGTGGACACCCGGAAGGCCCTGGGCGGGCGGACGCTCGGTCCGGCGCAGAGCCTGATGCTGCCGGTCGCGGGGATCGGCGGGGTGCCGGCGAGCGGGGCCTCGGCGGTGGTCCTGAACCTGACGGGGACCGGTGCGACGAGGTCGACGTACCTGGCGGCCACGACGGTGCCGGGGACCCCGAAGGTCTCCAGCGTCAACCTGCTGCCGGGGCGGACCGTGCCGAACCTGGTGGTCGTGCCGGTCGTCGACGGGAAGCTGTACCTGTACAACCACGCGGGTTCGACGGACGTGATCGTGGACGTCTTCGGGTACTTCACCGGCTGACGGAGGACCGAGCCGACGGGGTCCGGGAGACGACGGACCCTCACGGGCTATGGCAGGGGCACGTCAACCCCTGCCATAGTGCCGTCCCATGGACCGACGACTGGACCGACGACCGGACCGACTGGACCGGCGACGCTTTCTCGCGGGCGCCGCCGCGGCCTCCGGAGCCCTGCTCCTGGGTGCCCCCTCCGCCCGGGCGGCCACCGCCCTCGGGACGCAGGACTGGATGGCCGCCCACGGCGACCCCACCCCGCTCCAGAGGCTCACGATCCCCGGCACCCACGACTCGGGGGCGCGCTACGGCGGACCCTGGACCGAGTGCCAGAACACCACCATCGCCCAGCAACTGGACAGCGGCATCCGGTTCCTGGACGTACGGTGCCGGGTGACCGGCGGATCGTTCGCGATCCACCACGCGGCCTCCTACCAGAACCTCATGTTCGGCGACGTCCTCGGCGCCTGCTGGGACTTCCTCGCCGCGCACCCCACCGAGACCGTCCTGATGCGGGTCAAGCAGGAGTACTCGTCCGAGTCCGACGCCACCTTCCGCGCGGTCTTCGACGACTACCTCGACAACCGCGGCTGGCGGCCCCTCTTCCGCATCGGGAACGGCGTCCCCACGCTCGGCGAGGCCCGCGGCCGGGTCGTGCTCCTCGCCGACAACGGCGGACTGCCCGGCCTGCGCTGGGCCGACGGCACGTACTTCGACGTGCAGGACGACTACCAGTCCGAACCCTTCGGCAAGTGGCCCAAGGTGCAGGCGCAGTTCCGGAAGGCGGCCACCCAGCCCGGCCGCTTCTACGTCAACTTCGTCTCCACCGCGGCCGGCCTCCCGCCGCGGTGGAACGCCGACCGGCTCAACCCGCAGGTCCACGCCCTGCTCGACGGCGAGGGCGCGGCCTGGAAGGGGCTGGGGATCGTCCCGCTGGACTACCCCAACACCCGCTCAGGACTGGTCGAGTCCCTCATCCGGCACAACTGATCCCTCCGCCGCCGGGGGCGACGGCGGCGGCGGTGTCGGGGCGCCCGGCAGCCGCACCGTCGCCACCGTGCCGCCGCCCTCCGCCGGGGTGAGCGCGACCGTGCCGCCGGCCTGCCCGACCGTGCGGGCCACGATCGACAGGCCGAGCCCCGACCCCGGCAGGCTGCGCGCCGAGGGCGAGCGCCAGAAACGGTCGAAGACGTGCGGCAGCTCGTCCGCCGGGATGCCGGGTCCGTGGTCCCGGACCGTCAGCTCGCCCCGCATCAGGGTCACCTCGACCGTCCCGCGCGGCGGCGAGAACTTCACCGCGTTGTCCAGGACGTTCACCAGCGCCCGCTCCAGAGCCGCCTGCTCCGCCCGTACGTACCAGGGCGCCAGGTCCGTCACGAAGGTCAGCTCCGGGCCCCGCAGCCGCGCCCGGTCCAGCGCCGCGCGCAGGATCGTGTGCAGCGGCACCACCTCCAGCGGGCCGCGGGCCGCCGCGTCCGGCCGGGACAGCTCCTGGAGGTCGCCGATCAGCGCCGCCAGCTCCGCCATCTGCGCCTTCACCGAGGCCATCAGGGCCCGCCGGTCCTCCGGCGGCAGCGGCCGGCCGGTCTGCTCGCTGCGGGCCAGCAGCTCGACGTTGGTCCGCAGCGAGGTCAGCGGCGTGCGCAGCTCGTGGCCGGCGTCCGCGATCAGCTGGGCCTGCCGGTCGCGGGAGGTCGCGAGCGCGGCCGTCATCGCGTTGAAGGACCGGGAGAGCCGTGCGATCTCGTCCTCGCCCTCGACCGGGATCCGGACCGTCAGGTCCTCGGTCGCCGCCACGTGCTCGACCGCCCCGGTCAGCCGGTGCACCGGCTCCAGACCGGTCCGCGCCACCCACAGGCCGGCCGCCCCGGCCCCGACGACGCCGATGCCGGAGACGAGCAGCAGCACCCAGGCCAGCGTGGACATCGAGTTGTCGATCTCGTACGTGGGGCGGGCGACGGAGACCGCGACCGGCTGCGAGATCGGCTGCCGGATCAGGTTCATGGGGTACGTGTAGACCCGCATCTCCGTGCCGTCCGCGGCGTTCGTCGTGTGCAGCGCGGAGGCGAGGTGGCCCTGGGCCACCGCCGTGTCCGCGGCCTGCGCCGGGATCACCGAGCGGCCCGTGGAGCAGAGCACCTCGCCGTCCGTCGACACGATCTGCAGCGTCTGCCCGCCGCGCGGCGCCGGCAGCGGCTGGTTCTGCGTGGTCGTCCCGCAGGAGCTCAGCAGCTTCTGGGCGTCCTGCGGGGTGAGCTGCGCCGAGCGCAGCGAGTCGTCCAGTTCCGCCTCCAGCTGGGCCCGGGTCACGAACCAGCAGGCCACCGAGACCGCCGCGACCGCGACCGCCACCGCGAGCGCGGTGAGGAGCGCGAGCCGGGAACGCAGCGGCCGCGAGCGGAACCAGGTCACCGGGCTGGTCACTCCGCGCCTCCGCCGCGCAGCACGTAGCCGACCCCGCGCACGGTGTGCACGAGGCGCGGCTCGCCGCCCGCCTCGGTCTTGCGGCGCAGGTACATCACGTACACGTCGAGCGAGTTGGAGCTCGGCTCGAAGTCGAAGCCCCACACGGCCTTCAGGATCTGCTCGCGGGTCAGCACCTGCCGCGGGTGCGCGAGGAACAGCTCCAGGAGCGTGAACTCGGTACGGGTCAGCTCCACCGGCCGCCCGCCCCGGCTCACCTCGCGCGTGGTCAGGTCCATCCGCAGGTCCTCGAAGGACAGCACGTCGCCGTCGGGCCGCGGCCCGGCCTGCGGAGCCGCGTACGAGCTGCGGCGCAGCAGGGCGCGGATCCGGGCGAACAGCTCGTCCAGCTCGAAGGGCTTCACCAGGTAGTCGTCGGCGCCCGCGTCGAGCCCGGTGACCCGGTCGCCGACGGTGTCGCGGGCGGTGAGCATGAGGATCGGCACGGTCGAGCCGGACGCCCGGATGCGGCGGGCGGCGGTCAGGCCGTCCATGCGGGGCATCTGGACGTCGAGGACGACGAGATCGGGGGCGTACGTGTTCATCTTGGCGAGCGCGTCGAGCCCGTCGACGGCGTCCTCGGTCGCGTACCCCTCGAACGCGAGGCTGCGGCGCAGCGCCTCCCGCACGGCGGGCTCGTCGTCCACGATGAGGATGCGTTCGGCGCGTTCGGCTTCGTTCTGCTGGCCAGTCATGGGGTCAGCGTCCCATGTGTTCAGGCGGCACCGCCCGAGCGCAGGCTGTCCAGGTCGGCCTTGAGGGTGTCGACCGGGATCGCGAATCCGAGGCCGACGCTGCCGGCCGTGGAACCGCCCGAGGAACTGGGCGAATACATGGCCGAATTGATTCCGATGATCTCGCCGTTCATATTGATCAGCGCGCCGCCGGAATTACCGGGATTGAGCGAGGCGTCGGTCTGGATCGCCTTGTACGTGGTCTTCGAGGAGCCGGTGTCGCCGTTGAACTGCTGCCCGCCGAACTCGAACGGCCACCCCTGGCGCGGGTCCCACTGCTGGCCCTGGCCGCCTTGGCCCTGCCCCTGACCCTGGTCCTGGCCCTGCCCCTGGCCGTCCTCCTTGGCGACGGTCACGTCGCGGTCGAGGGCGGAGACGATGCCGCTGGTGACGGTGCCGGTCAGGCCCTCGGGGGAGCCGATCGCCACGACCTCGTCGCCGACCCGCACCTTGGACGAGTCGCCGAGCGTCGCCGTCTTGAGGCCGGACGCGCCCTCCAGCTTGATCAGCGCCAGGTCCTTGTCCGGGTCCGTGCCGACGACCTTGGCGTCGTAGCTCTTGCCGTCGGAGGTCTGCACCTTGATCGACGAGGCGCCGGAGATGACGTGGTTGTTGGTGACGATCTCGCCGTCGCCGGTGATGATCACGCCGGAGCCGGTGGACTTGCCGGAGGTCGAGCTCGCGGAGATCTCCACGATCGACGGGGAGACGGCCTGGGCGACCCCGGCGACCGTGCCCTTGCTGCTCGCCGACACGTTCGTGCCGCTCACGGAGCCGGCCGCAGAGGCGGTGCCGTCGGAGGTCCAGCGCTCGACGAGGGTCGCGGTGCCGCCGCCGACCGCCGCGGCGGCGATGGCCACGGCCGCCAGCAGGCCGACCCCGCGCTTGGCCCGACGGTGCGGGCCGGGGGCGGGCGCCGGGGAGGCGAACGCGGGCTGCCGCGGGGGCGGCGGCGTGGTGTACCCGCCGGCCGGGGTGTGCCCGCCGGACGGCCAGACGGTGGTGCCCGGCTCGGTGCTGAGGGGCTCCGTCGGGTCGTACGGCGGCCGCGGCGGGTAGTACGGCTGCTGCTGGGGCTGCTGGTTGTCCGTCATGGCTATGACTCTCGGAGCCGTACATGAGAACGGCCTGAGGGCGGGGTGAGAAGCCCGACAGAAGTGTGTATGCCCGATATAAAGACCCGGCGGCGGAGACCGGCGGGTCCGGCTGGGTCCCGTTCGTCCGGGTCCCGTTCGTCCGGGACCTGTTCCTCCGGGACCTGTTCCTCCGGGTCAGGCGCAGCCGCAGGAGCGGCGGACGATCAGCGCCGACGGGAACTGCTTCACCCGCTCGCGGCGCGAGCCCGAGACCCGGATGGAGTCGTCGAGCACCAGGTCCACCGCGGCCCGGGCCATCGCCGGCCGGTCCGAGTAGACCGTGGTCAGCGGCGGGTCGGTCAGCGCCGCCTCCTTGACGTCGTCGAAGCCCGCCACGGCGAGCTCGGTCGGCACGTCGATGCGCAGCTCGCGGGCGGCCCGCAGCACGCCGAAGGCCTGGTCGTCGGTGGAGCAGAAGATGGCCGGCGGCCGGTCGGGACCGGCGAGCAGCTTCAGCGCCACCTGGTAGGCGTCGTAGCGGTTGTACGGCGCCTGGAAGAGCCGGCCCTCGACGGAGAGCCCGGCCTCCTGCATGGCACGCCGCCAGCCCTCCTCGTGGTCGGCGACCGGGTCGCCGACGGCGGGGGTGTTCGGGACGCCGCCCATGCAGGCCACGTACGGGTGCCCGTGCTCCAGGAGGTGCCGGGTGGCGAGCTGGGCGCCGCCGATGTCGTCGGTGACGACGGCGACGTCGTCGATCGCCTCGGGCCGCTCGTGCAGCAGCACCACGCGCGCGTCCCAGGCCTCGATCTCGCTCGCGGCCTGCTCGCTCATGCCCTGGCTGACCAGGATCAGACCGGAGACCCGCATGCCGAGGAAGGCCCGCAGGTAGTGGATCTCGCGCTCGGTGCGGTAGTCGGAGTTGCCGACGAGCACCATCTTCCCGCGCTCGGCGGCGGCCTGCTCGACCGCGTGCGCCATCTCCGCGAAGAAGGGCTGGCGGGCGTCGGGGACGACCATGCCTATGAGATCCGTGCGCCGGGACGCCATCGCCTGGGCCACCCGGTCGGGGCGGTAGCCCAGCTCCTTGATGGCGGCGAGGACACGCTCGCGCGTGGCCGGGGCGACCGGCCGGGGTCCGTTGTTGATGACGTAACTCACGACCGCGGTCGAAGTACCCGCCAGTCGCGCTACGTCATCCCGCGTCACCTTGGCCACGCGCGGCAGTCTACGCGGGGTGACCTACCTACCGGCAGGTCGCGTTGTGGCATACGCCACGTTAACGGTCCTCCACAGGAGTGAGTTCCCGCGCGGCTTCCTTGACGGGTGTCCCGGCCCGGCCCCGGTTCCGGGTGTCCTGCCGGCCCCGGGGGTCCTCGGCGGCGGGGCGTTCCGCCTTCTCGGGGGTGACGAAGCGGTAGCCGACGTTGCGGACGGTGCCGATCAGCGACTCGTGCTCGGGGCCCAGCTTCGCCCGCAGCCGCCGTACGTGGACGTCCACCGTCCGGGTGCCGCCGAAGTAGTCGTAGCCCCAGACCTCCTGGAGGAGCTGGGCGCGGGTGAAGACCCGGCCCGGGTGCTGGGCCAGGTACTTGAGGAGCTCGAACTCCTTGAAGGTCAGGTCCAGGACCCGGCCCTTCAGCTTGGCGCTGTACGTCGCCTCGTCCACCGACAGGTCGCCGTTGCGGATCTCCATCGGGGAGTCGTCCGCGACGATCTGCCGACGGCCCGTCGCGAGCCGCAGCCGGGCCTCGACCTCGGCCGGGCCCGCGGTGTCCAGGAGCACGTCGTCGATGCCCCAGTCGGCGGTGACGGCCGCGAGACCGCCCTCGGTCACGACCAGGATCAGCGGACAGCCGAGCCCCGTGGAGCGCAGCAGCTGGCAGAGCGAGCGGATCTGCGGGAGATCGCGCCGCCCGTCGACGAGGATCACGTCGGCGCCGGGGGTGTCCACCAGCGCGGGGCCCTCGGCGGGGGCCACGCGCACGTTGTGCAGCAGCAGGCCGAGGGCGGGCAGCACCTCGGTCGACGGCTGGAGGGCATTGGTCAGGAGCAGCAGTGAGCTCATCGCGCCCCACCTGCCCGGGTCGTCGTCTTCCGGTCGTGCTGGCTTAGCTCGTCCATGACGTCGGTTCCTCCTCGGTCCCTGCGAGGACGTCTGCGGCACTGCTTTCTGTTCTCACCTGCGGCTCTCGCGCCCTGAGAGCTTTCGGTAATCCATCCGTAACAACGGTCGGAAAACACAAAAGGACCCGGGGGCTGCGTTGCCCGGATCCTCTGGCAAGCAGAATAGCTCACATGAGTTCCGAGGCAGAGGGCCGATTTCACATGGTGGATGTTTCCTCGCTCACTTCCGTCCATGACCGTGAAGCCCGCCGCGTGATGTTGCGTACCGATGACGGTGTCCGGATCGAGGCGTTTTACGAACCGGCCACGGCAAGTGTCACCGATACGGCGGTCGTCGTCGCGCACGGGTTCACCGGCGCGGTCGACCGTCCCGCGCTCCGGCGCGCCGCCCTCGCCCTGCGGGACCACGCGAACGTCGTCACCTTCTCCTTCCGCGGCCACGGCGGCTCCGGCGGCCGCTCGACCGTCGGCGACCGCGAGGTCCTCGACCTGGCGGCGGCCGTCCGCTGGGCCCGTGAGCTCGGGCACACCCGGGTGGTGACGGTCGGCTTCTCCATGGGCGGCTCGGTCGTCCTGCGGCACGCCGCCCTGGAGCGCGGCACCGGCGCGCACACCGACGCCGTCGCCGCCGTCAGCGCCCCCGCCCGCTGGTACTACCGGGGGACGCCCTCGATGCGGCGGGTGCACTGGGTGGTGACCCGGCCGGTCGGCCGGCTCGTCGGGCGCTACGGCCTCGGCACCCGCATCGACAGCGAGGGCTGGGACCCCGTCCCGCTCTCCCCGGTGGAGGCGGTGCCGCTGATCGCGCCGACCCCGCTGCTCATCGTGCACGGCGACCGCGACGCGTACTTCCCGCTCGACCACCCCCGCAGCCTCGTCGCCGCGGCGCCCGAGGGCGCGGCCGAGCTGTGGGTGGAGCGGGGCATGGGCCACGCGGAGAACGCGGCCGGCGAGGAGCTGCTCGCCCGGCTCGGCGGCTGGCTCGCCCGGCCATAGCCCATCATGGGGGGCGGCGCGCACACGAACGAAGGGAGAGCCGCTATGGCAGCGGGAACCATCCGCTACTGGGCCGCGGCCAAGGCGGCCGCCGGTGTGGCCGAGGAGCCGTACGCCGCGCGGACCCTGGCCGAGGCGCTCGACGCGGCCCGCGAGAGGCACCCCGGCGAGCTGGTCCGGGTCCTCCAGCGCTGCTCGTTCCTCATCGACGGCGACCCCGTCGGGACCCGCGCCCACGAGACGGTACGGCTGGCGGAGGGCGGCACGGTCGAGGTGCTCCCCCCGTTCGCAGGAGGGTGAACCGCACACCATGAGCAGTGACCAGCACTATCCGTACGAGCCGCAGCCTCAGCCGCAGGACGGCCAGGGCGGTCAGCCGTACGACCCGCACGTCACCCAGACGTGGGAGGGGCAGACCTGGGACACCCAGTACCAGCCGACGGTGCGGCCCCAGGAGCCCCAGCGGCCCCAGGAGGCGCAGCAGCCCGAGGCTCCCGCGTACGAGACGCCGTACGGGTACGAGTACGCGTACACCTCGGGCGGGCACCCGCTGCCGCCCGAGAGCCCGGCCGGGTACCAGCCGGCGTACGAGGCACCCGTACCCGCGTATGAGGCACCCGTGCCCGCGTACGCGGCGTACGAGGCCGCTCCGGTCCCGGAGGTGATTCCGGTCCCGGTCCCGGACCTCGTCCCGGCCCCCGTCCCGGACGTGCTCTCCGCCGGGCCCGAGGGCCCCGCGTACTCCACCCCCACCATGGGCGGCAACAGCCGGGTCACCGACGCCCAGCGGGCCCGTGCCGAGGGCCGTTCGCCGGTCATCGAGCCCGGGACGCAGCCCGCCGCGCTGACCGCCGTCCTCGGCGTCCTGCTCGCCGTCGGCGCCTCCGTCGGCTCGTACGCGCTGCTCGTCCCGCTGATCCTGCTCCAGGCGGTCACGGCGGCCGGCTGGTTCCGGCTCAACGGCATGTGGCCGGCCCGGCAGGGCATCGCCCTCGCCTTCCTGGGCGGCGTCACCGCCGACGTCGCGCTGCTCGCCGCCGGCCGGGAGAACGCCCCCGCCGCGATCCTCGGCACGCTCGGCGTATGGGTACTGCTCACGCTCGTGCTCCAGCTGCGCAGCCACGCCGATCCGGACGAGCGGATGTACGGCCTGATGGCGACGGTCACCTCGGCGGCCCTCGCGGTCCTGGCCGCCGGGCACCTCGGCGCCGAGCCGGACGCGGTGGTCGTCGGCGGGGCCGCCGTCGCCGCCGCGGTCCTCGCCCGCGCGGTGCCGCTGCCCGGACCGGTCTCCGTGGTCGTGGCGCTGCTCGCGGCGGCCGGTGCCGGCATCGCCGCGGGCGGGCTCACCGACCTCGGCGCCTCGGGCGCGCTGCTCGGCCTGGCGGCCGGGGTGTGCGCGCTGATCGGACTGCGGGTGGCCAGCTACGACTACCCCTCGCGCTTCGTGCACATGACGGCCGGTGTCGCGCTGCCGCTGACGGCCGCCGCGCCCGCCGTCTACCTGCTGGGACGTGCCCTGGCGTAACCGCCGACACAGCCCCGTGGGGGAACCACTCGGCCCCCCGACACGTCGATCTTCGTGTCGGGGGGCCGAAGTCGTCCCGGAACGCCTCAGAGGGAAGGAACACCATGCGAGCACTGCGGATTGTGCTGATCCTGGCCGTCGTGCTCGGAGGCGTCCTGGTCGGAGTGGACCGCCTGGCCGTGTCCTACGCGGAGTCGGAGGCGGCCGACCGGGTGCGCCTCGGGGCCGTGCGGGCGGAGTCCACCGACGTCGACATCAAGGGCTTCCCGTTCCTGACCCAGGCGGCCGGCAAGCGCTTCGACGAGGTCGAGGTGCGGCTGACCGGCGTCCGGGCGACCGCGGGGGGCCACCCGGTGCGCATCGGCGAGCTGACCGCCGACCTGCGCGACGTCACCCTGAACGACGGCTACACGAGCGCCCGCGCGGCCTCCGCCAGCGGCACCGCGCTGATCTCCTACGCGGACCTGGGCGCCGCGTCCGGCCGGGACGTCAAGGTCGCCTACGGCGGCGACGGCAAGCTGAAGGTCACCGGCGGGGTGCGCGTCCTCGGCCGCACGCTCACCCGCAGCGTGCTGTCCACGGTGACCCTGGTGAACGCCGACACCCTCCGGGTGCGGGCCGACGAGGTGCCCGGCGAGGGCATCCCCGGCCTGGAGGACCTGGTGCGCGCCCGCACGGACTTCGACCGCCGGATCGAGGGGCTGCCGCAGGGCATGAAGCTGGCGAAGGTGGAGGCCCGGGCGGACGGCCTCGCGGTGACGGTGACGGGCAAGGACGTGGTCCTGGCAGGCTGAACAGCCACCAAGCCGCACACCACCCCAAACCCCCCGCCTCCCCCCGAATCCCACCCTCCCCGCGACCCGGTGATCACATACTGAGACACCGCTGTCCGATCCGCAGATGGTCAACCGGGACACGTCACCCCACACGTGCCCCGGCCTCTCGTCGCCCTCCTGGCATCCCACATCCCGGACGATCGCGTCTCAAAATACGACACGGCGGTGACACGGCCGCCTGTCCGTCCCTACGATCGAGGGCATGAAGCGACAGGCGGATCTCACGAAGCGGCGGGCAGTAGACCTGTGCCGCGTCGCCGCCATGCTCTGTCGCTCCGTCTGAGCGGGACGCACTGCTCCCGTATTCCTCAGGCCCTACGACGTGACGTCGGGGCCACCCTTGCGCAGCAGCACCACCATCGCCCGCATGCGATGGCGCGTACCCGCACAAACTGCACGAACCGCCGCACACTGCCCCGGAGGAGAACAGCATGGCTCGCAGCGACGTCCTGGTCGACGCCGACTGGGTCGAGGCCCACCTCGACGACCCGCAGGTCGCTCTCGTCGAGGTCGACGAGGACACCTCGGCCTACGAGAAGAACCACATCCGCAACGCCATCCGGATCGACTGGACCAAGGACCTCCAGGACCCGGTCCGCCGTGACTTCATCGACCAGGAGGGCTTCGAGAAGCTCCTCTCGGCCAAGGGCATCGGCAACGACACCACGGTCGTCCTCTACGGCGGCAACAACAACTGGTTCGCCTCGTACGCCTACTGGTACTTCAAGCTCTACGGCCACCAGGACGTGAAGCTCCTCGACGGCGGCCGCAAGAAGTGGGAGCTCGACTCCCGCGACCTGGTCGACGGCTCCGAGGTCCCGAACCGCCCGGCCACCGCGTACAAGGCCCAGCCCCAGGACGCCTCGATCCGCGCCTTCCGCGACGACGTCGTGGCCGCGATCGGCACCCAGAACCTCGTCGACGTACGGTCGCCCGACGAGTTCTCCGGCAAGCTGCTCGCCCCGGCCCACCTCCCGCAGGAGCAGTCGCAGCGCCCGGGCCACGTCCCGTCCGCCCGCAACATCCCGTGGTCGAAGAACGCCAACGACGACGGCACCTTCAAGTCGGACGCGGACCTGAAGGCCCTCTACGAGGCCGAGCAGGTCGACCTGGCGAAGGACACCGTCGCCTACTGCCGCATCGGCGAGCGCTCCGCGCTCACCTGGTTCGTCCTGCACGAGCTGCTCGAGGTCCCGAACGTCAAGAACTACGACGGCTCGTGGACCGAGTACGGCTCCCTCGTCGGCGTGCCGATCGAGCTCGGCGCCAACAAGTAACCCTCCCCAGGACCCCTCGACCGTAAGGATTCCCACCATGTGTGGAGCGCAGCCCGGCGGCCCCGACGCCTCGACGATCAAGCCCGGTGAGACCACCATCCAGGGCTTCGTGACCAAGGACGGCCAGCCCGTCACCGGTTACGTCCGCCTCCTGGACTCGACCGGCGAGTTCACGGCCGAGGTCCCGACCTCCGCCACCGGCCAGTTCCGCTTCTACGCGGCCGAGGGCACCTGGACCGTCCGCGCCCTGGTCCCCGGCGGCACCGCCGACCGCCAGGTCGTGGCCCAGAAGGGCGGCCTCGCCGAGGTCGCGATCGCGGTCTGATCCGCACGCTGAACGGCCGGAGGGCCGTGCCTCCTGGGGGGGTTGGACGCCATCACCAGGACCCGAGGCACGGCCCTTCGGCTTGCCTTCAGGCGTATTCTGAAGGTGTGTACGCACGGCGTCGGCGCGTCTATTTCTGGATGATGGGTGCCTGCCTGGTCCTCTTCGTGGGCGCCTGGGCAGTCGTGCGCCTGTTCTCGATTCCCGTGGCCATCGGCATGTGCGTGGTCGCGATGCTCATCCCCCCGGTCGCCGCGATGACGGCGAACCGGAGAGGGCCCGAGGACCGCTGGTGGGACGATCCCTCGGGGGACAAGAAGTCCGATGAGTGGTGGGACGAGCTGGACGGGAAGAAGAAGGACCCCGATTAAGCCGGGTGGCTTTCGTCAGTAGACGAGGGCCTGCGTCTCGTCCGCCATCGCTTCCTTGACGAAGACCTGCGCGCCCGCGATGCGGATGCCCTTCAGGACGTCCTGTTCCGTGATGTCGCGGCGGGTCGCGCACTGGGTGCACAGGGTGATGCTGCCGGCTGCCAGGATCGAGTCGATCAGGTCCGGCAGGGGGGCGGCGTGCGGGAGGTCGAACTCGGCCGCGCGGCCCGGGAGGGCGAACCACGACGATTCGCCGGTCAGCCAGAGGGAGACCTCCACCCCGCTGGCGACGGCGACGGCCGCCACGGTGAAGGCCTGGGAGCAGCGCTCGGGGGCGTCGGCCCCGGCGGTCACCTTGATCACGAGCTTCTTCGCCATATACCGAACTGTAATGCGAGGTTCCGCAACCTCGGGCGGGTCTCACGTGTCAGCTGGGTGCGCGGGTAACGGAATCCGCGCTTCTAGTCTCGTGGGGGGACTGTTTTGGAAGCGACAGAAGCGGTGGAATCCGCCCAAGAGGGTGGGGCGGTCGCTGCGGACCCGGCGCCCGACCGTGCGCCGGTGCCGGTTTCCGGCGCGACCGTACGGCCGCCGCGCCGTACCGGCCGTACGGTCGCGCTGATCGCCGTCGCCGCCGTCCTCGGCATCGTCGGCGGCACCGCCGTCGGCTACGGCGTCCAGGCCCAGCGCGAGCCCACCGCGCTGCCCGCCCTCAACCAGCCGGACCTCGTCTACCCGGCGAAGCCGCTGCCGAAGGGGCAGGAGCCGGAGCCGCTGTCGGCGGCGCGGGACCGGGGGCTGAGGACGGAGGGCGACCTGCGGAAACTGCTGCTGGCGAGTCCGGCGGGGGCGAAGCGGACCGAGTGGACACCGGCCGACGGCTGGCTCTCGGTCATGGCGTACGCCGAGGACTTCGAGCAGCCCTCGGACGCCTTCGAGTACCTGGTGCGCAACGAGGTCCGCAGGATCGCCAGCACCTCCTGGCGCACCGGCCGGTACAAGACGACGCAGATCAACCTGGTGCAGTTCCGGGACGACAGCGGCCTGTCCGCCGCCGAGCACGCCGACGGCCAGCGCCGGTTCCGGACCGAGGACTCCGGCTACGGGCAGCCGATCAAGGGCAGCGCCGAGGGGCGCACCTACCTCCTGCCCGTGGACCGCAAGGCGGGCTACCTCGACTTCTACGAGGCCCGCGCGGTCTTCCACCGGGGCGACGTCATGGTCGAGATCTTCGTGTCCGACACCAAGAAGATCAGCCAGAAGGAGATCACCTCACTGGCCGAGCGACAGCTGGAGCGCCTGTGAGCGGGGACGAGAACGTGACGGACAGGGTGGAGTCGGTGGAGTCGGTCGACTCGGTCGACTCCGGGGAAGAGGGGAGTGCGCCCGTTCGGCGGAAGCGGGGGCTCTTTCCGTACGTCCTCGGCGGCGTGCTCGTGCTGGGCGTCGCCGGGGCCGGGGTCTACACCGGGGTCACCGTCTCGGCGGCCGAGCGGCACGCGCCCACGATCGGCTGGGAGGCGCCGCAGGCGGCGAGCAAGGACCCCGCGGGCAACACCCGCGACGGGAAGGCGTCGACCCCGCTGAGCAAGCTCCTGCTGCCGGTGCCCGGCGACTACTCCCTCGGCCCCGACATCGACCGCTACGGCAACGACGGCGAACTCGGCGCGACCGACGCCGTCGCCCTGCTGAAGCAGCAGGGCAAGGGGCTCTCCGGCAAGAAGCGCCGGGAGTACGACCGGCGGATCGAGAAGCTGGGCGTCCAGGGCATCGCCGTCCGCTCCTACACCTCGATCGACTCCGACCTCGTGATCGAGGTGCAGGTCATCCGGATGAAGGACAGGCGGTTCGTCAACGAGCTGCACAAGCTGCGCGGCGAGATCGCCGGCCTCCTGGACTTCGCCAAGGGGCCGAAGGTCGAGGGCCACAAGAACGCGGCCTGCTACGTCCTGCCGAGGGACAAGGACGAGGACGACGAGGAGCGCGAGTTCCGGATGGAGGGCATGAGCTGCTCCGCGTACGACTCCGAGTACTTCGTCAGCGCGTTTGCCTACGGCGGCCCGTCCCTCGACCAGTCCGCCGTCGCCGAGCTGGTGAAGAACCAGCTCGACCACATCAAGTCCCCGGGGGAGTACGTATGACCGAGCAGCAGACGGAGGCGCCGGTGCCCACGCCGGAGCCGTCCGCCCCCGAGCCGTCCGCCCCTGAGCCGTCCGCCCCCGCGAAGCCGCGTCGCGTGCTCGCCGCCGTCGCCCGCTGGACCGCCGCCGTCGTGGTGTGCGGCGGGCTCGGTGCCGGGGTCGTCGCCGGGATCACCGCGATGGAGCGCACCGACGTGCCCGGTCTCGCGACCGAGAGTGACGGCCGCTGGGCGTACCCCGCGCTGAGCCTGCCCGCGCTCCCCGAGGGCTCTCCGCGCCCCTTCACCGTCGGGAACGACGCCGAGACCCACCACGCCGACCCGCGCCGGCTGCTCCTGCCCGCTCCGGCGGGCGCCACGGTCGACCCGAAGCTGGACGGGGCCTGGGTGGGCGTGGACCAGTACCTGGCCCTGTACCCGAAGGAGCAGCGCGCGGAGCTCCGGCAGGCCGTCGACGACTCCGCGCTGCGGAACATCGTCGCGCGGGCCTGGACCATGCCGGACGGCACGAGGAGCGCCGTCTACCTGCTGCGGTTCAAGTCCGTGGGCTTCTCCGAGGACTTCAAGGACAACGCGATCGACGCCGGATCGGCGGAGGCCGTTCCCCTGGACGGGGCGCGGGACGTGGAGACCGATCCGCTCGCGACGGAGATCGAGGTCCCGGACACGACGGTGTACGCCGTCGCCGAGAAGAAGCCGTACGGTCCCGAGCAGACCCGCTGGGCGTACATCCAGGCCGGGGACACGCTCGCGCTCGTCGTGCAGTCGCACCAGGGCGGGGCGGCGCACGTGCCCTTCCAGCAGACGGTCACCCTGCAGAACCAGCTCCTCGGCTGATCGCCGCTCCGGGACGGCCGAGACCCACCTCACCGAGAGGGCCGGGCCCCCGCCTACTAAGCTGGGGTCCGGCCCGTTCCGCCTTCACCGCTCATTCGAGGAGCACCAAAGTGATCGTTTTCTTCGAAGTCCTGCTGGCGCTCGTCTGCGTTGCGGTCCTCGCCTTCGCCGGGCTGACCGTGAAGAAGCTGTACCAGGGCCAGCGTTAACCACTCCTTCACAGATCGCCTGAGCTGCTCATGATCGAGATTCCGTCCGACCTCAACCCGGGCCTCGTCCCCCTCGCGTTCCTCCTCGGTACGTGGGAAGGCGCGGGTGTCTCCGACTTCCCCGGCGCCGAGAAGTGCAACTTCGGTCAGTCCGTGACGTTCAGCCACGACGGCCGAGACTTCCTCGAGTACCACTCGCACAGCTGGGTCCTGGACGCGGACGGCAACAAGGTCCGCCCCCTGGAGAGCGAGAGCGGTTACTGGCGCATCGACAAGGACCGCAAGGTCGAGATCGTCATGGTCCGCGACCAGGGCATCGTCGAGGTCTGGTACGGCGAGCTCGCCGACCAGAAGCCGCAGATCGACCTCGCGACCGACGCCGTCGCGCGGACCGCCGCCTCGGGCCCGTACAGCGGTGGCAAGCGTCTGTACGGCTACGTGAAGAGCGACCTCATGTGGGTGGGCGAGAAGGCCACCCCCGAGGTCCCGCTGCGTCCGTACATGTCGGCGCACCTGAAGAAGGTCGTCACCCCCGAGGAGGTCGCCGAGATGGCGCGCAACCTCCCCGACATGCCCGACGACGGCATCGCCTTCTTCAAGTAGGAGTGCCGTGGTGTGCCGCGCCCTCCTACACTGGGGGGCGTGGTGAGCACCGACTGGAAGAGCGACCTGCGGCAGCGCGGCTACCGGCTGACGCCGCAGCGCCAGCTTGTCCTGGAGGCCGTGGACGTGCTGGAGCACGCGACCCCGGACGACATCCTCGTCGAGGTCCGCAGGACCGCCTCCGGCGTCAACATCTCCACCGTCTACCGGACCCTGGAGCTTCTGGAGGAGCTCGGTCTGGTCAGCCACGCCCATCTGGGGCACGGCGCGCCGACCTACCACCTCGCCGACCGGCACCACCATCTGCACCTGGTCTGCCGGGACTGCACCGAGGTCATCGAGGCCGACGTCGAGGTGGCCGCCGACTTCACCGCGAAGCTGCGCGACACCTTCGGTTTCACCACCGACATGAAGCACTTCGCGATCTTCGGGCGGTGCCGGGACTGCACCCGGAAGGCCGCCGACGCCGAGTCGTAGTCTTGGGGGCATGAAGAGCCCCCTGCTGTCCCTGCCCGGCGCGGTCCCCGCCGAGGGCCGTGACGAAGGCGTCGCCGCCCACTACGGCGACCTGTTCCGCGAGCAGCGGACCCTCGCCGACGGCACCGGTTTCGTGGACCTCTCCCACCACGGCGTCATCACCGTCACCGGCGACGACCGGCTGAGCTGGCTGCACCTGCTGCTCACCCAGCACGTCAGCGACCTGCCGCCCGGCCAGGCCACCGAGGCGCTGATCCTCTCCGCGAACGGGCACATCGAGCACGCCCTGTACCTCGTCGACGACGGCGAGACGGTGTGGGCGCACGTCGAGCCCGGCACCCGCGCCGAGCTCGTCGCCTACCTGGAGTCGATGAAGTTCTTCTACCGGGTCGAGGTCGCCGACCGCACCGAGGACTTCGCCGTCGTCCACCTCCCCGCCGGCTCCATCGCCCCCCTCCCCGAGGGCGTGGCCGTGCGCGAGACCGCGTACGGGCGGGACGTCTTCCTGCCCCGCGCCGACCTGGAGGCCTTCGCCGGCTCCCACGGCCCGGCCGCCGGCATCCTCGCGTACGAGGCGCTGCGGGTCGAGGCGCACCGGCCGCGGCTCGGCTTCGAGACCGACCACCGGACCATTCCGCACGAGCTCGGCCTGATCGGCAGCGCCGTCCACCTCCAGAAGGGCTGCTACCGCGGCCAGGAGACCGTCGCCCGCGTGCAGAACCTGGGCAAGCCGCCGCGCCGCCTGGTCTTCCTGCACCTGGACGGCAGCGAGGTGCTGCTGCCCGGGCACGGCACCCCGGTCCGGCTCGCCGCGGACGGCGAGGAGGGCCGCCAGCTGGGCTTCGTCACCAGCTCGGCGCGCCACCACGAGCTGGGGCCGATCGCGCTGGCCCTGGTGAAGCGGAACGTGCCGGTGGATGCCGACCTCGTGGTGGGGACGACGGCGGCGGCGCAGGAGACGGTCGTCGAGCCGTAGCCGCCGGAGCCGGGCGGTCACCCGGGCCGGGCGGTCACCCGGGCCGCGTAGCCGCCGGAGTCGTAGCCGTAGCCGTAGCCGCCGGAGTCGTGACCGTCAGACCTCGATCAGCACCGTGAACGGGCCCTGGTTCGTGAGCGACACGCGCATGTCCGCTCCGAACCTGCCCGTCTCCACGTGGGCGCCCAGCTCCCTCAGCCGGGCCACCACCTCGTCGACGAGGGGCTCGGCGACCGGGCCGGGTGCCGCCGCGTTCCAGGTGGGGCGGCGGCCCTTGCGGGCGTCTCCGTACAGGGTGAACTGGGAGATGACGAGCAGCGGCGCGTTCACGTCGGAGCAGGACTTCTCGTCCTCCAGTACCCGGACGGACCAGAGCTTTCTGGCCAATTGCGCCGCCTTCTCCGGGGTGTCGTCATGGGTCACCCCGACCAGGACGCACAGCCCCTCGCCGACGATCTCTCCGACGGTCTCCCCTGCGACGACGACGTTCGCGCCGTCCACCCTCTGCACCACTGCTCGCATGCGCACCAACCTACCGACCGGCCCGGCGGCCGAAGGATCGAGGGCCGAACGGGTGCAGACCGCCTGCGTCGGCCGGGTCCCGAGTGGCACCATGCGTGTCAGGCGGTGCGGCTCCGCACCGGTCGAGGGGACGAATCTCATGACTGCACCTGGCACCGGGCACACGCCGTCCGGTCCCGTTCCGCTGTTCCGAACCGGCGGCGCCGTCGGGCGACCGCCCGTGCAGCGGAGCGCCGAGCCCGATCTGCCGGAGCGGCCGGATAGCGATCTCGGCGCGCTGCGGCTGCCCGAACTGCGGGCGCTGCGCCGCGACGCGCAGGGCGACGAGGCCGACCTCAGCTACGTACGGCGGATGCTGCAGGGCCGGATCGACATCCTGCGGGCCGAGCTGGCGCGGCGCAGCGACCCCGAGGCGCCGGTCCTGGACCGGCTCTCGGAGATCCTGGCCGACGCGCCGGCGCGGCGCGGCACGGTCGCCCGGTCGGCGCGGCACGTGACGCTGTCGACGCCGCGGAGCGAGGAGTACCGGCGGCTCGCGGCCGAGATGCTGTCCGAGGTCGAGCTGTCCGACCTGTCGGCCCGTACGGACGCCGAGCTGCACACCGCGATGGGGCGGCTCGCCGGGTACGAGCAGCAGGTGTCCCGGCGCCGGTTCGAACTCCAGCGGACCGCCGACGACTGCAGCGCGGAGATCGCCCGCCGGTACCGGGAGGGCGAGGCACAGGTCGACGACCTGCTGGCCTGAGGGCCGGGGCCGGGGCCGTGACCGGGGCCGGGCTCGGGTCGGTGGCTGCCGAAGCCGAAGCCGAAGCCGAAGCCGAAGCCGAAGCCGGAGCCGGAGCCGGAGCCGGAGCCGGAGCCGAAGCCGGGGCGCCCACCCCGTCGATGCCCCCGAAAACCCGGGTGCGGGGCCCGACCGGCCGTGCGTAGGTTGGCCGGATGAGCCTTGAGGTGCGCGCGATCGACGAGTCCGAGTTCGCCGAGTGGCTGCGGACCCTCCGCGTGGGCTTCCTGCGGCCGCCCGTCGTCTCGGACGACGAGGTCGCGGACCGGCTGCCGCACACCGACCTCTCCCGTACCTTCGGCGCCTTCGACCGGGGCCGGATGGTCGCCACCTTCGCCTCCTTCGACCAGGAGCTGAGCACGGTCGGCGGGGCGAACCTGGCGGCGGACGCCGTCAGCGCCGTCACCGTCTCCCCGACCCACCGCAGGCGCGGGCTGCTCAGCCGCATGATGAGGGACGACCTGGCGACGGCGAAGGAACGCGGCGACGCGTGCGCGACGCTGATCGCCGCCGAGTACCCGATCTACGGGCGGTTCGGCTTCGGACCGGCCTCCTCGCTGACCGAGTGGTCCGTCGACGTGACCCGGGCCGGGTTCGACCTCCACCGGCCCGGTCCCGGCGCCGAGGGCGACGACGGCGGGCGGATCGATCTGACCGACGGCGCCGAGATCCGCGCGCAGGGCCCCGCCCTGCACCGCCGGCTGGCGACGCGGCGCGCCGGCATCACCGCGCGCAAGCCCCGCAACTGGGACGTCGGCACCGGCAACAGCTTCCCGAGCAGGCCGTGGACCGAGCCGTTCTACGCGATGTACCGCTCGGCGTCCGGCGAGGTCGAGGGGTACGTGGCGTACACCGCCGACGACAAGTGGAGCGACGGCAACCAGCCGGTCCAGACGGCGACCGTGCGCGATCTGGTCGCGGTCACCCCGGCCGCCGAGCGGGCACTGTGGCGGTTCGTGTGCTCGATCGACTGGATCACCGCCGTGCGCTCCGGCAACCGCGCCCCCGACGACCTGCTGCCGCTGCTGCTGCCCGATCCGCGCGCGGCGCGGGTGGTGTCGCAGACCGACATGCTGTGGCTGCGGATCCTGGACGTGCCGAAGGTGCTGGAGCCGCGCACGTACGCGGCCGAGGGCACCCTCGTCCTCGACGTGCGGGACGCGGCGGGCCTCGCGGGCGGGCGCTACCGCCTGGACACCTCGCCGGAACAGGGCGGCTCCTCCTGCGTGCCGACCGACGCCTCGCCGGACCTGGTCCTGGACGTCGCGGAGCTCGCCCGGCTGGCGCTCGGCGACGAGTCGGTGCTGCGGCTCGCGGCGCTCGGCCGGGTCGAGGAGGCCGCGGCGGGGGCGGCGGCCCGGGCGGACCTGCTGCTGCGGGCCGCGCGGCGGGCGTGGACGATGGACATCTTCTGAGTCTGTGAGTCTGTGAGTCTGTGACTCTCTGGGTCTCTGGGTCTCTGTTCGTGTGTCGGCGTCGGCGTCGGCGTCGGTGACGTGTGACGTGTGTCGTGTGTCGTGTGGGTGAGAGGTGGCGGGCGGCGTGAGTGGGCTGCGTGAGTTGAAGAAGGAGCGGACGCGGCAGGCGCTCTCGGACATCGCCGTCGCGCTCTTCCTGGAGAAGGGCTTCGACGCGGTGTCCGTCGCCGAGATCGCCGCCGCGGCCGAGGTCTCCAAGCCGACCCTCTTCCGCTACTTCCCGGCCAAGGAGGACCTGGTCCTGCACCGGTTCGCGGACCACGAGGACGAGCCGGCCCGGGTGGCCGCCGCCGCCCGCGAGGCCGGTACGGCGCCGCTCGACGCGCTGCGCGACCACGTCCTGGCGGGTCTGGAGCGGCGCGACCCGGTGACGGGCCTCAACGACGACCCGCGGGTCCTCGCCTTCCTGCGCCTGCTGTACGGCACGCCGGCGCTGGTGGCCCGGATGCACGCGTACCAGGGGCGCTCGGAGGAACTGCTGGCCGGCGCGCTGGGCGGGGACGACCCGCTGGCGGCGCGGCTGGCGGCGGCGCAGGTGGTGGCGGTGCTGCGGGTGCTCGCGGAGGAGAACGTACGGCGGATCACGGCCGGGGAGCGGGTCGAGGAGGTGCTGCCGGCGGCGGTGGCGGCGACGCGGCTGGCGTTCGGGAGGCTGGGGGCGGGGCTGCCGTACTGAACGTGACCGATAAAAAAATGTAACCGAGTAACGTTTTCTGGGTATCCTGGACCCATGAAGCCGCTCGACCGTGAACTCCTGAACGAACGCGGCCACCACGAGACCTGCCGCGCCGCCCTCGCCCGGATGACCGAGGACGTCGAGGAACAGGTCGTCACCGGCGAGGACACCGCCGCCTCCGGGGCCGACGCCGAAGCCCTCGGCCACCACCTCCGCAGCCGCGCCAAGGTCTTCCGCGAGCAGCCCCCCGGCCCCCTCTTCTTCGGCCGCCTCGACCGCGAGGACGGCCAGGTGCACCACATCGGCCGCCGCCGCGTCGCCGAGCACCCGGCCGCCCCGCCGCTCGTCGTCGACTGGCGGGCGCCCGTCTCCCGCGCCTACTACCAGGCCGGGCCCCAGGACCCGCAAGGCGTCGTCCGGCGGCGCCGGTTCGGCTGGGCGCCGAACAGCCGGGGCGCCTCCGAGGACCTGACCGCCCTGGAGGACGAAGGGCTGACCGCCGGCGACTCCGGCACCAGCGCGATCCTCACCGGCGAGATCGAACGCCCCCGCGTCGGCCCCATGCGGGACATCGCCGCCACCCTCCAGCCCGAGCAGGACGACCTCGTACGGTCCGGCCCCGGCGACTCGATCTGCGTGCAGGGCGCCCCCGGCACCGGCAAGACCGCCGTCGGCCTGCACCGCGCCGCCTACCTCCTCTACAGCCACCCGCAGCGCCTCAAGCGCTCCGGACTCCTCGTCCTCGGCCCCAACCGCACCTTCCTCTCCTACATCTCCGAGGTGCTGCCCGCACTCGGCGAGACCGGGGTGCGCCAGTCCACCGTCGGGGAGGAGCTGGCACGTCACGAGATCCGCGCCGAGGACGGCGAGGCCGCGGCCCGGGTCAAGCACGACGCCCGCATGGCCGAGGTGCTGCGCGGGGCGCTGTACGCGCGCGTCGACCCGACCGCCGCCGGGGAGCTGGCGGTGCCGGACGGCTCGTACCACTGGCGGCTGCCGGCCGCCGAGATCGCCGCGATCGTCACGGCGGTACGGGAGGAGGCCCCGCCCTACGCCACGGGCCGCGAACGGGTCCGCGCCCGGATCGTCCGGTCCCTCCAACTGCGGGCGGAACGCCGGGCCGGGGTCCTCGGCGCCGCCTGGACCCGCCGCATGGAGCGGGCCCGGCCGGTGACCGCCGCCCTCGACGCGTGCTGGCCGAAGGTGACGCCGGAGGAGGTCCTGGCGGCGTTCCTCACGGATCCGGCGGCGGGCCGAGGCGCCGACCCCGCCGCCGATCCCGTACGCCCGCTGCTCACGGAGGCCGAGCGGGACGCGGTCCGCTGGGCGAAGCCCCCGCGTTCGTACCGCAGTGCCCGCTGGAGCGCCGCGGACCTCGTCCTCCTCGACGAGCTGGCCGGACTGATCGAACGGCCGGAGGGCTACGCGCACATCGTCGTCGACGAGGCGCAGGACCTCTCGCCCATGGAGTGCCGGGCCGTCGGGCGCCGCGCGGACTTCGGTTCCCTGACCGTCCTCGGCGACCTGGCGCAGGGCACCACGCCGTGGGCGGCGCGCGACTGGCGCGAGCAACTGGCCCACCTGGGCAAGCCGGACGCCGAGGTGGTGCCGCTCACCACCGGCTACCGCGTCCCGGCGGCCGTCGTCGCACTCGCCAACCGGCTCCTCCCCGCCCTGGACACGGACGTCCCGCCGGGACGCTCGCTGCGCCCGGGCGGCACGGTGACGGTCCGCCGGGTGACGGACCTCGGGGAGGGCGTGGCCGAGGCGGTCCGGCTGGCGCTGAAGGAGGAGGGCTCGGTGGGCGTCATCGCACCGGACGAACTGGTGGCGGCGTTGCGGGAGTACGGGGCGGGGGCCGCCTCCGCCTCCGACGCCGCTTCCCCCTTCGGCGACCGCGTCTCCCTCGTCCCCGCCTCGCTCGCCAAGGGCCTCGAATACGACCACGTCGTCGTCGCCGAGCCCGCCGCGATCGTGGCGGCCGAACCGCGGGGGCTGCACCGGCTGTACGTGGTTCTCACGCGGGCGGTGTCACGGCTGGACCTGGTGCACCGGGAGCCGTTGCCGGAGCCGCTGGGCCGTAGCGGGCGGTGAGTTGGGCGTACGGCGGGTTCGCCGGTCGGGGGGCCGGCCGGAGCGGCCGGGGCCGGTGAGGAGGAAGAGCTCGCGGATCTCGGGGGCGGTGAGGCCGCTCAGGTCGGTACGGGCGCCGCCGACGAGACGCTGGCCGCCGCCCTTGCCCGCCGTCGAGTAGACGGGGACTCCGGCGGCGGGGGCTTCGAGGTCGCGGCGGGCGGTGCGTTCGGACACTTCCAGTTCGGCGGCGAGGTGGGATGCGGTGACGAGGTCCCTCGTCTGGAGGAAGAGCAGGGCGGCGACGAGTCGGTCGGCTCTCATGCCGCCATTGTCAGCTCGTTCCGGGCGGGCTCGGGCGTACGGAGGAGGGTGAGGGCGAGGCCGAAGGCGGCGACGAGCAGTCCGGCGCCGACGGCGAAGGCGAGGTGGTAGCCGCCGGTGAGGGCTTCGGCGGTGGGGCGGCCGGCGGCGGTGAGGGCTTCGGTGCGGGCGGCGGCGAGGGTGGAGAGGACGGCGATGCCGAGGGCCATGCCGATCTGCTGGGTGGTGTTGAAGAGGCCGGAGGCGAGGCCGGCGTCGGCCTCCTTGGCGCCGGACATGCCGAGCGCGGTCAGGGCGGGCAGGGCGAGTCCGAACCCGGCGCCGAGCAGCATCACGGGCAGCAGGTCGACGGTGTACGAGGCGTGGACGGGGAGGCGGGCGAGGAGGCCGAGCATGCCGATGAGCAGGGCGATGCCGGTGAGCAGGATGTTCCGCTCGCCGAAGCGGGCGATGAGGCGGGCGGAGAGGCCGAGGGAGACGGTGCCGATGGCGACGGCGGCGGGCAGCATGCCGAGGCCGGTCTCGGCGGCGCTGTAGCCGAGGACCTTCTGCATGTGGAGCGCGACGAGGACCTGGAAGGAGAAGAGGGCGGCGACCATCAGCATCTGGACGAGGTTGGCGCCGGCGACGCTGCGGGAGCGGAGGACGCGCAGCGGCATCAGGGGGTCGGCGGCGGTGGCCTGGCGGACGAGGAAGCCGGCGAGGAGGGCGAGGGCGAGGGCGCCGAGGCCGAGGGTGTGGGCGGAGCCGGCCCCGTACTCCTCGATCTTGACGACCGCGTAGATGCCGGTCATGAGGCCGGAGGTGACGAGGAGGGCGCCGAGGAGGTCGGCGCGGCCGCGGGTGGTGGCGGGGCGGTCGGCGGGCAGGGCGGGGAGGGCGGTGAGGAGGGCGGCCAGGCCGATGGGGAGGTTGATGAAGAAGATCCAGTTCCAGGCGAGGGCGTCGGTGAGGACGCCGCCGAGGACCTGGCCGATGGAGGCGCCGGCCGCGCCGGTGAAGGCGAACACGGCGAAGGCCTTGGCGCGTTCGCGGGGTTCGGTGAAGAGGGTGACGAGGATGCCGAGGCTGACGGCGGAGGCCATCGCGCTGCCGACGCCCTGGAGGAAGCGGGCGGCGATCAGGACGCCGGGGGAGGCGGCGAGGCCGGCGAGCACGGAGGCGGCGGTGAAGAGGGCGGTTCCGGCGAGGAACATGCGCTTGCGGCCGAGGAGGTCGCCGAGGCGGCCGGCGAGGAGGAGCAGGGCACCGAAGGCGATGAGGTAGGCGTTGACGATCCAGCTGAGGCCGGCGGGGGAGAAGCCGAGGTCGTTCTGGATGGCGGGCATGGCGACGGTGACGATGCTGCCGTCGAGGATCGTCATCAGCATGCTCGTGGCGAGGACGCCGAGGGCGGTCCAGCGTGAGGTGGGCATGACGGTGTCTCCCTTTCGGGGCGGTGGGGCGGGGGTGGGGCGGCGACAGAAAGAACGCTAGCAGATAGTTCCGTTGCAGACTATCTATCTCGGTCTCGACCCTGGGTACCCTGGATCCATGACCTCCATGGCGCCCACCCGCACCGAGCCGGACCTCTCCTACCTCCTCGACCACACCAGCCATGTCCTGCGCACGCGGATGGCCGCGCGGCTCGGCGAGATCGGGCTGACCGCGCGCATGCACTGCGTGCTGGTCCACGCGCTGGAGGAGGAGCGCACCCAGGCCCAGCTCGCCGAGATCGGCGACATGGACAAGACGACGATGGTGGTCACCGTCGACGCCCTGGAGAAGGCCGGTCTCGCCGAACGCCGCCCGTCCAGCACCGACCGCCGCGCCCGGATCATCGCGGTCACCGAGAAGGGCGCCCAGGTCGCCCGCGAGAGCCAGCGCATCGTCGACTCGGTCCACGAGAACGCCCTCACGTCCCTCCCCCCCAAGGACCGCGAAGCCCTCCTCCACGCCCTCGGCCTCCTGGCCACCGGCCACCTGGAAACCCCGTCGGAGGGCCCGCACAACGCGCGTCGGGCACGGCAGGCGAAGTGACGGGGCCGGCGGCTGCGTGTGACGGAGCGCGACAGCTGTCACCGGGTAGGCCGGTCGGCCTGGGCGAAGCCGCGGGTCGGATCGCGGTAGTTGTCACCGCCTGATCGAGCTACTTGTCACCAGTGCGTGGCTCTCACGCTTGTTGTCACCGTCGGATCCCGGGCGCGATGGCTCCGACCCGCCTCTTGTCCTGTCGCGTTGAAGCTGTCGGATTCTCACGGCTTCTCGTTCGTGCTGTCGGATTCTCACTGTGTCGTGCACTGCGCGACGACGTTTGCCCCCCGCGTGGGGTTTGATCTCATTTTCCTAGTCCGGTTCTCGTCCGTGCTGGAGGCGGTGTCCCGGGTTCGGTCGGCGATCCTGCCTCTATCGCGAACGAGACTTCCGCGAGGCGCCGGGCTGAGTCCGGCACGCGGAGAACGCTTGGAGCGACTCGGTGACCTCGGAACTGCCGGCCTGCTCCGGTCACGCCCCTTCGACACCGATATGCGTGCGGTGATTACGAGGAGCGTCGATCTCGTCGAGCAGGGCGAGCGCGAAGTCGCTGTGGGAGATACGGCTGGCCATGTTGACGCCGGCAACGGAGTACCGGCTTGAGCTCGCTCCGGCATGATCGAAGTCGCCAGCCGGACTGACGACCAACCAATCCAGCGCGGCCACCGAGGCACGCAGCACAGACGTCCCGGTCGCCTGAGCGAGACAGAGAGGCCGGTATTCCTGCGGGAAGCCCGGGGTGTCCATCAACGGCGTCCCGTCGCCGGTCTCCAGTGTTGCCGCAAGGCCGACGACGACCAACCGGCCCACCCCGGCACGCGCCAGCCCGTCAAGGAGAGCGCGGGCGACGGCTGGGAAGAAGACATCGGGCTGGGCGCCAGGGTCGTAGGCGGCCGTGATCGCAGCGTCGTGACCGGCCGCGAGACGGGCGACAGCGTCGCTGTCGGTCACATCACCGGCCAGTACGCGGACTCCCGCACCTTCAAGGTCTTGGTACTTGGCTGGGTTTCGGACGACTGCGGTGACATGGTGCCCGCGGTGGACGGCCTCACCAACAGCCGCCCGTCCAGAGCGCCCGCCTGCCCCGAAAACAATGATCTTGCTCATGGACTACCCCGCCTCGCGTCTCAAGAATCTCTGCCTGCCGACGTGCCTGAGCAAGGTAGCCGCACCCATGGTTACCTCCTGGATACCGCACTACGGTGGCCCTGTGACCAAGCCGCCGCTGGACCCGGAAATGTTCGACCCGCTTTGCCCCTCCGACCTGGTGCCGATCCGCGTAGGGGACAAATGGGCCGGAATGATCATCCAGTGTCTTGAAGGTGGCCCCCGGCGGTTCTCCGAACTGCGGGTCCCGCTGCGGAACATCACCTCCAAGGTGCTCACGCAGTCACTCCGGGCACTGGAACGTGATGGCTTCATCGTCCGAACAGTCCATGCCGGACCTGCCCGGAACGTCCACTACGAACTGACCCCGCTCGGCCGAAGCCTCCTTGGCCTGCTGGATACGGCACGCGCCTGGGCAGAGGCACATCTGGACGAGCTCATCGACGCCCGCGAGACGGCATCGCCCGCCAGCCGCACAAGCTAGTTCAGCGTCGCCGGTCTGCTGCTGCCTCACTCACGGTGATCTCCCTCAGCGCCACGGTCACGCATACGCGACACCTCTCCTGCGGGCTTCCGTGAAAGCCATGTCGTTTGAGAGCGCCGAGCGTCAGCGCTCTCAAATGGCATGGCATCCCAGCAGGTCAACGGCTCGACATCTGCCAGATGCACCGCGACAGGACACCTCTTCAGGTCACCTGTGCCGTGACACGTTAGTTGGAACTGACAGACCAGGCTGGCCTGGCCGCGCGGGCAGCGGCACCGTCCAGGGCTTCAGTACCTGGTCAGCACTGGTCGGCATCATGGTGCCGAGAGCCTTGAAGAGGCCCGACTACTGCTGGCCCTGGACTTCGCCGGAGACCTGGTCGAGGTGGTCTCCCAGCCGCTGAAGCTGTGGTTCGACACGGTGGATAAGCGCCGCAGTCACACCCCGGACTACCTTGCGGTGACCCGGTCCGGAGTCTGGCTGATCGACGTACGCCCGAAGGAACTGATCGATGATAAGCCACCGTTCTCCGCCCCCGGTGTCATAGGAAACCTCAGCAAGATTTCCCGGAAGCGCTGAAGCCAGCATTCTCGCCCGGGCCAGCACCGCCTGGTGGCCCGTGTCGTCTCCCGCGGCGGGATGGCTGCCCAAGAGGCCGTCGAAGTCAACGAGCGCGTCGAGACGGCGGACGCGAGAACGCGGAGTAGTCCTCGTCCTCAGCAGGCATCTCCTCGTCCTCGGACAGGAAAAACACGCCGACGCCAGCCGGATCGAAGGACCGCAGGCCCAGGGCCGAACCGTCTCGCACCCAGAAATTCACGTCGCCGCTGGCCTGGGTCTCCACCGGGTCACAGAAGGTCTCCAACCACGGGACCACATCGGACACGATGTCCGCGAACCCGCATGGTTCGAAGAGCCACAGTCCAACTGCCGGTCCCGACATGCCGCCCCCAGAGCCTCGTGGCCCCGATGCCACCGGGACCCGGTTCTACCAGGTCCCGGCAACAGACACCTGATCATTTGCGGCGCAGCCCAAGCTGAAGATCGATTCCAGCGCCGGAGCGCTCCGGTTCCAACAACCGTGACCAAGTTCCAACTAACGTGTCACGGCTCATCACCACGGCTCGGTCGCGGGCGCTGGCGGTGACAGATGTCGCGAGCAGGTGACAGCTATCGCGCTCCGGCACACTGCGGCCCCGGCGCGCTGTGACGGAACTATTGCAAGCGCCTGCTTGCAATAGTTAGCGCGGGCTGGCAGGGTCGGAGCATGGCATCGCTCAACGTCGGCAATCTTGGTGAGTACCTCCGTGAACAGCGGCGCACCGCGCAGCTGTCGCTGCGGCAGCTCGCCGAGGCCGCGGGCGTGTCGAATCCGTATCTGAGTCAGATCGAGCGAGGGCTGCGCAAGCCGAGCGCCGAGGTGTTGCAGCAGGTCGCCAAGGCGCTGCGGATCTCGGCCGAGACGCTGTACGTGCGCGCCGGGATCCTCGACGAGAAGGAGCGGGACGAGCTGGAGACGCGCGCCGTCATCCTGGCCGATCCCTCGATCAACGAGCGGCAGAAGCAGGTGCTGCTCCAGATCTACGACTCCTTCCGCAAGGAGAACGCCGCCGAGGCCGCGCAGGCCGCCGAGCAGCAGGCGCACCAGTCGCCGCAGCCCACCGAGACGTAAACCTCCGGGAGGACCACGACCATGGCCATCATCGACGAACTCCGTACCCCCCTCTACTTCGCCGCCGGCACCGCCGACCTCGCCGTCCAGCAGGCCCGGAAGGTGCCCGGCCTCATCGAGCAGATCGCCGCCGAGGCCCCCTCGCGGATCGAGGCCGTCAAGAAGACGGACCCGAAGGCGGTGCAGGAGAAGGCGCAGGCGAAGTTCGCCGAGCTCGTGGGCGGTTTCGACACCGACCTGAAGAAGCTGGGCGAGCAGGCTCAGGACCTGGCCCTGCGCGGGGTCGGCGTCGCCGCCGAGTACGCGGTCAAGGCGCGCGAGAAGTACGAGGAGCTCGCCGCGCACGGCGAGGAGACCGTGAAGGCCTGGCGCGGCGAGGTCGCCGACGAGATCGTCGAGATCGCCGTGGTCGTCGAGCCCGAGAACGAGAACGAGAACAAGACCGCGAGCGAGCCCGAGGCCGACGCGCCCAAGCCCGCCCGCAAGACCACCGCCCGCAAGGCGTCCGCCAAGAAGGCCGTGGCCGCCGAAGGAGCCGAGTAGCAACAGGTCCGGGCACCAATCCCCGTGTCCCGTGCGTTGTAGCGGGTACGTTGGCCGCGAGGCGCTCTTTCCACACACCTAGGCGGTGCACAGCATGTTGCGCGACGGATTCGACTCGATTCTGTGGCTGGTGGTCGGGCTGGTCTTCCTCGGCTTCGCCGTCGCCGCGCTCGTCTTCGCCGCCATGGCGCGCGAGGACGCCTACCGCGCGGCGGAGAAGCAGACGAAGAAGTTCTGGCTGATCCTGCTGGGCATCAACCTCGTCCTGAACCTGCTGCTGCCGATCCTCTTCCTCCAGATCGCCGGGCTCATCGCCGCCATCGTCTTCATGGTCGACGTACGCCCCGCGCTCCGCGCGGTCTCCGGCGGTGGCGGTGGCAGGCGCGGCGGCGGTTCCAGCAGCGACGGGCCGTACGGGCCGTACAACGGCGGGCGCTGACCCGCTCGGGCGACGACTCGCTCGGGCGACGACTCGCTCGGGCGCTGACCCGCTCGGGCGGCGACTCGCTCGGGCGACGCCCCGCTCCGACGACGACCCCGTAGAGACAGCAGGCCCCGGGCTCAGCCCCGGGGCCTGTCCCGTTCCAGGGCCAGGACGGCCACGTCGTCCGTGAGCTCGCCGCCGTTCAGCGCGCGCACCTCCGTGACCGCCGCGGCCAGCAGTTCCTCGCCGCGCAGGCCCGCCGCCAGCTGCCGGTTGATCATGTCGACCATCCCGTCCTGGCCGAGCCGCGGCGAACCGGGCCCCGCCGAGCGGCCCTCGATCAGCCCGTCGGTGTACATGAGCAGGCTCCATGACGCGCCCAGCTCCACCTGTCGGCGCGGCCAGCGGGCGCGCGGCAGCAGGCCGAGGGCCGGGCCGCCGTCCTCGTACGGCAGCAGCCGCGCCATGCTCCCGTGCCGGGCGATCAGCGGCGCGGGGTGGCCGGCCAGGCACAGGCCGGCCCGGCGTCCGTCGGGCGCGATGTCGACGGTGCAGAGGGTCGCGAAGATCTCCTCGCTCTCCCGCTCGTGCTCCAGGACCTGCTGCATCGTGGAGAGCAGCTCGTCCCCGCACAGTCCGGCGAAGGTCAGCGCCCGCCAGGCGATCCGCAGCTCCACGCCGAGCGCCGCCTCGTCGGGGCCGTGCCCGCAGACGTCGCCGATCATGGCGTGGACGGTCCCGTCGGGGGTCCGCACGGTGTCGTAGAAGTCGCCGCCGAGCAGCGCCCGGGACCGGCCCGGCCGGTAGCGCGCGGCGAACCGCAGGTCGGAGCCCTCCAGGAGCGGCGTCGGCAGCAGGCCGCGTTCCAGGCGGGCGTTCTCCTGGGCGCGCAGCCGCGACTCGGCCAGCTTGACCTGGACGGCGTCGGCGCGTTTGCGCTCGACGGCGTAGCGGATGGCGCGGCTCAGCAGCCGGCCGTCCAGCTCCTCGCGGAAGAGGTGGTCCTGTGCTCCGACGCGTACCGCTTCGGCCGCGAGCTCGGCGTCCGCGGAGGCGGCGAGGGCGAGGACGGCGTGGCGCGGGGCGAGCCGCAGGATGTGCCGGAGCGGCGCGAGCGGGTCGGCGTCTGCGGTGCGCGGTACGGGCAGGGCGAGGTCGACGAGCACGCAGTGCACGTCGTCGGTGAGCAGCCGCTCGGCCTCGGTGAGGTTGCGGGCGGTGCGGATCCGCAGCCGCGTGCCGGTCGCGTCGAGCAGTTCGGGTACGGCGAGGGCGCCCGCCGGGTCGTCCTCGACGACCAGCAGCGTGAGATCGGTGGCGGTGCCGGGTGCCGGGAGAGAATCGATTCTCTGCCGCGGTACGGGTACGGGCATCGGTCTGGTTTTCCTTCCCTCCCCCCGAGGGCCGGGGACCGACCATAGCGGTAGCGCCCGGCGCCGCGGAATGGCGAGCACGCGGTGGACCGGAGATCGGCGCTGGCATATGCCGCGGATGGGGAGGTAGCCGCCTGCGGGCCGATGAGAAACGTCACTCCTGGGCCGGGGGAGGGCCCCGGGGGCGGGCCGTGGCGCCCGTCACCCCCGGCGTACGCCCCCGGCGGCACGGCTACGGGCGGACCACGCCCAGGATCTCCATCGAGCCGGCCCCCGCGATCGTCACGTTCCGCCCGGGGCGCGGCGCGTGCACGATCGCCCCGTTCCCGACGTACATGCCGATGTGGCTCGCGTCCTTGAAGTAGACGATCAGGTCGCCGGGCCGCATGTCCTCGATCTCGACGTGCGGCAGCAGCCGCCACTGCTCCTGCGAGGTGCGCGGGATCGGGCGGCCGGCGCTGGCCCAGGCGCTCTGGGTGAGCCCCGAGCAGTCGTACGAGCGCGGGCCCTCGGCCCCCCACACGTACGGCTTGCCGATCTGGGCCGTCGCGAACTGCACGGCCCGCTTGCCCTCCGGCGTCGTCGAGTCGCTCAGGCCCTTGAGGACGCCGGTGCCCACCCAGGCGGTCTGCGCCCGGTACTGCTCCTGCTCCTCCAGGCGCAGCAGCCGCGCCCGCTCCTCGGCGGCGAGGGAGGACTCCAGCTTCTTGGCGGCGGCGATCTTGTCGTTGATCTCCTTCTTCGCCTTGGCCTGCTTGATCCGGTTGGCTTCCAGCTTGGTCCAGTTGACGCTGGCGTCCTTGGCGTACGTGGTGAGTTCGCCCTGCGTCCTGGTCATCTCGCCGAGCAGGTCCCGGGTGGCCTTCTGGCCCTCCTTGAGACGGCCCGCGGTGTCGAGGAACATCTGGGGGTCGTCGGTCAGCACGAACTGCGCGCCGTCCGGAAGCCCGCCGTTGCGGTACTGGGCGCGGGCCGCGGCGCCCGCCCTCGCCTTGAGGTCGTCGATCTTCTCGTTGCCGGCGACGATCATGCGGGCCAGCTTCACGATCTCGTCGGACTGCTCGTCCGCCTTCTCCTCGGCCAGGTTGTAGGCGTCGGTGGCGGCGGCGGCCTGGCGGTAGAGGCCGTCGATCTCCTTGCGGACCTCTTCGAGGGTCTTCTTCGGCTGGCCCGGCGGCAGCGGGGCCGCGGCGGCCTGCAGGGTGAGGGCGGGCGAGGCCAGCACCGTCAGGGCGCAGACCACGGTGATCGTGGTGATGGCGTGGCGGCGTCGGTTCACAGGCTCCCCCTCAAGTGACCCATGTCAAGATGTCTCGGTAGGGCTCAATCTGATTTACCGTCAGTAACTTGGTCGTGACCTTGGTGATGGTGCCATGCGCGACACGAAAACGACAGGGGAAAGCGGGCCTGTCGGGTCACTTCCCCCCACGAGGGACGATCGTTTCGCCTGGTGCGTTCCCCGCACGGGCGAAATTCAGCGCGCGTTCGGCGGAGCGTCGCTCAGCCGCGCGGCGCCAGCGCCTCCCACCGCACCGTCACCTCGCCCTGCCGCCACCGGCCCGGACCATCCGTCAGCGGCCAGTCCGCCGCCAGGTCGCGGACCGCGCGGATCCAGCGCTGCCGCGCGCCGAGCGAGGCGTACGGGGCGGCCGCCGCCCACGCCCGGTCGAAGTCCCGCAGGAAGGCGTGCACCGGTTCGCCCGGCACATTGCGGTGGATCAGCGCCTTCGGCAGCCGCTCCGCCAGATCGGAGGGCCGGTCCAGCGAACCGAGCCGGGTGGCGAAGGTCACCGTCCGCGGCCCGCCCCGGCCGAGCGCCACCCACACGTGCCGCCGCCCGATCTCGTCGCAGGTCCCCTCCACCAGCAGCCCCTCGGGCCCGAGCCGCGCGCACAGGCGCTCCCAGACCGCCGCGACCTCGGCCTCGTCGTACTGGCGCAGCACGTTCGCCGCCCGGATCAGGGCCACCTCGCCGGCCACCGGCACCTCGAAACCGCCGTGCCGGAAGGCCAGCCCCTCCCGCTCGTACGGCTTCGCGGCGGCGACCCGGGCCGGCTCGATCTCGACCCCGACGACGGTGACGCGCGGGTCGGCGGTCCGCAGCCGGGCCAGCAGCTCGACGGGCGTCCACGGCGCGGCGCCGTAGCCGAGGTCGACGGCGACGGGGGGCGCGACGGAGCGGCGCAGGGCCGGTCCGTGCACGGCGGCGATCCAGCGGTCCTGGCGGCGCAGACGGTTGGGGTTGGTGGTCCCGCGGGTGATCGTGCCGACGGGGCGGGTGGTGCGGGGGGCCATGGAACGAGCGTACGGGGTGGCGGGAGGCCCGCCTTGCGCCGGCGGGGGCGGGCTGTGAGGGGCGGGGGCGGGCCCGTAATGAATTGGCAAAGCAGGTGGCGCGGCGGAAATGAAACCCCGCATTCCGGTGTTGTGGCCGTTCGGAGGGTGCCCCAGGCTCCCCTCCGAACCATGCCCGATGCCATGCCCGACAGCGGAAGGACCGCCGACGTGAGCCAGTACGTGTCCCGGTTCGCCGGCACCCTGGCGGCGCCGCCCCGGCTCCGGCTTCCCGGCCGGCACCGGACCCCGCGCCGCGTGGCCATGCTCAGTGTCCACACCTCCCCCCTGCATCAGCCGGGCACCGGCGACGCGGGCGGCATGAACGTCTACATCGTGGAGCTGGCCAAGCGGCTGGCCGCGATCAACATCGAGGTCGAGATCTTCACCCGCGCCACCACCGGCGGCCTCGCCCCGGTCGTCGAGCTCGCCCCCGGCGTGCTCGTACGGCACGTGGACGCGGGACCGTACGAGGGGCTGGCCAAGGAAGAGCTGCCGGCCCAGCTGTGCGCCTTCACGCACGGCGTGATGCAGGCCTGGGCGGGCCACCGGCCCGGCCACTACGACCTGGTCCACTCCCACTACTGGCTCTCCGGCCACGTCGGCTGGCTCGCCGCCGAACGCTGGGGCGTCCCGCTCGTCCACGCCATGCACACCATGGCCAAGGTCAAGAACGCGGCGCTCGCGGCGGGCGACACCCCCGAGCCCGCGGCCCGCGTGATCGGCGAGACCCAGATCGTCGAGGCGGCCGACCGGCTGATCGCCAACACGGCCGAGGAGGCGGACGAGCTCGCCCGCTTCTACGAGGCCGACCCGGCCAAGATCGCCGTCGTCCACCCGGGCGTGAACCTGGACCGCTTCCGGCCCGCCGACGGGCGCGCCGCCGCCCGCGCGCGGCTCGGCCTGCCCGCGGACGCCTTCATCCCCGTCTTCGCCGGCCGCATACAGCCGCTGAAGGCCCCCGACATCCTGCTGCGCGCCGCCGCCCTGCTCCTGGAGCGGGACCCGTCGCTGCGCTCGCGCATGGTCGTGCCGGTCGTCGGCGGGCCGAGCGGCAGCGGCCTGGCCAAGCCGGAGGGGCTGCAGAAGCTGGCCGCCAAGCTGGGCATCGGCGACGTCGTCCGCTTCCACCCGCCGGTCGGCCAGGAGCGGCTCGCGGACTGGTTCCGGGCGGCCAGCGTGCTGGTGATGCCCTCGTACAGCGAGTCCTTCGGCCTGGTCGCCATCGAGGCGCAGGCGGCCGGCACCCCGGTCGTCGCGGCCGCGGTGGGCGGTCTGCCCGTGGCCGTACGGGACGACGTCACCGGCTTCCTCGTCCAGGGGCACGATCCGGCCGACTACGCCCGCGCGCTCGGGCGGTTCGCCGACGACCCGGGGCTGACCGCCTCGATGGGCGCGGCGGCGGCCCGGCACGCCGGCTCGTTCGGCTGGGACACGGCGGCCTCCGGGACGGCCGACGTGTACACGGCCGCCATGCACGACCACCGGCTGCGGGAGCAGCGGCGTCGCGTACGCTCGCACCATGGCTGAGGCTGCGGACGTCCGGCGGATCGCCGAGATCGCCGAGATCATGGTGGACACGTTCAAGGACGCGGAACTGGAGTGGGAGTCCCCCGAGGCGGGCTCCTACGTGGTCAAGCTGCCCGGCACCCGCAAGCTGTTCACGACCCTGTCGCTGCGGATCGGCCGCCACTCCCTCTCGCTCAACGCGTTCGTCGTCCGGCACCCGGACGAGAACGAGGCGGCCGTCCACCGCTGGCTCCTGGAGCGCAACCTCAAGCTGTACGGGGTGGGGTACGCGATCGACGCCCTCGGCGACATCTACCTGGCCGGCAAACTGCCGCTGGCCGCCGTCACGCCGCAGGAACTGGACCGATTGCTCGGCTCCGTCCTGGAGGCGGCGGACGGCGACTTCAACACGCTGCTGGAGCTGGGCTTCGCCACGGCGATCCGGCGGGAGTACGACTGGCGGGTGTCGCGCGGCGAGTCGACGCGGAACCTCGACGCGTTCAAGAACCTGACGCGGAAGCCGGCTAACTGACCTTCTCGGGAGCGGGGTTCCCGGCGTTCGGAGCGGTCTCGCTCGGGACGGACTGACTCGGGACGGACTCCGTGACGATGTCGCCCTTGCCCTTGCCCTTGCCGTTGGCCTCGGCGTCCGCGTCGGCGAGGGCCGACCGCAGGCGGGTCTGGTAGCCGACCGCGGCGACGGCGCCGATCACGGCGCAGGCGATCCACAGCACGTCGGGACCGGGCCCGTCGACGATCGAGCCGGCCGCGATCGGCGCGACGAAACCGGCGACGGCCCAGGACATGCCCATCACACCCTGGTAGCGGCCACGGGCGTGCTCCGGGGCGAGCCGGGCGGTGGCGGCGGCGTTGGTGGGGACGTGGACCATCTCGCCGATCGTCCAGACGACGACCGTGGCGGCGAAGGCGACGGAGGAGCCGGCGAGCGCGGTGGCGCCGGTGCCGAGCGCGAAGAGCAGCGAGGAGACGGTCAGCAGCATCGCCGGGGAGCGCTTGTCCGTCACCTTGTTGACGAGGAGTTGGAAGGCGACGATGACGACGCCGTTGACGGCGATGACGACACCGTACGCGGACGGGGCGAGACCCTCGCCGGCCATGGTCAGCGGCAGGCCGATCCAGGGGGCGGTGAAGACCAGGCAGACCAGCAGGTTGAGCAGCACCAGGGTGCGGAACGGCGCGTCGCGCAGGACGGTGAGGATGCCGACCTTCTGCTCGGCGACGGCCTCGCCGGTCGCCGCGTCGACCTTGGCCTCGGGCCGGGTCTCGGGCAGCCGCAGGAAGACGATCAGGGCGCACAGCGCGGTGGCGGCGGCGTCGACGACGAACAGGGTGCGGTAGCCGAGGACGATCGCGGCACCGCCGCCGATGGCGGCGATGGCGAAGCCGAGGTTGAGGGCCCAGTAGTTGAGGGCGTAGGCGCGGCGGACCTCGTGGGCGGGCACCAGGTCGGCGATGGTCGCGTTGATGGAGGGCCGTACGCCCTGCATGGCGACGCCCATCAGGAGGACGACGGTGGCGATGCCCCAGGCGCTGGTGACGAAGGCGAGCAGCAGGGCGCAGCCGGCGGCCGCCAGGTGCATGCTCACCATGGTGGGACGGCGGCCCCAGCGGTCGGTGAGGAAGCCGCCGAGCGGGGAGCCGGCGACGCCACCGAGGCCGTGGAGGGCGACGACGAGTCCGGCGAACCAGGCGGAGTGGCCGAGCTCCTGGGTGAGATAGAGGGAGAGGAAAGTCAGGACGAAAGCCCCGGTCCTGTTGACCAAGGTCGACAGCCAGAGCCACCAGAAGCCCCCCGGAAGTCCCGAGACCGTGGCGCGCGCTGATCGTCTGAGCGAATCGATGGACATGTGAGGCCGCCCCCTGGTGCTGTGTAAGTCCCGCTTTCCGCTAGCGAAACTTACGCATCTCATACGCCGGACGCCAGCGAATTGACGTTGCGCGTCAATCGTCGGGCGTCGTCTAGGCTCGGAGACATGGCCGACGCACCGTACAAGCTGATCCTCCTCCGCCACGGCGAGAGCGAGTGGAACGAGAAGAACCTGTTCACCGGCTGGGTGGACGTGAACCTCACCGCGAAGGGCGAGAAGGAGGCGGCGCGCGGCGGAGAACTGCTGAAGGACGCCGGCCTGCTGCCCGACGTGCTCCACACCTCCCTCCAGAAGCGCGCCATCCGCACGGCGCAGCTCGCCCTCGAAGCGGCCGACCGGCACTGGATCCCGGTCCACCGCTCGTGGCGCCTGAACGAGCGCCACTACGGCGCCCTGCAGGGCAAGGACAAGGCCCAGACGCTCGCCGAGTTCGGCGAGGAGCAGTTCATGCTGTGGCGCCGCTCGTACGACACCCCGCCGCCGGCGCTCGCCGACGACAACGAGTACTCCCAGGCCCACGACGCGCGCTACGCGACGATCCCGCCGGAGCTGCGCCCGCAGACCGAGTGCCTGAAGGACGTCGTGGAGCGCATGCTCCCGTACTGGTACGACGGCGTCGTCCCGGACCTGCTGGCCGGCCGCACGGTCCTGATCGCCGCTCACGGCAACAGCCTGCGCGCCCTGGTCAAGCACCTCGACGGCATCTCGGACGCGGACATCGCGGGCCTGAACATCCCGACGGGCATCCCGCTGGCCTACGAGCTGGACGAGAACTTCAAGCCCCTGAAGCCGGGCGGCACCTACCTGGACCCCGACGCCGCCGCCGCGGCGATCGAGGCCGTGAAGAACCAGGGCAAGAAGTAACCCTGGAGCGCCTCAGCTGACGCGTCGAAGCCCCCCGTTCCGCCGGTTCCTCCGGCGGGCGGGGGGCTTCCGCGTACCCGGGGCTTCCCCAGGTCGTCCCGCGACCGTCCTCGGGCCGTGCCGCGACCGTCCCCGGGCCGTGCCGGGTGCCCACCCGGACTCGGGGCTGGTGTTCCGCTACGAGACGGGTGACGACGGCGCGATCCACCGCCCGGACCAGGTCTTCACGCCGTAGCCGGGGGGTCGTTCGGCCGGACGGGTGAGGGGGAAACCTTCCGCCTTCGGGGCAGCGCACGGGGGGCGGGTGGGAGGAGTAGAGGTGTGCGGGTGGTGACCGGGTCGTTCCGACGACCTCACGCACCCCTTCACGAACCCGCTTCACCCACCCCCTTCGCCACCCCCTCGCGAAAGAGAACTCCTGTGCGTCTCCGGCACTCCCTCGCCGCCGCTTGCGGCGCCCTCGCCCTGACCGCCGTCCTCGCCACGCCCGCCCACGCCGCCACGGGCGACTTCGGCTACGAGGTCGTCGGCCAGAACGGCGAGCCCATCCTCGTCACGCTGCACGACCCGGCGAGCGGGGAGTGCCTCACCCTCCCCGAGGTCGCGGACCCGAACTCCTCCGAGCCGGCCTTCGCCCCGCACAACGACACCGACGCCTACGCGCTCGTCTTCACCGGCCCCGAGTGCACCGGCGCCGAGTGGCGCCTCCGCCCGCACGGCCGCCCCGCCTCGGACCGCCTGAAGCTGCGCTCGGTCGTCTTCCTCCCCGCCGACTGACCGTGACCGGGCCCCCGCCCGGCGGGGGCCCGTAATCGGGTGCCGCCGGCGTGGCCGGTTCGGTTACGGTCCAGGCCATGAGCACGTCACTCCGCCTGGAACCGATCACCCCCGCCAACGTCGACGCCGCCCTTGAGCTGCGCGTACACCCGCATCAGACCAACAACGTCGCCCCCGTCGTCCGCTCGCTCGCCGAGGCATACGCGTACGGGGAGACGGCCTGGCCGCGGCTGGTGTTCGACGGCGAGGAGCTCGTCGGCTTCCTGATGGCCTTCGTCGACATCCAGTGGAACGCGCGGAAGGACCCGGCCGACCGGCGCAGCGGGCTGTGGCGGCTGAACATCGGCGCCGAGAGCCAGGGCAAGGGGTACGGGCGGTTCGCCGTCGACGCCGTGCGCGAGGAGCTCGTGCGGCGCGGGGCGCGCGAGATGTACGTGTGCTGGGAGCCGGGCGAGGACGGGCCCGCGGAGTTCTACCGGCGGCTCGGGTTCCGGGAGACCGGGGAGCGCTCCGGGGGACAGACCGTCGGCGTGCTGGAGATCGGCCCCGGGCAGGAGTGACAGCGGAGCCGGTGCCGGCCCCGCTCGTGAGCCGGCCCCGCGAGCCGTCGGCCCCGGGAGCCCGTCGGCCCCGCGTGGCGCAGGCCCCGCCGGGGCGGGGCCTGCGCCACGCGGTCAGCCGGAGCAGCCCCCGCACTGGCACGGTCCGCCGGACTGGCAGCCGCAGCCGCAGCCCGAGCCGCAGCCGCAGGCGCCGAGGACGGGCAGGAACTCCGCGTCGCGCGGGGTCTCCTGCTGGGGGTCGGTGGTCGGAGCGGATTCGGCCATGGGGTCCCTCCCTGGAAGGCGTACCTCGCCTCCTCCCATTGGATGCCCACCCACCAGGGCGCATCAACGGCGCACTGTTGTGCGACCCTCCGCTCCGTACGGCTTACGCGCCCTCGACCGGCGCTTCCGACTGCTGGAGCTCGTCGGCGTGCTCACCCGTCACCAGGTACACCACGCGCTTCGCCACCGACACCGCGTGGTCCGCGAACCGCTCGTAGTAGCGGCCCAGCAGCGTCACGTCGACGGCGGTCTCGATGCCGTGGCTCCAGCGGTCGTCCATCAGGTGCTGGAAGAGCGTCCGGTGCAGCAGGTCCATCTCGTCGTCGTCCTGCTCCAGCTGGAGCGCCAGGTCGACGTCCTTGGTGATGATGACCTCCGCCGCCTTCGCCATCAGGCGCTGCGCCAGCTGTCCCATCTGCAGGATCGTCGCGTGCAGGTCGTTCGGCACCGCGCGGTCGGGGAAGCGCAGCCGGGCCAGCTTCGCCACGTGCTGGGCCAGGTCGCCCGAGCGCTCCAGGTCGGCGCTCATGCGCAGCGAGGTGACCACGATCCGCAGGTCCGTCGCCACCGGCTGCTGCCGGGCGAGCAGGGCTATCGCCCGGGCCTCCAGGTCGTGCTGGAGGTCGTCGACCCGCTGGTCCGCGGCGATGACGTTCTCCGCCAGCTTCAGGTCCGCGTCCAGCATCGCCGTCGTGGCGCGCCCGATCGCCGACCCGACCAGCCGGGCCATCTCGACCAGGCCCTCGCCGATCGAGTCAAGTTCCTCGTGGTACGCGTCACGCATGGATGTCCCTCTCTACCTCTACGACCGGAATCGGGCTCTACGACCGGAATCGGGTGGGCTCGGACTCCCACGCTTCCACGTTCGGCCCTGTACGCGTCCGGATCCACCCCCTCACATGAATCAGTCCTTGCTCTCAGGTGAACTCTGGGCGACGTGCGGCGCGGTGTCCCCCGGACCAAATGAACCAGCACCGTCCCCATGGTGAACTCTGGGCGACGACTGTTCGAGCAGCCACTCGGACGGCTGGGAGAGTGTCGGCGCTCCCGCATAACCTTGATGCCATGGACGTGAACGCGGCGGTCGCCGCATTGGCAGCTATCGCCGGAGTGTGCACCGGCGTGATCGCCATGCTGGCGTTCCGCTGGAGCGAGCGCGACCAGGCGAGACCCACCCGTACCTCTCTGCACACCGACGCCGTGCTGCCGCCCGGCGTCGACACCGTGCTGTCCGTGCTGCGCTCCTCCGCGGTCGTCCTCGACGAGAGCGACTCGGTGGTCAAGGCCAGCTCGGCGGCGTACGCCCTCGGTCTGGTCCGGGGCGGGAAGCTGGCCGTGGAGCCCATGCTCAACATGGCCCGCGACACCCGCAGGGACGGCGAGATACGGCAGGTCGAGCTCGACCTGCCGCGGCGCGGCACGGGACGCGGCGAGGCCCTCGCCGTCTCCGCCCGGGTCGCCCCGCTGGGTTCGCGCCTGGTCCTGCTGCTCGTCGAGGACCTGACCGAGGCACGCCGCATCGAAGCGGTGCGGCGCGACTTCGTCGCCAACGTGAGCCATGAGCTCAAGACTCCCGTGGGTGCGCTCTCCCTGCTCTCCGAGGCCGTCATGGACGCCTCGGACGACCCCGAGGCGGTCACCCGCTTCGCAGGCCGGATGCAGATCGAGGCCACCCGCCTCACCAACCTCGTACAGGAGCTCATCGACCTCTCCCGGGTGCAGAACGACGACCCGCTGGAGGACTCCGAGCCGGTGCGGGTGGACGAGCTGGTCGCGGAGGCGATCGACCGCTCCCGCCACACCGCGTCCACCAAGCAGATCACCATGGCCTCCGGCGGCACCGCCGACCTGCACGTCTGGGGCAGCCGGGGCCAGCTCGCCGCCGCTCTCGGCAACCTCGTCGAGAACGCCGTCAACTACTCGCCGGCCCGTACGCGGGTCGGCATCGCCGCCCGCCGCGTCGCGGCACCCGGCGGCGACCTGATCGAGATAGCCGTGACCGACCAGGGCATCGGCATCTCGGAGAAGGACCGCGAGCGGGTCTTCGAGCGCTTCTACCGCGTCGACCCGGCCCGCTCCCGTGCCACGGGAGGTACGGGGCTCGGGCTGGCCATCGTCAAGCACGTGGCCGCCTCGCACGGCGGGGAGGTCACGGTCTGGAGCACCGAAGGCCAGGGTTCCACCTTCACCCTGCGGCTGCCCGAGGCGGGCGCCGCGCGGCGGAACCGGGGGTCCGGTGCCGACATCGGACTCGACCCCGACTTCGACCCCGACCTCGATCTCGACTCCGACTTCGATCCCGACTTCGACTCGGAGTTCGACGCCGCGCCCGGCACCGCCGCCTCCGCCTCTCCCACACCCCCGCTCTCATGACCGAACCGCTCCCCGCCCCGGAGGTCCTTCCGTGACCCGAGTGCTTGTCGTCGAGGATGAGGAATCCTTCAGCGACGCCCTGTCCTACATGCTCCGCAAGGAGGGTTTCGAGGTCGCCGTAGCGGCGACCGGGCCCGACGGCCTCGACGAGTTCGAGCGCAACGGGGCGGATCTCGTCCTCCTCGACCTGATGCTGCCGGGGCTGCCCGGCACCGAGGTCTGCCGCCAGCTGCGCGGCCGCTCGAACGTCCCGGTCATCATGGTGACCGCCAAGGACAGTGAGATCGACAAGGTCGTCGGCCTGGAAATAGGAGCCGACGACTACGTGACGAAGCCCTTCTCCTCGCGGGAGCTGGTCGCCCGCATCCGCGCGGTCCTGCGCCGCCGCGGCGAGCCGGAGGAGGTCACCCCGGCGGCCCTGGAGGCCGGCCCGGTCCGCATGGACGTCGACCGCCACGTGGTCACCGTCGGCGGCGGCAAGGTCGACCTGCCCCTGAAGGAGTTCGACCTCCTGGAGATGCTGCTGCGCAACGCGGGCCGCGTGCTGACCCGCATGCAGCTCATCGACCGGGTCTGGGGCGCCGACTACGTGGGCGACACCAAGACCCTCGACGTCCACGTGAAGCGCCTCCGCGCCAAGATCGAGCCCGACCCGGGCGCGCCGCGGTACCTGGTGACGGTGCGCGGCCTGGGCTACAAGTTCGAGCCGTAGAGGGACCCGCGGTCCCGTACCGCACATGAAACCGGCGGTCCCGTACCGCACATGAAACCGGCGGTCCCGTACCGCACACGAAAGGGGCGCCCCCTCCTCACCGGAGGGGGCGCCCCTTTTCGTACAGCTGGACGGTCAGTGACCGGCCGCGTGCGTCGCCTCGCCCGAGGGGGTGGCGGTGCCGGTCGGGGTCGTGGAGGCCGTGGCCGTCGGCGCGGTGGCCGGCGGGGCCGGGACCTCGGACGGGCCGAAGTCCTTGAAGTAGCTGTGGGCCGGGACGACGAAGGCGCTCAGGCCGACGTCACCGGTCTTGCTCAGCTTGAAGACGACCTTCTGGGCGTCGCCGTTCTTGGCTTCGCGCAGGCCGCCCTCGATGACGGCGGAGGCGTTGCCCGGGCCGCCGATGACGACGGAGCCGCCGGCGGGGACGATGATCGGGCCGTTGCCCTCGGCCGCCTTGAGCTTCACGGTGCCGACGGTGCCCGGCAGGGTGATCGAGTCGAGGGTCTGGCGGGTGAGGCCGTTGTTGAAGACCGTCGCGGAGACGACGGCGGGGCCGATCGCACCCGGATCGGGCTGGGTGATCACGAGCGCGTTCTGGACCTTGACGTCGTCCACCGTGACGGCGGCGTTGTCCGGGCGGATGCCGAGCGTCTGTGCGTCGTTGCCGGCACCACAGGCGGACAGCGAGGCGATCGAGATCACGATGGCGGTAGCGGCGACGGCGCCGCGTCGAAGGCTGCGGCTCACGGCTGCGGCATCTCCTAGGACGAACGGACAGGCTAAGGACGAGCTAAAGGTGTGTCAGCGCGCTTAGGTTACCGAGCCGCACTCTCCGTCCCGCACCCGACCCGCCCCCTACGCGTCGCCGGGCTCGCGGAACCGGGTGCGTCACCCCCCGGACCCGGCCCGCTCCGCATGGTCATGAACACGCCGACATGGCCGGATCACGCCCCATTGACCTGTTGTTCACATAAGCGCGGTGATCAATTCGGCCGCCGCCCCCGCATTCCGTCCGCCCGCTCTCGGAACCCGCTCTCGGAAAAACCCCGACCGGCTCCCGGTGATCAATTCGGGATTCGGTCGGTTGAGTACCCTGGATGCCTCCGTACGAGTGGTCGATCCTCGTACGGAGTACGTGAAGAGGGCCACACCGAACCGGGCAAACCGGGGCATCGACCCTCTGTCGAGGCCCCCCGGACGGGTGTAGCGTGCGCGTTTCTCTCCGTCCGCGCAGCGGCTCCGACCTGCGAATACCGCCTTCCGCAAGCCCGCCGCAGCACGTCCGCCGCGCTGTTGTCAAGCCCCGAGATATGCCCTGACCTGCGAAAACGCCATTCAGAAGAAGCCGTTTCCGTGTTACCCTGGATAGCCACGGAAGGGGTACCTGTCACATGACGTTCAAGGTTGGCGACACCGTGGTCTATCCCCATCACGGGGCCGCGCTGATCGAGGCCATCGAAACTCGCCAGATCAAAGGCGTGGACAAGACCTACTTGGTGCTCAAGGTCGCGCAGGGTGACCTGACGGTTCGTGTACCGGCGGACAATGCGGAGTTCGTCGGAGTTCGCGACGTGGTCGGTCAGGATGGACTGGACCGGGTCTTCGAAGTACTGCGCGCGCCGTACGCCGAGGAGCCGACGAACTGGTCTCGTCGTTACAAGGCAAATCTGGAGAAGCTCGCCTCCGGCGACGTCATCAAGGTCGCCGAAGTGGTGCGCGACCTGTGGCGCCGCGAGCGGGAGCGTGGCCTCTCCGCAGGTGAGAAGCGCATGCTCGCCAAGGCTCGCCAGATCCTGGTGAGCGAGCTCGCTCTCGCGGAGAACACCAACGAGGACAAGGCCGAGGCACTCCTCGACGAGGTGCTCGCGTCCTGACGCCTGCGCTCTGACGCTTGGCGTCCAGCCATGCTCATCACCCATGCCGCGGTGCCTGTCGGCGCGCTGTGAATCCCATCGATGAAGTTGTCGATGCCACAGCGCCGTCGCCGGGCACCGCGGCATGTGTGTCTCTCTTCTCCCGACCCCCTGCACCTACCGCACCCACCCGTGCACCTGCACCCGTCCGTGCCGCTTTCGCAAGGCGACGCCCCGACCGTCGTCACGGAAAGGGCCCGGTCGAGGCGTCGCAACAAGCTAGTTGACGCCATACCCACGTCGCCCGCGGAAACAAACCTGCCGGAGTGCAACCGATGTCAGACGAAGCGCGTCCCTCACGTACCGCCGTGGTGATCCCGGCGGCCGGCCGGGGCGTACGCCTCGGCCCGGGCGCCCCCAAGGCGCTCCGCGCGCTGAACGGCACCCCCATCCTCATCCACGCCGTCCGGGCCATGGCCGCCTCCCGCGCCGTCTCCCTCGTCGTGGTCGTGGCCCCGTCCGACGGGGCCGTCGAGGTGAAGAACCTCCTCGACACGCACGCCCTGCCCGAGCGGACCGACTACGTCGTCGTCCCCGGCGGCGACACCCGCCAGGAGTCGGTGCGCCTCGGCCTGGACGCCGTCCCCGAGGAGGTCACCACCGTCCTCGTGCACGACGCCGCCCGCCCGCTGGTCCCGGTCGACACCGTCGACGCCGTGATCGAGGCGGTACGGGACGGGGCCGTGGCCGTCGTCCCCGCGCTGCCCCTCGCCGACACCGTCAAGGAGGTCGAGCCGGCCGAGCGCCCCGGCGGCCCCGAGCAGGTCGTCGCCACCCCGGTCCGCGCCCGCCTGCGCGCCGTCCAGACCCCGCAGGGCTTCGACCGGGCCACGCTCGTCGACGCCCACGCCACCGTCGCCCTCACCGGCGAGGGCGCCACCGACGACGCCGGCATGGTCGAGAAGCTGGGCGCGCCCGTCGTCGTCGTGCCCGGCCACGAAGAGGCCTTCAAGGTGACCCGCCCGCTCGACCTCGTCCTCGCCGAGGCCGTACTCGCCCGCAGGAGGGCCAACGATGGTTTCTGAACCCACCTCCTCCGTCCCCACCCCCTCTGCCCCCACCCCCTCCGTCCCCGCCGCTTCCCTCCCGCTGCCCCGCACCGGCATCGGCACCGACGTGCACGCCTTCGAGAAGGGCCGCGAGCTGTGGTGCGCGGGTCTGCTCTGGGACGAGGCCGCGAGCGACGGCTACGGGCTGGCCGGGCACTCCGACGGTGACGTCGCCGCCCACGCCGCCTGCGACGCGCTCTTCTCCGCCGCCGGTGTCGGCGACCTCGGCGCCCACTTCGGCACCTCCCGCCCCGAGTGGTCCGGCGCCTCCGGCGTCACCCTGCTCGCCGAGGCCGCCCGGATCGTGCGGGCCGCGGGGTACGAGATCGGCAACATCGCCGTCCAGGTCGTCGGCGTCCGCCCCAAGGTCGGCAAGCGCCGCGACGAGGCCCAGAAGGCGCTGAGCGCGGCGGCGGGCGCGCCCGTCTCCGTCTCGGGCACCACCACCGACGGGCTCGGCCTCACCGGGCGGGCCGAGGGCCTGGCCGCCCTCGCGACCGCCCTGGTGTATCCCGTATCGCCCGCACCGGCCCCGGAATCGGCCGCGCAGGCGTAAAAAAGGCGCCCCGCGACCGGGAATCGGGCGCGGGGCACTACCACCCGCCCACTACCCTGGGGTGGTGACCATTCGCCTGTACGACACCAGCGCCCGGCAGATCCGTGACTTCACCCCGCTCACAGCGGGCTGTGTCTCGATCTACCTCTGTGGCGCGACCGTCCAGGCCGCCCCGCACATCGGGCACATCCGCTCGGGGCTGAACTTCGACATCATGCGCCGCTGGTTCGCGTACCGCGGCTACGACGTCACGTTCATCCGCAACGTCACCGACATCGACGACAAGATCATCAACAAGGGTGCCGAACAGGGCCGCCCCTGGTGGTCCATCGGCTACGAGAACGAGCGCGCGTTCAACGCCGGCTACGAGGCGCTCGGCTGCCTCCCGCCGACCTACGAGCCCCGCGCCACCGGCCACGTGCCCGAGATGATCGAGATGATGCGCGGTCTCATCGAGCGCGGTCACGCCTACGAGGCCGACGGCAGCGTCTACTTCGACGTGCGGTCCTTCCCCGGCTACCTGTCCCTGTCCAACCAGGACATCGACGACCTGCGCCAGCCCTCCGAGGAGGGCATCACCGGCAAGCGCGACCCGCGCGACTTCGCCATGTGGAAGGCGACCAAGCCGGGCGAGCCCGACTGGGAGACCCCGTGGGGCCGCGGGCGTCCCGGCTGGCACCTGGAGTGCTCGGCGATGGCCCACAAGTACCTGGGCTCCGCCTTCGACATCCACGGCGGCGGCCTCGACCTGATCTTCCCGCACCACGAGAACGAGATCGCCCAGGCCAAGGCCTTCGGCGACGAGTTCGCGCGGTACTGGGTGCACAACGCCTGGGTCACCATGAGCGGCGAGAAGATGTCGAAGTCGCTCGGCAACTCGGTGCTCGTCTCCGAGATGGTGAAGAACTGGCGCCCGATCGTCCTGCGCTACTACCTGGGCACCCCGCACTACCGCTCGATGATCGAGTACAGCGAGGAGTCCCTGCGCGAGGCCGAGGCGGCGTTCGCCCGTATCGAGGGCTTCGTCCAGCGCGCCACCGAGAAGGCCGGGGCGCCCGTCGCCCCCGCCGCCGAGGTGCCGCCCGCCTTCGCCGAGGCGATGGACGACGACCTGGGCGTGCCGCACGCGCTGGCGATCATCCACACCACGGTCCGCCAGGGCAACAGCGCGCTGGCCGCCGACGACAAGGAAGAGGCCGTCGCCCGCCTCGCCGAGGTGCGCGCCATGCTCGGCGTCCTCGGTCTCGACCCGCTCGACCCGCACTGGGCCGAGGAGTCCGGTGCCGGCGAGGAGCTCCACGGAGTCGTCGACACCCTCGTACGGCTCGTGCTCCAGCAGCGCGAGTCGGCGCGGGAGCGCAAGGACTGGGCGACCGCGGACGCCATCCGCGACCAGCTGAGCCAGTCCGGCCTCGCCATCGAGGACGGAGCCGACGGCCCCCGCTGGACGCTCGGCAACCGCTAGCACGCCGATGATGTGCCGTCCGGGCCCCCGGGCGGCACACTTCAGTTAGCAGACACGTTTTAACAGAGACGTACACAGAGACGTACACAGAGACTTACGCACCGAGTTACGCGCAGAAGACACGCACGTACGCAGCAGGCAGAGGAAACAGGTAGTCATGGCCGGGAACAGCCAGCGCAGGAACCGTCGCACGTCCAACAAGAAGGGCGCGACGGTCGGCAGCGGTGGCCAGCGGCGCAAGGGCCTGGAGGGCAAGGGCCCGACGCCCAAGGCCGAGGACCGCAAGGGCCACAAGGCGTTCCGCGTCTCCAACGCGATGGCCCGCCAGGCCGCCAAGCGCCGCCCCGCCCCCCGCCGCGGCGGCCCCAAGGGCGCCAGCGAGATGGTCGTCGGCCGCAACCCGGTCTTCGAGGCGCTGCGCGACGGCGTGCCCGCCACCACCCTGTACGTGCAGCAGTTCATCGACAACGACGAGCGGGTGCGCGAGGCGCTCCAGCTCGCCGGCGCGCGCGGCAACATCAACCTGATGGAAGCCCCGCGCCCCGAGCTCGACCGCATGACCAACGGGCTGAACCACCAGGGTCTGGTCCTCCAGGTCCCGCCGTACGAGTACGCGCACCCCGAGGACCTCACCGCCGCCGCCTACGACGACGGCGAGGACCCGCTGATCGTCGCCCTCGACGGCGTCACCGACCCGCGCAACCTCGGCGCGATCGTCCGCTCCGTCTCCGCCTTCGGCGGCCACGGCGTGGTCATCCCCGAGCGCCGCGCCGCCGGTATGACGGCCGGTGCCTGGAAGACCTCCGCCGGTACCGCCGCGCGTACCCCGGTCGCCCGGGTCACCAACCTGACCCGCGCCCTGCAGGAGTACAAGAAGGCCGGCATCGCGATCGTCGGCCTCGCCGCCGAGGGCACGCACGAGGTGCAGGACCTGGAGGCGCTGGCCGGACCGGTCGTCATCGTCGTCGGCTCCGAGGGCAAGGGCCTCGGCCGCCTCGTCGGCGAGAACTGCGACTACCTCGTCCGCATCCCGATGCCGGGCGGCGCCGAGTCGCTGAACGCCGGTGTCGCGGCGGGCGTCGTGCTGTACGAGGCGGCCCGCCGCCGGACGCGCTGACCCGCCTCCGCCGGATCGGCTTTCCGGACGCGTGTCCCCCGTACGGGCTGACCCGAACGGGGGACATACCCCGGCAGTGATCTTGACGGGCCTCGGACATTTGCGAGCCGTCAAGGCAGTGTCCTAAACGCACATCACTCGGTTAGATGAGTGTGGACACCAGAACGCCCCGGCCGGGGTTCGACGATCAGCCCGCGCTGAGCATGGTCAAGGTGGATTCCGATCCCGCCCAGGTGATCGTGAACCACGCCAGCTTCCGTGTGCGGCTCGCGCCGGCCCAACAGCCGAGGTTCGCCGCGAACCCGCGTATCGCAGCCCTCGCCGGAGCGGGAGTCGCCGGTGCCGGGGCGGGTGCCGCCCGCCGCCGGCCCGTCGTGTGGACCGGGAGGTCCGCGCCCGGCGCGACCGGACTCCTGCAAGCGGTGCGCGAGTCGTCCGCGGGCCCCGCCGCCGCGGTCTCCACCCTGGACCCGGCGACGCAGACCATCCCGCGCATCGGCGACACGATGCCCACCCCCGTGGTCCCCGCCGCCCCGCTGCTGCCGCCGATGCGGCGCGCCGAGGGGGCGTACGACGAGGGCGCGTACGAGGACGTCTACGCGATCGAGGCCGACGCCCACGACCAGGGCGCCGACCCCGACGCCCGGCCCCCGCACCGGCACGGCGCCGACGCCGTGCGGCACGCCTACTACCCGGGCCGCCGGATGAACCTCGGGGTGGTGCTGCTGCCGCTGCGGGTCTTCCTCGGCTTCATCTCCATCTACGCCGGCATGGGCAAGCTGTGCGACCCCGTCTACTTCGACGGCGGCGAGCGCGGCTCGATGGTCAAGTGGCTCAACTCCCTGCACCCCTGGGCCCTCGCCGAGCCGCTGCGCGACTTCGCCCTCCAGCACCCGGTGGGCGCCGGGCTCACCGTCGCCTTCCTCCAGGTCGTCGTCGGCGTCCTCACCGTCCTCGGCCTCTGGCAGCGGGTCGCCGCCGTGGTCGGCGCGCTGCTGTCCGCGGCGCTGATCCTGACGGTCAGCTGGAAGACGGTCCCCGTCTACGACGCGCCCGACATCATCTTCCTGGCCGCCTGGTCCCCGCTGATCATCGCGGGCGCCCCGGTCTACTCGATCGACGGACGCCTCGCCGGCGAGGCCTGGCGCACCCTCGGGCCGCGCTCCGAACTGTGGGACCTGCGCCGCCGGGTGCTGCGCCGCGGCACGGTCGTCGCCGCGGTCGTCGTCGGGCTCACGCTGCTGGTCGGCTCGATGCTGGGCGGGGCCGTGCGGTCCACGCAACTGGTCACCGTGCCCGGTCCGAACGACGACCCGATCAACCACCTGCCCGGCGAGCCGCTCCCAAAGGAGCCCGACGCCACCGGCCCCTCCCGCAAGCAGCCGAAGAGCCCCGAGCCCTCGGCGACGACCGGGGCGAGCGGCGAGCGCGAGCGGGACGAGAAGACGGCCGAGCCGACCCGGACCAAGGAGCCCCGCCGCGGCGAGCGCACCAGCCCGGCGGCCTCGCAGGGCGGCGGCACCCGCACCCCGAGCCAGTCCCGCACGGCGGCCCCGCCGACCTCCACGGGCTCCGGCTCGGGCTCCGGCGGCTCGGGCGGCACCAGCGGCACGCCGAGCAGCGGCAGCGGCGGCGGCGGCTCCACGGACGGCGGCTCGTCCACGTCGGGGCCGCAGAACCCGATCGGCGGGTTGCTGGGGTGAGCTAGGGATCCCCGTACGGGACAGGTACCCGTACGGGGATACGTACGGGTACGTGTCCCGTACCCGTACAGCGAAGGGGCCGCACCGGTCGAGACGACGGGTGCGGCCCCTTCGGCGTACGTACGGATCCCCCGTCCGTACGTTGGATCCGTACGTACGGGGGGCCTGCCGGCTATGCGTGCGCGGCGAGTTCCTTCGCGGCCTCGGTGAGGTCCTTGGCGGTGTCGATCGCGCGCCAGTAGGCCCCCTGGGGCAGCGGGAAGCCCGCCAGGCGCCGTTCGCGGGCCAGGCGGGGGAACGTGGTGCGCTCGTGGTCGCCGAGGTCCGGCAGCAGCTCGGTGAAGGCGGCGGAGAAGACGTACACGCCCGCGTTGATGAGGTACGGGGACGGCGGCGACTCGATGAAGTCGGTGATGTGGCCGAACGCGTCGGTCTCGACGGCGCCCCAGGGGATGCGGGGGCGGGCCAGGGCGAGGGTCGCGGTGGCGTCGCGCTCCTGGTGGAAGTCGGCCATCTCGCGCAGCGAGAAACGGGTCCAGATGTCGCCGTTGGTGGCGTACCAGGGCTTGTCGGGGTCCGGCAGGTGGGCGGCGGCGTACTTCAGGCCGCCGCCGCGGCCCAGCGGCTCGGACTCGACGACCGTCGTCACCTTGAGCGGCAGGACGGCGCTGCTCAGCCACTCCTGGAGCACCTCGGCGAGGTGTCCGCAGGAGACGACGACGTCGGTCACTCCCTCGGCGGCGAGCCAGGAAAGCTGATGGCCGATGATCGGGGTCCCGGTGCCCGGGATCTCGACCATCGGCTTGGGGCGGTCATCGGTGTACGGGCGCAGCCGCGAGCCCTGGCCGCCCGCCAGGACCACGGCCTGCGTCGGGGAGGTATGCATACCGGGAACGATATGCGTACCGGCGATGCCGGGCTCCCCTCAGCTCGCGCGCATGACGCCGGTCGCGAAGGAGGTGTCGCAGACGGGCCGGGAGAACGACTGGGCGCGGGTCGGGCCGTAGTGGCGGACGGCGGCGGCGCCGAGGGAACGGGCGATGGACATGCAGTGCTTGGCGAGCGACGGGCGGTTCTCCACCTCGCGCTGGAGGTGGGTGAGGGCCGTCCCGGGGTCCTTCTCCTGAAGCTCTGCGAGCAGCTGGTCGCGCAGAATATCCTGCGGGGCACGGGCCTTGGCCCGGGCCGAGACGTCCGTGGACGACGCCAGCAGCTGGGTCCCGGAGCCGTGGCCGGCCCACGGAACGGCGGAGACCGCGAGCGTTCCGGAGAGCACCAGGACGACGGGCAGGACGAGGGCGAGAGAGCGGCCGATTCGGCGGGCAGTGTGCGTCACGCAGGCGAGCGTAGCGGCCGGTAGTGATATGGCGACATTTAGTCACTCTCGCGGGGGATCGTTCGAGGGGTCTTTTCGAATCCGGTGTTGACGTCGGGGGGTGGATGGGGGCCTGAATGCCCAGTTCTGCCGGGGTTTTCGCCGAGTCGGGGATTCATGCGTCCTGTACGCGAACGGCCCCGCCCCCGCAAGCGGGGACGAGGCCGTGAGGACCGCGGGTCGCGTCGGGCGCGGTGCCGGTCGAGTTGGTGGCGGTGGCGGTGGCGGCGTCAGCGACACCGATGGCGTCAGCCGTGTCAGTCGGAGAGGCGCTCGCCGGTCGAGGTCGAGAAGACGTGCAGCTCGGCGGAGCGGGGCACGACCTGGAGGGTGGAGCCCTTCGCCGGGACGTCACGGCCGCCGACGCGGACCACCACGTCCTTGTCCTCGCCGCCGACGCGGGTGGAGCCGTAGACGAAGCCGTCGGAGCCGAGCTCCTCGACCACGTTCACGGTCACGGCCAGGCCGTCCTTGCTGGTGGCGCTCTGCACGTCGAAGTGCTCGGGGCGGACGCCGACGGTGACGGTGGTGTCGCCCTTGGCGGAGGCGGCGGCGATGGCGTCACGGGAGACCGGGACGACGCTGTTGCCGAACTTCACGCCCCCGTCGGTGATCGGGACCTCGATCAGGTTCATGGCGGGGGATCCGATGAAGCCGGCGACGAAGAGGTTGGCGGGCTTGTCGTACATGGTGCGCGGGGTGTCGACCTGCTGGAGCAGACCGTCCTTGAGGACGGCGACACGGTCGCCCATGGTGAGCGCCTCGGTCTGGTCGTGCGTCACGTACACGGTGGTGATGCCGAGGCGGCGCTGGAGGCTCGCGATCTGCGTACGGGTCGAGACACGCAGCTTGGCGTCGAGGTTCGACAGCGGCTCGTCCATGAGGAAGACCTGCGGCTCACGCACGATGGCACGGCCCATGGCCACACGCTGACGCTGACCGCCGGAGAGCGCCTTCGGCTTGCGGTCGAGGTAGTCGGTGAGGTCGAGGATCTTCGCCGCCTCCTCGACCTTCGTGCGGATCTCGCTCTTGTTGACGCCGGCGATCTTCAGGGCGAAGCCCATGTTGTCGGCGACCGTCATGTGCGGGTAGAGCGCGTAGTTCTGGAACACCATGGCGATGTCCCGGTCCTTCGGGGGCAGGTGCGTGACGTCGCGGTCACCGATGCGGATGGCACCGGTGGTGACGTCCTCCAGGCCGGCGAGCATGCGCAGCGAGGTCGACTTGCCACAGCCGGAGGGGCCGACGAGAACGAGGAACTCGCCGTCGGCGATCTCGATCTCCAGCTCGTTGACGGAGGGCTTTTCGGCGCCGGGGTAGACCAGGGTCGCCTTGTCGTAGGTGACGGAAGCCATGGTGATGTGTCCCTTCACCGGCAGGAACGTGCCGGACGATCCGAGTAAAAGGAGGATTGAGGTCTAGTCCACCTGGGTGAACCGCAAGTGACGCTACCTCCCACCACCGGATCTGTCAGCCCTCGGAGCCCGTGAGATTCCCGCCCCTGCCCGGGCGCCGGTTCGTTACACTGCACTGGCTGCCTCCTTAGCTCAGCTGGCCAGAGCACCGCTCTTGTAAAGCGGGGGTCGTCGGTTCGAACCCGACAGGGGGCTCATCGGCAGAGGGCCGGCGCAGGGGCATGCTCCCCTGACGCCGGCCCTTTCGCGTGGTCACATCTTGGGGAGGGGCGTCATGGCTGTGGGGATCGTGTTGCTTGTGTTCGGGGTCGGGGCTGCGGGGTGGGGGGCCATGTTTCTCTTCAATCTGCGTGGGGCGGCGGACAAGGTCACGGCGCGGCGCAACGCCGTGCGGGCCGTGAACGCGGCCCGGTCCATGGATCTCACACTCACGGAGCCGTCCCGGGTCGGTCCCTGGTTCTTCCGTCTCGTCGGCGGCATCGTGCTGCCCGGCGGCCTGTTCCTCGGGTTCATCGGGCTGGCGCTGACGCTCACGGGGTGAGTGGGGGGCGGGGCGGAGGCCGGTCGGGGAGGGTTCCGGCCGGCCTTCGTCGGCTTCAGGCCTCGGTGGCGAGGGTCGATTCGATCTGGGTGACCAGGTCCGTGAGGGTGGCTGTGAAGAGGTCCATCACGGTCAGGGGGACGCCGAAGCGGGAGTTCAGGCGGGCGGCTGTCTTCATGGCCAGGAGGGAGTCGCCGCCCAGGTCGAAGAAGTTCTCGTCCAGGTCCGGGGCGTCGATGCCCAGGAGGGTGGCGACCACCTCCGAGACCTCTGCCGCGACCTCCGAGGTGTGGTTGTGGAGGTGGGGGGTGTGTTCGGGGGGAGCGGGCAGGGCGGTTTTGTCGATCTTGCCGCTGGGGGTGCGGGGGAGGTTCGGGAGGGGGGCCCAGCGGGTGGGGATCAGGTGGGTGGGGAGGTGGGTGGTCAGGGCCGTGCGGATCGTGGCGGGGTTCGCGTGGGCGGGGGTCACGTAGGCCGTGAGCAGGTCGTCGCGGACGACCACCACCGCCTCGTCGACCTCCGGGTGCGCCACGATCGCCGCCTCCACCTCGTGTGGTTCGATCCGGTAGCCGCGGACCTTCAGCTGGTCGTCCGAGCGGCCCGCGTACTCCAGGATGCCGTCGGCGCGGAAGCGGGCCACGTCGCCGGTGCGGTACATCCGGGCGCCCGGCTCGGGCGCGTACGGGTCGGGGAGGAAGCGTTCCGCCGTCTGCCGGGGTGCGGCGCGGTAGCCGCGGGTAACCTGCGTGCCGCCGATCCACAGGTCGCCGAACACGCCGACCGGGACCGGGCGCAGGGCCGTATCCAGGAGGCGGGCGGTCGTGTTCGCCACGGGGGTGCCCACCGGGATCACCTCGTCGGGGATGTCGCCCGCCCTGATCGCGTGCCAGGTGCAGCCGACCGTCGTCTCCGTCGGGCCGTATTCGTTGATGACGCGGGTGGTCGGGGCGTGGGTCTTCCAGCGGGTCAGCATGTGGCCGTGGAGTTGTTCGCCGCCGATGACCAGGTGGTCCGCCGTGTTCTTGATCTCCGTGTCGGTCAGTGCCTGGGTGAGGAGTGCCAGGTGGGACGGGGTCATCTTCAGGAGGCCGAAGCCGCCTTGGGTTGCCGATGCCACCAGGTTCTCCGCGCTGCGTTCCTTCGCGCCGCACGTCACCGGTTCGCCCGCCGCCCACACCGGGAACACCGACGTCACCGGCAGGTCGAAGGCCATCGACGAGTACAGGGGTGCGCCCGTGCCCCGCGTCGAGCGGTAGGTGTCCCGCGCCCACGTCACGTAGTTGACGATGTTGCGGTGCTCCACCTGCACGCCCTTCGGCACCCCCGTCGAGCCCGAGGTGAAGATGACGTAGGCCAATGTGGTGGGGGGGAGTCGCAAGTCGAGGTTGGTGGGCCTGTGTGGGGGGGTTGGCGGGGGGGTCGGGCGGATTGTCTTCGTGGTGGGGAGTGGGTCGTTCGTCACCGCCAGGACGGCTCCTGCCGCCTTCAGCAGTGCCTCGTGGCGGGGGGTCGGGTCCGCCGGGTCCAGGGGGAGGTAGGCCGCGCCCGCCTTGAGGATCGCCAGGAGCGTGGTCAGCAGGGGTGGGGCGCTGCGGAGGGCCACGCCCACCACGTCCTCCGGGCGGACGCCCTCGGCGATCAGGTGGCGGGCCAGGCGGTTCGCGTCTGCGTTGAGTTCGGCGAAGGTGATGGTGCGGCCGTCCGCGTCCACGATCGCCGTCGCGTCGGGGCGGGTGCGGGCTACTCGCTCGATCATCTCGTGGAGGAGGGCGTCCTCGGGGAGTGCGGTCGGGCCCTTCGCGAAGGTGGTCAGGGACTCCCGTTCCGCGTCCGGGAGGAGGTCCAGGGCGGTGAGGGGGAGGTGGGGGGTGGTCGCTGCCGCCGTCAGGAGGGTGCGGAATCTTGAGGTGAGGCGGGTTGCCGTCGTCCGGTCGTACAGGGCCGTCGCGTACTCCAGCTCGCCCGTCACCGTTCCGTCCGGGTGGCGGACCAGGTCCAGGGTCAGGTCGAACTTCGCGGTGCGGCGCGGTACGGGGAGGGGCTCGGCCGTCGTGCCCGCGACGCGGAACGCCGTGCGGGGGGCGGGCGTGTAGGTGAAGGAGGTGTCGAAGAGCGGGTTCTCCGTGAGGGAGCGGTCCGGGGACACGCGGTCCACCACCCGGTCGAACGGCACGTCCTGGTGGTCCACCGCGTCCAGGACGGCCGTCCTCGTCCGGTCGAGGAATTCCGTGAAGGGCGGGTTTCCCGTCGTCCGCGTACGGATGGGGAGTTGGTTCGCGAAGTAGCCGATCGTGGAGGAAAGGGATGGGGTGGGGCGGGCTGCTGCCGGGGTGCCTACGACTATGTCGTCGCCGGGGGCGTGGCGGGACAGCAGGGCCTGGAACGCCGCCAGGTAGACCGTGAAAGGGGTCGCGCCCCGGGTCGCGCCCAGCTCCTCCAGGCGGGCCACCAGGTCGGCGGGGAGGGTGAAGGGGATGGCGTCGCCGTCGGTGTTCCGGGTCTTCGGGCGGGGGTGGTCGGTGGGGAGGCGGGAGCGGTCCAGGCCGGCCAGGGTCCGCTGCCAGTGGTCCAGGTGGGCCTCGCCCTCGGGGGAGGTCAGCCAGGTGTGCTGCCAGGACGCGAACGCCCGGTAGGGGGTGGGGAGTTCGGGGGTGGGTGCTGTGGTCGTGGTCGGGGTCGCCAGTTCTCTGGCCAGGATGTCCAGGGACAGGCCGTCGCAGGCTATGTGGTGGATCGAGATCACCAGGGCGTGGTCGTCCTCGGCCAGGCGGACCAGGTGGGCGCGGAACGGGGGCTCGTCGGCCAGGGCGAACGGGCGCTTCGGCTCGGCCGCCAGCAGTGCCGCGAGTGCGTCGGGCGAGTCGGCCGTGGACGTCGTGAACGGGGCGTCCGGGACCGGGTCCAGGACCGGGGACGGGGCGCCGTCGACCACGGGGAAGCGGGTCCGCAGCGGTTCGTGGCGTTCGAGTACGGCGCGCAGGCGGTCCCGCAGCGCTACCACGTCGAGCGGGCCGCGCAGGCGGACCGCCCACGGTTCCACGTACGCGTCCTGCTCGGGCGCGAGCTGGTGCAGGAACCACAGGGCGCGCTGCCCGAAGGTCGTCGACGGTGTGGGGGGCGGGGAGGGGAGGGGGGTGGGCGTTCGGTGGCGGGGGAGGGCTGCCACAGCCGCCACCGTACGGGCGCGCAGTACGTCCGCCGTGGACGGGGCCGCGCCCGTCGCCTGCCGCAGCGCCGACACCAGCCGGGCCGCGGTGAGCGAGTCCACGCCGAGGGCGACGAGGTCGTCGGACGTGCCCAGGTCGTCCAGGCCGAGGGCCTCCTCGCAGACGCGGACCAGGAGGGCCTCGTCCTCCGTCGCCGGGGCCGTGTACGCGGGCCGGGCGGCGTTCGACGGGGAGGACGGGGCCGGGAGGGCGCCGCGGTCGACCTTGCCGTTGCTGTTGAGCGGGAAGGCGTCCAGGCGGACGTAGTCGGACGGCAGCATGTAGTCGGGGAGCGTGGTGCGCAGGTGGGCCGTCAGGTCCGCCGGCGGGACCTGGTCGCCGGTCAGGTACGCGACCAGGTGCTTGCCGCCCGCCGGTGTCGTCCGGGGGTGGACGACCGCCGCCCGTACCCCGGGATGGGCCGCGAGCCGCGCCTCGATCTCGCCGAGCTCCACCCGGTGGCCGTTGATCTTCACCTGGTGGTCGGCCCGGCCCAGGATCTCCACCCGGCCGTCCGGCAGCACCCGGCCCAGGTCCCCGGTCCGGTAGCGGCGCGCGCCGCCCGGGGCCGGGACGAACGAGGCCGCCGTGAGCGCGGCCCGGCCGACGTACCCGTCCGCGAGGCCGCTGCCCTCGATGTACACCTCGCCGACCAGGCCCGGCGCGGCGGGCGCCCCCGTGTCGTCGAGGACGGTCACGTGCTCGCCCGCGAGCGGCGCCCAGTCGGTCAGCCGCCCGTCCGGTCCGAGCCGGGAGACGGCCGACCAGATGGCCGTCTCCGTCGGGCCGTACAGGTCCCACACGGGTACGCCGGTACGGGCCAGGCGCGCGGCCAGGTCCGGCGGCAGGCCCTCGCCGCCGCACCAGACGCGGAAGCCGGCGGGCGGCGCCCAGCCCGAGTCGAGGAGCAGGCGCCAGGTCGCCGGGGTCGCCTGCATGAGCGTGGCGCCGTCGGCGAGGAGCGCGGCGAGGCGGCCGGGGTCGCTCACGTCGGCGCGGCCGGCGACCACGACCGTGCCGCCGGCGAGCAGCGGCAGGAACAGTTCGACGACCGAGATGTCGAACGCCGCCGTCGTGACCGCCACCAGCACGTCTTCCGCGCCGAGTCCGGGCCGCTCGGCCAGTGCCGTGAGGGTCGCCGACACCGCCGCGTGGCGGACGGCGACGCCCTTGGGACGGCCCGTGGAGCCGGAGGTGTACATGAGGTACGCCAGGCCGGAGGGGGTGGCGAGGGAGGCGGTGGAGGCCAGGGCGGGGGCCTGGGCATGGGCATGGGCAGGGGCCGGGTGGGCGCTCGCCGTCGCCAGCTCGGCCAGGCGCACGGTGCCGGTGCCGGACGGGGCCGTGGTGGCCTCGCCCGTCTCGTCGGTCACCACCAGGGCGGCGCCGGAGTCGGCGAGGACGTACGCGAGGCGGTCCGCCGGGTGGCCAGGGTCCAGCGGCAGGTAGGCGGCGCCCGTCCGCCATACGGCGAGCAGGGCGACGATCAGGTCCGCGCCGCGTTCGACGCACACGCCGACCACGTCGCCGGGGCCGACCCCGCGCGCCGCCAGGCCTCCGGCGACGCGGGCGACCCGCTCGTCCAGCGCGGCGTACGTCAGCGCCCGCGCGGCGTCGCGCACGGCGAGGGCGTCCGGGCGCCGGGCGGCGACGGCGGCGATCCGGTCGGGTACGGGGCGGGAGTCCGTGGCGTCTTCTCGCCGTACCGCGCGGGTGTCCGTGGCGTCCTCTCGCCGTACCGCGTGGGCGTCCATGCCGTCTTCTCGCCGTACTGCGCGGGCGTCCATGCCGTCTCCTCGCTTCACCGCGTGGGCGTCGTGGCCGTGGGTGTCCAGGTGGGTGGTTCGATCACTTCGAGTACGGCGGTGCCGTAGCTGAAGCCGACGCCGCTGCCGCACAGGGCGACGAGGTCGCCGGGGCGTAGCGCTCCGGTCTCCAGGAGGTGGGTCAGGCCGCCGAACTGGTTGGTGGTGCCCATGTGGCCGACCGTGCGGCCCCAGTCCCAGGTGGTGCGTTCCGTGCCGATGCCGAGGCTCTTGCGGAACTCCTGGTCGACCATGTGGGCGCCGATGTTGGGGAACACCCAGCGTGTCACGTCGTCGGGGGTGGCGCCCGCGTCGGTGAGGGCCTCGGTGATGGTGGCCCGTTCGGTCTCCGCCATCGAGCGGAGCATCGGGAGCAGCCGCTTGCGGTGTGCCATGAGGAAGGCGCGCCGGTCGGGGAAGTCCGCGGGGTCGGGCGGGGGCGTCGCCGTGAAGCGGCCGTCGCCCTGGACCGCCGTCGACAGGAGGCGCAGTGGGCCGGGGCCGTGGTGGAGGACGAGCGCCGAGGCGCCGTCGGCGTCCACGCCGCCGGGGTCGAGGCGGTAGCGGTTCACGCCGGGGCCGCCGTGCCGGTCGGCGGTGGTGAGGAGCGCGGCCGTGCCGGGGCCGGCCGCGGTCAGGTAGGCGGCGGAGAGTTGCAGGGCGGCGAGGGCGCCGTTGCAGGACTGGCGTACGTCGACGGTGAACGCGCCGCGCGCGAGGGTCCTGCCCTGCACGTAGGAGGCGGGGACCACGTCGTCGGGGCCCTGCGGGGTGCTGCCCGTGTGGGCGTGCAGGACGATGGCCGCCTCGTCGACGGCGGCCCGGCCGAGGGCGGCGGTGCCGGCCCGGGCGGCCAGGTCGACGGGGTCGGTGTCCTCGGCGGAGGAGACCGACACGTAGTCGTGCGCCTCGGCGAGTTCGGGGTCGTACCGTCCGTCGGCGATCGCCGTCGTGACGTCCTCGGTCCGGCCTGTCGCGAGCGCGCAGGACAGCACATGGATACCGGTCCACCGCATGCTCAACCCCCAGTCTTGGCACCACGGTTGTGGACAGCGGCGCCGACTATAACCCGGCCTCCGGTGGTCGGGGGAAGAGTGTCGATCTTCGCGGAGGGTGTCGGTGGCAGGGTCAACTAGGGCTCTGATATGGCCATTTGAATGCAATGGAGGTCGATCAACGGCTGAAATAGAACGGAGTTGACCTGTTGCCTGCCGTCAGTCGGCGTCGTTACGATCTTCAGCGCTGTGCTCATGACATCTTGCAGGGGAAGGGCGCGCGTGTGCGCTGGGACGAACCGTTCAAGGGGAGCATGTGATGGATGACCAGTCGAAGGACCGGTCCGGAGCACGGCAGACCCTGCGGCAGTCGTTCGCGCCACTCTCGCTGCGCCCGTTCCGGATCCTGTGGACCGGAAACGCGATCTCCGCCATCGGCAGCAGCATGACCCGCATCGCGCTGGTCTTCTCGGTCCTGTCGATCGGCGGCTCCGCCACCGACATCGGCATGGTCATGGCCGGGCAGGTGGGCGCGCAGGTCGTCTTCACCCTGGCCGGCGGTGTGTGGGCCGACCGCCTCCAGCGCCAGTTCGTGATGCTGACCGCCGACCTGATCCGCGCCGGGGCCCAGGCCGTGCTCGCGGTGCTCCTGCTGAGCGGGAACGCGCAGGTCTGGCACCTGATCGTCGGCGGTGTCGTCTTCGGCTCCGCCCAGGCCTTCTTCGGGCCGGCCTCCAGCGGGCTGATCGCCGAGATCGTGCCGCCGGAGCAGCTCCAGCGCGCCAACGCGCTCATGACCTCCTGCTTCAGCTTCTTCAGCGTCGTCAGCCCCGCCCTCGCCGGTGTCGCCATCGCGCTCGTCGGCCCGGGACTCGTCCTCGCGATCGACGCCGTCACCTTCATCGTGAACGCGATCTCGCTCGCGATGCTGAAGCTGGCGCCGCGCAAGGTCCAGGTGTCCGGCTCGTTCTGGGCGGACCTGGGGGAGGGCTGGAAGGAGCTCATCTCCCGCCGCTGGCTCTTCCTCAACATGATCGCGCACGGCTTCCAGAACCTGGCCATCGTCGCGTACTTCGTCCTCGGACCGACCATCGCCGACAAGTCGCTCGGCGGCGCCTCCTCGTGGGGTCTGATCGCCGCCGCGTACGCCGCCGGCTCGATCTCCGGCGGTGTGGTGGCGCTGCGCCTCGACCCGAAGCGCCCACTGATCGCCGGCAACCTGGCGTTCGCGCTGACCGCGCTGCCGCTGCTCGCGCTCGCCGTGCCGATGCCGGTGTGGGCGGTGATGGCGGCCGCGTTCGTCGGCGGCACCGGCGGCATGTTCCTCGACGCCGTCTGGCGGGCCTCGCTCCAGCAGCTGATCCCCGACGAGGTGCTGTCCCGGGTCGACTCGTACGACTGGATGATCTCCACGGTGGCGGCGCCGGTCGGCCTCGCGCTCGTGGGTCCGCTCGCCGCCACCACCAGCAACACGTCGACCCTGCTGATCGCCGCCGTGGCGATCGTCCTCCCGCTCTCCGCCACCGTGCTGATCCCCGGTGTCCGCGCGGTGCGCCGACTGCCCGACGGGCGGACCGTCGGACCGCAGCCGCGGGGCGCGGTGCCCGTGCCGCGGACCGAGCCCGAGCCCGTGGCGGACCGACCGTAAGGAACGAGGAACCATGGCCGACGCGCCGAGCAGATGGATTCGCCGCTACCGGACCGCGCCCGACGCGCCGGTGCAGCTGGTGTGCCTCCCGCACGCCGGCGGGGCCGCCAGCTACTACCGGCCGCTGGCCCTGCCGCTGTTCCCCGAGGTCGAGGTGCTCGCGGTGCAGTACCCGGGCCGCCAGGACCGCTACAACGACCCGTGCATCGACGACTTCGAGGAGCTGACCGAGCGCACCCTCGCCGCCGTACGGCCCGCGATCGACCGGCCGGTGGCGCTGTTCGGGCACAGCATGGGCTCGCTGCTGGCCTTCGAGGTGGCCCGGCGGCTCGAAGCCGAGGGGACCGAGCCGCTCGCGCTGTTCGCCTCGGCCAAACGGCCGCCGTCCCGGCACCACATCGAGCTGCCGCGGCAGGCGACCGACGAGGAACTGATCTCGGAGATCGCCGCGCTGGACGGCACCGAGGAACGGCTCCTGGACAGCGAGGACATGCGGCTGCTGTTCCTGCCCGCGCTGCGCGCGGACTACACGGCGCTCGCCGTCTACCGGCCCACCGACGCCCGGCTCGCCTGCCCGGTCGTGGCCCTGGTCGGCGACGACGACGAGCGGGTCTCCGTGGACGACGCCGCCGCGTGGGAGAACCACACCACGGGCCCGTTCGACCTCAACGTCTTCTCCGGCGGGCACTTCTACCTCAACGACCAGTGGGAGGACGTCGCCGCCGTCATCAAGCGGCGCGCGGCCGACCTGGTGCCGCAGAAGGGCTGACCCGGGACCCGGGACCCGGGACCGGCACCCGGGCGTACGGGAAAGGGCGCGGCGGCGACTTCGCCCCGCGCCCCCTCTCTCGTGCCCTCGCGTACCGCCCCGCTCACTCCGCCCGGCCGAGCACCACCCGTACCGACTCCTCCAGGATCGCGAGCCCCTCGGCCAGTTCCGCGTCGGTGATCGTCAGGGGCGGCAGCAGTTTCACGACCTCGTCGTGCGGTCCCGCGGTCTCCACCAGCAGGCCGCGCGCGGTGGCCTCGTCGGAGACCGCGTCGGCGAGGCCCGGGCCGAGGACGAGGCCGTGGATGAGGCCGCGGCCGCGGGTGGACAGGCCCGCGCCGGGGTGGGCGTGGACGATGCCCCGGAGCGCGTTCGCGACCCACTCGCCCTTGGCACGGGTGGACTTCTCCAGGACGTCGTCGCGCCAGTAGACGCGCAGCGCCTCCGTCGCGGTGACGAACGCCGGGTTCACGCCGCGGAAGGTGCCGCTGTGCGCGCCGGGCCGCCACACGTCGAGCTCGGGGCGGACCAGGAGGAGGGTGAGGGGGAGCCCGTATCCGCCGATGGACTTCGACAGGCAGATCAGGTCGGGGACGACGCCCGCGTCCTCGAAGCTGAAGAAGGCGCCGGTGCGGCCGCAGCCGGCCTGGATGTCGTCGACGATCAGCAGGATGCCGTGCTCCCGGCACAGCTCCGCGAGCGCCCGCAGCCATTCGGTGCTCGCCACGTTCACCCCGCCCTCGGCCTGCACGGTCTCGACGATGACCGCGGCCGGCCGGTCGAGTCCGCTGGCGGGGCCCGCGAGCATGCGGGCCAGGTGCTCGGGGCCGGGGTGGGCGTCGTAGCCGTCGAAGGGCACGGCGGTGGTGCCGGTGAGGGGCAGGCCCGCGGAGCGGCGGTGCAGGGGGTTGCCGGTGACGGTGAGGGCGCCGAGCGTGGCGCCGTGGAAGGAGTTGGTGAAGTGCACGATCTCGGTGCGGCCGGTGACCGTGCGGGCCAGCTTCATGGCCGCCTCGACGGCGTTGGCGCCGCCCGGGCCCGGGAAGAGGACCTTGTGGTCCAGGCCGCGGGGCCGCAGCACCAGCTCGTGGAGGGTCTCCAGGAGCTCGCGCCGGGCCCCGGTGAACATGTCGAGGGCCTGGGTGACGCCGTCGGACTCGATGTAGTCCAGCAACGCCCGTTTCAGGACGGGGTTGTTGTGGCCGTAGTTCAGCGATCCGGCGCCGGCGAAGAAGTCGAGCCAGCCGCGCCCGTCCTCGCCGTACAGGCGGCTTCCGGTGGCGCGGGAGAAGACGACCGGCCAGCGCCTGCTGTAGGACCGCACGCCGGACTCGCGCTGCTCGAAGATGTTCAAGGAAGTCCTTCCCCCGTGAAGAGAGTTCCCCGTGACGCGAGTTCTTCCCCGTGGGCGGGGAGCCTCGCTAGGAGATGTAGGAGTAGTACGAGCGCAGTCCCGGCATCACCAGGCCGCGCGGCAGGCCGGCGACGACCCCGAGCGCGAACAGCAGGTTGTACCGGAGGTTGGTGAGCGGCATGCCGTGGCGGACCGCCGCGATGCCGCGCAGGGCGCTGGCCCGGTCGTGCCAGTCGATGTTGAAGGAGATCGACGCGCTGGGCGAGGTGACCTTGTGGAGCGTGCCGGGCGGCATGTAGAACATGTCGCCCGCCTCGACGTCGCAGGTCAGCACCGTCGCGTCACGGAAGCGCGGGTGCTTGTCCAGGTCGGGGGCCTCCGGGTCGACCGCGGCCCACCGCCAGTTGTACGGGTAGCACTTGGCGCGCTCGGCGTCGGCGACCATGACGAACCGCTTCGACCCCTGGATCTGGAAGAACAGGTTGTGCGTGAGCAGGGTGTCGAAGTGCAGCGGGGTCTGCGCGCGCGAGGGCCCGACGAAGAACTGGGTGAACTGCCACCACCGCTCGCGGAAGAACGGCGGGAAGTACCCGACGGGGAACGGCCCCAGGTCGCGGCGGAGCGCCGGGATCATCGAGAGCAGCGGCACGTCGTGCAGGTAGCCGGGCGGCTCGGCGTCGAGCGTGGGGTCCTCGGCGAGCCGGGCCTCCCACTCGGCGAGCTCCTTGGCGTAGTCGGCGAGCCGGACGACCGAGGTGCGCCCGGCGGAGACGGTGCCGACCTTGAGCTGCACCCGCTGGTCGGGCGCGATCCCGGCGAGGTGGTCGGCGGACCAGGTGGAGACCGCGGGCATGCCGGCGACGGCGCCGCGGATCACCACCGGCTTGCGCCCCTGGTACTCGGCGCGGAACTCGGCGGGGCTCAGCGCGGTCCGCACGTCGACGGAGACGGGTCGGGCCGTTGTCGTCACTGACATCTCCTACTCGTCTGACGCGAGGCGCGGGCGGACGCGGGCAGGGACGACCGGGGGCGGCTGCGCGCGTGTCGTGGTCGTGATCGGTGGCCACCGGGCGGGCGCGGTGTCCGGCGAGGGCGGGTCGCGGCGGGGCCGGCTGACGTCGTGGTCGCGTGCCCCCCTCGCTCCACTCCGGCACCGTCGGACACTACCCGCTGATCGTCGGGTTGGCGAGAGGTGATCTTCCGGTAGGAGCTTTGCGGAGGTCGTCCAACAGGGCCTCCATATAGGGGAGTTCGGTGGCTTTCGGAGAGGGCCGTTTGTTCGCTGAACGGTCAAGATCCAGCAGGCTTGGGCCTGTTGCCCCGGATCCCCCGCTATGGGCCGCTGACCTGCATGGATGGTGGGTCTCTCAAGTGCCTTGAACTGTCTGCGGGTTGGGCTCGTGGGGGCCGGAAAGTCTTGACAGTGCCGGAAGCCGCGATCTAGCTTGAGGCCCGTTGAGCTGCGGGGGAGGCGGTTCGCCGGGGGAGTCCCCGGGGACGTGTCCGAATGGCTCCCGCGGCGAGACGCGTCAGTGGCGCATCCTGCACCGCTCCGGTCGGCAACGACTGTATGGGGGATTTCAGATCTGATGTTCGACGACGAGAACGCCGAATACCTGGTCGTGATCAACGAAGAGGCGCAGTACTCGATCTGGCCCGCGGCCCGCGAGCTGCCGGCCGGCTGGGTGGCGGAGGGCGGACCCCGCTCCCGTACCGAGTGCCTCGACCACATCGAACTGGTCTGGACCGACATGCGCCCGAAGAGCGTGCGCGAGGCCCTGGAAAATACCGGATCTCTTAGCGGACAGGGGAGTCGAATGGTTCTCTCACAGCTTGTGGACGCCGATGAACTGAAGGCCATGTCGCCGGAGGAGCTGCGCGAGATGCTGGCCAGCCTCGACGACGACGTGATCTACGGCGAGGACGGCGACGTCATCGAGCCCAACCCCGGTGGCGAAACGGTTTAGCGCATCGTGCGGGACCGGGCGGGGCCATCCGTCCGGTTCACCGCCCGGTCCGTTCGCCCTGCTCGGTTGACCTGAACGAAACGCCATTTGTCGCCCCCCAGGTGCGGCACTACGGGGAGTGGCAATGACGTCTGGTGCCCTGAGTTCTGTTTCCGCTGTCGTCGAGCACGTCTTCGACCGCTATCCGCAGGTCGCCAGACGGGCGGGCCGTCATGACTTCGACGGGCGGCTGCCCGAGGTCGCGCCCGACTCGCCCGCCGTCCTCGACGGCCTGCTGGCCGCCGTGACCGGGCACCTCGACGCCCTGCCACGGGACGCCGACCCGGAGCTCCGGGCCGACCTCGGCACGGCGGCGCGGGTCCTCACCGACGAGCGGTTCCGGATCACCGGAGCGGGCCGGACCCACCGCGGGCCCGACGCCTGGCTGGCCGAGACCGACCTCCACATCTACCTGCGCGGGGAGTACGCGCCGCTCGACGAGCGGATCGGCGCGCTCTCCCGCCACCTCGGCGCGCTGCCGGACTTCCTCGCGGCCACCGCGAGCACGCTCGGCCGCACCCTGCCGGCCGGCGAACGGATCGGCGGCGTCGAGAACGCCCGCGCCCGGGCGGTGTCCGTACGGAACCTGGTCACCCGACTCGTCGCCACACGGCCCGAGTTGGCGGACGGTCCGCTCATGGAGCGGGCCGGGCGGGCGAGCGCCGCGTTCACCGGCTTCGCGGACGCCGTCGCGGCCACCCAGCCGGCCCGGGCGGTCCTCGGACCCGAGCTGCTCGCCGCCTACCTGGAGGCCGCCGAAGGCGTCGACACCCCGGTGGACGAGCTGCTCGCCGAGGCGGAGGCCGAGGTCCGCAACCTCACCGCCCGCCTCGACGCGCTCTCCGCCCGCCTCGGGGCGAGCACCCGGCAGGAGCTGTACGGCCTGCTGAGCGCCCGCCTCCCGGAGGGCTCCGTGACCGGCACGCTGGCGCGGATCATCGACCGGCTGCACGGCTTCTGGGCCGAGCAGGACGTCGTGACCCTGACCGGAACGCAGCGGCTCGACATCCGACCCGTACGCGATCTGTCGACGTCCGCCGTGGTCGTCTTCGACACGGGCGGCCCGCTGGAGAAGGTGCCGCAGCCGCATGTGCTGCACGTCCCGGAGCCGCGCGATCCCGCCGCGCTCCGCGACTACCTGAACGAGCCGATGCTCGAGATGATCGCGGTGCACGAGGTCCTGCCCGGGCACTTCCTGCACCACGAGGCGACCCCCGGGCACGCGGGCCTGATCCGCCGCTGCGTGCCCTGGTTCCCCGGGGTCACCGAGGGCTGGGCGCACTACACCGAGGAGCTGGCGATCGAGCGCGGTCTCGCCGAGGACCGTCCGCTCGTCGAGGTGGCCGCGCTGCGGTTCGCCCTGGAGGCCGCCACCCGCCTGCTCGTCTTCCTCTCCGTCCACGCGGGGCGGAGCAAGTTCGGTGCCGCCGCCGCCGAGGCCGCCACGCTCTGCGCGTGGTCGCCGGAGCGCGCCGGCCGCGAGGTGCTGGCCACGGCCGCGCAGCCGGCCCGCGCCATGTACACGCTCGGAAAACTGCACATCAGGCGGTGGCGGGAGCTCTCCGGCGCGGGGGCCCCGGCCGCCGGGCCGAAGGCCTTCCACGACCGCCTGGTGCGGGCCGGCAGCGCGCCGCTCTCCGTCGTCCGGCAGTACTGCCTCGACGACAGGAGCGACGGGAGCCACGGCGGCGACAGCGGCGACAGCCGCGACAGCCGCTCCGGCCACCCCAGCAACGACAGCAGCGTCTCTCACGCAACCGCATCCTGACCTACTGAAGGAGAACCTGTGACCGAGGTGACGGCCGAAGTCATGCCCGCCGAGGCATTCCCCGCGGACTACTGGGTCACCATCCCCGGTGGACCCTTCATCATGGGTTCCGACGAGCTGAGGGAGGACGGCAAGCCCCGTGCCGCCGCCCCCGAACACCGCGTCGACGTACCGGAGTTCCGCATCGCCAAGCGCCCGGTGACCGTCGCGGACTTCCGCAGGTTCGTCGAGGCGACCGGCCATGTGACCGACGCCGAGAAGGCCGGCAAGAGCTGGGTGTGGATCGGCGACCCGGCCGTGATCATCCCGGACCAGGACTACCTGTGGAAGGCGATCGACGGCGCGACCTGGCGCACCCCGCGCGGCGTGGGTTCCACCGTGGAGGGCAAGGACGACCACCCGGTCACCCACGTCAGCTACGCGGACTGCATCGCGTACACCGAGTGGACCGGCACCCGGCTGCCCAACGAGGCCGAGTGGGAGAAGTGCGCGCGCGGCACCGACGGGCGCCGTTTCCCATGGGGCGACGAGGAGCCGACCGCCGAGCACTGCAACCACACGATGGTCGTCGCCGACACCAGCCCGGTCGGCGCGTTCCCGAAGGCGGCCGGCCCGTACGGCGTCGAGGACATCACGGGCAACGTGTGGGAGATCATGTCCAACGGCTTCCACCACTACCCGTTCGACGAGAACAAGCCCCGCCGGGTCATCAAGACGCGGGCCGGCACCATCCCGCTGGGCGTGATCCGCGGCGGCTCCTTCTACAACAACCACGACCCCCGTGGCTGCCTGGCGTGGGTGCGGATCTACAACCTGCCGGACTACAGCTGCTACGACATGGGGTTCCGTGTCGCCGCCCGCTGAGACCGGCGGCGCCGGTCACCCGGGACACCCGGAGCACCCGGACGCCCCGGCGCGGGCGGCCCGGGTGGACCGGACGCTGCTCGACCGCGCGGACGCGCTGCTGCGGGACCTGCCGAGGACCCGGGTGGTGCGGCTGCCGCACCCCGGGATCCGGCTCTACGCCAAGATGGAGTCGGAGAACCGCACCGGCAGCGCCAAGGACCGGGCCGCGATCTGGATCCTGCGCGAGGCCGTACGCCGCGGGGACATCACCCGGGACACCACGGTCGTCGAGTCGTCCTCCGGCAACTTCGCGCTCTCCCTGGCCTCGTTCCTGAACGAGCTCGGCGTGCCGTTCGTGCCGGTCCTCGACCCGAACGTCAACGCGGCCACCGAGCGGACGCTGCGCCGCCTGTGCGCGCGGGTCGAGAAGGTCACCGAGCCGGACGGCACCGGCGGCTACCTGCTCAGCCGGCTCGACCGGGTGGCCCGGCTGCGCGCCGAACTGCCGGACGTGTACTGGCCCGACCAGTACGCCAACCCGGACGGGGCGCGCGGGCACTACGAGCTGACCGCGGGCGAGCTGCTGGCCGACGTCGGCCGGATCGACTACCTGTTCGTGGGCGTCGGCACCGGTGCGACGGTCAACGGCCTGTCGCACCGGCTCGGCAAGGAACAGCCGGACGCCCTGGTGATCGCCGTCGACGTCGAGGGCTCGGCGATCTTCGGCGCCCCGCCGGCCCGCCGGCTCATCCCGGGCATCGGGTCCAGCATCCGCCCGCCGCTGGTCGACGCGGCGTGGATCGGCAAGGTGGTCGTGCTGTCCGAGCGGGACGAGGTGGCTGGCTGCCGGGCGCTGCTGCAGGACCACGGCATCTACGCGGGCGGCTCGACCGGCTGCGTGTACGCCGCGATCACCCGCCACTTCGAGGGGCACAGCGGCCCGGAGCCCGTGGTGGCGTTCCTGTGCGCCGACAACGGCGAACCGTACGCCGAGACGGTCTACGCGGACGACTGGGTCGCCGCACACCTGACACCGGTCGCAACCAAGGGAGCATGAGCGTGACGACGAGCGTCTGGACGCCACCGCCGGCCGACGAGGCCGCACTGGCCGACTGGCTGCGGGTCCGTGAGCCGGTCGAGCAGGCCCCCGGCGGCGGGGGCTGGCACGTCTTCGGCTACCAGGAGGTCAAGGAGGTCCTCGCCGACCACGGCGCGTTCTCCAACGCCGTGGTGCGGCCGGTGTCCGACGACTCGCCCATGCGCCTGTACCGCAAGGGCAACCTGACCTGGATGGACCCGCCCCGGCACCGCAACCTGCGGGCGCTGGTCAGCCAGGCCTTCACCCCGCGGTACGTCGCCGACCTGGAGCCGATGGTCCACGAGACCGTCGACACGATCCTGGCCGGCGTCCGGGGCCGCGACGAGGTGTCCTTCGTCCGGGAGTTCGCCTCGCCGGTCGTGGCCACCGTCATCGCGCGGATGCTCGGCATCCCCGGCGGCGGGCTCAAGCTCTTCCAGGAGTGGTCGCAGGCGCTGCTCGCGCTCGCCGACCCGGGCGCCGAGCAGAACGGTCTGCAGACGGTGCTCACCAAGACGCAGATCGCCGAGGCGTTCCTGCACCGCTTCGTCGCCAAGCGGCGGGCCGCCCCCGCCGACGACCTGACCAGCGCGCTCATCGCGGCCGAGGTGGACGGCGAGCGGCTCGGCGACGAGGAGATCGCCGGGCTGATCGCCCTGCTGATGTCCACCGGGCAGGCCGCCACCCTCACCCTCGTGAACTCGATGATCGTGCTGGCCCGGCACCCGGAGTCGCAGGCCCTGCTGCGGTCCCGGCCCGACCTGCTGCACCAGACCATCGACGAGGTCATGCGCTACCGCTCCGAGACCACCCGGGTGGACCGCAAGACCACCCGCGCCGTGGTGGTCGGCGGGCACGAGATCCCCGCCGGGCAGACGGTGTCGGTGTGGATCGCGGCCGCCAACCGCGACCCGCGGGTCTTCGACCGTCCGGCGGTCTTCGACATCGAGCGCAAGCCCAACCCGCACATCGCGTTCGGCCACGGCATCCACTACTGCCTGGGCGCGCCGCTCGCGCGGGTGGAGATCCGGATCGCGCTGGCCAAGCTGCTCGACGCCACGACGGGCTTCACGATCGACCCGGCGGGCACCCGGCTGCTCGACCCCCGGCTCATGTTCGGCGCGAGCGAGGCGGCCGTTCGGTTCGACTGGAAGGAAGCCCGATGACGGGGAGGAGCGGGTCGACCGGGTTCGGCCCCGGCGGCCTGGTCGCCCGGCTCGCCGAGCACGCCCTGGGCACCCCCGGGAAGGTGGCGCTGTCGGTCGCGCCGGTCGGCGGGGGAGACCGGGTCGACCTGTCGTACGCGGAGCTGACGGCGCGCTCGCGTGCCGTCGCCCGCGCGCTCGCGGAGCGGGGGGTGCGGCCCGGCGAGCGGGTGCTGCTGCTGTTCCCGACGGCGCCCGAGTTCGCGCCCGCGTTCCTCGGCTGTCTCGCCGCCGGTGTGATCGCCGTGCCCGTGCCGCTGCCGCTCGACGAGAGCGCCCAGCGGCGCGTGCGGAACGTGGCGCGGGACTGCGAGGTCTCGCTGGTCGTGTCGCTGTCCTTCGTACGGGACTTCGTCCTGGCCGGTGAGGACCCGGAGCTGCGCGCGTTCGCGGAGGCGCACGACTGGCTGCTCGCCGACGAGGTCGGCGCGGCCGGCGGGGGCGACGGCTACGACGACGGGGCCGGGCTGCCCGTCGCGGGCGCCGACGACATCGCGTTCCTCCAGTACACCTCGGGCTCCACCAGCACCCCGCGCGGTGTCGTCGTCACGCACGGCGCGCTGATGCACAACGAGGCCGCCATCCAGCGCTCGTTCGGGGTACGGCCGGACTCCACGATCGTCAGCTGGCTGCCGCTCCACCACGACATGGGCCTCATCGGCGCGATGCTCCAGCCGCTGTACACCGGGGCCCGGGGCGTCATCCTCGACCCGCTGTCCTTCCTGCGGAGCCCCGCGAGCTGGCTGCGGACCATCAGCGAGGAGGGCGCCGACATCAGCGGCGGGCCCAACTTCGCGTACGACCTGTGCGTCCGCAAGGTCACCGAGGAGGAGCGGGCCGGGCTCGACCTGTCCCGCTGGCGGGTGGCGTTCAACGGCGCCGCCCAGGTCTACCCGCGCACCCTGCGGGCCTTCTCCGAGGCCTTCCGTGACACCGGCTTCCGTGCCGAGGCGCACCTGCCCTGCTACGGCCTCGCCGAGTCGACGCTCCTCGTGACCACCGTGGCCCCCGGGGTCTCCCGCACCTTCGACGACGGCCGGGAGCTCACCGCGTACCGGCTGCCCGAGCACGCCGACGTACGGGTCGTCGACCGCGAGTCCGGCGCCGAACTGGCCGCCGGGGAGGTCGGCGAGATCGCCGTCGCGGGCGGCAGCAACGGCACCGGCTACTGGGGACGGGAGCCCTTCGGGGAGTTCCTGCGCACCGGCGACCTCGGCTTCCGCGACGGCGACGAGCTGTTCGTCGTCGGGCGCAGCAAGGACCTGATCGTCCAGCGCGGGCGCAACATCTACCCCGAGGACCTGGAGGCCGACGCGGGCGTCTGCGACCCCGACGTCCGGCCCGGCCGCACCGCCGTGTTCGGTGTGGAGAACGAGCCCGCGGCGGGAGGCGTAGGAGCCGAGGGCCCCGGCGACGGTGACGAGTCGGTCGTGGTGTGCCAGGAGGTGCAGCCGCGGACCGCGCCCGCCCGGTACGGCGAGATCGCCGCCCGGGTGCGGGCCACGCTGTCCCGGATCCACGGCGTCACCGCGCGCACGGTCCTGCTCGTGCCGCCCGGCACCATCACCAAGACGTCCAGCGGCAAGGTCCAGCGGTACGCGGCCCGGCAGCGGCACCTCGCGGGCGAGCTGCCCGTGCTGCTCGCCGACACCCTCACCGGCCGCGGCTCCTCGCTCACCGAGCGGCTGGCCGGCGCCCCGCTGACGGCCGCGCTCTGCGCCCACATCGGGGAACTCCTCGGCCTGTCCGAGGCTCCCGCGCCCGACGCGTCCCTCGCCGACCTCGGCGCCGACTCGCTCACCGCCGTGCGGATCCGGCAGGACCTCGCGGACGCGCTCGGCGTCGAGCTGGCGCCGACGGTCGCGCTCCGCGCGGGCTCGATCGGCGAACTCGCCGCGCTCGCCGAGGCGGCCGGAGCGACCCCCTCGCCCGGAGCGGCCGGAGCGGCCGGAGCGGCCGGAGCGGCCGACCCGACCGCACCCGGTCAGGAGAAGGCGCCCGGAGGCTACGAACTCAACGCCTCCCAGCGCGCGTTGTGGTTCCTGCACCGCGCCGCGCCCGGCGGCGACTACAACGTGACCCGTGCGTTCCGCGTGACCGGCACCGTCGAGCCCGAGGCGTTCCGTGCCGCGCTCGTCGCCGTCGCCGACCGGCACCCGAGCCTGCGCCTGGCGCTCACCACCCGCGACGGAGCCCCGCACGCGGAGGTCCGCGACCGGTCCGGCGCCGACGTGGAGACCGTCGACGCCCGCGGGTGGGACGCGGAGCGCGAGGGCGACTGGTACCGGGAGTTCGCGACCCGCCCCTTCGACCTGGCCACCGGCACCCCGCTGCGCGCCGCGCTGCTGCGCCGCGACGGCGACTGGCTGTTCGCCCTGTCGCTGCACCACCTCGTGTGCGACGTGTCGTCCTTCGCGCTGGTCGTCGCCGACCTGGCCGCCGCGCTCGACGGGGAGACCCTGGCCCCCTCCGTGGTGCCCGCCCCGGCGCCCGAGCCCGACCACGGCGCCTTCTGGCGCGCCGAGCTCGACGGCGAACTCCCCACCCTGACCCTGCCGAACCTCGGCACGAGCGCGCCCGAGGCGCCCGCGCCCGGCGCGCCCGCGACGCCCGCCGCCCGCGAGTCGCTGGCCTTCTCCGTGCCCGCCGCGCCGCTGGCCGCGTACGCCCGCGCGCACGGGCTGACCCTGCACAACCTGCTGCTCGCCGCCTACCAGGTGCTGCTGCACCGCCTGTCCGGCCAGGCCGACCTGCTCGTGGGCGTCCCCTACGCGGGGCGCACCGACCGGGCCCGCGCCGACTGGGTGGGTTACCTGGTCAACGTGGTGCCGGTCCGCTCGGCGTACAGCGCGCTGACGCCGTTCGGCGCGTTCGCCGCCGCCACCCACCGGCATGTCCTCGACGTCCTCGACCACGCGGACCAGCCGCTGTCGGAGATCGTGCGGACGGTCAACCCCGACCGCGACTCGGCGACGGCCACCGTCTTCCAGGCCATGTTCACCTGCTACACCGGCTCGCTGCCCGGCGCGGCGGCCGTGGTGACGGGCGACGAGCGGGCCGCGCTGCCGGCCGGGGCCGCGACCCTGCACGGCCACCGGGTCCCCGACCACACCACGCAGTCCGACCTCGGGCTCAACGTGGCCGTCCGCGACGACGTGCTGGACTTCCAGCTCCAGTACGACGACGCCCGCGTCACCCGCGCGCAGGCCGAGCTGGTGGCCCGCACGCTGCCGACGCTGCTCGGCGGGATCGGCGCGGACGGCGACGGGCCGCTGCCGCTGCTCACTCCGGACGAGGCCGCGGTGCTCCTCGCGCGGGCCGTCGGCCCCGACGTACCGAGGCCGGAGAACTACCTCGACTCGTTCGAGCGCTGGGCCGACCGCACCCCGGACGCGATCGCCGTCGACGACGGCACGGTCACGCTGACCTACGCCGAGCTCGACGCCCGCGCCAACCACGCGGCCGAGCGGCTGCGGGCGGCCGGGGTGGCCACGGACCGTACCGTCGTGATGAGCGCGGACCGCTCGGCCGACTACCTGGTCGCGCTGGTCGCCCTGCACAAGGCCGACGGCGCCTATGTGCCGATCAGCCCGCGCGAGGCGCCGCTGCGCGCCGAGGCGATGGTCGAGGCGGTACGGCCGGCCGCGATCATCGCGACCCCGTCGGGCCGCCATCTCTTCGGCGACCGCCCGGTGTTCGACCTGGCCGAGCTGGTCTCCGGCAGCAGCACCACGCGCCCGCCGCGGCTCTGCCACGAGCACGCCACCTCGACGATCATCCACACCTCCGGCTCCACCGGGGTGCCGAAGGCGGCCGTCTCCACGAACTACGGCGTCACCAACCACATGTGGCAGATGGCGGAGCACTTCGCGCTCACCGAGCACGACTGCGTCGCCCAGACCGCCCCGGTGTCCTTCGACATCTCGGTGTGGCAGCTGCTGACCCCGATCATGATCGGCGGCCGGGTGCGGATCGTGCCCGAGCCGGACTCGCAGTCGCCCGCGAGCCTGCTGAAGGCCGTCGCGGACGGCGGCGTGACCATGCTGGAGCTGGTGCCGTCCAACATCGTGGCCCTGCTCGACGCCGGACTCGCCGCGCGCCCGGGCGCGCTGCGCGTGATGCTGTCCACGGGCGAGTCGCTGACCCAGGACGTGCTGCGGCGCTGGGTGCGCGAACTGCCCGAGATCCCCGTGCACAACGCGTACGGGCCCGCCGAGTGCACCGACGACGTCACGGCGGGGCTCTGCGGCTCCGGCCCCGACGGGCCGCTGACCACGGCGGTCGGCCTGCCGCTCGCCAACACCACGGTCCACGTCCTCGACGAGCACCTCCAGCCCGTGCCGGCCGGCGTGGTCGGCCTGCTGTACGTCGGCGGCGGGGCGGTCGGGCGCGGCTACCGCGGCAACCCGCGGCGCACCGCCGAGATGTTCGTGCCCGACCCGTACGCGGCCGGGCCCGGCGGGCGCCTGTACCGGACCGGCGACCTGGGGCGGGTGAACGCCGACGGGGACCTGGAGTTCCTGGGCCGCGCCGACACCCAGATCAAGATCCGCGGCCAGCGGATCGAGGTCGGCGAGGTCGAGTCCGCGCTGCGCCGCTGCCCCGGCGTCGTCGAGGCCGCGGTGAAGGTGCACACCGGGCCCGCGGGCGCCTCGCTCGTCGGCTACGTGTCGCGGCCCGGCGGCCCCGAGGGCCCGGCGGCGGTCCTCGGCCTCGACGAGGACGAGCTGTTCCGCGCCGTGCTCGCCGAACGCCTGCCCCGGCACATGATCCCCACGATCATCGCCGAACTCGGCCGGCTGCCCCGCTCCAAGAACGGCAAGGTCGACTACCGGTCGCTGGAGTTCACCGCGCCGGAGACGACCCGGGCCGGCGCCGGACTCGACGACCCGCTCGCCGCGACCGTCCGCTCCCTGTGGGCGGAGCTCCTCGAACGCGACGAGGTCGGCTGGGACGACAGCTTCTTCCAGCTCGGCGGCCACTCGCTGCTCGCCCTCACCATGATCGACCGGGTCGCCGCGCTGCTCGGCGTACGCCTCCAGGTCGACGCCGTGTTCGCCCGGCCCCGGCTGCGGGACTTCGTCGCCGCCGTCCGCGAGGCCGACCCGGCGACCGCCCGGCACACCGCCGAGCGGACCCCCGCCGACCCGGCCCTGCCGGTGCCCGCGAGCGCCGCGCAGCAGCGCTTCTGGTTCCTGCGCGAGATGGACCCCGACTCGCCGACGTACAACATGCCCGGCGTGCTGCGGCTGCGCGGCGACCTGGACGAGGACGCGCTGGAGACGGCGCTGCGCGACACGCTCGCCGCGCACCCCGTGCTGCTCGCCCGCTTCGCCACCGACGGCGGCGAGCTGACCTGGACGGCGCGCCCGGCGGAGGAGTTCGCGCTCGACCGCCTGGACCTGCGCGGCCCCGTGGCCGAGCTGGGCGACGAGGTGTTCGACCGGCTCGTCGCCGACGAGGCGGCGGTCGTCGCGGACCTGCGGCGCGAGCTGCCCTTCCGGGCACTGCTCGCCCGCCTCGGCGAACGCGACTGGGGCCTCTTCGTCTGCATCGACCACATCGCGTGCGACGGCTGGTCCCTCACCGTCTTCCTGAGCGACCTCGCCGACCGCTACAACGGGCTGAAGCCCCCGGCGACGGGATACGGCTTCGCGGACTACTGCCACGACGAACGCTCCTGGTGGGAGAACCGCGACCGGACCGAACTCGCGGCGCTCTGGCAGGACGTGTCGGGCCGCCGGGCCGTGCTCGCGCCGCTGCCGGACCGGGCCGCGCCGCCCGCCCCGGACGAGGAGGAGGCCGGCAAGCACACCGACGTCCTCGACGCCGGACTCGGCGAAGCCGTGCGGGAGCTGGCCGGACGCGCCGGCGTCACCCCGTACATGGTGTTCGCGACCGCGCTGGCCGCGCTCGCCCACAGCGGGTCGGACGAGCGGGAGCTGGTCATGCTGGGCACGCTCATCGCCCAGCGCGACCGGCCCGAGTGGCGGCAGGTCGTCGGCCCGCTCCTGAACGTCTCCGTGCTGGCCGTGGAGCTGTCCCCGGCCGACCCGGCGACCGACGCCCTCGCCGCCGTACGCGCCGGGGCGCTGCGCGCCTACCGGTGCGCCAACGTGCCCTTCCAGGAACTGGTGCCGCTGCTGACGCCGACACCCGACGGGGACGGCTCCCCGTTCGACGTGATGCTCGTGATGCAGCCGCCCGGCAGCCCCGTCGAGCTGGCCGGCCTGGAGGTCGAGCCGACCGACCTGGACGCCGCGTCCGCCCCGTACCCGCTGCTCGTCGACATCGAGGAGCGGGACTGCGGCGGCTACCAGGTGTCCTACCGCTACCGGACGAGCAGGTTCGACGCGGCCGGCGTCGCCGAACTCGCCGACCGGGTGCGCACCACGGTCCGCGCACTGGTCCAGGACGGTGCCGCACCCCTCGCCGAGCTGGTTCCCGCGGGCACCGCGGCCGAAAGGAGCTGAACATGACCGAGCCGGTCGTGCGTCCCCTGCTGTCGCGGTTCGCCGCATCCCTCGAACGGGACCCCGGCGCGCCCGCCGTGGTGGCCGACGGGGTCACCACCAGCTACGCCGCGCTCGACGCCACGGCCCGCGGGCACGCGGCGGCGCTGCGGGCCGCCGGTGCCGGGCCCGAGACGATGGTCGCGCTCGTCGCCGACCGGGGGCCCGGGTACGTCGCGATGATGCTCGGCACGCTGCTCGCCGGTGCCGCGTTCGTCCCCGTGGAGCCCAGCGTCCCGGTCGGGCGCGCCCACCAGATGTGCGCCGGGGCCGACGTACGGATCCTGCTCGTCGCCCCGGGGCACGAGGAGTTCGCCGCCGCGATCGCGGGCGGCCTCGACCCGGCGCCGGCGGTGCTCGTCGCCGGGGAGGGGGAGGGCGGGCTGCTTCCCGACGGGGCCGTGACCGAGGCCGGGGCAGGGGCCGTGACCGGAGCCGTGGCCGCGTCCGCCGCCGTGGCCGAGCGGCCTCGGGACGGGCTCGCGTACGTGATCTTCACGTCCGGGTCGACCGGCACGCCCAAGGGCGCGATGGTCCAGGACGGCGGCATGGACAACCACATCGCCGCCAAGATCGTCGACCTCGGCCTGGGCCCGGCCGACTCCATCGGCCTCACCGCCCCGCTCTCCTTCGACATCTCGGTGTGGCAGACGCTGACCTCGCTCACCGTCGGCGCCCGCGTCGCCGTCGCCTCGCCGCGGAACATCGCCGAGCCCGCCGAACTCGTCGCCTGGGTGCGGCGGCACGGCGTCACCGTCCTGGAGATCGTCCCGTCCTTCCTCGCCGTGCTCACCGCGCAGCTCGACGACGAGATGCGCGCCGGACTGTCCTCGCTGCGCTACCTCGTCGCCACCGGCGAGGCGCTGCCCGGCGCCGTCGCCACCCGCTGGTACGAGCACTGCCCGGACATCCCGATCGTCAACGCCTACGGCCCCACCGAGTGCTCCGACGACGTCACCCACCACATGGTGAGCGCCGAGGAGAGCGCATCCCGCGCCTGGCCGTCGATCGGCCGCGAGGTCCTCAACACGCGCCTGTACGTGGTCGACGCGGACGGGCGCGAACTGCCCGACGGCACCGAGGGCGAACTCCTCGTCGGCGGCGACGGCGTCGGCCGCGGCTACATCGGCGACCCCGTGCGCACCGCGCTCACCTTCGTCCCCGACCACCTGTCCGGCACGCCCGGCGCCCGCCTGTACCGCACCGCCGACCGCGCGAGCCGCGCAGCCGACGGCACGATCGACTTCCACGGGCGCCGCGACCGCCAGGTGAAGATCCGCGGCCACCGGGTCGAACTCGGCGACGTGGAAGCCCAGTTGCTGCGCGTCCCCGAGGTGCAGTCCGCGGCCTGCGTGTACACCGGCGGGCGGCTGCGGGCGTTCGTGACGCTGAACGCCGAGGCCGACGTCCTCACCGCCGTACGCGCCCTCGCCCCCGCCTACCTCGTCCCGCACGAGGTGACCGTCCTCGACCGGCTCCCGGTCAACACCTCCGGGAAGATCGCCTACCGGGCGCTGGAGGACCTGCCGTCCGCCGAAGTCCCGGTGGAGAACCACCCCGCCGAGTCCTCGGCCGTCGCCGCCACCCTGGACACCGTGCGCGCCCTGTTCGCCGAGACCCTGGGCGTGGCGGCCGTCGGACCGGACGACGACTTCTTCATCTCCGGCGGCGACTCGCTGACGGCGATGACCCTGGTCTCCACCGCCCGCGCCCGCTTCGACGCCGAGGGCACCTCCCTGCGCCTGTTCCTGTCCCGGCCGACCGCCCGCGGTCTGCTCGCCGCGGTCGAGGCGGCGGAACCCGTCGCCCCGCCCGAGGACACCGGCCCGCCCGGCACCCTCTCCTCCGGGCAGGAGCGGCTGTGGTTCTTCGAGCAGCTGCACCGCAAGAAGGCGCCCAACCTGCTGATCCTCTCGCTCGACCTGCGCGGGCGGCTCGACCGGGACGCGCTGCGCCACGCGCTGGCCGCGATCGTCGCCCGGCACGAGCCGCTGCGGACCGTCTTCACCCAGGAACGCGGCATCCCCAAGGCGGTCGTCCGGCCCACGGCCGAGATCGTCCTGGAGGAGGGCACGACGGGCGACTTCGCGATCTCCGCCCGCACGCCCGAACCGCCCCTGACCACCGCCCGCCTCGAACGCGTCGCGGATGACCACCACGTGCTGACGTTCGCGATGCACCACCTCGTGGCCGACGGCTGGTCCCTCGAAGTGCTCAAGCGGGACATCGCCGAGTACTACGAGCGGTACCTCGCCGGCGACACCGAAGTGCCCCTGCCCCGCACCTCGTTCTCCCGCTACGTGGACGCCGAACGGAGCTGGCTGGCGGGACCGGACGCCGAGGAGTGCACCCGGTACTGGACCGGACAGCTGGAGGGCGCGCCGCCCGCGATCGACCTGCCGCTCGACCGCCCGCGCCCCGCCAAGCCGGCCTTCGTCACCGACCACGTGGTCACCCACCTCACGGCCGAGGAGACCGCCGCGCTCGCGGCGACGGCCCGCGCCCATGGCGCCACCCCGTTCATGGCGGTGCTCGCCGCCTCGTACGTCGTGCTCCGCGACGCCACCGCCACCACCGACCTGGTGCTCGGCATCGACGCCGTCAACCGCTCGTGGCCGGGCAGCGAGGAGCTGATCGGCACCTTCGTGAACCAGCTGCCGGTCCGCTTCGCGCCCGGCACCGCCCCGACCTTCGGCGAACTCCTCGACCTGGCGCGGGTGCGGGTGCTGGGCGCGCAGGAGAACGACCGGCTGCCCTTCCACAAGCTGGTCGCGGCCGTGAACCCGCCGCGCCAGGCGGGCCGCTTCCCGCTGTTCCAGGTCAAGGTCACCCACCAGGGCGCCTGGCGCACCGGGATGGCCCTGAAGGACCTGGAGGTCGTGCCGCGCGAACTGGCCGACCCCGTCATGGACCTGGACCTGATGATCGACGTCTCCGGCGAGAACGACCGGCTGCGCCTGGAGGTCCTGTTCTGGCCGGAGGTGCTCGACGCGCCCACGGTCGGCGGCTGGACGACGGCGCTCGCCGAGGTGCTGCGGGCCGGCGCGGCGAACCCCCACGCGGTACTGGCACTCGGTGAGAGGTGAGGAAGATGTCCACTCAGGATCAGGTCGCCGCGGTCTGGCGTGACGTGCTGGAGCTGGAGACGGTCCCCGTAGACGAGGACTTCTTCGAACTGGGCGGCCACTCCATGCTCGCCGTGCAGGCGCTGTACCGGCTCTCCGAACTCACCGGCGTCGAGCTGGAGCTGGCGGACTTCTTCGAGCTCGGCACGATCGAGGAGATCGCCGCCGAGCTGGACCGCCTCATCGCCGAACGGCCCACCGCCGAACCGGTCTTCGAGGGAGAGCTGTGACCGCACGGGACCTGCTGCGCCGCCTGGACGACCTCGGCGTGACGCTCACCCTCGCCGACGACCGGCTGCGCTTCCGCGGCCGGGGCGAGACGCCACCGCCGGAGCTGCTGGCCGAGATGAAGCGGCACCGGGACGAACTGGTCGACCTGGTCGGCCGCCGTGAGCGGCTGACCTGGCCCCCGGTGTCCGCGGGGGACACCGGGCCGCTGACCGCCGCCCAGCGCTCGCTCTGGGCCACCACCTACTTCGCCGAGGACGGCACGTACAACCTGTGCGCGGCCCTGCGGCTGCGCGGCCCCCTCGACCGCGACGCGTTCACCGCCGCGCTCCGCGACCTCCACGACCGGCACCCGTCGCTGCGCACCTTCTTCCCGGTGACGGGCGGCGAACCCCGGCAGCGGGTCCTGCCCTCCGTGGAACCCCCGCTCCTCGTGACCGACGCGCCCGACCTGGACGCGTGCGCCGCCGAGTGCGCGCGCCTGGCCGACGAACCACTGGCCCTGGACACGGCACCGCCGGTGGTGATGCGGCTGTTCAGGATCGGTGCCGGTGCCGGTGCCGGTGCCGGGGACGGGACTGGGGTCGGTGCCGAGGCCGGTGCCGGTGCGGAGGCCGCTACCGAGACCGGGGCCGGTACCGACCCCGCCGACGATGCCCACGACGACCACGTCTTCTTCTTCGTCCTCCACCACGTCATCGCCGACGGCTCCTCCTTCGACCCGCTCCTCGACGACCTGGCGCGCTGCTACGCGAGCCGGGTCGCGGGGGAGGAGCCGGCGCCCGCCGCCGCCTCCGTCGCCATGGTCGACTACGCCCGCTGGGAGGCCGACCGGCTCGCCTACGCGGACCTCTCCGCCGCCCGCCGCTACTGGCGCGAGCGGCTCGACGACGCCTCGCTGGGGGCGCTGCCGCTGCCGCCGCCGCGCGACGGGGCCGTGCCGGAGCGCGGCCGGGCGCTCCAGGCCGTCGTCCCGGCCGAGACCACCGCCGCGCTGCGGCTGCTCGCCGAGCGGAGCCGGGCGAGCCTGTTCACCGTGGTCTCCACCGGCGTGGCCGTCGCGCTGTCCCGGTTCACCGGCCGCGAGGACCTCGTGGTCGGCATGCCGACCTCCCGCCGTGACCGGACCGGTCTTGAGCGGGTCGTGGGCCTGCTGCTCGACATGGTGCCGGTGCGCCTGGACGCCACCGCCACCGCGCCGTTCACCGAGCTGGTCCGCCGCACCAGGACCGCCGTCCTCGGGGCCGTACGCCACGCGCCGGTACCGGACGGGGTGGCGGGGTCGGGCGCCACGTTCAACGTCATCGTGACCGACCTCGGCGCCGCCCCGCCCGCGCCCGCCTTCCCCGGGCTCACGATCGAGCCCGTCGAGGTCGAGCAGGTCGGCGCCAAGTACGACCTGAACTTCCTGGTCCGCGACGACGGCGACACGCTCACCGTCGAGATCGAGGCGGACCGGCGGGCGGTCGCCGACGCGGACGCCGCCGCCATCGGTGCGACCGTCGTCGCCGTGCTCACCGCCGCCGCGGCCGACCCGTCCGCCCCGGTCGCGACGCTCGCCGCCGGTGCCTTCGGGGTGGCCGCGCCGGGGGCCGTCGCCGCACCCGACCGGGTGCCGCGCGCCGACGAGTCGCTGACTGGGCGCCTCGCCGAGCAGGCCCGCGCGCGCGGGGAGGCGATCGCCGTCACCGCGCCCGAGGGCGCCCTGTCGTACGCGGAGCTCCAGGCCCGGGTCGAGGCGACGGCGGGCGGGCTGCGGGCCCGGGGCATCGGCGCCGGGCAGGTCGTCGCGGTGTCGCTGCCGCGCGGCCTGGACCTGGTCGTCGCGATCCTCGGCGTGATGGCCTCGGGCGCCGCCTCGCTCGTGCTCCACGAGTCATGGCCCACCGCGCGGGTGACCGACGTCCTCGACGACTCGGGCGCCCGCCTCACGGTCACCGAGGACGCCACGGTCCCGGGCGTCCGCGCCACTCTCGCCGAACTTGCCTTGGGGCAGGCGCCGTTGGCGCCGGTGCCGGCGCACGCCGCCGCGTACGTGATCTACACCTCCGGGTCCACCGGCCGCCCCAAGGGCGTACGGGTCACCCACCACAACGTGCTCAGCCTCCTCGACGCCACCGCCGGCGGCTACGGCCTCGGCCCGGACGACGTGTGGACCCTCTTCCACGCCTGCTCGTTCGACGTCTCCATGTACGAGATGTTCGGCTGCCTGCTGCACGGCGGGAAGCTGGTCGTCGTCCCGCGCCTGACGACCTGGGAGCCGGAGGAGTTCGCCGAACTCTGCGCCCGCGAGCGGGTCACGGTGCTCAGCCAGACGCCGTCCGCGCTCACCGTGATGCTCCCCGCGCTCGCCGCCCGCCCCGACTCCACCGCCCACATCCGGTATGTGCTGTTCGCGGGCGAGGCCCTCGACCGGCGGCTCGTCGAGCGCTGGTACGAGGAGATCGGCGACCGGACCCAGCTCGTCAACATGTACGGGATCACCGAGACGACCGTGCACGCCTCCTGGCGCCTGCTGCGCCCCGAGGACGTACGGACCGCCGAGTCGGACATCGGCACCCCGCTGCCCGGCACCGCCCTGCACGTCCTGCACGACGACGGCGTGCCGGTCGCCGACCGCTGCGTCGGCGAGATCTACGTCGGCGGCCCGCAGGTCAGCGACGGCTACCTCGGCCGTCCCCGGGAGACCGCCCTGCGGTTCCTGCCGGACCCCTTCACCGACGTGCCCGGCGCCCGCATGTACCGCTCCGGCGACCTCGCCCGGCGCAACGGCACCACCCTCGCCTACCTCGGCCGCCGCGACCGGCAGGTGCAGGTCAACGGCTTCCGGGTGGAGCTCGCCGAGATCGAGGCCGCGCTCTCGGCCCGGCCCGGCGTCGACGCCGCCGGCGCGGCCGTCACCACCGACGACAGCGGCGCCCACCTGGTGGCCGTCGTCGTCCCCGCCGCCGGAGCCGCGCCCGAACCGGCCGAACTCCTCGCCGCCGTGCGCACCACCCTGCCCCGCTACATGGTGCCCCGCACCGTCGTCGTCGTGGACGCGCTGCCGCTCACCACCAACGGCAAGCTGGACCGTACGGCCGTGGTCGCCGCCGCGTCCGCCGCCCCGGCCGGCGCGCCCACGGCCCCCGGGACCGGCGCCCTGCCCGTCGGCGTGCGGGAGACCGTGCTGCTCGACCTGTTCCGCGAGGTCCTGGGCGACCCCACCGTCGGCACCGGCACCGACTTCTTCGACGCGGGCGGCGACTCCATGCGCGCCATCCGCCTGGTCGGCCTCGCGAAGGACCGGGGCCTCGGCCTCACCGTGCAGGACGTGTACGCCGCGCCGACCGTCGCCACCCTCGCGCCGCTGGCCGCCGAGGGCGCCGAGACGCCCGCCGCACGCGAGCCGTTCGCACTGCTCCCGGCCCCCTCCGCAGGGCAGGCCGCGGCCCCCGTGGTCTTCCCGCCGGACGTCGTCGACGCCTTCCCGATGACCGCCCTGCAGTCCGGGATGATCTACCACCAGGAGATGGCGCCCGGCGCCCGCGTCTACCACATCATGCTCAGCTACCGGGTGCGCGGAGCGATGGACCCGGCCGCGTTCCGGGCCGCCGCGCAGGCCGTCACCGACGCGCATCCGATCCTGCGCACCAGCTTCGACCTCGCCAACGCGCTGGGCCCCGTGCAGCGCGTGCACAGCGGGGTCACCGTGCCGGTCGAGTTCGAGGACCTGACCCGGCTCGGCGCCGACGCGCAGCGGGAGCGGATCCGGCAGGTCGTGGCGCGCGAGACCGCCACCGACTTCGACCTGTCCGCGCCGCCGCTGCTCCGGCTCGTCGTGCTCACCACCTCGGCCGACGACTACCAGCTGATCTTCACCCACCACCACGCCATCCTCGACGGCTGGTCGGTCAACATCTTCTTCGAGGACCTCCAGGCCCAGTACCAGGCGCTGCTCGCCACCGGCACGGCCCCGCCGCTGCCCCGCCCGCGCACGTCGTTCGGCGACTACGTGGCCCTGGAGCAGCGGGCCGTGGCCGACGCGGGGCACCGGGAGTTCTGGGCGGGCCGCACGGCCGGCAAGGCCCGGCTGGTCGCCCCGGACCGCGCGGGCGCGCCCGTGATGCGCCAGCACCACGCGCACTTCACCGGGCAGCTCGACGCGCTGCGCGCCACCGCGGCGCGGCTCGGCGTGCCGCTGAAGGCGCTGCTCGCCGCCTCGCACCTGCGGGTCGTGTCCTGGCTGACCGGCGCCGACTCCGTGGGCACCAGCATGGTCGTCGCCTGCCGCCCCGAGACGCAGGACTCCGACCGGGTCCTCGGCCTCTTCCTCAACCAGCTCCCGCTGCGGGTCGCGCTCGAAGGGCAGACCTGGGCGGAACTGGCGGCACGCGCGCACGAGGAGGAGCAGGAGGTCATCCGGCACCGCTGGTACCCGAACGCCGCCATCCAGAGCGCGTACGGGCCGGAGCCGATGTTCGACTCCAGCTTCAACTTCACCGACTACCACAACACCCGGCGGATGGTCCGGGACGGCGCTCTCCAGCTGCTCGACGCGGACGAGCTGGAATCCACCCACTACGCGTACAGCTCGGCCTTCACCGTCGACGTCCGCACCCAGGAGCTGCGGCTCCTCATGGAGTACGACGCGGCGGCACTGCCCGAGAGCACGCTGGTCCTCGCGGCCGAGGCGCACCGCCGGGCGCTCGCCGCGATCGTCGCCGACCCCGACCGCCCGTTCCGCGACACGGAGCTGCCCGGGATCGCGGACCTGGCCCGGCTGATGGCGTCGGGAACGACGGCCACCGCGCCCGTGGCCCCCGCCGCGGTGGCGCCGCTGGTCCCGGCCCCGCGCCCCGAGCCCGTACCCCTGCCCACGTCCGCCACCGCGTCCGGCTCGGCCCTGGAGGCGGACGTGCGGGCCGTGTGGACCGAGGTCCTGGGCGTCCGGGACCTCGACGCCACGACCTCGTTCTTCGACGCGGGCGGCGACTCGCTCACGGCGATGCAGGTGGTCAGCCGGCTCCGCGCCCGCCACGGTGCCCTGTCCATGCGGACGTTCATGGCGGCGCCGACCGTCGCGGGCCTCGCCGCGGCCCTCGGCGGCGGCACCGCTCCGAAGGCCGCCCCGGCTCTCGCGACGACGGCGGCGGACACCCCGGCCCGCCACCCGCTCTCCCTCGCGCAACGCCAGATGTGGGAGATCGCCGGCCAGCTGCCCGGAGTCGGACTGTTCGGGATGGCGGGTGCGCTGAGTGCCGACGGGCCGCTCGAACTGCCGGTCCTGGAGCGCACCTTCGCCGAGCTCGCCGCCCGGCACGAGGCGCTGCGCACCCGGATCGAGGACACCGCCGACGGCCCCGTGCAGGTGGTCGAGGAGCGGGTCACGGTCGTCGTCGACGTGAACGACCTGAGTGCGGAGGCGCATCCGGCGCGGGCCTGCGAGAAGCTGATGGCCGCCGCCGCGCGGGAGCCGCTGCCGCTGGACCGGGCGCCGCTCATGCGGGTCGTCGTGCACCGGCTGGCCGCCGACCGGCACGTGATCTTCCTGAACATCCACCACATCGTCTGCGACGGCTGGTCGCTCACCCTGCTGCTGTCCGACGCGGCCCGGATCTACCGCGAGCTGGCCACCGAGGGCACGCTCGCGCCCCGGCCCGTGCCGCGCGGCAGCGGCTGGCTGGCCCGGGACCGGGCCGACTGGCTGGGCACGGAGGAGGCGGCGCGGCAGCGGGCGTTCTGGCTGGAGCGGCTGGCCCCGCCGTGGGGTGCGCTCGCGGACGGCCCCGGCAGCCGCTTCGCCGAGCTGGGGACCGCCTCGTTCGTGCAGCGGCTGCGGTCGGCGTCGACCCGGGCGACGCTCTCGGCCGAGGACATGACCGCCGTACGGGCCGCCGCGCGCAAGCACGGCATGACCGACTTCATGCTCGTGCTCGGCGCGTACGCGGCGACGCTGCGGGCGTGGAGCGGGCAGCGGGACATCCGGATCGCCACCATGCTCGCCAACCGGGTCGAGCCCGGCCTGGACGAGGTGGTGGGGCTGGTCGCCAACACGGTCGTGCTGCGCATGCTGCTCGACGACCCCGATCCGGTGGCGGTCGGCCGGCAGGCGCGTGAGGTGTGCGTGGCCGCGTTGGACCACCAGGAGCTGCCGTTCGAGGAGGTGCTGTCCTCGGTCCGCGAGCAGCACCCGGAGTCGGGCCCGGTCTTCGAGGCGATGCTCGTCGCGCAGGAGGAGACCCCGGCCGCCGCGCCCGGTGACGGCCTGGTCTTCGCCCCGTACCGGTCCGAGCGCGATGTGCTGGGCGCCCGGGTGGTGGCCACCGCGTCGGACTTCGTGGTGGGGATCGCCCCGATCGGCGGCGAGCTGCTGTTCGAGCTGCGCTACAAGCCGGCGACCACGCCGGACGCGCTGGCCGTCGAGCTGCTGACCGCGATCACGACCGCCGTACGGGACTCGGCGGCGGCCCTCCTGGAGACCCCGTGACGGCTTGCCCCGCCCACCGTCCGCGCCTGCGCCGCCTGTGGCTGCTGCCCACGGCGCGGGTGGCGGGCGCCGGGGGCGCGGCGGGCCTGGCGCTCGCGGCGGGGCTGCTCGCCCTGCTCGCCACGGCGTGGGTCGCGGCGGGTGTGCTGGTGGCGGCCGTGGCCGCCGTCGCCGGGTACGCGTACCGCAACCGTGCCCGGCTCGCGGTCGAGCGGCGGCTGCTGCGGGCGCTGCGGGATGCGGCGCCGTGCTGCCCCGGGGACGTCGAACTGCCGGGCCTGGCTGGCCCGGTGAAGGCCGAGAGCACGGGTGACGGGGTCACCCGGATCACGGCGGAGAGCGAGCACGACGCGGTCCGCGCCCTCGGGTACGCGATGGGCCGGGACCGGGGTTTCCAGCTGGACCTGATCCGGCGCAGCGGTGCCGGGCGGCTCGCGGAGGTGTGGGGGCGGGCCGCCGTGCCCGCCGACACCGAGTACCGCAGGCTGGGTCTCGCCGCCGCCGCGCGGGTCGCGACCGAGCGGCTGGAGCGGCCCGAGCGGGAGCTGCTCGAAGCGTTCGCCGAGGGGGTCAACGCGGCCTACGCGGCGGCGACCCCGTTCGAGTGCCGTTTCCTGTCCTACCGGCCGGGGCCGTGGCGGGTGGAGGACAGCGTGCTCACCTCGCTCGTGCTGTTCCACTCGCTGTCCTACAACGAGCAGGCCAAGCGGGCCGAGGCGGTCGTGCGCCGGGCGCTGCCCGGGCCCGTCGCCGACTTCCTGCTGGCCGACGCCGAGGACCCGGCCCCGCCCGAGGGGCTGGCCGGGCACCGCGCCGACGCGGGCACGCCCGACCTGGTGGCCCTGGACCGGGCGGTGGCGGGCTCCAACTGCTGGATCGCCCCGGGCGACGGGCAGCCGCTGCTCGCCTGCGACCTGCATCTGGCGCTCGGCCTGCCCAACGTGCTCTACGAGGTCGACCTGGCCTGGCCGGGCACCCGGCTGCGCGGGCTCGCCAGCCCCGGTCTGCCGGTCGTCCTCGCGGGCACCAACGGGCGGATCGCGTGGGGCGTCACCAACCTCACCGCCGACGTGCTCGACCTCGTCCCGGCCGGGCAGGACCTGCGCACCCGCACGGAACGCATCCGCGTCCGGGGCGGGAAGCCGGTCGACGTGGACGTCACCACCGACGGCACCATGCCCGTGTCGGAGACCCCGCTGTGCGGCGAGAAGGTCGCCGTCCGGTGGACGGGCCACGACCCGCGCGCCGCCGACCTCCGGTTCGGGCGGCTCGCCCACGCCGGGGACCTGGACGAGGCTGTCGCGGTCCTCGACGGCGCGCACGGCGTCGCCCTCAACGTCCTCGTCACCGACCGGCGGCGCGGCGCGCACCTGGCGACCGGCCTGCTGCCGCGCCGCCCGGCCGGCACCCCGCGCACCGACCCGGCCGACGGGCACCTCACCGGCCCCGAGCGCCCGCGGATCACGGACCCGGCCGACGGGATCCTGGTGTCCGCGAACGACGCCGGGCTGCCCGAGGACGTCTTCCGGTTCGGCCTCGACCTGGACCCCGGCCACCGGGCCCGCCGCATCCGTACGGTCCTGGGCGCGGCCCCCCGGCACGACGCGGCCGGGATGCGGGCGCTCCAGCACGACATCGCCGCCGAGCTGTACGCGGCCTACCGGGACCTCGCGGTCGCGGCGCTGCCGCCCGGGGACCCGCTGCGGGCTCTGCTCGCCGGGTGGGACGGCACCGCGGCGACCGGCTCCCGTGCCTTCGGGGTGCTGGTGCGGCTGCGGGAGGACCTCGCGGGGCGTGTCCTCGCGCCGTACCTCGCCGTCTGCCGGGAGCACGATCCCGCGTTCCGTTTCCCGTTCCGCACGCTCGACCGGCCGCTGCTCGCGCTCCTGCGGGCCCGCGACCCCGCCCTGCTGCCCGCCGGGACGCGCGACGTCGACGGCTTCGTCGCCGACCGCGTACGGGAGGCGGCGGGGGAGCGTCCGAAGCCGTGGGGCCGGCTCAACCGGGTGGGTCTGGGGCACCCGTTCGCCTCGCTGGTGCCGTGGGCGAACCCCGTGCTCGGCATCCGCCCGCGCCCGCAGGCGGGGATGCTGCACACCGTGCGTACGGCCGTGCCCGGCTTCGGGGCGGCCGGGCGGGTGGTGGTGACGCCGGACGAGCTGGTCTCCGTGGAGCTGCCCGCCGGCCAGTCCGGGCATCCGCTCAGCCCGCACTACGCGGACCGGCACGGGCGCTGGGCGGAGCTGCCCCCGTCCCGGTCGCGGGAGGGGCGCCCCGGCTGCGGGTACGCGCTCCGCCCGCCCGGGACGTGAGCGCGTGCCCGCGGCCGCCGGGGACGGCCGTACCGGACCTACGCCGGGGGCTCGGGCAGGTCGCCGAAGTCCCGGCGGATCTCGGCGAGCAGGGAGTCCGGAGCGGACAGGAACTCGAAGTGTCCGCCGGGGAGTTCGACGAACCGGTGGTCCGCCGTGGTGTCCGGCCAGCCGCCCATGAGCTTCGAGGGGATCTCGGGGTCCTCGGTCCAGCCGATCGAGGTGATCCCGGCCGGCAGCGTGAACAGGCCGGGCGCGTAGAGCTTGTTGGCGTCGATGTCGGCGACGAGCACTTCGAGGCCGGTCTCCAGGAGCGGCCCGCTGGGCTCGCCGCCGAGGTTCACGATGATGTGCTCGAGTTCGGTGCGCAGTCCGTCCCGGTCCAGCTCCAGCAGACGCCCGTACGGGCCGTCCTGGGGGGCCACCTGGGAGGAGACGAAGATCCGGGTGGGCAGCGGGAGGCCGGCGGCGGCGAGCTGCCGGGTCACCTCGACCCCGGGGAGCGCCCCGCCGCAGTGCCCGAAGAACGCGAACGGGCGGTCCAGGTAGGGCGTCAGGTACTCGATGAGCCCCTCCGCCATGTTCTCGTACGTGCCGTAGTGCGGCTCGGCGATCCGGTTCTGCCGCGCGGGCGGCTGGATCAGGCAGACGTCGATCGCGCCGATCCGGCGCGGCCAGGCCTGGTACATCGAGGCTCCGCAGCCCGAGTACGGGAACAGGAAGAGGCGGGCCGCGGCCTCCGGGTCCGGGCGGCGCAAGAGCCAGCGCGGCGGCTTCTTGGGGCGGGGCGCTCGATCAGTCATGCGGACGACCGTAAGCGAAGTCGGCTGACCGCTTCAAGGACTCAACTGCCTTGCCCTGTACGGAGAATGACCGAGAAAGGACGAATGTCATGCAGGATCTGACCACCCCGCTGCGCTACCTCGACGGGGCGACCGTCGCCGAGCTGTGCGAGCGGATCGACCCGCTCGACGTCGTCACCGAGGCCTTCCTCGGTGTGCGGGCGGGACGCTCCGGGGTGGCCCCCGAGGCGGCGCTGCGCTGGACCGCCCCGGACGGGACCGCGGCCCGCAGCCTCATCCTGCCCGCCCGCCACGACGGCAACTACGGCAGCAAGATCATCAACGCCTGCATCGGGAACCTGGACCGCGGCCTGCCCCGCGCGGCCGGCCTGATCGTGCTGTACGACCCGGAGACCGCCGCCCCCGTCTGCCTCATGGAGGGCGCCCGGATCAGCGCCCTGCGCACCGCCGCGGTCTCCCTGGCGGCGCTGCGGGCCGTCCGCCCGCTGTCCACCGTGGACCGGGTGGCGCTGCTCGGCTGCGGGCGCCAGGGCCGCACCCACCTCGACCTGCTGGCCGCCCGCGGCGCGGTGAAGTCGGTGGTCGCCTACGACCTGTCGCCCGGCCGCGCCGAGGCCTTCGCCGAGGAGCTGCGGGCGGAGCTGCCCCAGATCGAGGTCGAGACCGTCACCGACCCGGAGGCGGCCGTCCGCTCCGCGCCCGTCACCATCGCCGCCACGACGACCACCACCTCGTACGTCCCCCTCGCCTGGCTGCCGGAGGGCTCCGTCTTCGTCAACGTGTCCCTGGACGACGCCGCCGAGGACGTCCTGCTCGGCGCGGAGCACCTGTTCGTCGACGACTGGCACCTGGTGAGCGAGGACGACACCCGGCTCCTCGGGCGCCTCGCGCAGGCCGGCCGCGCCACGGCGCCCGGCACCACGGCCCCGGGCGCCCGGCAGGTCGACGCGGAACTCGCCACCCTGCTGTCCGGCGGCTACACCCGCCCGATCGGCGCCGCCGACCGCACGGTGATCAATCCGTTCGGCATGGGCGTCCACGACGTGGCCCTCGCCGCGCGGGTCCACGCGGCGGCCCGCGAGGCGGGCACGGGAGTGCTCCTGCCCCGCTGAGCGGGGCCGCCGCGGCCGGTCCGGGACGCTCACCGGAAGATCGGTGAATGTCCCGGAAAACCAAGACAGTTGGGACTCCGACCGGCCCCGGCGGCGGCCACGTGATGATTGACGGGGTCGTGCCCTTCGCGCCATGATCCGTTGGTCGGCAGGTGAGTGCGCACCATTCCCACCTGCCGCGGCCGGGGGGTCCGCCGCACGACTTCGAGGTGAGACACCGCGTCCCGAACAGGCCGGTGACCGACCGACGCAAGGTGAGGTGGGGACGATGGACAACGACACACCGACCGGACCGCGCGCCGTGCGCGAGGTCGCCGACGCGTACGTCGACGGGCTCGCCCGCCTGGACCCGGACACCGCCGCCTTCCTCGGCGTCCCGGCGGCCCACGGCGAGATGCCCGACCTGTCGCCGGACGGCCGCGCCGCCCTGGACGGGCTGGCCCGCACGACCCTCCACGAGCTCGACCGGGCCGAGCGCTCCGCCGGCGCCCTCAGCGACGTGGAACGCCGCTGCGGACGCCTGCTCCGCGAGCGCCTCGAAGCCGACCTGGCCCTCGGTGCCGACGACGAGTACCTGCGCGAGGTCGTCAACGTCTACGGCCTCCAGCAGCGCGTCCAGGGCATCTTCCAGATGATGCCGACCGGCGACGCCGACGACTGGGCCCACGTCGCCGCGCGCATGGACCGCGTGCCCGACACGCTCACCGGCTTCCGCGACTCCCTCACCAGGAACCTGGAGAAGGACGGCTTCGTCGCCGCCCCGACCCAGGTCCACGTGATCGCCGACCAGCTCGACACCTGGGTCCGCGACGCCGACGGGCGCGGCTGGTACGCCGGCTTCTGCGCCGGCGCCGACACCCCCGCCCCGCTGCGCACCGCCCTGGACGGCGCGGCGACCCGGGCCGTCGCCGCCACCGCCGAGCTGCGCGACTGGCTCCGGGACAGCTACCTCCCGCGGGCCGAGGGGCAGCCGGACGGCGTGGGCGCCGACCGCTACCGCGTCTGGGCCCGCTTCTGGACCGGCGCCGAACCCGACCTGCGCGAGACCTACGCGTGGGGCTGGGCCGAGTACCGCAGGATCCGCGACGAGATGCGCGCCGAGGCCGAGCGGGTACGCCCCGGGGCCGGGGTGCGCGAGGCGATGCGCCACCTCGACGCGCACGGCGAGGCCGAGGAGGGCGTCGAGGCGATCCGGCTGCGGCTCCAGGGCTGGATGGACCAGGCCCTCGCCGACCTCGACGGCACCCACTTCGACCTGGCCCCGCCGGTACGGGTGGTGGAGGCCGCCATCGCCCCGGCCGGCAGCGGCTCCGCCGCCTACTACACCGCGCCCAGCGTCGACTTCTCCCGCCCCGGCCGGACCTGGCTGCCGACCCAGGGGCGCACCCGCTTCCCGCTGTGGAGCCTGCGCAGCGTCTGGTACCACGAGGGCGTGCCCGGCCACCATCTCCAGCTCGCCCAGTGGCGGCACCTCGCCGACAGCCTCTCGACGTACCAGACCACCGTCGGCGGCATCGACGCCTGCACCGAGGGCTGGGCCATGTACGCGGAGCGCCTGATGGACGAGCTCGGCCACCTGCCCACCGCGGGCGACCGCCTCGGCTTCCTCGACTGGCAGATGCTGCGCGCCCTGCGCGTCGTCCTCGACATCGGCGCGCACCTCGCGCTGCCGATCCCCGAGGACGCCCCGGTCGGCGCCGGCCTGACCTGGACCCCCGCGCTGGCCAAGGAGTTCCTTGCCCTGCACAGCGGGCAGACGCCCGGATTCGTGGACAGCGAGATCGGGCGCTACCTCGGCCTGCCCGGGCAGGCCGTCTCGTACAAGCTGGGCGAGCGCGCCTGGCTGGACGGCCGGGCCGCGGCCGAGGCCGCTCACGCGGCGCGCGGGGAGCGGCTCGACCTGAAGGCCTGGCACATGTCCGCGCTGTCGCTGGGCCCGCTGGGGCTCCGGGACCTCCAGGAGGAACTGGCCGGTCTTTGAGGGTGCAGTCGGTATCAGCCGGGGTCGGTCGGGGTCAGTCGGGCTCCGGTGGTGTCCCGGACGGTTCATGGAAAGGACGTACGCATGCGCACGGGGGCGATTCATGCGGAAGGCAGAGCACGGTGAGGACGGGGGCGTGTGCCACGGCTTCCGTCACCCGCGGGGACTATGATCACGCGGCAGCATCGCTCTCCACGGCGAAGGAGTCCCATGGCTGACATGACCTCGTTCCGTGAGGCGGTCACGGCCTGGGCGGGCGGTGGCCCCGGTGACGAGCGGGCGCGTGACCTCGCGGCCGAGCTGGCCGAGGAGCTGCCCGTCAGGACCGCGGTCCTGCTCGAAGGCCCCAGCGACGTCAACGCCGTCAACACCCTGGCCGAGAAGCTGGGCCGGGACCTGGTCGGCGAGGGGATCTGCGTCCTGCCGATGGGCGGGGCGATGGGCGTGGGCCAGTACGCCCGCTTCCTCGGGCCGTCCGGGCTGCGGCTGCACCTGACCGGACTCTGCGACGAGCAGGAGCGCGACTTCTACGAGCGCGGCTGGGCGCGGGCCGGTGCCGACCCCCGGGACTACTTCGTGTGCGCGGCGGACCTGGAGGACGAGCTGATCCGCGCGCTCGGCGTGGACCTGGTCAAGGAACTCATCCGCGAACAGGGCGACCAGCGCCCTCTGGAGACCTTCCTCCAGCAGCCCGCCCAGCGGGACCGCACCGCGCAGCAGCAGCTGCGGCGCTTCTTCGGTACGAAGAAGGGGCGCAAGATCCAGTACGGCCGTGTGCTCGTCCAGGCCCTCACCCCCGACCGCGTACCCGCTCCACTCGCCGGCCTCTTCGACATCCTCTGAGCGCCGGGCGACACCCCTCACCGGGCCGGCGGCCTCCGTCTCGACGGAACGCCCCGGATCTCCGGCGGATTTGTCACGGTCCCCCGCGGGACCGAGGGCCGGTGCTCACGGGCGCCCGGCCCCAGGACCACTGAGAAAGTGCGCGCGCAGTTGCCCGCAGTTGCCCGCAGAGAGACTTCCAGAGGACGGACAATGAGCAACCTGACCGAAGAGCAGGACGTCACGTACCGCGTGGTCGTCAACGCCGAGAACCAGCACGCGCTGTGGCCCGGGTTCGCCGAGGTGCCGGACGGCTGGGACACGGCGTTCGGCCCCTCGGGACGCGCCGAGTGCCTGGACCACGTCGAGGCCAACTGGGCCGACATCAGGCCGAGTTCGCTGTCCGCGCAGATGGAGCGGGTCGGCGCGGAAGGGGCTGACGCGATCGCGCCCGACGCGGCGGCGCGGGACTTCGGCACGGTCACCGAGCGTTTCGCGGACCAGGTCAGGCTCCGCCCCGACGCGGTCGCCCTGCGCTTCCTGGGCGAGGACCTCACGTACGCCGAACTCGACGCCAAGGCGACCGAGTTGGCGCTGCGACTGCGGGCCGTCGGGGTGGGCGAGGAGAGCGTCGTCGGCGTCTGCTTCGAGCGCTCCTTCGAGATGGTGATCTCGCTCGTCGGCATCCTCAAGGCCGGCGGCGCCTATCTGCCGATCCACCCGGACGAGCCGCAGGAGCGTTTCGCCTACATGCTGGACCGGGCCGGCGCCCGCGTCCTGCTCACCCACGGCCCGCTGGCGGACCGGATACCCGAGCTCGACGTCACGGTGGTGCGCGTCGACGAGCCCGCCGACCCCTCCCTCCCGGCCGACGCCGAACCGCCCGCCGCGCGCAACGCGGCCGACAGCCTCGCGTACGTCTGCTACACCTCCGGCTCGACCGGCCGGCCCAAGGGCGTCAGCGTCACCCACCAGGGCGTCTCCCGGCTCGTCCGGGACGGCGACTACGCCGAGTTCGGCCCCGGCGAGACCTTCCTCCAGCTGTGCGCCCTCACCTTCGACCCGGCCGCCTTCGAGATCTGGGGCGCGCTCCTCAACGGCGGCCGGCTCGTCATCCACGAGCCCGGCACGCTGTCCCTGCCCGACCTCGCCGCATGCGTGAAGCGCGAGGGCGTCACCACCCTCTGGCTCACCACCGGCCTCTTCCACCGCATGGTCGACGGGCACCTCGACGACCTCGCCGGAGTGCGCCAGCTGCTGGCCGGCGGTGACGTCCTGTCGCCCGCCCACATCAACCGCGTCCGCGCGACCCACCCGCACATCCGCCTGGTCAACGGGTACGGGCCCACCGAGAACACCTGCTTCACCACCTGCCACATCGTGAAGGAGCCGGTCGGCGAGACCGTCCCCATCGGCCGCGCCGTCGCCGGCACCGGCATCCTCGTCCTCGACGAGAAGCTGCGGCCCGTCCCCGAGGGCGAGTGGGGCCAGCTCTACACCACCGGCGAAGGCCTCGCCCGCGGCTACCTCGGCGACGTCCGCAAGACCGCCGAGACCTTCCTGCCCGACCCGAACGGCTCCGGCGAGCGCATGTACAGCATCGGCGACGTCGTCCGCGTCGGCCCCGACGGCGCCCTGGAGTTCCGCGGCCGCTCCGACGACCAGGTCAAGGTCGGCGGCTACCGGGTCGAGCTCGGCGAGATCGTGGCCGCCCTGTCCGGGCAGCCCGGAGTCAAGGAAGCCGTCGTCATCGTCCGCGAGGACGGCCCGCAGGGCGGCAAGACCCTCGTCGCGTACGTCGTCCCCGAAGGCGACGACGAGACCCTGGTGCTCGACCTGCGCGTCGCCCTCCGGGCCCGGCTGCCCCGGCACATGAACCCCACCTCGATCGTGGTCATGGGCCGCCTCCCGCTCACCCGCAACGGCAAGATCGACCGCAGGTCGCTGCCCGCGCCCGACCTCAACCCGCGCGAGGTCGAGGACGAGTACGAGCCGCCGCGCACCCCCGTCGAGGGCCTGCTCGCCGACCTCGTCGCCGACGTCCTCGGCGTCGAACTGGTCGGCGTCCACGACGACTTCTTCGAGCTCGGCGGCAACTCGCTGATCGCCACCGACCTGCTCAGCCAGATCCGCAAGGCGCTCTCCGTCGACGTGCCGGCGACCCGCCTCTTCTACGAGAACCCCACCGTGGCCGGACTCGCCGAACTCGTCGAGTCCTCCCCGTCGACGGCGCCCGACGCCGCCGGACCGGCGGCCGGATGAGCCCCGCGGCCACCCCGGCCACTCCAGTCATCGCAGTCACCGCACGGCACCGCACGCCCGACGCAGGACCCCGTTCAGGAAGGGAAGACCGATGAAACTGACCCGGCCGGCCGAACAGAAGCCCGTCGACCTGAAGGACTTCGACCTCGTCGACCCCCACGAGCACGGCGTGGGCGACCCGCACGCCATCTGGCACGCCATGCGCGAGCGCGAACCCGTCTGCTGGCAGCAGGTCGACGAACGCCTCGGCTACTGGTCGGCCACCACCTTCGAGGACGTCACCAAGGTCCTCAAGGACCACCGCGTCTTCACCTCCGAGCACGGCACCCTGCTCAACCTGCTCGGCAAGAAGGACCCCGCGAGCCGCAAGCAGCTCCCGGCGACCGACCCGCCGCGCCACACCAAGATGCGCTCCCCCGTCCAGCGCGCCCTCAACAGCAAGGTCCTGGAGCGCCACCGCCCCCAGATCCGCGAAGAGGCGAACCGCCTGCTCGCCGGCATCCCCGAGGGCGAGGAGTTCGACTTCGCCGAGGTCGTCGGACAGCTCCCGATGGCGGTCACCGGCACCCTCATGGGCCTCGACCGCGAGGACTGGCCGCAGCTGACCTTCCTCACCAGCCAGGCGATCGCCCCGGACGACCCGGAGTTCGTCATGCCCGAGGGCGGCGAGGTCACCCTCCAGCGCGCCCACCGCGAACTCTTCGCCGCCTTCGAGCAGTCGATGAGCCGGCGCAAGGGCGAGGGCAACGGCGACCTCATCGACGTGCTGCGCACCATGGAGATGGAGGACGGCCGCAAGCTGCGCCCGGGCGAGATCGTCTCCAACTGTTACAGCCTGCTCCTCGGGGCCAACGTCACCACCCCGCACGTCCCGAACGCCGCCATGGTCGAGCTCGCCAAGGACGGCAAGTACGCCGACTGGGCCGCCCACCCCGAGCTCTTCGACAGCGGCATCAACGAGGCGCTGCGCTGGTCCTCCCCGGCCAGCCACTTCATCCGCTACGCCAAGACGGACGTCGAGCTGAGCGGGGTCACCATCCGCCAGGGCGAGCCCGTCGCCGCCTGGATCGGCTCGGCCAACCGGGACGCCGGGGTCTTCCCCGACCCGTACGAGTTCGACATCCGCCGCGACCCGCGCAACCACCTGGCCTTCGGCGTCGGCCCGCACTACTGCGTCGGTCACGCGGTCGCCCGGATCGCGCTGCACGAGCTGTTCGAGGAACTCCTCGACCAGTTCTCCGGGTTCGAGGTCGCGGGCGAGCCGCAGCACCTGCACTCGAACTTCATCGCGGGCATGAAGCACCTCCCGCTGGTGGCGACCAGGCGCAGCGAGAGGCTGTCGGCGATATGACCCAGGTGACCGACGCGGCCACCGCAGCCGTCGCGTCCGCCGTGACCGAGGCGCCCGCCGTGTCCGAGGCGTCCTCCGGAGCCGCGGCACCGGTCTTCGACCGGATCCCGCACCCCGCTCCGGCGAGCCCGGAGCGGGTCGCCGAAGTCCTCGCCGACCCGGGCTTCGGCAAGTACGTCACCGACCACATGGTGACCATCGAGCACACCCGCGAGCGGGGCTGGCACGGAGCGTCCGTCCGCCCCTACGAGGCGCTGGCGCTCGCGCCCACCGCCTCCGTCCTGCACTACGGGCAGGCGATCTTCGAGGGCCTCAAGGTGTACCGGCAGCCCGACGGCTCCGTGGCGGCCTTCCGCCCGGACGCCAACGCGCGCCGTTTCCAGGCGTCCGCCCGGCGCCTGGCGATGCCGGAACTGCCCGAGGAGCTGTTCCTGGAGTCGATGCGGGAACTGCTCGCCCGGGACGCGCGGTGGGTGCCCGACGGCGCCGGACGCTCGCTCTACCTGCGCCCGCTGATGATCGCCACCTCCACGGAGCTGACGGTGGCGGCGGCGACCGAGTACCTGTACGTCCTCATGGCGATGCCCGCCGGCTCGTACTTCACCGGCGGCGTCAAGCCGGTCAGCGTCTGGCTGTCCGAGGACCACGTCCGGGCCGCGGCCGGCGGCACGGGCGCGGTGAAGGCCGCCGCCAACTACGCCGGGACGCTCGCCCCGCAGCGCCTGGCCGCCGAGCACGGCTGCGACCAGGTCGTGTGGCTGGACGCGGTGGAGCGGCGCTGGGTGGAGGAGATGGGGGCGATGAACCTCTTCTTCGTCTTCGGCTCCGGCCCCACCGCCCGCCTGGTGACCCCGCAGCTCAGCGGCTCGCTGCTGCCCGGCGTCACCCGCGACTCGATCCTCACGCTCGCCCGGGACCTCGGGTACGGGGTGGAGGAGCGGCGGATCTCCGTCGAGGAGTGGGAGAAGGCGGCGGAGTCCGGCGAGCTCACCGAGGTCTTCGCCTGCGGCACCGCCGCGACGATCACCCCGGTCGGCACGGTCAAGCACGCGGCCGGCGAGTTCCTCGTCAACGGCGGCGCGCCGGGTCCGGTCGCGCAGCGCGTACGGGACCAGCTGGTGGCGCTGCACGAGGGCGTGGCGGAGGACCGTCACGGCTGGCTGCACCGGCTGACCTGAGCCGACTCCCTTATGTGTACGGCCTGTTCCCGCCCGGTGGCCTTCGTGGCCCACCGGGCGGGTGCGTCTCTCAGCGCCCGCTGACCCGGTTGGCGAAGGTGGCCACCGGGTCGGTGGCGGCGCTGTGCCCGGCGGCCTCGCGCCGGTCGGCGCCGCGGAAGGCCGCGTACATCGTCTGGACGCCGAGCCAGCGCAGCGGCTCGGGCTCCCACTTGCGCACCTTGTGGTTGACCCAGGGCAGCTCGGTGAGCTCGGTGGCGCCCGACTGGCCGGAGTCCTGCTGGATGAGGTCGCGCAGGGTGCGGGCGGCGAGGTTGGTGGTGGCGACGCCGGAGCCGACGTAGCCGCCGGCCCAGCCGAGGCCGGTGGAGCGGTCGAGGGTGACGGTGGCGCACCAGTCGCGCGGGACGCCGAGGACACCGGACCAGGCGTGCTCGATCCCGACCCCCGCGAGCTGCGGGAAGAACCGCACCAGGATCTCGCGCAGTGCCTCGATGGTCTGCGGCTGGGTGCGTCCGTCGTTGTCGGTCTTCGAGCCGAAGCGGTACGGGACGCCCCGCCCGCCGAGCGCGATGCGGCCGTCGGCGGTGCGCTGGGCGTACATGTAGGCGTGCGCCATGTCGCCGAGGGTCTCCAGGCCGTCCCAGCCGACGGACTCCCACTGGGCGTCGCTCAGCGGCTCGGTGGCGATCATGGAGGAGTTCATCGGGAGCCAGGTGCGGCGCTGCCCGGCGAGGGAGGCGGTGAAGCCCTCGGTGCAGCGCAGCACGTACGGGGCGCGGACCGTGCCGTACGGGGTGACGGCGTGCTTGGGGCGGATCTCGGTGACCGGGGTGGACTCGTGGATCGTGACGCCGAGGGCCTCGACGGCGTCGGCGAGCCCCTTGACCAGCTTGACCGGGTGGAGCCGGGCGCCGTGCGGGGTCCAGCTGGAGCCGACGGCCCCGGCGACCCGGATCCGCGCGGCGGTCTCGCGCGCCCCGTACAGCTCCCGTTCCTTCTCGCCGAAGGCGAGCTCGCCGGCGTGGAAGTCCTTGAGGCGGGCGAGCTGGGCGGGGGAGTGGGCGACCTCCAGGACCCCGCCGCGGTGCAGGTCGGCGTCGATGCCCTCGGCGGCGCAGACGTCGACGACCTCGGTGACGGTGTCGTTCATGGCGTGCTGGAGGCGGACGGCGGCGTCGTGGCCGTGGAGCCTGGCGTAGCGGTCGCGGCCGGCGATCCCGTTGTAGAGCCAGCCGCCGTTGCGGCCGGAGGCGCCGTAGCCGCAGAACTTGGCTTCCAGGACGGTGATGTTCAGGAAGGGGACGGCCTTCTTGAGGTAGTACGCGGTCCACAGGCCGGTGTATCCGCCGCCGACGACGCAAACATCGGCGGTGGCGTCGCCGGGCAGCGGTTCGCGAGGCGCGGGGGCGCCCTCCTGGGCGTACCAGAACGAGATCCCGCCGTTGATCGTGCTCATTGTCCATCCCTGCTTCCGGGGCCGTGCGGCGGAGGCTACAGGGCCTTTGGTCCCGTGAGAACGGGCCTTTCGCGGCGTCCCGGCCGACGGGCCGGCGCCTACGTTCGGGGATACGGATTTCGTCGCCTCCAGCCCTTCGCGGAAGGACCTTGCCATGCGTGTACGCGGGACCCGGCGGGCGGTGGCGGCGGTGCTGGCCGTCGCGGCCATCGGCCTTGCGGGGACGGCCTGTTCGCAGGGATCCGGCGATGCGGCGGCCGCCGTGACGGTGCGGCCGCCGGAACACCGGGAGGCCCTGTCGGCCCTCCCGTCGACCGTGGACGGCCCCCGGATCGTGGTCGGACAGCCGAAGGCGCCGCACACCGTGACGGTTTTCGTCGATCCGCGCTGCGGCTACTGCGCGAAGTTCGAGGAGGCCTCCGGGACGGTCCTCGCGGACGAGGCGGCGGCGGGGAAGGTGCGGGTCGAGTACGTGATCGCCTCCTTCCTGGACGCGCGGACCGGCGGCACGGCGTCGGCGCGGGCGGCGAACGCGCTGCGGGCGGCGGCGGAGGCGGGCCCGGGGAGGTTCGCGACGTACCAGGCGGCCCTGTTCGCGAGCCGGCCCTCGGAGGAGTCGAAGGACGCCTACTCCACGGACCACCTCCTCACGATCGCCGACCAGGTGCCGGGCCTGCGGGGCGCGGCCTTCGACAAGGCGGTCCGGGAGAACACCCACAAGGACTGGGTGGCCGCCGCGGAGAAGGCCTTCGAGGACGCCGGCGTGGGCGGCACCCCCACCGTCCTCGTCGACGGCGAGCCGCTCCCCGCGGGCAACGGCCTCTACGACGCCCACCGCTTCTCGGAGACGCTGCGCGACGCCGGTGTCTAGGGCCTGTCCGGCCATGATCCGCCGGACAGGCCCTAGGCTCGGGGCGTGATCCACGTACCCGAGGAACTGGCCGCGTCGCAGGCGAAGTACAACGGGGCGGCGGGCCGCGCGTTCACCGCCGCGCTGCCGGCCCTGACGGAGACGTTCCTGACCCGCTGGAACCTGCGCGTGACGGGCCCCCCGATGCACGGCGTGGCATCCCTCGTCCTCCCGGTCCTCCCCGCCCGCACGCCCGACACCCCAGCCGTCCTCAAACTCCAGCTCCTCGACGAGGAGAGCGAGGGCGAGCCGGAAGCCCTGCGCGTGTGGAACGGCGACGGCTCGGTACGCCTCCTGGCCCACGACCAGGAAACGGGCACGATGCTCCTGGAACGCGCCGGCCCCCCGACCACCCCGCCCACCCACCTGTCGAGCCACCCGAACCCCCGCCAGGCCGTCCACATCCTGGCCGACCTCCTGGCCACCCTCACGTCCCACCAGGCCCCACCGGGCCTCCGCACCCTGTCCCAGGTGGCCACCCGCATGCTGGCGGCCACACCGGCGGCGGCCCTGCTGTCCCCCGACGAGTCGGACCTGCTGAAGACCTGCGCGGCAGCGGTACGCGAAGTCCTCCCCGAACCGGGCGACCGCCTCCTCCACTGGGACCTGCACTACGACAACATCCTGGCCGCCGAACGCGCCCCCTGGCTCTCCATCGACCCCAAGCCCCTCGCCGGCGACCCCGGCTTCGACCTCCTCCCCGCCCTCACCGACCTGTGGAACCCGGACCCGGCGGAAACCCGGTGGCGCTTCGACCTCCTCACCGACCGCCTGGGCCTGGACCGGGCACGAGCCCGCGCGTGGACGCTGGGGCGGGTGCTGCAGAACGCCCTGTGGGACGTGGAGGACGGCGAACAGTCCCTCGACCCGAACCAGGTGTCGATCGCCCGCACCCTTCTGTCCCCCTGAACGGTCCGGCCCGTTCTGGTGCACCCTGATCCCATGATCCGCACCGCGAACCCCGCCGACGTCCCCGTCATCCACCGCCTGATCCGCGACCTCGCGGAGTACGAGAAGGCCCTCGACGAGGCCCGCGCCACCGAGGCCCAACTCCACGAGGCCCTCTTCGGCGACCGCCCCGCCGCCTACGCCCACATCGCCGAAACCCCCGAGGGCGAGATCGCCGGCTTCGCCCTCTGGTTCCTCAACTTCTCCACCTGGCGCGGCGTCCACGGCATCTACCTGGAGGACCTGTACGTCCGCCCCGACCTGAGAGGCGGCGGCCACGGCAAGGCCCTCCTGGCCGAACTGGCCCGCATCTGCGTGGACCGCGGCTACGAACGCCTCGAATGGTCCGTCCTCAACTGGAACGCCCCGTCGATCGCCTTCTACGAGTCCCTCGGCGCCCGCCCCCAGGACGAGTGGACGGTCTACCGCCTGACGGACGGGGCACTGGCGGAGCTGGGGCGCGGCGCGGTGTAGGCGTCAGCCGCAGGGTTCCGACCCGGGGTGGAGAAAAGTGCACCCCCGAACCGGGCGGGAACGTCATGGCACGGGGAGGGCCTGCGGCTTTACCGTCTGACGCATGCAACTCACCACGTGGCCGCGGCTGGTGCCGGGCCCGCCGTTCCGCGGGGCGGGACGGCGGACCGCGCTGGTCGCCGCCGGCCTGCCGCTCCACCTCGCCGTGGTGCCCCTGTGGCTGTGGCTGCTCGGCACGATGGCGGCGTTGGTGAGCGCGCCCGGCGCGGTGGCCGTGACTCCGCTGCCCGTGCTGCTCACGCTCGTGGTGACACCCCTGCTGACCGCCGGGCAGCGGCGGCGCTACCGGGCGCTCGCCGGCAAGGACCTCCCGCGCCCCGCCGTCAACGGGAAGTCGGTGGTTCGCCGGCTGACCGGCCGGGCCTTGTGGCGGCAGGTCTGCTACCACGCCGTGGCGGGACCGCTGCTCGCCGTCCTGGACCTCGGCGTCCTCGCCGTCTGGGCCGCCGCCGTCGTGGCCGCCTCTCTCTACGTGTGGATCTGGGCGCTGCCCCCGCAGTGGCGGGTCACCGACCTCGGCTCCACCGCGCAGGCCGCGTACATCACCGCCGGCGGCCTCGCCCTGTTGTTCCTCGGGCCCCGTCTGACCGGCGCTCTGGTGCGGCTGGAGAACCGGGCGGCCGAGGTCCTGCTCGGCCCCAGCCGCACGGAGAAGCTGGCCCGCCGGGTCGCCGACCTCGCCGAGAGCCGGGCCGGCGTGGTCGACGCCGCCGACGCCGAGCGGCGGCGGATCGAGCGCGACCTGCACGACGGCGCACAGCAGCGCCTCGTCTCACTCGCCGTCAACCTGGGCCTGGCCAGGGCCGGTCTCGGCGACCTGGAGGAGGCCCGCAAGGTGATCGACGAGGCGCACCGCGAGGCGAAGGAAGCGATCGCCGAGCTGAACGACCTGGTGCGCGGCCTGCATCCGGCCGTCCTGGAGGACCGCGGTCTCGACGCCGCGCTGTCCGGGGTCGCCGCGCGCCTCCCGATCCCGGTGGGTGTGGCGGTGGACCTGCCGCGGCGCCCCTCACCCACGGTCGAGGCCGTCGCGTACTTCGTGGTCTCCGAAGCCCTGACGAACGTGGTCAAACACGCCCGGGCGACCCGGGCGGACGTGACCGTGGAGCGGATCGGGGAGACACTGCTGGTGGTCGTCGCGGACGACGGAGCGGGCGGCGCGGATCTCGCGGTGGCCGGCGGTGGCACCGGGCTCGCCGGGCTCGCCAAGCGCGTCGCGTCCGTCGACGGCACGTTCTCCTGCCGCAGCCCCGCCGGGGGCCCGACCGTCATCACCGTGGAGCTGCCGTGCGCGCCGTGATCGCCGAGGATTCCCTCCTGCTGCGCATCGGCGTGGTCAAGGTGCTGGAGGCGGCCGGGTTCGAGATGTGCGCGCAAGTCGCCGACGCGGAAGGGCTGCTGGCAGCCGTGGAGGAGCACCGGCCCGACATCGCCGTGGTCGACGTGCGCATGCCGCCCGGCTTCACCGACGAGGGAGTGCGCGCCGCGCTGGTGATCCGCCGCCAGTACCCGCGTACCGCCGTGCTCCTGCTGTCGCAGTACGTGGAGGAGCGGTACGCCGCCGATCTGTTCGCCGCCCACACCTCGGGCGTCGGCTATCTGCTCAAGCAGCGGGTCGCCGACGTGGAGGAGTTCGCCGAGTCGGTACGCCGGGTGGCGGCCGGCGGCACCGCGCTCGACCCGCAGGTCGTCGCGCAGCTGCTGGTGCGCCGGCACAGCGATCCGCTCGACCGGCTGACGCCGCGCGAGCGGGAGGTGCTGGAGCTGATGGCGGGCGGCCGGTCCAATTCCGGTGTCGCCTCCGAGCTGGTCGTGAGCGAGAGCGCGGTCGCCAAGCACATCAACAGCATCTTCACCAAGCTCGACCTGCCCAAGGCCGACGCCGACCACCGCCGCGTCCTGGCGGTGTTGCGCTTCCTGGGCGTCGCGACCGCATAGTGCGCGATCACGCCCGCCAGGTCATCACCGAGGTGACGCCAGGGGCAGGGGTGGTGGCCGTGTCGGGGGTGGGCGCGGTGTAGGAAAGGGGCATGGACACGGACAGGGACATGGGGATTCAGCAGCGGTTCGCGCGGATCACCGGATTCATCGAGGCGCGGCTCACGCCGCTCTTCGACCCCGCGAACGGGAGCGATCACGGGTTCGGGATGGACGACACCTCCCGGGCGCTGCGCGCGCTCCGGTACAGCGTGCAGGCCGCTTCGGCCGTGAACGGGCTGGTCGAGAAGCGGGACGCGGAGCCGGAGTTGCGGCAGATCGTGGACCAGGCGCTGGAGCACAACTGGGACGTGCTGCGCTCCATCGCCCGGATGTGGGAGGACCACCCCGACTTCCTGAAGGAGTTCAAGGGGCACTCCTGGGACGTGATCGGGGTCTGACCCGGACGGTGGTTCGGGTGTCCTACGGGATCAGGACCACCTTGCCCGTCGTGCCCCGCGTCTCCAGGGCCCGGTGCGCCCGTGCCGCCTCCGCCAGGGGGAAGCGGTGGACGGCGGGGCGCAGGGCGCCGGTCGTGGCGGCCTGGAGGGCGGCGCGTTCGAGGTTGCGGACGTCGCCGCCCGCCTTCTGGATCATGACGGGGCCCAGGACGCTCTCGGACGTGATGCCGCGTGCGGCGAGCTCGTCGGCCGTGAACGTCAGCGGCTCCCCGTCGTGGACCCCCTGGCCGGACCAGCCGAACACCACGTGCCGGCCGCCCTCGCCCAGCAGGTCCACCGCCGCGCGGCCCGTCGCGCCGCCGACCGAGTCGAAGACGACCGTCGCGGTGCGCCCGTCCAGGTACGCGCGCACCTTCTCCGGCCAGTCCGCCCGCTTGTAGTCGACCGCCAGGTCCGCGCCGTTCGCGCGGACCAGCGCCACCTTCTCCGGCCCGCCCGCGAGCCCGATGACGGTCGCCCCCGCGTTCTTCGCGTACTGCACGAGCAGCGTGCCGATGCCGCCCGCCGCGGCCGGGACGATCGCGACCGACTCGGGGCCGAGCTCCGTGAACTGCAGGATCCCCAGCGTCGTACGGCCCGTGCCGACCATCGCCACGGCCTCCGCCTCGCCCAGGTGCTCGGGGAGTTCGTGGAGCCGCGCGGCCTCGGTGACGGTCAGTTCGGCGTACCCGCCGGGCGCCATCCCGATGTGGGCCACGACCCGCTTGCCCAGCCACGCCGGGTCCGTGCCCTCACCGAGCGCGTCGACCGTGCCGGCCACCTCGCGGCCGGGGACCGTGGGCAGGGCGACGGGGGTGGGGAACGGGCCCGGCATGCCCTCCCGCAGGGCCGTGTCGAGGAGGTGCACGCCGGCCGCCGCGACCTTGATCCGGACCTGGCCGGGGCCGGGGACGGGGTCGGGGGTCTCCTCGTACGTCAGGTTCTCGGCGGGGCCGTAGGCGTGGAGGCGGATGGCGTGCATGGTGGGCTCCCTTGGTCGTCGGTCGCGGTGGGCTGGTGGGTGGGGGCGGTGATCGGTGCGTGGGTGCGCCGTACACAGCCCCCGTCCCCGTCCCCGTCCCCGTTCGTTCGGTGGCAGCCCCAGCCTCTGACCTCAACCGCGCTTGAGGTCAAGTGCCCGCTTCCCGTGCGACGTCCGAAGCGCCAGCGACACCGCCTCCACCGCGCTCGTGAACGACACCTCCGCCAGTACCCCGGGTGCCGCCACCTGGTCGCCCGCCAGGTACACGCCGTCGCCGCGGTCGATGGCCGGGCGGTCGCGCCAGGTGGTGCCGGGGTGGTCCACCGCGCCCGTACGCCCGTGGGAGACGGCTTCGCGGCGCCAGACCGTCCGCTCGCGCCAGCCCGGGAAGCCCAGGTCGAGGAGGCGCTCGGCGTGTGCGACGCCGTCCGTCTTCGACTCGCCGGGGGCGATCGGCAGCTGGGCCTGGATCAGCTGCTCGCCGGCGGGGGCGAGGCCCGGGTCCTGCGTGGTGAAGCGTTCCACCCAGCCGGGTGCGTCCAGGTCGGAGATCGCGAACGGGTCGCCCTTGCGGGTGCGCAGCGCCAGGTCGCACAGGACCGTGCGCCCCGACTCCCAGGTCAGCGACGGGTCGTCGAGCAGCCGGGCGGCGGAGGTGAGGGCGGTCGCGACGACGACCGGGCCGTCGTGCGTCGGCAGGGCGTCGACGCGGGACGAGGTCTCGATCCGTACGCCCAGTTCGCGGGCGCGCGCCGCCATCCGGTCGATCAGCCGGCCCCAGCCGCCCTTGATGAAGTGTGCCTCGGCGGGCAGTGACGCCGCCCGGTGCAGCCGCTCCTGCACGAAGCGGGCCGACAGGGCGCCCGGGTCGTGGTGGAAGAGCGCGACCCCGCTGTACGAGGCGGCGGCGCGGGCCGCCGACTCTCCGGCGAGTCCGGTCGCCCAGGTGAGGAAGTCGACGTCCACGGGGGCCTGCTCGCCCTTGCGGAAGGACTGGCGCAGGAGCCCGAACGGGGGCATCCGGCGCAGTCCGCCCCGGTGGTGGAAGCGGATCCTGGCGGCGTCGAGCGGCGGCAGCGGGGCCAGCTCGCCGAGCAGTCCGCGCTGCTTCAGCCAGGTCCAGTGCGGGCCGCCGGCGTAGAGCGCGTGCGGGCCGTCGTTGGTGAGGTACGGGCCCTCCGCGGTGCGGGCCCGGCCGCCGAGGGTGTGGTGCGACTCGTGCAGGGTGACCTCGGCGCCCGCCTCGGCGGCCGTGACGGCCGCGGTGAGTCCGGCGAAGCCGCCGCCGATGATGGTGATCTTCCGCGTCCGTCGCATCGTGCGCTCCCTTGTCCGCCCGGCCCGGTGTCGGGTTTCACGGAGGGGACGGGTGGCGGGGGCGCGTTCGTGACATCGGCGGCGGGGCGTTGTCAGTGGCGTGCGTCACGATGGGGTCATGAAGCGCGAGACGGTGCCGAAGGTGGCGAAGGCGAGGAAGCCGGAGGTGCGGCTGCCTCCCCTGGAGGAGTTCCAGGGGCGCGGCCTGGAGCCGGACGGGGACTACGACGGGGTGGCGTTCGAGGGCCTGGACCTGACGGGGCAGGACGGCGCGGGGGCGCGGTTCCTGGACTGCGCGGTGCGGGGCTGCGCGCTCGACGAGGCGCGGCTGACGTCGGCCCGCTTCCTCGACTCGGTCCTCGAAGGGATACGGGGTGTGGGCACCGATCTCGCCGGGGCGCAGCTGCGGGACGTGGAGCTGGTGGACGCCCGGCTCGGCGGCACGCAGTTGCACGGGGCGGTCCTGGAGCGGGTGTGGGTGCGGGGCGGCAAGGCCGACTATCTGAACCTGCGGTCGGCGAAGCTGAAGGACGTCGTCTTCGAGGGGTGCGTGCTCAGCGAGCCCGACTTCGGGGGAGCGGTCCTGGAGCGGGTCGAGTTCGTCGACTGCGTCCTGCTGGGGGCGGACTTCGGCGGGGCGCGCCTGAAGGACGTGGACCTGCGGACGGTGCAGCGCCTGGAGATCGCCCGTGGGGTGGAGGCCCTGTCGGGCGCGGTGATCTCCCCGACGCAGCTCCTCGACCTGGCGCCGGTGTTCGCGGCGCACCTGGGGGTGCGGGTGGTGGACTGAGCGGGGGCCTGACGGCCGGGGGCCGAGGCTCTGCGCCCAGGTCGCCCGCCCCGCCCCGCGCCTACCCCACCCGCGGGAAGCGCGCCTGCAGCGCCCACACCGCCGGGTTGTCGCCGAGGCCCTCGTGCATGTCCGTGAGGTCGGCGATCAGGTCGTGGAGGAAGTCGCGGGCCTCGCGGCGCAGGGCCGTGTGGTTGAAGGTGAGCGGCGGTTCGTCGCCCGGCATCCAGTCGGCCTCGACGTCCACCCAGCCGAAGCGGCGTTCGAACAGCATCCGGTCCGAGGACTCGGTGAAGTCGAGCTCCGCGTACTGGGGCTGCGCTGCGCGGCTGCCGCGCGGGTCCTGGTCGAGCTGCTCGACGATGTCGCACAGCGCCCACGCGAAGTCGAGCACCGGCACCCATCCCCAGGCTGTGGACACCTCCTGGTCCTTCTCCGTGTCCGCGAGGTAGACGTCACCGCAGAACAGGTCGTGCCGCAGGGCGTGGACGTCCGCGTGGCGGTAGTCCGTCTGCGGCGGATCGGGGAAGCGACGGGAGAGCGAGTAGCCGATGTCGAGCACGGGGAGATGGTGTCATGCCCGCGCGGACCGGTGCACCGCCCTCGCCACCCGGGGCCCCAGCCAGCGCTTGAGGCGGCGCAGCGGCTCCAGCTGCTCCGCCGCGCGGTCGAGGCGGTAGTAGAGCTGGGGCGGGATGTGCGGGAGCAGCGGGGAGTGCCGCTGGCCGAGCAGGGCGAACATCCGGGCCGGCTCCAGCCGCATGTAGCGCGGCAGGTTCTCGTACCACTGCGCGCTGTAGCGGGCCGCGCTCTGCGCGGAGACCAGCTCCGCGCGGCGGCGCTTCCCGTACGTGGTGAGGGCGGCGTCCAGGTCGCCCGCCGGGCGGAGGGCGGCGGCCAGCGCGAGGGCGTCCTCCATGGCCAGGGTGGTGCCCGCGCCGATCGAGTAGTGGGTGGTGTGGGCCGCGTCGCCGAGCAGGACCAGGTTGCCGTGGTGCCAGGTCCGGGTGGTCAGCGTGCGGAAGGTCAGCCACTGGGCGCTGCCGTCGGCGTGCTCGCGCCCGATCAGCGGTTCGCCGTCGAGGAGGTCGGCGAACAGCTTCTCCAGGAGGTTCAGGCTGTCCGCCTCGTTCATCCGGTCGAGCCCGAGGCCGGTCCAGGTGGCGGGGGAGCACTCGACGACGCAGGTCGACCGCTCGCCGCTGAAGCCGTACGCGTAACACCAGATCCAGCCGTGCTCGGTCTCCTTGAAGGCGAAGCTGAACGAGTCGAAGACCTTGGTCGTGCCGAGCCAGATGTACGGGTTCCGCCCGCTGGTCAGCTCGGCGCCGAAGCGGTCGGCGTGCGCCTCGCGGAGCGCGCTGTGCACGCCGTCGGCGGCGACGACCAGGTCGGAGCCGACGAGCTCGGGGGCGTCGGGGCCGCCGACGCCGTGCTCGAACTCGACGCGCACGCCGAGCTCCCGCGCCCGGTCGGCGAGGAGCGCCAGCATCCGGCGGCGCCCGATGCCGAAGCCGGCGTCGCCGTGGTGCGTGGTCCGCTCGTCGCGGACGATCGCGACGCCGTCGGTCCAGGTGACCGAGGCGGCGGCGATGGCCTCGGCGGAGGCGGGGTCGCCCGCCCGCAGCTTGTCGAGCAGGGCCGCCCAGTAGGTGACGCCCCAGCCGTACGTGGAGCCGGCCGGGTTCCGCTCGTACACGGTGATCTCGTGGGACGGGTCCTGGCGCTTCATCAGGATCGAGAAGTACAGACCGGCGGGCCCGCCGCCGACGACGGTGATCTTCACGTGCGCTCCCACGAGGACATGACGCTGTGCGCTGGAATGGCAACGCAGGGTAGCAGTGCGATGTCCGGCCGACGGGGAAAGCCGCGCCGACCCGAGAAGCCACTCCGTCCCCCCCCCCTACGGCAGCAGCCGCTGTTCCTTCGCCACCGCCACCGCGCCCGCGCGCGTGTCGACGCCCAGCTTCGCGTAGATGCGGCCCAGGTGGGTCTTGACCGTCGCCTCGCTGATGAACAGCGCCCGCGCGATCTCCCGGTTGCCCAGGCCGTGGGCCAGCTGCCCGAGGATGTCGCGCTCCCGGTCGGTGAGCGTGGGGCCCGCCGCGCCCCGCATGCGGTCCATCACCCGGCTGGCGACGGGCGGCGACAGGGTCGTGCGGCCCTGCGCGGCGGACTGGATCGCGGCGAACAGTTCCTCGGGGCGTTCGGCCTTCAGGAGGTAGCCGGTGGCGCCCGCCTCGATCGCCCGGGTGATGTCGGCGTCCGTGTCGTACGTGGTGAGGACCAGGACGTGGACGCCGGAGCCCGAGCCGGCGATCCGCCGGGTCGCCTCGACGCCGTCGATGCCGGGGCCGAGCTGGAGGTCCATCAGGACGACGTCCGGCCGCAGATGGCCGGCCATCGCGACGGCCTCCTCGCCGCTGCCCGCCTCGCCGACGACCTCGATGTCGGGGGCGCTGCCCAGCAGGGCGAGCAGTCCGGCGCGGACGACGGCGTGGTCGTCGCAGAGCAGGATGCGTACGGTCACTCGCCTGCCTCCAGGGTGAGGGGGATCGCGGCGGAGAGCACGGTGCCCTCGCCGGGTGCGGACTCGATCGTCAGCGTGCCGCCCAGCTGCTGGGCCCGCACCCGCATCGCGGGCAGGCCGTGGCCGCGTACGCCCCCGTCGCGGGCGAGCGCCGGGTCGAAGCCGCGGCCGTCGTCGGCGACGTCCAGGACCACCTGGTCGTCGAGGTACGTGAGGGTGAGCGCCGCCGAGGCGGCCGCCGCGTGCTCGCGGATGTTGGCGAGGGCGCCCTGCGCGATCCGCAGCAGCGCCGACTGCACCCGGTCCGGCAGCGCGACCGCCGTCCCGTCCACCCGGAACGCGGCCGACTCGCGCGCGGCGAGCCCGCGCAGCGCCTGCTCCAGGCCGCCGCCCTCGGCGAGGTCGGCGGGGGCCAGGTCGTGGACGAAGCGGCGGGCCTCGGCGAGGTTGCGTTCGGCGATCGACTCGGCGGTACGGACGTGCCGACGGGCGGTCGACGGGTCGCTGTCCCAGGTGCGGTCGGCGGCCTGGAGCAGCATCTGCTGGCTCGACAGGCCCTGCGCCAGCGTGTCGTGGATCTCCATGGAGAGCCGCTGCCGCTCCGCGAGGGTGCCTTCGCGGCGCTCGGTCGCGGCGAGTTCCCTGCGGGTGCGGATCAGGTCGTCGATCAGGGCCCGCTGCCGGTCCGCCTGCCGCTCGGCGTGTACGAACACGGCGGTCGCGATGGCGGCGACGGCCGGCGGGGCGATCACCAGGTTCGGGTCGAAGCCGCCGGACGAGAGTTCCACCTGGGCCGTCACCACGAACACGGTGAGCAGCGTGACCAGGCCGAACGCGGCCCGCGGCGGCAGCGTCCGCAGGCCCGTGTAGAAGAGCGGCACCGCGCACCAGGCGAAGCTGGGCGCCAGCACCACGAGGACCATCCACACGGCGACGACCGTGCCCAGCCAGGCGATCCGCCGGGGCGTGGCGCGGGTCCCGAGGACGGGACCGAGGAGGTAGAGGGAGGCGAGCGCGCCGGAGAGGGCGATGATCCAGGGGCTGCGTTCCTCCCACGGGTGGCGCAGTAGGAAGCGGGCGAGCGAGGCGCCGAGGAGCAGGAAGAAGGCGACGTGCATGACCCGTGCCAGCCAGCGTGCGTCCGGGTCGCGCTCCATCGTCCACCTCTCGCTGAGTCGCTGAGTCGCCGAGTCGCCGGGTCGCCGACCGGTCCGTCGGTCCGTCGAGTAAGCCCTTGTCCAGGCTGTTGACCTGGGAATACGCATCCATCCTGGCCCAAGGGGACCAGAGCGGCATCAACCGATCGGCTGACACCTCCGTCATCCACTATGCGCGCCGGGCCGAGCCGGAACGTGGACCGGACGGCCCGGATTCCGGGCGGAGGATCGATACCAGAGCGAACGGAACACCGACACCGGCCGCCGTCACCGACTTCCAGGAGCCCGCCATGAAGAAGAAGTTCCTCCTCGGCACCACCGCCGCCGCCGTTCTCGCCGCCGGCACCTTCGGCGCCGTCGCCGCCAACGCCTCCGCCCCGCAGGCCGCGCCCGCCGCCGCCGTCGCGAAGAAGGCCGACGCGGACCGCGGCAACCTGCGCCAGGACACCCACCTGACGATCGAGGCCGCCACCAAGGCCGCGCAGGCCACGCTGAAGGCCGCCGAGAAGGAGAACCAGCGGGTCTCCGTCGCCGTCGTCGACCGCAACGGCAACACCATCGTCACCCTCCGCGGCGACGGCGCCGGCCCGCAGTCCTACGAGTCGGCCGAGCGCAAGGCGTACACCGCCGTCTCCTGGAACGCCCCGACCTCCGTCCTCGCGGGCCGCCTGGCCCAGGCCCCGAACCTGAAGGACATCCCGGGCACCCTCTTCCTCGCCGGTGGCGCCCCCGTCGCCGCGAACGGCGCCCCGATCGCCGGCATCGGCGTGGCCGGCGCGCCCTCGGGCGACCTGGACGAGAAGTTCGCCCAGGCGGGCGTCGCCTCCCTGAACGACTGACACCCCCTCCGGAGGGCCACCTGACCGGCCCTCCCGCGTGACCCCCCGCACGTCAGCGGCGCCCGGACCCCCCGCCGGGCGCCGCTGACCCCTTTCCGGGACGCGCGAGCGGCGGCTGATTCGTACACCGATCCGTTCGTACGTCTGTCTAGGATCGGTTCGTGAACGCGCGCAGCCGAACCGGAGCCCTGGCCCTCAGCCTGGCCCTCGCCCTGCTCACCGCCGGCTGCACCGGCGGCGGTGCCGGCGGGGTCACCGGCACGCCCGGCGCCGCCGGGCTGCGCGACCCGTACTTCCCCCGGCTCGGCAACGGCGGCTACGACGTCGGCCACTACGCCCTCACCCTCGCCTACGAGCCGGCCACCGGCCGCCTCGACGGGCGCGCCGAGATCACCGCGAAGGCCACCCAGAACCTCAGCGCCTTCAACCTGGACCTCGCCGGACTCACCGTCCGCGACGCCACCGTCGACGGCGCGCCCGCCGCCGTCAGCCGCGCCGGGAACGAGCTGACCCTGCGCCCCCGCGAGGACATCGACGCCGGTGCGGAGTTCCGCGCCGTCGTCACGTACGACGGCGTCCCGGAGACCGTCACGGACCCGGACGGCTCCGAGGAGGGCTGGCTGAAGACCGCGGACGGGGCCCTCGCGGTCGGCGAACCGACCGGCTCCATGGCCTGGTTCCCCGGCAACCACCACCCCTCCGACAAGGCCACGTACGACCTCACCGTCACCGTCCCCGCCGGGCTGAAGGCGATCTCCAACGGCGTCATGACCTCCGCGAGGACCACCTCCGACGGGCACACCACCTCCGTCTGGCACTCCGCCGAACCCATGGCCAGCTATCTCGCGACCCTCGCGATCGGGAGGTACGACACGACGACCGCGACCGCCCTCGGCAAGGTCCCCGTCCTCACCGCCGCCGACCCGGAGGTCGCCGCCAAGAGCGCCGCGCTGCGCGCCAGGGTGCCGGAGATCCTGAAGTGGCAGACGGAGAACTTCGGCCCCTACCCCTTCGCCGCGGCCGGGGCGATCGTCGAACGCGACGGCGACGTCGGCTACGCCCTGGAGACCCAGAGCCGCCCGGTCTTCCCGCTCGGCTCCTTCGACACCCCGACCCTCGTCCACGAGCTGGCCCACCAGTGGTACGGGGACTCCGTCACGCCCGCGTCCTGGAAGGACATCTGGCTGAACGAGAGCTTCGCGACCTACTCGGAGTGGCTGTACGCGGAGGACTTCGGCGGCACGCCCGCGCAGAAGAGCTTCGAGCGGGCCTTCGCCGACGAGGACGCCTGGGCCTTCCCGCCGGCCGAACCGCCCACCGCCGAGGACCTGTTCGGCGCGCCGGTGTACCAGCGGGGCGCGATGGTGCTGCACAAGATCCGGCAGGCGGTCGGCGACGACACGTTCTTCGAGATCCTGGCGGGCTGGCCGGCGAAGTACCGGCACTCCACCGCCACCACCGAGGACTTCACGCGGTACGTGGAGTCGGTCGCGGGCCGCGACCTGGGGGACCTGTGGGACGTGTGGCTGTACGGAGACGGGAAGCCGGCGAAGCCCTGAGGCCGGACGGGCCCTAGTTGTATTGACCTGCAGGGTTGTTGACGCGGCTGATGGGCGGGTGTCCGTCGAGTGCGGTGTGGCTGCGGTGGTGGTTGTAGGTGTGGAGGAAGTCT
>NZ_JBVHIL010000014.1:0-131074 GCF_055560575.1 Streptomyces sp. NPDC023157
TCCGTGCGGTGAGTTCCTAGACAGCTCCCACCACACCGGAGGTCTTCGCCATGTTCAAGACCAGACCAGTGTCAACAACGCTCGTGATCAATACAGCTAGGGCCTGTTGTGAAAGTGGATCGGCTGTCAGACCTGCCTGGCATGCTTCGCGCATGGAGATGACAGTGCAGCTAACGATCGACTGCTCCGATCCGCAGAAGATGGTGGCCTTCTGGGCCGAGGCCCTGGGCTATGTGCCTGAGCCTGCGCCCGACGGGCATGCCACGTGGCGTGCTTATTGGGCGGCGATGGGGGTGCCCGAGGAAGAGTTGCCGGCCGGCGCAGGGGACATTCCGGAGTCGATCATCGATCCCGAGGGACGCGGTCCACGGGTGTGGTTCCAGGAGGTTCCGGAGCCGAAGGCCGCCAAGAACCGGTGGCACTTCGACCTGAAGGTCGGTGGGGGCCGTGACGTCCCACTGGACGTCCGCATACAGCGGGTCAAGGCTACGGTGGAGCGGCTGGTCAAAGCCGGCGCCACCGTGCTGCGGATCAAGGACGATCCGGATGCGGGGTTCTACGCCGCCGCCATGCAGGACCCCGAGGGCAACGAATTCGACATCGCCTGAGGGGCGTTGGAACGGTACTGGTCACAGCCATTCGTTGATGGCTGCGACCAGGACGGTTGCTTCGTAGCGGACGGTGAGTTTGTCGTATCGGGTGGCGACGGCCCGGGTGGCGTTTGAGGCGGTTGATCCCGCACTCGACCGCGTGCCGCTGCTTGTAGTCGTCCTTGTCGAACTTCGGCGGCCGCCCGCCGTGCGAGCCGAGCTTGAGCCGGTTGCGGCCCCGGTCCGCCGGGGCCGGGATCGTGGCCTTGACCCCGCGCCTGCGCAGGTAGGACCGGTTGCGGCGGGACTCGACCGCGAGGTGAATCTTGCTGGTCAGCCCGCCACGGGAGCGTCCGAGTCCGTGGTCGGCAGGCTCGACGAAGACCCCGCCGGCGGCTCCTTCTGAAGATCCCCCTCTTCACCGCCCCGGCGGCGTGCTGATGGGCCCGGCAGACGGTGGAGTCGACGTTCCCGGCCCAGGTGATCAGGCCCTTCGCGTCGGCTTCGGACTGGAGCTGGGTGAGGATCCTGGCCCAGGTGCCGTTGCGCTGCCAGCGCCGGACAGGTCGTAGACCCGGTCCCACGGCCCGTAGCGTTCGGGCACATCCCGCCACGGAGCACCGGTCCGGGTCCGCCACCGTATGCCGTCTATCAGCTACCGCCGCGTCCACACCTGCGGCCGGCCCGGTTTGATACCCGTCGGCAGCAACGGCGCAAGCCGGGCCCACTGGCCGTTCGTCAGATCCCCACGTCCCACGAGACGTGATCATCAACGAACAAGATCCACTTTCGCAACAGACCCTGGCGAAGCTCCCGTCCGTCGCGGGTCTGGTCGGCCGGCCACGGCGACGGCCAGACATGCTGCTGGCCGACCGGGGCTACGAGCATGACAAGCACCGGCGCCTGGTCTGGGCCCGAGGCATCAAACCGGTGATCGCCCGACGCGGTGTCCCGCACGGCTCCGGTCGCGGAGTGCACCGGTGGGTCGTCGAGCGCACGATCGCCTGACTTCACGGCTTCCGACGCCTACGCGTCCGCTGGGAACGACGCGACGACATCCACGAAGCACTCCTGGGACTTGCCCCCTGCCTCATCGTCCGCTGACACGTCCAGCGGCCTTGTCAGCACCGCCGACGATCGGGGAGGTGCCCGAACAGTGACAGACCCCATCGCCAGGCCACCCTCCTCCCTGCATATGCTGCTGAAGTGCAGTTGGAATTGAGACATCTCGAAGCTGTCTGCCGGATAGCGGAAGCGGGCAGTCTGGGGCGTGCGGCGGCCCTGCTCGGAGTGTCCCAGCCGGGCCTGTCCGCCCAGCTCCGGCGGATCGAACGCGTCACGGGCGGAGAGCTGTTCGTCCGCAGCCAACACGGTGTCGAGCCGACACCACTGGGCCAGTTCGTGCTGTCCAAGGCGCGCCGGGTGATCGGCGAGATGGACGCCCTCGCAGCGGGCGCCCGGGCCGCCGCCCCGCATCCGACCCTGCGGCTCGGCTCCATCCTGCTCGTCCTGACCGATCAGCTGCTCGGGCACCTGGAACAGGAACTGTCCGGCCACGAAATCGAGGTCGACATCGAGCACTCGGTGACCACCCTCACCCGCATGCTCGGCGCCGGACACTACGACGCGATCATGTACGGAGAGGTCGCCGACCACGAGGTACCGCTCCCCGACGGCGTGGCGGCCCGCACCCTCATCCCCAAGGAGCCGGCCTGCGTACGCCTGGCGGCCACCCATCCGCTGGCCGGACGGGACCAGATCCACCTGGCCGACCTGGCGGAGGAGACCTGGACGATCATCGTGGAGGAGGATGACGGCAGCCAAGAGGCCATGGTCGACGCCTGCCGCAGAGCCGGCTTCACGCCGAAGCTGCGCTACCGGATCGCCGACCGCAAGCTGCGCTGGGACCTGATCGCCGCCGGACGGGCCATCTCCCTGTGCCAGCCGACCTCGCCGCACGCCGAGGGGACGGTACTGCGGCCGCTGGCCGGCGACCCGCTCACCGGCCGCATCCGCCTCGCCTGGAACCGAGCCACGCTCTCCGAAGACCGGGCCCGGCTGCTGTACCGGGCAGCAGGACTTGCGTATCTCGACAGCGTGCCCCGCAACACCTTCTACCGTTCCTGGTGGGAGTCCCGTCCCGAGCTGCATCCGAGCCTGGACTGAACGCACCCCCGGCCACAGGGCGTTGTCGCGGGCCGCCGCCGTGTTGGCCGCGGCGACCGTCCGCGCGCTCGCTAGCGCGAACGCCCCCTAAGCCGTGCCCCGGGCGGCCGCGGCGCCCTGCGTCCGGGGAGGGTCGGAGACCCGGGGCAACTCGGCGGTCGACGAGGGCGGGATCCGCTGGACCGAGACCTCGCTGTACGACAGCCAGCGCAACCACGCGATCACCGACACTGGCTGGACGACGCCTACAAGAATGAGGCGGCCTTCCAGAAGCACATCGTGCTGCACGAAATCGGGCACGCGCTCGGGCTGTGCCACAAGGCAGACACTATCGACTCCGTCATGCGCAAGGCAGTGAACGAAGCGGTCGAATGTCGGCGAGTGACCGGACTACGCCCCCAGCCCATGTGTTCGGCCGGAACATCGGCTGGAATCGGCAGGGTGCAGGCGCCGCGAGGCTGGGCTGCGGTGCCCCTCAGCCGGTCCAGGACCGCGGTGCTTGAATGGACCGTCGTTCCTGGTCCGGCAAGGAGAACCGCTATGCCCTTGGTGTCTGTCGTGATGCCCGTGTACAACTCGGCCGCGACGCTGAGCTCAGCCGTACGCTCGGTGCTCACGCAGACCCACACCGACCTGGAGCTGCTGATCACCGACGACCGGTCCACCGACAGCTCCATGGAGCTGCTCCACGCGTTCGCGCAGCAGGACGAGCGCGTCCTGCCCGAGACGGCCCCCGAACAGGGCGGTGCAGGCCGGGCCCGCAACCTGGCGATCGAGCGTGCCCGCGGGGACTACATCGCCTTCCTCGACAGCGACGACATGTGGCTCCCGGAGAAGACCGAGAAGCAGCTCGCCTTCGCCGCGGAGGGAACCGCGCCGTTGACGTTCACCTCGTACTACAAGATGGACCCCGACCACACCGGCGAGGCCACCGACTGGCTGCCGAACGGACGCGTGATCCGCGCGCGCGAGCACGTGGACTACCGGGCGATGCTCGTCCGCGACCACATCGGCGCCCTCACCGCGATGTACGACCGCAAGGTCCTGGGCACGAGGCTCATGCCGGACATGCGCAAGCGCCAGGACTACGCCCTGTGGCTCTCGATCATGCGCGAGGGCGCCGACGCCCGCGGCCTGACGGAACCGCTCGCCGTGTACCGGGCCCACCAGGCGGGATCGCTGTCCTCCAACAAGGCCTCGCTCGTCCAGTACAACTGGGCCCTGTACCGCCGGCACGAGCAGCTTTCGGTTCCGCGGGCGACAAGGGCGTTGGCCGGCGCGGTGGTGCAGTCGCTGCGCAACTCGCGTATCTAGTCCCGGCCGGGCCTCCGCCCCGCAGGCGCAGGTCTCGCAGGGCAGGACTCGGCAGGCGCGCCCCGACGTGGGCACGGGGAGGCTTCTTCGGTCCAGGTGCCCCCATGGTGACCCCGCCCGGAACCCTGGGCATGGGTACGGCTGCTCCTCCCGGTCCACGAGGTATCCGGGTCCTGTGTTCCCGCACGCATCGCGTACGAACCGACGCACCGGATACCTCAGCGGACCCTCAAATCCCTTGCCCGGAGCGGCGCGAGGGCCCGAGCATGATCGTTGTGAGCGGATTTCTGAGCTGGGACAAGAAGACCGACGCCGTTCTCGTCGTCCGGGAGGCGGACACGATCACGGCCGCTCTGCGGGACGCGCTGGCCGAAGCAGCCCCCGACGAGCGACCGGGTCTGGAGCGTGCGCTCGCCCTGGCTGCGGCCGCCGCCGCGGTTCCGGACGCCGTGCGTCGGGCCGAGTGGGTACGTGGGCGGATCGCCGAGGTCGGGTTCACCGGGGACATCGGCTCCATCGCCGCGGTCAAGGCGCTGCGCCAGGCGGAGCCGAAGCTGAGCCTGCTGGCCGCGGTTCAGCTGCAGAAGGACGCGGTGGCGCACCCTTCCTGACACCCCAGGATCGGGCGCCGCCACCACCCCTCGACTACCCCCGGAATCCTTGGGGGCGGCCTCGGCCTCCGGGGTGTCGAGGTGCCTCGGTCGGCCCGGCCCCTGCCCCCTCGCGAGCTAACCTGGTTACGGGCAAGGGAAGTTCGGAACTGAAAGGCTCCGCGTGCGGAGCCGAACCGGGAGGACGGATGCTGGCCGAGCAGGTGACGGCGCTCGCCGGGGCGGGGGCGACCGCTCTGATCGGAGCCATGGCCACCGACCTGTGGCAGGGGGCCCGCGGTGGGGCGGTACGGCTCTTCGGGCGGGGCGGCGAGGAGCGGGGCAGCGCGATGGGTGCCCAGCTCGACGAGGACGCCGCCCTGGTCGGCCGCGCGGAGCCGGACGGTGCCGCGGACGAGATCCGGGCGGAGCTGCTGCCCGTGTGGCGCCGCCGGCTGATCCTGCTGCTCGAGGAGCACCCCGAGTACGAGGCCGATCTGCGCGCACTGGTCGAGAGCGTGCGCGCCGGGCTGCCCGACGGGCGCCAGGTCTGGACGCAGCACAACACCGCGCGCGACCAGGGCACCCTCTTCGCCGTCCAGGGCGGCAGCCTCCACTACCACCAGGCGAGCGGCGAAAACGTGCCACCACCCGAAGACCAGGACGACCGGGGCGACCGGGGCGGCACCGGCGGGGCCCGTTGACCGTGGACCTCCCAGACGAGGTCCATCAGCAAGTCCACGCCGTCGCCGGCTTCGCCTACGGCGCGGTCGGTGCCGACATCCACGTCTTCGGTGACGGCACACCCGTCTACCTCCTCTACGCCCGCGACACCCAGGTCTCCGCCGACCCCCTGCGGCGGGACTCGGCCTGGCTGCGCGCCCAGCCCAGCCGCATGCTCGACGCCCGCAGCGAGATCGTGGAGTTCACCGGCCGCGACGCGGACCTGGCAGGGCTGCGCCAGTGGCGGGACCGGCCCGAACGGTCGGCTGTGCGCTGGCTGCACGGCCCTGGCGGCGCGGGCAAGTCACGCCTCGCCGCCCGCCTTGCGGCCGAGAGCGCCGAAGCGGGCTGGCTCGTCGTGGACGCCGTGCACGGCACCGACACCTATCCGCCCGCCGAGGGCAGTCAGGATCTTCGCACCGACCACCGGACCGGCGTACTGCTGCTCGTCGACTACGCCGACCGCTGGCCCGACGCCCATCTGCGGTGGCTCTTCCACAACAGCCTGCTCCTCGGCGCACTCTCCGCCCGGGTCCTCCTCATCGCCCGATCCGTGCGGCCCTGGCCCGCCCTCCGGGCCCAGCTGACGCGCCAGCGGCGCGCCACCGACCTGTCCGACCAGCACCTGGGCCCGCTCTCCGGCCGGCAGGGCGGCGAACGCCTCCGCATGTTCGAGGCCGCCGGCCGCAGCTTCGCCGCCCACTACCCGGACCCCACCGCTCTGACCATGCCGCGTCCGCCGTACGAGGACCTCGCGCGTCCCGACTTCGGGCTCACCCTCGCCGTCCACATGGCGGCCCTGGTCGCCGTCGACGCCCGCGCCGCCGGGCGGCAACCGCCGTCCGACCTCACCGGCATGACCGCGTACCTCCTTGACCGAGAACACGACAACTGGCGCCGCCCGCCCACCGAGCACGACGCCCCCGGACAGTCGGCCCGCCGGTTGACCGGGGGCCACGACCGGTACTCCGTCGACCTCGCGCGGACCGTCTTCACCGCCGTCCTCACCGGCCCGATGCGCCGCGCCGACGCCCGCCCCCTCCTGGACCGGCTGCTCCTGCGCACCCCCGTGGACGCCCTGCTGAGCGCCCACGCCGAGCACTACCCGCCCACCGACCCGGCGGCCGCCCAGGTGCTCCAACCGATGCTGCCCGACCGGCTCGCCGAGGACTACCTGGCCCTGACCCTCCCGGGCAGCCCGGTCAGCGGTCATCCCACCGACCTGTGGTCCGTGACTGCAGTCGCCCGCATCCTGCGGCGCGAGACCGGGAACGCGCCCGCCTGGACCCCCCGCGCCCTCACCTTCCTCCTCGCCGCCGCCGAGCGCTGGCCGCACATCGGCCCCGATGTCCTCTTCCCGCTGTTGCGCCGCGACCCGGCCCTCGCCGTCCGGGGTGGCGACGCCGTGCTGGCCGCGATAGCCGCCCTCGACTTCGTGGATCCCGACGTCCTGGAGGCCGTCGTTCCCCTGGTGCCCCGGCGAGACGTACGCATGGGCGCCGGGGCCGGGGAACTCGCCGCCCGGCTCACCACCCGTAGGCTCCAGCGGGCCCAGGACCCGGCGGAGCGCTCCCGCCTCCACGCCGAGCTGTCCTCCTCCCACCTCAAGGCCGACCGCCGAGCCGAGGCCCTCTCGCACATGGAGGAGGCCGTACGCCTGGCCCGGGAGGCCGCCGAGCGGGACCCGGCGCACCTGCCCGACTACGCGGACGCCCTTCTCAACCTGGGGGGTCTGTTCCCGCACGAGATCCCGGGAGCACGGCGGGCCGCCCTCCTCGAGGAAGCGGTCACGCTGCTGCGGGCGGAGGCGGGAAGAAGAGCCGGAGCGAGGGTGCAAGGCGAGCAGGGCGAGCCGGAGGAAGAGGGGAGCGAAGGCGGCGAGGGCGGGGAGGAGCGACTGAGGCGGCCGGGCGCCGTCCTGGGCTCCCTCGGCATCGCCTACACCCGGTTGGCCGTCGCGCACTGGGAGACCGGGGACCTGCCGCGGGCGCACACCGCCCTCGCGGAAGCACATCGGGCCTTTGCCGACCTGCTGGACCACGACCCCTTCCTCTGGTGGTCCATGTCCTCCGACGTGGGCCTCGTGCAGACGATCAGGGGAGCCCTGCTGACGACCGAGGGCCGCCCGCAGGAGGCGCTCGAAGGCGCCGCGGTCGTGGTGGCGAACGCCCGTCAGATGGCCGAGCTCAGCCCCGCCCTCCACGGGCGCGATCTGGCCCATTCCCTCTCCATGCAGAGCCGTTACCTGTGGGAGGCCGGCCGCCGCGCCGAAGCCGTCGGCGCGCTGCTGGAGGCGCTGCACCTCTACCGCCAGCTCGCCGAGGTCAGCCCAGGCGACCGGGATGCCCTCCCCGGCCGGATCGACGAGGCCGCGGACCGGCTCATCGCGCTGGACCGGCACACCGAGGCGGTCCCGCTCGTCGAGGAGGTCCTCGCACTCCAGCGGGAGCGTCTGGCCGTCATCGGGCCGGAGCCGGGCGATGCCGCCGAGGCCGCGTTCACCGCCGTCCACAAGGCCCGGTACTACCTGCGCGGGCGGCGCGGTGCCGACCGGCTGCCCTGGGGCACCCCCGCCGAGATCGACGCGGAGGCCGAGCGGCTGGTACGGGTCGCCGACTCCGCGGGCCTGTGGCACCTCCTGCGCGCGGTCCCCGCCCCCGACGCGGTCCGTGTCGCCCACCGGTACGGCCCTGACCACTGGGCCCCTCCCGAGGACGGGTCCGGCCGACCGGCCGCGCTGCGGCTCGCCGCCCGGAGCCGGCGGCCGCACGCCGTCGCCCGTGCCGCCCGGGCCGCGGCCGCGCGGGCCGTGTGGCGGCTGCCCCGCACCGGCGGTCTCGGCGCACCGGAGCGAGTCTCGTTCGCGCCGAGGCGGCAGCCGGTGATGGCGTGGGAGACGTACCGTACGAGGAAGCGGCGCGGCCGCGGCCCGCACGCCACCCGCATCGACGTGTACGACCTCGCCGGCCGCTCGCTCCTCTGGTCGGCCGACCACGTCAGGACGGGGACCGATCCGGTGGCCTGCCTCGGGCCCGATGCCGTCCTCGCCCTGCGTACGGGCACTCTCTGGGCCCAGGCCGAGCTCGTCCTGTACCGGCCTGGCGGACGGACGGAGGTCCTGGCGAGCGACCCCACCCTCATGGAGCCCCGGATGTTCGCCACGGCCGCCGGGTTCGTCGTCCTGCCGCGGGGTGTGTCCGTCGCCCTGCTCGCGGAGGGGGACCGGCCGTTGCGCGAGGTCCGGCTGGCCGACCTGGGGCTGGTCCAGGGCTGTACCGCCTACGCCGTCGACCCCACCGGACAGCGGGTCCTGCTGGCGGGCGGCGACCGCGTGGTCCTGACCGACGCCGGCCTCCGGCCGGTGTCCGCCCGCGGCGGGTGGCGGCTGCCCGAGGGACACGGCCCGGTGGATGCCGCGGTGTTCCTCTCGCCGGACGAGGTGGTCACCTCCGCGTCGACCGGGGGCGTCCACCTCTTCGAACAGGAGGCCGACCGGATGCTGCTGACCGCCGTGTCCGACGCCCCTCGCATGGACCACCTGTTCGCGGTGCCGGGGTGGCGGGTGCTCGGCGGCCGGGCGGCGGGGGAGGAGACCATGCACACCTTCGACGCCGTGGACCTCGTCCCGGTGCCGCCCCCGCGTCCGCTCGCAGGGCCTTCCGGGCGCAGGCCGCGGACGGTCACCGCATCACCGGGAGGACGGTACGTGGTCCACGGCGCCGAGGTGCACGACCTCGGCCTCCCGCTCTCTTTCGCCGGTCGGCTGGTCGCCTCGCTGACCCCGGCCGACCGGGCGGCACTCGCCGCCTTCCTCGACGGCGGCGGCGCGACCCCCTCAGCGGTCGGCGAACTGCTGCGGCTTGTACGGGACCTCGCGTCCGCCGCATGACCACCCGCCACCGGTACGAGGAGAGTGACCGCGTTGTTCCGCAATAAGGGCGCCCAGGACGCCCCTGCCGATCCGCCGCGCCCCGACGAGCCCGGGGGGCCCGACGACCCGGGCAATCCCGACGACCCCGGTGTTCCCGCCGACCTCGGTGCTCCCGCGGAGCCCCTCGACCTCCGTCTGGACGACCACCGCGACGCTCCCTCGTTGCACCTGACGCCCGACTTCATGATGCAGCGGCACGACGAACTCGCGGAGATGGAGCGTGAGCTGGGCCCGGGACACGAGGACGTGCTGCGGGTGCGCAACAACTACGCGATGCTGCTGGGCTCCTGGTCCGCCGCGGCCCCACCGGGCGACACGCGGATGGCCGACCGGGCGATCGCCCTCCTGGAGGTGAACCTGGGCTATCGGGAGGCCTCGCTGGGCCCGGACCACCGCGACACGCTGAGCACCTGCCGGTCCATCGGACACGCCCATCTGACCGCGGGTCGGCCCACGCGGGCCATCCCGTATCTCGAACGGGCTCTGGAGGGACGGGAGCGCGCCACGGGACGGGACGACGAGGACACGCTGACCGCCCGCGAGAAGCTGTCGGACGCCTGCGCCGCAGCCGGGATGACCGACCGGGCGATCGCCTTGCTGGAGGAGACGGTGGCGGTCAGCGAGCGGCTGCACCCGCCGGGTGCCGAGAAGGTGCGGAACCGCAAGGTGAAGCTGTTCGACGCCCACCGCAAGGCGGGCCGGCGGACCGAGGCCATCGCCCTGTGCAAGGAGATCATCGGGGACACCGAGCGCTTCTACGGCCCGCACCACCTCGACACCTACATCTGGGTCGACAGCCTCGCCCACCTCCACCACGACGAAGAGGACCTCGACGCGGCCATCGCCTGCTACGAGCGGGCCATCGCGGGCCTGGAGCAGATCCACGGCCCGGACAGCGAGGCCCTCTCCTACCGCTACCACAACCTCGCCATCGCCCATCTGGAGGGCGGCCATCCCGACCGGGCCATCCCCTGTCTGGAAGCGGCCCTCGCGGCGTGCGAGCACTCCTTCGGCGCCGACCACGGCACGACCCTGGGCGCTCTTGTCCGCCTGATCGACGGACTCGACCGGGCTGGCCGGATCACCGAGGCCGTCGAGGCGGCCGAACGGCTCGTCGCCGCCCTGCTGCGCGTCGGCGGCCCCGACCACCCCAAACTCCCCGAGGCGCGCGACTACCTGGAGGAGCTGAGACGGTCGCTCTCCTAGGACGCCGGCCGCACGGCGACGGACCCACCCGCGCCTTCCTTCCGGCGGCCGGTCGTCGTGCGCGCCACACCGGGCTGAGACCGGTCTCAGGCTGGACGGGCGCACCCTGGCAAGCTGGCCTCCCTCCCAGGTGACGGCCGGCGAACCGCCGGGGAGGCAGGGAGGAGCCCGCGATCTCCCCGGCTTCGCCCGTGCGAGATCCCTTCATGCGGGCAGGAAGGCACTCAGGCGCCCATGGCAACTCACGAGGCAGAACAGGGCGGGCATCGCACCGGGCTCACCGTGACCGCGGCGGCGTTCGCCTTTCTCGTCCTACGGCTGTTCGCCGTGTCCGGTTACAACTGGCACACGGCCTTCGCGGTGCTCCACACCCTGGACCTGGACGACACCATCGGCCTGGTCCTCGGCACCGTCATGGCCGAGTCCCTCGCGGCCGTCCTGGTCCTCGCGCTTCTCGTACCCGTAGGCGACGACGGCCACGACCGCGACGAGGAGCAGCAGCGCGCCCGTCAGGTCCGGCCGTACGGCCTCAGCGCCGGCGGCCGGGGCAAGCAGGTCGCCCTGCGGGCCAGCCGGCACCTCGTGGCGCTGATCGGTCTGGCCATGCTGATCGGGGCCGCGACGATCACCACCCCATGGCTGCCACTGGAACGAATCGAACTGCGCACCGGGACGCAGCTGCGGGGGTTCGTGCTGGAAGCCGAGCCCGGCTTCCTGAAGGTACTGACCGAGCAGGACCGGGAGTTCCACATCCTCACGGACCAGGACGTCACTTCGAGGGAGGAGATCGCAGCCCACTGAGCCTGGTCGGTGCCTCGACCGGGGGCCGGCCGCGGGAGGCGCGAGGGGCGTGGAAAACGATGAGGGCAGGGAGAGTGATCTCCTTGCCCTCTTCAACTTATAGCGCAGTGGGGGGCTTGCGGCAAGGCCCCGGTCGCGACGCACAATCGTCGACCTGAGGCCGAGGCCCCGGCCCGCAGCGTTGCCGCACGGCGTGCGCGGGTCGTCTTCTCCGCAGTCTTCTCAGCAGTTCTCAGCAGTCTTCTCAGAGGTGGGTAGCGAGTGATCGAGCGGTACGTGGTGGACCTGCGGGACGTCGACGGGACACAGATCGCGCAGGTCGGCGGGAAGGGCGCGCACCTGGGCGGCCTGTCGCGCATCGACGGCGTCGGCGTCCCGGACGGGTTCTGCGTGACGACGGACGCCTTCCGGCGCGTCGTGGCAGGCGCGCCGGCGCTCAGAAGTCTGCTGGACCGGCTGGCCGGCCTCGACCCCGAGGACCTGGACGCCCTGTACACGCTCAGCGGGCGGATCCGCCGGACCGTCGAGCAGATCGAACTGCCGGACGACCTCGTGGAGGAGGTCACCGGCGGGCTCGCCCGGCTCGGCGTGGACGTGCCCTGCGCGGTGCGATCCAGCGCGACCGCGGAGGACCTCCCCACGGCCTCTTTCGCGGGCCAGCAGGACACCTACCTGAACGTCGCGGGGCCGACGGACGTCCTGCGGCACATCAGCCGGTGCTGGGCCTCCCTGTTCACCGACAGGGCCGTCGTCTACCGCCGACGCAACGGCATCGACGACCGTACGGTCCACATGGCCGTGGTCGTGCAGCGCATGGTGTTCCCGAAGGCGTCCGGCATCCTGTTCACCGCCGACCCCGTCTCGGGCAACCGGAAGGTCGCCACCGTCGACGCCGGCTTCGGGCTCGGCGAAGCCCTCGTCTCCGGACTGGTCAACCCGGACGTCTTCACGGTGCGCGACGACGCGGTGGTCTCCCGGACGATCGCTGCCAAGGAACGTGCCGTGCAGCCCCTGCCGGGCGGCGGCACCGAAGTCGTGGCGGTCGACGTGCGCCGACAGGACCTGCCCGCGCTGACGGACGCGCAGGTGGTGGAACTCGTACGGCTCGGACGGCGCATCGAAGAGCACTTCGGACGGCCGCAGGACATCGAGTGGTGCCTGGATGCCGACGGCGGCTTCCGGATCGTGCAGAGCCGTCCGATCACGACCCTCTTCCCCGTCCCCGTGGCGGACGACCGGGACAACCACGTCTACGTCTCGGTCGGCCACGGGCAGATGATGACCGACGCCATGAAGCCCCTGGGCTACTCCATGTGGCAGGCGACGGCCATGGTGCCGATGCACGAGGCCGGCGGACGTCTGTTCGTCGACGTCACCGCGCGCCTGGCCGCGCCCGCGGCCCGCGCCGGTCTCCTGGACGCCCTCGGGAAGGGCGACCCGCTGGTCAGGGACGCCCTCGAAACGGTCCTCGACCGCGGCTTCGTCCCGCTGCCCCCGGACACGGGAGCAGCGGGCGGCCCGGCCGCCGGGGGCGGGCGGAGCAGTGCGCCCAGCGCGGTCGGGACCGACCCCGCCGTGGTCGGTGAGCTGATCGAGCGCAGCCGGACCTCCGTCGCCGCGCTGGAGCGCGACATCCGGACCAAGAGGGGAACGGAACTCTTCGACTACCTGGAAGTGGCCTTCGAGGAACACAAGCGGGTGCTGGGCGACCCGCTGAACATCCAGGCGATCATGGCGGGCATGGAGGCCACCTGGTGGCTGAACGACAAGCTCCAGGAATGGCTGGGGGAGAAGAACGCCGCCGACACGCTCACCCTGTCCGCCCCCGACAACATCACCTCGGAGATGGGGCTGGACCTGCTCGATGTCGCCGACGTGGTCCGCCCGCACCCGGAGGTGGTCGCCTTCCTCCAGGACGTCCACGACCGGGGCGTCGAGGACGCCGGCTTCCTGGACGGGCTCGACCGGCTCCCCGGCGGTCCCGCCGCACGGAAGGCCGTCGAGGACTACCTCGCCCGGTACGGCATGCGCTGCGTCGGCGAGATCGACATCACCAGGGCACGCTGGCACGAGCGCCCCGGCGCCCTGGTCCCGGTGATCCTCGACAACGTCAGGAACTTCGAGCCCGGCGCCGCCGCACGCCGCTTCGAAGAGGGACGCGAAAGGGCGCACGCCAAGGCTCAGGAGGTCCTGACGCGTCTCCGCGAACTGCCGGACGGCGACCGCAAGGCCGATGAGACCCGGCGGATGATCGACACGGTCCGCGCCTTCATCGGATACCGCGAGTACCCGAAGTACGGCATCGTCAGCCGCTCCTTCCTCTACAAGCAGGCCCTGCTCCAGGAAGCGGAGCGCCTCGTGCGGGCCGGTGTCCTGCCCGAGCGGGACGACGTCTTCTACCTCACCTTCCAGGAATTCCGCGACCTCGTCCGTCGCGAGGCACACGAGCCCGACGCCGGTGACCGGTCCGCGCGGGCCGATCGGCTCGCCGAGCTGCTCCGGCGGCGAGCGGAGGAGTTCCGGTCGCACGAAGCACTCACCCCGCCCCGGGTGCTCACCTCGGAGGGCGAGGCCCTCACCGGTTCCTACCGGCGCGACGACGTGCCGCCCGGAGCGCTGACCGGCCTGCCGGTCTCCGCCGGAACCGTGGAAGGACGGGCCCGTGTCGTGCTCGACATCGCGGACGCCGACCTCGAAGCGGGCGACATCCTCGTGACCACCTTCACCGATCCCAGCTGGTCGCCGCTGTTCGTCGGCGTCGCGGGCCTGGTGACCGAGGTGGGTGGCCTGATGACCCACGGAGCGGTGATCGCCCGCGAGTACGGCCTCCCGGCGGTCGTGGGGGTGGACCGGGCCACCCGGCTCATCCAGGACGGCCAGCGGATCCGCGTGCACGGCACCGGCGGATATGTGGAGATCCTCTCCTGAACCGGTTGCGACGCCCCGACACCGGAGCGCGGTTCGCCCTGCTTTCCCCGGCCGGAAGCCGGCGGCCGAGATCTACTACCTGGCCCACCTCCGCCTGTTCGACGGCGCACCCCTCGCCATCGAACACATCCACATCCACATCCCCGCAGCCCTCGTGCCCGGCCTTACCGGTGACGAACTGGAACAGGGCGACCTGTACCAGCACCTGGCCGGACACGGCGGGCAGGTCATCCGCACCTCGTTCGGGACACGGAGTTCCACGCCGAGCGCCTGCGGAACGTGACCGGCCCGTACCGCCCCCCCCGTGGGCCCCGGCCGCATTCTGGTCTCGCGTACCCTTGCGCCCCGAAGCCGCCGGCCTGCCCGGCCCCGTTTGCTCGATCAGCGGCGGGGCTGCGGCCGGTCGCGGGTCACGGTCGGACGCCGGTCGGGCTGCTGGGGTTGCCGCGCGTCATTCCGGCTCTTCGACCCTGGTGAGCTCTGGTAGCCGGTGACGGTCTGCACCTCCTCCTCGCCGGTGTCGAACAGCTCGATGCGACCCATCAGCCAGACCGTGTCGGTCCCCATCGGCACCTGGAACACACCTTCGGGCAGCTCACCCTTCCAGTCGGGGCCCGTCAGCGCGTAGGCGTAGACCTCGGCGCCGGAGGACGGATCGGTGACCGGGTTCCCGAGCGGGGCGATGCTGCTGGGCGACTTGAACGAGGTGTTCGACCAGGCGTCCATCAGCTGCGTGAGCCAGTAGCGGTCGGTGTCCAAGACCGGCACCGCCAGAACCATCGGCTCGGCTGCCAGGTTGATCCACGCCTGCGAGTAGAGCGTGTCCACATTCGGCCGCACCACGTCCTTCGAGTCCGGCGTGGGCGGTGCGCCGTACTGACAGAACTGGTTGGTGGGCGCCTGCGTCGTGTTCACCTTCACGGTGTTCGTCTGCAGCTGACGGGTCAGCTCCATCATGATCAGTGCGTAGCCGAAGACGTAGATGTCCGTCGCCGCGGCCTGATCGGGGTGCTCGGGGCGGGGCGTTAAGGCCATGCTGTCGTCCCTTCAGGTGTGTTGGGGAAGCGACGCCAACCGCCGGTCCCGGCGCGCCGCAGCGAAAGAACAAGCCGATGTGAAGGGTGTCGCCACAATCGGAATGAGTGAATCCGCACGGGGCGCGGCCCGTCGTCGGTCAGCGGCAGCGACTCCCCAGGGGGGCGAGCGTTCCCGCCTGCGCGGGCACGTTCTCCGCACCTGACGGCATATCCAGTCATCGCAGCGACGGGCGCCACCGAACATCCGCCCCCAGTTTGGCGGCCACCGGTTCCTGTGCCAGAGGATTCCGCAGCGACGGCGGGTAGCGGCGCCGAGGGCCCCTTCCCCAACACAATGGGGTGCCGGGCACGCACTGATCGCCGTTCCGCCTGCTCTCAGGGGGCCCGCCTGGCTTCGGGCGCCGTCGATCCGGCGTGTTGTGACCGAAGTCAGGCGAGGACGTTGACGGCGCGGGCGACCACCAGCCCGAGGATCAGCAGGGAGACGAGGGACTGGACGCCCATGGTCATCTTGGCCCAAGGCGCCAGGGGCATCACGTCGGTCGGGCTGAACGCGGTGGCGTTGGTCAGGGCGAGGTAGAGGTAGTCGACGAACCGGGGCCGCCAGTCGGCGTTCGCCACTTCGGGGTTGAGCTGCTGCGGGAAGGCGAGCGAGGGCGTGCGGGGCATGTGGTGGGCTCGGGTGGCGGCCCCGCCGCAGTCGAGCTCGAAGTACAGCAGCGAGAACGCCAGAACGGTACACGCCCACACGGTGCCGCCCGACTGCAGCAGACTTGTGGCGGAGGCGGTCTCCTTGCCGCCCTTGAGGATGTCGTCGACCAACTGGACGGTGGACCAGACGGCGCTGAGCGCGAGGACGCCCACCAGGGCGATCGACATGGCGCGCAATACCGTCGAGCGCCGGTCGATCCGGCCCGGGTCACCGGCGATGAGCGCGATCAGGAGCAGTCCCTCGACGGCCGGGATCACCCAGCGAGGTGCCAGCCTGAGGTCGTCGGGAAGCAGGACGGTCAGCGCCATGGCGACGACGACGGCCGTGGCCATGGGCCAGCGTGCCTCGCCCACGGTCTCGCTCCGGTTCGGGATCGCTGGAGGCTCGGTGATGCGTCCGGTCACGGTGACGGCCCTTACGGTCGAGTGCGACGTGGTTGTCGCCGTCCTGCCCTCGGAAGATATAGCGATCCAGTGAGCGGTCGGCGGATCTCGGGCGCGGGCACGCCCCGCCCGCGTCGGGTGCCGACTGCGGCGGCCCCACAGGGGGCTCAGGCGACGGGAGGTCCGGGCGGTCTGCCGACCGGCGGGCTCGTCGGTCACCCGCCCTGCCGGGGCCGCTCTGTCGAGGCCCTTTCATCACACCGGGGCCGCCGGCGTCCGTTGCCCGCCGCCTCGCCCTGGGGTGGACCCGTTGGTGTCCCCACTGACGTGTCGTTGCCGCCGGGCCACGGCGGCCGTACCGCCGCCCACCCGCGCCGCTGTCGTGCTGCCGTGCCAGCCGCCCGCGGGCAGGTGTCCGTCGGGCGTGCGAGCGCCGTCGGGGCGGTCTGCCCGGGTCCGCGCCCGCCTGCCCGACATCCGTCTCCGGTCGGCCGGGGTGGCGTGGGCCCGGGGTGCCGTCGCGCAGTGCGCCGCTGCCATGTCCCGCCCGCCCGCGCTGCGCCGCCCTTACGCCGTCGGCCGCAGCTTCAGCCGGCTGTCACGCCGTGAGGACCAGCGTGCGGATGAGCCGCTCGACCTGGTCCCGAGCGCCTTGCGTCGCGTCGGCGGTCCCGGTCATCAGGAGGTGGTGCAGTGTCCCGACGAGCGCGAGGGCCACGGCCTCCGCATCCAAGGACCGCGCGACTCTCCCCATCTCCTGCTCCGCCCGGAGGTAGCCGCTGACCGCGTCCTGGATCGCGGTGAACCCCGGGGCGCCTGCCTGCCAGGCTTCGCGGACGCGCCGGGCGGCCAGGGGTCGGGTCACCACGAGCCCGACCAGACCGGGATCCAGGGACAGCACGGCCGTGGCCACCTGCCCGAGGCTGTCCTCCACCGACCCGGCACCCGCTCGGGAGGGCAGATCCTCCGACAACGCGGCCGTCGCCGCGAACCGATGCAGGACGAGCTCTGCGACGAACTCGTCCAATCCGGCGAAGTGCGTGTGCAGGACCCCTTTGGCGCACTCGGCTTCATCGGTGACGGCCCTGCTGGTCAGTGCCGCGGCTCCGTCCCGGGCAAGGACACGCTCGGCAGCGGCGAACAAACGCTCCCGTAGGCCTTCAATCGCGACACCGCGCGGTGACATCAACTTCCTCCCGAGAAAAGGACATTGCGAGTATGGGCACTCGCCCATACTGTTTGGGCACTCGCCCATACTAGGGCCGACACCCCCCGAAGCGGAGGTCATCTCGCATGCAGCAGACCGCCAACACCACCCAGGCGCAGGCTTGGAACGGCTACGAAGGCGCGCACTGGGCCGCCCAGCACGAGCGGTGGAACGCCGTGAACGCCGGTTTCAACGAGCCCCTGCTGGGGGCCGCCTCGATCCGTCCCACGGACCACGTTCTCGACATCGGCTGCGGCGCGGGCGCGACCACGCGCCTGGCCGCCCGGGCCGCGACGCGGGGGCACGCCACTGGCCTCGACCTCTCCGGCCCGATGCTCGAGCGGGCTCGCACCGTCGCCGCCGCGGAAGGCATCACCAACGTCTCGTTCATGCACGGCGACGCCCAGGTCCATGACCTGCCCCACGCCTTCGATGTCGTGATCAGCCGCTTCGGTGTCATGTTCTTCTCCGATCCCGCCGCCGCGTTCGCCAACATCGCCTCCGCCCTGCGCCCGGGCGGGCACGTCGCCTTCGTGAGTGCGGCGGAACCGGAGGCGAACGACTGGCTGACCGCGCTCACCGCGCTCAGGGACATCCTGCCGATCGGCGGCTTCGGAGTCCCGGACGGACCCGGGATGTTCTCCCTGGCCGACCCCGACAACGCCACCGGCCTGCTCCGTTCAGCAGGCCTTCACGAGGTGCGCGCCGAACACGTCCAGGCACAGGGGACATGGGGCCGTACCGCGCAGGAGGCGGCGGACTTCCTCCTCGACTCCGGCCCCGGACGTCACCTCCTGAGCTCGGTCGATCCCGACGCCCAGGCCCGCGCGCGACGCCGCCTCACCGAGATCCTCGGCGACCACGAGACCGAGGGCGCGGTACGACTCCGCAGCACCGGATGGCTCCTGACCGCCACTCTCCCCGCCTGAGCGGTCGGGGAGGGGCGAGTCGCCGGCTGTCGGGGGGTGGTCTCAGGGCGGCTGCCGCTGTCGCCGCTGCTGGGCCGGGCTCCTGTCCACCTGTCGTCGCTGCCTCCTCCTGCTCGTCGCTACGCCGCCCCCCCGCGGGGGTGCGGCAGGCATTCCTGCCGCGCCCGTACCCGCGCCCGCGCCGGGCCTGACGGCCACCCCTCGCCCTGGAAGGCCGCCTCCCAGCCCACCACACCGTTCACCGCGGCCGAAGCGGTGATCGCCGCGCGCCAGCTGCTCATCCCGGCCTGCCGATGCCCGTGCCGGGGTCGTCCGCACGCGCCGTCCGTCGTACCGGCAGCTGTCCACGTCAGGTCCGTTCGGCCGCCGCCGCCCCGGGGGTCATAGCATGACGCGCCATGGACACGAGTGAGGGCGGCAGACAGCCGGTCGACGGCCGCTTCGAATTGATCTCCCCTTTGGGCAGCGGCGGCATGGGCACGGTGTGGCGCGCCCGCGACATCGCACTGCACCGCGAGGTGGCACTCAAAGAGGTGCGCCCACCCGACCCGGCGATCGCCGCCGCCCACCCCGGACTCGCCGTGCAACTGCGCGAACGGGCCGTCCGAGAGGCCCGGGCCCTGGCCCGGCTCGCCCACCCGCATGTGGTGACGATCCACCACATCGTCGAGCCGGCGCCGCACGGCGGCGGACACCCGTGGATCGTGATGGAGCTGGTCAAAGGCGGCTCCCTGCATGACCGACTCGCCCAGGGACCACTGCCGATTCCCGACGTGACCCGGCTCGGCCTCGAACTACTCTCCGCCCTCAGGGCCGCGCACGCCGAAGGCGTCCTGCACCGCGACGTGAAGCCGGCCAACGTCCTGCTGCGCCCCGACGGCAGCGCCGTCCTCACCGACTTCGGCATCGCCACCCTGCACGGGGCCACCAACCTCACCGCCACCGGCGACCTCATCGGCTCACCCGAGTACATCGCTCCCGAACGCGTCCGGGGCCAGGAGGGCAACCCGTCCTCCGACCTGTGGTCACTTGGCATGCTCCTGTACGTGGCCGCGGAAGGCGTCCATCCGCTGCGCCGGGCCACCGGGCTGGCCACCGTCGTCGCCGTCCTGGACGAGCCGATCCCGGCCCCGGTGCGCTCCGGCCCCCTGGGCGCGGTTCTGCGGGAACTGCTCGTACGCGATCCAGCCGCGCGCCCCGACGCGGCTCGACTGGAGCACCTGCTCCGCACGGCGGGCGCCACCCTCGCCGCCGCGCCGGCCGTGCCCGCCGTCGCGCCGCCGCTCGGCAGCTTCGGCCCTGCCGTCCCCATCCCCACCGAGCTGGTGCAGGCGCCACCCACTCCGCCCGGCGGCTCCGGCGCCGCGCCCACGGTGCCGGGGCCCGGGCCGCAGCCTTCCAAGGTCCGCCGCAACGGCTTGATCGCGCTGGCCGCGGCGGCGGTCGTCGCGGGCGGCGCACTGGCCGCCGTTCAGTGGCTGCCCGACGGCTCCGGATCGGATCAGGGGGCGACGGGACCCGGCCGCCAGAACCAGAACCAGAGCCGGAGTCAGAGCCCGGCGCCGTCCGCAGGCGGCCCGACCGGCTCCACCGTGCCTACCCCGGCCGCCAAGGCCCCCGAGGGGAGCCTGATCAGCCCGACCGGCGCACGGGCGGCCGTCGAGGCGCTACGCCGGGAAACCGGCACCACCACCTTCCTCAACCTGCGCATATACGAGAACTACGTGCTTGCCGACGTCCCCGTCACCCCGGGCGCCAAGGCGACCAACTCGTACCGCTACAGCGACGGCAAGGTCAGCCGCTTCGGGCCGAACGGCATGCCGGTGCAGCAGGGCAAGCCACCGTTCGACATGACCAAGGTGAACTGGGACGCCCTGCCCACCCTCATGGAACGGGCCCAGCGCGACCTGGGCGTCGGTCACGTCAACCTGCGTTACGTCCTGGTGGAACCGTGGCTGATGGACGGCAGCCCCTCCATGCGCCCTTACCTCACCGACGAGACCGGAGACGGCGGCTACGTGCACGCCGACATCGACGGCAAGGTGGTCAAGGTCTACCGCAGCTGATCCCTGCCGCCGCCGCGGGTGGCCAGTGCACCCACGGTGGGCGTGCGCGGGTGCGTGACCGCGACGACGACGGCGATCTCCGCGAGTCCGCTCACGTGGGTCCAGATCCGAGGCGAACCGGGCAGGGCACGGGGGACGATCGCGTCGAACTGCCGGGGGACGGCGAAGTGGGCCGCGCCGGCGCCGATCAGGAGAGTCAAGCAGACCCTCGTTGAGGATGCTGCCCTCCCGACAAGAACTCACGCGGGCAGCTGTTCCACCACACTCGTGCCGTTGCCCGGCTGGGACTCCCAGCTCCACGTCTCCTCAAGGCGGAGGCGCCCGTCGGGGAGTTCGGTCACGAGCGAGGTGCAGCGTCCCGAGGCGGTCGTGGAGTCGAAGCGGAGTTGTACATAGCGGAATTCGAGGGTGTCACCCGTGCGGGTACCCACCAGATATCCGCGCGCGACGTCTCCACCGGCGTACTCGGCCCAGATCCGCTCGCCTTCCTCGTGGTACTCGAACCGGGTCTGCCGACCGACCTGCCCGGGCGCCTGGTCGGCGACCGGGGCGAAGACGAGACCGTCGAGCGAGCGGGTCATGAGAGGCTCCCAACGCGGAAGAGGATCCAGGGCCGGACCAGGCGCCTGAGCCGGATGCCAGGGTGGCGCGACTGTGCGCACGTTAGCGCGGCCATGGTGACGGTCCGACGCCTGGTACCCCGCTCCGGGCCGGTGCTGACGGCCGTAGGCCCGGACCTAGGACTGGGCGCCCGGGGCTGCTGGTCACGCATCGCGCGCCGCACGTTCGGATACAGCTGTCTTCGGCCGAACTCTCGCCGCCTTCCTCAGCGTTCTCGGGCGAGCCCGTCGCCTGTGCGAGGCAGAACCGGTGTGGCGGCGTGCTGCCGGGGCATACGGACGGCACCCTTCGAAAGGAGCCCGCACATGCTCGGCATAGCAGCCGCTGTACTGTTCTTCATCTCCTTCCTGATCAATGCCGCAGACATCGCCACCAACGATGCGTTCTCGTCGACGAACGTGATGCTCCTCGGGCTCACGGCTCTCGCTCTGCATCTCGCAGGCGTCGGGTCCGGGCGAAGCGCTCACAGCGCCGGCAGACGCCGACCCTGGTCCCGTTCCTGACCTGTCCGCTTGGTCGGCGTGGCTGTTCCGGCGTCGGCACCCTCATCGCCGTCCTGGCCACCACGCAGCTCCCCGCGGGTACCTGGCAGCCGGTACCCGGCCCGCGCCCGACCGTCACACCGATGGGGTGCCGGTCCGCCTGTCGTTGGCCCGGCGGCCGGCCGCCACGTCGGCGAGCGCCGCGGCGAGGGAGGCCGCGACGAAGGCGATCGAGACGAGCAGGCCGTGGTCGTAGGCGGCGGCCCAGCCGTCCCGGGAGAGGCTGGCGAAGAAGACCGAACCGACCGCGGCGATGCCGATGGCCGAGCCGACGCGCTGACCGGTCTGGAGAGTGCCGCCGGCGGTGCCGGCGCGGTGCACCGGCACCTCGGAGAGGGTGAGGGTCTGGTTCGGGGAGATCACCAGGCCGCTGCCCAGTCCCGCCAGGAGCAGCGGGGCGAGCAGCGCCCAGCCCACGCCCCGACCGGGCACCAGGTGCACCGCGAGCGCCGCCCCGGCGAAGCCGACCGTCACCATGACCAGGCCGACGACGACGAGCGGCCGGCCGAAGCGATTCACGAGCCGGCCGCCGATCCCGGCCGCGACCCCCGATCCCAGGGCGAAGGGGGTGATGGCGAGTCCGGCCTGGAGGGCGGTGTAGTGCAGTCCGTTCTGCAGGTAGAGGGTGCTGACGAAGAAGATGGAGGTGAAGCCCGCGAAGTAGAACAGGATCAGCAGCGAGCCGAGCCAGTAGGACCGGAGGCGGAAGAGCTCCAGGTCCACGAGCGGCTCGGTGCCCGACCGCGCGCAGCGGCGCTCCCATGAGACGAAGGCCGTGAGCAGCACGGCGGCGACGGGGAGGAGCAGGTACTTCGCGTTCCCGGGCCACTGCTGGGACTGGACGAAGGGCAACAGCAGGGAGAGGACGGCGGCGCCGAGGAGCACCACGCCGACCGGGTCGAGGCTGCGGAGCCGCACCGGCTTGGCGTCCGGCGTGTCGGGCAGCAGCCGCCGGGCGAGGATCAGGCACACGATCCCGATTGGGAGGTTGACGTAGAAGACCCAACGCCAGCCCTCCTCGGCTCCCGCCCCCTGGATCAGCAGCCCGCCGAGGAGCGGCCCGACGGCGGTGGAGATGCCGACGACGGTGCCGAACATCCCGAAGGCCCTGCCCCGCTCGGCCCCCCGGAACATCTGCTGGATGAGCGCCGAGATCTGCGGTGAGACGAGGCCGCCGGCCGCTCCCTGCAGCAGCCGCGAGACCACCAGCCAGAGGCTCGACTGCGCCGCTCCGCAGGAGGCCGAGGCGAGCGTGAAGAGTGCCAGGCCGACCATGAACACGGTGCGCCGGCCGCGAGCGTCGCCGAGCCGTCCGGCCGGGATGAGGACGAGACCGAAAGCGAGCGCGTACCCGGACAGCACCCACTGGAGGTCAGATTCGGGGGTGTCGAGCCCGGAGCGGATGGAGGGCAGCGCGACGTTCACGATCGACACGTCGAGGAGGGTCATGAAGCCCGCCACGAGGCAGACGCCGAGCGCCTTCCAGCGGTTCGGGTCCGGTTCCTCCTGCTGCCGGCGCGGGGCCTGCGCCGACTCTTGCCGGGTCACGTGTCCTCCTCGGTCCGTCGGGTACGGCGCGGTGGACGGCGTGCGGTACGGACCGTGAGCGCCGCCCGGCCTGCGAAGGCCCGGGTACCCGGCGCGCGCCTTCCCGATGCCTCCTTCCCTCCGGGATCATCCGTTGACGTCGGCAAATGCCGCACCATGCCCCGTGGTGCCCGTGAGGGAGCACGGAACGGACCGGGGATCCGGGACCGGCGGGGCCGCCCCGGCAGGCGAGAGGCCGGGCCCTGGATGGGGCAGCCGGAGGAAACGGGACCTTGGTCCTGTGTGAAGTGATTCCGAACGGATATCCGTATGTCGCCGGTCGTCCGCACGGAGCAACCGGCGGACAGCCTCGGCGGAACCCCCGCCGGGCCGTCCACAGCACACCTACAGCAAAGGACGCACACCGTGGGCATCATCGCCTGGATTCTCATCGGCCTCATCGCGGGCGCCATCGCCAAGGCCGTCACGCCCGGCAAGGACCCGGGCGGCTGCCTCGTCACGATGCTCATCGGCATCGTCGGCGGTCTGCTCGGTGGCTGGCTCGGCAAGGTGATCTTCGGCGTGCACTCCATCAACGGCTTCTTCCACCTCTCGACGTGGATCGCCGCGATCGTCGGCTCCGTGATCGTGCTCCTGCTGTACCGCCTCTTCACCGGACAGCGTTCGCGCTGACCGCGCTCTACCTGCGCTGGCAGCCGGTCCAGGGACGCCGTCACAGGTCAGTGAGTCGCGTGCACCACGTCGGGGCGAAGAGGAGCTGATCTGTGCGGCTGACGGCCGTTTCCCTGGTGGGCTGTGAGGTCCTGGGCGGGGGCGGGGGCGGAGCTGGACGGGGCTGGGCTGGGCTGGACGGCAGTCACGCGAACGGGTCGCCTTCATGCCCTGGCGGTGAGGCGCGGTACGCAGCCCTATGGGCACGCCGGACACTCATCCGGTGCCCGACACCCTGTGCCTGTGGTTACGACACGAGACCCGACCGAACGAGCACCGTGCGGCCCTCGTCCCGGCGGACGCCCGGCGGTTGGTCGAAGCCGGGATCCGCCTGACGGTCGAGGAGTCGACGCAGCGTGTCTTCCCGGTACACGAGTACGCCTCCGTAGGCTGCCAGATCGCGCCCCAGAACAGTTGGCCGAGCCGCTGCCCGGCACAGGGATACGTCCTCGGCCTCAAGGAATTGCCCGATCTGCCTGCCCGGTTGAGGCACCGGCACATCTTCTTCGGGCACGCGTACAAGGGGCAGACAGGAGCGGAGGCCCTGCTCCGGCGGTTCGAGGCCGGAGGGGGCGTACTGCTCGACCTGGAGTCGTTGGTGGACGCGGACGGCCGCCGTCTCGCTGCGTTCGGACACTGGGCCGGGTACGCGGGTGCGTCCCTCGCCGTTCTCCACCGGAGGGGTCGACTGGTCGCGCCTCTTGCCCGTCTCTCTCGGCCCGAACTGGACGAGAGGCTGCGTTGCTCTGTGGCCGGGGAGAGCCTTACGGCTGTGGTGATCGGTGCTCATGGACGGAGCGGGCGAGGAGCCTGCGAGGCGCTCAGGACCGCCGGCGTCGAGCCGAGCCGGTGGAACAGTGCCGAGACCCGGTGCCTCGACCGTGACGCGCTCCTCGCGCACGACATCCTCGTGAACGCCATCGGCACCAGCGTTCCCGTGGGCCCCTTCCTGACGGAGGAGGACCTGTACGACCCGCGGCGTCGCCTGTCGGTGATCGGGGACGTCACCTGCGACGTGGGATCGCGCCTCAACGCGCTCCCGATCCATGACCGGGCCACCGACTGGGAGCACCCCGTGGAGCGGCTGTGCCGGCGACCCACCGCACTCGACGTCATCGCCCTCGACAACCTGCCCTCCCTGCTTCCCGCCGAGGCCAGTCGGGCCTTCTCCGCCGAGCTCTGGCCCCTCCTCCTCGAGCTGAGGGAGGATTCACCGGTGTGGGAGCGCTGCCTGAACGCCTTCCGGCGAGCCGCCGGCTCCCTCACCGATGAGTGACCAGCCCCAAGGCGCGTACCGGGCGGGCGCCGGGGACCTCGGCCCGCCACAGGGCGTAGAACGCGGCCTCGTCGTCCCACGCTGAGCGCGTCCAGAGCGGGCCGGGACGTGACCCGCCCATCGGGACGGAGGACGGCGGTGCTGATTTCAGGAGTCCCCCTGGACTCGTGGCCGGGTCGGCCCCGCGCGGCGGCCGGATCACGGGATCTGCGCCCCCGGGGTCCCTCCATGCGCCCCAACGCGCCTGCAACGGGCAGGAGTTACTCGGCCCGGCGGTGTCAGTGGCGAGGGCTACCGTCGTAGGAGTGCCCACTCGGGCCTGCTCTCTCCGTACCTCCCGCCCCGCCCGACCTGAGGAGTCGCTGATGGCGCACGTCCGTGGCCACCACCGAAAGGACGGCAGCTACGTCCGTCCGCACACCCGTCGGACCAAGGCGTCGGCCGCGCGGCCGCGCGTACAGCCGGCCGTCCCGCCGTCGGTCCCTCGCCCAAGGCCCGAGGGTGCGACCACCTCGGTCCGAGCCCACTACCGGCAGGATGGCACCTACGTCCGTCAGCACCGGCGCCGGTTAGGTCCGGTCGGGCCGATCGCGCCGGTCGCGGCGACCACGGGTGGGGGCGGGGTGCTGCTTCTTGTCGTGGTCCTGCTCGCGCTGTTCGCAGGCGCCGGTGGAGAGCCCCCGACGGCGGGGCCGACCCCGTCGGCGTCGCTCAGCAGCGCGCGGGTGCCCCGGTAACGATCGGCACGACGCGGGCCCCGGACGCACCGCCCGGGGCCCGCGTCGTCGTGTGGGGTCAAGGAAAGCGGCTGGAGCTGGCTGCCCCGCCCGCCGTGTGTCACTCGTCTGCGGTGGCCCCCTCCTGCATACGGCGACGGGTCTGTCCTCGGAGGTAGAGGCGGCGCGGCAAGTGAGCCACGGCTGCCGCGAGAAGGCCTCCGAGGGCGTGGCCCAAGACGTCCCTGCCGAAGGCCGTGAGGACCTGCGCGATGCCCGAGGGTTCCATGTTCCCTCGTCCCTTGGGCGTGCCCGAGGGACCGATCAGCGCGCCCAGCCGGCTGAGGATAGTTGTGCCGGCTCCACCTCCCTCGCCGTGCCTTCGGGTTCCCTGGTCGCCCGGCCCTCCTGGGTGTCGGAGGGCCGGGCGGGGGTGTCAGCCGTCCAGGCCGAAGTAGCGGCCGAGGTAGTCGACGATTTCGACGGCGTGCGGCAGGAGTTCGGGCAGTTGGGTGGCGAGTACCTGCCGGGTGGCGGCGGACAGTGCGCCGGTGCTGGTGGCAGCCGGGCGGACATACGGTTCGAGGCGTCGGATCAGCTCGTAGTTGCTGTCGATGTTCTCGGCCCGCATCGCCTGCTCCAGCGGCGGCGCCCCGGGCGGCGGGACGGGCGGGAGCACCCGGCTGACGTAGGTGACGCGGTGCAGGATCCGCCAGCACGGGGGCTCGGCGGAGCTCTGCCGAGCCTGTCGGAGCGCGGCGGCGTCCGGGGCGCCGCTACCCTGCAGCCAGATCGGGTCGACGACCTTGCGGTAGAAGTCGTCGAAGTTGGCGCTGGCCTCGCCGAGGTAGAAGGTGAGGAAGCGGTAGGCGTCGACCTTGCCCGGCACCAGTACCGGCCGGGCCGCCGCGTCGTACGTGGCGGCTGCGCTTGAAGCACGCCTCAAGCACCGGCTCGAGCTTGCCGCCTACCAGCACGAACCGGTCGCACAGCAGGGTGTCGCGCACCAGCGGCACCTTCGCGCCGCCACTGTCCAGCACGTAGTCCGAACGGGACGCGTCCCCGGATGAGCCGCCCCCGGCCAGCTTGTACACCGCCCCCGGGTCGCCCGCGCCCAGCACCGTGTAGACGATCCGGCGCGCCGCATCCATCGCGAAGGCGACCGTCGTGCCGGTCCCTTGCCTTCTGCACCTGCCCGCACACGCCGGCCCCTGTCCGTCTGGGGGCGCCGCCTGATCTCCTTCGCCACGGGTGTCGCCCTGGCCCTCACGGGGGTGGTGGCGCTGGGCGCGCCCGCGCACGCCGCGACCGGCCCGTTCGCCTACGTGGCCAACATCGGCGGCAACACGGTTTCGGTGATCGACACGAGCACCAACGCCCTCACCGCCGGCGTCACGGTCGGCAGCAGTCCCGCCAACGTGGTGCTCTCTCCCACCGGCACCCGGGCGTACGTCACCAACCTGGGAAGCAACACCGTCTCGGTGTTCGACACCGCGACCAACGCGGTGACCGCGACCGTGCCCGTCGGCAGCGGCCCGCTCACGGTGGCGCTGACCCCGTCCGGAGCGCTCGCCTACGTGACGAACAACGGCACGGACACGGTCTCGGTCATCGATACCGCGACCAACACGGTCAGCGCCACCGGCACGGTCGGGACCGCCCCCAACGGTGTGTCGTTCAACGCGGCCGGCACGCGGGCCTACGTCGCCGACTACGGCAGCGGCACCGTCTCCGTGATCGACACCGCGACCAGCACCGTCACCGCGACCATCGCGGTCGGCAACAATCCGGCTCAGGCGAGGATCAACCCGTCCGGCACGGCCGTCTACGCCACCAACCAGTCCGACAACACGGTTTCGGTGATCGACACCGCTTCCCACACGGTCACCACCACGATCACCGGGTTAACCGGCCGTACGGCATGGCCTTCGAGCCCGCGCCGCAGACGGCGGACATCGCCGTCGCGCTCGCCGCCCAGCCGCACCTGGGCATCCTGGTGCCCTCTCTCGGCTACACCCTCACCGCCCGCAACGCCGGCCCCGGCGCCCTCACATCAGCGACCCTCAGTGCCCCACTTCCGGCCGGCGCCTCGGCCACCAACCTCGCCGTCGGATGCACCTCCGTGACCACCACGGTGACCTGCACCTACGGCCCCATCGCCGTCGGCGCGAGCGTGAGCAAGACCTTCCGCGTCCCGCTGAGCCTGCTGACACTCGGCCCGGTCACCGTCACCGGCGTGCGGACCGCCTCCGCACCCGTCGACCCCAACCCGGCCAACGACACCGCGGCTGTCACCTGCACCGCCCTCTCCGTCGTCCTCGTCAGCTGCCCCTGACCTCCCACACCCGGCTCACCGCCACCCTCGACGCGCACTACGACGAGGACCTGAAGGTCAGCGACCTGATCCGCCCGGACCGCTGGAAGCGGCGGTCGCTTCTGCAGCGGGCCCGGGAGACGGCGGTGCTCCCCATCCGCCGTTACGTGTAGGAGAGGCGACGGTCCCGGCTTCGGCCGGGGCCTCGTCGGTTCGATCGCCTGGCCGGGCGCGCACGGCGTTGAACTGCGCGCCGGCGAGCAGGGCCAGGTTGCCGAACCACAGCCACACGAGGAAGACGACGATCCCCGCCAGCGAACCGTAGAGGCGGCTGTAGGTCCCGAACTGCGTGTACAGGGTGAAGATCCCCGAAGCGCCGAGCCACAGGAGGGCTGCCAGGGCCCCACCCGCAGACGCCCGGCGAAGACCGCGGCCCTGCACCGGGCCCGTCCGGTAGAGGATCAGGATCAGTGCGGTGACGATCACCAGGAGTACCGGCCACCGCAGAAAGGCCATGGCGTCCGTGCCCGGGTAGCCGGCGGCCGCGGCGAGCCGGCGGGCCACGGGGCCGGTCGCGACGAGGCTCGCGGCGCCCGCGACGAGCAGGGCCAGCAGCGCGCCGGCGGTGAGGACGAGGACGTGCGCCGAGCGCAGTGGCGGCCGCGTGTCGGGCAGGCGGTGCATCGTGTGCAGGGCGCGCCGGAAGACCGCCAGATAACTGGAGGCCGACCACAGGGCGCTCAGGACGCCGCTGATGAGCAGCGGCCACAGGGAGGAGGGCGCCGAGGTGAGGCCCTCCAGGGCCTCCCGGAGCACCTGGGCCGACTCGGGAGGAGCGTACGAGGTGAGGTCGCGGATCAGACGTCCCCGGGTGCCGGTCCCGGCCAGCCCCACCAGGGAGACCGAGACGAGCAGGGCGGGCACGAGCGCCAGCACCGCGTAGTACGTGAGGGCCGCGGCGAAGTCGGCGATGTTGTCGTCCCAGAGACGCACGGCCGTCTTCCGCAGGTTCGAGCGGGTGCGCCTCATCAGCTCGACGGACCGGTTCCCTTGAGTGCTCCGGTGCGTGCGGAGAGTGTTCGATGTCACGGTGGACTCCTGCCCTGCGTCACCGCTCTCACCCTTCGTACGCGGTGGTGGGTGCCGTCGACGGAGGAGTGCGGACGACGATCGGGGGCAGCGCAGGGGTAAGACCCTTGTTTCTTCGAACGAGGGAGACCCTGATGCAGGGCACACACGAGCCGGAGCTTCCCGACCCCGTTCCCGCGACGCAGGACCCCGTCACTCCGGACCTGCCCGCACGGGGGCCGGAGGCGCCGGGCATCCGGATCGGCGCCAGAGAGCGCCCACGGACCGGCGACACCGACGAGGAGGACGAGCCGCAGAAGGACGCCGGGGGCCAGGACGAGGACCGTCCGGCCGCCGGCCCGGGCACACCGGCGCCCCAGGAACAGCCGGGCTAGCAGGCCCTACCATCACCTCCTGCGGCCATCCCCGGCAAGGCGTCGGGCGTCGTGGTCGGGGTGACGGACGTCGGCACTAAGCGTCGCCGCCGCGTTGTCGGGGCGCCGGCGGGAGCAGCCGCGACGCCGCGCACCGAGCTCGTCCACGACATCGCAGGGCCCCGGGCACGGTCCCACGGCCCACAGCGGTGAGCGGCGCCGGGGCTGGGGGAGACTCAACGCGTGCGCGGCGGGATGCCTTGTCTGACCAGGCCGCTACTGTCCGTGGGTGTCCAGCTCGGCATGGATTCGGCGAAGGAGAGGGTGCGATGGTGTTCGTCGGGGTGCATGGGGAGTGGGGGCGGATCGACGCTACCCAGGCCGACCTCGGGTGCGGGCAGGACCGGGAGAGCATCTATAAGGCGAAGCCGCCCGCGCCGCTCACCTGCTACGAGTGCGCCTGGCGCCTTCATCTCGTGCACAAGACCGACGGGCCGTACGACCTGTGGTTCCTGCGGCACGCCGCCAACGCCCCGCACTGCGGGGCGCGGCTCGCGGGGGAGGGCATGGCTCACCACCTTCTCAAGCTCGACCTCGCCCACCACGCGCGCGCGGCCGGCTGGAGCGCCGAATACGAGGTCGCCGCCCCGGATGGCTCCTGGCGCGCGGACGTCCTGGCCACCTCAGCGGACGGGACCCGTAGGGTGGCCCTGGAGGCGCAGATGGCTGCCATCTCCATCACCGAGATCAAGGCCCGCACCGACCGCTACACCGTCGCCGGCGTCGAGGTCTGCTGGTTCACCGACCGCAAGACCGTGCCTTGGCTCGATGTTGTGCCGTCCGTACAGATCGTTCGTCCCCAGGACGGCGGCGCCGTCCAGGTCACGGCCGGCGCCGTCCGCTTCGAGCCGGAGTGGTGCCACGACCGTGCCGACTGCGACTGGAACAGCGGCTACGTCAATGGCGCCTTGCCGTGTGGCGGCCACGGGAAGTGGGCGGCGGTCGAGCCGTTCCCCCTCGCCCGGTTCGTCACCGCCATCTGCGCGAACACCAGCCGTCCGCACCGCCTTCGAGTGCCGAGCTGGGAGAAGAACGAGACCTGGAGGTGGATCACCCGGCGGTACTTCGAGCTCGAAGAGGAACAGACCCGGGCCACGCTCTGGAGAAGCCAGGCGATGGAGCGCCTGGCTGCTGTTCAGAGGCGTCAGCAAGAAGTCAGGGCGGCAGCTGAGCAGGAGCACCTGGCAGCGATCGAGGCCCTGCTCCAGCGTCAGAAAGCCTTGGTCAAGCCGGTGGTCGAGTTCGTCTTCCACGAGGCCGGCGCCTACCCGACCGTCGGCCGTGACGGCATCCCCGAGTTCGCCATGGGAGTGCCCGTGTACGTCGGCGGAAAGCCGTACGCGGTGATCTGCCCCGTGGCAGGCCGCGTCTCAGCCCTACGCGACGCGCTGGCTCCGCTCATCCTCTTCGCCGCCACCGAACACGAGCGCGGCCGGCTTGCCGCCCAGGCCGCCCCCGGCCAGCGCGTCGAGGTCCTCTCGGTCGAACTCCCGCCTCCTGCGCCGGTCCCCGCCCAGCGAAGCCAAGAACGGCTCACCGTCAAGCAGGCCGTGAACCGGATGTTCGGCCTCGACCGGATGTGAGTAGGTGGGTGTCCTGTCGCCTTCCATGTGGCAGGCGATGAGGCCCTGGCCTGCGGGGCTGCCATGGGGCGTGAGAGGGCGAGGTGGCATCGCTCTCAAACGAGTCGGCCTTCGCGGAAGCCGGTGGTGGGACGCCCTGAACGTGGATCTGTGGCGCACCTCGCGCACTTCGCCGATCAGCGAGCCGAAGGTGCCCGGCCACCCGCCGACACCCTTCATGGACCTGCCATACGAGCGTGACAGGCAGGCACTGTTCGTGAGCGCCTGAGCGCCTGAGCGAAGGTGCACGGGCAGGGCAGGGCCGCCGCCCTTCACCCTCGCCCATCGCCCATCGCCCATCGCCCGTCGCCCGTGACGGGGTCGGATCGTGCCGTCGGGGTCGGATCTTGTCCGGAAAGGACGTACGAACGACCGTGCCCCTGAACTAGCGTTCGGCAGTGCAGCGGGGTGGGGGTCCTGGACGACGACCTGTGCCCCGGAGAAATCCGGTGGTACGGGGGCCCTTTGATGACTGTCCGACGCGCCTTCCGCGGCAGAGCGGGCGTGACGCTCCTCCTGGCCATGGTGCTCACCCTGTCCGGGCAGACCGCGCCCGACGCGCTCCGCGCCGCCGCTTCGTCGGTGCCGGACGCCGGGGCGTCGGTCACCGGGCCCGAGGGGCCCGAGGGCACGTCGTTCAACCCGAACCAGATCAAGGACATCAAGGCGGGCGACCCCGGCTCCGGCGTGAACCTGATCGAAGCCCCCTCGGCGAACAGCAGCGGTGACGCACGGCTGTCGTACCCGCTGGAGGTGCCGAAGGGCCGTGCGGGCCTGGAGCCGAGCCTCGCCCTCACCTACAACTCGTCGGGGGCCAACGGGTGGCTCGGCGTCGGGTGGGACGTGACGACCCCGACGCTCACCGTCGACACACGGTGGGGCGTGCCGCGCTACGACGCCGGGCTGGAGACCGAGACGTATCTGCTCGACGGTGAGCAGCTGGCCCCGGTGGCGCACCGGGGCCCGGTGCAGGCGCGCACCGCGGAGAAGGTGTTCCACTCCCGGGTGGAGAGCCGGTTCGACCGGATCGTGCGCCACGGCGACAGCCCCGCGAACTACTGGTGGGAGGTCACCGACAAGCAGGGCGTCCGCACGCTCTTCGGCGGCACCGCCGACAGCACGCTGGCCGACGGCCAGGGGCGCGTCGCGACCTGGGCGGCGCGGGAGATCCGCGACGGCAACGACAACGTCCTGCGCTACCGGTACGCCAAGGTGACCGACGGAGGCACGGCGAACTCCACGGTGCCGGGCAGCGACCTGTACCCGCAGAAGATCACGTACACCGGCCGCGGCGACACCGACGGCAGGTACTCGGTGACGTTCATCCGGGACCGTGAGCGCGGCGAGCCCCGCCGTGCGGACGTGCGGATCGACGCCAAGTACGGGTTCAAGAAGGTCACCGCCGACCTGCTGCGGCGCGTCGAGGTCAAGCTGGACGACCAGCTGATCCGCGCCTACGAGCTGAACTACCGCACCGGCGCGTTCGCGAAGACGCTGCTCACCTCGGTGTCGCAGTTCAGCGAGAGCAACCAGCTGTTCAACACCCACACGTTCGACTACTTCGACGACGTGCGGGACGCGTCGGGAAACTACAACGCCTTCGCGAACGGCGCGGGTTGGTCGGTGCCCGATGACGGCCTCGGGGTGAACATCCGCGAGGGCGAGGCCAGCGCGATCTCGGCGAACACGTCGGCCGGCTTCGGCGCGCACCTGTTCGCGGGCTACAACGTGCAGGGCCTGCCGACCAAGGAGGGCTCCGTCGGGTTGAAGGTCGGCTTCAGCGCGGGCCAGTCCGACGGCCTGTCGACCCTCACCGACATGAACGGCGACAACCTGCCGGACAAGGTGTTCCGCAAGAACGGCGACGTCTACTACCGGCCCAACCTGGCCAAACCGGGCGGCGAGCCGAAGTTCGGCGACACACCGGTCAAGCTCACCGGCCTGCCGGGCATCTCGACCGAGCGCACGCTGTCCGGCACCATCGGCATCGAGTCGTACGTCCTCACCACCTCGGCCCAGCTGGACTTCGTGGGCACCACGACCACCTCGGACCGTTTCTTCAGCGACGTCAACGGCGACGGCATCACCGACCTGGTGAACAACGGCGGCGTGCTGTTCGGCTACCTGGACGCCCAGGGGCAACCCGCCTACAGCGCCGACTCCGGCCGCACCCCGGTGCCGGTCGGGGACGGCGCGGTGACCGGCGAGATCGTCGGCGACCAGACCGCCCAGTTCAACCAGCAGGTGGACAACTCGCCGCTCCTCGACACGGTCCGCCGCTGGGTCGCGCCGTACGACGGCAACGTCCGCGTGGACGGGCCCGTCCAGCTGACCCAGGACCCCTCGGCGGCGCGGGCGGCGTACACCAAGGCCGACGGCGTACGGGTCACCATCCAGCACAAGGACGCCGAACTCTGGGCGCAGCGGATCGGCCCCGACGACCACACCGCGTTCGCCCCGGGCAATGTGGCGTCGATTCCGGTGAAGAAGGGCGACGCGCTCTACTTCCGCACCCAGTCCATTCTGGACGGCAAGTACGACACCGTGGCGTGGGACCCGGTGATCACCTACACCGACCTGCCGGCCGGCACGGACGCCAACGGGCTGGCGAACACCGTGTTCCGCGCCTCCTCCGACTTCACCTACGGCGGCCGGCCGTCCCTGGTGACCGTGCCGGTGAACGGCACGCTGCGGCTCACCGGTGACGTCGTCAAGTCCAAGGCGACCTCCGACGACGTGACCGTGGTGATCGAGAAGGGCAACGGCGTCCACCCCGGCACGGAGGTGCTCCGCAAGGTCCTGCCCGCCGCGTCGACCGGGACCACCGCGATCGACCTGAGCATCCCGGTCAGCACGTTCGAGAAGCTGTCGTGGAAGCTGAAGACCGACTCCCCGATCGACGCCTCGGCCGTGAGCTGGGCCCCGAAGGCGTACTACACGGCCGCGCAGGGCGTCGAGTCGGTCGTCGACGCCAAAGGCGAGCCCACCATGGTGATCACCCCGCCGTACGACCAGAGCATGTACCCGGCGGACACCCTCACCGCACCGCAGCAGACCTACAAGGCGACCAAGACCGGCCAGCTGAAGGTGCGGCCGAAGCTGAACTTCAACTTCAACCTCCTCGGTGACGCCAAGATCGCGTTCACCGTGAAGAAGCGCGGCGGGCAGCTGGTCGGCAAACGGATCTTCCAGGCCAAGGACGCCTCCCCCTTCGGTGGCCCGAACCTGGACCTGACCGTGCCGGTCACCGCCGGCGACGACCTCTACATCGACTACTCCACGGCGGAAGCCGGACTGCTCCCCCTGCTCGTCGACCAGTCCGCCTCGGTCACCTACGACGTCACCTCGTCCTGGCCGGCCTTCACCCCGGCGCCCAGCGCCATGCACGGCTCCGTCGGGCAGGGTGCCTTCGCCCAGCCCTACCGCGGCTGGGGCGTGATCGGCTACCAGGGCAACCGCGACCGCGCCACCCAACCGCTGAAGCAGGCCGAACTCACGCTGGACCAGAGCTTCAAGGACGCGCTCCCCAAGGAGCCCAAGGAAGCGGACGTCCCGGCGTTCGCCGCGAAGCCCCGGCTCGCCATGCCGCGCCTCGCGGTGTTCGCCCCCGTTCCCGCCAAGGGCGGCTGGGCCGCGCAGGACGAGTCGTCCTGGGTCACCGCCGCGATGGCGACGAGTTCCCGCCTCGGCGCGGACACCATCGACATCGTCACCGACGCCGACGTGGCGGGCGACCGGGCGGTGATGCGCCGAGGTGTCACCGGCCAGGTGTCGGCCACCCTCGCGGCGGGCCCGTTCGGCGGCACCGTGGTCGGCGGGATCACCGCGGGTTCGGTCGACTACCTCGACCTCAACGGCGACGGCTACCCCGACGTCGTCGGCGCCAAGGAGATCCAGTTCTCCGACATGACCGGCGCGCTCGGCGCCACGCGCGGCACCCTCGGCGGCAACGTCCGCGAGGCGGACAACGTCTCCGGCAACGTGTCGCTCTCCGCCGGCAGCGAGACCGCCACCATCGCCAGCGCGCTGGGCATGGCCGCGCCCGACGCGGGCACCAGCGCCAACACCGCCACCACCGGATCCGTCCAGCCCTCGCTCGGCATCGGCGGCAGCCTCGGCGGCGGCGAGTCCGACGCCCGCGTCGACCTCATCGACATCAACGGGGACGGACTGCCGGACAAGGTGTACGCCAACGGCGACGTCCAGCTGAACCTCGGCTACTCCTTCGCCGCCCGCGAACCCTGGCCGGCCGGCCCCCTCAACGACGCGTCCACCCGCAACGCCGGCGTCAACCTCGGCTTCAACATCGACCGCTATGGCTTCGCGGGCGGCGTCTCCGCCGAGCTGGGAACCTCGTTCACCAACGCGAGCATGGCCGACGTCAACGGCGACGGCCTCACCGACCGGGTGTTCACCGATGGCGCCAACCCGCTCAAGGTCGCGATCAACACCGGCACCGGCTTCACCCCGCCCGCCCCCTTCCGCGGCAGCTTCCCCGACATCGCCGTCGACAAGAACGCCAGCCTCGGCGCGGGCGTCTACTTCACCGTCGGCCTGCCCACCCCCGTCGGCGTCTTCATCTTCAACCCCGGCGCCAACGTGACCACCGGCATCAGCCGCGCCGAGACCAGCCTCCGCGACGTCAACGGCGACGGCCTCGCCGACCACGTCAAATCCACCCGGGACGACGAACTCCTGGTCGCGGTCAACAAGACCGGCCGCACCAACCTCCTGCGCTCGGTCAGCCGGCCGATGGGCGCCCGCATCGACCTCGACTACACCCGATCGGGCAACACCGCCGACATGCAGGAGAGCCGCTGGGTGCTCTCCCGCACCTCGGTGTTCGACGGGCTCGCCGGGGACGGTGCCGACACGCGGCTGACCACCTTCCGCTACGAGAAGGGGCGCCACGACCGGCTGGAGCGCGAGTTCCTCGGCTTCGGCCGCGTGGTGACCGAGGACCGCGATCCGGGCGCGGACAACGCGCTCCGCCGCACGGTGACCGACGAGTACCGCACCGACGGATACGCCGGCCGGGGCCTGCTCGCCCGCACGCTGACCGAGGACGCCGCCGGACACCCGTACCGAGAGACGCTCAACACGTACCGTCTGATCGACACCTCCACCGGCCAGGAAGCCGACCCGAAGAGCCGTACCGCGACCGTCTTCCCGCAGCTCACCCGCATCGAGGAGAAGCACTACGAAGGCGCCGCCACCGCGGGCGAGTCCACCTACACCGACCTCTCCTACGACGAGTACGGCAACGTCGTCCGCACCTTCGACGCGGGAGACCAGGGCACGGCGGACGACCTGGAGACGGTCTTCGCCTACAGCGCCTCCGACGCGCGGTGCCGCGACCGGTACCTCGTCGGCATCGCCGACGGGATACGGCAGAAGGCCGCGGCCACCGGCGCCCTCCTGCGCCACCGTGAATCCACCGTCGACTGCGTGACCGGCGCCGTACGCCAGACCCGCGAGTACCTCGACGACGACACCCCGGCCGTCTCCGACCTGACGTACCACCCGGACGGCAACCTGAAGTCGGTGACCGGTCCGGCGAACGCGAAGGGGCAGCGCTACACGCTGGAGTACGGCTACGACACCACCGTCGGCGTCCACGTCGAGTCCGTCGAGGACAGCTTCGGCTACCGCTCGTCCACGGCCTACAACCTCAAGTACGGCCAGCCGGAACGGAACACCGACCAGAACGGCCAGCCGCTCCGGATGACGTACGACAGCGTCGGCCGGCTGGACAAGGTGACCGGACCGTACGAGAAGGACGGCGACCGGGCCACGATCACCTTCGGATACCACCCCGAGGCGCCCGTCCCGTACGCCACGACCCAGCACCTCGACCGTGCCGCCTCGGGCGTACGCGACGACACCATCGACACCGTCACCTTCACCGACGGCCTCAAGCGCGTCCTCCAGACCAAGAAGGACGCCGCGGTGTCCGCCGCGCCGGGGGCCACGCCCACGCAGGTCATGACGGTCTCCGGCCGGCTGAAGTTCGACCACCTCGGCCGCGCCGTGGAGAAGTACTACCCGGTGACCGAGGACAAGGGCGCCGCGAACACCACGTTCAACGCCTCCTTCGACTCCGTGGCACCCACGAAGGAGACCTTCGACGTCCTGGACCGCTCGGTCAGGACCGTGGAGCCGGACGGCGTCACCACCAGCACCGCCTACGGTTTCGGCGCGGACCGGGCGGGCACGACCCGCTTCGAGCGGACGGTGACCGACGGCAACGGCAAGGAGCGCCGCACCTACACCGACGCCCGGGGTGCCACCACCTCCGTGAAGGAGTTCAACGGCTCCGCGGTCATCTGGACCAGCTACGCGTACGACCCCACGGGTCAGGTCACGACGATCACCGACGACAAGAACAACGTCACGCGGGCCGGCTACGACGCACTGGGACGCCGCACCTCGTTCGACAGCCCGGACGCCGGGCGCTCCGAGACCCGCTACGACCTCGCCGGCAACGTCACCTCGAAGACCACAGCGAACCTGCGGGCCGCGGACAAGGCCGTCGAGTACGACTACGAGTACTCGCGGCTGAAGGCCGTCCGCTACCCGACGTTCCCGGGGAACGACGTCTCCTACACGTACGGGGCGCCCGGCGCACCGGACAACGCCGCCTCACGCGTCACCGAGGTCCACGACGCGGCGGGCACGGTGAAGCGCGCCTACGGGGCGCTCGGCGAGGTGGTCAAGGAGACCCGCACCATCACCGCGGTCCGCGACGCCCCGCGCACCTACACCACGGCCTGGCGCTACGACGCCTTCAACCGCGTCCTGGAGATGACCTATCCCGACGGCGAGGTCCTCACCTACACGTACGACTCCGGCGGCCAGGTCGGCCGGGCCACCGGATCCAAGAACGGCACCGCGTACACCTACCTGGACCGGATCGACTACGACAAGTTCGGCCAGAAGATCCTCCAGCAGACCGGCAACGGGGTACGCACCACCTACGCGTACGACGCCGAGGACCGCCGGCTCGCCGGACTGAAGTCCGTGGCGCCGGGCGGCACCGCGTTCCAGAACCTCGGCTACGCGTACGACAAGATCGGCAACATCACCTCGCTGGTCAACAACGCGCCGCAGGGCGGCGACATCGGCGGGCCGAGCAGCCAGACGTACGGATACGACGACCAGTACCGGCTCACCTCCGCGTCCGGCCGCTACACGGACAAGAACAACGCGGTCAACACGTACACCCTGAACCTCGGCTACGACTCGATCCACAACACCACCAGCAAGTCGCAGACCCACGAGGTCACCGGCGGCACCCCCGCCTTCCCCCTGACGAGCCGCGCGGCCGGGCCGATCGAACCCGTCGACGACCCCTCCAACCCGACCGACGTCCAGGACCGGACGACGTACGCGTACACCTACGCCTACGGCGCCCGGCCGCACGCTCCGACGAAGGTCGGCCCGGTCGACCACGCCTACGACGCCAACGGCAATCTCACCAGCACGGTCAACACGGCGGCCGCCGACTGGCGCCGGCAGTACGTGTGGGACGAGGAGAACCGCCTCGTCTGCAACCAGGACACGGCGACCGGCACCCTCACGCAGGACCCGAGCGGCTGCGCCGGCGCCACCGTCTCCTACGTCTACGACGACAAGGGCGACCGGGTCGTCAAGCGGAGCGACGACGGGCTCTCCCTCTACCCGAACCGGTACTACAGCGAACGCGACGCCACCGGCTACAAGCACGTCTTCGTCGGCGACAGCCGCGTGACCACCAAGGCCGTCGAGACCACCGGCCCCGAGGACGCCCAGCAGTTCTTCCACGCCGACCACATCGGCTCCTCCGGGTACGTCACCGACAAGCAGGGCAAGGTCGTCGAGCACCTGGAGTACTTCCCGTACGGGGAGACCTGGGTGGAGGAACGGACCGGACAGGCGGACACGCCCTACCAGTTCACCGGCAAGGAACTCGACGAGGAGACCGGGCTCTACTACTACGGAGCCCGCTACTACAACCCGAGAACCCAACTGTGGGCGAGCACCGACCCGGCGCTGCCCGACTACCTCGACGGCGACATGGCGGGCGGCATCGCCGAACCGCGCAACCTCGCCGTCTACACCTACGCCCACAACAACCCGGTCAAGCTGATGGACCCGACCGGCAAGTGGCCGAAGATGCCGTCCTGGAAGACGATCGGCCACACCACGCTCGACGTCGTCGGCATGGTCCCGGTCGTCGGCGAGGTCGGCGACCTGGCCAACGCGGGCTGGTACGCCGCGGAAGGCGACTACGTCAACGCCGGCCTCTCCGCCGCCTCGGCCATCCCGGGCGCGGGCTACGCGGCGAACGCCGCCAAGTACGGCAACAAGGCCCTCGACGCCGCACAGGCCGCCAAGACCGCCAACAACGCGGCCGACGCGTCGAAGGCGGCCAAGGCGGCCGACACCCCGCCCGTACCGAAGGCGGCGGACAGCCCGCCCGCGCCGAAACCGGCGGACAGCGGGGCGGGGAGCGGGACGGGGGGCTGCGGCGCCGGCAACAGCTTCACCCCGGACACCAAGGTCGTGATGGCCGACGGCGGCCAGAAGCCCATCGCCGAGGTCCGCGTCGGCGACGAGGTCACCGCCACCGACCCGGTCACCGGGGAGACCGGCCCGCGCACGGTCACGGCCCTGATCACCGGCCAGGGCGAGAAGCACCTGGTGGCGATCACGGTCACCACCCCCGAAGGCAACCAGGGCACGCTCACCGCGACGGAAGGCCACCCCTTCTGGGCCCCCGCCCTGGGCAAATGGCTCTACGCCAAGGAACTCACCCCCGGAACCCTCCTCCGCACCGGCAACGGCTCCTACACCCAGGTGACCGCGATCCGCACGTGGACCCAGCAGAAGCGGGTCCACAACCTGACGGTCGACGAGCTGCATACGTACTATGTACTCGCTGGTCAGACGCCGGTTCTCGTTCACAACAGCAACTGTGATCTTCCTGAGGGGTACACGTCTTCCCCGGCGCTCAAGGGTGATCCGTATCATCCGGACTCGGTAGCCGCGCGAAGTGCGCAGAGCCGGGAGTTGTACGCCGGAACCGTAGGGGACAGGGCGGGGGCCCTTGGGTACAGGACGAGAATCCCTGCACAGAGGGCTCCGTTCGATTCGCACGGACAGGTGGTCTTCTCGAACGGGAGGAACTACATCACGCCAGATGTTGACGGGCATAATGTGTCGGACGGCTGGAAGATGTTCAACCGCAGGGGCCAACGGATCGGTACTTATGACCCAGACCTCAACTATCTCAAGGAATAACCGATTCGCGATCGAAGTGATCGGTGATCCCGCCTCGGAGGGTGGCGTCTCGTCGCCTTCCGAGGCCGCTGGTAGGGTCACAGTCGGGGATTTCTCAGAATCATTCCCGATGGACCTGAGCTTCTGGACGGTGGCTGACTACTCTCGAAGTTGGGAGAGAGCCCTGAGGGAGCTTGAGGCGAGCGACAATTCGACCTCGTGTCTCATCTCTTCGATCACAGATCCGGAGACCGCCAACTTCATCTTCTGCTGGCCCATTTATCGGGAAGGGGAATCTGTCCACGTGCAAAACTCGATCATCTTCCTGGATGGCCTCGAAGAAGAGTTCAACCCGCAAGAGCCTTGGCGATATGTGGAGGCCCGGAATTTGGTTGACGAGGACGGGAACCAAATTTCCGAGTGGTCGACGACCATCTCTGAGGTGCGGCGGTTCCGGGAGTCCATCTGGGGCCGGTAGCTCACGTACACACGCAAATCTGAAGCCCCGCCAGGCAGTGCTTGGCGGGGCTTCAGCGTGCTGTGACGGCAGTAGTTGACGGCAACGTCAGCGGACGGGGGCCGCGCAGAGTGGTGGTTCGTCGCCGTCGTCGGGCTTGCCGGTGATCTCGGCGGGGTTGCGGAGGGCGTGGCCGCGGAGGTCGATGGCGTCGCGCTGGAGACGGTGCCGGACGTGGGCGTATACGGTGGCGGTGACGCCGATGTGGGCGTGGCCGATCAGTTCCTTGATCACGACGATTTCCACTCCCTGTTCCAGAAGGAGGGTGGCGGTCGTGGGCCTTGGCCCTCGGTGAGGACGCCCGTGGGGGTGGTGCGGAAGCAGGCCGACGGCAGCGGCCCGCATTGCCCGCCGGGGGCGGACGCCCGCGCCACAGAGGGCGCGGGCGTCCAGACGGGCCGGGGATTCGACGGGCCGGCGCTGCCGGTCTGCGCGGCCGCGATGGCCGTCAGGACCTGGGCGCGGGCCGCCCGCCGCGCGGGCAGAACCGGCACAGCGACCCCGGGCGGTACCACTGGGGCGATGGTGCGGAGACGTCTCGGTCCGGGCCGGGAGCCGCCCCCGACGCCCCTCGCGTCCTCGGCGCCGGCCGCTCGGCCCCACCGGGTGGCGTCAGCACAGTCCACGCATCCTCAGGACGATGGTTCCGGCGAGGCCGAGGCCGGTGCCATAGGCGAGGCCGCGGAGGAAGTGCCCGACGGCGAGGTGGAACTGGAGACGGACGTACCGTCCGAGGCGCTCGTGGGGAGACCCGGCCGGGCGCACGCGCGCGCACTTCAGGGTGGCCCTTGCCCGGTGCGGGGCCGGGGCGGTCCACGCCGGCCGTATGGCGCAGGACACGGATTCCCCGACTGAGCCATGCGCATGCAGAATGCCTGGCTCGCACGGGAACGGGATGAGCCCCCGGCGCCTCGCGGGCGCCGGGGGCTCATCCGTGTGGAACGGGACCGGTCAGTGCTCGGTGCTCAGCGACCGCTGAGCACCGAGGCGCCGGTCATCCGAAGGACTTGATACCGCGCCAGTCCGCCGAGAGCACCGTCTTGACGGCGGCGTTCGTGTTGGTGGCGGACGGGTAGTAGACCTTGATGTTGCCGGTGTCGGCGTAGCGGACCCACAGGTCGGGGATCCGGTCGCCGTTGACGTCGGGGATGGCGACGATCGCGGAGATGTTGGTCGTCGTCCAGTTGGACCCGTACGTGGTGTCGGAGCCCTGACGGGAGTTGCCCGCCAGCTTCAGCGACTCGATGTCGACACTGCCGGCAACCGGGCCGGGCTTGCCGTGGCGGATGTAGATGGTGCCGGAGTCGAGGCTGCGCCAGAGCAGGTCGGGCGCTCCGTCGAGGTCGATGTCGGCGATGTTGACGATCTCACGGGGGCCCCAGGCGGTGCCCTCCATGAGGGTGGCGGTCTGGAAGGTGGCTCCGGTGTAGCCGGAGAGCAGCCAGAACTGGGTGCCGACCTTGACGGCGACGTCGGTGAGCTTGTCGCCGGTGATGTCGCCGATCGCCTTCATCGACACCCAGGTGCTGGGGGCCGGGGTGTTGGCGGGGAGGCGGATCGGGAGGCGGTCGTCGACGTTGAAGGTGCCGTAGCCGTCGCCCGGGTACAGGTAGAACGTGCCGTCCGGGTCCACCGCGAACAGGTCGGTGGAGCCGTCGCCGGGGTAGACGTCGGCGTAGTGGGAGATCAGCGCGGCCTTGGTGCCGTTCCACCACGGGGTCTTCGGCGCCAGGACCGGCTTGCCATCGGTTCCCATGGTGTAGGAGCCGGTGAGGCCTCCGTACAGCTCGCCGCCCTGGGTTCCCGGGTAGGAGAACAGGTTGCCGTTGGCGTCGATGATCAACAGGTCGGCGATGCCGTCGCCGCCGACGTCACCCGGGCCGTCCGCGGCGTCCCGCGGGGGCACGTAGGTGGCGTAGTCGGTGCGGGCGCTGACGTTGCCGAGCGCGTCGAGCGCGAACAGGTGCATCCAGTTCGGGCCGGCGTGCGGGGGCGTGAGGTTGGTCAGCGTGTAGGCGCCGTTGGTGGCGGTGACGTCGGCGTAGGACATGCCCTCCCAGCCCCAGCGGAACTTCGCCGCACCGGGGGAGGTGATGGTCATGTTGCCGGTGCCGCCGAACTTCACGCTCGCCCAGGTCGCGCCGTCGGAGGTGGCGCGCTTGAACGGGGTGGTGTCCTCGTCGACGGTGGGCGGCGGCGGTGCCGATCCGTCGACGGTGAGGGCACAGTTCTCGGCGGTGTTCGGCGGGAAGTACGAGGAGGCGGCGCCGGCCCCGTCCTCCGCGCGCACGGCCCAGTAGTACGTGGCCTTGTCCTCGAGGGAGGTCGCCGGGATCGTCGTGGAGGCCCAGCCGCCGCTCGGGGTGACCAGGGTGCCGGCGGGGACGGCGGCGCCGGCCTTCCAGAACTTGAACCGCAGACCGGTGAGGTTGCCGTCGTTGTCGGAGGCGTAGGCCTTCAGGACGATGTTGGTCTTGCCGACCGTGACACCGGCGCCCGGGCCGACCACGCAGGCGCCACCGGGGGTGGAGGTGCCGCTGGTGGGCTCGTTCGGCGGAGTGTTGAAGTCCACCTCGAACGTCGCCGACGTCGCGCGGAACTTGCGCCAGGTCTGCGTGTCCGACTCACTCGTGGCCCGCATGCCGAAGGTGATGTTCGACCAGCCGCCGGTGGCAGCCTGCTGCGCCGCGGCGACGACGGCGGAGTTGTTGAACGTCTCGTAGTCGTCCGGGCAGGAAGTCGACCAGCCGTGCGCGAAGGACTTCGACTGCAGGTGCGTCGTCCAGGACGGCTGCGCGTTCCACGTCGTACCCGAGGAGATCGCCCCGGTGAAGTAGAACTTGAACTCACGGCTGGTGCAGGACCAGGAGTGGTTGTTGAGGACCTTGAAGGCCGCCGAGGTGACGGTGGCGCCCTTCATCTTGGCGTCGAAGCCCATGCGCCAGAACGAACGGCCCAGACCGCCGGTGTCCGACTCGTAGCCCACGCGGGCGTCGGAGGTGCCGGAGGAGAAGTTGGTGCCGTTGTAGAAGCTGGAGTTCGGGTACGGACGGTACGCCGTGGTCCAGGCCTGCCAGCCGGAGTTCATGGTCGGGTCGACGAAGACGGGGTACTTCACGCCTTCACGGGCGAGCAGGCCCGAACCGGCGACGTTCAGCGCGAGGCGCGCGTCCCCGGTCTTGTCACCGGCCAGCTCGACCGGCAGCTGGGCGGACTTGGCGCCGGGCTCGATGCCGGTCAGGCCGGACAGCTTGAGGACGTCGCCGGAGGTGGCGGTGGCGGTGCGGCTGACGGTGCCCTCGGGAAGCTCGGGGTCGCGGCCGCTGGAGTCCCAGGCGAAGGGGGTCGGGATGGAGCCGACCTCCTTTCCGGCCTTGTCGAGGACGAGGACGCGGTTGGCCTTGGTGTCGTGCCGGAACGTCGCGGTCGCGGAACGCAGCCCGTACGAGACGGACTTCAGCGCCTCCTGCTGGGCGGCCTGCTCGTTCTTCACGATGAGGACCTGGGCGAAGCCGCCCTCCTCGCGTGCGACGAGCAGCAGGTCGACGCCCGGGAGCACCTCGGAGTAGAGGGCGCGCGGACCGTCGAGCACCGGCTCGGGCAGGGCACCCGGCCAGGTGTACGCGATGGTGTGGCCACCGAACTCGACCTCGGCCAGCAGCGACTGACCGGGCGTCTCGGCGCGGACGAACGAACGGTCCGCGCGGGCGGCCTGCTTGGTCCCGCCGGCGAAGCGCACCGGAAGGGCCGCGTTCACGGGCGTGATGCCGAGCCCACGAGGTGCCTTGTCCGAGCGGGTGAGCTTGTTGTCGATCGGGGCCCAGTTGCCGGCGGCGTTCTTCGCCCGCTGGGGGAGTGCGTGCATCTGCGAACGCATCTGCCCGTTGGGCAGGGCCCACGTGAGCGAGGTCGCCGTGGTGGCGGTGTCGACGAGGACCTTCTTGCCACTGCGAACGGCCTCGGCCCTCGCGGCGACTTCGTCCTTGGGGCCGGTGGATACCCGCTTGGCCTCGGTGGTCTTGCCACCGGCCGTCACGGGCGCGGAATCGGGCTGCCACCAGGGAAGGAGGGCAGCGGTGAGTGCGGCCAGAACGAGGCCGATGGTCAGAGACAGCCGCGTGCGCGTGCGCACGAAGGGGCTGAGATAGGGCGGCGCGGTCACGGCGGTCTACTCCCGTGTGAACCAGACGGATTGAGGACAACACAAACAGCCCCAGACGGCAGGCCGCGGGGCAGAGAGCGGACACACGATCACACACCCGCCACACAGCGTCCACACATGAGAATTTTATAAGACCGTTACGCCCTCCAGGGGAAGCCTTGGGGTGGCCATGACCTGCCCTCCGAGTTGTCGAATTTGGTGGTGTTTGGGGTGTTCGGGAGTCGTCGATGTCTGGATTGGTGCATCTATCGCATAGATCACCGCTAGTGATCGTCTGGCCTGAACTGGGGCGTGACTCACCTCACTTCGCACATGCGCAACCGGGAACTCGTGATCTTGCCCTCGGTGCTGCTCATGACAGAAAGTACCCACGCACGCGCCTGAACCAGGCGTGTGCATTTTGGTGTTTCCGCACCTCATTCGATGTCTGTATTGCCAGGGTGGGAGTCGAACGCGTATGCGTGCTTCAGGTCCGTTGTCATGGCTGGGGCTAGGACGCCCAGCCATGACGGAGCCACAACGACGGCGCTTGCGGCGAAGCCGTGTAGCGACCGTCCTTCTGTTGTCCTCGACACTGACCGTGACAAGCCTGGGCGGGCAGGCGCTCGCCATCCCCGGCCCGGGCATGAGCCGCGAGGAGTCGACCACGCAGGTCGACCTCCCCGACATACCGAAGAGCACAGAGCTCGACGGTGACGCCGAGGCGCAGAAGACGCTGACCACGGCACCCGAGGTCCCGGTCGACAACTACGACCCGAAGGCCACCACCGCGTGGCCGTCGGGCACGGGTAACGCGACTCTGACGGCGGGCACCGCTCCCGGCGCCACGGTCCCGGTCACCAACGGTCTGCCCGTCGCCATCGGTGTACCCGCGGGCACGGACCCGGCCGCCGTCGCCGGTGACTGGCAGGTCGGCCTGGCACCCGCCACCACGTCGCAGGACGCCGGCGTGTCGGGTGTCGTCATGAAGGTGACGCCGCCGGCCACGGTCGACCCGGCCGCCGAGGTCGCGCTCACCGTCGACACCACCGGCTTCGCCGACCTCTACGGCCCGAACGCCGCCGAGCGTTTCGGCCTGATGCTGCTCCCGGAGTGCGTCTACTCGTCCCCGACCACGGGCGACTGCGCGGACGACGGCGGCACGACCCCGATGTCCGGCAACGACGACGCGTCCGGTGACGCCGAGCGCCTGCGCTCCACGGTGAAGACCGTGGCGGCGAAGGACGCGCCGACGAAGTCGACGGCGGCGAAGAACGCGAAGACCCGCCAGATCGTCACCGGCACGGTCCCGGTCTCCAGCCTGCTCGGCGAGGGCTTCGTGCCGCAGCCGACCAAGGCCTCGCTGCGCGACGGCGTCCAGCCGGCCGCGAACGCGGCCGGGGGCTCGGCGGTCGGTCTGCTCGACACCGGTTCCTCGGTGTCCGGTGACTTCACGGCCTCGCCGCTGCTGTCCGCCGGCTCCTGGTCCTCGGGCTCCTCGTCGGGTGCGTTCACGTACGGCTACCAGGTGCAGGTCCCGGAGACCGCCGGCGGTCTCATGCCGAAGGTGAACCTCTCCTACTCCTCGCAGTCGGTGGACGGCCGTACGTCGTCGTCGAACAACCAGGCCTCCTGGATCGGTGACGGCTGGGACTACAACGCGGGCTCCATCACGCGTACGTACAACAACTGCCGCCAGGACTCGAAGAAGGCCGGCTCCAACAACGCCACCCACAAGACGGCGGACCTCTGCTGGGGCTCGGACAACGCCACCCTCTCCCTCGGCGGCACGACCACCGAGCTGGTGTGGGACGCGACCCAGGGCAAGTGGTTCACGGCGAACGGCGACGGCTCGAAGGTCGAGCGTGTCACCGGCCAGGCCACGGGCAACGGTGCGAAGGACGGTGAGTACTGGGTCGTCACGACGAAGGACGGCATCCGCTACCACTTCGGCCTGAACAAGCTGCCGGGCTGGTCCGACAACGGCACCGCCGCCGACGACCCGACCACGGACTCCGTCCTGACGGTCCCGGTCTTCGGCAACCACGCGGGTGAGCCCTGCTACAAGGGCTCGACGACCGAGGACTGGAAGAACTCCTCCTGCACCCAGGGCTGGCGCTGGGGCCTCGACTACGTCGAGGACATCCACGGCAACGCCATGTCGCTGTGGTGGAAGAAGGACCAGAACTACTACGCCAAGAACTTCAACTTCAAGGCGCCGGTCATCTATGACCGCGACGGCTACCTGTCGCACATCTACTACGGCCAGCGCAAGGACTCGATCTTCTCCGCCACCGCCCCGGCCCGCGTCGGGTTCACGGTCGCGGAGCGCTGCTACAAGGTCGGCACGGTCGACTGCACCGAGGACAACTTCAAGTCGAAGGACCCGGGCAACTACCGTCCCTGGTTCGACACCCCCGCCGACCTCCGCTGCGAGTCCGGCAAGAAGTGCTGGAACGCCGGTCCGTCGTTCTGGACGCGCAAGCGCCTCGACAAGATCACGACCTCGGCTCAGCGCCGTACCGACACCACGGCCCGTCAGGTCGTGGACGAGTACCAGCTGAAGCAGTCGTTCGCCGAGCTGAAGACGGGCCCGAACACGGCCCTGTGGCTGGAGTCCATCAGCCGTACCGGCTACGCCCGCAACGGCACCACCGACGCCAGCGTCTCGCTCAATCCGGTGCGCTTCGAGCCCAACGTCGAGGACATGCCGAACCGCGTGAAGGCGGTCAACCCGCAGCGCCCCGGCTTCTCGCGCCTGCGCATCGCGCGTGTCATCAACGAATACGGCGGCGAGACCGTCGTCACGTACAAGCCGATCGAGGGCAAGTGCCTCTCGGGCGCCGGTCTGCCGTCGAAGACGGACACCGCCGGCCTGAAGGCCAACAGCGAGCTCTGCTACCCGTCGTTCTGGAACCCGGACCCCGAGGTCGAGGACATCGACTGGTTCCACAAGTACGTGGTCCAGTCGATCGAGGAGCTCCCGAACGTCGACGGCGCGTACGCCACCAAGACGGCGTACGAGTACAAGAACCCGGCCTGGAAGCTGGCCGAGTCCGAGTTCACCAAGAAGTCGACCCGCACCTACTCGCAGTTCGCGGGCGCGGAGCAGACCACCGTCATCACGGGCGCCGAAGACCCGGCCATCGGCAGCAAGCAGTCCAAGTCGGTGAACCGGTTCTTCCGGGGCATGGGTGACACCGTCCCGGTCAAGGACGTCCACGGCAACGTGCTCAAGGCGTCGGACGGCTCGACCGTCTACGACCGTGAGGCCTTCGCCGGCCGGATCTCCGAAGAGCTGACCTACACCAACCCGACCGACGCGGACACCGACTGGCTGAGCCGGAGCGTCACGGTTCTGGAGGCCACGCAGCTGGCCAAGCGGGATCGCGACGACGGTCTGTCCCCTCTGCGTTCCTGGCGCGTCACCGAGCCCGAGGAGGTCGCCTACACCAAGTCCTCGGGCACGAACACGGACGACCCGCGCAACGTACGCGAAGTCCGGACGAAGACGACGTACGAGTCGACGTACGGTCTGCCCACGCAGGTGGAGGTCCTCGGCGACATCGGCAAGACCGGTGACGAGTCCTGCACCAAGCTGGAGTACCTGCACCAGACCGCCAAGAACCTCATCGGTCTGTCCAAGCAGGTCCTCGCCTCGCCGACCACGTGTGCCAACGCCAACTGGGCCGATCTGACGACCCTGAGCGGCGCTGCCCGTACCGCGTACGACAACACGGCCTACGGCACCGCCATCGCCGCTACCACGCGCGGTCTCGCCACCGAGACCTGGTCGCTGAACGGCGCCGGCAACGCCTTCCAGAGCAGCGGCACGACCGGCTTCGACGCCATCGGCCGTGTGACCAGCGTGACGGATCCGGACGGCAAGGTCAGCGCGACCACCTTCGACCCACCGACCGGTCAGGTCTTCAAGGTCACCCAGACCAACCCGCTCGGTCACACCCAGGTGCAGGAGCTCGAGCCGGGTCGCGCGACCACGCTGAAGTCGACCGACGCCAACGGTTACGTGAGCGAGGCGAAGTTCGACCCGCTGGGCCGTCTCGCCGAGGCATGGGCCCCGGGCCGCACCCCGACCGAGGGCGCCGTGCCGGACTTCCGCGCCGAGTACACGATCCCGAAGCCGGAGACCGACCCGAGCGACTCGACCCGTGAGATCCGCAAGCCTCCTTACGTCACGAGCTACGCCCGTGGCTACGAGGACCGGGTCGACACCTCCGTCACGCTGTACGACGGCCTCGGCCGTGAGCGCCAGTCCCTGGAGGAGGCCGACGGCAAGACCGGCTACCTCGTCACCGACACGCTGTACAACAGCTCCGGTGAGGTGTGGCAGACCAACAACGCCTACCTGACCAAGGAGGCGAAGCCGGGCGAGCTCTTCACCCCGCTCGCCGACACGGCCATACCCAACATCACCCGCTACACCTACGACGGCCTCGGCCGCGTCCTGACCGAGACCCCGTACATGAAGTACGTGGACCCGGTCACCAAGGAGGCCTCCTCCAAGGCGTACCCGGAGCGGGCCACCCGCTACGAGTACGGCCAGGACTGGTCCAAGGTCATCCCCCCGCAGGGCGACTCGTCCTACCGCGTCTGGACCGACGCGACGGGCCGCACGGTCCGTACGGACACGTTCAACCCGGCGGCGCCCGGTGGCTTCACGTCGACGCGTTACGAATACGACGTTCGCGGCCAGCTGGTAAAGGGCACAGCCTCCGCTGACCCGACGCACCCGTGGACGTGGACGTACGACAACAAGGGACGGGTGCTGACGGCGACCGACCCGGACGCCGGCACGACCCGCAACGACTACGATTCCCGCGGCCGGCTGCTCACACTCACCAATGCCCGCGGCGTCAAGATCTGGAACAGCTACGACGAGCTGTCACGGCCGAAGCAGCAGCGCCTGAACGACGCCAACGGCACCCTGCTGGCGGACTTCACCTACGACACCGCTCCGGGCGGCAAGGGCATGCCCGCCACCGCCACGCGCTACACGGACGGCCTGGCGTACACGCAGAAGGTCAACGGCTTCACGAAGGACTACCAGCCGACCTCGACCACGATGTCGCTGCCGCAGTCGATCGCCGACACGTGGGGCTTCGCGAAGGACTACACCTACAGCTCCTCCTACTCCGACACCGGAGCGCTGGAGGAGACCAACCTTCCGGCGGTCGGCAACCTCGCCGCCGAGAAGCTGGTCGTCCGCTACAACAAGGACGGCAAGCCGCTCTCCCTCTCCGGTAAGGACTGGTACGGCTCGGAGACCGTCTACTCGCCGTACGGCCAGGTCCTGCGCTCGACCCTGGGCTCCCAGCCCTACCGGGTCTGGACGCAGAACTCGTACGACGAGGGCAGCGGTGAGCTGAAGGAGCAGGGGGTCTACCGGGAGAAGAACGACGCCTCCCTGGTCGGCGGCAACCTGGTCTCGAACCGGGGCTACACCTACGACCCGGCCGGCAACGTCACCTCGATCCAGGAGAAGTCCCTCGGGATCGAGGAGCGCCAGTGCTTCCTGTACGACCCGGTCGGTCAGCTGAAGAAGGCCTGGACCGACAAGAACCAGGACACCTGCTCGGCGGACCCGAAGAACGCCGACGGCACGCTGAACGTGGCGGCCGGCAAGGACAACTCGGGCTACTGGCAGGAATACGAGTACGACCTTCTCGGCAACCGCTCCAAGCTGACCGAGAAGGACCTCTCGGGCGCCACCGCCAAGGACGCCACCAGCACGTACGCGTACGGCAAGGGTGCCGCCAAGGACCAGCCGCACACACTCACCAAGGTGACGAAGACCTACACCACCCCCGCGGGTGCGCAGGTCACGGCCGAGGCGGAGCGTCTGTACGAGCTGACCGGTGAGACCAAGTCGGTCACGTCGATCCAGAACGGCGACAAGCAGGACCTGAGCTGGACGTACGACGGCAAGGTCGACCGGATCACCGGCCAGGGCTCGAACGGCAAGACCCCGTACGTCGGTCTCGGCCAGAAGTGCATCGACCTGAAGTCGGGTCTCGCGGCTGCCGGCCAGCCGGTGTGGCTGTACGGCTGCAACGCCACGGTGGCGCAGGCCTGGCACTTCGACCCGGCCCCGGGCCAGGCGGACGCCAACCTGGGCACGATGGAGGTCTACGACACCTGGTGCCTCCAGCCGGCGGCCAACACCGCGGGCTCGGCGGTCCAGATCCAGAAGTGCAACGGCACCACCGCGCAGCAGCTCAAGCGCAACGCCTCCGGCCAGCTGATCCACCCGGCCTCCGGCAACCTGTGCCTCGCGGTGCAGGGCGCGGCGAACGTCAACCAGACGCCGATCGTGCTCGCCACCTGTGACGCCGCTTCCACGGCCCAGCAGTGGCTGCCGCAGAACGACACCCGTCACATCTACGGCCCCGACGGCAACCGCCTGCTGACCATCCAGGGCAAGCAGGCCACGCTCAACCTGGGCGAGGCCCAGGTCACCGTCCAGCAGGGCGGCATCCTGGTCCGCACCGAGCGCACCTACACGGCTCCGGGTGGCGCGGTCATGCGCTACACCAACGGCACCGGCGGTGAGACCCTGGTCGCCCAGACCTCGGATCACCAGAACAGTGCGTACACCGAGGTCGGCCTCTACAGCGGCATGCCGGTCCGGGTCCGCAAGCAGGACCCGTTCGGCAACCAGCGCGGCGCCGACACCGCGGGCCAGAACGTTCAGAGCCACAAGGGTTTCCTGGGCATGACCCGGGACGACGCCTCCGGCTTCCAGCCGCTGGGCGCCCGTCTCTACGACCCGGCCGTCGGACGCTTCCTGTCCGCCGACCCGCTGATGGACCTGAACGACCCGCAGCAGGCCAACGGGTACGTGTACGCGCACAACAACCCGGTGACGTACTCGGATCCGACCGGTCTGTCCATCGTCCTGACCGCCTCCGAGCGGGCCGCGGCCCTCGCCGGCGCGGGTCTGTCCGCGGCGCAGGTCGCGCAGGCCGAGGCCATGCAGGGCAAGTCCCTCACCTCCGTCATCCTGGCCGTGGCCTGGGAGACGCTGAAGGACTTCATCGGCATCAACGACGCCATGGCCTGCTTCGGCGGTGACATGTGGTCCTGCGGCAGCATCATCCTCGACGCCATTCCGTGGACGAAGCTCGGCAAGATCCCGTCGGTCCTGAAGGCCATCAACCGCACCATCGACGCCATCCAGGCGTTCAAGGCCGCCAAGAAGGCCGCCGAGGCCGTCCTCAAGGCCGCGAAGGCGGCCGAAGAGGCAGCCTTGAGAGCCAAGAAGGCCGCCATCGAGAAGGCCAAGAGAGAGGCTGCGCAGAGAGCGAAGAAGAAGGCCGCGGAGGAGGCCAAACGAAAGGCCGACGCGGCAGCCGCCGCGAAGCGGAAGACGGGTAACCCCGTCCAGAAGAAGTCCCAGGCCAAGGCTGCCCCGAAGGCATCCTCCCAGCCCAAGGGCTCCGGCGGCGGCAAGGGCTCCGGCGGCAAGGTCAGCACCAGCAAGCCCGGTGGCTCCTCCGGCGGTTCCTCCCGGAACAGCGGCGGCTCCAGCGGCAGCGGTGGCTCCGGCAAGGCCGGCTGCAACAGCTTCGTGCCCGGCACGAAGGTGCTGATGGCCGACGGCTCCACCAAGCCGATCGAGAAGGTCAGGAACGGCGACAAGGTCCTCGCGACCGACCCGAAGACCGGGGAAACCCGTGTCGAGACGGTCACGGCCGAGATCAAGGGCCAGGGCCTCAAGCACCTGGTCAAGGTCACGATCGACACCGACGGCAGGGCCGGCTCGAAGACGGCCACGATCACGGCGACCGCCGGCCACCCGGTCTGGGTCCCCGAGCTGGGTCGTTGGCTCAAGGCCACCGACCTGAAGTCGGGCCAGTGGCTCCAGACCAGCGCCGGAACGTACGTCCAGATCACGTCCGTACAGCGTTGGACCGCCCCCTCGGCGACCGTCCACAACCTGACCGTCAGCGAAGTCCACACGTACTACGCGCTGGCGGGGGCGACCTCGCTCCTCGTTCACAACGACTCCTGCCCGACGGGCGATCGCGGTGACGGGGTCGAGAACAAGGCGACCAGCGAGTACCACCCGGACGAGCACTACGAGAACGCCTCGATCCAGGACCGGGCGCAGGACATGTCCGACCTGGGTGAGTTCTTCTCCGTCCCTGACGAGATCCACGAGCTCGTGGCCATGTTCCGGGCCAATCCCAACATGGCTCCGCGGGACACTCCGGGTGGTGGGATCGACATCTTCAACGGGATGGACCTCAATGACCGTCAGCGGAGGTTCTGGGGTTCCTGGGTGAACAACGCGACGATCTACTGGAACTACCGGCCGAGCAACCAGACAAGGATCATGGTCAACAACACGACCGGTGAGATCGCCTGGTTCCCGATCAAGCGGAGCGGCGGGCACAACTACGGCTCTCCGCACCTCTACAGGTGGTAAGAGGCGAGAGCCCCTTCACCTGGTAGTAGATTAGAAAGAAGCAGTGCACGGCCCCCTGGGGCCGTGCACTGCTTCGTCCATGTGTCCTTGGATTTCATCCGAGGGACTTTCGAAAGGTTTTGAGCAATGGACCACGCTGGGCGACTCACCCCCGCTGGACTGGTCTTCCTGGGGCTGGTGGACCCGGCAAGTCCCCTCATCCCGCCGACGCTCGCCAACGCGGCCACGGGATATGCCCCCCCATCAGGGGGATGGCGGAGGTCGGTCGTCGAAAGAGATGCCCCGGATTTCGTCGCCACGGCGAACAAGGGCTGGTTCGACCTTTCCCGCGAGGGGGGTCTTTTCGGGGACGACCGGGAGTTCCTGGTCGCCGTCGAGGTCCAGGGCGGCGACTTCTGGTGGGCGCGCGTCAGGCTGGACGAATCCTGGGATGTCGTGGGTGCGGGATCCGCCGATGCTCTCGGCATTGGTTTCGGTGCGCCGGAGTTCGTCATGCTGTCGGTTTCCGGAGATGTCATCGTCGCCGGCCGGACGGGGGATTCGTCGGTCGGTACTGTCCTGGTGACCGGATTCTCGGACGTCGTCGGCCTTTGCGAACACGCGGAGTGGAAAGCGGGCTGGCAGGGGACGCCGCAGCAGGAGAAGGCGGCCATCCGGAGATGGCTTGAGGCCATCGGCCGCTGAACCCCACGAGCCCGGAGGCGCCCCCAGCAGTGGGTGCTTGATCCGCTGGTGAGGGTGGGACCGACCGGGGTCCCACCGCTGGTCCCCGGCCCCGGCGCATCGCCGGGGCCGGGGCCAGGGCCGTCATGACGATCCGGACGTCAGCTGACGCCGATCTCGCCGAGTTGCATGTAGTAATCACCGAACTGGTCGGCGCTGAGCTTGGTGCCGGTGATCTTCACGTAGCGGGCCTTGGTCCGCGCGAACGAGAAGGTCTGGGGGCCGGCACCCGGCCTCGCGTGGTCGTGCTCGTCGGCGACTGTGGTCCAGGTGGTGTTGTCGGCGGAGACCTGGACGGTGAAGTCGACGGGGAAGCCGAGGCCGGTGTTCACGCCGTCGGTGCGGGGGGTGAGCCGGACCTGGCTGATCAGGCTCGGTCCCTGGAGGTCGACGGTGATCGACTCGTTGGCCGTCGGCGTGGGCGACTTGAGGCTGCTCCAGCCCATCGAGTAGCCCTGCGCCGAGTTCCGTACGCCGTCGGTGGCGGCGGTGCGCTTCCAGCCCGAGCCCTCGATCGAACTTGATGTGTTCACCGGCTGGTTGGCGGCCAGTTCGTCGCCGGCGGCCTCGATCTCGGCGAGCTGCAGGTGGTAGTTGCCGTGCGGGTCCTGGCGCAGCTTCGTCCCGGTGACCTTGACGTAGCGCACATCGGTCGGCGCGAACGGGAAGGTCTGGGCGGACGCGTCCGGTCGCGGGCGGCCGTGCTCGTCGGCGACGGTGGTCCAGGTGGTGTTGTCGGCGGAGACCTGGACGGTGAAGTCGACGGGGAAGCCGAGGCCGGTGTTGGCGCCGTCGGCGCGGCCGAAGAGGTCCAGGCGGCCGATCCGGCGGGCTGTGCCGAGGTCCACGGTCACCGACTCGGGGTGGTCGACGGACAGGTTGTCGATGCTGCTCCAGCCCATGGTGCCGGTGGGCAGGGAGCGGCGGCCGTCGGTGAGGGCGTTCCTGCTCCAGCCGTCGTCCTCGTAGCTGCTGGAGGCGGTGACGGCGGCGCCCTCGGCGGGGTTGGTGCCGGGGTTGAGTCGTACGTTGTCGAACCGGGCACTCGCCCCGCCGGTCGCGAGGCCGACGTTGCCGACGGGGTAGCTCTGGTCGGTGAGGGAGAGCAGCTGCGTCGCGCCCGCGTACACCGTGAGGGTGGAGCCGCGGGTGACGGTCCGCAGGGTGACCGTCTGGCCGGGGCTGTAGCCGGGCACCTGCGCCTTGGCGAGGGTGACGCCGCTGCGCTGGACGAAGACCTCGCCGTTGTCGCGCAGGGCCACCAGATAGCCGGTCTGACGGTCGGTGGGGTTCTGGCTGTGGACGGTCAGGCCGGCCCAGTTGGTGTTGCCGCCGTCGGCGTTGACGCCGGTGATCCGGACGTCGACGGAGGCGGCGACGTCGCCGTAGGCCCGCCCGGCCACCGCGGAGACCGTGTCCCAGTTGGCGGCGGTGTCGCTCTGCGCGTACGCCTGGTCGCCGGTGACCGCCCAGGAACCGCGAGTGTGCCGCCACTCGCTGTCGGCACCGGAGGAGAAGGCGTCGGCGAACGGGTAGGAGGCGTCGGCGCCCTGGGTGGTGAGCGCGTCCAGGATCTGCTTGTGGCGGTGGTCGAGTTCCGCGCCCGAGGTGGTGGTCTCGGTGGTGTTCGTGATCAGGGACGAGGTGAGAGCCCGGGCCAGGACCGGCTTGACGGCGGCGAGCTGGTGGAGCAGCTCGTAGTCCTGGATGCCGGCCAGCAGCGCCTCGCTGCGCATGCTGTCGAAGACGTCGAGGGCGTCCTTGTTCGGGCGCACCAGGAACGGGTCCCCGTTGGTCCAGCCGTCGAACGTGTCGATGTGGTCGTAGCGGGTCGCGGGGCTGCCCACCGGCCAGGTCCAGATGTTCCAGCCCCAGTGCAGGGCTCCGTTGCCGCCGACCGCCGACACCATCCACGGTGTCAGACGGGAGTCGGAGAGCGGGTAGCTGATGAAGCGGTTGAGGTGCCGGTCCTGCGGGCCGTTGCAGTAGTAGAGCCAGAGATCCTTGCCGGCGAGGCGCTGGCTCTGGTAGTAGCCGGCGTTCTCGTCGTAGTGATCGTTGGCGAGCGGCGTGATGGTGCCGAGGACGTCGTCCAGGGCGGGTACGGCCTCGTGGTGCGCCTCGTTCGACTGCCCCTGGGGGAAGTACGCGTGGAAGCGCTCGTAGAGCCAGCGCGCGGCGGAGACCTGGGTCTGGTCGGCGCGGTAGGGCTCGTCGACCGCGCTCATATAGAACACGTCGCTCCACCGGCGGCCGGGTGCGCAGGTCGGCCCCGCGTCCAGGCACTTGGAGTCGAGGTGGGCCTTCAGCGCCGGGAGCACCGTGTCGAGGTACGCGGTGGCCTCGGGCGTGCCGGGTGTCAGATAGTTCATCTTCACCCCGCCCTTGCCGTCGCTGACGAGCGCCTCGACCTTGCGGCCGGCGTCCTCGATGAGGGTGGGGGTGTAGATGTACTGGAGTGCCCCGGAGTCCTGGAAGAGCTGGACGAAGCGGTCGAAGTTCGTCCAGGTGAACGTGTACTTGCCGTTCACGAGCGTGGTGTCCGGAATGGACAGGGCCTGGAAGTCCGCGTAGATGACGTTGTTGCGGTGCTTGGCGTGGTTCTTGGCGAAGTTCCCCATGAGCGTCCACCACTCGGGGGAGAAGGCCGCGACGCCGTACTGGTCGGGGATGGACGTCGCCGTCCACTGGTAGTCCCAGCCTACCGAGGTGAACCAGTTGTTCATACGGAACGTCGAGCGGTTCGTCGGGGGCAACTCGGTGTCGTACACCGTCACGGACACCGGGACATCCACCGGACCGGCCGAACTCTGCACGGTGGCCCTGCCGGTGTAGGTGCCGGGCGCCTGCCCGGTGGGCACCGCCACGCTGTAGTGGTAGGGCTGCGTCGTGTTCGGCGCCAGCTGGTAGGGGGCGTTGCCGACGAGCGCGTCGTAGTAGCTCGTGCCGCCGTTCGGCGGCTCCTGCTGGCGTCCGGTCTGGACCTTCGCGATGTTCGGGTGGTTGTACTCACGGTTCACGGTGATCCGGGAGGACGGGATCACGGCTCCGTCCGGCCCGGCGAGGTCGCTCGCCTGCACCGACACGCCACTCAGCGTCTCGCCCGAGCGGACGACGACCTGGGCGGCCTGGACCTCGTTGCGCGCCGCGAACAGCGTGACCGCGTTCGTCGGCCGTTGAGGGGCGGGCGACGACGAGAAGACGTGGTCGGCCCCGCTCGCGACCCAAACGGACGGCTGTGTCGCGGCGGCGGCCTGCGTTGGGGCGACGACGGACGTGAGCAGCAGGCAGGCGACTGCCGTGACTGATGCTCTTATGGATATCTGTCTCACAATGTCCTTTTGGGAATTCATCCTGATCTGCGCACGGCGGATCCGTGGCACGGCCAGTCATACCTCACGGCGGCATGAGCATGGCAACTGGCTCGGCGAGTGGGCAGACAGGGATGCCAGACGACACCTGACGTACAGCCAGGCCGTCGGTCAGCAGGTCATTCGTCGAGAGTCGTGGAATCCGACAGGTGTGGCACGACCACGACCTGTACGTCGTCCTCGTAGACGATCCGCCCTGGATCCGCGGAACGCAGCACCCGGCAGTCGACGCCGTGAGCGGCCAGAATCTCCAGATAGCCGGGGACCCGAGCGAGGAGATGTGCGGCCGACGGCTTGAACCAGGCCGCGGCGCCAGGGTTGATCGCGTCGTCGTAGACGGTGGGGTCAACGGTCGAGGGGGCGGTGTAGGCCGCGTCGTACCAGCTGTTGTTGGTGCGGCGGAAGGATTCCTGTCGGTCCGAGAGCCTGCCCTCCCGCGCCAGGTTGTTCACGAGCCCGAAGACGCCGGTGAAGTGGCCCCTGCTGTTCCGGTGAGGCGACTGGAACCGTACGTACTGGACGGTCTCGCCGTCGCTGCCGATCGTCCCCATCGGGCCATCCTCCCACTCTCCCCATGCCGAGATCAGGGGCGCCGTGCCGCGTCCGGCGGCGCGCCGAGCCACTCGCCGACGCCCTCGCCCGTCGCCCGCTCACGGGCCGCCGAGCTGGACATCCCGTCGATCGGTGTGGTCGCCCGCCTCAGCGCCCTGCCCGTTCCAAGGCCGCCCCCGCAGCCCGTTTTCGGTGGCTCGGTCATCCAGTCTTGCCAGATGCCGGACCTGCTGTGAGCGGAGGGGCTCAGCTCAGCCGTCGCGCACGCAGCACCAGGTCGTCGGTATGGTGCGCGCCGGCGCCGCCGTCGGGTGCCACGCGTGGTCGCTGCTCGTTCACCTCCACCTTCCAGTCGGCGGTGAGCAGGGCGGTGACCATCGAGGGCCAGACGTAGTCAGCCGGGTCGAAGCCGCTGTCGTGCGCCGGCTGGGTGTCCATCCCCGCGTGGTGTACGAGCAGCAATACACCGCCGGGCGCGACGGCCGCGAGCAGCGCTCGCTCGGCTGCGGCGTCGGGGGTGCGCAGCAGGGCGGGATACTGCGCGGAGACCAGGTCGAAGGAGGCCGGCGGGAGCGCCGCCTCCGTCAGCGCGGCGTGTACCCAGCGAACGCCGACGCCTGCGTCCCGCGCGTGCCCGGCCGCCCGCTCCAGTGCCACGCCCGAGACCTCGAGCGCGGTCACGTCCCAGCCGCCGCGCGCGAGCCAGACGGCGTCCGCGCCCTCGCCGCAGCCGACGTCGAGCACCCGCCCGGGCGTGAGCCCGGCGACCTCGGCCACGAGCGCACCGTTGGGCTGGCCGCTCCACAGCTGCTGTCGGTCGGCGTATCGGTTGTCCCACTCCGCCCGGACCGCGGGGTCTCCGAGGTATTCGTCACCGGGCAAGGAAGTGTCAGACGCGGGCGATCCCGGCGTGATGTTGTCGGTCATGGCCCCAACGTCACCCGTCATGGCCCGGTCACGCCACTCCTGTTGCCGCTCCGGCAAAACGGCCGTCCAAGGGGCCAAGCAACAGCTGCCCCTTCCCAACGAAGTTTCACGAGACTCAGCGAAGTTTGACCGCAGGCGGATCCGCCGTCAGCGGCGCAGCGTTCGCTGATCGGGCCACGTGCGAGGGTGGCGGCCATGCCACAGCTTGGTCACGGCCTCCGATCCTTCAGATTCGCGTTCTGGCTCGCTCCAACGAGCTTCGCGGCATGCCTGGAAACAGGTGGCTCGGCACTGGAGCACGCTCTGGCGGATGAGGCGACGCTCTGCGGCATTCCTCGACGCCAGGTGAGGGTCTACCGGCATCTGTTCGACGCGAAGAGGTCCGGGACGTGCTCGGACTGCCGGGCGAGAGCAGTCGAGGCCTCGCCCGGGGCCTGAGCTAGGGCTTTCCTGGCGAGCGGAACGAGTGGGACCGGTCCGCAAGGACGACATCGGGTCGCGTTCGTGGACGTCCGCCTGGGCGAGCACGGTTCGGAGGATCCGTTGCCAGGTAGCGTCCACGGCCCACCTGATCAGGCGTTTGTGAGCGGTCTGGAACGAGCCGAGCTCGTCCGGCAGCCCCGGGCGGCGAGAGCGAGCCGGAGAAGCCGGTCGACGTGCGGATGCCCGTGGCGTCCTTCGAGGCCGACGACGGCCAGCGGGTCACCCACTGGGCGGGCACCGAGGATCTGGCGGTGCGTCCGGAGACCCAGTCCTGACGCGTCTGAGGGCGCCCGGGCGCGGGGAACGGCGGGGTCGGGTCCGGTTTGACGCGGACCAGCCCCCCCCGCAGGTGGGGAGGCTCTGGCGTCCGCCGGAGGTGGGGCATGATGGGAGGCCCGCCGATCACCCCCGATGGATGCGACGCATGCTCCTGCCTGAATCCGAGCCCACCCCCGTGACGATCCTGCTCGTCGAGGACGACGAGGTGATCCGTAAGTCCGTCGCGATGGCGCTGGAACGTTACGGCTACCGCATGACCGTCGCCGGCGACGGACTGACCGGACTCGAACTCTTCCGCGAGGGACAGCACGACCTGCTGCTGCTCGACGTCATGCTGCCGGCCCTGGACGGCATCGGGCTCTGCCGCCGGATCAGGGAGACCAGCACCGCCCCGATCCTCATGATGTCCGCGCGCGGCGACGCCCTCGACGTGGTCTCCGGGCTGGAGGCGGGGGCCGACGACTACGTGGTCAAGCCCGTCGACACCGCCGTCCTGGTCGCCCGCATCCGCTCCCTGCTCCGCCGGGCCTCGGCCGCCGCCCCGCCGCCCGCCGGCTCCGGCGCTCCGGACCCGGCCGGACTGCTCGCCTTCGGAGACCTGACCATCGACCCCGCCGCCCTCGAAGTGCGCCGGGACGGGCAGGAGATCGCCCTGGCCCCGACCGAACTGCGGCTGCTCCTGGAGTTCTCCGCCCACCCCGGGATCGTGCTCGACCGCCAGAGCCTGCTGCGCAACGTCTGGGACTACGGCTGGGACGGCGACACGCGGGTCGTCGACCTCTGTGTCCAGCGGCTGCGCCGGAAGATCGGAGCCGACCGCATCGAGACGGTCCGGGGCTTCGGCTACAAGCTGCGGCGCTGAGGGAGGAGCTCCGGATGACCCCCGTACGCGCGCTGCTCAACCTCCGGTCCCTGCGCTGGAAGATCGTTCTCCTCGTCAGCCTCGCCTGCACCGCCATGGCCCTCACGGTCGGCGTGCTCGTCCACGAGTCGACCCTGCGGCGGTCGATGCACGAGGGCGCGGGCAAGGCGCTGGCCGCCCTCGAGCCCGTCGTACGGGAGGGCACCACGACCCAGCCCGGCGCACTCCCCGACGCCCTGCTGCGGCAGGTCGAACGCGACGGCACCGCCACCCTGTACGAGAACCGGCCCCCGGCCCCCGTCTTCTGGGCCGCGCGGACGCAGGACGGGCAGCTCTACGCGACCAAGGTCGACATGACCGCCGACCTGCTCACCCGGCAGGCCCTGGACCGGCACATGTGGAAGTACTCGCTGCTCACCCTCGGCATCGTCGTCCCCGTCACGGCCCTCGCCACCGAACTGCCGGCACGACGGCTGCGCCGGGTGGCCCGCACGGCACGCCGCATCACCGCGGGCGATCTGGACGCCCGTACCGAGACGAGCCGTGGCGGCGTCGACGAGATCGGGGAGATCGGGGCCGTCGTCGACTCCATGGCCGACAGCCTGCAGCAGCGCATCGCGACCGAACAGCGCTTCACCGCAGACGTCGCCCACGAACTGCGCACCCCGCTGATGGGCCTGGTCACCTCGGCCGGACTGTTGCCCGAGGGCGAGGTCACCGACATGGTCAGGAACCGGATCGGGGTGCTGCGGGACCTGATCGAGGACCTGCTGGAGATCTCCCGGCTCGACGCCGGGGCCGAGGAGCCCCGGTTCCGGCCGGTGGTCCTCGCCGAGCTCGTCCGGGAGTCGGTGGCGCGGACCGGGACGACGGCCCGGGTGACCGCCGACGACTCGGCGGTGGCCGCCACCGATCCGCGGCGGCTGGACCGGATCATCGCCAACCTCGCCGTCAACGCCCACCGCCACGGCGCGGGCCCCGTGGAGATCACCGTTTCCGGCCGGACGATCACGGTCCGGGACCACGGCCCAGGCTTCCCGGCGGACCTCCTGGCCGACGGTCCCCAGCGGTTCCGGACGGGCAGCGCCGAACGTGGCCGCGGGCACGGCCTGGGCCTGACGATCGCGAGCGGCCAGGCGGCCGTGATCGGCGCGGCGCTGTCCTTCGCGAACCATCCCGAGGACGGGGGAGCGGTGGCGACGCTGCGCCTGCCGGCGGAAGGCACCGGCACGTCCGGCACGTAGGCGTCGTGCGGGGAGCCCGGCCGGCCCGTTGCCGTGGCGGGTGGCGGCGGCTGGTGACCGGAGACGGGTGGTCTGCAGGGCCATGGCCGCGAGGAGCCCGCCACCGAAGCACCGGTCGAGGAGCCGACCGCCGCGGCCCAGGGCCCCGCCCGAGCTGCGCCCGAGCCCCGAGCCCCGACCCGGGGCCCGACCCGGGCCCCGACCCGGGCCCTGGCCCCCGCCCGCGGCCCCGGCCCTGGCCCCGAGCCTCTGGCCTCGCCCACCGATACACGCTCGATACACGACCGACGCGTTCCCGAGCCCCCGTGAAGGCCTCGCCTCCGCCGTCCGGACACACCGGACCCGCAGCCTGACTGCCATACCGATTCCGTACGGCAGCCCCGGAGGTAGCCCGATGTCCCTTACCCCCTCGCACCGCAACCGCGTCGCGGGCGGCGCGCTGGCCCTGCTCCTCCTGACCGGCCTGGGCGTCGCCGTGGCCGGGACGGGGGACGGTTCGGCCACGGTGCCGTACCCAGACGGCGGGCGGGCCCGGGTCGTCGTCGACGACGGGGCGCTCCCGTGGCCGAAGGGCGGGCAGACCGCGGTCGCCCTCGAAGGGTCCGGCCCGGTCGGCACCCGGGGCGACGGGCGACCCGTGCCCATCGCGAGCCTGACGAAGGTGATGACCGCGCACGTCATCCTGGAGGGGCACCCGCTGAAGCCGGGCGAGTCGGGACCGATGATCGAGGTGGACCGCCAGGCCGCGTACGAGGTGGGCGTCGGCGGCGAGTCCACGGTGCCGCTCCAGGCCGGCCGACGGTACTCCCAACGCCAGCTGCTGGAGATGCTGTTGATCCCGTCGGGGAACAACGTCGCGCGGCTGCTGGCCCGGTGGGACTCCGGGACCCAGGAGGCCTTCGCGGAGAAGATGCAGCGCGCCGCCGGCAGGCTGGGCATGAAGGACTCGACGTACACCGGGGCGAGCGGCATCGAGGTCACCACCACGAGCACCGCGGCGGACCAGCTCGCCCTGGCCCGGAAGGCGATGAGGAACGCCGTCTTCCGGGAGATCGTGGGCACCCGGTCCGTGACCGTTCCCGGCGTCGGCCCGATCACCAACACCAACCCGCTCCTGGACACCCCGGGCGTCGTCGGTATCAAGACCGGCTCCAGCACCCCGGCGGGCGGCAATCTGCTGTGGGCCTGCGAGGTGCGCGTCGGCGGCGCGACCCGCCTGCTCGTCGGCGCGGTGCTGCACCAGCGGGCGGACACCACGCCCGCCGAGGGCCTCCGGGAGGCCGTCGACGGCAGCCGCCGCCTGATCACGGGGCTCCGCGACAGCCTGACCCGGGAGGGCTGAACCATGACGGCCACCATCCGTCCGGCGGACGCCCCGGAAGCAGCGAGGGACCAGGAGGCGCCGCGGGACGCGGAGACTCGCCCGCCACGCACGGCACAGGAAGGACACCGGGGGCACCGGGGACGCCGGGGCAGGGGCCCCGCGCTCTCCGCCGCCCTGCTCGCCCTCGGCATCGCACTCGCCGGCCACGGGGGTCTGCCCGACCTCCCCGGCCATCTCAGCAGCCTGGCCGAGACCGTGTTGCCGTGGTCGGCTCTCGCGATCCCCGTGCTCGCGGCCCCGGCGCTGCTGCGCCGATCACGGACGGCGACGGCGGCCCTGATCCTGCCGGTGGGCGCCTGGCTGACGGTCTTCGCGGGCACCCTCGCCGACAAGTCGGCGCCCGGCGGGGACCTCACCGTCGTCAGCCACAACGTCAACCAGGACAACCCGGACCCGCAAGGCACCGCGCGGAGCCTGATCGCCTCCGGGGCCGACATCGTCGCGCTCCAGGAACTCTCCCCGGACACCGCGCCCGCCTACGAACGTGCGCTGGCCGCCTCGTACCCCCACCATTTCTACGAGGGCACGGTCGGTCTGTGGAGCACCCGCCCGCTGCGGGACGCGCGGGCCGTGCCGATCATGCCGTGGACCCGGGCCCTGCGCGCCACGGCCGACACCCCCGGGGGCCCGGTGGCCGTGTATGTCGCCCACCTCCCGTCCGTCCGGGTCGGAGCGACCGGTTTCACCTCGGGCACGCGTGATGAGGCCGCCGGGCTCCTGGCGGGATTCCTGCGGGCCGAGCGCTCCCCGCGCGTCCTCGTCATGGGCGATTTCAACGGTTCCACCGACGACCGGGGCCTGCGCCCGCTCACCGCCGGCATGGCGTCGGCCCAGTCGACGTCCGGCGAGGGCTTCGGCCTCACCTGGCCGGCGGGCCTCCCGCTCGTGCGGATCGACCAGATCCTCCTCAAGGGAGCGCGGGCCACCGGGTCGTGGATCCTGCCCGCGACGGCGAGCGACCACCTCCCCGTCGCGGCCCGAGTCGACCTCGGGCCCGGCCCGGCCGATCCGCAAGGCTCCGGCCCTGCCGGCTGACCGGGCCGGGTGCCGCGCGGCTGGCGCGGAAAGTGCTACGGCGAGGGGACGGCGACCGACGGCTTCCCGGCGGCCGCCTCGGCCTTCGGGGCCCGTTGCCGCTGGTGTCGGGCAGCTCGCGCCGGACGATGTCCTCGCCGGAGGGCTTGTCGACATCACTGTCGAGCTCGGCGTCGGGCCGGTGCTCGCCATCGAGTACGACGGCGCTTACTGGCATGCGGACAGGCATGAGGTCGACGTCGAGAAGTCCCAGGACCTGCTCGCCGCCGGATACATCGTTGCCGCCTGCGTGAACACCCCCTGGCCGGACTGCCGATCGATGATCGGCCTATGCGGAGTTCACCGTCCACGCGATAGCCCCCACGCCCGACGCGACGATCGGGCGCGCGTCAGGCAGTGGGCCATGAGTCGCCTGTTCGACGCTCCGTGAGCCGGCTCCGTTGCGGTGCACAACCGCCCATGACGGCCACTGATCCGGCTGTCCTACTGCCGCCCCTCGCCTCCGTCACGGTGCGACCTGGCTCGCCTCCTTGCTGCCTTGGGGCGCACTCGCCGCGGCCGACGTCACCCGGTGGCTGCTTCCGTCTCCGGCTCTGCTCGCTCTCCCGGCTCGGGGGAGAGGGCGTACCAGGGGGCTGGCGCCTCGGATGCGGTCCACGCGGACAGGGCGGGCCCGTCGACGCAGAGGATCCCGCTCGAGGCCGCGTAGTCGAGGGCGGGTTCGGTGAACGAACTGGTCGTCACCAGGACCGCCACATCCGCCTCGTGCACGCTCCAGCAGGTGCCGCCGAAGCGCTGGAGGTCCGGCGAACCGACGCGGTGGTCCGGCGCGTACCGCTTGCACTGGATCACGACCCGCAGGCCGTCGGCCGTGGTCGCCAACACGTCGGCACCCAGATCGCCCGCACCGCCGACCACCTTCACCGATGCGCAGCCGTCCCGGGCGCAGAGCGCCGCCACGGTGTGCTCGAACTCGTACGGGTCGGCGGCGGCGTGGTCCAACGCCTCCTCGTCCACGACGGGTGCTGCGGCCGGTGCGCCTTTCGCGACCGGCTCGAGAACCTCCACGCCCATGGCCCCCGTGGCCGCCGCGTGCCTGCGGCCCCGGCCCCGCAGACCGGGGCCTCGCCGCGACCCGCCCCGCACGGGCGTGATGCCCCACCGGGCCATCGCCACCCCGGCACCGAGCACCAGGAGCAGCACGATCAGCATGACGGGCGGGTGGACACCCGCGGCCCGCACCGTTCTGAGGAACAGTGCCGCCCCGCCGGCGACCACTCCCGCGAGTCCCACGGCGAGCACCACGTCCCGCCCGAAGGTCGTCCGACCCCCCTGGGCCGTGCCCCTCTCCCTGCCACCGCTCGCGGTCATGCGTGGCCCCCCTTCCCCGGTTCGTGTGACGTCTCGACCGAAGCGCGGTCCCGACCCCGGACACGGGGCGGGACCGCGCCATAGCGCGCGTCTCGGGTCAGCTCTTGAAGACGTCCTTGACCTTCTCCACGGCCTCCCGCGTGTGACCGCGCCTCTTCTCGGTGCGCCCCCGCTCCGTCAGACGCTCCTCGCCCGTGGCGCGACCGGCCCACTCCTTCAGTGCACCCTTGACCTGCTCACCCTTGGCACGCGCCTTCTCACTGCTGGACATGAGGAAATCCCTTCGAGTGAACGACAACGGTTGCAAAGCCGCCTGACCACGAACGCGCCGCCGAAACATCCCCTTCCTGGGGCTGCTGTGTGAGGAGGCGGGTGAGTCCTTCCGGGACAGCCTGTCGGCTCCATCGGCTCTCCCGGGACTGGACCGCCCCCCGACCAGGACCATCGCCTACGTGGCCACGGCCCGCGCCGGGCTTGCGTACGATCCGGACCCGAACACGCCCGTGGCCGTGCCCTTCGGCTATGTCATCGGTGACTACGATCCCCGGCGTCCTGAAACGTTGAGCGAGGACCCCGTGACGGGGATCTTCGGTGGATTCCCTAATACTGGCCTTCTCCGCCCCCGCAGCGGGTGCCGGCCTGTGGACGTTCCGCCGGCCCACCAGGGGGCCGCGGTTCTCCCGCCACCAGCGGCCGCGCAGGCCGACGGCGCGGGTGCGCACGCGGGAGGCGAGCGCGATCCGCTCCACGTGATCGGACTCGTCCTGACCCGAGGCCTGTCCGGTGGCCTCGACCGGCTCCGCGGATTCCGGCCCCTGGGCGCGCTCGCGCTCCTCGATCCAGTCGTCGAGGGCATACAGGAGCCGGTCCTGCTGCTCGACCATGCCCTGCCACAGCACCGCCTCGACGAGCAGGTCGTACGCGGGGCCGTAGCCGACGCTGCCGGGCGCGACGTGCATCCACACGATGTCGTCATCCGCCGCGTACTACGCGTCCGGCCCGCCGGGCCCGGTGCCGACAGATACTTGCGGACCGTCTTCCGGTCCAGACCGGTCTCCCGGGTCACCTCCGACAGGCTGATCGCTCCGGATTCCAACAGACTCCGGAAGCACCGCAGTTCCAACCAGCGTCGCGGGTCCAGGACCACCGTCGACCGCCTTCCGCCGCCTCTCACCGACCAAGCAGCAGAGTGCCGAGCAGTAGGTCTCAGCGCATCAACAACTGTCCCTTTCATCCTTACGCGGGTGGGGACGTTCACGTGTACGCCGACAGCACGGTAGGAAGGGTGGGCGCGTACGGCGGGTCGACCGTCACGAGGTCGAGCCGTTCCCCGGCGGCCGGCGTCGTGAGGTCGCCGCGGAAGACCCTGATCCGGCAGCCGTGCAGCACCGCGTTGAACCGTGCCGTCGCCGCGGAGGCGCGGGATATGGCGACCGCGGTCGCCTCGGCTCCCCCACGGGCGGCGGCGAGGGGAGGGCCCCGTCCCGGTGCACAGCCGGCCGGTCCCCCTTCTGCACGGATCATTCCTGTCGTCCCTACGCCGAACGGGAGGCCAGGGACGGCGCCCCTGGCCGCTGCCTCATGGGAACGTGCCGGCCCCGGTCACCAGGTCGATCAGCCCCGCCAACCCCGCCTCAGCGAGAGCACGGCGCTGGCGGTCCGCCGGGATGCCGGCCTGCAGGAGCCGGTGGACGAGACCGCTGACGTCCCGAAGGTCGCCCGCTTCCTCCAGGGCCGGTGTGATGTGCCGCAGGAGGGCGTACAGCACGTCGCCGCTGCGCTGCGGGCAGCCGAGCGGGTCCAGGAGTGTCCCGTTCAGTCCGTGCCGTGCCGCGTGTCAGTTCGCCGCCTGCGTCAACTCCGGCGCCGCGACCGGAAGGGGCGTGCCCGCCTTCTCCTCGGCTATCGCCGTGGCCACCAGCGCCCGGACGATGCCGGCGAGCATGACGGCCCCGTCGGCCCGCAGCTGGACGTCGAGGCATCGCACCTCGACGGTGGGGTAGTGGTCGGACAGCCGTGCCTGCCAGTAGACCTGCCGCCGGTCGGCGATCACCCCCGACGTGACCAGCTCCCCGAGGCGGTCCTCGTAGTCGCGCGGTCCGTCGAAGTGGGGCGGCGGGCCGCTCACGGGCCAACGGCCGAACACGATGGTGCGCCAGCTCGCGAACCCGGTGTCCCGTCCGTCCCACAGGGGCGAGTTCGCGGACATGGCCAGCAGCGCCGGGAGCCACCCTCTGATCCGGTTGAGCACCGCGACGCGTGGGATCGTCCACCCCGACGTGCACGTGCATGCCCCTCCGCGAACGGTCCGAGGCCCGGCGCACGGCGCACCTCCGACACCGCGGGAGCCGGGACGGCCGTCACCGGATCCACCAGCAGATACTCTTCCTCAACGCCTACGGTGAGCACGTCCATGCGGCTACCCGCACATGTCGCGGTCATCCGCGCTCGATCGTCCTTGCCGTCGTCGGTCCGCTACGAGGGCGGGCCCCCGGTCCTCACGGGTGGACGGGGAGGAACGGAAGGTAGTCGGCTTCCGACGGGGAGGGGATCACCGCGTAGCTGGCCTCGGGCAGTTCGTTCCACACACCGGGCAGGTCGCCGAGGGGCTCGGAGACCACGAGGCGGGTGTCGTCGGAGATCTTCTTGAGGTAGTCCAACTCGGGGTGGAGGCGCCGGACGGTGTCGGCCCTGGTGCTGTAGAAGAGCGATCGGGCCCTTCCCCCGCTGGAGTAGCGGAAGGCCCACACCCGCTCGCCGTCGCTCACGGCCACCGTCATCTGGAGGGGGTCCAGGACGCCGTGCTCCTTGCCGAGCCGCTCGACGAGTCCCGCCATGCGCGCCACCGCGCCCGGGACGTCCTGGTCGAGACCGAGGGTGATGGCCAGGTAGAACATCACCTCGGAGTCCGTCGACCCCTCGATGGAGGAGAAGAGCGCCGGGTCGACGGCCATGCAGAGGTCGCGTTGCAGTCGGGGGAAGTCCGCGATGGCTCCGTTGTGCATCCACAGCCAGCGGCCGTGGCGGAACGGATGGCAGTTCGTCTGCTGGATCGCGGAGCCGGTGGAGGCGCGGACGTGCGCGAAGAACAGGCGGGAGCGGACGTGCGCGGCGAGCTCGCGCAGGTTGCGGTTGTTCCATGCCGGTCCCACGTCACGGAAGACCGCCGGCGTTCCGTCGCCGTCCGGGCTGTACCAGCCGACCCCGAAGCCGTCGCCGTTGGTCGACTCGACGCCCATCCTCGCGTGGAGGCTCTGGTTGATCAGCGAGTGCTCGGGGCGGTAGAGCACGGCGTCGAGCAGGAGCGGTGAACCCGAGTACGCCAGCCAGCGACACATGCGCACCATCCCTTTCGAGGACTCCTCCGAGTCTGCGGCGGTGGGGCTTCGCCTCGTTCGGGGCTGGCCCGTCCGACCGGCCCCGACCCGACCGACCGCCGCCTCGGCCGCCCCGCTGAGCGGCGCTTCTGCCGTGTCACGCCGCTCGACAGGCGCCTGCCCGTGCCGCCGCGCGCCAATCACCCCTCCTTCGGCCGCGCCGTGTGGCGCACGACGGTGCCGGACGTCACATGAGCCGGTGCTCGCAGGTATGACCGCCCTGGCCCCGGGTGCCCGCCACCCGCCATGAAGGCGACCATCAGTCTTTGTATGCGCAATCCACATAAATGAGGATGCGGGTCATGGAATCGGGGGCGGCGGTGTAACCGGCCCGGGTGGTGGTCGACGACGGTGTCCGGGCGTGCTCAGAGGCCCGCGACGCGGACGGCGAAGAAGAGGGCGACCAGGACGGCGCCCGCGGCGATGAGGGCCACCCAGGTCATGGGGTGGCCCCAGACGTCCCCGACTTCACGAGTGCCGCGGTGGGCCCGGGGCCCGGCTCAGGGACGGGCGTACGCGTCCGGGGGCCGGCGCCGCCACCACCTGCGGCGGGTACGCGGATGGACGGCCCGGCCGAGGCGGCGCCCCACCAGGAGGTAGGCGAGGAGCGCCCCCGTAGTGTTGAGCAGGACGTCGTCGACGTCGAAGGCGCGTCCCGTGACGAGGGCGCCCTGGATCAGCTCCACGAGCAGCATGGTGCCGACGGTGACCAGCGCCACCCGGACCAAGCCGCGGGCCTTCCGGGACAGCAGCGGCAGGAGCACGCCGAACGGCATCCCCAGGGCCACGTTGCCGCCGAGCTGTTTGACGGTGTCGACGAAGGCCGGCTGCCGGAGGTATGCCTCGATGGACCGGCCCGGGGTCAGGTTGTCGTGGACCAGGGTGACCGAAGCGGCCGACTCTCCCAGGGTGAGCTTCGCCAGTACCACGGCGAAGGCGACCATGCCCGCGAGGGCGACGAGTGCGACCAGCGCGCGGACCACTCGGCCGGGACCGGTGCGGGCCGGCCCGCGAACCGCGGGGTCCGTGACGGCCGGCACCTCCTCGACGCCCCTTCGCTCCCGTCGCGGCGGCCGTGCGGTCGGGGCCGCCCCGGGGCCGCTCCCGCCCTTCGCGGTGAGGACGATCTTGCGCACCGCCACGGCGGCGACGTTCCTGCGGGTCTTCGCGGTGGCCGGTCTTCGCATCGCTCTCCAACTGATCATGTGGCACTCCCTGTCTCCGACCGGGCGGCTCCGGTCGGCTCTGCTGACGAAGCCCGCTTACCCGGACCCGCCACCCCCATGCCCATCCGCCCCGCAGCCCCGTCACAGCCGCCCCCGCTCTTCATGGATCACAACAGGCCTCACTTCAATGGGAGTTGGGAATAGGGCGCGGTCGGCCGGGGCACCAGCGGCCCATGGGAGAAGACACCGCGAAGAGACACCCGTCCCTCGGGAGCCGGCCGGAGGGCTCGTCCCGGCGCCGATGGCCGGACGCCGCCGTCGTGCTGCTCGTGATCGCCGTCGCCCTGATGCTGGTGGGGCAGCTCCTGAGGCTGCCGGGACTGGACGTGTTCGGCACCGACGTCAAGGACCGCTCCGGGCCCGCCGTCCTGAAGTCCGTCCAGGACATGAGCCGTTACGAAGGAGCGGCCGGCACCTACCAGGTCGTGGTCGACCTGGAGCAGGACGCCCGCTTCCTGCCCGACGCCATCCGCGGCACCCGCACGCTGTACGTGGCGACCGGCGGCGTCACCGCCTACGTGGACCTCGGCGGAGTCGGGAAGGACGCCGTCACCGTCGACGCGAAGCGGACCGAGGCGACCCTGCGCCTGCCCCACGCCCGGCTGGCCTCCCCCTCGCTCTACCCGGAACGGTCGTACGCCGTGTCCAAGCAGCGCGGCCTGCTGGACCGGCTCGGCGACCTGTTCTCCGACAACCCGGCGAGCGAGCACGCGGTCAACGTCCTCGCCGCCCGTCGCATCGGCGACGCCGCCCGCCAGTCGGACCTGACCTCACGGGCGGAACGCAACACGACCGCCATGCTCCAGGGCCTGCTGCGCGCGCTGGGCTTCGAGCGGGTGACGGTCACCTACGTCTCGTAAGGCGGCCAGGGACGCCGAACGGTCGACGCCCGTGGTGGGGGCGCCGGCCGTCGTGTGAACGTGAGGAAAGCGGCCAGGTGGTCACTCCCCGGCGCAGGGGACGTGGTGGCCCTGGTCGAGGGCCTCGGTGGCACCGTACGCGCGGCAGCAGGCGCTGGCGAAGGTGGCGTCACTGACGGACAGCGCCGGTGTGCGGCGTCGAGGACGTCGACCAGGCTCCGGCCCGAGGCGGTAGCCGGTGTGCCGAGTTCCCGCCGGGTTCGTGCCGGACGAGGGCTGAACTGCCCGATTTGGCTGCCGCCGAGTCTGGCCCACGCAGTACGGGCTCGTGCTCGCCGCCGCCCTCGCGTTCCGCCCGGTGCCGCATCAGTGCTGTCAGCGGGCTGTTGGCGGGAGGAGCCGTTGCGGAGGGGTGCCTCGTCGACCGAAGCGGCAGCGTAGGGTTCTTGCCTCGCCCGTCACGCAGTTCCTGGCAGCGGCCATCCAGATATCTCCCGTGAGCCGCAGCCGGCCGTGCTGCTGTCCTCGCCGTGTCCAGGCAGGCACGGACGAGCGGCAGGCACGGACGAGCGGCAGGCACGGACGAGCGGCAGGTATCGGCCGTCACCTACAGCGAGAAGGCCGCCGAGACGTACGGGAAGCGCGAGGCTGCCGAGGAAGGCGTCACGGACGTCCAGGTCATCGAGTCAAGCCCGGCAAGTGCTTGCCGCCCCGGGGCTGGGCGTCAGACCTGAAAGCACCCCCGGCGGGAGATCGTCGACGCGATCCGATACGTCGTCGACACCGGCTGCAAAAGGAGCGCTCTGCCTGCGGAGTTCCCCCCCATGGCGCACGGTCTGGGGGATCATGGCCCGCTGGGCCGCCGCCGGAGCGAGCGAGCTGAACAGCGCCGAGGTCAGTGCAGGCGCCGTACCTGGGCGAGCAGCCGCCCCTGTTCGAGTTTCAGTGACTCGAAGGAGCTCCGTAGGTAGGCCTCCAACTCCACATGCGGGAAATCGCCAGCGATCGAGATGTGATCGTCGGGCTGCACGGAGTCGAAGCCGTCTTCCTGCCAGCGGGCGACGATGGGCTCATAGCGAGCCACATGCGCGCACAGCTCCTTCAGAGGCTCGGGGATGGTGTCCTCAAGCAGCAGGTCAGCATGAGAGACGACCGTCTCGACCATGCGCCGATTGAGCGGCATGAAGACTGTTGACATCCACAAACGCCAGGTGGCGGCCTGCTCCGCGATGGTGACGGCCGACACTGTTCCGGGGGCCCGATATCGGGCAGCAAACTTGCGCCAGGGCTCGGTCCACGGCCTCCGACTGCGCATAGAGCGGACCATAGAGCTCGCTGAGTTGGCGGTTGATCCGATCCAGGTGATCCTTGCGGCGCGCTAGGCGCAGATTCGTTAGATAGGTCGCCACGTACCCAGTGGCCGCCACCAACACTGTGACCATTAAGGGGACTACGACACTTAGCTCCACGAGCCGCAACGCTACCCAAGGCTCAACATCTGCGTACACGAAACCTCATCCTTCGATGGCCCTCGCGCCTCAAGACTCAGCGTCGAGGATCACCACGCACTTACCAGCGGGCGTACGCGGAGCTCGCCGCCGAGCTCACCGCGGCCGGCCCGCCGCCGAGATCGTGCCGCTGCTGCGCGCGGCCGCCGACCGGGCCCTGCTCGGCATCACCGCGGCCGACCTGGCCGAGGCGATCAGCACAGGCGCCCGCTACGGGCTCCGGGTCCGCGTCACCCGCCCGTAGTCGCCGGAATCTCGGGTGCATCGGGTCGAGGCGGCGCCGTACGGTGCCCCGGCAGCCGTCTTCGTCTCAGCGGCCCAGGACGTCGGACACCGGTATGCCGGATCTGGAAACCCCGGTTCGAATCCGGGCGGCGGCTGCATCCGGGTATGGCGATGACGCGCGGACCGTGCCTAGCCTGTGGACACAGCCTCAGGGGTCGTCCTGGAGGGCACCACGGTGCCTGCTCGACCGATCTGGAAGGGTGCGATCTCGTTTGGTCTGGTCACTTCTCTGAACCAGTAGTTGCGGTCCGTTGAGGCATCGCAAACCTGTAGCACATGCGTGCCATCGCGAGCCAGGATGCGGCTATGCGTCATTCTCAGAGCGATTACGAGTTGCCGGATCTTGTTCGGTGGTACGTCACGCCTGATCGGCGCGTGACCACTGCGGCCATCGCCCCGCTGGACAGTGAGAGCTGATGATGACCGAGCGAGACACCATCCTCAACGAACTCGCCCAGGGCTTGCGCTCGATGTCACAGGGCATCGAGTGGTTCAACTCCTACGGCCAGGAGGAACAGGCTGAGATACTCCGGTTCCTGCGCCATCACTGCATGCAAGCCCGCGCCGTCACTGAAGACGGACCAGAGAGCATCCGGCGTGCCGGGCTACGCCCGACGCACACGCCTGCCGTTCTGATCACTCGCGGCCCGATCGACCAGCAACTGGGGGAAATCGCCGGCCTCACCCCAGTCGATGAACGCCGAACGGCGTTCCGGCTGCTGGTCGCGGTGCTCGCGGTCGCGGACGAAAGGCGCCGCGAACGCTTCTGCTCTGACGGGTGCGCTCACTGGTGGCACAATCTGCCCGTCTCCGACGGGCGATGACGCGTCCTCGCGCTGCTGTTGTCGAGCCCATGCACTCCGTCTGCGGCACGGCGGGCTAACGGCAGTGCTTCATGTGCGCGTGCCGTCGGCATCGGAGCTGATCATCGAGCTCAGGGCCCGGAGGGCGTCATCGTATTGGTGACGGTCGAACTGAAACGGGCCGAATGCCACGTAGTCGCGGCTCTTGCGGTACGGCTGCTCAAACGCGTCCCAGGCTACGAGGTCTATCGTCGCGGTGATGCGGGCCATGAGCGGCCAGCACCCCCACTCTCCGCATTCACAACCGAGAACGGGTGTCTTCGGCCCCATCGCGCTGGTGGACAGTCCTAGGAAATGGTCCTGCATCGGGCCGAACCGGAAGAACTCCGGGATCAGCCCCCCGTAGGCATTGCCTGCAGGCTGCATCCCAGCCGCGATCTCGAACCCGTCGATCAGTTCGGTGAGTGGTGCCCCATCGATGTGGGGGACGACCACGAGCGGACCGCCGTCGCCACGGTGCTGGCAGTCGAAAAGGATCTCATTGCTGGTCATCCCGTGATTGTCTCAGCGACGCTGCTCCCTCCTGCCGGGCAGGTTGAGCCGGGATTGTGCGCGGCATACCGAGGTTGATCGTCGTGCCGCCTGATGCGGAGTCGATCTGGTCGATTTTGGATTCGGCTCCGGCAAGGCTGACGCGGAGTCCGTCGATCTCGCCGAGCCAGCCTTCTCGCTCGGCCTCTGCGATCCGGTCCCGGAGGTTGTCCCGGATCTCCACAAGCCGGCCTCGCTGCGCTGGTTCAGGGCGCAGGAGGGAGCAGCGGACGCCCCGTTGACTGAACGAACCAGGTCGTTTGTGCAGTTCAGGGCACAGGTGAGGTTGCGGCCCAGTACGGTCTGCGGTCGTGATGAACGATCGTGTGCCCGAGCGGGATCTGTCGAGGTTGGCCGTTCCTCGGTGGGGTCGGCTGGTGGAGACCGGCGACCGGTACGAGCCCTACCGGCTCGTCGACGCCGACGGCGCGGTCGTGGCGCCAGTCGCGGTGTTCTTTCAGGAACTGCTCGCAGCCGGGAAGGCGGCGGCGACCGTCCGCTCCTACGGCATGGACCTGCTGCGCTGGTGGCGGTTCCTGCACGCGGTCGAAGTGCCGTGGGATCGAGCGACACGCGTGGACGCGCGGGATTTCAGCTGCTGGATCCAGCTGACGGTTAAGCCGCGAGCGACCGCGGGCAAGCGGCGGCTGGCCCGCACCGTCGGCGCCCCGAACCCCGTGACCGGGAAGACGAGCCCTGGGCTCGGCTATGCCCCGTCGACCGTCGCCCACAGCGAGACGGTGCTGCGCAGGTTCTACGACCTGCACCGTGATGCCGGATCCGGGCCGTTGCTCAACCCGTTCCCGCTGGACCTGGCTCGTCGTTCCGGCCGCGCGCACGCACACCACAACCCGATGGACGCCTGGGCGCCGGAGCGGGCTGGCCGTTACCGGCCCACGGTTCCGCGCCGGATTCCGCGCTCGATCCCGGACGAGTGGTTCAACTCGCTGTTCGCGGCGCTGAGGTCGAACCGGGACCGGGCAATGATCGCGTTTTGGATCTCCAGCGGAGTCCGGGCCTCGGAGCTGATCGGCGTCCGGCAGTGCGACGTCGACCCTGGGCAGCAGCTGATCAGCGTTGTGCGGAAGGGCTCCCGAGCACGGCAGCAGGTGCCGGCCTCGGCGGATGCGTTCGTATGGCTGCGGCTCTACCAGCAGGAGCTGCACGGGCTGGTGCCGAGGGGCCGGACGCAGCCAACGTGGTGGACGCTACGGCGTCCGTTTCAGCCGCTGACCTACCACGGCGCCCACCGCATGTTCGAGCGGGTAAACGCAACCTTCGGCGCGGACTGGACCCTTCACGACCTTCGCCACAGCGCCGCCGCCCGAATGGTGCGCGACCCGGTGCTGACGCTGACCGACGTGCAGTGGGTCCTCGGGCACGCGCATCTGACCACGACCGAGATCTACCTCGCGCCGCGCCAGGACGAGGTCGTGGCCGAGGTACTGGCCCACTACGCCCGGCGGCCAGACCGGTTTGCCGAGCCGGTACCGCCGCCTCCCGCACCCGGCTACAACCCGGAAGCCTTGGACGTGCTGTTCAGGCGGTCTTCATGACCAGCACCACCAAGCACTCGGCGCGCCGCCAGCTGCAGACTGCGAATGCAACAGTCGAACAGGCCCGTGCGCGGAACAACGTACTGCGGGAAGGGTTCCCGCCCCGCTCTGTGGAGGCGTGGTGGCCGGCGACAGAGCAGTCAGCGGATGAGGTGCTGCGTCGGCTGACGGCGCCACCCTTCTTGGCTGCCGCGAACGCCACCCGGGCCGGGCGGCGGCGCGGGGTCGCCAAGCTTTTGCGCTGGCTGTCCAGCCTCCCTGGGGATACCTGGCAGCAGCGGTGGAAGGCTGGCCGCGCCGAGAAGATTCCCGGCGCGGAGTGGACAGATCTCCCGCTGCGTTTCTTGCGCGAGAGTGGGCCGTCGCCGTCGTATGAGCGCGGTGACCTGACTTCCGGGCTGCTGATGCTGGTCTGCGGCGATGTCATCCGTCCTGACCTGGCCTGGATGCTCACCCGCACCCACAAGCACCTTGCTCCGGTCATGGCCGAGGTCCGCGACCCCGAGGGGTTCGCAAGGCTGGCACAGCTGGCCGAGTCCGGGCCGGCCAGCGCCCGAGGCGAGGCCACCCTCGCCGCGACCCGGATCGCGATGATTCTGGCTTGCAAGGGCGGGTCAATCGCTGACATCGCCGTCGGCGACTGCGTTGAGCTGGTCGACGCGTTGCGTCGGGTCCATGTCCGCGGGGGTCAGCGCAAAGTCGACTTCTACCTTCGACTGCGTGCCTTGGGTGTCTTCCCTGAAGACGCCCCGGCCACGATCCGGGCGTTCGGGCTTGCCGCCGGCCGGCGGAGCATCGAAGAACTCGTGGATCGCTATCCGATCCGGTGCCGCCCGGTCCGCGACCTGATCGTGGACTACCTGCGCGAACGGCAACCGTCGTTGGATTACACCAGCCTGGACGCGGTGTCGCGGACGCTGGCCGGGCTGTTCTGGACCCGGATCGAAGCGCTCTCACCGGGCATCGGCTCCCTGCGCCTGCCACCGGCACTGGCCCGGGCCTGGAAGACGGACATCGCCACCAAGAAGCGCACCACGATCGGTCCGGACGGCACCGCCGTCGAGGCAGCCAGCCCCAGGCTGAACGCCAAGGACGAGCTCATCCGCGTCCGCGCCTTCTATCTCGACATCGCCCATTGGGCTGCGGAAGAGCCGGCCCGCTGGGCGCCGTGGGTGGTGCCCTGCCCGATCAGCGACGAAGAGATCAGCAAGGCCAAGGACCGCAAACACCGCAAGGCCCGGATGGACCAACGCACCCGCGAACGGCTTCCCGTCCTGCCGGTGTTGACCAGCACCATCGACCGCAGGCGACGCGCCGCAGCCGACCTACTTGCCGCCGCCGAGCACACCCCGCCCGGTGACCTGATCCCCGACACCGCCGGGGCCTTGCGCAGAGCCGTCGCGCCCAAAGCCGCCGGGCACCTGACCTGGGCAGAGGAAACCTCGACCGGGCGGCGGCGGAACCTCACCTACGAGGAGACCGAAGCCTTCTGGGCTTTCGCTGCGATCGAGGTCCTACGCCTGACCGGCATCCGCAATGAGGAGCTCCTGGAGCTGACCCACCACAGCATCACCGAATACCGGCTCCCCAGCACCGGCGAAGTCGTTCCCCTGCTGCAGGTCGCCCCGTCCAAGACCGACAGCGAACGGCTCCTGCTGGTCAGCCCGGAACTGGCGGATATCCTTTCCACCATCATCCGCCGCCTGCGCGGAAGCAGCCGCGCGATCCCGCTGGTGACCTCCTATGACGTCAACGAGCGGGTCTGGAACCCGCCGATGCCGCTGCTGTTCCAACGCGATATCGGCACCGAACACCGCGCATTCACCCCCACCGCGCTCCGCAAGCTTCTGATCAACGCGCTGGCCGCCACGGGCCTGACCGACGCAGGCGGCGAACCGTTCGTCTTCTCCCCGCACGACTTCCGCAGGATCTTCGTGACCGAAGCCATCATGAACGGCCTGCCCCCGCACATCGCGCAAGTGCTCTGCGGGCATCGGAGCCTTGATACGACGATGGGCTACAAGGCGATCTACCCGGCCGAGACCATCGAGGCTCACCGCGCCTTCATCGCCCGCCGCAGGGCTGCCCGGCCCAGCGAAGAGTATCGGACCCCCACCGAGGAGGAATGGGACGCTTTCCTTGCGCACTTCGAGAAGCGCAAGGTCTCCATCGGCACCTGCGGTCGCGCCTTTTCAAGCCCTTGTGTTCATGAACACGCTTGCGTTCGTTGCTCGCTTCTCCGGCCGGACCCGGGCCAGCGCGGCCGGTTGGAGGAGATCCGCGACAACCTCATCGCCCGCATCGCCGAAGCCGAGCGCGAAGGCTGGCTTGGCGAGGTTGAAGGACTCCGGGTCAGTCTGGCTGGCGCCGAAGACAAGCTCGCTCAGCTCGACGCCGGCCTGACCCGCCACAGCACAGCTGTCGACCTCGGAGTTCCCCGCCTTCGCCCAGATCGCCACGTCCACCAACCGAGGCGGGGTGATCAGCCTTAGGGATGGGGCGACTCAATTGTCCGGATGTCTCCAAGCCACTCGACCAAGTCGGCCAATTTCAGCAACCAGTTCCTCGCCTGCTGGGCGGACTCCTCCAGCGCCGCACGGGCGTCAGCCAAGATAGGGACATACTTATCTTGATAATTCCACACGTAATTTTCTCCAGAGTCGATTGCTTCTTTGATATGACGAATGGTCGCCTGAAGATTCTTCTGCACTGTTATCCAAGACGCCTGCTGAACCACCGCCACCGAATGTCCGATCCGGAAGGATTTCTCAGAGGGAAGCCACGACAGTCCCACGTCTGTCGCGCGCGGCCGAATCTCGGAGTCAAGGACGCGCCACTGACTTGCCACTAGCACTGACCAGATTGTTTCATCCGTCTCACCCGAGAATTCGAGGGAATCTTCGCATGCGCTGCAAAATGCAACTAGCGATTCCAAGGCGTCTCGAATGAGCGCTTTATCTGATTCCTCTCTTCCACGTTTGCTGCTACCCGGAGCTAGTGCATCCCTTAGTTCTTGCGCTTTAAGCTCAAGGCGTCTTGCCTTCTCAGCTAGCGAACGAAGGGAACTCTCCGGGTTCTGCACCGATGAAGAGAAGGGAGATCGAACCATCCGTTGAAAATCCGCAGCGGCGAGGCTGGCTTGGCGTCTCACTGCGCGGCGCTCAATGGCCTCTGCCTGGGTGCTGCCAAGGTGGCTGATGACTGCCAGAGCCACCGGAATGCCGAACAGCAAGCCTGTGAAGCTGGACATCAAATTGGTGAGAAAGCCTCGCTCATACCACCATCCGTTCCAGTCGCCATAAATGCCCACCGTCCCGCATGCGACCCCCAAAGGAATAAGCGTGTAACAAATGATGCGAATGGACTTTGGCGTGTCCTGCCAAGTTGTCTTGAGGTGCACCTAGTGCATATACCAGAGAACCACCGTCCCACGCGGTCGCACCCGGCGCAGCCACCCGTTGAGCCCAGTCTTCCGATGCCTGCTTCGTTCAGAGAAGCAGGCGTGTTCGTGGATGCAGGCGGTGCCGTAGGCGCGGGCGCAGGTGCCGACGGAGAGTTTGCGGCGTTCGAAGTGGCCGAGGAAGTCCTCCCACTCGGCGTCGGTGGGGGTGCGGTACTCCTCGGCGGGGCGCAGGGCGCGGCGGCGGGAGAGAAAGGCGCGGTGGGCTTCGATGGTCTCGGTGGGGTAGACGGCGTTGTAGCCCATGGTGGTGTTGATGTTGTTGTGGCCGACGATGACCTGGGCGATGTGGGGTGGGAGTCCGGAGCGGATGGCGTCGGTGATAAACATCCGCCGGAAGTCGTGCGGTGCGAAGTCGAGCGGCCTGCCGGTGGTGTCTGTGAGCCCGATGAAGGCGAGAACTTCGCCCAGAGCGTGTCGGATGAACTCGCCGCTCATGCGGGAGCGCTCGCCGCCGCGGTCCCACTGGAACAGAAGTGGAGCGGGCGGGTTCCAGGTGCGTTCTTCGTAGTCGTAGGCGGCCAGCAGCGGGACGGCGCCCGTACGGGGGTCGCGGACGCGGCGGATGATGGCGGACAGGACGTCGGCGAGCTCAGGACTGACGAGCAGGACGCGCTCCTGGTCGGTCTTGGACGGGGCGATCTGGAGCAGGGGGACGATCTCACCGGTGGTCGGCAGGCGGTACTGGACCAGGGCGGGGTGGCTGGTCTCCAGCATCTCCTCGATACGGGCGCCGGTGTGCCGCAGGAACTCCACTGCCGCCCAGGCCCAGAACGCGCGGCGCTCGGCGACGTCGAAGTAGATGAGTTTCCCGGACGCGTCGCGGGCGCTGGCGGCCGCAGGATTTTTCGTGCGGGTGAAGACAGTGCCGCCGGCGGTGAACGTGCCGCCCGGCGGGACGGTGTGGAGGGTCTGAAGGCGGGCCAGGTGGTGGCGGTGGTGGTCGGCTGCGGCTCGGGCGAAGGTCTCCAGGGCGGGGAGGCGCTCGCGGGTGCGCTGGTCCATGCGGGCCTTGACCCGCTTGGTGCGCTTGGCGTTCAGCGTCTCCGCTTCCTTGATCGGGCACGGCGCCGCCCACGGGCCCCATCGGGCCGGTTCCTCCACCGCCCAGCGCGCGATGTCCAGGTAGAACGCGCGGACGGTCATCATGACCAGCGGCAGGTCGGCCCGCTCGACCACCGTCTCCTCAATGCTGCCGTCCGGGCGCCGGCGCCGCTGGACGCGGGTTCGCAGTCGCTCCTTCCAGTCGCAAACCACAGCGGGCGGAAGGTCCAGGGAGTCGATCTCGGGGTGGTGCCGTTCGAGGTCGGACCAGAAGTTCCTGGTCAGATTCCGGGCCACGTTATCCAGCGTGCTGTAGTCGAGCCGGGGCCGACGTTCTTCCAGGTAGTCGATCAGCAGTGCCCGGATCGGCGCGTTCTCCACCCCGTGCCGGTCCACGAGCTGTTCGCAGGTGAGCTGACCGGTGACCCTGCTCAGGAATCGCAGGGTCACCGGCGCGTCGTAGGGCAGGTGACCGAGTTCGCGCAGCCAGGAGTAGAACAAGGTGTTCGCGGTCCCTTGCCCGCTCCTCGCTGACACCGCAGCGGTGTACTCGATCGCGTCGCCGACCGTGATGTCCGCCAGCCTGCCGCCCTTGGCCAGGATGATCCTCGCCAGGGCCAGGCGGGCGCTGCCGGCCCCGACCGTCGCCCACCGGCGCGGGTCGACGTGCGTCTTCAGTCGGGCGAAGCCGACCGGATCACGGGCCTGTTCGACGAAGTCCCGCAGATGGCTGCTGCGGTGGCCGACGAGCCAGTGCAGCGGCAGACGCAACACATCCGCGCCGGCCAAGGCCAGCAGCCCGGACTGCACGGTGCCGCGGCGCGTCACGTTGGTGAGCTCGGCGATCCACAGGTATCCCTCCTCGCCCCACCGGCGCGGGCAAGCCGCTGCAGGGGATGCCTCCCACCGTTCCTGCCAGCTCGAACCAGGAAACCCGGACAGCCAAAGAAGAATGGCGCGAGCCCCGGCGACCCGGTAGTAGAGGGTGCTCCTGTCGGCTGTGCCGAACGCCGGCGGCCGCTCGAGGGCGGCGAGAATCTCGTTGAGGGGTCTGCATGTCATCGGCCACTGTGTGCCGGCCTCGCGGGCGGGAAATCGGGCGCGAGCCTGTTCCATCGGTCCACCCGCGGCCTGGGGAACACGCGGGCGTTCGCCGGGGCCAGCCGGCAGGGTGCCGGTCAGGTGGCGGATGCGGGCATTCACCAGGCGCCTCCGAACAGGTCGTCCAGGGCCTCAGGCCGGTATCCGGGTGCGGGCACGACCGGAAGGCGCTCCAGCCGTTCCTGCCGGATGTGATGCGCACGTACAGCCTCGACGATCTCGTCGCGACCAGCGGGGACATAGATCTGGGTGGTGGTCAGGTGGGCGTGTGGCCGAGGATCCACTGCACATCGGTCAAGGCCAGCTGTGGGTCCCGGGCCATCCGGTACGCGGCCGTGTGCCGCAGGTCGTGGAGCGTCCAGTTGGCGCCGAGCAGCGCGTTTGCCCGGTTTAGCATCGCCCTGGCCGCGTGGTAGGTCAGCGGCCTAAATGGCTGCCGCAACGTCCACCACAACGACGCCTCCGGATCCCGCGGCACTCCCGCCCGCCACGCCTCCTCCTGGTAGAGCCGCAGCCACACGAAGGCATCGAGTGACGAGGGAAGCTGCTGGTAGGCCCGCGTGCCCTTGCGCATCACACCCAGCAGCTGTTCGCCCGGCAGTTGGTCACGCTGGCGGCTCGTCAGCAGCTCTTCGGCCCGGGCGCCGTTGGATACCCAGAACGCCAGCAGCGCGCGGTCCCGGTGGTGCCGCAGCGCCGCGAACAGATCGTTGAACAGGCCGTCGGGGATCCGGCGTGGCAACGTCGAAGGAACCTTCGGCCGGTAGCGGCCGCCGACCGTCGCCCGCGGGGGCCCGTCGGCGGAGGCGGGACGGCGGCGTTCCCGCCCGGCGGGGAACGGGTTGATGATCGGGCCCGTGCCCTCCTCCAGGTGGAAGGCGTAGAACGCGCGCAGCACGGCCTCGGCATGCACGCGCGTCCTGGCCGAGTACATCGGCCCCGGCGCTGCCTTGCCCGTCATCGGATTCGGCACCCCCACCAACCGGCTTGCCAGCCTCGGGAGCGAGTCGCCCTGTGCGCGCCGACGCCAGTGGACGCGGACCGGCTTGGGAGCGACCTGCATCCAGCGGGCGAAGTCCCGGGCATCCCTTCGCGTCACCCTGTCCCATGCCAGTCCCCAGCCCTCCAGGAACCGCCACCAGCGCAGCAGGTCCATCCCGTACGAACGGACCGTCGACGGCGGGCGCCCGCACGCCTGCAGCTCGGCGAAGAAGGCGTTCACTGGTTCCACGACGGCCCCGTTTCTGTCCAGCAGCACGTACGGCCTCGCCGGATCATCCGTCTCCACCAGCGCACCGGATTCCGGCAGCATGAAGCTAGCCAGATCCCGGGCAGAATCACCCGTCTCAAGCATGGCCGGGAAGCTAGCAGAAACTACCTCTGACCTGCGAATACATCGCTCTTAGTTCAGTCAACGGGACGGTGCCCGTGGCCCTGGAGCCGTCGACCGAGTCGCACAGCGTCGCCTTCCGCCAGGTCCATCTCACTGACGGCGGCCGCGTCCGCAACCGCAAGACCTGCGAGATCGACGGCCAGGAGCTGCGCGAGGACCAGATCGGCAAGGGCTACGAGGTCGCCAAGGACCACATCGTGCCGATCACCGACGAGGGCCTGGACGGGATGCCACTGCCGACCGCGCGCGCCGTCGAGATCGTCGCCTTCGCCGACTCCTCCTCGGTGGACGCCACCCAGTACGGCGCCGGCGCCTACTACCTCGCCGCCGACGGCCCCGTTGGCCGCCAAGCCGTACGCCCTGCTCCGCAAGGCCCTGGAGCGCACGGAGAAGGCGGCCGCGGCGAAGTTCGCGCTCCGAGGCCGCGAGCGCCTCGGCATCCTGCGCCCGGTCGGCGACGCGCTCCTGCTGCAGGGCCTGCACTGGGGCGACGAGATCCGCTCCCCGGCCGAGCCCGTCCCGCCTGACACCGACCTCACCGAGGAGGAGGTCGACAGGGCGCTCGCGCTGATGGAGACGATGAGCACCGACCACCTCAAGGACCTCGGCGAGCAGCTCACCGACCAATACACCGACGCCCTGATCGAGGTCATCAACGCGAAGGCCGAGCACCGGCCCCCGGCTTTGGCCGAGGCCGAGGAGGCTCCGGCGGCGCAGGTTGTCGACCTGATGGCGGCGCTGGAGGCCAGCGTGGCCAAGGCCCGCGAGCACCGCGGTGAGGCCCCGGCGACCGTTCAGGCAATGCCGAAGAAGAAGACCGGCCCCCAGAAGGCGGCCGCGAAGAAGACCGAGACGAAGAAGTCGGCGGCCCCCGCGCGGCGCCGGAAATCTGCCTAGATCACGCGACCGCAGCCCCGTAGGGTCGCGGATCACGGACTCTGCTGCGCCTGCCCCGATACCTGCCCGCACGCTCTACAGCCCGTGGCAGCGCCTCGCGCTCATCGCCGTGGGAGGCCTCTTCGCCCTCATCTGCGGTCTGGCATGGTTCACGGATCTGGATGTCGCCGGGATGGTGATCTATGCGGTCGGCGGCGGTTTCGGTCTCTGGATCGCGGTGCGCGGCGGCATGGCCGGTGTCCGTATCGACGAGAAGGGCATCACCGAGCGCGGTCTGGGCCGTTCCCGCGCTGTCGGATGGTGCTCGATCCGCGCTGTCGCCCCCGCCGACCAGGGGGCAGGGCCGCTGAAGACGGTCTTCACCGAGCTCGTCCTCACCGACGGCACCACACGCCCGCTGCAGGTGGTCGCCTCCTACTTCCCCCGCGCCGCCGAGGCTGACCTGCATGTGATCACCACCGCGCACGCGGCCACCGGGCCACCTGCCAGACCTGCACCACCTGACCCGCATGGGCGGCAGGGCGTGCATGGTGGTCCGGTTTCGGGGCAGGTGATGGTCGAGCAGGTGGGACTGCTCTCCGGCCCCGCGGTCCTTTCCCCTGCCGCAGGGTCCGGCCGGGTGGATGACCGGCCCGCGCTCGTGCTGTTGCCCGGGCCGGTCACCCGCCGCGTCGCGAGCCAGTTGCTAGCCGAGGATGGGCACGTACCCTGACGTGGGCAGATGTGGATCCGGCTCAGCATCCGTTCGAGATGGACGACGATGCAGCGGAGAAGTGGGCGGGCCTTGTCGCGTCCTTGCTGCCCAACGCTGACGTCGCTCGCGAGGATCGCTGGCGTTCGCTGCATCCCGTCACCGAGTTCCTGGCGGGTCGGTACGGCCGATGGGCCTGCGGATGGAACTGGTCGGTCGGCGAGCGTGACGTCGACGGAGGCGTCGTCGAGGTGCCCAGACACCCGTCCCGGCCCGGGGCCGCACGCCTGTCCGCGCGGTCCTGGGCGGATGCAGGGCGCAGGCGGGGTCCTTGCACGCCTAACCCGTACCTGCCTCACGGTCCAACCAACCCACCCCTGGATTGGAGCTGCACGAGGGAAGAACCGACCACCCCTAAAGGGCATCCGGCACCGGCACCCGCCGGCGGAGTCCGCCCCGCCGTCCACCACGCACAGGACGCCGAACGCACCCGCGCCCGACTCGGAGCCTTCCGGGAAGGCCTCAGCACGGACCTGCCTACGGCCTGGAGCTCCTGCGGACCATGTCGTCCTCCAGGTGCTCGCGAACTCGCGGAGGGCGTCCGCCATGTCGCGGTACGCGTCCTCGTCGACGTTCGGCCAGGCCACTCCGATGACGTCGAGCAGCGTGTCGCCCAGCCCCCCCCGGAACATTGGCAGTCACGTCTCATTCCCCCGCCGCGTGGTCTTTGTAGGCCCGGCGAGCGGGGGCCGGCCGGCTTCCGGGGAGCGGCGGCCAGGGATCCGGCACTGGCACCTGAGGACCATGGGAAATCATCCGCTAGTACCACGAAGGTCACGTTTTGCCCTTTCTAGGGTTGAGGAGACAGAACCCGCTCGGCCGCCCCGTCTCGCGGCGACGCGATCGCTCCGCGACCGACCACCAGAGGAAAACCGTGCCCCGCTCTCGCCGCTTGTCCTGCTCCGCATTCGCCATCGGCGGCCTCGTCGTCCTGCTGGTCGGCGGCCTCGCCGTCGTGGCGAACAGCAACTGGTTCGCCAAGAAGATCGGCGGTTCCTGGGACATCACCTACGAGGGGACCGGGGGCCGGGCCGGTACGGGACAGGCGTCGGATGTGCGCTACGCCTACAGCCCGGACCGCACCGGTTCCGAGCCCCGGGAGGAGACGACTGGGCCGGTGGGCCTGCCCTGGAGCCGGGCGGTCTTCGTCGGGGTGGGGGATCGGGCGCGGGTGGAGGTGCATCCCGCCGGAAACGGAACAGCCGCTTGCCGCATCCTCCTGGACGGTGTCCGGGTGGTCGCGGAAGGCACGTCACCCGCCCCGGGCAAGCCGGCCGTCTGCGAAGTCACCACCAGCAGCACGCCCGGCAAGTGGCCGCGCTGACGGCACGGGCGGCGGCTGCGCGGCCCTCACGCGGAAGACGACCCGGACGCGCGGAGCGATGAAACGGAAAGGACCCGGCCGCCCGGCCGGGTCCTTTCCGGCGGAGCGGCCCGCCGGCCTTCCCTCACACCATGACGGTCGGCCGCTCCCGCTCCTCTGTCTCCCGAGGCGACCCCGTCGGCGGCAGGGGCTCGGGCGCCCGGTCGCTCACCCTCAGCAGCAGCGCGATCAGTACCCAGCTGGCGACCAGTGACGAGCCGCCCTTGGCGAGGAAGGGCAGCGCCTTGCCGGTCATCGGGATCAGGCCGAGAACCCCGCCCGCGACGACGAACACCTGGAGGGCGAGGGCGGCGGACAGCCCGACGGCCAGGAGCTTGCCGAAGGGATCGCTGACCACGAGGGCCGCCTTCATGCCGCGCTGCACCAGCAGTCCGTACAGCACCAGGACCGCCATGGTGCCGGCCAGCCCCAGTTCCTCGCCGATGGTGGTGAGGATGAAGTCGCTGCGGCCCGCGAAGCCGATGAGCTCGGGGTGCCCCAGGCCCAGGCCGGTGCCGGTGACGCCGCCGCTGCCGAAGCCGAAGAGCGCTTGGGCGGCCTGGTCGGAGACGAGGCCCGCGGGTCGCTGTTCGACCGGCAGGTAGATGTCCATGGGGTGCAGCCAGGCCATCACACGGCCCTTGACGTGCGGTTCGGTGGCGCCGACGGCGAATGCGCCGACGGCCGCCATCAGCAGGCCGCACACGATCCAGCTGGTGCGCTCGGTGGCGACGTAGAGCATTACCACGAACATGCCGAAGAAGATCAGCGAGGTGCCCAGGTCGCGTTCGAAGATCAGCACCAGCAGGCTGATCAGCCAGACCGTGACGATCGGCCCGAACTGCCGTCCGGGCGGCAGGCGGACGCCGAGGACCTTGCGGCCGGTGAGGGCGAGCGCGTCGCGGTTGAGGACGAGGTGCCCGGCGAAGAACACCGCGATCATGATCTTGACGTACTCGCCGGGCTGGAAGGACAGCGGCCCCAGGAAGACCCACCGCTTGGCGCCGTAGGTGTCGCCGGGGAAGAACGCGGGCGCGAGCAGCAGCACCAGCGCCACCGCCATCGTCAGGTACAGGTAGCGGCGCAGGCGGCGGTGGTCGCGCACCACGGCCAGGACAGCCAGGCACACCGCTACCCCGACGACCGTCCACAGCAGCTGCCCGGTCGCGGTCGGGTCCGCGCCGAACCTCTTCGCGTACGTGATGTCCAGGCGGCGCAGCAGGACGAGCCCGATGCCGGTCAGCAGCAACGCGATGGGCAGGATCAGCGGGTCGGCGCGCGGCGCCCAGCGGCGTACGGCGAGGTGGGTGGTGAGCGCGAGGAGCAGCAGGCTGACGGCGAACCCGGCGAGCCCTTCGGTGGGCGACGCGGTCATCGTGACGCCGGTGTACACGTACCCGTACACCGGGATCGCGACGGCGAGCAGCAGCAGGACGGCCTCGGCGCGGCGGCGCGTGCCGAGCGCGGCGGTCAGTCCACGCACGGGATGCCCCCGCCGTCCAGGGTGCGTACGCCGTCGTCCTTCTCGCCGCCCGGGGGTTTCGCGGCGGGCTCCCTGGACGGTTTCGCGCCCGGCGCGGCCGGCGGGTCCGGTGCGCCCGAGGGGGCCTTCGCCAGCTTGGTGCGCACCACGTCCCGTACCTGTGCCGTGTCGACGATGTTGACGTCCTCGCCCTTGTGCTTGTCGAAGCCCGCGATGGGCAGGGTGGCGAACTCGACGTGCCCGCCGGAGAGGTTCTTGGCCTGCTCGACGAACGACAGCAGGTCCCAGCCCTTGTCCGTGACGAGGTCCTTCTTGGCGGTGTCGAGGAGCTTGACGAGTTTTCCGGGGTCGGTGAAGGTGCCCACGGAGTTCAGCTGGTGCGCGGCGGAGGCGAGGAACGCCTGCTGGCGGCGGGTGCGGTCGAGGTCGCCGCGCGGCAGCCCGTGGCGCTGCCGGACGAAGGCGAGCGCCTGCTGCCCGTCGAGGGTCTGGCGTCCGGCGTGGAAGTCGGCGCCGGAGTAGCGGTCCTTGACCGGCTTGTTGAGGCAGACGGGGACGCCGCCGAGGGCGTCGGCGATGTGGAAGAAACCGGCCAGGTTGACCTCGGCGAAATGGTCGATCGGCACGCCGAGGAAGTCGCGGACGGTACGGATCTCGGCCTTGCGGCCCGCCTCTCGGCCCTCGTGCTCCAGCGTGCGCCGGTCGGTGACGCCCTGCCGGGCGAGCCGCCGCTCGGCCTCGTGCTTGGCGATGCCGTACGCCTTCTTGATCTTGTCCTTGCCGTGTCCGGGTACTCCGGTGAGCTCGACGAGGTCGTCGCGCGGCACGGACAGCGCGGTGGCCCGGGAGCCGTCGCCGGGCACGTGCAGCAGGATCAGCGTGTTGGTGTTGTAGCCGCCGATCTCGGAGCTGCCGGCGTGGAGCTTGTCGAGGACCGCGTCGGGCAGTTCCCCGCCGTTGTTGTCCTTGCGGCTGTCCAGGCCCATCAGCAGGATGTTGGTGTCGCCGTGCTTCGAGCGGGGCGCGCCGTCGTCCAGGGCCGTGGAGACGCCGATGCTCCGGGAGAGGTCCCGGTAGAGGTACCAGCCCCCGCCGGCGGCGCAGACGGCGGCGGTCAGGCCCGTGCACAGCAGCGCGCGGACGATCCGGGACCTTCTCGACCGGGACCTCCTCGACCGGGGCCGCTCGCGCGCGCGCCTCCTCGCGCCGGTCGCCCCGGCCCTGGTGACGGTGGCGGTGGCGGCCCTCGGGTCGGCGAGCCGGTCGGCCCTCCGCTCGCCCCTCCGGTCGGCCTTCCGGCCCGCCTTCTCGGTGTTCTTCGCCCGACGGTGCTTCATACCGCTCGATCCTCGGAGCACGGCCCTGAAGGATTCCTGAAGGTCCTGAAATCCCGTTCAGGAACGCCGCGGCTCCTGGGCGGCGCACCCCGGCAGCGTCGCCACCAGCCGCGCGCCGCGCGGGCTGTCGGCGACGACCAGGTCGCCGCCGTGGGCGCGGGCGATGTCGCGGGCGATGGCGAGACCAAGGCCGGTGCCGCCGCTGCCCCGGGTGCGGGCGGCGTCGAGGCGGGCGAAGCGCTCGAAGACGTATGCGCGGGCGGCGGGCGGGATGCCGGGGCCGTCGTCCGTGACCTCGAGGACGGGGGTGGCGTGCTCCAGGGCGGCCCGTACCCGTACTTCGCCGGCGGCGTGCCGCAGCGCGTTGTCGACCAGGTTGGCGAGGAGCCGCTCCAGCTGGGCGGGGTCGCCGCGCACCGGTACGGGCGTGTCCGCGTCGACCACGAGCCGGGCGCGCGCGGCGCCGCGCCGGGCCGCGTCCTCGGCGGCGAGCAGGGCGAGGTCGACGGGCTCGTCCCGTACGACGGGCCGGGCGTCGAGGCGGGCGAGGAGCAGCAGGTCGGCGGCGACCTGCTGGAGCCGCTCGGTGTCGGCGAGGGCGGCGCGCACGGCGGCCTCGCCGGGATCGGCGAGGGCGACCTCCAGGCGGGAGCGGACGGCGGCGATGGGGCCGCGCAGCTCGTGCGAGGCGTCGGCGACGAAGCGGCGCTGCTGACCGACGGACTGCTCCAGGCGGTCCAGGGTGGTGTTGACGGTCCGGGCGAGCAGGGCGATCTCGTCGCCGCCGGGCGGCTCGGGGACCCGCCGGTCCAGATCGCGGGCGGTGACGGCGTCGAGTTCGGTGCGGATCGCGCCGACCGGGCGCATCGCGGCTCCGGTGACGGCCCAGGCGAGGGCGGCGGCGAGCACGATGAGCGGCGGGGTGGTGGCGAGCAGGACCCAGCCGATGGCTCCGGTGGCGGCGTCGACGTCGCTGAGGACGGTCATGCCGTAGACGTAACGGGCCTCGCCGCCGGGGGTGGTGGCGCGGATGACGACGAGGTCGCTGCGTTCGCCGCCGGGCAGGATGCGCGTGGCGCTGTCCTCACCTGGCGGCGGGCGGAAGCCGGTCAGGGCGGGGACGTCGTCGGGCGCGGGGTCGCGGGTGGCGGCGACGACGTGGCCGCGGGCGTCGACGACGACGACCAGGTCGACGCCGCCCTCGGGGGCGGGCAGCCGAGCGGGCAGGGTGCCGGTGTCGGCCTGGGCGGCGACTTTGCGGGCGGCGAGTTCGGTGCGGCCGTTGGCGTTCTCGAGGAGGTTGGCGCGCAGCAGGGTGTACAGCCAGACGCCGCCGACGGTGAGGAGGAGCGCCATGGCGAGGGCCGCCGCCGCGGCGCTGCGGCCGCGCACGGTCCGGGGCACGAGCCGGGACGGCCCGACGCGGCGTGGGCGAGTGGTGCGCGGGGTGTCAGCCACCGTCGGTGGCCATGCGGTATCCGGTGCCGTGGACGGTGAGCAGGGAGCGCCGCCCGAACGGGACGTCGATCTTCTTGCGCAGCGAGGAGACGTACACCTCGACGATGTTGGGGTCGACGGTGGTGGGGGTGTCCCAGACCTCGTCGAGGATGTCCTGTTTGGCGACGGCGCGGCCGGGCTGGACGAGCAGGCAGGCGAGGACGCCCATCTCGCGGGCGGTGAGTTCGATCTCCGTACCGCCCCGGCGGCAGCGGCGGCCGGCGACGTCGAGGGTGAGGTCCCCGGCCTGCAGGGTGCGGTCGTCGCGGGCGCCGCCACGGCGGCCGAGCGCGCGCAGCCGGGCGAGGAGCACGACGAAGGAGAAGGGCTTCGTGAGGTAGTCGTCGGCCCCGGTGTCCAGGCCCTCGGCCTCGTCGTACTCGCCGTCCTTGGCGGTGAGCATGAGCACGGGCGTGGCGTCGCCGAGGCGGCGCAGCCTGCCGCACACCTGGTAGCCGTTGAGCCCGGGCAGCATCAGGTCGAGGACCACCGCGTCGTAGCCTCCGCCGAGGGCGAGCTCCAGGCCGCGGTGCCCGTCGTGGGCGAGGTCGACCCAGTGCCCCTCGGCGGACAGGCCACGCCGCAGCGAGTCGGCCAGGCTCTCGTCGTCCTCCACAACCAGGATGCGCATCGGTCCAGCTTCACATAATAGGACGGGCAGTCGTCAAACACGCGGAACGGATCAATTCACCCGTACGTCGACGGGGCGGGCGTGGCGGACGGTGTTCCTGTCGCGGCCCTCACCATGAAGGAGCGGGACGTCCAGCCACGGGACCGGTCTGCCGAGGCTGATCGTCCACGGCCTCAGCTTGAGCTGGGGATGATGGGCATCGGCGCGCCCCAGGCATGGGCGTTCGAGTTCATCCGGGGGTGACAGCCGTGTGACACCCGGGTGGAGACACCGTCGGTCACGCGGTCGGCGCGTGTGCCGCCGGACGAGGACGTCGTGGGGATCCCCCAGCACACCGTCCTCGGCGCCAAAAGGACCGGTCGCAGCGGCAAGAACAAGCGCGGCAGCCGGGCGCGGAACAAGGGCCAAGTTCCAGAAGCGCTGCCCCAACCTGCACCAGCACCGCGCGATCATCGAAGCAGGCGGAAACGTGCCCACCCGTACGCGTTCCCGTACGCGCCCACCCCGAGCTCGGTGGCGCGTTCGTGCAGGGCGCGGATGTCCTTGGGGACGCAGGAGCCGCCGAAGCCGAGGCCGGCGTCGAGCATGGCGGGCCCGATGTGGGGGTCGAGGCTCATGAAGCGGGCCAGCGCGCGGTCGTCGGCGCCGGTCTTCTCGCAGAGGGCGGCGATGAAGTTGATGTAGGAGATCTTGGTGGCGAGGAAGCCGTTCGCCGCGGACTTCGCGAGCTCGGCCGTCTCCGGTCTGGTCACGGTCAGGTCGACCCCGGCCTCGATGCACGGGCTCCAGATGGTGTGCAGGTGGGTCTCGTGCTGGGGCTGGTTGTCGGGGATGCCGACGATGACGCGGCTGGGGTGGGCGGCGTCTTCCATGGAGGTGGACTCGCGCAGCAAGTCGGGCGAGTAGGCGACGGTTACGGTGACGCCGGGCTGGGCGGCGCTCCGTGCTTGGTCGCCCAGGCGTCGGGCGGTGCCGGCGGGGACGGAGGGCTTGGCCCGTGGGTGCAGTCGTCGCCGTCCGCCGCATCACCGCCGTCGACCCCCTGACCGCTCTGGGAGCCACCCGATGACCACCCCCACCACTGGCCACCAGGCCGCCGCGGACACCGACCGCTCCGGCGGGCTGCGCCTGGACGACGTCACCCTCACCCTCGGTGACGGCGATACCGCCGTCACCGCCCTCGACCACGTCGGCCTGACCGTCGCCCCCGGTGAGTTCGTCGCCGTCGTCGGCCCCTCCGGGTCCGGCAAGTCCAGCCTCCTCGCCGTCGCCGGCGGCCCCCAGCGGCCCACCTAGGGCAGCGTGCACATCGCCGGCACCGAGCTGACCGCTCTGTCGGACAAGGAACGCACCGCCGCCCGTCTTCGCGACATAGGCTTCGTCTTCCAGCAGTCGAACCTGCTGGCCTCCCTCACCGTGAGGGAGCAGCTTCTGCTGCCGCTGCACATCGACGGGCGCCTGGACGCCGCAGCCCGCTCCCGGGCCGACGAACTCATCGAGGCGGTCGGGCTCACGCAGCGCGCCGGTTCCCGTCCGCACCACCTGTCGGGCGGCGAGCGCCAGCCCGCCGGCCTCGCCCGCGCGCTGATGACCTCCCCCGCCGTCCTGCTCGTGGACGAACCCACCTCGGCGCTGGACCGGGTGCGTTCGGCCGAGGCGGTGCGGCTGATCGCCGAGCAGACCCATGAGCGCGGCACGGCCACGGTCATGGTCACCCACGACACGGCAGACGCTGCCGACCGGGTGTACGAGATGGTCGACGGCCGCCTGTCCTGACGGGGGCCGCCAACCGGCACCGCATTCCCGGCCCTGTCCACACCTCCAGGAGCCCGCCCCGCATGCCGAAGATCAACGCCTCCACCGTCGCCGAGCACCGTGCCCAGCAACGCGAGGCGCTGATCGGGGCGGCGATCGACATCCCGGTAAACGAGGGCGCCGCCGCCGTCACACCGGCGGCGGTCGGCGCCCGCGCGGGCCTGGCCCGCTCCAGCGTCTACCAGTACTTCGACTCCTCGGCAGCCCTCCTGGCCACCATCACGGAGGAAGCCTTCCGACGCTCCAACGAGGCACTCACCCGCGCCATGGCCACCGCGAACGGCCCACTGGAACGCGTCGAGGCGTTCTTCAGGGAAAGCCTCCGCCTGGGCGCCGAAGGCGCACACCGGCCCGCCGTCGCCCTCATGAACGCCGGCCTTCCTCCGGCCTGCCAGCGGCGGCTGATGGAACTCCACCTGGATCAGGTCGAACCGTTCCGAGCCGCCGTCCGGGAGCTCGGCGCTCCCGAGCCCGCGCTCACGGCCGACCTGATCGCCGGAATGCTGCACACCGCCTTGGCCGCCGTCGAGAACGGCTCCCCCCTCGATACGGTCACACAGCGCACCCTCGCACTCGTGCGCCGCTGCCTCACCCCGGCCGGCAGCACCGCCCGCGCACCGGAGGAAGGGGCCTGAAGCCTCGACGTCCTCACCGAGGTCGATGTCGGCAGCTTCACCAGGAAGCAGTAGCTGCCTGGGCCACCAGCCCCACGCCAGTCTCACCGGGAACGGTCATCACCTCACGAACCGCCCTCTCAGGCCCGGACCGTCATACCTGAGCGCTACCGGCACGGGTTGCGCCAGGTCCGGGACCAGCTCACCGCCTGGCCTCACCGCCTGGTGTGCCAGCGCTTCCACCTGAACAGTGGTCGTAGCCGGCCCGGCTCCCGCCTCGGATACCGTGTTCCTCTACGGGGTGCCACAACGGATGTGACGCCCCCCAGCGGAGGTAGTCAGCGTATGAGTTCAAAGCGCAGCAAGAGTCCAGCCCTGCCCGTACTTGACGACGCGTACCGACTCACGTCGGTCAAGGACGCTGAAGAGTCCACCCGTGACTTGGCCGCGCGGCTGGCCACCACCGAGCTGCGCCGTGTTTCCCACCCGGGCCGGGTCACCTGGGAGCCCACCGATCAGGCCGAGCCCGTACCGGTCCCGCCGACTGTGGTCGACGGTGACGGGGACCTGTGGCTGCGGGACCGGGGCACTGGCGCCTGGACCATGCCCGAGTTCAACGCGAAGGAGTTCCCGGCGCGCTGTGGCGAGGTTCTTACGTGGAACGAGCTTGCCTGCGAGTTCGGCCCGCTGACCGCTCTGGCCGACGACCGCCGCATGGGCGGCGGCCGGCGCTGACCGCGCAGCCTTCTGCGATGACCGCGCCCTGAGTGCCCGTTACAGGTAGCTGGGAGCTCCAGCTCACCGCCGAGCTCGACGATGACGGCGGGCAGGTGAGCGTGGTGGCGTGCTACGGCCTCGAGCAGCGTGGTGCGGGCCTGGCGGCACCCGATGTCCTCGGTGCGGCCGGCGTCGGTGGACCAGCCGGGGTGGCGGTCCGCCCTCGGTCGCCGTGGTGAGCGCGCGGCCCAGCTCGCCGATCGACTGCTGCCAGTCGGCCAAATGCCCGAGCAGGCCGCCCACCAGCTCGTCGACGGCGGCCGCCGGGCCGGCGCCGAAGGCCCGCGCTTCGGGGGCCTCGGCGAGGACGTCCTCGTCCAGGTGGATATGCGGGCGCCAGAGGAGGCTCTGACGCGGCGGCCGGGCCCAGAGCGGAGCGACGTGCCGACGCCGCGTCACGCGAGGAGCCGGGCGCCGATCTTCACGGCGTCCGTGCGGGGCAGGCCCGCGTCGACAACGCACCGTGCCCGTCATGACCGTCGGGCGCCGCGGTTTGGACGTCGGGATTCTCCGGCGATCACCACGTGTGGGCCATCAGGGGGCTGGTTCAAGGCTTCGGGGGAGAGGCAGTCATCGCTGGGAGGCGGGTGGTTCCGCCGTCGCGGCCGGTGAGGCGTCAGTGAGGTCGGCGCCGGTGGCGGCGTCCCGTTCGGAGTGGTGGATGCCGTGCCAGTCCAGGCACATGACGGTGGCGTCGCCGTCGAGGTGACCACCTGCGGTGTCGACGATCGCTTTGATGAGGGTGCGGGCGGCCTCGCGGGGATGCAGTGTGCGGGTGTGGATGATCAGGTCGTGCAGGTCGAGTTTCTCGGCGTGGCGTTCCAGCATGCCGTCGGTCAGCATGGCCAGCCGGTCGCCGGGCCGCAGGTCCAGTGTCTGTAGCCGGTAGGTGTTGGCTTCCTGCGCGGTGAACTCGCGGACGAACCAGCCGTCACCTTCGTCGGCATCACGACGACGGGCCCGAACCCCGGCCGGCACATCGCCGCCTGGTCCGCATGGATGAACCAGCGAGGCGAAGGTGGCAGGCCCGTACGGGGCATCGGCGAAACCGCCTGGCGCCAAGCGCGCAGCGCCGCGCACTTCTCCGAGCTCTGCTACCACGAATGGCTGAGAGCCAGGCCTGCGCAGGCAGCTCCACCTGGTCGATGATGTGCCTCTACGACGCGGCCGACGAGGACCAGGTCGCGCTGCCACCCGCAGATCCGCCGCGACGGCCGGTACGCGCCCAACGAGGACTGCCTTTCCGGCAACGAGTACAGCTTCGACGCCCTGGCCGACCCGTGCGATCCATTCCAGGAGCTGAGCTACACGCCCAGCGACCTCGCCGCGATCCGCTCCGCCCTCGGCTGATGACGCTCGTTGAAAACGACCACCCTGTGCTCAAGAGTGGCCCCACACCTGCTCAGTGGATCTCCCCACCCATCGGGTGCCGGGCCTGCGGACGGGCGCCACAAAGGGAGAGGCCGCCCGCTAGCCGGGCCGGGTCCGGGGGCGGGGTGGACTGTCCGGGTAGCAAAGCCAGCGCGTGCCGCAAAGCCGTGGCGAAGCCCCTAGAGGTCAGTGGTCAGCAACCCTGATCGTGTGGGGCACCCTCCTCGGGCACACCTGCTGTCCGACGTCTACGGGAGGTCCACGAGGTGGTTCCTGGGTGAGCTGTGTGTGGGTGGCTGTTTTGTGCAGACCTGCCGCGGGTGGCCCGAGGGCTGTTCTGCCTTCGGGCTCTCGTGAACCCAGAAGGACGTCGTGCCGTCAGTGTCTGGGGACGCCAACCCTCGGCGAGAGCACGGCGAATCGGTCCATGGGCCGGGACGGCCCGGTACCGATGAACTGGGGCGGGAGCGTTGGCCGTACGCTCTCGGCCATGTCGAATACGTCTTCCATACCCGTCCTGCGGGGGCGCGGGACCGCCGTCCTGCGTTCGGAGCAGGATGGGCTGGTGCTGGAACGCCCCAGCGAGAAGTTGACGATCCCCGTCAGGGCGATCGCCCGCGTCTACGCCGAGGAGCGGAGCGTCACGGTTGAACTGCGGACCCTTGTCGGGGCGACGCCGGCCGTCCACCGGATCGAGGACGTGAGCGCGGCGGCAGCGGTCGCCTTCACCGACGCCGTGAACGCGCTGTTGCCCCAACGGGTCGAGGAAGTCGACGGACCGGCCCTCGTCGAGCTGCGCACCTTCACCAAGACCTGGGTCGAGACGTACCGCGGCAAGGTCGGGCGGGTCCTGCTCGGCTGTCTGGGCGGGACCCTTGTCCTGGCTGTGATCACCGCCATCGTGGGCGACGAGAGGACCGCCATCGCCGGGGCTGTCTTCATGGTGCCGTTCGGTGGCATGGCTGTCGTGGGCTTGTGGTTTGGCGCGGTGTCCATAGGGCCTTGGTGGCACGAGACTCGCCTGCGCAGGCACGGTGTGACCGTGGTCGCGGCGCAGGCGGCGGACGGGCCGTGGAAGTACGAGTACATGGACAGCACCGGCACCACGCGTGTCTTCACCCACCCGAGTACTGTCCCGTCCGTCCAGGTCAGTTACGACCCGCAGGACCCGTCGGACGTGCTCGTACTTCAGGATTCGTCGACGCGGGTCCTCGACATCACCCTGGGTCCCTGCTTCTTTCTCGCCGGGCTTGCCGCGCTGGCAGCCACGATCGGGCTGTCCGTCGTGACCATCCTCGGCATCCCCCTCTCGTAGTCCAGACCGGCCCGCATCGATCCCCCCTGACCCCAGACGGCCCCTGCGGGTGCCTCGTGGGCTGGGATGCCGACGGGGCTCTGGCTCCCCCTGGGCGTTCGCCTTCGAATGGGCGGCCGTCGTCCATGACGGTCAAGGGCCGGCCGGTCCTGACAGCCTGACGCGGGCAACGGGACCTCGGCGCGGGTGAGTTCCGCCTCACCCGGCATTGCGTAGCGCAGCCGCAGGCGCCAATGACCGGCTGGCACGGCCGGCACACTTCACGAGCGGGCGGCCCCGGCCGACATGCGCGCGGCGCTCGCTGGAAGGCCCCACTCCGTTGAACACCAGACCGAGTGGGGCGCCGAGTACTTCCGGCCGAATTCAGGGCTGTGGCGGATATTTCGTGACGGCCGCTGTCGCACGATGCTGGTTAGCGGGGCGGGAAGGAAGCCAGAGCAAGATCCCACTGCTCAGCGGCGTTAAGCAGCGCATCCGTATCCGCCCGTACCTCCACCGCGTACTGGTAAATGCCCGTGCTCTCAGCACCCTGCTGCCATGGGGGTGCAGCCTCCAAGGACAGGTGAACGCGAATCACCGCCACGCCCTCGCTCCGATCGGCGAGGCTGAAGCCCAGGACCGGCTCGACGAACCAAATGTCCGGAGACAACTCGCCTTCGGCATCCCGACCGGTCGCGGGCACTGTCTCAGCGGCCACCGCGCGCAGCCAGGCGGTCACCTCACGGGCCTCGTCGGTCAGCAGACATGGATCAGAGAACGACCAACTGCCCTCAGGAGTCGTCACCTTTCCACCGATGACCAGCCAGTTGTCGTCGTTTGAGTCTCCCGGGGCGGCGGGGAACTGGTAGCGCAGGGGTCAGAGCTCGACGCTGCTCGCATGATCACTCAAAAGCACGACCGCAGGATGTCACATCTAGCCCGGTAACCCCAGGTCAGGAGTCTGCTCCGGTCATGGAGGCTGGGCGAGGACGAGGGTCCGCAGGAGCGCGAAGGAGGCCCGGCCGTATGACCGGCGCTTGATCAGCTTGATGCGTGTGACCTGGCCCTCGACGGCGCCGGAGCTCCAGGGCAGGGTGAGGCCGTTGACGATGGCGTCCCAGTCGTTCTGGAGGAAGGCGGCGAAGCCCTGGACCGGCTGTGGTCCTTGGTCGAGGGCTCGGGTCATCCAGCCGGTGAGGTCCTGACCTCGGCGTTCGCGGGCGATGACGCTGGACTCGTGGGCAAGGTCGCAGGCAGTGGCCAGGTCGGGGCAGGCGTCCAGGATTCGGTCGAGTTGTTCGCGCTGGCTGTCGGTCAGGGTGTCGGGGCGGCGCATGATCCAGGTGGTGATCCGGCGTGGGCTCGGAATCGGCCGTGCGGGTTCGGGGGCGGCGGTGCCGGCGCGGAGGGTCGCGATGTACTTGGTGACCACGACGCGGCTGCCGCGGTAGCCGCGTTCCCGGATCTCACGGAAGAGGGCAGCGGCGTTGGTCGCGCCGCCGCGGAAGCGGTGTTGCAGGTAGGGCTTGAAGCGGTTGATGTGGCCGTTGGGGCGGCGCTCGCGAGCCGAGGCGAGGATCTGGTCGAGGTCGGTGGTGAGGTAGTGGCGGACGGTCTTGCGGTCCCGGCCCAGGCGGTCGGCGATTCGACTGATCGTCCAGCCGCGTTCGCGCAGTTGGTGGATGTCGCTGTGCCATTGGCGGACGCGGGCCAGGAGCTGGCCGTCCGGTGGGTCGCTCGGATCGGGTGGTCCAATCAGCGCGGCCAGGGACGCCGGGTCTGAAGGCTCCTGCGGCTGGTCCGTCTCGGCTTCTTTACGCAGGCAGACGCGGTGTTGGTGGGCGGTTCGTTCGACGGCACGGGCCAGCGAGTGCAGCGGGTGCCACCTGTCTGCGACCTGGATCGCGTCGGGTGCTGCGCGGGCGGCGGCCTGGCTGAAGACGCTGCACCGGTCCCGGCAGATGACCTCGATCTCGGGGTGGTCGGCGAGCCAGGAGATGACGGTGTCCGCGGTGCGGTCGGGCAGGAGGTCGATGGGCCGCCGGGTTTCGACGTCGATGAGGACGGTGCCGTAGGTGGCGCCCTTGCGGAACGCGAACTCGTCGATCCCCAGCACCCTGACCTGGGCGGACGCTGGGTCCGGAAGTCGCCGGAGTCCGCCGAGGATCACGTCCCGGCTCGTCCGCACCGGCAGGTTGCCGGCGAGCCGTGCACCGGCCCGGCCGCCGACGGCCAGCCCAATTGCCTGCACCATCCGGGCCAGGGCCGTGGTCCGGCGCCGGTACCGCGCGGTCAGGCTCGGCACCTGTTCCGCCATCGTCCGGCGGGAGCACACTCCGTTGTCGCAGAAGAACCGGCGGACCCGCAGGCGCAGCAGCACCCGCCGACCGCCCAGCGGACGGTCGGTCAGGCGCCGCATGTACGTGCTGTGCGCGCGTGAGGCGGTCACACCGCACGAGGGACATGCCACCGTCGGCTGCCGAGCATGCAGATCAATCCGTACCGCATCCCCAACGACGCCCACCGCGTCGATGACCAGCCCCTCAACGTCAGGCCACACCAGATCCCAGAACTGTTCGTCCCCCACGAACACCATGCTGATGAAAGGACATTGCCGGGCATGACGGATGTTTGGAACTGGCCTTCACGAAATATCCGCCACAGCCGAATTCAGAGATCCCCATCACGGCCGGGGAACAACCTGCACATGGACGCCCCACAGCGGTAGAAGCCGCCATCCTGCCCCGGCATACACGGGGCGGGGGCATCAGGTACGGGGAAACCCGCCCTCTGGATATGTGAGCCGGAAGCAAGGCTGGGCGGTTGCCTTCAGCGGGGAGACCGCGGGCCACCGGAAGGGCGTACCTCCGAAACCGCACCGCCGCTCGTCCGCCCCGCGCACGGCCAGACCTGGTGGGCAAGCCCCTTTGCCGCCGTACGGGCCGGGGGTGACGGCGGTGGTGCGGGCAAGGCCGTCGGCCATGGGTCAGTCGACGCCTCCGGTGCCCTCGATCAGGTCGGGGGTGCGCATGCGGGGTGGCTGCGGGCTGGGGTCGTGGACGGCGACCTCGATGTCTTCCGTGTGCGCGGTCGGCTCCGCAACGCATGTGCCGCCGCCGTGGAGGAGGGCGTTGGTGACGAGCTCGGATACGACCAGGACGACGGTGTCGGCGGCTTCGGCCGTGGCCGGAGGTACGAGGGCGGCGAGGAAGAGCCAGGCTCTCCGACGTGCGCCGGCCACGGATAAGGCGGCGCGGGCGGGTGCGGCGTTGATGTTCATTGCGCCCATCAGGTCACCCTGGTCTCTGGATCGCCACGGCCCGGCCTTGCTTGCTCGTTTCCCGGGCTGCGGGCCTCAACCCGGAGCCGAGGGGGCCGCGCGTCTGTATTGTCCCGGACAGAACTGATTACCTGCTCGCCGGTTACATGAAAATCTATGACGGACAGAGTAGACATCCGCCGGTGATGTGAGTACGGTTTCTCTCGTAGCCCAGAGAGAACGAAGGGCCCGGCAGAGATGAACTGCCGTGCAGCAGTACCCGCAGTCGCAGGACGGTGCGGTGGTGGAGTGTCGAAGCCAGAGTGGTTGCAGGACGGCGACGGGACTGATCACCGGACTGGGTGGCCCGCAGTCATCAGGGGCCGCCGCAGGCAGTACCGCAGTTGATGCAGTGGTTGCAGTACCCAGCAGTGAAGTGAGCAGCACCCTCGGTGAAGGCGTCGGCTGCGGACGCGCGCACCGGGAAGTCCGGCAGTGGGGTTCTAAGCCAGAGCAGATGCAGGATGGGCAACGGGGCTGGCTGCCGGAGTGTGGTGCTTGGTCAGGCCACGAGCATGACAGGCAGTACGCAGTACCAGTAGTACCGAGTGGAGTAATACCCGCAGTTCGCAGTATCAGCAGTACAGCAGTTCCCTGCAGGTAAGCAGTTGATCACCAGAGGGAAGAAACGGAGGAGTTGGGACGCCATCAGGATCGCCCGGACGCCACGCGAGTCCGGGTACCGCAGGACATCGATAGTGAGGTGGTCTCCGGTCAAGCACCGCGATCCCCGCAACCCCGGCGAAACTCAGGTCGGGTAGGCGGAAACAGAAGGCCGGCGCAGTATCAGGGCCGGCAGATGGTGTAGCAGTTCCTTCGGGGCCCTGGCGCGATAGGCGCCAGGGCCCCTCCATGCGCTGCAGAAAGAGGTGCGATGACAGCAGACAACCCGATGAGCCCGCTCGGCGGCCGTCTGGACGACGACAACTTCCCCGCCTACACCATGGGCCGGGCCGCCGAAATGCTCGGCACCACCCAGGGCTTCCTCCGTGCGATCGGCGAGGCCCGCCTCATCACCCCGCTGCGTTCCGCCGGCGGCCACCGCCGCTACTCCCGCTACCAGCTGCGGATCGCCGCCCGCGCCCGGGAGATCGTCGACCAGGGCACCCCGATCGAGGCGGCCTGCCGCATCGTCATCCTCGAGGACCAGCTCGAAGAGGCCCAGCGCCTCAACGCCGAACACCGCCGCGCCGCCGGTACCCCCCATCCGGAAGCCGCGGCCTGACACCGTTCCCGTCCCCGCAACACCGGTGGTCCTGGTCTCCAAGCTGCCTGGGTGTATCGGCTGGTTTCCCCTGGTGACAGCGTGTGCGGACGGGTATCGTCTGCGTCAGCTGTCGTGGTTCGGATTTTCCCTTTGCCCACGCCTTGGCGTGGGCGCTTTGCTGTGCTGTGCCGCAGGAACCAGGGCGATCACCTCCGTCTCCCGCATGGTGTGCGAGGCGTCCGTCGACTGGAAGGCATGGATATGGCTACGGGAACTGTGAAGTGGTTCAACGCGGAGAAGGGCTTCGGCTTCATCGCCCAGGACGGCGGCGGCCCGGACGTCTTCGCCCACTACTCCGCGATCAACTCCACCGGGTTTCGTGAGCTCCAGGAGGGCCAGACCGTGACGTTCGACGTCACCCAGGGTCAGAAGGGCCCCCAGGCCGAGAACATCAACCTGGCCTGACCTCCCGGCCGGCCCGCGGGCACCGCGGTGGACGCGGGCTCCCTCCCGCGGCCACCGCGGTGCCTCGAACGACGCGGGCCGGCCCGGACACCTGATCGGATTTCGCCTGGTGGGGGCCGGGCACCTGTGACCGGCCCCCACCGAGCAGCAGCGCGTCGGGCCTCCCCGCTCGCCACCCCGAGCGCTCCTGGACACGATCGCATTGCGCTGCGCACCTCCCACCAGGCGTATCGGCGGCATGGGTTTCCCGACCGAGGGCAGGCGATCACCCTATGGACCTGCCCGCAGCCGACGGCACCCCCGGCTCCGGTCGTCGCCCGGACAGCGGCACGGCCATCGACGTGACACCGGCCTCCGCCCGCCGCAGCGTCGGTGAGCTGCTGTAACGCGCCGGTATCAGCCTCGACAGCGTGACCGCCGCGGATGCGCTGATGGTCACGACAGAGCTCGTCACGAACGCGCTGCGGTCCAAGATCCTCACCTACCACGTCGTGGGCCAGCGGCTCACCCCGGAGCAGCTCGAGAACGGCTCCTTCGAGAGACCCTCCAGAAGGGCATGATCACCACGAAGGGCTCCGGCGAGGACTACACCGTCAACGACACCGCGAAGGTGGTCCGCGGCAACGTGAAGACCTCCAACGCCAACGTCTACGTCATCGACACCGTCCTCATGCCGAAGTAGTCCTGAGCACGAGGCGTGGGAGCTCCAAGGGCCCCGGGGACGTGACCGTTCCGGGCGGGCCGCCCCGTCAGGGCGGCCCCGCCCCCCGCCCCCGCTCCTGCTCCAGAAGGGCGGGAAGATCCCGCAGCCGGTCGAGGCCCCGTACCGGCTGCGCCATGCGGTGGTTGCGGCCGAGCCGGTCGCGGTGCCGGTGGAGGAAGGCCCAGTACCCGGCCGTGAACGGGCACGCCTCCTCGCCGACCCGACGGTCCGGGCGGTAGGGGCAGGGCCCGCAGAGGTCGCTCATGCGGTCGATGTAGGCGCCCCCTGAGGTGTACGGCTTGGTCGTCATCCGGCCCCCGTCCGCGTACTGCGACATGCCGACGACGTTGGGCAGCATGACCCAGTCGTAGCCGTCGACGAAGCTGCGGTGGAACCAGTCGGTGACGGCGGCCGGGTCCCAGCCGCGCTGGAGCGCGTAGCTGCCCAGGACCATGAGTCGCGGGATGTGGTGGGTCCAGCCCGTGTCCCGGACCTGGCGCAGGGCCGTGGCCACGCACCGGGCCGACACCGCGTCCGCGTCCAGCTCCTGCCACCAGCGGGGGAGCGCGCCGGTGTGCCCGAGGGCGTTGCTCGTGCGGTACTCCTCGCCGAAGTACCAGTAGAGGTGCCACACGTACTCGCGCCATCCGGCGACCTGCCGGACGAACCCCTCCACCGAGTTCAGCGGGGCGCCGCCCGCCCGCCAGACGGCCTGCGCCCCCTCGACGCACTCGGCCGGGTCGAGCAGGCCCAGGTTGAGGGAGGTCGACAGAAGGCTGTGGCTCATGGTGCCGTCGGCGGCGAGCACGGCGTCCTCGTACGCGCCGAAACCGGCGAGCCGGTGGTCCAGGAAGCGCCGCAGGGCGGCGAGCGCCTGCCGCCGGTCGGCGGGGAACATCCGTGGGCCGTCCCGGCCCACGAAGGAGACGTCTCCGTCGCGTTCCCAGCGGTCGAGGTCGTGCCGGACCTCCTCGTCGATGGCGTCCTCACGGGGGCGGTACGGCGCGGGGGCGCCCAGCGTGTCGGCTCCGCGTGGTGGTGGGCGGCGGTTCTCGTGGTCGAGGTTCCATGTGCCGCCGGCCGGTTCGCCGCCCTCCATCAGGAAGTCGTGGTCCCGCCGGACGTGCCGGTAGAAGTTCTCCATGCGGAGCGTGCGCTGCCCGTCCGCCCACGCGGCGAACTGCTCGGGGCTCACCAGGAAGCCGCGCGGCGGCAGCACGGTGACGTTGCCGAGTGAGCGGACGAGACGCAGCGCGGCCCGCGAGGTCGGGTGGTGCACTGTCACCCGGCCGTCGCCCACGGCCTTCCGCAGTCCCTCTGTGTAGGTGTCCGCCCGTACGTACGTCACCCGGTCACCGAGTTCGGCGGCGCGGTGCCGCATGGCCGAGAGGACCAGGTGGGCCTTGGCCCGGTGGAAGCGGCGGCGCCGGAAGACGGACCGGGCCTCGATCAGCACCACGGGCGCGTCGCGGGCCGGGCCGCGGTCGCCGGGTTCCAGGAAGGAGGGGCCGAGCTGGTCGCCGAAGAGCCAGTGCGTGTCGGTCATCCGTGGTCCGTCCTCATCCCTCGTCCGTCCCTCTCCTTCATCCCTCGTCCGTGCCTTTCCCTCGTCGGGCGCGGGGCGGGGCGGTCGCCCGGGCCCCGCGCTCAACCGGGGGTTCGATCCCGGCGCCTCGGCCGGATGCGGTCCGATCGGGTGGGACGGCCGCGAGGCCAGCGCCCCCGCATCCGCCGTGCAGGTGTCCCGCGAAGTACTCAGGGCACGTGGCGAGACGTCGGTCCCGTCACCGCCCCCCTCTCCTCATCGGAGGCCCTCATGCATCGTTCCCCGGAACCCCGAGGCCGTGTCGTGGTCATCACCGGCGCCGCCCGAGGGCTCGGCGCCGGCCTGGCGCGACTGCTGGCCGCGCGCGGCATGCGCGTGGCCCTCCTGGGGCGGGAGTACTCCAGGCTCGCCGCCGTGGCCGAGACGCTCGGCACCGAGAGCCACATCGTGGAGGTCGACGTCACCGACGACTCGGGCATGGAGCGGGCCGCCGAGGAGGTGACGCGGATTCTCGGCCCGCCGTCGGTCGTCATCGCCAACGCGGGCGTCGCGGAGGGCGGTCCCTTCGAGAGCTCCGACCCCGACACCTGGCGCCGGGTCGTGGAGGTCAACCTGGTCGGCAGCGCGATCACCGCGCGCGCCTTCCTGCCGGGGCTGCGGGCCACCCGGGGGTACTTCCTCCAGGTCGCCTCCACCGCCGCCTTCGGCGCGGCCCCGATGATGAGCGCGTACTGCGCGTCCAAGGCGGGCGCCGAGGCATTCGCCCGCTCCCTGCGGGCCGAGGTGGCACACCTGGGCGTCGGCGTGGGCGTGGCCTACCTGCACTGGACCGATACGGACATGGTCCGCGACGTCGACCGTCACACGGTCCTGCGCGAACTCCGCGGGCACATGCCCGCCCCCGCCCGCCGCGTGTATCCGGTGGACCAGGTCGCGTCCTGGCTGGTGCGGGGGATCGAACGGCGCCGCGCCTCCGTCTACGCCCCTCCCTGGCTCCGGCTCGCCCAGGCCGGGCGGGCCTTCTTCCCCATAGCGGTGGACCTGCTCTCCCGCCGCGAGCTTCCCCGGCTCCTGAGGGAGAACTCGTTCGAGCAGACCGGTCTGCTCGGCACGGGCGGCCACATCGAGGAGAAGCTGATCGACCGCTCCGCCGCCCGGGCGGCGAGCCGTCCCGGCCGCGGCGGGTGACCAGGACCGGAGCGACCGGCCCGGTTCCCGCGGCTGCGACAGGTCCTCGTGGTGAGGGTGCCCGGCGTCAGCGTGCCGCGTGGATCCTGCCGGAAGAGGTCGGTCGGCCGACGCTCCGGCTCGGCCCTTGCAGGCCGGGGCGGAGCGTCGGTTCGTGCGTCCTCAGGGCCCGGGGGTCCGACCCAACGGGGGAGAGGTCAGGCCGGAAGGGCCAGCAGGAGCAGGGGCCGGGTCGTGGGCCGCGCCGACCCCCCTGCCGGTTCGAGGGTGAGCCCCACTCCCGTCGCGTCGTGCGGGAGCCGTCGAGGAGGACCGTGCCGTCGGCGTGGATGAACCCGGCGGGCCGCATCGTTCCCTCGTGGTCGAGCCACAGCTGGTACGTGTGGCCCTCCGCCGGGACCGGAAGCCCGGTGGCCGTGAAAACTGCCCGGTTCTGCCGGCCCGACGAGACGACCGTGGTCACCGCGCCGTTGGTGGCCCGCCCGTGCACGGTCCGCGCGTCGGGCGCGGCCAGCACCCCGCTCACGGCCTCCAGTCGTTCCTGGGCCTGCCGGGCCTGCTGCCGGGCGTCCTCGTTCTGCTGGTGCCGCCAGGCGGCGAGGCCGGCGAAGGACGCGGCGGCGGCCAGGCTCGCGGCGAGCGCGAGCGGGACCGCCCTGCGCCTGACCGACCGGGTCAGGCCCGCCGTCGGGCCGACGGCCCGCACGCGGGGCGGCAGCTGGCGTGCGCCCTCGACGGCGGCGAGCGTCCGCCGCCGCTTGAGGGCCTCCGGCGGCGTCCGGCCGACGGAGGCCGCGAGCCGCGCGGCGGTCGCCTCGAATCCGCTCACCTCCCTGCGGCAGTCCTCGCAGTGCGTGAGGTGGGCGGCGAACTCGTCCCGTTCCACGGGGTCGAGGGCGTGCAGAGCGTACGCGGCCGTGAGCGCGTGGAGGTCGGAGTGGTGCTGCCGGGTCACGAGGTCACGCCCATGCAGTCGCGGAGGCGGATCAGTCCGTCGCGCATGCGTGTCGTGATGGTCGGAAGCGGGGTCCGCAGGCTCTGGGTGACCTCGCGATAGGTCAGGCCCTGGTAGTAGGCGAGGATCACGGCCTCGCGCTGGAGTTCGGTCAGACCGCGCAGACAACGGCGTACCCGCTCGCGCTCCAGCCGGGTCTCCACCTGCTCGGCGACCTCGTCGAAGGCGGTGGTGTGCTCTCGTGCCGCCTGGGCCTGCTCCCGGTCGTACGCGGCCCGGGCCGAGCGCACGCGGTCGACGGCCCGCCGGTGGGCGATCGTCGCCGCCCAGGTCGTCACGCTTCCGGCCGTCGGCTCGCACCGGGCGGCCTGGCGCCACAGCTCGATCATGACCTCCTGGGTGACCTCCTCGGACTGGGCCCGGTCGCGCACCACGCGCAGTACGGTGCCGAAGACCAGCGGGGCGAGGGTGTCGTAGAGCGTGGAGAACGCCTCCCTGTCGCCCCTGGCGACCTCCCGCATCACGTCGACCGGACCGCCCCGCGCGTCGGTGCCGGCGGCACCGGAGGGGAGCGGGCCGGGTCACCTTGCCGGCCCCGGAAGTCGGGATGGGACGGAGCCGCCCGGAGGGGTCGTCCTCGGAGTGGGGAGCCATCGCATGCTGGTCCTTCGCGGTTCGGCGGGCCTGCGGCCGCCCGTTCGGCAGCCCGCGGAGAGCGTGCGGGAAGCTCCCGGGGGTACTTCGGCGCGGGTGCCCCGCCGGATGGGCCCCGAAGGTCACGATCTCGTCGCGGTGACATCACCTGAGCTGCGACGTTCCTCGCGTGCATCGATTTGCGAGAAATTCCGATGCGTAAACGATGCGAGTTGTGGGCGGGAGCCGCCGGGCGGAACGTGATGCCCACGGGGTCATCGAGGTCCCGGACCGGCCGCTCGCGAAGCGCACGCGGCATACCCGGGGGGACGCCCACGCCACCACCTGGAGGAGGAAGTGCCATGACCGCACCACGGCCGACCGGAGCCCCCGCCCCCGCCTCTCCCACGACAGTCGTCCACACGGACACCACCAGCGACGCCACCACCCCGGTCGGCGCCGACGACACCGCCACCGACGACCGGATCGCCCGGGGCCTGGTCGACGGCGACGACCAGTGCCTGGCCGTCGCCTACCAGCGCTGGGGCCGCCTGGTGCAGACCCTCGCGGCCCGCGCCCTCGGGGACCCCCGGGAGGCGGAGGACGTCACCCAGCAGGTGTTCGTCGCCGCCTGGCGCGGCCGGGCCAACTTCCGTCCCGAACGGGGCAGTCTGCCCGCCTGGATCACCGGCATCGCCCGACGCAAGATCGCCGACGCCCTGACCGCCCGCACACGGCGGATCGAACTCGCGGCGAGCCTCGGCGCGTCCCTGGAGCGGGAAAGCCCGGTGCACGACGAGCCCGAGCGGGTCCTGGACCGGCTGGTCGTCACCGAGGAGCTGTCCCGGCTGCCGCACGTGCAGCGGGACGTCCTGGAGCTCGCCTTCTTCACCGACCTGACCCAGACCCAGATCGCCGACCGGACCGGCATGCCGCTCGGCACGGTCAAGAGCCACGCCCGCCGCGGTCTCCAGCGCATGAGGCGCAACCTCGAACTGGCCGGCGCCGGCGGGCGCCGCTGACCGACCGCTCACGCCCGACCGGTCACATCCGACCCGTGACGGCCGAGCCGCCGGAGCGCCCGGTCGAGCTCCCGGCCGAACCGGGCACCGACGCGCCGCCGCCGCGGTCCGGGAACCGGCCCCGGATCCGCTCAGGATCCGACCCATCCAGGCGGCCGACGGCTCCGAACCACTTCACGGCCCGACCGCCCTGCGAGCGGGCACAGCACACGACACGGCGTCGCCTCCGCACGGGAGCGCCGCACACAAGGGGATGGGACACGATGAACGGACGCAGCGTCGCCGTGGTGGGGGCGGGGGTGGCGGGCCTCACCGCCGCCCATTACCTCTCCCGGACACACGACGTGGTGCTGTACGAGTCGGACGACCGGCTCGGCGGCCACGCGCACACCCACGAACTGCCCGCCGCCGAGGGCAGGACGCTCCACGTGGACACCGGCTTCATCGTCCACAACGAACGCACCTACCCCCACCTCCTGCGCCTCTTCCGCGAGTTGGACGTCGCCACGCAGGACGCCGAGATGAGCATGTCCGTGCGCTGCGACGGCTGCGGCCTGGAGTACGCGGGCGCGCGCGGTCTCCGCGGCATGCTCGGCGGGGGCAACGTCCGGCGGCGCGAGCACCTGCTGACGCTCGCCCACGTGCCCCGGTTCCACCGTGCCGCCCGCGGTCTGCTCGCCGCCGACGACATGACCCTCACGCTCGGCGGTTTCCTCCGCGCCCACCGCTTCTCCGCCCACTTCGTCAGCCACTTCGCGATCCCCCTCGTCTCCTCCGTCTGGTCCTGCGCCCCCGACACGGCGCTGCGCTACCCGGCCGTGTACCTCTTCCGCTTCCTCGACCACCACGGGCTCCTCTCCGTGACCGGATCCCCCCAGTGGAAGACCGTCACCGGCGGATCCGCCGCGTACGTCGAACGCCTCGCCAAGTCGATCCCCTCCGTGCGGGTCGACACCGCGGTGCGCGCCGTGATCCGGGGGGACGGCCGGGCCACGGTCGTCACCGCGGACGGCGCGTCGGCCGAGCACGCTGCCGTCGTGCTCGCGGTCCACCCCGACCAGGCCCTGCGGCTGCTCGCCGACCCCACCGAGCAGGAACGGCGGGTCCTCGGCGCGTTCACGTACTCCCGCAATCCGACCGTCCTGCACCGCGACACGAGCCTGCTGCCGCGCTCGCCCCACGCCCGCGCCTCCTGGAACTACCTCCTGCCGTCCTGCACCGCCCGCCCGGGCTCCGTGCAGGTCAGCTACGACATGAACCGGCTCCAGCGGCTCCGCACCCGCGAGCCGCACGTCGTCACCCTCAACCCCGGAGACCGCGTCGACGCCTCGACGGTGCTGGCCCGCATGACGTACGAACACCCCGTCTACACCCCGGAATCGGTGGCCGCCCAGCGGCTCCTGCCGACCCTGCGCACGCCCGTCACCGCCTACGCCGGCGCGTACCACGGCTGGGGCTTCCACGAGGACGGCTGCCGCTCGGGCGTCGAGGCCGCCCGTCACCTGGGAGCCCGGACATGAAGACGACCGCCCCGATACCGCCCCTCGTACCGGCCCTGTACGAGACGGAGATCACGCACACCCGCGTCACCCCGTTCCGGTACGGGATCCGGCATCGCACCTACATGTGGCTGGTCGACCTGGACGACCCGCCGCTCCTGCCGCGGCCGCTCCGCCCGCTCGCCCGCTTCGACCCGGCCGACCACTTCGACGGGGACGCCCCCTCCCTCCGGGCCGGGCTCGACGCCCGGCTGGCCGCGCACGGCGTCCACGACGCGGACGGCCAAGTGCTGATGCTCGCCCACGCGCGAGTGCTCGGACACGTCTTCAACCCGCTCAGCCTCTACTGGTGCCACGACCGGGCCGGCCGGCCCGTCTGCGTCGTGGCCGAGGTGCACAACACGTACGGCGGGCGGCACACCTACCTGCTGCGCACCGACGCGCGAGGCCGCGCCGAGACGGCCAAGGGCTTCTACGTCTCGCCGTTCCTGGACGTCGCGGGCACCTACCGGATGCGGCTGCCGCTCCCCGGCGACCGCCTCGACCTGACCGTCCAGCTCCGCGACACCGACGGCAGCCGCCCCCTGACCGCCACCGTCCGCGGCGCCCGGCGGCCCGCCGGCCCCGGTGGCCTCCTGGCGGCCACGCTCCGCCACCCGTGGTCGACCGCGGCCGTCTCCCTCGGCATCCGCCGCCACGGCGTCCGCCTCTACCTCAAGGGGCTCCGCGTCCGGCCCCGCACCACCCCCACCCCGCAGGAAGGCACCCCGTGACCCTCTCGACTCCACCGCCCGCCACCCACGACGTCCACGGGGGCCGCGTCGAGGTCGACCCCGACCGCTGGCCGGACGTCGCCCGCGCCCCGCATGCCTCCGCCGTGCGCACCGCCGTGGCGCGCCGCATCATCGGACGCGCGTTCACCCGGCTGCCCCTGCGGACGGTGACGACCGGCGGGACCACCATCCCGGCGCCGCGGTACGGCGACGCCGGCGCCGTACCGACGCTCACGCTGCACGACCCCGAGGCCTTCCACCGGCGGATCGCCTCCGACGGGCTGATCGGCTTCGGGGAGTCGTACATGGCCGGCGAATGGGACGCCGACGACCTCGTGGGCGTCCTCACCGTCCTCGCCCGCCACGTCGACGACCTCGTCCCCGCACCGCTGCACCGGTTCAGGGGAGCCTGGGTGCGGCGCAGGCCGCGCGCCGACCTCAACACCCCCGACGGGTCCCGCGAGAACATCCGCCGTCACTACGACCTCTCCAACGAGCTCTTCGCCCTCTTCCTCGACCCCGGACTCAGCTACTCGTCCGCCGTCTTCGATCCCCTCCCCGGCGCCCCCGGCACCTCAGGGGTACTCTCCGACGCGGCCTTCACCACCGCCCAGCACCGCAAGATCGACCGGCTCCTCGACCTGGCGGAGACCGGCCCGGGCACCGAGCTCCTGGAGATCGGCACCGGCTGGGGCGAACTCGCGATCCGCGCCGCGGCCCGCGGCGCCCGCGTCCGCACCGTCACCCTCTCCGAGGAGCAGCTCGCCCTCGCGCGGGAGCGCATCGCCCGGGCCGGCGTCGCCGACCGCGTCACCATCGAACTCCTGGACTACCGGGCCGTACGCGGCCGGTACGACGCCGTCGTGAGCGTCGAGATGATCGAGGCCGTCGGCGCCGAGTTCTGGCCTGACTACTTCGCCGCCCTCCGGCGCCTCCTCGCCCCCGGCGGCCGGGTCGCGCTCCAGGCCATCACGATGCCGCACGAACGGATGCTCGCGACCGCCCGCACCCACACCTGGATCAGCAAGTACGTCTTCCCCGGCGGCCTCATCCCCTCACCGGAGGCCATCGCCCGTGAGTCCGCCGCCGCCGGACTGAGCATCACCCACGACACCGGCTTCGGCGGTCACTACGCGGAGACCCTCCACGAGTGGCGCGCCCGATTCCAGCACGAGGAGGCGGCCGTCGAGGCCCTCGGCTTCGACCGCGTCTTCCGCCGCATGTGGGAGTTCTACCTCGCCTGGTCCGAGGCCGGGTTCCGCGCCCACTACCTCGACGTCCGCCAGCTCCGGCTCGTCGCCGACGACACGGGCACGGCGTCCTCCTCCCCGGCCGACCGGTACGGGGAGACGCCGTGAGCTCCGTCGACACCACGGCGCTCGGCTCCGTCCTGGCCGCCTCGGCCGCCGCCGCCCTCGCCGTCATGCTGGTGGCCTTCGCCGTCGGCACCGCCCGGCGGCTGCACCGGATCGTCGACGTCGCCTGGGGCATCGCCTTCGCGGCCGTCGCGTCGGTGTCCTGGTTCCTGGCGGACGGCCACGGCCACGGCGACGGCGTCCGGCGGAGCATCGTCGCGCTCGCGACCGTCGTCTGGGGACTGCGGCTCGCCGTCCACATCGCCCGCCGGGGGCGCGGCCACGGGGAGGACCCCCGGTACGCGCGCATGCTCGCCCGCGCCCGCGGCAACCCCGCCCTCTACGCCCTGGGGAAGGTGTACCTGCTCCAGGGCGCCCTCGTCTGGCTGGTCTCGCTGCCCGTCCAGTTCGCGGTCCTGCTGCCCGGACCACCGGGCGCGACCCTGTATCTCGGGCTCGCCGTCTGGGCGGCCGGACTCGCCTGCGAGGCGGTGGGGGACCACCAGCTCGCCCGCTTCAAGTCGGACCCGGCCAACCGGGGGCGCGTCATGGACCGGGGCCTGTGGAGCTGGACCCGCCACCCGAACTACTTCGGTGACTTCGTGGTGTGGTGGGGCCTCTACCTGACGGCCTGCGCCACCTGGCAGACCGCCCTGCTCACCCTGGTCTCCCCGCTCGTCATGAGCGGCCTCCTCATCTGGGGCAGCGGCAAACGGCTCCTGGAGGCCCACATGCGGGACCGTCCGGGCTACGCGGAGTACCGGGCCCGGACGAGCGGCTTCGTCCCCCTGCCGCCCCGCCCGCGCTGGCCGGGGACGCCCGGCCTGCCCCGTCCCTGAACAGCCCGGGGCCGGCGTCAGCAGCCCGGGGCCGACCTCAGCCGCCGGCCCCGAAGGCCCCGGAGGCCCCCTCCTGCCGCCCGGTCGGCTCCTCGACGCCCTCGCCCTCCCCGTACAGCCGGGAGATCAGGGCGAGGGCCTCGCGCAGGCCGGCGGGACGCACCATGCCGGGCACGGGCGTCCGGCCGGGCCAGCCGGGGCCCGCGAGGAGGACCTGGGGCGAGGTGCGCGCTCCCCGCACCCCGAACGTGGCCCGCGCGACCCGCTGGGCCAGGGCGGGGTCGGCGGTGGCCCGGGACTGGGACCAGAGGACGACGGCGGCGGGCCCCGAGTGCCGGACCGCCGCGTCGAGGGCCTCGGCGGGCACGGCCGCGCCGAACATCCTGGTCGGCAGCCCGCGTTCGGCCAGGCCCGCGGCGAGCGCCTCCAGCGGCAGCGTGTGCTGTTCCGAAGGGACGCACGTCAGCAGGACCGGCGGCGCCTGGGAGGTGACCGCGGGTCCGGAGGCGGCGGCCCGCCGCAGCGTCGTGGAGATGTGCCAGGAGAGCAGGTGCTCCACCTCGACGTAGCGGTCGTCCGACGACTCCCACTTCCGGCCCACCGCGCGCAGGGTCGGCGCCATGATCTCCTCCCAGGAGGTGACCAGGCCGTACTCCGTCATCGCCGCCCGGAGCAGCTCCTCCATGGCGGGCGCGTCGAGCCGCATGGCGGCGCGGGCCAGCCCCCGGCTCTCCTGCCGGACGTCGCCCAGCGGCAGTCCGCTGCCGGCCGCCGACCGCCGGGCGGGCGCCGCCGGTTCCCGCGGGCGTTCCGGTCCGGGTTCCCCCTCGGGTGCCGCCGGACTGGTGACGGCGGCACGGTCCGGAGCGGCGGCACGCACGGCGGAGGCGTCTCGCGAGCCCGGCGAGGAGCGTTCCCGGCGGGCGGCCCGCGCCGCCTCGGCCGGCGGGACGCCGGAGGCCGTGAGACGGCACATCTCCTCCAGCATCGCCACGTCTGCGGGGCTCCACCGCCGGTGGCGTCCGCACCCGTGGTCGGCCGGGCCGATGCCGTACCGCCGGTCCCAGGACCGCACGGTGGTCGGGGAGACGCCGAGACGCCGGGCCAGGGCACCCGTGGTGATGCCGGGATCGGTGTCGTGCATGGTCACCACCGTGGGGTGCGGGAGCGGGGCGGACAGGCGCGTGCGGAGCGGGGGCGGACGGTCAGGGACGCCAGGCCCCGGCCGCCGGGGGAAGGCGCTCGGCCACGCCGTCGGCCAGCCGCTCGAACTCGCCGCGCAGGAACGGCGCGGCCAGCCGTGCGAGGCCCTTGAAGGTGAGCGACGCACGGTACGTCAGCCGCGTCGCCGTCCCCTCCTCGGCGAACCGCAGGTCGTCCAGCGCCGTCACGGTCCTGTTCTCGCCGCGGAACACCAGGCGGAAGGGTTCCCGGACGAAGAGTTCGTACCGCAGCTCGGTCGTGCGGCCACGGAACCGGGACGTGTTGAGCCACCGGGCGCCCCGCCGCACGGGCCCGTCGTCGAGCCGCACGCAGCGCACGGTGCCGGGGTCCCACTCCTCGGCACGGGTGAAGTCCTCCAGGTAGGCGATGACCTCCGCCACGGGCCGTCGCACCACGAGCACCCGCTCCACACTGATCACCGTACGGCCTCCTCCGCCTGCCACCGGGCCGCGCGCCGGCACCGGTCGTCCTGGGTTTCCGGCCGGGCCCCCGGACCGGATGCACCCGAGGATCCGGCCGCGGCCGCCCCGGTGGGCGGGGGACTGGCTCACCAGCCCCACGTGCCGGGACCGCCCTTGAAAGGGCCCTCGATCTCGCGCGTGATCCACCCGCCGTAGAAGTCGCCGTCCTGAGCGGTTACCGGCTCCCCGTCGACCGCGCACCCCACCGCGGACGGATAGAAGGCGAGGTGGCCGCGGAGCGCCTCGTACGGGCCGAGGGGTTCCTCGTAGCTCCACGCGGCGCGGGGGACGACGAGCCCGCCGACGACGACGTCCCAGTAGGACGCGGCGCCCTTCCACTCGCAGTGGGTGCGGCCGGGCCGGGGGCGCAGGAACTCCGCGCGCACGTCGCGGCGGGGCAGGTAGTACGTCGGTGGGTGGCTGGTCTCCAGGACCCGCAGGCCGGCGCGCGTGTCAGCGACGACCCGGCCGTCCACCACCACCGTCACGCGGCGGTCGTCGCCGACCAGCCGGGGCGGGCGCGGGTAGTCCCACACGCTCTCCGTCGGCCGGTCACCGGGCCGGGCGGGTTGCCGGACGCCGTCCGCCGCTTCCTCCGCGCCGTCCATGGGCTCTCCTCGGCTCTCGTCATGGCTCCGCTGCCCGTTCTTCCGCCGCGCACCGCTCCGCGGATGCGACCGGGCCGCCCCGCGGGGGCGGACGGGTGAACGGCTCGCTGCCGGCCCGGGAGGCGCATCCGTGCGCTCTCGGGGTGAGAAGAAGGCATGAAGCATCACGAAAGGTGCTTCGGCACATGTCCGTTCGCGTGGAGCCCGATCCGTACGGCGGTGGCCCGGGCGACGGACGGAACCACGGACAGGCAGGGAAACCAGCTGTGCGACTCAAAGACGAACTTCCGGTGGACCACCACCTCACCACCGTGTACCGCTGGGGTGCCGCCCTCTGCGGCTGCGTCCTCCTCGTGTTCGGCTGCCTCGGCTTCGCCGACGCGCTGAGCCCCTTCGACACCTCCGGCGCGCGGATCGCCGGGATGACCACCAACACCGCGCTGAGCTGGATCTCGGTGCTCACGGGGCTGCTCCTCCTGGCCGGCGCGGTCGCGGGCGGGAACATCGCCTCCACCGTCAACCTGCTTGTGGGCGGCGGGTTCCTGCTCAGCGGCTTCTACCACCTGTTCGTGCTCGACCGGCCCGCCAACTTCCTCGACTTCGGCATGACCAACGTGATGTTCAGTTTCCTCATGGGGCTGCTGATCCTCACGTTCGGCATGTACGGGCGGGTGTCCAGCAAGCTGTCGCACGACAACCCCTACTGGCGCAGGCGCCACCCGCGCGAGGCCGCCGCGGAGTCGCTGGCGCGCCGCCGCCGCCTCGCCGCCGCGTCCCTCCCGCCCGGGGCCGCGCGCACCACGGTGCCGACGCTCCCCGGAACGGCCGGTCCGGCGATCTCCGAAGGGCCCCCGAGGTGACCGCGGTCCTGGTCGTGGGGGCGACGGGGATGGTCGGCGGGCTCGCCGCGCGGGCCCTGCACCGGCAGGGCGCGTCGGTGGCCCTGGCCGGCAGGAACGCCGAGCGGCTCGCCGACCCGTCGCGGCTGCCCGGCGACTGCCCCCGGCGTCTCTTCGACGCCTACGACCTCGACGGCTGCGCGGCCCTCGCACTCTGGGCGGCCCGTTCCCTCGGCCGCCTCGACCGCGTCGTCGTGGCCGTCGGAGTGGCGGGCTTCGGGCCGGCCGAGAGCGTCGACGAGCCCGCCGCCGAGCACCTCATGACCGTGAACGCCCTGGCGCCCATGGCGGTGGTCCGGGGCGCCCTGACAGTCCTGGAGGCCGGAGGCGCGATCGGCGTCGTCACCGGCGCGGTCGTCGACGCGCCCCCGCGGGGCATGGCCGACTACGCCGCGGCCAAGACGGCCCTCGCCACCTGGCTGGCCGTCGTCGGCAGGGAACAGCGGGCCCGGGGCGTCCGGATCGTCGACGCGCGCCTGCCCCACCTGGAGGGCGGGTTCGCCGCCCGGGCGGTGACCGGGGAGCCGCCGAGGCTCCCGCCCGGAGCCGACCCGGCGGCGGCGGTCGAACGGCATCTGCTCGCGCCCCTGGCCGGCGCCCCGGAGCACCCGCGCTGAGCGTCCCCGGGGCTCCGGCGCGTCCCTCAGGCGTACGGGCTGTCGGCGCCGGCCGCCGCGGGGCGCTCCGCGCGTGCGGGGCAGCAGCCGATCGGACAGAGGTCGTGCGAGGCTCCGAGCGCGCCCAGGGCGCAACGCTCGGCACGCTGCCCGCGCTCGGCCGTCGCGCGCTCCAGGACGAGCTCGCGCACGGCCGCCGCGAACCGCGGGTCGGCACCGACGGTCGCCGAGCGCCGGACCGGGAGGCCCAGCTCGGCGGCCTTGGCGGTGGCCTCGGTGTCGAGGTCGTAGAGGACCTCCATGTGGTCGGAGACGAAGCCGATGGGCACCATGACGACCGCGGGCGCCCCGGCCCCGTGCAGCGCCTCCAGGTGCTCGCAGATGTCAACCTCGTCGACCGGCTCCAGGAAGCCGGGGAACACGGCTGGCTCGGCGAGGTCGCCGCCATCGAGACCACCATGGCCGCCGCCACACAGAAGCTGGAGGCCATGCGCGAGCGTGCGGCGCAACCGTCCACCGTCCATCTCGGCATGCCCAACATCCGCCAGGACGCCGGCCGGTCTACCGCGCGGCCTGCCCTTGGCTGACGGCCGACCCCATCAGGCGTCTCGCACCTGCCCGGCTCAGTCGCCACCTCAGTGAGGCAGCCGGGCCTCGATGATCACGGCGATGCCGACAACGGCTTGGTCCCGTTGATAACGAGCGAAGCCAGACACGAGCGATGACGAAGATCAAAAGGGAACCGATAGTCCGGCCTCGCGCAGCTGCAACAGTGCTGTGGACATGCATTGCTGCACAGTCCTCCCGTCAGCACGCATGCCATGCTCCAAGGGACCCCCACTGGCGGCGAACGTCCACGCTGGCGCGCTTTCAGCCACTCTCTCGGCGTCCACTCTGATCATGGCGTTCACGCCCTGCTCACCCAGCCATTCCAGGATGAGGAGTGTCACGTCCTCGATGCCACCATCCTGGTCGATCTTTGGCCGACGGCCCTGCTTCCCTGTCATTGTCGGGACTCTACTGAGGGGGTCGAAGCGGCTGTCATCCAGCCGTCGCGCGCATCGACCCCAAGCAGCGAAACGAGGATGCGGAGGGTCCTAACTTGTTGGTGAGATGCCGGGTCATGGTTGAGCTGAATGCGTCTCGATCGGTCCGGTCCGACGCGCTTGCCGGATCAGCTGGACTGGTCGGCGGAGGGGTAGCCGACGCTGTCCGTGTAGAAGTGGCCCTGCTCGCACAGGTCGTCGATCTCAAGGTTCTCTTCCTCGCTGAGTTGCTCATCCAGCGCAACATCGATGACGTTCCGGGCGCGGGACAGTCGCCGCGCGACATCCCAGTCGAGGATGAATTTGCCGACGGTGTACTCGTCGGCGGTTCCGGATCCCATGCGGGATCCGAGTCGGTCGAGGGAAACCACGAACTCGTTCAGGTCCTGTAGGACGGCGACGACCTCGTTGAGGGGTATGCGGATCTCTCGGGAGGACATGTCCATCGGCCGATTCAACTCCAGAGCTGGCACTCCGGCCCAGATCGCAGTCTTGCTGGTCGGGGCTGGTCCGGGAATGAATGCGGCCACCGGTGATCATCGGTGTGTGAAGACAGAAGATCAGTCGGTGGCCGCAGGTCACAGCATAGATCCCGGCCGCTGGCGGGACATGTTCGAGGTCCTGATGGGCCGCATCGCGGGGCGGTTCGGCCGGGTGGAACCACGGCGCCGGGCACGGGCGTTCGTGCTCGTTGCCCACACCCAGCTCCGCCTCGCCCGGCCACTCGCCGCAGATCTCCGACGGCCCTGGGAGAAGCCGGACCAGGAGCCAGGTCCAGCGCCAAGCCCGAACGCCTCACCCCGGCCCGGGTCCGCCGCGGGTTCAGGAACATCCGCGCCTACCTGCTCTGCCCGGCCCGTGTTCCCCAACCTCGTGGCGCTGGGCCCGGACGCCCCCTCGGCTCGAAGAACCGACAGCCCGCCACCCGCTACGACGTCGGCAAAACCGTCAAACGCCCCGAGACCCTCAAGGCCATCGGCAAGCCTGGAAGATCCTGGTAGATAGAGAACAAGCTAAGTTGAGTGTCAATGATTCGTCTCATGGCTCCCGGCTACGCGGGACGCAACCTGGGCAGTCAGGTGTAGGCCAGGAGTCTCCTGGCGATCGCTACTCCCGCCCACGCGGCGATGACCCCAACGATGGCCCGCTTCCTTCCGGGCGCCAGATCAGGCCGGTGCCTCGTGTGCAGGAGTAGCAGGTCGAGGGCAGGCCCGGTCGGGCTGCTTTGGTAGCTGCCGGCGTGCTGGTAGCCCAGGTGCCGGTAGAGATGCTGGAAGGGTGCGCCGGGCAGGGCGAGGAGGGAGGCCCATTCGGGGCGCAGGGTGTCGATGAGCTGTTGGTGGAGGCGGGTGGCGATACCGCGGCCCTGCCAGCCGGGGCGTACGGCGAGCTCGCAGATGCCGGCCAGGGACTGGGTGGTGCGGGCGGCGGTGGGGGTGATGTGGGCCAGGAGGGTCTCGCCGTACCAGTAGGCGGGGGTGCAGCGGAAGCCGTAGATGTAGCCGACGAGGGTGCCGTCTGTGTAGGCGGTGATGAGGGTGAAGCTGTCGTGGTGGGTGTGGCTGGTGATCTGGTTGCGCAGGGTGTCGGGGGTGAAGCCGGCATCGGCGGGGGCGGGGTGGGCGGCGTGGGCCTCGGCCCAGGTGTCTACGAGCGTGTCGAGGAGAAGGGGGACGTCGCTCGGGCCGTATGAGCGGTAGACAGGGATGGAAAGCACCGGCAGCTTCCCGTCAGGCGGCCGCGGTGGCGGCGTGGTAGCTGTCGAGGTAGGCGGAGACGGTTCGAGAGCGGGCGTGGGGCTGCAGTGTCCTGGTGACGGTTTGCGGGGAGCGCTGGAGTCGTTCGGAGCGGACGTCGGTGAGGTGGGCGAGGGCGCGGTGCGCGGCGTCGGTGACGGCGGCGGTGGCGGCGTCGAGGTCGGGGTGAGCCTTGCGGGTGTCGTGGAGGGCGATGTCCGCGGTGTAGAGGGCGCGGTTGCGCGGGTGACCGTCGGCGAAAAGCATGAGGGCCTGTGCGGCTCCCGCGCTGGCGCGGTCGTGCTGGCCGAGGTCGACGCGGCAGAGGGATTCCAGTCGGCGAGGAAGCCGGCGAAGTCATCGCCGCCCTCGTCGGCGCCACCGGCCAAAATCCGCGCAAAGGACAGACCCACACCCTCGCGGATGTCGAGCGGGAACTCCTGGACACCGCGATGACCGCGCTGGCCGCCGTCGCCCACCTCCGCACGAATGACGCCGAGCCCGCCGACGTCCTCGCTCTCCTCGACGACCACGCCCGCACCGTCGCCCGCCTCTCCTGAACACGCCGCTGCCCCGGCCGGGAACCTTCCTCCGGCCGGGGCAGCGGCATGCTCGCCCGGTTACGGCCGTCCGACGGACATGTAGGTGAACCCCCACTCCCGCATCCGGGCCGGCTCCAGCAGATTCCGCCCGTCGAAGACCACCGGCCGCCGCATCCGCCCCGCCACCGCGGCCCAGTCGACCTCCGCCAGCTGCGGCCACTCGGTGACCACCACCGCCGCGTCCGCGCCCTCCAGCGCCTCCTCCACGCTCGCGTACCGGACCGCGGACGCCCACGGCTCAACGTCCCCGGGGCGGGCCAGCGGATCCCAGCACCGCACCCGCGCGCCCTCAGCGAGAAGCCGGGAGGCCAGGACCGTCGACGGCGCCTCGCGCATGTCGTCCGTGCCCGGCTTGAACGCCATCCCCAGCAGCACGACCTCCCGCCCAGCCAGGTCACCCAGGGCGTCCTTCAGACCCTGCAGAGGCCGGCGCCGCTGGATGTTGTTCACGTCGATCACCGCCGACAGCAGCATCGGGTGGAAACCCGAGTTCGACGCGATCTGCCGCAGCGCCTCGACGTCCTTCGGGAAGCACGACCCGCCCCACCCGATCCCCGCGTTCAAGAAGTGCGGGCCGAGCCGATGGTCCATCCCCACCGCCGCCAGCACCTTCGTCACGTCCGCGCCCGTCCGGTCGCACAGGTTCGCCATCTCGTTGGCGTAGCTGATCCTCGTGGCGAGCAGCGCGTTCGACGCGAGCTTCACCGTCTCCGCGGACCGCACGTCCATCGTCACCACCGGCGCGTCGATCCCCGTGTGCAGCCCCGCGACCAGAGCGGCCGCTGTCTCGTCGCCGTCCGTACCGATCACGATCCGGTCCGGGCCCATGAAGTCCCGCACCGCCCGGCCCTCCGCGGTGAACTCCGGGTTCGACACGTACCCGGCCCCTGCGAGGCCCACCTCGTCCAGCAGCGCACGCGCCCGTGCTCCGGTGCCGATCGGGACGGTCGACTTCATCACCACCACCCGCAGGCACTCCGCCCCGGCCAGGGACCGGACGACCGACCACACCCGTGACAGATCCGCGTCACCCGACGCCGACGGCGGGGTGTCGACACACACGTACGCCACTTCCGCCTGCGTCAGGGCCTCACCGAGGTCGAGCGTGAACCGCAGCCGCTCCTTGTTCCGGGCGATCATGTCGCCCAGGCCCGGCTCGTAGATCGGCACCTCACCGGCCTGAAGGGCCTCGACTTTCGCAGGGTCGATGTCGCGTACGACGACGTCGTGCCCCAGCTCCGCCAGACACGCACCTGTCACCAGCCCGATGTAGCCGGCGCCGAAGACAGTGACTCGATTCGGCCGGAACGTCATGGTCATTCGTCCAATCTCGACAGCGGAACCGGCATGTCGGCAGGGGAAGTTCCTTCGGAATCTCGCGCAAGGAAGCGTCCACCCTATCCCTTGCCGGGTACTGCCCGGACGGCGCGCGAGACCGGCCGGCTGCTGACGGGATGCGGTCGTAGGCTGCCGGTGGAATTGACCGGCCACCGCCTGGAGAAGACCCGTGACCGACACAGCCCCGCTCGTCCGGCACACAGCACCAGCTCCCGCCCGGCCCCGGAGCATCGTGCGCGTGGCGCTGTTCGATGAGACGGATCGCGTCCTGCTCCCGCGACACGACCGTGCCTGTCCAGGGCGCCGGCCCGAGCCCCGAGGAGGTCGCCGCGGCGATCCGGGCTGACCCGGAGGTGGCCCGCGCGGCCGCCGCCGCGCTGGCGGCGGGCGCCTGAACGAAGGCCGCCCCGGCAGGCACGGGGATCCCTTCCGCCAAAGAACAAGGGCGAGCATCGCGCTGAGGTGCGGCTGACACACGCCGCAGCCTGTGCAGTCCCGATCAGCCATGCTCTCTGCCCGCAGGGACGTGCCGAAACTGGCTCGGATCCGCCGGCGGCTGAACGAGAAGGCGCGTTCCTCCAGGTTGTCGAGGAACGCGCCGATGGTCTCCTGGGCCGTCTCGGCCACGCCGGACAGCGTACGCACCTCGCCGACGGACTGTGGCCGGTCGGCCAGCCGGGCCCAGGCCCGCCTCCATGGACACGGGCCGAGGCGGTGGGTGATGATCTGCGCATGATCAACCGACTCAGCGCGGGGGCTTCGGCCTTCGGCTTCCTCGGCAGCCTGATGCTGCTCGCAGTCGCCATCGACAAGTACCGTGCCGGCGCATCGCTCCTCTGGCTCGTGGCTGGCGTAGCGATCTTCCTCAGCGCGTGCTACACACTCGTGCGGGACGTGCGCGGGCTCCGCCGCGGGCCGGCTTCCTGACCCGGCCGCCGCAGCGGAGTTGAAAGCGGCGCGTGAGACGCACGGACTGCCGGCTGCGGCGGCCGGGCCGGATTACACGGTGACCGTGTTTGGATCGAGGACCTGGTCTGCCGGCGGGGGTGTGGCGTTGACGGGCTGGTTGAAGTCGCGGAGGTACAGGTCTGCGGGTTCGGTGCCGCCGGTGGTCTGGATGCGCAGGGCGTAGGGCTTGCCCTTCTTGGCGACGTGGATGGTGGTGACCGCGTCGCTCGCGTTCTCACGCTCGTAGATGACCGCGATGGGCTGGCCGTCCTCGGTGGTGTCGGCGCCGCGCGTGAAGTTCGGGTCGAGGCCGCCGTCGGGCACGAGGATCTTGGTGAATTCGGCCAGGTCGCACACCTTGGTGCCCATGGTCTTGGCCATTTCCTTGTTGGCCTTGATCCACCGGTCCTGGAACTTGGCGACGAGGGCGTCGGCCTGCTTGCGCGGGATGGCGTTCTTCTTGTCCATCGACAAGGAGGTGCGCCAGAAGCGTTCGTCGCCCTTGACGTACACGGTGTGGCCGTTCTTGACGACGTCGATGGTGCCGATGCCCTCGGGGGCGATCTTGCCGGTGCAGTTGCCCTTGGCGTCCAAAACGATGTTGATGTCGGCGCTCTGCCCGTCGGCGAAGACGGTGCCGTTCAGCCGCAGCGAGGTGACGCTGGCGGTGGCCTTGCGGGTCTTCAGCTCGATCTGGGCGGCGGTGAGGCTGGCGAACGAGTCTGCCGGCGTGGCCGGGGTGGCGCTGTTCTTGGTGCCGGCGTCGGTGGTGTTCGTGCCGCAGCCGGTGGCGGCCGTGATCACGGCGGCGGCCAGCAGGACGACGGCGGTGGTGCGGTGGTGCTTCACGTGCGGGTTCCCTCCCCTTTGAACGTGTCACTGTAGGTGATGCTGGTAGGGCTCTGGCCAGCGGTTTTCCGGTAGTGGTGGGGGCACGACAGGTTCTTCTGCGATACCGGGCAAGGAATGAGCGCTACCCGCGGATCGGGACCTACGGGGTTCCCGCCTGCCGAGCACGAGAAGGACCTGCACTCAACGCCGTCTGGCGGGACGCGGCAGGCTTCCAGCGCGTGTACCCGGTGCGGGACGAGAAGGGGAACTGGAGCACCGAGCTGGACCTGGCGCCCGGGGACTGGCGGTTCTTCATCGACATCCACCCGGCAGGCCCCGAGGGAACCCTGACCCTGGGGATCGACCTCGCGATCACGGACCATACGATCCGCGCCCGCCTCCCGAGGCGGCCCATACCTCGCGGATCAGCGCGTACAGGGTCACCCCTCCGACGGCGCGTTCGTACCCGGCGAGGCGAGCGAGCTGACCGGGAAGGGCGCCTGTTGCGCGGGCTCGGGCGGCACTTTGTTTGCCCAGGGCCGGGGACTGGCGGCGGGCGGCCGGGGGGAGAGAGTAGGGGCGGCCCGGCGGTACTGCTCCCAGAGCGCGTCTGGGCGCCGGGCCTCGCCCGCGCACGCCATATCGGCGCGGGCTGAGGCCGACTTTACGGGAGGCACTCGAACCTGCCCACCGCTTCCAGTGATCGGACCCTGGCGGGGATCACCATCGGGGGCCGGGGTGTCCGGAGTCCATCGCGAACGACCGGGCCACCACAGCACGGTGCCGTCCAAGCACGGGGCTTTGCGGCCGGCGGCACGTATGCGCTCGCAGCGTCCGTCGATTCCGGGTACAGCCGGGCCGGAGCATCGGTGTCACAGCGTTGAGCCCGGGCAATCCCGGCGAGAGACTACGCGGGCGGTGGAGTCCGGCCCGCGAGTTTGCGTCTACGGATCTGGTCGGCAGGCTCGGGGATGGTGCAAGCGATGCAGAGCCGTCGCAGCAGCGCGCGGTTCGCGCGGGAGAAGTACACCATGTCGCTGCGTACCCGCCGCGGGCGGTTACCCGGCCTTACGGGACCAATCGTCGGGACACGGATCGAATCGTCTCGCTGTCGATGCGCGCTCGTAAGCAGACTTGCGGATCGAGGGAGCTCAGCGGTAGCGCGGGAGGCCGCCGGAGTCGGGGAGCTCATCTTCGAAGTCGCAGGCGGCCACGGCGTCGTAGCCGCGGTCCCAGGCCGCGGTGAGCAGGCGTGCAACGGGCTCGACGAGGGAGGGTCCGCCTTCGTCGGCTTCGGCCTCGATGGTGAGTGGCCAGCCGATGAAGTCGTCGGCGAGTCCGGCGTCCGGATTAGGGCAGGTGTCGAAGACCATCCGGCCAGCCCGGACGGTGTAATGGTCGTCGGCTTGGGCTCCGAGGGTGACCGCGATGAGGTCGGCCAGGAACTGCTGGCTGGTGCCGCGGACAAAGAGGCGGCAGTTGCCGTAGTCCTTCGCGGTGCTCACGAGGCCTCCTCCTGGGGCTCGACCAACGTGCCCTTCTCGAACCGGACGCCGGGCGCGGGCCCAGGGTACGCGGTGATCGCGGGTCAGTGTCCGTGGGCGGCCTCGACGAGCTTGGACACCATGGCCAGGGCCGTAGCCGGGCTTTCGGCGCCGGAGGTGACCGTCGTCCGGCACTCGACGGTCAAGAAGGTCGACTCGCAAGGCCTGAAGGGTCTCTCCCGAAAGGCAGGGACCCTTCACGCCTCCTGTCTGCCTCTTACGCGTCGGTGCCGGCCTTACGGCGGCGCATGATGAATACGGCCCCGGCGCCGAGCACGACGGCTGATCCACCTGCAAGGGCGAGCGGCATCGTGGCGGAGCCGGCGCCCGTGGTGGCCAGGTTTCCGCCGGACGACGAGGAACCGGAGCTGCCGTTGCTGGCAGCCGTGTTGGACTGGCCACCCTGCTGGGACGTGTTGCCATTGCCATCGGTGGACCCGGATCCGCTGTCGCCGGCGGAGCCGGTGCCGCCGGTGGACCCGCTTCCAGGCTTGCCAGGCTTCTTGGCGGCGATGGCGAACTCGAAGATCTCCAGTTCAGGCGTGCCCCCGCACGACTCGTCGTCGTTCCAGTAGTCGGCTCCGTAGGCGAAGGCGCCGTTCCCGGCTGCCGCCTTGCTGTCGACAGTCAGGCGCAGCTTGATGTCCTTGTGTGCCTTGGCGCCGAGCGCGCCGATGTTGGGCACACTGTCGAGGTGGTTGTACGTCTTCCAGGCGCCGCCCAGGGAGTACTGCAGCTTCAGGCGGGCGTCGAGCGGCTTGTTCTTCAGGTCGAACGCGCGGACCATCAGGAACGGGGAGACCTCGTCCATGGCCTTGGCGGTGCCGTTCGTCAGCCGCAGCGTGTAGTCGGCCGTGCCGCCCGCCGTGACCTTCGCAGGACCGGTGAAGCGCGCGGTGAACAGCGGCTCCGGCGTGCAGCCGGCCCCCTCAGCCTCCTCCAGCGCCTTCTGCGCGGCGTCGAGAGTGGCCTTGGCGCTGGTCACCTTCTTGAGGGCGTTGGCCTTCGCGGCACGCGCAGCGGTGAGCGCGTCGGAGAGCGCCTTGTCGGCCTTCGCCTGCTCGGCATCGGCGGCCGTCTTGGCGTCCGCGGCATCCTTGGCCTTCAGCTTGGCCTCGTCGAGCTCGGCCTGCGCACCGGCCTTGTCACCCTCGACGGCCTCGTCGAACTTCTTCTGCGCGTCGATGACACCCTGATCGGCTGTCGCCTTGTTCGCGGCCGCCTTGTCCGCGGCCTTCTTGGCCTTGTCGGCGGCGGTACGCACCGGGGTGGTGCCGTACTCCAGGTCGGCGAGGGGCTCGATGGTCGCCAGGTAGGCCGCGTCGGCGGCGTCGTACGCCGCCTGGGCCACGGCGACGGCTTCACGCAGCTTCTCCAACTCGCCCTGCTGCTCCTGGCGGGAGGCAGGGCCGGAAGGCTTGGTGTCGGCGAACGCGGGTGCGGTGGAGAGCAGTACGACGGGCGTGGTCACGGCGGCTGCCACGGCGGTCGCGAGAATGCGACGAATTTTCACAGCGGACCTTCTCTTCGGACAAAGCAACGACACTGAAGGGTGTGGGGGTCGCACGCCCGCGGCTGCTTCACACTGGCGCGACGCTGCCGTGAGCTTAAGCGCGGAAGTTTCCGCGGAGCAGTGGAAATTCGCCGCGTCCCCGTCGACGTGCGCTGGGCAAGTCGTGAAAATCTGGACAGTTGTCCACGTCGCCCGGCCGAAATTGGTGATTCATGTCATACGCTTCGCGCAATAATTCGTCACAAGGGATCGGCGTGCATTCTCCGCGTCGAGGCGCTTGGACGTCGGCACACACCGCAAGATCATCTCTGTGTTCGATGCGGCCTGTTCGTGCTTGGCCCTTACCTGCGGCGACGATAAATCAGCGCGCCGACTGACAGTGCCGATTGTGGACGATTGCAAGGTTGGCTCTGACTGAAGTTCCATGAAATCCCAGGCCGAGCCGGATGCTCCCGCCCCGGTCCGCTCGTTCGCCTGCTTCCTGCGCCGGGACCTCGCCGCCGTCGCCGCCGGCCTCAATCTCGAATGGAGCTCAGGCAAGGTCGAGGGCAACGCGAATCGGATTAAAACGATCAATAGCGGAACCATGTAGGTCGGGCCTCGTTCCGGCTCCTGAGAATTCGCATCCTCACCCGGATCTGAGAGGGCTCGCGCTTTGACCAGTCGTCAGGGCTGGCCGCTGATCTGCCGAGAGAGCCCCTGGAAGAACTCCTGAAGACTGGCTGCAGCAAGGTCGAACTTATCGAGCCGCGAGGCGGTGGTCGACCTCCAGATCCGCCCGGAGCCGGCCAGTGCGAACAGGTGACCGCCCCCGTCGCTGGCGAATACCAGGGCAGGCTCTTTTCCGTCGATCTGGATGGCCCCGTACTCGCGGAAGTGGTCGCCGGACTGGGCCAGGGGCGGGAGGACCGCTAGAACCTGTTCGTGATCAAGAACATGGCCCGCGGCCTCGCCGCGCTCACCCTCGCCCTGACCCCTCTCGCAATCCCCCAGACCGCCAGCGCCACACCCCAGGCGCCGACGGCCGCCGAGGTGTTGACCCTCGCGGCGGCGATCAAGCAGATCCCCCTGGCCGACGAATCCCGAGAGGGATACACCCGGGAAAAGTTCAGGCACTGGAACGCCGGCCTGGACCCGGCCGACGGCTGCAACACCCGCGCCGAGGTGCTACTCGATGAGGCTGTCGAGTCCCCGACCGTCGTCGACAGGTGCAAGCTGACCGGCGGCCGGTGGGTGAGCTACTACGACGGCCAGGAGATCACCGACCCCGGCAAGATCGACATCGACCACATGGTGCCGCTCGCCGAGGCCTGGGGCTCAGGGGCCTCAGCCTGGGATGCGAAACGCCGTGAGGCCTACGCCAACGACCAAGGCACCTCTACCTCGCTAGTGCTCTGACCGCATACCTTCGCCGGGTTGGGCGGGTGTGGGGCCATTAATGCCAGCTACCTGGCCGAGGCATCCGCCTATGCTCGGCTCGTGCAGCCGCTTTCCGACCGCAGCAATCCGTTGATCATGGCGTTCCCAGCCGAGCTTGCAAGCGATGCCGAGGCAGTCCTGGCGGTGATGCCTGATTCTCGGCTCCAGCCGCATGCCCCGTTCTCGGTCGCTGTCGAGGGCCAGCAGGTTTTGATCCCCGGGCGCCTCTACAACGACGAGCCGCCAACTGACAGGGTGGCGTCGCTTTCGTCGCGCCAACAACAGCTTCTGCACTGCCTGTACTCAAGGCACTGCGACGGCATGGTCAGGCAGCGCCACCTGGAGAAGGTCGTTGGTTCCACGGACCCATGGGTCGTCCCCTTCGTCGTGCAGCTGGTTGGCGAGTACGTCTTGGAGATCCTGGTCGTCATCTGCGATGAGCTCCGTGATCTCGCCACGCCCGGCACCTGCGGCCACCTCGCTTACGGGCAGTTCATCGTGGACAACCCTGCTTTCTTCGCGTGCACTCAACGGCGGGTCGTGAGCTACTGGAGCTGCTACTACCGGGGCACCTACGCGAGTTTTCGGGGCTACCCGGGGTGCACGGTTCTTGACCTCCTACGGTCCGCTGCCTCCGACAGGGCGGGACATTCCTGGCCCAACCTCGCTCCAGCCGGCGCCAGGGTGGACGGCTACTGCTAGGACCCGGCCGGGCAAGGTCGCCGGGCTGGTCAAGCGGCATCGGCGAGGGGACGTCCGCCCCAACGGATGCCCTTCTCGCTGCGGATGCGAGCGCGCTCGCGGCGCTGGGCTGCCAGCACGTCGGGGTGACGGGCATTCGCGTTGCGCCAGCGCAGATAGGCGTGCAGGGCCCGGGTCTGCACGGTGTGGTTGCGATGGTTGGAGTTGGCGATGGTGAACTGTCGGAGCGGCCCGAAGTGCGCCTCGATTGGGTTGGCCCAGGACGCGTATGTCGGCGTGAAGCACAGCTCGACACGGTTCTTCTTCGCCCAGCGGCGGATCGTCTCGCCCTTGTGTGCGGACAGGTTGTCCAGGATGACGTAGATGGGGGCGCCGTCCGGTCGGGCGGCCCGGACCGATCTGAGCGCGGCCAGCGTGTTCGCGGCGCCCTTCTTCCGGCGGTTGACGCCCCAGAGCGTGTCGTCACCGACCGAATAGCAGCCGTGGAAGTACCTGACGCCATGCGTGCGGTGGTAGGTCGCCGGGTGCCGCTCGGGGTGACTGGCGGGGGCCCAGCCCGCACCGCCGGTGGGGCGGATGCCGAGCGGGCCGAACTCGTCGAACGCGAAGACCCGGTCCGGGAAGCGGTCCAGGACCTCTTCGATCCGGTCCAGCTTTGCCTCGCGGTCGGGGTCCGGGGACTCCTTCCACGTCTTGGTGCGCTGGAAGGTGATGCCGCGGCGGGCGAGCAGACGGCGTAACGCCTCGCGGCCGATGCGGATGACCCGCCCGTGAACTTTCCGCAGGTGGGCCAGCAGTTTGCGGATGGACCAGCGAGTGAAGGGCTGGCCAAGCTTGGTCGGGCGGGTGGTGGCCGTCTGGACGACGAAGTCCTCGTCGTCAGGACTGAGCAGGCGGGGACGGCCTCCCGCCCACCGAGGGTCCAGACAGGCCAGACCGATCTCGTTGAACCGGTGGATCACATCCCGGACGGTGTTCTCATCGGCCTGCACCAGCTGGGCGATCACCGGGACCCGGTTCCCGCCGCCCGACGCCAGCAGCATCATTGCGCGGCGGAAGCGGACCGAACTGGTGCTGCCCCGGCGCACGATCTGCTGCAGCTTCTGCCCCTCCTGGTCGGTCAACCTGCGCACACGGGCAGGCTCAGCCACCACACCCCCAGCACTCGGATCGGACGTCACGCAACATCCAACCGCCCCGACCACCAACCCGGCGTACCAATGTGGTCAGAGCACTAGGCCGTGTCCGACGGGTCGAGTGACTCGCTGAGGGGTGAATCGTTCCGCTTGATGTGGGGCGTGGCGATCTCTCTGATGCCGAGTGGGCTCAGCTGGAACCGCACCTGCCGACGAACGTCGGGCGAGGCGGGCGTTGGCACTGCCACCGGCGCGTGATCAATGGAATTCTCTTCCGGCTGCGGACCGGCCTCCCGTGGCGGGACCTGCCGCCTCACTTCGGGAAGTGGCAGACGGTCTATGACCGGCATCGCAGGTGGTCAGCCGATGGCACGTGGGAGAGGATCTTGCGTGCCATCCTCGCCGCCGCTGACGCCGCGGGCCGGATCGACTGGAGTGTGGTGAGCGTGGACTCCACGGTGTGCCGAGCTCATCAACATGCGGCCGGGGCTCGCCGCCGGCCGGCCCGCGTGCCGGGGCGACGCCGCCGCCCCGCAGAGCATCGCTCCGACGAGGCGGTCGGCCGCTCGCGGGGTGGCCTGACGACGAAGATTCACCTGGCCAGTGACGGAAGCCGACGTCCACTGTCAATTCTGATAACCCCAGGACAGTGGGGCGACGCTCCGCAGTTGATCACAGTCTTGGACCGCATCCGCGTTCCGCGCCCAGCCGGTGGCCGCCCACGTACGAGACCGGACCACGTCTGCGGGGACAAGGCATACAGCTCGCGTCGAAACCGCCAGTACCGGCGACGACGGCAGATCCAGCACACGATCCCCGAGCGTCGAGACCAGCGAGCCAACCGCCGACGACGCGGGAGCCGAGGCGGTCGCCCCACCGCTTTCGACCGGTCCCGGTATGCCCGCAGAAATGAGGTCGAGCGGTGCATCAACGTGCTCAAAGGATCCAGGGCCGTAGCGACTCGGTATGACAAGAGAGCCTACGTATTCCACGGCACGGTGACTCTGGCCGCGCTTCGCCTGTGGCTCCGCCCCTGATTCCTCGAATGCCCTTCCACAGCAGCCATGCCCACCGACTCAGTCGTCGGCCGCGACGAGGAGAGTGATCCGTCCAGCTGAGCGGTCGATGAGCACGAACTCGTGGAAGTCCTCGTGCACACGCCCCCAGTCATGAATAGCCTCATCCCCGAGCCCGCTCAGGTAGTAGATGTGCTCGGCCGCCGCCAAGCGGTCGAACACCTCCTGCTGCAGATCCGCCTCCAGCCTGGCAGGCATGTCCCCGAACTTGTTCACCCACCCCCACAGGATGTGCGTGCTCTTCTCCCGGCTGACGGTTTCGTAGACGTCGGGGGTGACCAGGCTCAGCCGATACGGGCCGTGCCTGGATCCCTCCGGCAGGACTCCACCACCTGCGTAGTCGTCCCGGAACTGTTCATGCCCGATGAGCGCCGCGAGCAGTTCCTGGGCTTCGCCGAGCTCAGCCGGGATCCGCAGATGCTTGATGTCAACCCACCTGTAGCCGTGTGACCTCGGATCCTGGAACTTGTAGTTCCGGAAATTGATGAAGGCACTGGCCTCATGGGTGAGCTGGTTCTCCATAGCGCCACAGCTTAGGAGCCGACCAAGGTCAATCTGCGGACCCATCGGACAGGCTCTAGTTGTATTGACCTGCAGGGTTGTTGACGCGGCTGATGGGCGGGTGTCCGTCGAGTGCGGTGTGGCAGCGGTGGTGGTTGTAGGTGTGGAGGAAGTCTGCCAGGGCTTCGGTCCGCTCGTGGTTCGATGTGTAGGGCCGCTGGTAGGCCCATTCGTCGAGCAGGGTGCGGTTGAAGCGTTCGACCTTGCCGTTGGTCTGGGGCCGGTAGGCACGGGTGAGTTT
>NZ_JBVHIL010000015.1:0-78602 GCF_055560575.1 Streptomyces sp. NPDC023157
CCGGCGGACAGGAGAGCGAGCAGTGCTGCAGGGACACGGAGCCCCGGCGAGGCAAGCCCCGCAGCTCCTGCCAGTCCGGCGAGCACTGCGGCCGGCGTACAAGTGGACGTGCACCACCTCGTACGGATGAGAGTGCACCAAAGCTGCTCGGGCGGTGGGCCGCGGTGCCCGCGTCGTGGATGAGACGCACTGGAACGGCCTTCCCACGGGAGCCGGACGCCGCGTCACGGCAGGCGGAGAACTCCCCGCACCCCGGCGGAAGGAAGGTCAGGATCCCGGGCCGGGGTCACTGATGGCGTTGCTGAACCGGTCCGCCGCCACCCAGGTCGAGGTCGGCCGCCGACCGCTGTCGGTCTATGACGAGCTGACCGGCACCCGGCCTTTCACCACCCACCCGAGCACGGAGGAATCGTCTTGAGCGAGCTGGTCTCCACCCGCATCCGCAGCACGGCCGGCAAGCTGGGCCTGCCCCACCTGGCCGAGAGCCTGGCCCAGTACGCGCAGCGGGCTGATGAGGCCAAGCTCGGCTACCTCGACTTCATCGACCTGGTGTTGTCCGAAGAGCTCGCCGTCCGTGAGGACCGCCGTTTCCGCACTGGCCTGCGGACCTCGAAACTGCCGCACCACAAGACACTTGAGGACTACGACTTCTCGTTCCAGCCCGAGCTCGACCCGCGCAAGGTCAAGGACCTCGCCACCCTTTCGTTCGTCGAGTCCAAGGCCAACGCGGCCCTGCTCGGGCCGCCCGGCGTGGGCAAGACCCATATCGCCGTCGCCCTGGCGGTCGCGGCCTGCCGGGCCGGCTACTCGATCTACTTCACCAGCCTCGACGACATGGTCCGCAACCTCAAGGCCGCCGAGGCAGCGGGGCGGCTGACCAACAAGCTCGGCAGCTATCTGCGGCCGGCTGTTCTCGTGCTGGACGAGGTGGGCTACCAGCCTCTCGACCGCGACGAGGCCAATCTGGTGTTCCAGGTGATCTCCAAGCGTTACGAGCGGGGCTCGATCATCCTCACCTCGAACAAGGCGTTCAGCGAGTGGGGCGAGTTCTTCGGCGACGAAGTCCTGGCCACCGCCATCCTCGACCGTCTCCTGCACCACTGCGGTGTCATCTCCATCAACGGCCCCAGCTACCGGCTCAAGAACCGGCTCGCCGCCATCGAACGAGACCAGGACGACGCGGCCTAATCGTTCGGCTGGTCGACAATGAGGGCATGGACGTCCCCGAGCTGCTCGAATCAGCTTCCCTGCTGGTTCCGGAAGATACCGCCACCGAGAACGACATCACGGTGCGAGACATCTGGGACTACCTCGTCCACGACGAGTGGGAGATCGCCCTGGGGCTGCTGGAGGAACTCGGGGCCGCTCGCTCGCTCCCTCTGACGTTCTGGGAGAAGCTCGCCGAAGCGGCTGGGCAGCTCCGGCTTGAGCGGAGCGCGGCCTGGTGTCATTGGCGGTGCTCCGAGATCCGCAACGGCGTGATCCGGGCGGATCTGACGCTCCGCGCTGCCGCCGAGGCGCGACGCACGACGCCAATCCACTCCGGCGTTCTGCGACCGATGTGGGACATCGGACACCTCTCACCCACCGGTGGACGTTCGGTCAGCATCGCCGCGCTCTGGGTTGAGAACATGCCCATTCTGGAGCCCGGCGGGCGAGCCACGGTTCGCCTCGTGCCTCTGACTCCCGCCCACTGGATGCACGTCCAGGCTGGCCAGCAGATCACCATGCACGAGGACCGAACCGTCGCCGGCACCGCTGTCATCCTGGAGGTTCACCCTCCTGCCACCTCCATGCCCACGCGATGACGTGGCTGGCTCACAGCCTCCCTGCTGGTGCACGTATCTCCGTACTTGGTGGAGCACTCACAGGAGTACGCCGACAACTGCGGCCGGAAAGCCGAGCGCAATGTCCGTCACGCCCCACATGACCACACGTTTGTGGGCAGCGCGTTCCAGACGCTCCGCTTCGATCAGCAGGCGTTCGGCTTCGGCCCGGACCGGCGTCATGTGCCCTTGTGAGTCGCCTTTGTGCTGCTTGTCGTCTTCAGCCACGGACTTGAGAGTCTCATCGAGGCGTTCGGTCGATGGCAAGGATCACCGTGCCAGGCGAGCAAGTCGTTCCTTGGCACTAATGGCTGCGCATGGGCGTGAGTTTCACCGGAGAGCGCGACATCCTGACATCGTCCGCAACGCGCTCACCGTCTCCCTACAGCGCACTGGGAGTCAGCGTGAGAATGACACGGTCGTTCGTCACTCATGTCAGCGCCAGATCGTCAGGGCCTGTCAGTACTAATCATCAGGTCACTAGGGCTAGAGCGCTGCCACCCAGATGCCGACTCCTAACTGACACTCCCCCGCAGACCATCAGGGAAGGGGTCGGGGGGAAGGGCCCGAAGAATAAGTGCTGACTGCTCGCCAAATACCCCACCCAAAAACCCGCATGATACAAAATCACCCCACCCACAGAAACACACCCTGACACCCCGCCAAAAACTCAGCAAGAAGCCGAAGATGACGGACCAACGGAAACTGCACGACAAAGCACAATACAGGCGGATACAGAAACCGCATAAGACGCGATAGAGAGATCGCATCGCGCTAAATGCGGAAACTGAATAGGGCTGGATGCAGAAACCGCAAACATCCGGAGCACAGGGTCCGAGGCATGGGCGCGGGCGGGGACCAACCCGCCGGCCTTGCGCGATCCCGACCGCAACCAGGAAACCAAGACCACCCCGGCCAGGGGCCGGCTGCTCGGCGAGCCACTCGAAGGTGACCTCCTCCTCGCCGCGCCGCTTCTCCAGTTCCTCGATGCCACGGTCGGTGAAGTACATGGGGTGCTCCGACGGATGAGGCCAGGGGCTTTGAGATGCACAGAGCAGGAGCGGACGAAGCTCCGGGAGCGGCCCGGGCATCGTCGGATCACCCCACCCGATCCCCGTCTACTGGGGCACGGCTTCTTCATCGCCCCGGGCTGGGTGCTGACGTGTGTCCTGACATGCAAGCCACCCCGGAGTCAGGAAGACCGTTCCTTTGCCGTCCTGTACGACCATCCCGATCCACCGCAGAACATCCCAGGTCAGGGCCACCACGGCCGTCAGTTTGGGAGTCGGCAAGGCATTCAACTTGCCCTCAGGATGGAGGCCTTGCGGGGCTACCCACCAAGCCGCCAATGCATGGCACCTACTGGAGGACCACTGTGCCCATCTCGATCGACCCGATGCTCGTGCTGCCCCTGCTGGCCGGCATCGTCGGCATTGCCCTCGTGGCCATCGTCTGCATCGTCGCCCTGCTCCGCGCCGACCGCGCCGACACCGTCGCCGTCATCAAGGCCCTACCCGAACTTGCCGCAACACTCCTACGGCTCCGCCGACGACCCCAGCGGTGACGTCCAGGAGCTCATCGACCCGAACCCCTGGAGCTCGTTGTGAGTCCGCCAGAACGGCCGCCGCCCGCCCCGACCCGGCGAGACCACGGCAGGACGAGCGGCTGGCGCCCCAGTGTGATCTCTCGGTTCTGTGTCAGTGCGCCACCTGCACGAATACCGCCCCGTGTGGAGGTCTGCACGCTCGTCGGTGGTGGCGACGCCGAACGAGCGACGCGGCGCGGGTGCTCACAGGGCGGTGTGACGATATCGGGCTGGGGCCCGCGCTCCTGGAGAGAGGGCAGGCCCCAGTTTGTGCGGGGTGCTGCTACCGGCGCTAGACGGTCAGGGGGTGTCCGAGGGCGACGGCCATGAGCATGTCGGGGTTGAGGACGGCGTAGGAGCGGTTCGCCCTGCCCTTGCCCGAGGAGGCGATCACCTCGTGCTTGCGCAGGGCGCTCATGCTCTTCTCCACGGAGGCCAGGCTGAGGCCGAGGGCGTCGGCCAGGTCCTTCTGGGTGGGGCCGTGAATGGCCCCTTGGGCCCTGACCTTGTAGATGACGTTGAAGGTGTCGTGCTGACGGGCGAGGTACTGGATGAGCTCGGCGACGCGGGCGAGGGTGGGCCGCTGGTCGAGTCCGTAGACCGTCTCCTGGATGGCGAGGCGGTCGGCCAGGACGTGGTGGAGCATCCGCTGCACGGTCAGGTCGCGCATGGCCCAGCTGCGCAGGACGTCCCGGTCGATGCGGAGGAACGTCGTGGTGGACAGGGCGTCGGTCCGGGAGCGGGTGACGGTGGGCGGGGCGTCGCGGAAGACGTCCAGGTCCCCGAGCCACCAGTTGCTCGCCCACAGCCGGAAGCCGTCACTGACGACACCGGACATGATCACGTCCACGTAGCCGGCGCCGCGCCGTGAGCTCCTGAGGGGGCCGGCCGGGGCGAGGTGGAGGTAGCTTCCGTCGGCGAGGGCCGTGGCGGCGGTGGCGTTGGCCCCCAGCTCCTGGAAGTAGCGGGCCATCCGCGCCGTACCGGGACGGGTGTGCGTGCGCGCGGCCCTGGGGGTTCGCTCGCGTACCCGGTGTTCGATGCCGGAGAGGCGCATCACGGGCTCCACCAGGTTGGGCACGTACTCGACGGGCCCCGCGGGGCGGATGTGACCCATATCGGGAGGGCTGGAAGGAGGGGTGGACATGTCAGATCCCCCTCCCAGCGCGGTGCTTGAGCGGGGTGCCGCCGACGAGCTGCGGGGCGGCGGCCGCCGGGGGCGCGGCCGGCTTGGGGGCAGACTGCGGCGGCTCGGCGAGGATGCGCACGATGGCCGCGATGAGACCGCCCATCGCGATGAGGACGGCGGCGATGCGCACGGGCGTGGGCTTGAGGTGGAAGACCCGTGTAGCCAGCGACGCCGAAGACGATCAGGAAGAGCACTGCCACGGTGACGAGTGCAGGCATGGACAAGTAGACCCCATGGGGTTGAGGGGCGGTCGACTGCTCGGCTGTCCTTCCCTGGCGAGGGGGGACAGCCGAGCCCGACGTGGAGTCGGAGACCGCCAGATTGAACTCTTCGAACTTCAGGCACGGGTCGTTGAGGGGTCCTCTACGACCAGTTGTCCGAGGACTCTACCGACACATCGGACAGCCGCCCAACAACCCGTAGGCGTACGGGAATACAAGCGGATTCAGGTGTTCCGGAGACCTCTGCCGCAGACCTGTACACAACGTGACGGATTGAACACAGAACATGTTTTCCCGGGCCAAATAACCCCTACTTTTACGGGCTATCGGCCCCGGGCCGCTGGCAACCCGTAAAACTGAGGCATAACCAGTGGGTAGAGACGGTTACATACTGCGTGCTGGACATGGGCCTTGAACTCGCCTGGACTTCGGCATCATCGGGCATTCCGGAGGGTGGCTCCCTCCGGAAGCCCGATACAAAGCACCATGGAGGGCCCCACCGTCACGGTGGGGCTCTTCCTGTTTCCCCTGGTCAGCGAACCGGAGAAGCCGTTCTTCGGGAAGAACAGCTTCCCGTCCTGCAGGCTCGTCGCCCTCGTCGAAGACCAGGTCCATCTCCTTGTAGATGAGCTTGCAGGTCTCGTGCACCCGAAGCGGGCGCCGTCCCCGGGGCCGACGGCCTGTCAGGCGCACCGGTTCTTCTCGGGAACCCGCCCCCCGCTTCGGTTGCACGCGGACCACTCTGCGCTCGGGCCTGGCACTGGTGCGCCGGACCTGAGCAATCTCTAGGGCAGCGCGTGCCGTGCCACTGGCTCCCACCGTCCTGTGTGGTGGGCGACGGGCTGGTGGAGGTCGTCGGCGAGGAGGTGGGCGAGGAGGATGCCGGTCGCGCGGCGGCTGAGGGTGCGGGCGGCGCCGATGAGGCGTGGGTGCTGGTCGGCGGGCATCGAGAGGGCGAGGCTGGAGGCCCGGCGGGGCAGGCCGAGGGAGTAGGCGACGCAGAGATCGGTGTCGGCGTATTCGAGGAGGTCGAACTGGGCGGCGTGGGGGCCGTCGGTGTCGAGGTGGTGGAAGAGAGCGCGTTCGTCGGTGATGGTGCGGTCGGTCAGCTGGATGAACGGGTAGCGGCTGAGGTGGTCCATGCGCGAAGCGAAGGTCTGCTGGGCCAGCAGGCTCTTGCCGACGGCGTTAGCGTGGGCGCTCAGACCGAACGGGGTCTGCTCGTTGACGGCGGGTGCGGTGTCGCTGGAGGAGGCCTCCTGGATGACGATCTCGCCGTCGGTGTAGGAGCTGATGTAGACGGCGGCGCCGAGCTCGTCACGGAGCTCGGCGAGGGTCTTGGTGAGCAGGGAGCCGCGGGTGAGGCTCGTCATGAGCTCGCCGGGGTAGTGGATCCCGTCGCGGGACTCGAGGAATCTCTGCTCGCGCAGCCAGTGGAGCATCTGAACGACGAGACTCAGGGCGGCCCCGGTGCGGCGGGCGAGGGTGCGGGTGTCGATGCCGTCCGGCCCGATGAGCTGAAGCAGGTCCCGAGCCCGCCGGGTGATCTGCCACTTCTCCGGTACGGCCGCGGGCAGAGATGCGGGGCGGGCGAGTTGGTTCAGGCTGGCGGGGCGCAGAGCGCTGGCCGACCACAGGGAGGAGCCTCTTGGCAGGATCAGGCCGTGCCCGCGGGACGGCTCCTCCTGCAGTTCGGGAAGTGGCAGTGACAGGCCGACGGGGACGGAATGCATATGGGCCCTGCGGACGGCGGGGTCGTCCTCGGTGCGTGGGGGTGGGCTCTCCATCGTGGGCAGGACGGGCGCGGACACCAGGACCAGGTCGGAGAGTCCGGTCCCCGTCTCCGTCTGCGCGGGTGCTGCGGGGGGCGTGTCGTACGGCTCTGCCTCGGCTTCCTCGTACGGCACCGCCTCAGCCTGTGCCGATGTCTCACGGGGCGCGTCGGCGGCCGTCTGTGTGCTGGGGTTCTCGGGGGGCGGGGCGGTTGCTGCGGTGGAGCGGGTCAGGTGGTCGCGGACCTCGTCGAAGAAGAGCTCGTCCTCGGGCCTCGGCCTCTCCCCTGCCGCATGCGCGTCGTCCGGCGCTTGCAGGAGGCGGCGGGCGTCGTCGTGCCCGAGCAGGGCCGCTTCGGCGAGGAGGAAGCGTGCGTCCTGTTCCCATTCCTCGCCTTCGCGCAGTGTGATCACGGCCAGGCGGAACAGGGCGCCGGGGTGGCCGGCGGCTGCGGCGGCGCCCAGCCAGTCGACCGCGGGGGCGAGCTCGTCCCGCTGCAGCGCCTTCGATCCGAGGCGGTAGAGCGAGTTCGCCCGCTGCCGGGCTTCGACCGTGAGAGGCGAGAGGCGGTCCAGGGGGCCGAAGTCGCCGTCGGGCCGGTCCCAGAAGTCCGGCAGTCCCTGCAACTGCCTGCGGAGGGCGAGGAGCCCGCCAGCAGATTCGGGCGCAGGGCTGCTGCCGGCGCCGTTGTCCTCGCTGAAGCGGCGCACCGCCGTCACCCATCCTTCTTCTCTACGCGTCGTGTCTGCTTGCGATGGCCGTCTCGGATGTGTTTGCCCAGCTTGCCGCGCAGCTCACCGACGACGCGTGAGCGGTCCTTGTGCAGCCGGAGCCTGTCTATGCCGAGCGCGGTGGCGATGTCGGCGTCTTCGAGGCCCTGGCTCTGCAGCTGGACGATCTTGCGGCGCTGGGTGCGGGGCATCGCGTCGATCATCGGGATGACGAGCCGTTCCAGGAGTTCGGCGTCATCGGCGGACACCCGAGGCGGCGGGACTGTGGCCACGAGGTCGCTGTCGTAGAGGACCTGGTGGCGCTGCAAGTTGCGCATCGCGTCCTTGGCCAGGTTCCGCGAGGCGGTCCTGAGGTAGGCGGGCAGCTTCTTCACCGAGTCCAGGTCGCCGGTGGCGGCCTTGGCCGCGACCTTGTCGTAGGCCTCCTGCGCGATGTCCTCGCACGACGCCCGCGACAGCGCCGGCCCGTACATGTTGAACAGGATCCGTGGCTCCGCCGCGATGAACACGGTGTAGCCGTCCAGCAGGTGCTGCTCCACCTCGTTCAGGGAGGGCCGCACGGTCATATCGCCGCTTACCACGGGCCGTTCTCCTTCACCGAGCCCAGCCCCGCACCAGTCCCGGTGGGGACGAAGACCGAGATCTCCACCTGCGCGCCGGGCAGGACGGTGATCTGGACGCCGGCAGGAACCGGGCCGGGAGCCGGGGAAGGTTCGGCGTCGGCGGGCCCGGGCTCCAGCGCGGTCCCGGCCCGGTACGACCGACGGTCCCACCACATCTGGACCACGGCGGCCGCAGTCTGCACCGCCGCCACCGCGACCGCGGCGAGCTCGGACACAGCCAAGCACGACGTCATGGGCTTGATCTCCATCATGAGAAACGGGGGGGCGCATCACGCGCCTTCGCCCCACCCGACGATCCCGACCCCCCGTTTATCCTCCGCGCGACCGAACATTTCCTCAGATGATCAGATCCGTCCCAGTCGCTTCCCGACGCGACATGACCGTGAAGACGGGACACAGCAAGCCCTGGCCCGCGTGCGGACGCGGAACACGGCGGACGATCGCTGTCCGCGCCGGGACGCCCTCACGTTCGAGAAGCTGTCTGTGCCCGCACCCGGGGAAGGGTGCGGGCACACGGGACGGGGCGGGTCAGCCGATGACCTGGAGGGTCAGGTTCTTGGGCCAGTGGGCCTGGTTGAGGCGGGAAAACAGATCCCTGATGTCCTTCGGCGTGATCTTGATGCAGCCCCAGGACTGGTAGTCGATGTCGCCATCCCACCGGTAGAGGTTGTCGGCGCCCTGGACGTACACCGGGTTCTGCGCGCCGTTTTGGAGCATCTCGCTGTGGATGAAGAGCTGGGTGCGCTTGACCGGCTTCTGGCCGCGCTTGGGCGTGCAGGTCTTGTCTTCGAGATGGATGGCGTAGCCCCTGATCCCCTTGCTGAGCCAGCTGCCGTGGTTGGTCTCGTGTCCCTTGATCTTGTAGGTGCCGCTGGGCAGCCAGCCCTTGCCGCTGGCACACTCGTTCTTGCTGCCGAGTCCGGAGCCGGAGCGGTAGGTCTTGAGCACCCTGCCGTCGCGGACGAGGGAGAGCGTCGAGTACATCGGGTGCTTGTGGTTCTTGGTGAACTTCAGGGAGTAGCCGCGGGGAGTCCGCGGCTTGGGGGCGGGCCTGGCTGCGGGGGATCCGGTGCGCAGGGCGTTCCAGGTCTTCGGTCCGACGATGCCGTCGATCGTCAGGTGGGCCCGCTTCTGGAAGGCGCTGACGGCGGTCCGCGTGTTCTTGCCGAAGACACCGTCGACGGCGACCGTGTGGCCGCGGGCGGTGAGGAGGCGCTGGAGGGTAGCGACGGCGGGGCCCTTGCTGCCGGTGCGGAGGACCGCGCTGTGGGTGGCGGTGCCGGCCTGGGTGGAGCGGGCGGCGGCGGTGTCGGGGGCCTCGGCGGCGCCGGCAATGGTGACGCCCGCGACGGCGAGCGTGGTGAGGGCCGTGGTCCAAAGGGCGCGAAGGGAGCGGTTCATTGCGGGGTGTCCTTCTCGGTGTGGGAGTGGGGCCGCGCCCGGGCAGGGCGCGGCGGGGAGGTGCGGTCGGGGTTACTTCCAGGCGCAGTGGATGTGCGTGTCGTGGCCGCTGTCGCCGGGGCCGCGGACTTCGGTGGCGCCGAGCTGGCGGCAGATGTCCATGACCCGCTTGTGGGGTGCGCCGCTGCCGACGTGCTTGCCGTTGATCACGTTGGCGTCGAAGGCGAGGCCGCGGTAGTGGCGGGAGTTCTTGCTGTGTGAGCCGCCGGCGAACTCGGAGATGTTCAGCCGGTATCCGTGCTTGTCGTGCAGGGTGATCAGCGCCCGGAGCATCCGGGGGTCGAGCTGGACGCGCTTGTAGCCGACGTGGCTGTTGCGGCTGGTGGCGGCGCTGCCGCCATTGGCCATGTCGTGGATGTTCCGGGAGGCGGTGGAGGGCGCGTCGACGGTCTTCACGTGGCTGGTGGCGTAGGTGATGCCGCGCTTGGTCAGGAGCTGGCGGGCCAGGGCGGCTGCGCTGGTGGCGGGCTTGGTGGTGCCCGGCTTGGGCTTGGCCGGGGCGGAGACCGTGATCAGGGCGTTCCAGGTCCTGGCGTCGACGATGCCGTTGCCCTTCAGGCCGGCTCGCTTCTGGAGACGGGTGACAGCGCTGGTGGTGTCCTTGCCGAAGACGCCATCGACCTTGATGCCGAGCTGGACCTGGACCGCCTTGACCGCCGCCCCCTTCGCACCCGAGCCGAGCCTGACGGTCGTCAGCTTGGTCCAGGTCCTCGCCCCGACGACGCCGTCGACCTTCAGACCGGCACGCTTCTGGAACCGGCCGACAGCCCCTGCAGTCCTCTTGCCGAAGATGCCGTCCGCCTCCACCGCGTAACCGTGGAAGGTGAGCAGGTGCTGGAGGGTGCGCACGTCCGTGCCGCGGGAGCCGACGCGCAGCTTCGGCCAGACGCCGGTCCTGGCCGTGGCGGTGGCGTGGGTGGCGCCGCGGGCGGTGTGCTTGGTGGAGGCGTTCGCCTCGTCGCCGGCCGTGTTCACCGCGCCGAGCGCGCCGCCGGCGAGGAGCACGGCCGCGAGGCCCTGGAGGAGCAGGTTCCTGACGTTCTTACGCATGTCTGTCCTCGTTCGTGTGTGGTGGCCGTGCCGCTCGTGGCATGGCATGGGGTGGTGTGCCGTCCTGCTGGGCGGCGCCGTCGAGGTGAAGAGTTGGCGTACCGCCGTTCCTTTGGAAGTCGGACCCGCGTTCCTTGCGTTCCTGGCGTTCCGGTGTTCCGGCGTTCCTGTTGGGCAAGGCCCTGACCTGGTGAAACGGGGGCCTGGAGGCGGGGATGGCGGGGCCTGTTGCCGGCGATGTGGCGGGCCGGAAGCGTCGGTCCCTGTCCAGGGCAGGGGGTGATGTCCGGGCTGCTGGAGGGGGCTGCGGAGGAAGCGGGGCGTCACCGGGGGCGGATACGCCGACCGCCCCCGGCGGAGGCTGCCGGGGGCGGGTCGGGGTGTGGGTGGGTCAGTTGACGTAGAGGGTCAGGTTCTTGGGCCAGCGGGCCTGGTCGAGGCGCTTGAAGAGGTCCTTGATGTCGGCGGGGGTGAGCTTGATGCAGCCGAGGGACTTGTAGTCGTCTGCGCCCTCCCAGCGGTCGGCGTCGTCACGGTTGGGGTTGTCCTTGCCCTGGCTCGCGGTGCGGGTCATCTCGCTGTGGATGAACAGCTCGGTGCGCAGGACCTTCTTCTGCTTCGTGCCGGCCTTGGGACGGCAGGGCTTGTCGGGGAGCTGGATTGCGTAGCCGTCGATCGCGTTGCCGTCGCGGTTGGTGAAGTGGGCCTGCACCTTGTAGGTGCCGCTGGGCAGCCATCCCTTGCCCGAGGCGCACTCGTCCCGGTTGTTCATGCCGGAGCCGGCACGCCAGGACTTGAGGGTCTTGCCGTCGCGGACGAGGGAGAGCTTGGAGGAGGTGGGGTGCTCCCAGTTCTTGTCGAACTTCAGGGAGTAGCCCTTGATGGACGGCTTGACGGAGGAGTCGGTGATCAGGGCGTTCCATGTCCTGGCGTCGACGATGCCGTTGCCGGGGAGGTTCTTCTTGGTCTGGAGGCGGGTGACGGCGCTGGTGGTGTTCTTGCCGAAAACGCCGTCGACGTTGATGCCGAGCTGGACCTGGACCGCCTTGACCGCCGGCCCCTTCGCACCCGAGCCGAGCCTGACAGTGGTCAGCTTGGTCCAGGTCATCGCCCCGACGACGCCGTCGACCTTCAGACCGGCACGCTTCTGGAACCGGCTCACAGCGCCTGCGGTCTTCTTGCCGTACACGCCGTCCGCCTCGACCGCGTAGCCGCGGGAGGCGAGCAGGTGCTGGACGGTGAACACGTCCATGCCCCGGGAACCGACCTGCAGCTTCGGCCACACGCCGGTGACGGCCCTGCCCTCACTGGTGGTTGCGCCGGCACCGGTGTGAGGGGCTGTGGAGGCGTTCGCCTCGTCGCCGGTCGTGTTCACCGCGCCGAGGGCGCCGCCGGCGAGGAGCACGGCCGCGAGGCCCTGGAGGAGCAGGTTCCTGACGTTCTTACGCATCTTCATCCTCACTCACGTGGCCCACGTTCCCACTGGTCAGGGAGACGTGGAGGGTGCTTCGCCGTCCTTGTGGGCGGCGCTGACGAGGTGAAGATTCGGGGTACCGGCGTTCCATCGGTAGCCTGATCCACTGTTCCAGCCGTTCCGCCTGTTCCACCTGTTCCAAGAGGAATTTGACCTGCGGAAACGAAGGGTCTGGAACACGCGGATTCCATGATCGTGTCGAGGGAGACGCGTGGTGTCCGAGGACGAGGGCCGCCCAAGAGGTACGCAGTTGGCGGAGGTCGAGGCCCTACGGGCCGCACTGGTCCAGCTCAGGGAGGAGCAGGGGCTGTCTCTGACCGTTCTGGCCCGCGACAGCTACATCTCCCGGTCGACCTGGAACCGGGTACTGCAGGGGACGTCGTTCCCGCCCCGCAAGGAGATCGAACGGCTCAGCAGGCGCCCCACCTTGAAGGCGCAGCATTTGGTGGGCCTGTGGGAGGCCGCCGACGCGGCCATCAAGCGGGCTGAAGGCAAGGGGGCCCCTGCAGACAGCGGCTTGGCCGGGTCTCGGCCGCAGACGGCTGAAGGCCGTCCGGCTGCCGTGACGGGGACGGCGGCTTCAGCGGCGGGCAGCGCTTCTGGTCCTCTTCTGCTGCCTGATGCTGTCCTCGGCGCCGAAAACGAGGGGGACGGGGCGCGAGGATCAGCCCCGGCGCGGCCGGCGCCGGTCCTCGCGCCTGGCCACGCGACGTCGGCCGGTATCAGTGCCGTCCCGCCCGTTCCCGTCGACGAGCCGACTCTGTCCGGCCCACCGGCGTCGCACGCTCCTGGGCCGTCCGAACGGGACGCACCGGACCTGGGCGCAGGCGTTCCATCTGTTCCAGCCGGCGTTCCAGCAGATCAGGCTGCCCCCGCTACCCCCGCCACCACGACGCCGACGGGGGACGGTGCCGTCGGGCGGTTGCCCGGCGCCTCCACCACATCGGAGACGGCGAAGGCCCCGGGCGCCACCCAACAGAGCGTGACGGCGGCTCAGCCGGCCATGCCCGCACAGGCCTCAGCGGGATCTGCGAGCCAGGACATCGGGATCGTCCAGGCCACTGCGGTGCCGGCGCCGGCCACCAAGACCGGGAGGGCAGCCAAGCTGCTGATCACCCTCCTGGCACTCACCGTGGTCCTCCTCATCGGCCGGTTCGCCGCCCTGCCCGACCACGACAAGAGCGACACCGCCGCGCCCGGGCCCACCAGCAAGTCACAACCCGGCACCGAGGACACGGCCGGGGGCAGCGACACGATCGCCGATAGCCCGGCCGGGGCCACGACAGCCGGACCGGACGACAAACCCGACGGAAAGCAGAACGACCAGCCTCAAGACGGCCCGTCGGCCGGCCCCGGTACCACCACTCCCCCCGCCCACCGGACACCACCGGGCAAGACACCCCCCTCGTCCCCGGCCACCACCTCAGCCCCGCCACCCGCGGCAGGAACGACGCCCCCTCCCCCGCCCGCCACAGCGCCGGCGACAACCGCCCAGCTCGGCGCGGAAGGACGCGCCGCGTGCGCGCACTACCGGCCCAACCGCCGCGTGGTCCTGGCCCAGGGCATGGTCGGCACCAACGTGGGCCAGGCCCAGTGCCTGCTCAACCACAACTACGACTACAACCTGGACGAGGACAGCACGTTCGGGCCCGCGACCACCGCCGCCGTGAAAACGGTCCAGCGCTGTTCCGGTATCAAGGCCGACGGTCAGGTCGGCCCCGACACCTGGAAATACCTCGACTACCCGAAACCCGGCTGCGGACACTGACACCCACCCCGGCTGCGCCCCTCACCTCGCAAGGCGAGGGGCGCAGCCGTTCGCACGCGCCGGGCAGCAGCACCGTTTCTTCCGGTGATCTTGTTCCCCCAAACGGCTCGCCACCTGCCGCAATCCCCTGCGCCGTGGGGCGTCGGGCCGGTATGCCTGCGGTCATGATCAAGAACACGATGCGCGGTTTCGCCGCGCTCTCCCTTGCCCTGACCCCGCTCGCGCTCCCCCACACCGCACTCGCCGCGCCGAAGGCGCGGCCGCGGCCGAAGCGCTTCCCCTGGGCGAGGCGACCGTGCGGCGGGTGATGCCGGAGCCGCCGCCGGCCGACGTCGCACGGGCCGAGCTCGAAGGGCTGACTGTCGAGGCGCCGCACTCGATGGCCGGGTACAGCCGGGCGAAGTTCCCGCACTGGGCCTCGCAGGACAGCGCCTGCGACACCCGCGAGGTCGTGCTGCAGCGCGACGGCCAGGACGTCGTCCAGGACGACCAGTGCCGTGCCGTGTCCGGGACCTGGTGGAGCGAGTACGACGGGAAGGTGCTCACCGCCGCGAGCCAGGTCGACATCGACCACATGGTGCCGCTCGCTGCCGGCTGGCGCGCCGGCGCCGACCTGTGGGACACCCCGCGGCGGAAGCCTTCGCGAACGACTTGCAGCATTCGCAGCTGATCGCGGTCTCCGCCGCGTCGAACCGGTCCAAGGGCGACCAGACCCCCGACCTGTGGAAGCCGCCGCTGCGGGCCTACTGGTGCACCTACTCGCGGGCATGGATCGACGTGAAGCACGTCTACCAGCTCAACGTCACCGAGAACGAGAAGACCGCGCTGCACGAGATGCTCAACACCTGCGACGCCGCCTGATGACCAGCCCGGAGCCGGCGGTGTGCCAGGACGAGGTCACCGCCGGCCCCGGTGGCGCCATGACCGTCGAAGTCGGCGTCATCACCGGCGACCTCACCATCCGCACCAGCCGCCGCCCCGACCAGCTCGTCGACGTCGCCGTCCAGTACACCGGCGCGGACGAGTGGTACACCCTCACCGGCAGCCCCGCCCCAGTCCCGGTCGGCGCCCTGACCGACTTCCACACCACCGTCCTCGCCGCCGTCACGCAAGGCAGCGGAGCCGAAGTTCCCCGCTAGCGCGGCGGGGGCGGTTGTCTCCCGCTGCCGAACGCTGCCCTGCGACGTGAACAGAGCCAGCGGTGGCCCTGAACGTGGGTCGCAGGGCCTGGTCAAGGCTTCCTCAGCTTCGACTCGACCTGCCGTTTTCGCAGTCGGGAGCCGATCGCGGTGAACAGGTCGGCTGCTCGCCCCGCTGTTCAGGGGTGTCTCCTCCCTGGCCCTGGAGCAAAAGGACGAGGAGGGTCACGACGATGGCGCCGACGGTGATGGGTGTCGCCAGTTCCTTCCACTTGTGGGCCGCGTATGCAGCCAGGAGGCCGACCAGGAGCAAGACAATGACGTCCAGGTCGAGGTGCCAGGTGTTCATCCATGTGCCCTTCGGCTCGGGCCTGCTCGCCGCACTGTCCAGGTGGGGGCGAGCAGGCTCTGCTGAGAGCCCCAGGCGGGAGTGCCGAGAGCCCTGCACTCCTGAGGGAGAGGTGCAGGGCTCCTGACAAGCGAAAGAGCCCGCACCTCTCCTTAAGGAGTGGTGTCGGACTCAGAACTCGCGGGGCGAGCTACAAAGATGATCCGGTCGCTGGAGGGGGTCCACAATTTTCCGCCGCAGTTTCGTCATTGACGAAACTGCGGTTAATTGGGCGGCCCCTCCAGGGATGCGGCGTGGAGCTTGTACTGCACCACGGTGAGCAGGGACTTGAGCTCGGCCTCAAGGTCCTGGAGCTCCTTGACGGAGCCTCGGGTCCTCGTTGAGTGGAGGTCGTCGCGAAGGTCAGCCAGGCGAGCAGTGACGGCTGCGACCTGGGACCAGGCACGGTAGTCGTCGTACTTGCGTTGCTGGTTGGCGCCTTGTCTGCAGCTGGGTGAGCAGTACAGCGGCGGCCGGCCGGTCGCGGCTCGGGGAGCGAAGCTCTCACCGCAGTGGGCACAGGGGCGGTCTTCGCCAGGCTGGTACGGGGCCGTGTGCTTCCGTCTCGCTCTGCGCTGGCAGGCTTCCGAGCAGTAGAGCCGCGGTCGCCCGCGACCGCGTTCGGGTGGATAGGAATCTATCCACGTGTTCTCCAGGCATTCGGGACATGTTTCAAGAAAAGGGTTACGGTCTGCCTCGTTGTCGGCCACAGCCTCAACGTACTGACATCGCGTAGCCAGCCGTCAGCCTCGGGTCGGGCCCGTGGGGAGCGGGCCAGGCGGCTGATCAGTCGAGGCCGTCCTGAAAGCCGCGCAGGAGCGGGGTGAACTCGGCAGCAGCGCCGCACAGCGAGCACAGGCGGACCAAGGGCTTCTCCGCGAGCGTCAGGGCCTAGGCGGTTTCGTTTGGATCAGGGGGGCGGGTGATGGCGGTCGTCCGTGGGTGGCACTCTGGGGCGATGAGACCTTGGGACACCGCCGCCGAGGACGACCTGCGGCGTCTGCTCAATGAGTGGGATCCGATCGACGTCGCTGACGATGTGCAGGACGAGTACGACTGCATGCTGGCTCCTCTGCTCCAGCGGCTTCGTTCCGGCGCCGACCGGGCCGCGATCGGTGAGTTCCTGCGGCACGAGCTGGAAGATCATTTCGGTCTCGACCCTCTGGGCCTGCGGCCAGACATCATGGCCGCCCGAGTGATCAACTGGTGGACTTCGACCAGCCCGGCTGGTGACGTGGCCGGTGCATAGCCGCTCCCTTCCGATCGTCTGATCGTTGGTCCGGGTGTGCCGTTGACTGACGCGCAGTGGGCGCGGATCGAACCGTTGCTGCCGGACCGGACACCGAAGCGGGGTGGCCGGTGGCGCGATCACCGCGAAGTGATCGACGCGATCGCGTGGAAATTCCAGACCGGGTCGCAGTGGGTGCACCTGCCCGAGAAGTACGGCAACTGGCGAGGCGTCTACAACCGGCTGCGGATGTGGGCCCTCGACGGCAACTGGGAGCGGGTGTTCACCGCTCTGATAGCGCAGGCCGACGCCGAAGAAGACCTGGATTGGGTTGTCTCGGTGGACTCCACGATCGTTCGTGCTCACCAGCACGCGGCCGGGGCCCGCAAAAAGGGGCCCCGGCGGGTGAACCGGACGACCACGCCATCGGCAGGTCCCGCGGCGGACTGACCACGAAGATCCATCTCGCGGCCGACGGCGCCTGCCGGCCGCTGGCCTTCCACCTCACAGGCGGACAAGCCGGCGACGCGCCCGCCTTCCCAGACGTGATGGCCCGCCTCCGCGTTCCCCGCCCGCTCGGCCGCCCCCGGACCCGGCCAGAGGTCGTCCTGGCCGACAAGGCGTATTCGTCTCGCGCCATTCGCGAGCACCTGCGAAGGCGCGGGATCCGGGCAGTGATCCCTGTCCCCGCGGACCAGCGCGGCCACCGGCTGCGGCGCGGCCGCATGGGCGGCCGACCACCTGCCTTCGACCGCGAGGCATACAAACAGCGCAACACGGTCGAACGATGCATCAACCGCCTCAAGCAGTGGCGCGGCATCGCTACCCGCTACGAGAAGACAGCAACCGTCTACCTGGCTGGGCTGCACATCGCGGGCATCTTCCTCTGGTCCGCGAGGTGATCCAAACGAAACCCCCTAGCCCCGGGTGTCAGATGCCGGGGTAGGCGATGGCGAGCACGGTGAGCGTTGAGGTGGCGTGGCCGCAGAGACTGACGGCAGTGACGTGCCCGCGGGCAACGGTCCGGATGATGCCGTCGTCCTCGCCGTACGGCTCGGAGTGCCCGAGCGGGTCCTCCTGCGCATCGACCAGGCACACGGCTAGGCAGTTTCTCTCGGATCATCGCGCTGACCAGATGAGGATGGCTGCGACGTGGAGTCCGGCCAGGTAGATGGTGGCGGTCTTCTCGTAGCGGGTGGCAATTCCTCGCCACTGTTTGAGGCGGTTGATGCATCGCTCGACGGTATTGCGCTGCTTGTATGCCTCGCGGTCGAAGGCGGGCGGCCGGCCGCCGTGGCTGCCCCGACGGAGCCGGTAGCCCTGCTGGTCGGCCGGGACCGGGATGACCGTCCGAATCCCGCGCCGTCGCAGGTGTTCGCGGATGGCCCGGGAGGAGTACGCCTTGTCGGCCAGAACCATGTCGGGCCGAATCCGGGGACGCCCGACACGGCGGGGGACGCGCAGTCGCGCTATCACTTCAGTGAAGGCGGGCGCGTCGCCGGCCTGTCCGGCAGTAAGCACGAAAGCCAGCGGCCGACAGTTGCCGTCGGCGGCGAGGTGGATCCTCGTACTCAGCCCGCCGCGGGAACGGCCGATGGCGTGGTCCGCTGGCTCGCCGGGTGGAGCCCCCTTTTTTGGGCTCCAGGCGCATGCTGATGTGCCCGAACGACCGTGGAGTCGACGGATACCACCCAGCTCAGGTCCTCATCGGCGTCCGCCTGGCCCAGCAGAGTGGTGAACAATCGCTCCCAGGTCCCGTCGATCGCCCAATTCCGCAGACGGCTGTAGGCACCTTTCCTCGAACCGAACTCCGCGGGCAGATCCATCCACGGAGATCCAGTCCGGTACTTCCAGGCGATCGCGTCGATCACCTGCCGGTGATCACGCCACCTTCCCCCTCGGCGGGGAGTCCGGGTCGGCAACAGGGGCTCGATCCTGGCCCACTGGGCGTCGGTCAACACGCTCAATACAACGAGGGGCCACCTGTGCCGCAACGACTCAGAACCCAGCCATGGACTTGTCAAGCACTCCGCCCAGCGCACCGTAGACGCTGCAGCGAACCGAGTGCTTCGCCCTGCGACGCAGCGCGAACCCCACGATGAACGACAACGCGAAGAGACCGCCGAGAACCGTCGCTACGAGCGGGTTGTAGACGAAGTACACGAAGCACGCGACTCCGGCCCAGACCAGGACGGGCAGGAGCGAGCCGCGCAGCACCGTCCCGAACCTGATCCGTTCCGGCCCCGACTGCAGCACTCGTTCTTGCCACACCTCGATGTGGTTCCTGGTCACACACTGCTCAGGTCGCATGAAGCCATCACACCACCAACAGCTCGGGGCTAGCGCAGTGATCCGTAAGAAACTGCCTAGGTCCCGGCGCGCACGGTCGGGGAGCTGCTTGTGCTGTCGAAGACGTCGGCGGGGAAGGAGAGACGGTAGGTCACGCCGCGCCCTGCCCACGCTGGTCGCGGGGGCCGGCATCGCGCAGCACGTCGGCGGTCCGGTCGTCCGTGGCCACGTCCTCGGGGAGCCGGCCAGCGAACTTCTCTGCGATGCGGGCGGACTCGATGAGGTGGGCGGAGCTGCGGAGCGTCTCCGCGGCGGCCGCCCAGCGGTCCAGGACGGCGGGCAGCTCGTCGATCGGGGTGAGGTTCACGTCGGCGAGGAGCTGCTGGCGGGAGGCGGAGTGCGGCAGGGCGTGGTGGAGCCGGTCCACCGTCCATGTGTCACGTGCCGTCACGTCTGCCTCCCCGGGGGCGAGCTTGCCGATGTGGATCGAGCCCCTTCACTGGAATCGAGGGCCCTCCTACCCTCCGCCCGGCAGGATGCGCACGTGCAGACAGCGATCGACTTCATCAAGGACAACCCGGAGGCGTTCGCGGCGCTTGTCGCGGCGCTTGGCATCTTCGGGGGCATCGCGGGCAACTGGATATCCGCGGCGGTCCAGGCAGCCGGAGGCAAGGATCAAGCGAATGCCGCCCTGAACGCCGCGCGGATCGCGGTTGAGGCCCAGCAGGCCGCAGCACTGCGTGAAGACCGGAAGGCCGAGGTGGCGGCCTTCGTACGCAGTGCTCGCAGGCTAGCGATAGATCTCTATCGGATGGACCAGGAGCGCCGGTTCGATACAACCGTGAGCGAGATCTGGGAGGAGCTGGGCCAGTGCTTTGGGCAGCTCGAGCTCGTTGCACCGGAACGTGTCCGGAAGCTCGCCGAGAAGGCTCTCTGGGCGGCGGGTAGGGCCAAGGAAATTGCGGTTACCCACGCCAAGGGTAGGCAGATAAGAGAAGCTCTGGAAGCAGCTGCCAATGACGGAGACTATGAGCGGGCGCAAGCAGCGCGGGTGTCGCTGCTCCGGCTTAGAGACCTTCGTGAGGCTGTCGAAGACGGTGCCCGTGGCGCGGAGACACACGGCCTTGAGACCGCCGCCAGCAACGCGCTTAGCCACATCACCTGGCTCGACGAAGAGGAATATGACCTCCTTATGGTGGACGCGACCATTCCCCCGTTGGCTCCGGCGGCCTCAGTCGACGACATCAGGATCGCTGTGCAAGAACTGATCACGGAAGCTCGCCAGATGCTAGGAGCAGACGCCGAACTGGTCGGTGGCACCCCTCAGCATTCAGCCGACTGAGGCACGCCACCGGATGCCCTCACCGCGCGACGCAGCCCCAGTCCGACCAAGGCCTGGAGTCCGACAGGCAGCTACCGCCGCTGCGGGCTCCGCGCCTCTGCGCACGTCTTGTGGGACGGTGCGCCCTCTTCATCCCTCAGGTTCGTGAGTCTGGAGCAGTGCCTGCACGGCTGTGCCTCCGGCAACCAGTGCTTGCTCGCCCCCCCAGTCCAGAAGTCGTTCTGCCACCTGATTCTGAGCGCTTGGCTGCCGCGGGACCACGGGAGCGGCAGCAGCTGAAGCAGGAGCTGCGATGCCCGGCCTCCACCGCGGCGGCACCGGCGGCACCGTCACCGTCGGCTTGGCGGCCGGTAGCGGCACGGCTGGCGCATCCACCACCGGCGGTGGAGGAGGCGAAGGTCGGAGGGACGGCCACGAGCCGACGGGACGCGCCGGCTGGGTGGGGATCAAGGGACGCTGCGTTCGAGTAGCCGCCGAGTCGCCAGGGACGTCGTCGTCCGCCGTCGGCGATGGGCGGCACGTCGGCGGTCGGTGGCTGGCACGGTGCGGTGCCTCCCGCTCGTCCTCCGGCTCCACCGCCGGCAGCACGGGCCGGCCAGCGTTGTGATCTGCCAGCCGATCACGGTCTTCCTCCGTCACCCAGAACCGGAGAGTCTTGGAGCCCACTAACTGGTCGTTTCAGAATGAGTCTGACCGAGCGCTTCAGTTGGCACTTGTGCAGCTGAGTTGGCACCTTGGCCCCTGGCCTTGTGCATGCAGCAGATCCGGTCGGGCGTAGGAGTGGGTGGATGAGCGCAGATGTGGAGCGGGAGTGCTGGGCAATGCGACCCGGAGTCGGTGTGGGTCCGTTGCACTTTGGGATGTCTCCAGCCGAGGTTGCCAAGGCACTGCTGGTCTCTGGACTGCCGGAACGGGTCGGTGGTCCGTATGAGCAGGAGGACTTTCCGGATGGGGTGAAGGCGTTCTACGAGGCGGGCAGGCTCGCCTGCGTCGCGCTGGATGCGGTCACCGGTCCGCAAGTCTTCCTGTCTGGCTTCCCGCTGGCAGGGAGCGATCCCGAGCAGGGCCATCAGTTCCTGCTGGACCACGCTGCGGAGCATGGAAACTGGGTGCTTTACACGCCCGACGACTCGGTTTCCCTGACTGATCTCGGGCTTCTTCTGCGTTCGCAACTGGTCGGGGAAGCCCGCCTCACGCGCCCGCTCTTTGTGAAGGAGGAGTGGCTGGAGTCGCAGTACTTCCGAGACCACCTCCCGCTGGAGGCTGTGCCAGGCTGAGCGCGAGATAAGCCGTGGGTCTTGTGCTCGACAATCTTGGTCAGCAGAGTCCAAGGTGCGTGCTGATCTTGTCCCAGATGACCTGTGGGAGCGGGTGGCCCCGCTGCTGCCGCCCACTCCCGAACGGCGCCGTCGCCACCCCGGGCGGCTGCGCGTTCCCGACCGAGTGGCGCTCGCCGGCGTCATGTACGTGCTGCGGACCGGTGTTGCCTGGCGGGACGTTCCGGCGGAGACCGTGGGCTGCTCCGGTGTGACGGCCTGGCGTCGGCTGCGGGACTGGACCGAGGCAGGCGTCTGGCCACGCCTGCACACCGCCCTGTTGGCCGAGCTTCACCGCGCCGGCCTACTGGACCTGGACGACTGCTCTGTGGACGGATCGCACGTCCGGGCTCTCAAAGGGGGATCATGTCGGCCCCTCGCCCGTCGACCGTGCCCGCCCCGGCTCCAAGCACCATCTGATTGTCGACCGACACGGAACCCCGCTCGCCGTCACGCTCACCGGCGGCAACCGGCACGATGTCACCCAGCTCCTGCCGCTGCTGGACGCCGTCCCGCCGGTCCGAGGACTGCGGGGACGTCCCCGCCGCAAACCCCGGCGTCTGTATGCCGACCGGGGCTACGACTTCGACAAGTATCGCCGCCTGCTGTGGAAACGCGGCATCAAACCCCTGATCGCCCGACGCGGCGTCGCCCACGGCTCCGGACTGGGCAAAGTGCGCTGGGTGGTCGAGCGCGCATTCGCCTGGCTGCACCAGTTCAAACGGCTCCGCACCCGCTACGAACGACGCGCGGAGCTCCATCAGGGTCTGCTCGACCTGGCCTGCAGCCTCATATGCCTCCGCCGCCTCCGGAACTCATTCTGAAACGATCAGTAAGGCCCGACAGCACGAGCCCGGCCTCCTCTGCGAGCTCCCGCTCGATCGTCGCCTCCAGCCTCTCGTCGCCCACGTCCCGCGTCACTGCGGCAGTTCGGATGAGTCCGCCACGTCCTCGTCGGAGATGCCGGTGCACGTGGCGGGCCCCGCTGGTGATCGGTTCCGTGGGCCTCACCAAGGTGTCCTGGAGCACCTTTCCGGTGGCCGCTTCGACGACGCCGAGCTCGATCGTCTGCCCGTACAGGTCGGTGGTCTCGGTGCCCAGGACGACCGCGGCGCCGGGCTTCAGGAGCTGCCTGGCCCAGCGGGTGATCCTGCCCCACGTCGGGCACAGGGTGATCTCGCTGGGCGTAGGAGCCGACGAGCGGGTCGGCGGCGAGCTCCGCGCGGACCGTCTGCTTCGTCGGGCCATCCTCGGCGCGGGCCCAGTCCAGCTCCCACCCGCCCGAATACGGGGAGTGCCACGCCAACACCGTCGTGCCGTGGCGGTCGGCGAGCTCCTGGCAGAAAGTCCTTCACTGCGGCGGCGGGGGGGCGAGCTTGGCTTCTGGTCGGTCGAGTTCGCTCACGTCTTCGCCGCGACAGGCGATGATCTGCTGGTCAGGCTCCAGTCCAATCGCCTCGGCACCGCTCAGGAAGAGCTTCCGGGCGGGCGCTGGCTTGTGGCATGCCAGTCAGGTGAGGAGGGTGGCGAAGGCCGCGGTGATGGCGGTAGCGAGTGTGAGGGCGGCGGTGAAGGCGATGGCAGCACGGGTGACGGCAGCGGGGTAGGTGGCGCCGTCCATGCGGGCGAGGAATGCGGCGCCGGCGGCGGCCAGCAGCGCGAGCACGGTGACCAGGACGGTGGTGAGCAGTACGACAGCGACGTTCACGGCAGATTTCCTTCACGGGAGGTGATGCTGACGTGCACGAAGGTCGAGGAATCGGTGTTCGCCGTGGTTCGCCGGGAGGAAGATGAACATCGGCGAACACACCACCTCGGGGGAGCACGTGCGCGATGAACATGCCCGTCAGACGCCTGACTCGGCGCTGGAAGACCTGCGCAGGAGGCTGGATGCCGGGCTGGTCCGTATGCGGCTGACCAAGACGGATCTGGCCCGTCGGGCGGGACTGGGGCGCACCACGGTCTCGGAGGCATTCCAGGCCGGCGGCCCGGTGCCGTCAGCGCAGACGGTGCAGGTGCTGGCCAACGCTCTGAAGCTGCCCGTGGAGGAATTGCTGGCGCTGCAGCGGAGTGCAGCTGGCGGCGGAATCACAGAAAGGCTGGGGCCGGGGAGGCCCATTGCGCAGTGGGACCCTCACGCACTCGAGGTCCACCCCGCTGGCACTGCCTCCGAGGGCTCCACCAGGTTCGAGCAGCGAGTGCTGCCCGGGTACGTGCCTCGTGAGCATGACCGTGCGCTCGCGGAGATGGTGCGACAGGCTGGGCAGGGGCGCAGCGGGATGGCGGTCTTGGTCGGTGAGTCATCGACGGGCAAGACACGGGCGTGCTGGGAGGCCGTGCAGCCGCTGGCTGCACTGGGGTGGCGGCTGTGGCATCCCTTCGACCCGACGCGGGCGGAAGCCGCGCTGGAGGAGATGCACCGGGTCGGGCCTCGGACGGTGGTGTGGCTGAACGAGGCCCAGCACTACCTCGGCGACGCCAGGGCAGGAGAGCGGATCGCGGCGGCTGTCCACGCACTCCTCCAGCCGGATCGAAGTCCCGTCCTGATTTTCGGCACACTCTGGCCCGACTACGTTCAGCAGTACACGGCCCTGCCCCCGGCGGGCGCACCGGACCCGCACAGCCGGGTGCGGGAACTCCTCGCCGGACGCACCCTGCCCCTCCCCAGCACCTTCGACACCCGTGCTCTGAATGAGGCGACTGCGTTGGCCGAAAGCGGTGACGGGCTGCTGGCCGATGCTCTCACTCGCGCTCGTGCTGATGGTCGCCTGACCCAGGACCTCGCCGGAGGCCCTGCGCTCCTGGAGCGCTACCGCACTGGCGACCCGGCTGCCCGTGCGCTGCTCGAAGTGGCGATGGACGCCCGCCGTCTCGGAGTCGGCCTGCACCTGCCCCAGGCTTTCCTCACCGATGCTGCCTCCGACTACCTTCACGACACCGACTACGACCAGCTATCTGACGACTGGGCAGAGCACGCCTACGCCGGACTCGCCAAGCAGGTCCACGGAAAGCAGGCCCCTTTGCGACGGGTGAACCCTCGCCCACGACGGCGCCCACCCGGCCAGCGTGAAGACACTGATTTCCCGCGGCCGGCAGGGCACGTGTTCCTGCTCGCCGACTACCTCGAACAACACGGCCGCACTACCCGTCGCCGCCTGTGCCCACCCGCCTCCTTCTGGCACGCTGCCCACACCCACCTAGTCCACTCCGATGACTTGGCCCTTCTTGCCCAGGAAGCCGAAGACCGGCACCGGTTGCAATGGGCACACCACCTACTTCGCCGTGCAGCCAGCCAAGGCAATGCCAGTGCGATGTACGACCTGTCCGTGATGTATGAGGAGGCCGGAGACCGGGACGGAGCCGAGGCCTTGGCGCGGGAGGCCGCTGACCGCGGCGACACCAAAGTCCTGCTCCGCCTGTCCATGATGCGGGGCGAGGCCAGGGACCAGAACGGCGCCGAGTTCCTGGCCCGTCAGGCCGCCGTCTATGGCAGCACCGATGCTCTGTTCGACCTTGCATTGATGCGGCGGCAAGCTGGGGACTGGAACGGCGCCAAAGCGTTGGCCCGCCAGGCCACAGCGCGCGGCAACATGGACGCGCTCTTCTACCTCTCCCTAATGCTGGAGAAGGCCGGGGACCGAGATGGAGCTGAGGCCCTGATCCGGCAGGCTGCCGACCGGGGCAACACCAAGGCTCTGCACAGCCTGGCCATCATGCGGGAGAAGGCAGGAGACCCGGACGGAGCCGAAGCAGCAGCAGTGAAGGCCGCCGACCTCGGCGATACCAGCTCCTTGCACCTCTTGGCCATTGAGCGAGACAAGGCCGGGAACCAGGGCGGAGCCGAAGCAGTAGCCCGGCATGCCGCCGACCACGGCGACACCAACCCTCTGTACAGCCTGTCTCAGCTGCGAATGGAGGCCGGGGACCTGGACGGATCTGAGGTCCTAGTCCGGGAGGCCGCTGGCTACGGCGACACCAACGCGCTGTACCGCCTGGCCATGCTGCGAGAGGAGGCCGGGGACTGGGACGGAGCTGCGGCCTTGGTCCAGCAGGCCGCCGACCGGGGCGACACCGAGGCCTTGTGCTGCTTGGCCGTGAGGCGGGAGGAGGCCGGAGACCGGGACGCCGCTGAGGCCCTGGCACAACAGGCTGCTGAACTGGGCAACGACGGCGTCGCCCTGTTCCGCCTGGCCGTGATGCGGAAGGGCGCCGGGGACCGAGACGGAGCCGAAGCTGCGGCTCGGAAGGCCGCCGACCACGGCGACACCGACGCCCTGCTCTTCCTCGCCGTTTGGCGGGAAGAAGCCGGGGACCGGAGCGGCGCTGAAACGCTTTACCGGCAGGCAGCGGACTACGGCGGCAACACCGGCCGGTGGCTCCGGCACAGAGAGCAGCCGTGGCCGTACGGCCTTGATGCCGACGGCACGCCGACGCCCCGCTGGCAGTGACGCACGCGCCATCGCGCCAGGGCGATGTCTAGCCCGCCGACTAGCTCGCATCGCCGGCGAACCGACGACTGCCTGACAGGGCGTCGGCCATCGTGATCATCTGACCGGCCTGAGCGGCGGTCCGGATCGGGCCCAGGGCGAAGAAGGTGTCCTGCGGGAACGTTGCGCGACGCTCGGCCTACCTCGCCTGCCTGATTCTGATCGGGCGTGACCCTTGCGCTCCCGCGAGCAGGTTCCTCCATGCTTGGGGACGGGGGTCAATCCGAGTCGGCCCCCGCAAAGACCAGCTGCGTGAGCATGGGGCTGTAGTCGGATGCGATCGTTACCCGGTACAGGCCGACGGCCGGGACCTTCAGGGTGGCGCGGAGTCTGTTGCTGTCGGCTGCTTCCAGCGCCGCGTTGGTGGTGTGGTCCGTGTCGACGGCGGAGACAGTGCAGCGCACTCCCGCAGGGTCGTCGGTGCCCGTCACGTACAGGTGCGACGGCTCGTCGGGGACGACGTAGTCGGGCACGCTGAGGCCTAGGTTCTGTCCGGCGGATCATGGGGCATAGGCTCCAATGCATGCACAGCACGCTGATAGAGCACGCCAGGTGTGTCTACGGAGACGAGTACCAACCGACGCCGGAGTGCGGCCTTGAACATCGGGAGCACTACTTCGTCGAGGAGCTCACGTTCGCCGACGCGGAGTCGATCCTCACCATGCTGCGCGAGCTCTGCCCGAACGTGTGCGATGGCTACCTGCCGGTGTGGATCCGGAATCTGGCCTTTCGGCTGGTGCTCTTGCAGCGGCCGGACGAGCCGGTGCTGATGCGAGCAGCGGCCGAGAGCCTCTATCTTCACGGGCCTGACTGGGACGACATCGCCGCCGATCTTGGTCGACGGGCCGATGCTCTGGAGGCGGCGGCCTAGGCTGGGCTCATGCCTTGAGCCATAGCCGGACCGCGGCCGCGGTGACGGTGCCGTGGAAGACATAGGCCCTTTTGTCGTAGCGGGTGGCGACGGCTCGGGAGTTCTTGAGTCTGCCGACCGGGCCCCGCCGGTATTCACCCGCCGTTCCCGCGCGCGCCGTTCGCCTCCCCCGAACACCCGCCCGGGGGCATCCTGTTGCTCTACGGGGGCGTGCGGGAAACAGGGGGCAGGGTGCGGAGCAGGGGTGTACGGCGGGGGTCGGTTGTTGCCAGTGGCGGGGCGCTGGTGGCGGCGGGGCTGGCGGTGGTGACGAACTATGTGACCGCGGCGGTGCCGGACTGGGCCACCAGCCCGTGGGTGGTGTGGTGCGTGTTCGCGGTGCTCGTGCTCGCGGCGCTTGGGCTGCACCTCTACGGGCGGCACCTCGACGTGGCCGAGAGCGGCCCGGCGCCCGGCCGGCTGGTGCCGGTGGGCCGGATTGTCGCGGGCGCAGCCGCTCCGCTCGGCCCGCCCGCCCTGCACAAGCCGGTCCGCGGCCGCGACCAGGTGATCGCGCAGCTGGAGCTGTTGCTCGACCCGGCGGCGTTCGCGAGCCGCTGGCGTCGGTGGAGGAATGCCCGGACGCGGGTCGAAGACCGGTTCGCGGTCCTCGCCGGCGCGGGCGGCATGGGCAAGACGACGGTCGCTGCCGCGCTTGCCGCACGAGCGCGGGCGGCCGGTGTGCCGGTGTTCTGGATCCGCTGGCAGGGTGAGCACGACCTGGCCGAACGGATGGTGCAGATCGCCGTCGCCCACGGTCTGCCCGAGCACGCCCTGGAAGCCGCGCGCGCTGGACGGACGAGCCTCGCCGACACTGTCTGGGAACACCTGGGCCGGACAGCGCGACGGTGTCTGATCGTCGTGGACAACCTTGACGACCCCAAAACCCTCACGCACGGCTCCGGCCCCGTTGACGAGTACCGGGGCTGGATCCGCCCCTGGCCCGCTGGCCTGCTCGCGGTCACAAGCCGGGTCACCGACCCCACCGTCTGGGGCGGCTCGGCAACGGTGCTCCGGCTGGCTCCGCTGGAAGAGCCTGACGGCGGCCGGATCCTCCTCGACACCGCCCTCACCGCAGGCTCCGCAGCCGAGGCGCGAGCGCTCGCCGAACGGCTCGGCGGACTTCCGCTCGCCCTGCAGGCCGCCGCCCGCTACCTCGCCGCTCCCGGCAGCCGCCACCGCACGTTCAACGCCTACCGGCAGGCCCTGGACACCGAACTCGACACGCTCCTCGGCGCCGAGCACCCCCGCGCCTCCGATCCCGGTGTTGCCCGGACGATCGTCCGGCACACCTGGGACCTGTCCCTCGACCAGCTGACCGCCGACGGCACCACACTCGCCCGCCCGGTTCTGCGCCTGTTCTCTCTCCTGGCCGCCGCGCCTGTCCCCCTCTCCTACCTCACGCCCGAGCTCGTCACCGCCGCCAGCGGCCACCCCTCTTCTGCCCCAGCCGTCGAGGCCGCCGTCAACGGCCTGCACACCTACGGCCTCCTCGACATCCCCACCCTCCCCGGCGGGAGCCCGGAACTCGGCCTGGTCGTGCTGCACCCGCTCGTCCGTGAGATCACCGCCCACACGCTCACCGCGCAGCCCGGCGGCGCAGCCCGCTGGCACCACGCCGTCGCTGACCGCACCATCCAGCTGATCGAGGAGTTCACCGACGTTCAGACCGGCGACCGGGCCACGCTCCAGCGGCTCACGCTCCACACCGCCGCCGTCATCGAACTGCCAGGCAACAGCGAGAACACACCACTTCTTCTGAGCCTGGCAACGCTGGTGCGTTTCGAGAACGGAAGGGAGGTCTACACGCAGCGGCTCGCACTCGGCCAACGCTCGACGGAGGGGCTCTCAAGCCTCTTGGGGCCCGATCACCCCGACTCCCTCACAAGCCGGGCGACCTACGCCGAAGCGCTCGCAGACCTGGGACGGTACCAGGAGGCCGCCGAGCTGCATCAGCAGAACCTGGAGGTCCACCTCCGGGAGAGGGGCCCCGATCACCCCGACACCCTCCTCAGCCGCCACAGGCTCGCCGTAGCGCTCGCAGGCCTGGGGCGGTTCCAGGAGGCCGCCGAGCTGCATCAGCAGAACCTGGAGGTCCATCTCCAGGAGAGGGGCCCCGATCACCCCGACACCCTCATCAGCCGCCACAACCTCGCTCACGCATTCATGACACTCGGCCGGGCGCCGGAGGCGGCCCGCCTTCTCCAGCAGATTCTGCAGACCCGGGTCCGGGTACTGGGCCATGACCACCCCGACACGCTCCACACACGGAGGAGCCTCGCCATCACACTGCTGCAACTCGGCCAGGCAGACGAAGCGGTCAGCCTTCTCAATCAAGTCGTGGACGCTCGCCTACGGGACCTGGGCCCCGAAGACCCTCAGACTCTCACTAGTCGCGAGGACCTTGCCTACGCTCTGCAACAGTGCGGGGAATACCAGAGCGCGCTCGACCTTCTCGAGCCGACTCTGGACACTCGTATCTGGGTCCACGGCCTCGACCACCCCGCGACGCTGAACTGCCGCAACAACCTCGCTGCCGTGCTCGTGCAACTCGGCCGGTCCGAGGAAGCGGTCTCCGTACACCAGCAGAACGTCGACGACCTCGTACGGCTCGTCGGCCCGGATGCCCCTGGGACTCTCACCAGCCGTCACAACCTTGCCACCACCCTCTACCTCCTCGGGCACATCCAAGAAGCCGCTGGCCTTCTCCAGCAGCTCCTGGACGACCGCGTCCGGGTAATCGGACCCGACAGCCCCGACACCCTCACCACACGCCACAACCTCGCTGTCGTGCTCGCGAGGCTCGGCCGGGAGGAAGAATCGACAGAGCTCGAACGCCAGAACCGGGACTCCCGCCTCCGCACACGAGGCCCCGATCACCCCGACGTCCGCACCCGTGCCGAGGAAGAGAGCTGAACGACACGGCGGTGACGTGACCGGCGAGCTCGGGTGACCAGCGCGCTGATCGCGGCGCCCCAGGCCCCACCGTCTCGCGCCCGTCACCTCGCTGTCGCGTATGCCTGTCCCCACTGGGTGTAGCCGAGGCCCAGGTGCCCGTGATCCGCGAGGCGCTGCACGGTCGCGACGAACGACCTGGGGAACAGGCGCTGCGTGGAGTGCGAACGACTCCTGCCAGTGGGCAGGCACTACGCTGGCGTCCGAGGCCGCCGCGTGATCATTGGTTGTCCACACGACACCTAATGATCAACGGCGGCCTCATCTGCTCGAACGAACCACCGGAACCAGTAGTCGAGCCCCTCGACCCGGTAGCGAGCGCCGGCGTCGAACCGCAGCTCTCCCACAAGCCGCCGCGCGTTGTCCGGTGCCTGGCGGTGCGGCGCCAGCAGCAGGGACAGTTCGTCGTAGCGGGCGTCGATCCCGCCGTGACCCGGATGGCTCTCCGGCCCGGCCTCAGAGCGCTGGTTCCACCTGGCGAAGATCGCCCACTGCTCGCGCTCCAACTCCACCGCAGCCTCACTCGCGGGCCAGACGCGGTACTCGTCGGCTTCGTCGGCGTGGTCGTAGTCGTAGCCCTGGAAGTAGTGGGGCTTGCCGTCGATGTCGGCGAGGCCGGCGCGAGGTCCGTCGTACCACTCCAACTCGACGTACACACGCTCGAAGCCATCCGCGATCAGCTGCTCGATGTGTGAAAGTGATCAAAGAACTGCGGCAAGCTCACAGCCCGCGGATGGCTTCGGCTAGGTCGGAGCCATAGGAAGACCAACAGATCAGTGAGCCGTTGGCGTCGAGCTCTCCCATGAACCACTCGCCGTCAGCTCGGGCGAGGCACAGGCCATGGAAGGACAGGATGACGTCAGGCTGGAGGACGTCGTAGTCGGCGCTGCTGAAGTGCTCGACAACGACGAATCGTTCAAGCGAGAGCAGATCCGCTTCGGCATCGCCCGACGCCGAACGGACCCGCTCGATCGTCCATCCGTCCGGGAGATCTGCGTTCACTGCCGCATGGTCGCAGCCAGGGTGCCTCACAGCCACTCGTTTATGGCGGCGACCAGCACCGTCGCGTGATAGCGGACGGCGAGCTTGTCGTACCTGGTGGCGACCGCACGGTGGCGCTTGAAACGATTGATCCCGCACTCGACCCCGTGCCGCTGCTTGTAGTCGTCCTTGTCGAAGCGGGGCGGGCGGCCACCGTGGGAGCCGAGCTTTCGGCGGTTGCGAATCTGGTCCGCCTTCTCCGGGATGGTGCATTTCACGCCGCGTCGGCGCAGGTAGGAGCGGTTCGCGCGGGAGCCGTACGCCTTGTCCGCCCGGACCCTGTCCGGCTTCGTGCGAGGGCGGCCGGGGCCGGTCCTGGGCACCCGGATGGCGTTCAGGACCGGCTGGAACTGAGGACTGTCGTGCCGCTGGCCGGCGGTGACGAGCAGGGACAGCGGCTTCTGTCCCTGCTCGACCGCCAGGTGCAGCTTCGTGGTCAGCCCGCCGCGCGAGCGCCCGAGGCCGTGGTCGTCGGGCTCGGTGTCGACGCCGCCGGGAGGCTCCTTCTGGAGATCCCCCTTTTACGCGCTCCGGCAGCGTGCTGGTGGGCGCGGGCGATGGTGGCATCGACACTCACATCCCACGTGATCAGGCCTTTCGCATCGGCCTCGGCCTGCAGCTGTTCGAAGATCCGCTTCCAGGTGCCGTCGCGCTCCCAGCGCCGGAACAGGTCGTAGGCCCGGTCCCACGGCCCGTACCGCTCAGGCAGATCACGCCACAGCGCCCCGGTTCGAGTCCGCCACCGAATGCCGTCGATCAACTGCCGGCGCCTCCAGGTCCGCGGGCGGCCCGGCTTCTTGCCTACCGGCAGCAACGGCTCCAACCGCTCCCACTGCCCATTCGTCAGATCACCACGTCCCACGGACCGTGATCATCTACGACCTTGATCCACTTTCGCAACAGGCCCTAGCTTTATCTTTAACCTGTGCGGCGGGGTCGTGGGGTGGTCGACTTCTTGGTCCGGGACGCGGTGTGGCCCGTCTTGCGGGGTGTGTGGACGTCGTGGCGTGGGGTGGGCCGGGTGTTCTTGCGTCCGGGTGGTCGTCCCGGTCCGGGGGCGGGTGGGTTTCGGTGCCCCGGCCGGGCAGGCGGCTGTCGGGCGGATGTGCCGGAAGTCGCGGCGGACACACGCCGGGGTGAGCCTGTCCGGTGGAACGGGCCTCTCCCACGGACGGCGCCGGTCGGCTGCCAGCGGCCGGCCAGTCGCAATTGGGTGTAGGCCGCGAGGATCAGCCAGGTCCATCGGTCCGCCGCCTCGGGGGTTCGGATCTTCGGGCAGGTCCAGCCGAGAGTCTGCTTGAACAGGCGGAAGGTGTGCTCGATGTCGAAACGACGCAGATATGCCTGCCAGAGCCGGTCGCTGTCCCCTGCGTCTGCGTCGGTGCCCAACCACCACAGCCAGACCGGCTTCGGGGTCGCTCCGCTGGGCAGATGGTCGATGTCCAGGCGGATCACGGTCCCCTCGACGATCGGAAGGCTGCCGTCGGCCGCGGCCCAGGACGAACGGTGGGTGAGCTTGGGGTGGAGACGGTCCCAGGACCGTGCGGTGGCGGTGCCGTAGAGACGGGTGTCGGTGACGGTGTGGGTGTCCGGGGTGCCCCAGGTGTCGGGTTGTCCGAAGACGAACTCGCCGCCGTGCCGGGGTGGCCGGCCCATGGTGTGGGGCTGGCGCGGCGGGGCCGGCCTGCGCAGGACACGGTCTGACCGCATCCGGGCCAGCACCTGCACCGGCAGATCCTTCAGCAGGAAGGCCAGGCGGGGTGCGTCGTATCCGGCGTCCGCGATGATGAGGACGTCCGGGTCGCCGGCCTGCCACCGGCCTGCGGCGATCAGCCGCTCGACCAGCCCGCGCAACTGCCGCGCGGTGACGGTCGCGGTGTCGTCCCCGGGTGCCAGACGCAACGCGTCCAGCGGAGCGGTCCATGAGCTGCGGCCCGGCTCCAGCGCGCAGACCATTGAATACGGCCACCCGGGAACGGGAATGTGCTGGTCCTTGCCCCGGCCGTAGGTGTGACACAGGATCCGCTCCGGTGAGGTGTGGGCGTCCGGCCGCAGCCAGCATGTGACATCGACGGCCAGGACCAGCCGGCCATCGGCCGCCCGCGGCAGCGGCACCGAGGCCAGGGCCCACCGCATCCGGTCCGCATCGACCCGGCCCCGGGCGAGCGCGGCGTAGAGACCTCCGTGGTCTCGTGCATGAAGGAAACCAGCACCACGACGTCAGGCTGCAGCGGCGCAGGCAGAAGGAGTCGAGCCGCCGCGTACTCAGCCGGCGCGAACTGTCGTACCGCTCTGCGCTGGGCCGTGTAGGCACGGCGGACAGGCTGCTCCAGGATCCCCGCCCGGGTGAGCACGCGTTGCCACATTCTTCGAGCTGCCTTCAGCTGCTGAGCAGCACTCGGGTGGCTCGGGTCAGGAGCCGGAGATCGGTCAGGGCGGCCGGCGGCTGCTCCATGTTGACCACACTCATGTAGGCGCTGTTCACAACAGGGTCGATCACGGATGCCCGCGTGAGCATGTCGGCAACCCACTTCTGGACGCGGTAGCCGCGCGGGTACGGGCCGGTCACATGTGGCTGTGCGAGGTCCGCAGCGGTGGAGAGCTGCCAGGCTCCCTCGACGACAGATTCCGCGAGGCGGAAGTAGCCCCACGCAGGGTCCTTCCATGCTGGTGCGGAGCTGAGGTAGACGGCCAGTGCGTTTGCCTCCAGAGCCGCCAACGTCAAGCCCTGACCGTAGACCGGGTTCACGCTCGCAAGCGCATCTCCGACGACCGCCAGGCCGCCGGGGAACCGGTTCAGGCGCGTGTGCACCCGGCGACGGCTCTCGACGAAGCGGTACGTCTTCACACCGCCGATCATGGTGGAAGCCTCCGCCACCGTCTGGATCGGCTTCACACAGCGGCGCATCCGCCGGAGAAACTCCTCCGGGTCAGGGCCGGGACGGTAGTCGGCGTAGCCGGCCAGAACGACAGACCAGCGGTCTCCCTCCACGGCGGCCAGGGCACCAGGTTCCGTGACCTTCGGCTGGTAGTCGCTGTCGGGGCCGGGACTGGAGTGCGCGATGACCGTGCTTCCCAGCTCGTCCCCGCGGTGGAACGTCGCGGTCGCGTACCCGAGGTCGATACGAATGCTGTCGATAGGAGCCGAGCTCCATCCCTGCTTGAGTAGCCACTCACTCAGGCGGCTCGTGCGTCCCATCGCGTCGACGACGAACTCGGCGTCGATCGTCTCGCCGCCGCGAGCGGAGGCGACAGACACGCCAGCCACAGATCCGTTGCGCAGGACGACGTCAGTGACCTCGGCCTGAATGAAGCGGACGTTCTTGAGGCTCTTCACACGGCGGCGCAGGTGGCTCTCCACGAAGGGGCGGGTCGCCCCGAGCATGCGCGCTCCCGACGCAGGGGCCTTGAGGCGCCCATCCAGGTAGAACTGGACATCCTCCCCCTCACCGAGCAGCGCACCGCCCTTCACCAGCTCGTCGGTGATTCCCGGGAACCACCTCTCCAGCTGGGTGTGGCCCATCGACAGAAGAGCGTGAAGCTGCTGCCGCTGAGGGACGCGCTGGCCAAGACCGTCCTCGGCGATCTCGTCGGGCTCAACCACCAAGACCTCGTCGGTGTAATCGCTCAGCACGCGGGCAGCGAAAAGCCCCGCATAGCTGCCGCCCATGACAATGGCCCGCCTCATATGCCCCCCCAACCCAGCGCGTCGGCTGGGTGTCCAACAGCTCCTGATGACGCCGCCTTTGAAGCGGCTGATCAGGACCCTACCCTGGTGTTACAAGCGGCCTCCTCTAGAAGGCCCGCCTCGTCCAGTCGGTGAACTTCTTGCAGAGCCGAATGGACAAGAGGGTGATCCAGGTGGGTGGCCAGAAGCAGTAGCCGGCCTCGCTCCATAGACGCTGCCGTATCGCCTCCTGGCAAAAGGGCAGCCACGTCATCCGGCGAGTGAGGGTGCTTCCCGCCAGCGCGAAGGCGAGCAGCTTCAAGGCGTTCGGAGGCGTCGCGCATCACAGCTGCAGTCACGACGGCTTGACGTTCCTCGGCGGACAGCACGAGCGAGCTCGCGCCCACATGCCTGCCGGTGATCTCTGCGGCGGCCGGCGAGGACCACGGACGCAGCTTGCGCGTGCCGTCGAGGATCTCCACCACCCGGGGCTTGAGGAACATCGGAACGAAACCGGCGCTAAGCCCTGTCCGCCCTTGGGAGGGCTTTGACCTGGGCTTCTGTGGGGGTCGAACCTTCGGCAGTCGTATTGATCGATTGTCTGGAGGTCCGGGGTGCCGGTCGAGTTTTTGACGGATGAGCAGGCCGTTATCTGTACCTGATCTGAAGAGAGGCCAGGCTGAGCAGGTCATCTATCTCGCTGACAGTGTCTGCGAGGCTGTTTTGTTCAGGGGGCTCCTGGGATGTGCCCATTGGCCAGGGGTTCCTGCTGCTCCACGACGGTTCCGGGCCGGGTTTCGGTGATATCCCCTGTCCACCAATCCGGCTTGTCGGTGGGCGTCCAGTCAATGCTGACCGGCTGCTGGAAGGTGTCCTCAACCCAGCGGCACACGGCCTCCTGAGCGGACTCGGTTGAACCGTCGGGCGATTCGCTGGGAAGCGCGCCGTCCAGGACGCCGCCGGGCTCGGCGAAGTAGACCGCGAAGCGCCACTTGAGTGGGGTCCGGAACAGCACGGCCGTGGCGGGTCGGCCCAGTCGGCCGCGCCAGTCCTGCCTGGGCCTGGGCATCAGGTTCTTGCGTTCCATTCGTCGAGCTTGATCTTCACCTGGCAGTTGTGGTCGGCATGCGAGATGACCTCGCCGCTGACGATGGTTCCGATGAGCGGGAGCACTGCATCCCTGGGCATCGTCGTGATCTCGGCCAGGCCGATCGCGTCCGGGGCGTTGTCGAGGGAGATGAAAACGCCGAATGGCTGGCGGCCGATGACATCGCCGGTCACCGAGGTTCCGACGGGCAGGGCCTGACAGGTCACGGGCCAGGCTGCCCGCGACCGAGCTCCGGCGTCGACGCCGTCGTCGGGCCACGAGTATTCGTCCATGCGTTGATCATGGCATGCGTCGGTTCCGCCTCGGAGAGATTCGTCCAGCGTTCGGGCTGGGAGAGTGTCAGTCGCGTTGCGTCGCGGCCTGGGTGGGGACGCGGCGGCGGAGGTCGCGCAGTTGCCCGAGCGCGACATCAGGCCGCTGAACGACAGGCGTACGCCGCCCCCGGCAGAGGCGATCTGCCGTGACTGATCCGTCAATCAGCGAGCGTGCGGTTGTGCATCCGAACACGTCTTGCGCGAAGGTGCCCTGCTCTCGTCCCTGAGGTCCGTCGGACGCGAGCAGTACTGGTACCTCCGCTCGCGCGGAGAGCACAGCACCACGACGTGGGCAGGTAGACGGTTTCGGTGCCGCGCTGTTCGCTGGTCACTTCCGCGCAGACGCCGGTGTCGTCCAGACTGGCTTCGTCGGTATAAGGCAAGAGCGTTTGATGCCGAGTTTGGGCAGCAGATGGTGATCAAGCAGGCCGGGAATGTGGCTGACTTCCGAGAGCGCCTGGCCGGCGTGTCGGGGCAACGGAGGACAGATTGAGCCGGACGGATATCGTCCTGGCATGACACAAGGGTTCGATCTTGCTGCATCTCTCGCCAGAGGCGTCGACGGCCGCAGCGGTGCATGGAGCTTCATCCAGGGCTTCGCCGCCCACTGGGCCGACGCGCTGCAGAGCGGCGACGGGTGGACTGAGGCGGACCTGGCCGCGGCGGAGGAGAGGCTGGGCGTCCAGCTGCCGGCGGCGATGCGCGAGGCGTATCTGCTGTTCGGGCGCCGCCGGGATCTCACCAGTAACCATGACGAGCTGCTCAGCCCGGCAGAACTGTATGTTGATGACGCCAAAGAGGCCCTGGTCTTCCGGCACGAGAACCAGGGAGCCGCATCCTGGGGCGTCCTCCTCGAACGACTCCAGGACGACGACCCTGCAGTGTTCATTCGGCTCGACTTGGCCGACAAGACCGCCGAGCGGTGGGAGGGCTGGCTGGAGCGGCTCTCCCTCTGCTTCGTCGAGATCGTTCTGTCCGAGTCCGTGCAGGCCGACGGAGAGTCGTGCGACTTCCTCGACCCCGATGACGACAGCAGCCAGCTGCTGGAAGAAACCTGCGTTCAGCTGCCCTTCCCGGCCTATCCCATCGGCGAGGAAGAACACGCGACTCGCTGGTTCCTGGGCCAGGACGCCCTTCTGCGCGACGACGGCATGGCCGTCCTGGCTCGTGGCCGGACACCCGAAGACCTCGACCGCGTTCGTGACCAGATTCCGGGCGACTGGCTCAACGACTGCCGTTGAACGCGCCCAAGATTCCTGTCGGCCATGCTTCCCGCGTCGACGTCAGCCCAAGGACTGCTGTTCAGCTCGGGCCCTGGTGGTGGCGAGTCGGTAGGAGTCGGTGCCGGTCTCGATGATGTTGCCGCCGAAGGTGAGGCGGTCGACGATGGCTGCGCAGAGGCGGGGGTCGGTGCAGGTCTTCGTCCAGCCGGAGAAGGACTCGTTTGAGGCGATGGCCACGCTGTTCTTCTCCTCCCGCTCGGTCAACACCTGGAAGAGGAGCTCGGCGCCGCGGCGGTCAAGTTCCATGTATCCGAGCTCGTCGATGCACAAAAGATCGACGCGGCCGTAGCGGGTGATGGTCTTGGTCAGCTGCTTCTCGTCGGCTGCCTCGACGAGCTCGTTGACCAGCGGGGGCTCTCCTCCGCTCGCGTGGAGAGCACGAGGCGAGCGCCTCATGGCGCCCTGGACTGTCAGAGGACAGGGCCTCGGAGCACGCCACGCCTCGTCGAGCGGAAGGCACTGGTCGCCGTCGACGAGTACAAAGGGTCGACATCGAGCTGCTGCGCACGAGGGTCGACGTCGAGCTGCTGCGCACGATCGTGGCCGAGCGGGTGGCGTGGTTCGAGGCGGCCTGCGTGGAGTACATCGGCCAGCGTGCGGAGAGCGCGGCTGATGCCGGGGCGCCGCTTCGCTCCGCGGCGGCTTACCTCCGCTCGCGCGGAGAGGACGACATCGTCGACCGACCCCGCTACCCGTTCCCCGGCTCACCCCCGCTCGCGCGGAGAGGACACCCGCGCTATCCGTGGCAGCCCGTACTCCAGCGGCTCACCCCCGCTCGCGCGGAGAGGACACCTCCCGCCGGCGCTCCTCCTCCGCCTGCTCCGGCTCACCCCCGCTCGCGCGGAGAGGACCTGGAAGAGTTGAACATCGCGTCCAACGCCGACGGCTCACCCCCGCTCGCGCGGAGAGGACGCCGTGCCGTCGGGGTGCCGCTGCTCGCCGAACGGCTCACCCCCGCTCGCGCGGAGAGGACCCTTCCCGACCTGCAGCTCTAGCCGCCCTTTGCCGATTCTTTACCGACGGCCTGGAAGCCGATCAATGTCAACCCGTCGAAGTCCAGAGGGTTGCGGCGTTGAGACCCGGCTGTCCTGAGTTCAAAGCCTTGTTCGTTGTTGCTCGGGTATGTAAGTACGGCGACGCCGTCTCCTGCGCAGGCGGCCACTGCACTCCACAGCTCGTCACGAACGCGGGCTGAGACGGTGCCGACGTACAACTCGGGTGTCACTTCGAGAAGCCATCGGGTGAGGGCACCGCGAAGATGATCCGGTACTGAGGTTACGGAGATGGAGATCATCGAAGCCATGGTGAGTGGCCTTTCGGCTGTGCGATCAGGTGGCCACTGCGTGGTTTGTGCCGCCAGGGACGACGCCGGTCACTGGGTCCCATAGGTCTACCAGTTGCTCATCGGGGTCTGGTGTCGCCTGCGTTGAGTGAGGGTCCAGGAGCGTTTGGATGTCCGCGACGATGCGAGGAAGCAGTTTGAACAGGCGTAGGCCGTCGCGGAAGGAGCGTCGGGCTTCGGCTTCAGGGTTTGTTGAAGCATTGAGGGAGAAGGCGAGGGGGATGGTGAGCTCGGCTTTGTAGAGGTCGGCGATGTCGTAGACGAATGCCTGCTGGTTTCCGCTGTGTACGTATCCGAGAGCGGGTGAGCAGCCAAGAGCGAGGATGGCGGCGTGCACGATGCCGTAGAGGCAGGTGTTGGCTGAGGAGAGCGCCAGGTTGACGGGATCTTGGCTGTCCCACGCGGCGGGGTCGTAGGCACGTCGGAAGCGGCCTACCTTGTGCTGTTGAGCGAGGATTCGGTAGAGCGCCTTGACGCGCTGGCCTTCCATACCGCGTAGTTGCTCAAGGGTCGTTCCCTGAGGCACCGTGCCGGAACCGAACCGCATTTCGTACATGGCGGTGGCGATGCTGAGGCGCTGGGCGTCGTCTGCCCAAGTTCTGGTCTGGCGTTCCAGCCAGACGGTGGTGAGCGAGTCGGGGAGCGCCGCAGCGTAGCAGCGGACTCCGCCGGAGCCGGTGATGAGGACTGTCGTTCCGTGGCGGGCGAGAGTGGAGAGTGCGCGGGCGGTGATGGAAGTACCTGGTCCCAGCAGGACGCAGCTCAACGCGGCGGTGGGCAGATAGACGGTTTCGGTGCCTCGTTGATCGCTGGTCACCTCAGCACTGACTCCGGTGTCGTCCTGTCGGATACGGACGACATCGAGGTAGAGGAACGACAGGGAGTCGGCGATCCGCGGCAGCATGGCGACGGTGGGAGCTGCGAGTCTGCGTCGGGCGTTGGAGGAGTTGACTTTGGTGGCTGTCGTCGTGCGGGGCTGTCTCATCGTTCGGTGCCGGGTGCTGGGGCGATGCTGAGCATTCCGCATCCGTAGGCTTTGCCGCGGCCGATGCCTTCGGTGATCTTCGTTCGGAGGGTGTCGGGGTCGATGATGACGGCGGTCCCGTCGAAGCGGGTCCGGACGTGGCGGATGCGTTGTTCGGTGCCGGATCCTCTGGTTCCCCTGACGCCTTGGGCCGTATCGAGCGGCTGGGAGTGCAGGGTGAGCACCTTCAGGCCTGCGGTGTCGGCTTGGCGTGTCCACCATTCAGCGGCGGCCGGGCCGCTGAGTGGGACGACAGCTGGGAGGTTGTAGAGCGCTCGTGTGGTGGCTCCGGGCTTGCGAATAGCGTTGGCGGCGCACCGGTATCGGATGGCGAGGCCTGCGCGTAGGGCGTCGAGCAGTGCGTCCAGCGGGCGGGTGATGCCGGCGCCGTAGCCGGCGGGGAGCTGGGAGAGGTCGGGTTCGTGGTTGCTCTGCATGAGCAGTTGGGGGCCGGTGGGGGTGTCGTCGGTGCGATAGAGGACGCCGAAGCGGGCGCGGGGGTCGGGGCCGGCGTCGTCGGGGAAGAGGGACATCAGGCGGCGGTGTGTGCCGACGGCGTCGCGTGCGTCGCGTCGGGCGTCTTTGGAGCGGGGGTCTGGGGTGATGCGTGTGAGCCAGACGGTCACGATCCGCTCCTTCGTGTCGAGTCAAGGTTGTCGGTGAGATAGGAGGCGAGGGCGCGCAGCTGGGCGGTTCCCAGGCCCTTGTACTGCGTGTGGGGTGGCCGGAGGGTGAGCTGGTGCAGTGTGCGGGTGCGGTAGGTGCGCTGGCGGGGATGGAAGGTGACCGGCTGGTCGGTGATCTCCCTGGTCGTCAGCACCGGCTCGCGTGCTGTCGCGTCCGGCCAGGTGGCGAGTGGAGGCAGTTGGTCGAGGGGCCGGTCACTGGTGAAGGTGATGCCGCGATCTGCACCGTGGCGGCTCGGCGGGGGTGCGGCGATCGGTAGATGGAGCAGGTGGTGCAGGGCGTCATCCGTGACCCCCAGCAGCAGGGGCCCCTCGGGAGGACAGGACCGGCGCCCCAGATACAGGGGCCACTGGGGCCGGATGAGGGCGTGTGCGCAGGTCTGAAGGATGGGGTGGTTGCCGTCGGGGTGGGTGAGGGCGGCCGTGAAGGCCGCGTCGGCGAGGTAGGTGCGGTGGGTGAGGAGGGTGGTGGTGTCGCCGCTGCGCTTCTTGCCTTCCGCGGTGGTCACGGTGGCTTTTGCGGGCAGGCCGCCGCCCACGGTGTGGAGGTCGCGCAGGATGACGCCTGGCCGGTCGGTTCGCACGGTCAGTGAGAGGCCGGTCAGGTCGTCGATGGGTTCGTGGCGCCGGCGTCCCAGGGCTGCGGCGAGCAGGCCGATGACTCCGGAGCGGGTGGGGAAGGGGGCGGTGTCGCGTTCGTTGAAGTGGCTGTGGGTGCCCCAGGACTGCAGAGGGCCGGTGAAGCGGAGGAGCAGTCCGTGTTCGGGTCCCGGGCGGTGGGCGGTGGTGGTCACGCGGACGGCTCCTGGGGGGAGGCCAGGGCGGTGTCGAGTGCGGTGGTGATGAGGTCGTCGAAGGCGTCGTGGCGGGTCCCGAGCCCGGTGAGTTCCTTGGTCTCCAGGCTGGTCCAGCCGGACGTGAGGATGTTGCCGGTGCCGAGCATGGTGTTGGCGGCGCGCGCGTAGTCGGCGAGGGTGTCGCGGGACGGGCTGGCGTAGCCGCCTTCGCGCGCGGCGGTTACGGGGCTTTCGAACGCGGCGGCGTAGGACAGCGGCCGGTCCGTGCGCACGGACACGTGGACGAGGTCGGGGATGGTGTGCGCGGCGGTGGAGTTCTTCTTGGCCTGCGGCAAAGACAGGATGAACGCGCTCAGGAACCCGTGGGACAGCTCTCGCAGGGTGACGTTGCTGCCTTGGGTGTTGCGGGCCAGGTCGCGCAGGTCGAGCGTGGCGTACCGATAGAAGGTGCCGGCGCTCAGTTCGGCGTGGCCCATGTGCCCGCTGCCGGAGACGTCCTTCCACAAGGCGGTGACATCGTCCACCGCGGAGAAGTAGTCGAGCTCGACGTCGGTCTGGTGGGTGGTCAGGGCGTGGGCGACCTGGACGGCCCCGTCGACACCGGCGTCGTCGACTTCCGCGAGCATCCGCCCGAAGAGGTTGATCACACCGTTGCGGGACCGAAGGACCGCCTCGACCCGGTCCTTGGGCAAGACGCTTTTGTCGGCCGGCTTCTTGATGTCCTTGGCCGCCTCCAGCGCCGCGCGGTGCTCCTGCGCCAGGTCCGCCAGCTCGGCGACAGCGGACTCCGGCACGTAGACCATGGCGTTGGTCAGCACCCTGTTGTCCACCGTCTCCTTGCCCTCCTTGCCCAGCTCGAACTTGATGCTGCTCGCCGCAGCCACGTGCGCCCCGGCCCGCTCAGCCAGACCCTGCTCCCAACCACGCTCCTCGACCAGCAGACGGCTGACCCGCTCGCCGATACGCCGCGTGCGCAGCGCCGCCTCACCGATGTACTCCTCGAACGCGCCGCGCAACGCCCGCTTCCAGGACTGGCTGCTCACCCGGGTGCGCATCGTGTTGCCGTACTGCACGGTCTTGACGCTGTTGGTGTCGTCCCGGTTGAGATTGGCCAGCGGCACGGACTGCAGGACATGGACGTCGATGAAGCGGGCTGCTGTGGTCATGGATCGGGCTCCTTGCGGGTTTCGTAAGACGGCAGCGTGCTGCTGCGCCTGTGAATCGGATCGACGTGGCCGGAGCGTCACGACGGGGACGCGGCGTCAGCCGGGGACGGCTGGGCGGCGGTTTCCTCGTCGCGCTGGGCGGCGGCTTCGCGGGTGTCCTTCTCACGCAGCCGGTAGTAGTCCTGCAGCCAGCGGCGCGAGATACGGCCTGCGTGCTGCTGCCAGCGCGTCAGGTCGGTCAGCAGCTGCGCCCAGTCGACAGGCACGTCGCAGGCGCGCAGGTAGGCGACGGCGGCAGGCAGGTGGCGGTGCAGGCCCGGCAGGCTCTGCCGGGTCAGCAGGTTCAGGCGGCTCTCCGCCGTCGCCTCGCGCATCGCCTTGTCCCGGCCCGGCGACTGGACCACGGCCCGGGCGAAGGCGATCCCCAGGCTGGGGCCGTAGCCAGGTGCCGCTGAGGGCGCCGGCAGTGGCGTGTCGGTAACGGCTGACACGTCAGGGACATCGCCCTCACCCTCCGGGGCGGGGGTGGCCAAAGCCGTACGGGGCTGTGCCGCGATCATGGAGGCAACGGTGTAGTAGGCGCGCTGGGTGTCCTCTGGTGTGGTGTCGGACGGAAGCCAGGATGCGACGAAGCGGTGCATCTGGGGGACCGCGTCGAGGTTCTTCCTCAGTCCGGTGCGAAGAGCGGACCGCGCGCCGGGATCAGCCGCGCAGAGCTGTTCGACCCACGCGACGAACCTCACCTCACGTCGATCGTGCTGCCGGGTCACTTGCCTGGGGACAGCGGGCTCCGAGGTGCTGAGGGAGTCCGGCGTCTGGGGGGTGGTCATCGTCATGGGTGTGGATCTCTCCAGGGGGTCGGATCGGGCTGCAGGGCGTCAGTCGTTCGGCTTCTTCTTCGCAGGGCCGCCGTACAGCTCGATCCGGGCCTCCGCGACGGCTTTGGCCCCCCGCTGCGTACGGGTGACAGTCGCGGTCACCGTTTCGTAGGCGTCCTCGGCCAGGCGCAGGAACTCCTTGCGCGCCTGAGCCGCGTCCAGCCCCGCTCCCGGCAGCGTCCCGGTGCGGTCGAGTTCCCGGAAGTACTGCCAGAACACGGCCTCGGCCGCAGGCCAGTAGCGGCCCGTCGCCTCTGCGACCCACGTGCCGGCGTCGGCCTTGGCGTCCCGGACATAGGCCGCCCAGGCCTTTTGGACCGCGCGCTGCAGCCGCCAGCCGAACATTTCGCCCAGCTGCCGCAGCCGGCCCACCGCCGGGGCGGTCGCGGCGGCCTCACGCTCCGCCAGGTGGAACACCGGCGGGGTGACCGCGTCCACGAACTGGGTGTCCTTGGCCTGCCCTTCCTGGTCAAAGCCGAGGGCCCGGATACGCAGCTGCGGCGACACCTCCAGCGCAGAAGCAATGATCTTCGGCCGCTGGGGCTGCGCCGACCCGGAAGGCTCGAGGAGCAGCAGAGCGTCCAGGTCACGCCACAGGGACCTGGACGCATCAGCCGGCCGCGGGTAGCGATTGTTCTGCTGGCTGATCTGCCAGATCAAGAAGTCGTCGTCGCGCTCGATACGGCCGGCCCGGTAGGCCCACGTGATGTACGCGTCACGTGCACGGGCACCGTCCTTATCCGGCACGAGAAGCAGGGCGTGCTGTGAGCAGGCGGTCAGGCGAGAACACGGACCGGCCGGCATCCGCGGAGCGGCGTCCGGGTCGGGCAGCTCGTCCCACTCCCACGGACACAGATCAGCCACGCGGCGCACCGTATGCGCAGGCTGCACTAGGCCGGCGAGGAGCGTCTCGAAAAGACTGTCGCCTTCCGGGTGATACGACAGTGACGTCCGCAGTGGTCCCGCCGTCGACGAGGCCGACTTCACCCCGCCCACCTCACGGGACGAACACCGGCCCGAGGGCCCGTAGTAGTGCCAGACCAGCACATTCAACACGGCCTCAGCAGAGGTCGGCAGGTCGGGACTCGCATCGCTCCCGTGCCGGAACCACGCGTGATTGTTGCCGGCCGGGCGCGTGACGATCAGCTTGTTCACCCCTGCGGCGTTGCCCCCGTCGCACTGCTCTGCCAGCCGCGCATCCTGCATCCACGGGCGCCCGCCGACGGGGTCGTACAGAAAGAACCGCTCCCACCACCGGCCGAAGTAGCGATCCACCCCCTCGAACGCCAGCCGCCCCTCCTCCAGGACGTCGATGCGCCGATCGCTCCAGTCCCCGGGCCCTGCCTCATCAAGCCCGCTCACCCTCGCAGCGAGCGCGTACAGGATCCGCAGCAAAGCCGAGTGGGCCGGCGGGTCCGCCACTGCCAGGCCGGAAATCTCCGAGGCCCGCAGCAACACGTCACGAAAGCCAACGTGACTGGGACCCTGCTCAGGCTCAACCTGTCCCTCTGGCCGCCATCGGACCGGGATCCACGGCTCGTCGATCAAGTTGAAGACGCCATCAGACATGGGAACGTCCGATCCAATAGGACAGAATGAGACAGGGGCCTCGCGAGAGCGGGGGTGAGCCACGAGTGGGGCGCAGCGCGTTCCTCTGGCCGACCCCATGCCCGCGCAAGCGGGCTGATCCAATCCACCACAAACCTGCCAACAGAGAGCCAACAGGCTCTAATAGACCGGCAGTTGGATTCTAGGCAAGCTAGTAGGGCGTAGGAGCAGCTTTGGCGAGACTGGTCACTCGCATTCGAGTCCCACACGCGAGATCGTGATCGTCCGCCCGCCAGGACCGCGGCCGCTCCAGGCCCCCACCCCGGACGGCTTCATCTTCAGCACGACGAGGTCACGGAGCAGCTGGTGCTTGGCCCACCCCTCCGGAGCCGGCTGCCCGTCGGAGTCGCCAAGGAGCCAGCGTCCAGGCACGGGCGCTGCATGCTCCACGAGCAGCACCAGCTCCTCACGCGACAGACCGCCAGACCTCACCGGCACAGGAACCTTGCCCTCAGGATCAAGGGTCACGACCCCACCCTCCTGCTCGTACACGCACAGCACACGCCCCGAATCCGCCCCCAGGCGCGTCGTCAGCATCTCCTGCGTCACACCGCTCTCCCGGCGGCTGAGCCGGTGCAGGTCCCCGGCCACATCGGCCGGCGCGCAGATGCCGGCCAGGTCAGCCAGATACGACTCGGCCGCCTCACCGGCAAGCCGCTCACCATCCAGCCGCTCCAGCTCCCGGCGAACCGCGCCATCCAGACCGTCCACGAAGTCAGCCGCGTACACCTCATCCACCAGCCGCTGCACGTCCCCCGGCACAGCGATCCCAGACGCCGACTCCCGCCCGAGGAGCAACGACGTCCGCTTCAACAGCCCCGGGTCATAGACCTTCCCCCACGACGCAGGAAGCCGGACCGCGGCCGCATCCCCTTGAAGTGGATCCAGCACCACCAGCCTCGGACGATCCTCCCCGCGCGCCCAAGACGGCCTCCCAGTCACCCCACGGTCGTGACGCCGGCACCGCCCCGCCCGCTGCAACAACTGCGCCAGCGGCGCCAGATCCGAGACGACCAAGTCGAAGTCGAAGTCGAGTGACTGTTCCACCACCTGCGTAGCGACCAGAATCGACGCCGGCCGCGGCTGCTCAAGATCCCCCGGATCAGCCGGCTTCCCGTAGGCAACCTCACACTCCGCAGTGACCCTCTGCCGGTCGACCCCCGGGAAACGCGAATGCAGGATCCTCAGACCCCCAGACATCCGGACGAGACTCGGAAAACACTCGGCCAGGTCACGAAACGTCCGCTGAGCCTCCGCCACCGTCGTACAGCACACCAGAGCAGTACCACCCCCCTCCACGACAGGCAGCAGCTCCCGCCGCAACACCTCACGCCGCCCACCCATCCGCAGCGGCACGCCCGGCGCGTCCTCCGAATCCCACACCACCCCGCGGACCGCAACATCCAGCGTCCGCGCCCGCTGACTGCCGACCTCCCGCGGTGCAGACACCTTGCCCGACGCCGAACCCACGTACAGCCAACCCGGATAGCACGGCTCCACCACGGACGGCTCGAGATGCCCCGCCCCGCGACGATACGCATCAACCAGCGACGACGCGGTCCGACCGGAAAGCGTCGCGGACAGGAGAACGACCGGAGCCCCCAGCGCCCCCAACCACTCGAGCAGACGTACCAGAAGCTGATGCATCCACGGCCCATACGCATGGGCCTCGTCGACGACGAACACCTTCTCCGCCAGACCGAACAAACGCAGCACGTTGTACTTCAACGGCAGGACACCACTCAGGACCTGGTCAATCGTCCCGACACCCAACGGCGCGAGCAGACCACGCCGCGGCCCCCGCAACCACGCATACGCCTCCGCCGCCGAACCGGCACTCACCTCCCCCTCCCCTGCGCCATCCACCCCCGCTGGCCGCAGCCAGGCCAGGGAATGCAACAACATCAACGCCCGCTCACCCGTCAGCGCCACATCCTTGAACCTGCCAACCCGCGGCAACATCGCATCAGCCGTCGCCATCGTCGGCAGCGCCACAAACATCCCCCGGCACCCCGCGGCACGACCGAGCACCGACGCCGCGAACAAGGCGGACTCCGTTTTCCCGTCCCCCGTCGGCGCCGTGACCAACAGCAGCCCCGGACCCTCAGCCCTGACCAACTCGGACAGGTTCGCCACCAGATCAGCCTGCAGAGGATTCGGATCAAACGGAAACATCTGATCAAACCTGCCCGCAGTGAAGCGGGCACGGCCGATCCCCGCAGCAGCAGCTACTCCCCCGACCTTGCGCTGAGCCCGGCGCCAGTGAGCATCGACCTCGAGGTCAGTACCTCGCCACCCCAACGGCGGCATTAGCGACTCGACGACCTCCGCCTGGCTCACCAGCCAGTCCGAGACGACCACCAGCCCCGTCACCACCATGGCCAGGCCAGCCGGCAACGCCCGCAGCGGCACCGCCCCAGCCCCCGTCACCCGCCGCAGCTCGGCAAAATGAACACGACGCTGCCCATCCCACCCCGGCCCCCCAAGGCCCGGCTGATACTCACTAGCCTGCCGCACCTCGTGCTCCTGCAACACACCGCCGAAACAGCCGTGATGCCCCCCAAGAAGCTGAGCCACCTGGTGACCCACAGCACCCCGCAGAAGCTGCCGGCCACCACCCACCCGCCGGCCCTCCGGATACCCAACCTCCTCCAACAGAGCCGCCAACGCCCAATGCGTCGCCATCTCATGCCGCAACCCCCGCTCCCCCTCAGCCCCCGGCGCAGACCGATACAACGGATCACCACTCACCGCGGCGAACGACTCGGGCACCTGAGCCTGAAACACCGGCGTGATCTTCCCCAGATCATGCAAACCCGCCCAGAACGACAACACAGAACGAGCCTCATCCAGCGTCAGCCCCAGCCCATGCGCAATACGCTCACGCATGGCAGCACCGAGCAGCTCATCCCACAAAGCGCCGAACATGGCCGCCACGTCCAGCAGATGACACATCACCGGATACGCCCGAGTCAGACCCTGCCGCTTCCCCCACAGCCGTGGGTCGACAGACACTCCAGCACCTAAACTGCCCTCACGTTGCATCACGCGACCAGGGATAGCAGGCACCACTGACAACGAGGCCCCCACGTCCATGGACAGCCCACTCAACCCCCTCGGCAATCCATGCAAAGAAACGGCAAAGGGCCTCTAGCCGTGCAGGTCAGGAAGAGACCTCTCCGCGCGAGCGGAGGTGAGCCGCCCAGCACCAAGCGGGTGCCGTCGGGCACGTCGACCTCTCCGCGCGAGCGGAGGTGAGCCGTGCTTGACGATCGCCTCTGTGTGATTCGTCTTGACCTCTCCGCGCGAGCGGAGGTGAGCCGTCCTGCCAGACGGTGAGCCCTAGGGTCTGCGCGACCTCTCCGCGCGAGCGGAGGTGAGCCGTCGCTCGAACGAGACCTCGAGTACCTGCGCGCGACCTCTCCGCGCGAGCGGAGGTGAGCCGGTGTCGAAGACGTCTGCAAAACGGGGGTTGAGGACCTCTCCGCGCGAGCGGAGGTGAGCCAGTACCAGCGGTCACCGGGGTACTGCCGCGGGGGTCCTCTCCGCGCGAGCGGAGGTGAGCCGCATCTCGGCCGGGCGCTGGAGCCGGGGGATCCGCCCTCTCCGCGCGAGCGGAGGTGAGCTGGCGTCAGCAACTCGACGGAACAGCTCGTCTCGGTCCTCTCCGCGCGAGCGGAGGTGAGCCGACCGAGGTGTCCGGGCCCGGCGGGGGAACGGTGTCCTCTCCGCGCGAGCGGAGGTGAGCCGTCCCGGACCAGACCGGGCGCGAGGTATGCGGCGACCTCTCCGCGCGAGCGGAGGTGAGCCGGACCGACGGACTCGCGCACCATGGCCGCGAGCGACCTCTCCGCGCGAGCGGAGGTGAGCCGACCGAGGTGTCCGGGCCCGGCGGGGGAACGGTGTCCTCTCCGCGCGAGCGGAGGTGAGCCGTCCCGGACCAGACCGGGCGCGAGGTATGCGGCGACCTCTCCGCGCGAGCGGAGGTGAGCCGGACCGACGGACTCGCGCACCATGGCCGCGAGCGACCTCTCCGCGCGAGCGGAGGTGAGCCGACGGCCCCGGTCGGTGCGTGAGAGCCCGGCCGGTCCTCTCCGCGCGAGCGGAGTGAGCCGCGGGCGGTGGCGAGCGCGGCGTAGAGGTCGGTGTCCTCTCCGCGCGAGCGGAGGTGAGCCGCCCTCGGAGTCCTTCAGGCCGGCGCCCCACGTGTCCTCTCCGCGCGAGCGGAGGTGAGCCGAGATCGCGCGGGTCGCGTACGACGCAGGATTCGTCCTCTCCGCGCGAGCGGAGCTGAGCCGGTCGGCCGTGACGGCGGCACCCCCGAACTCCTGTCCTCTCCGCGCGAGCGGAGGTGAGCCGCTGGAGTAGGTCGAGGGCGTCGTCCAGACCTTGTCCTCTCCGCGCAAGCGGAGGTGAGCCGCCGTGGGCCACGGCCGCCCACAGGAAGGCCCAGTCCTCTCCGCGCGAGCGGAGGTGAGCCGCTCACGGCGGAGGCGGAGGGCGTCGCGGCCTGGTCCTCTCTGCGCGAGCGGAGGTAGAGCTCGAGCGGACTTGGCCGCACGCCTCCTCGCGGTTGTATGCGTTATGTGGCACCGCTTGCCGTCACTCACCTAGTTGCCTCATCTGTCAGGATGGACCCCTGATGCACAGCATGCTCGTTGGTAAAGAACTGGCAATGGCGCGCTGAACCCGCAGGTCAGGAAGAGTCCTCTCCGCGCCAGCGGAGGTGAGCCTCCACCTGGGACTGGTCCACCGGGTAGATCTCCGTCCTCTCCGCGCCAGCGGAGGTGAGCCGCCGCCGAGGCCGCCGCCGGTGCCGTGGTGGACGTCCTCTCCGCGCCAGCGGAGGTGAGCCGGTGCACGCCCGCGTCTACGTCGGAGAGGACCGGTCCTCTCCGCGCCAGCGGAGGTGAGCCGGTACATGCTTGTCCCCAGGCGGTGCTTCATGTGTCCTCTCCGCGCCAGCGGAGGTGAGCCGGTACATGCTTGTCCCCAGGCGGTGCTTCATGTGTCCTCTCCGCGCCAGCGGAGGTGAGCCGCTCCTGGCCTGTCCCACATGCGGCGCCACCGCGTCCTCTCCGCGCCAGCGGAGGTGAGCCGGCAACCTCGGCGGCGTCTCCGTCCTCCGCGTCGTCCTCTCCGCGCCAGCGGAGGTGAGCCGTCCTCGGCAAGATCAGCGCCTTGCCCGTGCTGGTCCTCTCCGTGCGAGCGGAGGTGAGCCGCGACGTCGTGGCCGCGGCTTCTTGAGAGGGGGGTCCTCTCCGTGCGAGCGGAGGTGAGCCGGCCGCATCCCCGCCCGGCCCGGCTACTTCGACGTCCTCTCCGTGCGAGCGGAGGTGAGCCGTGGGAGTCGGACCACTCCAGGTAGTACCGGGCGTCCTCTCCGCGCCAGCGGAGGTGAGCCGCGCAAGGGCTACGTGTACCTGGCGAGCGCGGGGTCGTCTCCGCGCCAGCGGAGGTGAGCCGATGGTGCCCATGACCGAGCCCGAGGGAGGGCCGTCCTCTCCGCACCAGCGGAGGTGAGCCCGTGAGCGGATCATGCGGGTGGGGCTCCCGGGGTCCTCTCCGCACGAGCGGAGGTGAGCCGCACTCCGTGCACCTGTCGCAGGCGTACACCCTGTCCTCTCCGCGCGATCTGCGGGGAGCGCAAGGAGTACAAGCTCGGCCTCTACCTCCCAGGCCGTGACGTCCCCGACCCCATGGGCCAGGACGAAGCCGCATTCAACGACTACGCCGTCCTCATCGAGGCCAGCACAGCGCTGCACACGGGCATGGGCGTGCGACGTCCGTTGTAGGGCGGCCTGTCAGCCGCAGGCGGCGGACAGGAGCAGGTCCACGAGCCTGTCCGCCGCGTCCGGGCGGCCGTGCTCCCTGGCCCGCTGCGCCATCGACTCCCGTCGCACGGGATCGGTGAGCAGCGGGCCGACGGCTTCCCGGAGCCGGCCCGCGGTCACCTCGTCGACGAGGGCGACGGCGGCGCCGGCGTTGTCCTCTCCGCGCGAGCGGAGGTGAGCCGTTGCAGACGTGCTCGTGCCGCCGGTTCTCGTCGTCCTCTCCGCGCGAGCGGAGGTGAACTGGCGCCGAGATGAGCGTCTGGGGTCGGTCCCGGTCCTGCGCCCTCTGCGCGCGAGCGGAGGCGAGCCGCAGATGACGCCGCCGGGCTGTTCCCGCACGTCGTCCTCTGCGCGCGAGCGGAGGTGAGCCAAACCTCTTCACCCGGCACAAGGTGAGCCGCCGCCCGGCGCCCCCCGCGGGGCGGAGGTGTTGTTCTCTCCGCGCAAGCGGAGGTGAGCCGGCCCCGGCCAACGGCGCGGGGCGTACGGGGAAGTCCTCTCCGCGCGAGCGGAGGTGAGTCCGCCAGCCGCTTGGCCGCCACCTGCCCTCTCTGCGCGAGCGGAGGTGAGCCGACGCTGCCGGCGCAGATGAGTGCACAGAGGCTGCCTTCTCCGCGCGAGCGGAGGTGAGCCGGGTCCGGCAGGTAGTCGCCCTGCCACAGGCCGTCCTCTCCGCGCGACCGGGGTGAGCCGACCGAGCAGGAGCAGGCCCTGCGCGCTGTCGCGTCCTCTCCGCGCGAGCGGCGGTGAGCAATACTGGTCGGACGCCTGGGCGGTGGCGGCCCCGTCCTCTCCGCGCGAGCGGAGGTGCGCCGCTGCCCCGCTCTTCACCGCGAGCTGGCCGAAGTGGTCCTCTCCGCGCGGGCGGAGGTGTGCCGCTGTGAAAATGGGAGAGTGCGAAAGACGGGCACCGTCCTTTCTGCGCGAGCGGAGATCACCTTCCGGCCGCGTCTGTCGGCACGTGCCGCCTGCATCGGCCCGCATCGCGGCCTCGGCCAGGTCGAGGCCGGACATCTTGCTGCAGCTCATGCCTGCCCCCACGGGGTGTAGCCGAAATCCAGGTGCCTCGCTCTGGGAGTCTGCCCCTGTTGCCGGCGCTGGCCACCGCCGGTACGGGGGTGCTCTGCGCCACCGCCGTCGTCGCCCTCGGCCTGGCCTGGCGCTCGGTATCGCGTACCGGTGCGGCCTTGCGGGGCGTAGGCACTGTTCCGGGTCGCGCGGGCCGTGCGAAGAACGAGTCGCGCCGCGCGGCCGAGGCTCGCAAGGCGGCCGAGGCCCGTCGTGCGGCGCAGATGCGCCGGGGCCGCTGACCGGTCGGTTCCAGGTGTCTCGACGGCCTGGAGCCGAACCGCGTGCTCGCCGGGTGGTCGGCGACGTTCCTCCCGGGGCCAGGCCCTGCGGCGGCCTCGCTGTCAGGGCTCTCGCCGTGGGGTGCTCGTCGTGACCATCAGGCCCGCCAGGAGGCCTGCGAGGAGCAGGAGGCCGGCTGTGGTCCACAGGACGGCGGAGTAGGCGTCCACAACGGCCGCGTTCGCCTGTGCGACGGACTCGGCCGCCGCTGTCGGGAGCATGCGCGGGTTGATCAGGACGCCGTTCGTAGCCGCCTGCGCCAGCGGCTGCGGCAGACCCTTGAGATTGTCGAGGCTGCTTGAGACTGCTGAGGTGACGATGCTGCCGAAGAGGGGGACGGCCAGCCAGGTGCCGAGGCCCTGGGCCGCGAGCACGGTCCCCGCCGTGCCGCCGGAGCCCTGGAAGCCGCTCGCCCCGGTCGCGGTGGCGAGCAGCGGCCCCAGGGCCATGCCGAGGCCCAGGCCGACGAGGGTAATGCCGGGCAGGACGGCGGAGGCGTACGGGCTGTCGAGCTCCAGGCGGGCCAGGAGTCCCAGCCCGGCGGCCGCGAGGACGAGACCCGGGACGACGAGGAGGCGGCGCGCGATCCGGCTCTGGAGGTAGCCGGTGACCTGGGTGGCGGCGAGGACGGCGCCGGCCAGGGGGAGCAAGGAGAGGCCCAGCTCGGTTGGGGTGTAGCCGAGGCCGCTTTGGAGGTAGAGCGACAGGATCAGGAACAGGGTGGGCGTGCTCACGCCGGTGAGCGCGAGCGCGAGGAGGGAGCCCGCGCGGTCACGGTTGCGGAAGAGCCCGGGTGGGACGAGCGGGCTACTCGTGTGGGTCTGCCACCACACGAATGTCACCAGGAGGGCTGTGCCGGCGAGCAGGAGGAGCATGGTCAGGGGTGTGGTCCAGCCGCTGCCGTCCGTGCCCGAGGAGCGGTAGCCCACCTCGATTCGGTGGAAGCCGAAGGCGAGGGCGGCCAGCGCGCCGGTGCCGAGCAGCAGGCCCGGTACGTCCGGGCGGGCAGGGGTGCGAGGTGGGTGGTCGTCCATGAAGAGGGCGGTGGGGACCAGGGCCAGCAGGGCGAGCGGGAGCGCGGCGTACAGGCTCCAGCGCCAGCTCAGGTTCTCGGCCAGCCAGCCGCCCGCGAAAGCGCCGACGGCAAGGCCGCCGCCGGCGAACACGGAGTAGATCCCGAAGGCCGTGCCGCGTGTCCTTTGGTCGGTGAAGCCACCGGCGACCAGGGCGAGCGCGGCCGAGGAGAGCAGCGCGGCGAACACGCCTTGGAGGGCGTGCGCGGCGATGAGCACGCCGGCTGCCGGGGCCGCTCCGCCGACCGCGCAGGCCACGGCGAAGCCCACCAGGGCGATGATCGCCACCCGCTTGCGGCCCAGGAGGTCGGCGAGGTGTCCGCCGAACAGCAGCAGGACACCGAAGGCGATCACGTATGCGCCCGACATCAGCCAGAGGTCGTCGAGGGACAGGTGCAGGTCAGCCTGGATGATCGGCATCGCGACGTTCGCGCTCATCGAAGCGACGAGGACCAGGAACTGGGCGAGGACGGCGGCGGCCAGGCCCCACCACCGCCGGCGGGACGGGCCCGTCAGGCCGGCAGCAGCGGTGGGCGCCGCCCACGCTGCGGGCACGGCTCCAACCGGACCGAAGCCCGGCGGCACCGGGCCCTGGCCCATCGGCGGCGCCGGTGACGCCGGTGACGCCGGGGTGTGGGCGGGCCGCGGAAGGAGCGGCCGGGGATCGCCGGGGTGCTGGGCGGGGATCCGCGGGTCGGGCGGCGTGGCGCGCGTCTCGGGCGCGAAGTCCAGCAACCGGGCTGCGTGGCGGCCGAGTTGAGCAAGTACGGCGCCCGGCAGCCATTCCTCGCCTTGGTCCGTCGCCGTGCGCGCCGCCACGTCGGCGGGTGTCGGGCGCTGTGCAGGATCCTTGTGCAGGCATGACCGTACGAGATCGAGCAGCGAGTCCGGCACACCGGTCAGGTCCGGCTCGTCCTCCGCGATCCGGAAGAGGTGCGCGCTGAGCCCGGTGTCCGTGGCGCCGAAGAGGAGCCGGCCGGTCGCGGCGTACACCAGGACCGCTCCCAGGCAGAACACGTCGGACGCCGGGGTCAGTTCAAGGCCGCGGACCTGCTCGGGCGACATGAAGCCCGGCGAGCCGATCAGCATGCCCGTACGGGTGTGCAGGCTGTCGCCGCCGAGGCCGTCCATCGCCCGCGCGATGCCGAAGTCGATCACGCGCGGCCCGTCCACGGTCACCAGCACGTTGGACGGCTTCAGGTCGCGGTGGATCAGCCCCGCCGCGTGCACGGACCGCAGCGCGACGGCGAGACGGTGGGCGAGCGTGCGGACCGAGTGCTCGGGCAGCGGGCCGAAGTCGCGTGCGACCACGGTCGTCAGGTCGGGTCCGGGGATGTACTGGGTCGCCACCCAGGGCACCGGTGCCTCGGTATCGGCGTCGAGCACGGCCGCCGTCCACTCACCGCCCACCCGCCGGGCGGCCTCCACTTCCCGTGCGAAACGCCGACGGAACTCGGAATGCTCGGCATGCTCGGCCAGCACCACCTTCACAGCGACCGTCCGCCCCACTTCGGACCGGCCGAGATACACCAGCCCCATCCCACCCGCGCCCAGCCGGGCGATGAGTCGGTACGGGCCGATACGCGTCGGGTCTTCGGTGATCAACTGGTCCACGTCAGTAACATAGTTGAGGTACCCACCGCGCCGTACGGGATGACCCGAACAACTGGCGTGCCCATACCGTTCACGGCGCCGCCGGGGCAAAGAACCCCCTGCGCGCCTGGTGATGCGTATCGTCGCCGATCCCACCTGACGGCGTGAACGCGATGCGGCCCTCGGCATAGCCAGGGGTCCGGCGAGCAGGGCGTACTCCGTGGACGCGGCCGAGGCCGGATGGGCCCAGGACCCGCTTCCGGGTGTCGACGCCGCCCGGGCCCAGGCGGACGATCGAGGACCCGCTTCTGGGTGTCGACGCCGCCCGGGCCCAGACGGACGATCGAGGACCCGCTTCTGGGTGTCGACGCCGCCCGGGCCCAGACGGATGATCCCGCCCGGCCTGCTGGGCGTGGCGGCCTCGTAGACGAGCGCGGACGAACCCGCCTCCGCGTGGAGGAGGTGGAGGGGGGTGAGGGAGGACGTGATACCCCGGAGGAGCCTCCCGGTTTCGAGGTCGCAGGCGCCGACCCGGTCCGTAGCGCCGAGATGGACGGTGTTCGGGCCGACGAACGTGCCGCCGAGGCCATAGCGGGTCTGGGCGGCGGCGAACCGGGCGGCGGCGTCGTCGAGGTATGCGAAGGCGGGCCGGATGCCGCTTCTTTGACCGGCCCTACGTTCACCACGTTCACCACGCGCGCGGAGGCAGACGACCAGAAGACGGCCGCGAGCACCGGCCGGACGGTGCACGCCGGAGCATCCGACGTGCAGACCGTCCGGAAGATGACGGACCAAATCGCGCACATCTTGGACCAGGCAGGCGCCGGTCACGACCGCCCCAAGGCCGCCGCGTTCCTCGTCAACACGGTCGGGACGTACCTGCGGGCGTCGGGCACCGACCGGGTACAGCGGAACAGGAAGGCCGCCGCCGCGGGCCTGGTCTATCTCACGGGCTGGGTGGCCATGTACGAGAACAGGCACGGCCTGGGCCAGCAGAACTCCTTGAAGGCGCTCGAACTCGCCGGCGAAGCGGAGACCATCTCACCTACTGCCGCACCCTACGCGGAATGAGTCTGCAGGCCACCCACCTCGGGCACGGCAAGAAAGGACTCGATCACGCCGATTCCGCCGCCGAAGCCACACCCGTCGCAGGCCCACACCTCGTCGCGTTCCTGCGCGGCCAACAGGCCGCCGCAGCCGCCATGACCGGCAATTGGCACACCGCCTCCACCCGGCTCCAGGAGACCGAGGAAGCCCTCGCGCGGGCAGACACCAGGCGCGATGCCGTAGGCGGCTACGACCAGGCCGCCCACTACTCCTTCCACGCAACACACGTCCGATGGCACCTGAAGGACCCGCAAGGGGTCCATCAAGGCCCTGTGCCGATCCAACACGGTACGCAGCCCGCTGGAACGCCAAGGACCCCTGCACAGCCTGGGCGCCATCGCCGAAAGGCAGTACCGCACACGTCACGTCGAAACGGCCTGCCAGACGCGGGAACGAGCACCTGCGTAATCAGGTGCTTACCGCGACACTCTGTGGAAGCAGCGGCGTGCCAACTGGTTCACGCCCTCCGTGAGTAGCGCGACGGCGATAACGGTCGCCAGCCTCAGCCACCATGGGAAACCGAATACTTTGTCGCAAGTGAATGCGATGGCCAACCCGATCCCGATGGCGGGTAGGAAGGGCAGGTTCTTGGCTTCGTTGCGAGCAGCCACGCGGGTACCTCACCTTCGCCGGCTTAGTGGAAGCGCTGCCAGATGTCGTAGAGGTTGTAGGCGACACCGGAGGTCTTGAGCGGGCCCTTGATGTACCAGGGAAGGCCGTCGAACCACTTCTTGAAGTCGCTGTACTTCTTGGTGATGGCGGATCCGAAGCCCTTTACCTTCTTCAGGAGCTTGATCAGCGGGTCGAGCTTGCCGTAGGTCGAAGGGGCGGTGCCGTCCGCGATGGACTGAAGCTCGGCGCGCTCCGAGGCACTGAAGCGGTGGACCTCGTAGATGAGGAGGTTGGCGGCAAGCTGCCAGGTCGCATGCTCGGGGGTGAGCCGGGCTGGATGCGGCGGGCGCCGGCTGGCTGGCCGCCTGGGCAGTCATTCCGGCCACGCCGAAGGCGAGGGCGGACATCACGGTCAGTGCGCCAAGGCGCAGGGTCGTTCGGTTCATTAGGGGCTTCCTCATGCGTAACACGCAAGGGGGAGCGGAGTGGAACTCCGATTCGGCTATCACACCAAATGAACCCGTGTCCATCTTCATTCCCCCGTACGTTTCTTTCTGTTTCATTTCGCGGATGCCGGGCCGGTCAGCCCCCGTCGCGATCACCCCACCCTGCACGGGAAACTGACGCTGTGGCAGCTAATGCCGGTGCATGACCTCATAGATGCGCTGTATGACTGCCCGTCGGCTCGGCACGAGGCGTGACGGGGTGGTATGCGGGTCGCGGTCGCGAGCGCGGACGGCCCACGGGACAGGACCGGGCGGGCCCAGCAGTGCGCGCGGCCGCTGCGCGGACGCGGGGACGGGCCGGACGACGCTGTGCAAGAAGCGCTGCCCGAGGCTCCCGCGGTCGGTGTCCGATACCGGCATGCTGTCGGTCACCGACCCCATGATCGGGGCGCAGCCACAGACCAGTCACATGTGCGGCACGGGCGGGGGGTTCGGGGTCTTCACTCAGGTCAGTGCGTGTGACTCGTCCCCATGTGACTGGTCATGTGACACCCGAAAGACCGGCGCAGGGGTGGCTGCAGGGTGGCGTCGCCCCCGACTCCGAGAGGCGATCACCATGAGCATGGCTCCGCTCCATCCCGACCGCTCCCCCAAGCCCCTACACCGCCGGCACCGGCCGTCCCTCCACACAGGAGCTCGACACGAAGAAAATCGTGCGCACCGTCACCGGCACCGGCTCGGTGCGGAACGCGGGCAAGGTCCGCGCGGCCGAGGACGAGATGTCCATCCCCCTCCCGGTCGGCCTGTTCCTGGAGGCCTACCCCTCCAAGCTGGTCGACCTGGAGACGCTCGTAGCGCGGCTCGACGCGCTGCGCGCCGACGAGCAGGACGGCCCGGCCGAGGCGTGGTTGAAGGGTTCTGCCGCGGCGCGGGACGGACGGCGGCGCGCGGCTTTCGCGCTCGGAACATGGCAGTGGCCCCGCACGGCCCCAGACCGGCCTTTGGCCGAACAGGTCATAGGTGCAAAGGAGTGGGGCCTCGATGCAGGCTCAAGGGACGGCTGCTCCGATCCAGGAGCGGTCTGTCCGACGCCGTCCACCTCCTGACGGAGCCGGTCTGATGATCAGGCCCGCCAGCGTCGGGCTGGGGGCAGGCGATGGTGCCCGTTCGTTTAGGAGGGGTCCGAGCGGTCATACGGGGCGCTGTAAGGCTTTTTCGACTGAGCAGGGAGTGATCAGCTGTGTCTGGTGAGCAGAAGGCCGAGGCGAAGGGCGAGCAGGCCAAGGGCAAGCTCAAGGAGACCGCTGGCCGCCTGACAGGCGATGAGCGGATGGCCGAAGAGGGCCGCGCGGAGCAGGCCACGGGCGATGCGCGTGAGGCCAAGGAGAAGATCAAGGACGCCTTCAAGCACTGACCTACACGTCGTGAGGGCCCGGACCCCGGACCGCTCCGGGGTCCGGGCCCTCACGACGCGTAGGCGGTCGAGCGGCAGCGGGCTGAGGTCGGGTGGGGTGGGACAGTTCCGGGTGGGTGAACTCGCCTGGCCGGGCCTGTTGCCGGTGTGGTGGGGTCGGTAACAGCAGACCCGTGCCGGACCTCGTCGTCGAGCTTCCCGGGAGCATCCCTAACACGTGCCGGGAGCAGGGGTAGGTCTTCCAGGCGCTCGTGGTGCGGCCATCCCCACGTGCGCGGGGAGCAGAAGGACCTCGCGTCGCGACGGCGGCCCACACAGAAAGAGGACCTGCGTCCCCCTTCCGAACGCAGGGCCTCTCTCCGTCTGTGCGGCGAAGCCCTTGTCAGCTGTGCACACCGGCCTTGCGGCGACGCACCGCGAACAGGGCGCCCGCGCCGGCGACCAGCGCGACACCGCCCAACAGGCCGATCGTCGGCAGGGCGGAGTCCGCGCCGGTGTCGGCCAGGTTCTTGGAGCCGTTGTCGCTCGGGGTCGCGGAGCCCGGGTCCGGGTTCTCGGAGCCGGGCTCCAGGACCTCGAAGTCGTACTGGGCCCCGCCCTCGGCGATGCACTCATGGCCGTCGACGCTGCTGAGGTAGCCGCCGTATCCGAAGGTGTAGACGTCCCCGGCCGGGGCCTTGGCGTCGATGCCGACGCGCAGGTCCATGGTCTTGCTCTCACCAGCCTTCAGCTGGTCGACGTAGAAGAAGTAGTCGCCGGCAAATTCGTCGTTGCCGATGCGCTCCCAGGTGCCCGTCTCGGTGTTCTTGAACTCCAGGTCGGCGTACGGGCTGAGGTACTTCGCCAGGTCGTCCACTTCGTAGTTCTCGATCTCGGCGTAGAAGGCGACACCACCGTCGAGCGTGGTGCCGGACTCGTTGGTGATGACCAGCTTGAAGCTGTGGAAGCCGTCACCGGCAACGATCTTTCCCGGCAGGCCCTTGAAGTACGCTGACACCTCGTCGGCGTTGAAGTCCTCGTCGAGATCCTCGCAGTAGGGGGTGTCCGGGTCGGTCGGGTCCTTGCTGGGCTCGGCGGAGTCGGTGGGCTCGGGCTCGTCCGTCTCGCCCTCCGTGGTGCTCGGGGAGGCCGTGTCCGTGGGCGCCTCGGAGGTCGCCGTGTCGGACGCCGACGGGGTGTCGCTCGGCAGCTCGGAGGTGGTCTCCGTCGGAGACGCCGTGTCGCTCGCGCTCTCGGACAGCGTCTCGGTGGGGCTGGGCGACGTCGTCTCGTCCGCGAACGCGACGCGCGCGGACAGCAGGGCGAGCGGGGCTACGACAGCCATCGCGGCCGCTGCGGCCATGGTACGGCGAATCTTCATCAAAGACCTCAAGGAATTCGGTTGTGCTGCGGGGCGGCAGCGCGAGTGTGGTTCCTGGTGCGCATGGCCTGATCCCTGGGCGCCAGGCTCGGGTTCAGGCTCCGGCAAGATGAGATCAAGGTCCCACGCCTGACTAATTAGACGCGCTGTCTGTCCGCTCCAGCGACGCATCCGAATGCGCACGCGCCGGCATCAACCGCGGGCGCCATTTTTCGACCATAGTTGTCTTCTTTGTTGTTTCACCGGAGGGCTCGATATCACCTCCAGTTACTTCCTCTGAGGCTGGCACGTCCGAAGCCTCAAGTGCCAGCTGATTTCCATCGCACGCGCCAGATGTGGGTGTCATGGGTGCCATGATCCCAATTGTGGCGGCAAGCCATATGAATGCGGTCAATATTTATCCATCCGACGACGCAAATTCACGCTATCGAATCTAGCTTGAGCAACCATGCCTGAGTAGTCGCCTCTCACCTATTGCCCCATAGAGGCGATCTATACCCTCGAGGCAGGAGACCAAGTCACGAGGCGAAGCGCACACCATGCAACAGGCCATGTCGCCTGTCGAAGGCTGGTGCACTTGAGACTGACCCGTTACGCAATCAAGACAGGTGCGGTAGCAGCCGAGCCCACTACCTCGCCTGAAACACAGTTGGTTCGGTGTCTATGTGGTGAGTCGGAGAAGGCGTTTGTAGCAGCAGAGGGTGGCTGCGAGGCCGAGGAAGGCCAGGTAGTTGCGTGGTTGGCCTTCGTATCGGTGGTTGAGCCGGCAATAGCCGGTGAGCCAGAACAGGGTGCGTTCGATGACCCAGCGGCGGCGGCCGAGGCGTTCGCTGGACTCGATGCCCTTGCGGGCGATGCGTTTACCTCGAAGCCATCTGCGCAGGTGGGGCACGTCGTATGCCTTGTCGGCGTGAAGGCGTTGAGGTTTGAAGTAGCGTCCGCGGTGTGGGTCGTGTCTCGTTTGGTGGCCCAGGACCATGGGCTTCAGGGCGAGGCTGTCGTGGACGTCGGCGGCGGAGAGACCGACGATGAGGGGCAGCCCGTTCGCGTCCGACAGGACGTGCATCTTCGACCTTGCCTCGGTCCACGGGGCTCGGACCTGTCCCAGGCCGCGCAGCCGCTTGTTGGCCTCGGTGAACACGGGCTCCCACCCGTGCGGATCCCGCGGTAGCCCGTCCTCGTTCAGCCAGAGCGCGACCGGCTCCAGCCCCTGCGGCGTCTCCCGCAGCAGCCGGCGCCGCTCCAGCGGCGTCACCGAGTCCAGCGGCACCTCGCTCACCAAGCCGTCCTGCGTGACCAGGCGTACCCGCCGGTCCGGCAGCATCCGCGTCAGCAGCCTCGCCCCAGCGATCTGCTCGTAACGGCCCGCTGCCCGAGCCCGGCGAACCGCGGTCGCGCGGGCACCCTCGCAGTAGCCCAGCACCGGCAACAGGGCCTTCCGCGACATCCAGTACCTGCGTGCGCCATCGCCCTTGGCGCACTTCTCGGCCATGTGGCAGGTGTAGAAACCCCGGCTGGGATCGTCCGGTGGAAGCTCCACCAGCAGCAGCGATCCGCCCTCCTCCAGCCGTAGCGCGGTGCCGTAAAGGAGGTCGGCGAAGGCCGCGTTGCGCTGCCCGTTGCGGCCCCGCCATCCGAGATCCTCGTCGCCCTCCAGAGTGAGCCCGAGCAGTCCGCAGTCTCGATACCGCTCGAAGCCGGCCGTATCGAACCACTTCACGTCCCGGTCCCGCGTGGCCTTCGGGGCGGTCACCGGCTTCTCCGCCTGCGTGCCGTCGCGGCGCTTGCCTCGGGTGCTTCGCGTCCGGATCGGATTGGGAACCTGATACGCACTGGCCGCCCACAGGTAGAACAGCCGGATCACGGTGAGGTCGTCGCCATAGGTACCGCTCTCGACGGGCCGCGGGTTGCTCTCGTCCAGCGTCCGCCAGGTCCTGAACGCCTCCTCGGCGGTCAGCTCGACGTCGTCCCACGGCTGACCGTAGGCCCACAGAAAGCTGAGCCACACCAGGAGGCTGTACGCGTACTTCTTCCACGTCGTCGGCGCGAGCCCGCGAACGTCGTCGGTGTCGAACCAGCTGTTCACCCGAAGATCCGGGGCACCCAAGGGATGAGGGCAGCCAGGCCGCGGACCGCACCGCCGTACCACCGCATGCTGACGGCCCGAGCGACGTTTCGACCGCGCACCGTGCGACGGCGCAGCCGGCGCAGGAGAGCAAGCCGAGCCCCGAGGCCTCGCACGCGGATGTTGCGACCCCGGACGCAGATACCGCGAGCGACTCAAAGACACGGGCCGACCCTCGAGGGTGTGGGCCCGCTGCGATTCGGCATGCGCCCCGACGACGTCACCGACTCACTCGGCGGCATCGCGCAGAACCCGCGGAACTCTCCTCGAGCACAGCGCCGAACAGGCGGCCTGGGTAGACGCTGACGACGCGGTGGGGTGTCCCAAGGCTCCGGGCCCCCGCCTGCCTTCCTCCGAGCCTGTTGGGCAGGATCTGAACACGCCGCGGGAGTGGGGCGAGTTCGTCGCTGCTGTGTCGGGATCGCGCCGGCGGACGGCGCACGATCTCGTCTCCGCGCCGCAGGAGTTTGGCGCCAGCATGCCCAGCACTCGGTTCGGGGGGGGACCCCCACCGCGCGCGACCTGGAGAAGTGGCACACCGAACGTTCCGCGTCCTCGTTCTACGGCTACCGGGTAGAGGTCGGTGCCTCGACGGTGGGGTGGGCCGATGGCGTGCCGCAGCCGTTCAGGTTTGATCGGCCTGGCCTTCGGATGTCCAGGACCAGGGCTTCGGAATGGGCGCTGGTCCCTCCATGGCACTGCGGAACCTTTCCTTCAGGCTCTTCGGCGGCGCTTCCTTCTCTTCGCGCGAGTGCACGAGCTGGGCCGTGGTCACCCGTATATGGCATTCACGGTGACGCTGCTTCACCAGCACTATCCACGCCCCGCCTTGAGTGAGCAGGGCATGACGGGAGGGCTCGTCTCCCGGGCGGGCGTGCCGGGCCAGAATGCCTGGCAGGTAGTGCAGGGCCGCGTCCTCGGCGGCCACGGCCGCCTCCGCCTGGTCCGGGCCGATACGGTGCGTTCCTGTGAGCATCCACCGGTGCAGCTTGAGCTCCGTGCCGTCGGCGCGCTCGGTGGTGCGGGTGTCCTCCTCGATGAGGACGTACCAGTCAGCAGTCATGGGCGGACCTTATCCGCTGGTGGAGGTGAGGTGCTTCTCCTGGTTTGTCGATATGCCTTCCACCCGCTGAGCGTGCCACGCCGGCGGCTCCCACCCGCTCTACCGGGGCTGGGCGTAGCTCTTCCCCCAGGACTGGGAGCTCTGCCTCCTGGTAGGCCCCCGGCCGAGGACAGCTGCAGTCCTTGCCGCTGATCGACGACTGCGACCGGCTGGTCGACTACTTCCACACCGCGATCGCGCCCCTACTCGACCGACCCTTCGGGTTCTTCGGCCACAGTATGGGCTCACTCATCGCCTACCAGCTCACCCGCCGACTCCATCACGAGGGGGACCCGCTCCCCACCTGGCTGGGTGTGTCCGCCTACGGCGCCCCGGGAGTCGAGGCTGCCGCCGACGACCACCCTCACCTGATATCCGACGACGAACTGCGCGGATGGCTGCGGGGCGTGGGTGGCAGCACACCGCAGCTCCTCGACAACGAGGCCGTCTGGCCCACGTTCGCCCCTGTGTTCCGCAGCGACTTCAAACTCCTGGCCACCTGGGCGCCTCCGCACGACCCCGAGCCGCTGCCCGTTCCGCTCTCGGTGTTCGGGGGGGGCGCCGCGACGAGCTCATCGGCGAGGACCGCCTGCTCTCCTGGCGCGCGCTCACCACGCACTTCCGCGGACTCGAGAGGTACGACGGCGACCACTTCTACGTGATGGACCACCGGCAGCCTCTCGCTGCCGCCATCACGGCAGCGATGCGTTCGGCCGCTGCATGAGCTCGCCTTCACCACCACGCCACCTGCCAGGCGATCCATTCCCAGGGGTGCCCGCGGTGGGTGTGAGGGGACGCTCAGGCGTCGGGGTCGACCTCGGGGTGCGTAAACTCCACCGGCTTGCCCAGCGACCGGGCGTAGCGGATTTCGGCTCGGGTGCTGTCACCGATGTAGTCGCCGACCACGAGCACCGCATCAGCAATCAGGATCTTCGACCGGTGCAAGGCGTCGAGTCGCACCTTCAACGCCTCAGCCTCGACAGGATCGGACCAAAGCTCGTGCGGGGACTTAGACCGTGTCCTATGTGGTGAGGCGGTCGTTGGGGTCGTCATGGGGCGGGGTACGTGGAGTTGGATCGTTCCGGGCGGGTTGTGGGAGATCGCGAAGCAGCTGATCCCGCCGTCGAGGGTGCGGCCGCAGGGCGGCGGGACGCAGGACACGCCTGATGAGACGCTGTTCGCCGCGATCATCTACGTCCTGGTCAGCGGTTGCGCCTGGCGGGCCTTGCCACCGTGCTTCGGGGTATCGAAGTCGACCGCCCACCGCCGGTTCCTGATCTGGTCGCGGGCGGGCGTGTGGGGCCGGCTGCACGAGGAGATCCTCCACCGCCTCGACGACGCCGGCCTGCTCGACCTGTCCCGAGCGGTCCTCGACTCCGCCCACGTCCGGGCCAAAAAAGGGGCGGACTCACCGGCCCGAGCCCCGTGGACCGGGGCAAGCCGGGTTCCAAGATGCACGTCCTGTCGGATGCGAACGGCCTGCCCCTCCTCGTCGGCGTCTCGGCCGCGAACACCCACGACAGCCAGGCTCTGAAGCCCATGGTGCTCGGTCACCAAACGAGACACGACCCCTATCGAGGCCGTCACTTCAAACCCCAGCGCCTGCATGCCGACAAGGCCTATGACATCCCTGAACTGCGGAAATGGCTCCGCGGCAAACGTATTGGCGTCCGCATCGCCCGCAAGGGCATCGAGTCGTCCGAACGCCTTGGCCGCCGCCGATGGGTGATCGAGCGGACCATGTCCTGGCTGACCGGTTACCGCCGGCTCAACCACCGCTACGAACGCCATCCCCGCAACTACCTGGCCTTCCTCGGCCTCGCAGCCGCCATCTGCTGCTACAAACGACTCGTCCGCCTCACCACATAGGACACGGTCTTAAGGTCGCACCCCGGCTTGACCACAATCCGGCCGGCTTCGGTCTCCCGCACATCGGCCTCGGCCATGTCGGCCATGAAACGAGTGGAGCCGCACATCACAACGATGTCCGGAAGGCCCAACTGCTTCTTCGCCTCGGCGAGCATCTCCACAGGGGTGATCACTTGCGGGGACGTCACTGGTTCCTCCTGGTGGTGCGGCCCGAGGGGTGCTTACGGAGTCGAGAACGAAGGCGTCCAAGATCACCTTTTGGTGAACGACGGGGACACCCGCGCCTCCGCAATGTATGTGACGAGCACCCCAACGTGGTGCCGCGCCGCCCGCCGGCCAGCCCTACGCCCCGCCTATGCGATGCCGAACCGGTCACCCTCGTCACGAGTAGCCGGTGTCGGTTACCGCGTTCAACGCCTCGATCCGCCGATTCACGCAGCAGGGCGTCGCGGCGTCGGCTTGGTCGGCCGGTTCCCCGCCAGCAGGCTGGAGGTGGTGCCGGTTCGGACCCGGGCACTGCCATAACCCGAACGAGGGTGGCGCAATCAGATGACCGCGTCGACGGAGCGGTGTCCGCCGGCGACCTTGCGGCCCCGCTGCACTTGGCGCGGCCCGCCGCAGCTGGCGGCCGCGATTCATGCCCGCGTCCTGATCGAACCGACCGCCTGCCGCCCGCTCAGCACCTGAGCACTTCGCTGCGCTTCGACGAGGAGACCATGTCCACCCCATCTCAGCAGCCCGCCACCCAGCCTGTCGCCGCGCCTTCCACACCCGGCCGTACCGCGGAGGGCGCGCAGATCAAGGCGGTCGCCCACACGCTGGTGCTCGCGTACGGGCTGCACCCGGCAGACATCACGCGCATCCCGGAGGGCACCGCGACGGACAACTACGCAGTCGTGGACCGGACGGGACGGCGGCACTTCGCCAAGGTCTACCGCACGCGAGAGCACTTGGGCCTGGAGCGGGCGTCGGTCGACCTGTCCGAGTACTGCGCCGACGGAGGTGTCGCGACCGCGCGGGCAACCCGCACGCGCGAGCACGAACTCATCAAGACCCACGGCCGCCTGCCGATGTCCCTCACGGCCGCCGCCCACCTGCGCGAGCAGGTTCGCCCGCAGGTCGCCGCGTACGCGGCCGCGCTGGAGACTGCCGGCTACCCGCCGCACCTGTTCTTCTCCCGCACGTTCACCATCAACACCGGCCAGATCGTGGTGTCGACCGGCTCCAGTTCCTCGGCTTGAACGGCGAGCGCGTCGAGGACCGCCGTGACGTCCGTGCCGGTGGCGTGCTCGAACTCGTCGCGTCGTGCGAGGCCTGGCGGGCGGCGTCCGGTCTCAGCGGCATCGTGCGGCCGACCGGGCGCAGCCGGCCGTCCTCGTCTTAGCGGCCGAGGGCGAGATTCTGCGGTCGGAGGAGACAGCGCTGTGATCGCCCCTTGATCACCAGGCCTTCCACGCCACCTTCGTCACCTGCGTCTACAACCCCGACCGGTCCCTGTGCCGACCACCCGCGGGCACGGCCGGGCAACCAGAGCTCGGGGAGTGCCGGCCGCTCGCCCGCCGCAACACCGCCCTCACCCTGGCCAACCGCGACGCCCACGCCCGCCATATCGCCGACCTCGCTGCACCCCGGGCAGGTCCCACATCGAGCACCTCCCGGACGAGACCGCCCACCGCCTTGACTGGCGCGAACCGGCGCGGCTCGACGTCCTCGCCGAACTCGGGGTGGACTGGGCGCGGTAGGACGCCGATATCGCCCGCCGACCATCAGGTCCGGGCCCCTGTGATCGTCGTTCAGGCGGCCTCGCGGCGAGGGGGTTGCGGGGCCGTGGTGGTGATCAGGTGGTCGACGACGTCGGTGAGGCGGGTGCGGTGGCGATGGGCCGCGCGTTGGGCGTCCGCGCGGCTGCCCTGGGCACGTAGCCGGGACCAGAGCGTGTGGACGAGGTGGGTGTCGCCGTGGTGGTGAAGTGCGGGTTGCAGGTAGGCCAGGAGCTGGTCGATGTGCGTGGTGGCTGGCGTCAGGTGGCCGGTAAGGGGGTCGAGGCTGTGGCCGGTGATGCCGTCGCGGGCTGCTCGCCAGCCGGCGGCCCTGAGGAGTTCCGGGGCGGGTTGCGGGGCCGGTTGGCCCGCGTCGATGGCAGTGATGGCGGTCGCGGTCAGCGCTCTGACGATGCCGGCGAGCAAGGCGGTGTCCTCGGGGGTGGCGGCGGCGTCAGCTGCGCGGAACTCGAGGGTGGGCTGATGGTGGGAGGGGCGGATGTCCCAGTACAGGCCGCCGGGGTCCAGGATCGTGCCGCTGGCGAGGAGGTCCGCGATGAGGTCCTCGAAGTGTGAGGGGGATTGGAAGTACGGCGGGGGGCCGGCGACTGGCCAGCGTCCCCAGGTGGTGGTGCGCCAGCTGGCATAGCCGGTGTCCCGGCCCTGCCAGTACGGCGAGTTGGCCGACAGGGCGATCAGGACGTGGATCCAGGGCCGCAGGTGATTGCTGATCTTCAGGGCCGTGGCGAGGTCGGGTACCCCGATGTGGATGTGGCAGGCGCAGGCGATCTGCTCGTCGTCCAGGGCCCGGAACATGGCGGCGCTGGCGGCGTAGCGGGGGCCGTCGGTCAGGGGTGGGGGGCCGGAGGGGGAGAGGACGGGGGTGCCGGTGGAGATGATGCGCAGGTTCTGTCGGGCGGCGGCCTGAGCGAGTGAGCGGCGGGTGGTGCGGAGCTGGGCGGTGAAGTCGGCGAGGCGGGTGTGGGGGTCGGTGCGCGTCTCTACCTGGTAGCGGGTGAGCTCGGGGCCGACGCGGTCGCCGAGGTCACGGGCGGCTTCGGCCACGACCTTCTCGGCGTCGGGGCGCAGCTCGCGGGTGAGCGGGTCGACCAGGAGGAACTCTTCTTCGGCGCCGACGGTGAGCGGGGGAAGGGGGGTGAGGCGTGTGGCAGGGGCTGGGGTTCGGCCATGGCCGGGGGCGGGTGATTGTGTGACGGCCGGTGTGTGCCCTGTACCCGTCATGGTGGTCATGCTGGCACGGGCAGCGGGCCCGGGGCAGAAGGCGGAATCGGCAGTTACCTCAAGTGGACGGGGCATGTGCGTGCGCGAGGACAGGCAGGTGGTGGTCGCCGGCGGCGGGCCGGCGGGGGCGACGGCCGCGGGGCTGCTGGCGCGGCAGGGGTTCGACGTGGTGCTGCTGGAGCGCGAACGCTTCCCCCGGTATCACATCGGGGAGTCGTTGCTGCCCTCGCTGCTGCCGGTGTTGGACATCCTGGGCGTCCGCGAGACGGTCGAGCGGCACGGATTCGTTCGCAAGCGCGGGGCCTTCTACGGGTGGGGCGGCCAGGAGTGGGCGCTCGGCTTCGACGCACCCGACCGGGAGGCCCAGTACAGCTTCCAGGTCATCCGCTCCGAATTCGACCAGCTCCTCCTCGACCACGCCCGCCATCTCGGGGCGGACGTACGGGAGGCAACCCGCGTACGCCGCATCGACCTGGAAGGGGAGCGGGCGGTGTCCGCGGCATGGCTGGACGAGGACGGGGGCGGCGGGAGCATCGGCTTTACGCACCTGGTCGACGCCACGGGCCGGGCCGGAGTACTGGGTGCCCGGCAGCTGGGGATGCGGCGGGTCCACGACGTCTTCAGGAACGTCGCCGTGTGGGGCTACTGGCGCGGCGCCACTGCGCTGCCGCAGGCCCCGGAGGGCTCGATCGGCGTGTTCTCGCTGCCCGACCACGGCTGGCTGTGGGCCATCCCGCTCCACGACGGAACCCTCAGCGTCGGCCTGGTCACCGACAAACGCTCCTTCCAGCAAGCCCGCGACACCCTCGGTTCCATCAACGCCGTCTACGAGGAAGCACTCGGCCGGTGCCCCCTGCTGGGGCAGATCCTCCACGGGGCCCGCCAGGACTCCGTGCTGAAGACCGAAGGCGACTACTCCTACACCGCCGAAGCGTTCTGCGGGCCGGGCTGGTACCTCGCCGGCGACGCCGCCTGCTTCCTGGACCCGCTGCTGTCCACCGGCGTGCACCTGGCCATGTACAGCGGGCTGCTCTCCGCTGCCGCGATCACCGCCGTCCTGCGCGGCGAAGTCGAAGCGGAAGCCGCACAAGCCTTCTACCGGACCGCCTACCGCAACGCCTACGAACGCCTCCTGATCCTCGTCGGCGCGTTCTACCGCATCCACGACGGACGCGACGCCTACTTCCGCCAAGCCCAGCAACTCAGCCACCGCGACCAACGCCCGCTGCGGCTGCACGAATCGTTCCTCAACATCATCACCGGCGCCGAAGACCTCCACGACGCCCGAGCCCTCTCCCCCGAACTCCTCTACGCCAAGCTCCGCAGCCCCCTGGTCGGACAGACCGGCCAGGGACTCGGCGGCCACGGAACAAGCCACATGCTCCCCCTGCCCACCACCCCCGACCACGCAGCCGCAGGCCACTACCTCACCCTCACCCCCTACCCCACCCTCCGCCCAGCCTGATACCCAGCCCGGCCCCCGAACCCGGCCCGTGCGCGGACGCCCATCCGGAACGCCACAGCCGCCTCTGCCCGCGGAAGCCCGAGGCCTGGCCCGAGCCCGCGATCACCACAGTCACCGAAACGGCGAACTGCGGCAAGGCCGAGGCCCAGGCGGTCGAGCACCTGTCGAAGGACCGCGTTGCCCCGTCGGTGTGGTTATGGCCCTCCAAGACCGGCGCCACCCCGGACGATGTGAACCGTTTCTGGCAGGCGTTTCTCCGCCGTTTCGGTCTGGAGCACAGCTTCCGGTTCGCGAAGCAGACTCTCGGCTGGACCACCCCGAAAGTCCGTACTCCCGAAACGGCGGACCGCTGGACCTGGATCCTGATCGTCGCTCCCCCCGCGACGCGTACCGCTTCGAGCTGTGCTGTTCGTGGCACGAGGCACGGTGACCCTCACGGTCGTCGAGGCGCAGCCGCGCTTGTGCGGGAGTTCGTCAATCAGGTGCTGTCGGCTGCGGAGCCGGGCGCCGTGGTGCCGGCCCAGCGCATGGCATCGGACGTCCCGCAGCACGACGCGGACGCGTACGGCTAGGCCCTTTCCTTCGGATCATCTGATCCTCGGTGGATGTGTGTCGTTGACTGACGTGCAGTGGGCCATACGGGAGCGGGGGTACCGGCGGGCGGAGGTGGTGGGACCGTGCCGGCTGCCCCGCCGTCCGGGGTGCGATGACGATCACGCCCGAGACGATCATGCAGGGAGCAGGAGCAGACCGCCCCCGGCCCTGCTGGCGGTGCTCGTGATCACTGGGCCTGGCTCGCCTCCTGGTCCCTCTCGGCGCTGGGGTCGTGGCCCGTGGCGGCGCGGGCGTACGAGGAGAGGGCGGCGATCACCTCGGCGCGGGTGCGGCGGCCGGCCAGGACCTCCATCTGGTAGCCGTCCTCCATGGCGACGAGGTTGGCGGCGATCAGCCGGGGCGGGTCCTGAAGGGCGAAGTGCCCCTGGGCGCGGCCGAGGGTGAGGATCTCCGCGTAGACCGCGATCTGGCGCTCCGTCAGGGAGCTGTCGAGGGCGGCCGCCTTGGCGTCGCGCAGGCAGCGCGGCCAATACTCGAAGAGCAGCCGGGTGAGCGCGTCGTCCGGTCCGGTGGCGACACCCTTGTCGATACAGGCCCTGAGCTTGAGGCGGGCGTCGTCGAAGCCGTCGGCGGCCGCCTCGCGGTCCTGGCTGTAGCGGGTGATGGCCTGCTGGTAGGTCTCGTGGACGAGGGCGTCGAGGTCTCCGTAGTAGAGCACCGCGGCCGGGGTGACGCCGGCCTCGTCGGCGACGTCGCGTAGCCGCAGCCCTTCCAGACCGCGGGTGAGGAGCGCGCGCTGCACCGCCTCCGCCAGCTCGGCCCTGCGTGCTTCCCTGCCGCCTCCGGCGCCCTTCTTCGTCCCCCTGGACTTCGCCGCCATGAGGCCCGCTCCCCTCCTGAGTCAGTTATACGTCGATTCAGAGAATAGACGCTGATCCCTTGACGTGCTGGGTAAGCACATCTTAAATCTGCGTTTAACAAACTCCTACCCTCCCCAGGAGCACGTCATGACGACGCCGCACCCGGACGAGACGGACAAGGGCCTGCGCAGCGGCTCCGTCGGTCTCCTCGCCTCCGTCGCACTCGGCCTGTCCTCCACCGCTCCGGCGTACAGCATCACCGTCACGCTCGGCTACGTCGCCCTGGTCGTGGGCGACCTCGCCCCGGCCGCGCTCCTCCTCGGCTTCGTGCCGATCCTGCTCACCGCCTTCGCCTTCCGCGAGCTCAACCGCGAGATGCCCGACTGCGGCACCACCTTCGTCTGGAACACCCGCGCCTTCGGCCCCAGGACCGGCTGGTTCGCCGGCGGTTGGGTGCCGCAGATCGCCACCCTCATCGCCATGGCCGCGCTCGCGCAGGTCAGCGCCGGCTACCTGCTCAGCCTCCTCGGCCTGGAGGAAGCAGCGGGCGACGCCCTCGTCGTCGCCGCGGTCGCCGTGCTGATCGTCGCCGGCCTCACTCTCGTCGCCCGCCGGGGACTGCGCCTCGCCGCCGGCCTCCAGTACGTCCTGCTCGGCCTCCAGCTGCTCACCCTCATCGGCTTCGGGAGCGCCGCCCTCGCCCGCCCCGGCGTCTCGGGCCCCTCCCTGAGCTGGCTCAACCCCCTCGCGATGGACAGCTTCGGCTCCTTCGCACAGGCCGTCCTGCTCTGTCTGTTCATCTACTGGGGCTGGGACGCCCTGATCACCACCAACGAAGAGACCCGCGACAGCGACCGCGTCCCCGGCCAGGCAGCCATGATCTCCACCCTGGTGCTGCTCGGCACCTACCTCTTCACCGCCTTCGCCGCCGTGTCCTTCGCCGGCACCGACACCGGCGGCATCGGTCTCGGCAACCCCGACAACGCCACCGACGTCCTCGCGTCCCTCGCCCCGCCCGTCCTCGGAGACGCCTTCGCCAAGGTGATGGAACTCGCGGTGTGCGTCTCCGCCGCCTCCGCCCTGCTGACCTGCCTCGTCAGCAGCCCGCGCAGCAGTCTTTCCATGGCCGCACACGGGGCCCTGCCCGCCGCCTTCGCCCGCGTCCACCTTCGACACCGCACCCCCTCCTTCGGCACGGTCTTCTATGGCAGCGCGACGGTGGCCGTACTCCTTGCCCTCTCGCTGCTCTCCGCCGACTTCCTCGGCGACGCCATCCTCTGTATCGGGCTCCTCATCGCTTGCTACTACGGCACCACCGCCCTCGCCTGCGTCTGGTACTTCCGCAAGCACCTGCGCACATCCCTGCGTGCCCTGCTCCTGCGCGGCGTCCTGCCACTGGCAGGCGGCCTGCTCATGCTCGGTGCGTTCGTCCGCAGCGCGTACGACATGTTCGACCCCGCCTACGGCAGCACCTCCTTCCACGGCATCGGTGGCGTCTTCCTGCTCGGCACCGGCTCCCTCGCCGCGGGAGCGATCGCCGTTCTCATGGCCCGCGCCGCTTACCCGGCCTTCTTCCGGAACGGGCGCACGACCGTCGTCGCCCGGCTCGTCACCGTCGAGGACTGACCCTCGTACGCCACCTCACCGTCACACCGACGGCGACAGCCCAACCCGCCCCACCGCCACCACCAAGGACTGATCCCATGCGCACTCTCGCCATCGCGGCCCTGCAGACCGCCCCCGTCCCGTACGACCTCGAAGCGACCTGGCAGCGTTACGCCGACCAGGTCCGCGCCACCCGGTCCCTCTTCCCGCACGTGCAGCTCGTCGTCGTACCCGAGCTGCTGCTCGCCGCCGAGGGACCGCTGCTCGGCCCCACCCCCGAGGGTTGGATGGAGCGGACCGCCGAACCGATACCGGGCCCGACCACCGAGCGGGTGTGCGCGCTCGCGCGGGAGACCGGCCTCTGGCTGGTCCCGGGCAGCCTCTTCGAGCGCGGTGAGGACGGCCGGGTCTACAACACCGCCGTCGCCGTCTCACCGGAGGGCGAGGTCGTCGCCCGCTACCGCAAGGTCTTCCCTTGGCAACCGTACGAGAAGACGACCCCCGGCGACGAGTTCACCGTCTTCGACCTCCCCGGCACCGGCCGGATCGGACTCGCGATCTGCTACGACGGCTCCTTCCCCGAGACCATCCGCCAACTCGCCTGGCTCGGCGCCGAAATCATCATCCAGCCCACCCTCACCACCACCCGCGACCGGGAGATGGAGCTGGTCTGCGCCCGCGCCAACGCGTGGACCAACCAGGTGTACGTCGTCAACGTCAACGCCTCCGATCCGGCCGCCGTCGGCGCCAGCGCGATCGTCGACCCCGAGGGGATCGTCCGCCAGCAGGCAGGCACCGGCGAGGAGATCCTCGTCGACGTCCTGGACCTGGACACCGTCACTCGGGTACGTGAGCAGGGCTCGGCCGGCCTCAACCGCCCCTGGGCCCAACTCGCCCGCTACGGCGAGCAGATCCACCTCCCCATGTACGGCGGCGCCTTCCGCACGCCGGAGTGGGCGGAGAAGCGGATTCTGGGCTGAGCCGCTTCCTTCGGAACACCTCGCTGACCAGATGAAGATGGCGGCGATGTGGAACCCGGCGAGGTAGGTGGTGGCGGTCTTGATGAAGATGGAAGGTCCGGGCCCGTCGAGGAGCCCCCGGGCCGGAAGCGGCCCGGGGGGGGCCTCTTCATCTGCCCCGGGGACAGCCTGCGTGCCGACCGCGCGCTCGCCGGTCGGCGGCCAGCGCTGGACGCGCCGCGGCATCGGATCGTGCCGGCATCAGAGCAGCGCGCTCGGTCGTTCGCGCGGCATGCGCGGCGTGGCCGGGGACTGCGGCCCCTCACGCTCCGAGCTGGTGGTGGAAGGGGGGTGTTTCGGCGGCTCTTTCGCGGTCAGGCGGCTCCTCAGCCGTTGTCGGTCACCCGGAAGGATCTGCTCATGTCCAGCAGTGAGAAGAGCCGTGCCAGGGGTGAGCAGGTCAAGGGCACGCTGAAGGAGTCGGCCGGTAGCGCCACGGGCGAGGGGCGGCTGACGGGGCGTGGCGGCGCAGAGAAGAAGCGCGGCCACGCCCCATCAGCCAAGGAGAGGATCAAGGAAACCTTCAGGAGGTGACCCGACACGCGCGGTACAGCGTGATCCCGCCCCCGGAAACCCCCGGGGGCGGGATCACGCTTCGGACGGGACGTCACACCAACCGGGGAAGGGGGCCGCACATGGCGGCGAGGGGTGGAAGGCAGAGGGGCACGGCCGAGGAAAGCCGGACAGCCTTCGGGCAGGACGTTGTGCTCGCCGTGGGACTCGCAGGAGCGGTCATAACAGGGGGCGCAGTGCCGCGTTCCCTAAGCCGTCAAGATTGGCGCTGGTGGCGTCTCGCTGGGCGGAGTCTCATGGTTCGTCGTCGGGGAAGAGGCTGCCCGCGATCTGCGGGAGCTGGTCGTCACTCAGCTGCGAGGGAACCCATCCCCGGAGGCGTGCGTGATCGACCGACCCCGTTGGGAGATGCGGTCAGCAGAACCAGCCGTCCTGGACCCAGCCGCGGCGGTTGATGTCGCCGTATGCAAAGCCGTACGCCCAGCCGGACTGCTTGCTCTCCACCAGGAAGGTCTGGCCCTGGTAGAGGGTGCCCATCCAGGCACCCAGCGGGGCGGTGCGGACGAAGAGGTCCTGGGCGCAGACGGTCTCCCGCTCGCCGATGGTGCCGTTGGCGGCCTGGGCGGGGCCGGAGCCGAGCATCAGGGCCGCGCCGACGGCGGCTGCCACCGCCGCGGTGCGGACGGTGCGGACGGTGCGGACGGTGCGGACGGTGCGGACGGTGCGGGGTGCGGACATGACGATTCCTCCCGAATTCCGGCTCACCACGAGCCGTAGCCGCCGATGCATTCGTAGCGCACGTAGCCCCAGTCGTTAGGGCCGAAGTCGAAGGTGGCGGCCCAGCCGTTGTAGACCGGGTGGGCCCCACGGGTGTGGCCGACCTTGTCGCCGTAATACAGGGTGCGCACGAGGCCGGTGGGCCCGGAGGAGCTGTCGTAGTTGGCATAGAAGCTCGCGCTCTGGCAGGTGATGATCGCATGCTCCGGGACGACCGCGGCGTTGGCCGGAGCCTGGAGCAGCGCGGCGACGGCGACCGCGGTGGCCCCGGTCGCAAGGGCGCGCTTGATGTGCGGCATGGCGCATCGACTCCTCGCTGATGACGGCTGGTTGGCGCGCGTAAACCGTAGCTCGCTTTGGCATGTACGCAACAGATGCGGAGAAACTCTCGAATCCGCTGAACCCGCAGTGACGACTCACCGTCGGAACGGCCGACGCTGGGCCGGCCGGTGCGCGCACCGCGAGGGCCCGTCCGAGGGTGGCGGGATTTGGCTGCAGGTCCGCTAGTCGTAACCGGCCTCTCGCCAGGCGTCGTCACCACAGGGACAAGCGCCGTACGTCGGTACGTCGCTCTCGGCGACTCCTCTTCCTCCGGGGTGGGCGCCGGCAGCTACCTGTCCGACAGTGGCAGCTGTCAGCGCAGCAGCAAGGCCTACCCGTCCTTGTGGGCGGCGACCAACGCCCCGGCCTCCTCGCAGCGGTCCGCGGACGGGGCTCGGAGCGGCGCTTGCTGGCGGCATGGTGGAGCATCCTCGTGGCTACGGAGGCGGCGGTTGCCCTTGGGCGCGGCGTGGACGTCCTGGACGAGTTGGAGGCGTTGATCCAAAAGTCGAACGGAACGGCGGGCTGACCCCGTCAGATTCTGCTCGGGGCACGGATGAGTCGGGTGACCGTCCTCCCCCCGGTCGGGGTAGCGGGTGCCTGGCTGATTCAGCTCCTGGGCCACGGTCATGCCCAGCTGCTTCGGCGTCAGGGTCCGGCCCATGCCCGAGAAGGCGCTGCCGGTCACCCACTTGTCCTTGAGCAGGTCCGCCTGCCCTGGACGGGACGGTGCGCCGGGAATTGCCTTGTGCCATCGCATGTACGTCTTACCGCCGACGGGGAGGACGTTCGTGCGGGCACCTGCCAGCGTCATCGCGCCTATGGCCGCGCCCTCGCGGGTCGCACGTATTTCCATCGCCAGCCCGGCCGTGCGCATGTGGTAACCGAACTGCGGCGCGTCCCGTAGCGCGGACGCTGCCTGGGCGAACTCGTCCCGCGGCCCGCCGCCCTTGTCGTCGGCGTTGCTCTCCCCCGGCGCCTTACAGCCGGTCAGCACCATTGCCATCGCGACGCCGGACACGACGGCGGTTCCTAACGCCGTCTTCCCTGCGTGCCACACGAGCCAGTCCCCCCTTCAACCCGCACCCGTCCGCCAGCGCTGACCGCTTGCGAACACAGGCACACCGAAGGCCTGTCAGGGACCACCCCCGAGGCATGGATGGCGACCCATCCCTCAATTGCTGTGTCCATGACTACACGCGTCTTTCTGGCCATCCCCACCCGGCACCGGCTGGCGCCACGCATTCCGCATATCCCCAGCCCGATAGCACGCCACCACACTGCATCCGGGCGGTTCAGGATCTGGCCGGCAGGCGGCGTCGGCCGTGATCAGCCGACTTCCGCCGCAACTGTGGCCCGGCCACCGCCCGGGGTGCCCGGGTCGCCCTGACAGCAGTCAGGGCCCGGAACCCCTCGGCCCGACAACTCCTATCCGGCCGGCTGCAGTGCCCAGTAGTGCGGTTCGATGGGGGCCTGCCTCACCACGATCCGAGCGGTCACGCCGGGATCGTCCACGATCTTTCCGTACGAGGGAGAGAAGTCGCCGGGCGTGTGCTCGATGTCGGCCCACACCACGCTGCCGGGCCCGTCAGAGCCGTAGGAGACGGTCCACTCGCCGTACCTGTCACCGCAGCTGGTGACCGACACGCTGTGCTGCGACGTCACCTTCAGGCAGGTGCGCGGGTTCGAGCCCGGCGGGGAGACTTCCATCATTCCGTCGGGACGGCGCAGCACCTGCCAGTTCGCCGAGGTGGACGCGGTGTCCGTGCAGTCACCCAGCGACACCACGCCGATACTCGCGTGCGTCTTGGGCCAGACCAGACACTTGCCGTCCGTCAGAGCCGCGAACCGGTAGACCCCGTCGACGAGCGGGGCGGCGTGGGCCGGGTGCGCGAGTGCCGCGGTGGCCGCGAGGGCGGCGGCCGTGACGGCGATGACGCGTGAACGCATGGGGTGAGACTCCTCGAACAGCCGTGGTCGAACCGATCACACGGCACCGACGTGATGCAGGGCAGCTGCCGCTGGAGACGGCGGCGGCACTGATCTTGGAACACCGGTGCCTCCGGTAGCGGCTTGCGGCGGCCGCTGACACCCGTCTGGCCGAGCCGTGTCATCCGATGGCGTGGCGTCTCGGGAGCAGCCTCGGCGCCGAGAACCCCGTGATCACAAGCAGGGGCCCGGAAGGCGCCCCGGGTGCGTCAGGCCGTCAGCTTGTTCTGGTCGCTCGCCTGCCGGCTCGCGGCCGCCCCTTGGGTCACCCTGCATAGGGTTGGTTCGGTCATGATCAGAGGAAAGGGGCGGTCGCCCAAGCTAGATCCGGATCACGGCGTCGAGGACACGACGCTGCTGATACTGGAATGGCTCGGTGAGCAGGGTGTGGGAGCCATGATCCGGGTCGACGCGGAGCGACTGCGGGAGGGGCGACCCGCGTGGACATTCACTGCCGGTGGTGGACCGCTGCCTGAAGGGATGAGAGCCGACGGAGCCTCAGTCGCGGAATGCATGGGCAGGGCACTGCTCATGCTGCGAGAGGCCGGTCTGGCTGTACCTTTCTGAGCTCAAGCTGCCGACTCGGAGCCTCGAACACTGTCCCGAACATGATCGCTCGGACGGGCATTCGCCGGTTACGGAAGCGGCCTTCGTCTGATCATGTGCTCCGACCAAGGTGCACCGATCAGTACAAAGGCCGTGAAGGCGAGTCTGCTGCCTGAAGCCGCTGTGGGGGAAGCGTTCGCGGAAGGGTCACGCTTCCGGGATGGGTTGTACGCGTGTCTGACCGTGCAGGGCGATGAGTTGTTCGAGCTGGCGAACGCGGTGTTGTGTGCGCCGGGTGCGGTGCTCGGCGGTGGAGCTGACGCACCTGCCCGAACACCGGCGTGGACACGGCGCGATGTACGACGGCCTCAACCACGGCCGGATCGACACCGACCGGCTGCGGTCCGTGCTGGCCGGCTGCCGCGGTTTGCGGACGGGCGGCTGGTGCCGGCGGTGGACGTCTCACCGTGGCTGCGGTCGGATGCGCCATGCTCGCCGGACCGGCTGTTCTGCCACTGTCTACGGCCGAGCACCGGGGCCTTGCTCGCGCACTCCATTCCGGCACGGGCCGGAGCCGAGCTCAGCCCGTCCAGGTGAGGCCAAGCCGTGACTCCCAGGCACTGAGAAGGCCACGTTGCCCGTAACGGGTGGGCGCCGCTGTGCATCCGGAGCGCAGAGCACTGAGGCAGAGAGGGACTGCATCAGGCGCGGTCTGGGTGCCCCTCCAGCGGGCGGCGTGCGTCTCACCGCGGGCGAGGGAGCGCAGGCGCGTGTCAGTCGACGGAGGTGAGCGAGAGCAGGGCGACGTCCGGTCGTGGATGAAGTCCAAGGAGAAGGCGACCCCGACCGCGGCGAACCGCGACCTCATCGACTCCGCGTACTGGACGCGCCGCCGGGAGAACCTGGTCCGCTCCGGCTGGCTGAAGCGCCACCTGGACAACGACGGACGCGGCCGGCGGGTGGAGATCTACCCCGTGGACCAGTCCCACGTCCCCGCCGAGCGCGCGCCCGACGCTGTCCCAGCGCTCGATCACCGTCCGGTACGTCTGGGGCGATCTCGTCGACGCGTGGGCCGCCCAGGGCTCGAACCTGGTGGATGAGAACTGGGACGACGTCATCAGCGACCTGGACGTCGATTACAACGCGTACGCCTGGGTCTCCTCGGTCGGCATCGGAGCCTGACCACTCGTCCGGCCCCCGCCGCACCTCCTCGACCACACCGCGCCCGGCACCCACCGGGCCGGGCGTTTCGCATGTCCGCAGCCGGGCCGCCGGACCCGCCCGTGATCCTCCCCCATCGTGGGCCGCTGGGGCCGACATCGGTCGGCACCGGCAAACACCAGGCCCGCCGGAAGCGCGATGCCTGTCCGGACGGTGTAGTGGAAGGGGTATCCCC
>NZ_JBVHIL010000016.1:0-72516 GCF_055560575.1 Streptomyces sp. NPDC023157
GTCCAGTACACCGGCGCGGACGAGTGGTACACCCTCACCGGCAGCCCCGCCCCAGTCCCGGTCGGCGCCCTGACCGACTTCCACACCACCGTCCTGACCGCTGTCGAGAACGGAGGTCAGGCCGAGACACCGTCCTGACCGCGGGCGGGCCTCGCCGAGCCCGCGAGGCCCGCCCCTGGCGCCGGCCGGTGTGGTCAGCCGCAGCACGGTGTGCGGAGCGGGCGGCACGTCATCCGCTGATCTGCCCGAGCCGGGCTCATCGCCGACGACGTCACCCTGAACCCCGCGCGGCCTGCCCGTCGGCGTGTTCACCGACAAGACCAAGCACTCGGTGCGCACGGCGAACGCCGGTGAGCCGCGCGGCTCGCGGGCCACCGGATCGGGTGGCATCCCCGCTCTCAGCTCGCGTGTCGTCCTGGCTGGCCGCTACCGTCTGGCCTTTCGCCCGTCCGACCAGGGATGCCCATGACGCTTCGCCAGGCAACGCTCTCGCTGGTCGCGGCCACTCTGCTCTCGCTCGCCACCTCGAACGCTCCGTACGCCACCGCGCTGGCCGCCATGGCCGCACCGTGCGAGGAAGGGGACACCGAGTCCAGGGCGGACTCCTCGGTCGACGAGGGCGAGATCCGGTGGACCGAGTCGTCGAAATACGACTCGGAGAGGGCGCACGCCTTCACCGAGTGGAACAGGCTCCGGAAGATCCGCATCGCGCCGGACGCCGTCAACACCGTGAACGACCTGGAGTTCCGGGACTACAGCAAGCCCGACACCATCGGCGGGTACTGGGAGCGGCGGGGTGGTATCGCCCAGACCGACTACATCTACCTGAACAAGCACAACATCGACGGCATGGGGCCCGCGTTCCGGCGCAACGTCCTCGTGCACGAGCTCGGTCACGCGCTGGGTCTGTGCCACAAGTCGGGGGACTACCTGTCGGTGATGTGGAACAGGAAGAGCGACGTCGACAGGCCGACCGCCGTCGACCAGGCCAACTACACCCGATTGTGGGGATGATGAAGCGCACCATTGTGCTGTCGCTCGCCGGGGTCGTCGTGCTCGCCGGGTCGGCTACCGCCGCCGTCCTCGCCACGCAGGACGACGACGTCACCGTCCACGCGATCTGCCTCCCGGTCGACGAGACCGACGGCGACAAGGCCGGCATCGTCGATCACGTGGCCGTCGTCACGGTCGACCAGATGGTCAAGGAGCAGCCCAACGACGTCAACGTCGAGGTCTTCTCCAAGGTCCGCGTCGAGGAGATCCTGAAGGGCGCCCTGCCCTCGGGCGTGACCGTCGATCAAGTCGTCTTCCGCGTACCCGGCGGCGGGTTCAAGGCCACCGGTCCGCACCGGGCGCCACTGACCGCCGGACACCGGTACGTGATCGGCGTCGACGACTGGGGAAGCACCACGGGTCCGAGGCTTCGGGAGGTCTTCTTCTCGACGCCGGCCGACGGCGCCCAGCTCGACAAGGAGCTCACCCGCTGGAAGGCCGCGGTCGCCCACCAGACCGCGAAGCGCATCGCCCCGTCCTGCAACGACGTCGTCAACGTGCCGTAGACAGGACCCGGCCCCGGGCCATCGCGCAGGCTGCCGGTCACGCCGCAGCTCAGCCGCCGCCGTCACCCGCAAGAACCCTCCCTGCCCCGATCACCCTTGCGTCGACATCTACGTCGACGGCACCCCCGCACCCGACTCCCCCTGACCTGCGGACCACGGATCCGGCAGCTGGGCGACCACGTCGCGCACGACGGTCTCATCCGGCACCCACAGCCCGAGACGCCCCTCGACGGCGACGGGGCCGCGAAAGAGGGCGGACGTCTCGGAGTGTCCAGTGCCAGAAGCCCAGCATGCCCCAGGGGACGCAGCAGCCGTCGGCGGCAGCGTGGTGGCAGGAGTCAAGGACGGCTGTGCCGATGATCGCGCCCCGCACATTGGGCGCATGCTCCAGACCGATGTCGGTGGCGGTCACCTTCGAGGCGTGCGGCGCCTTCGCGGCGTGGACGAGGACCGTGGTCCCGAGGTGGAAGGCAGAGAGCGCACGTTGCCGGTTCTCGGTTGTCTTCCCGCCCCAGACGATCGCGTCGGCGTACGGCTGGCGAATCGTCAGCACCCTCATGCCCCTGGATCCTATGGGCTGTCGGTCTGGTCACCGGGCGGTGCCGAAGCTGCTCAGGTGGCCGGGTCGAGGAGGTGCGGGCCGTTGTTGCGGACGCTGTTCACGGCCGTGGAGACGGGCTGGACGGTCAGCTGCCCGTTCGCGGGCTGGGTGAGCAGGGCGCGCAGGCCGGCGGTGTCGGTGTGGTCGGGGTCGAGCCAGGCGTCGTAGTGGTCGGGGGTGAGAGCGAGCGGCATGCGGGGGTGGATGAGTCCGGCGGCGTCGGTGGCCTCGGTGGTGATGATCGTGCAGGTCATCAGCCACGCGTCCGGGTCGTCCTCGTTGGTCTCGCGGCACAGCACGCGCAGGGGGTTCCCGCCGTGGCCGTAGCGGTGGATGGGTGGTGGCAGGAGGCGCACAGGCCGACCTGGTCGGTCGGGCAGGTGGGTGCCGGTGGGGTGGTTCTGGCAGCCGTCACCGCTACTGGCTGTCGCCGGCGTGGAGTGCTGCCGCCGCGATCTCCCGCACGCGGTCCATGCTGATCCCTGTGCGCTGCTCGACGGCGAGGGGGTGGTTGGTGGGCTCCAGCTCGACGTAGGGGCGCTCGCCGACCGGGCGGGTGTGGACACGCGTCTTCAGGTTGAGGGTCGTCGTGGGGTAGACCGACAGGTCGGTGGTAAGCCAACCGAAGTACGGCTTCGCGGACTCGCGGCCGGGGGCGTCCCACAGATCCGCGGCACGGGAGAAGCTCTCGTGGCTGAGTGAGACCCACACGCCCCAGGAGAACACTTCGTCCGTGTCGACGACCGGTATCTCGATCAGTCCCTTAACGAAGTAGTGCTGGCCGCGGACTACGCACTGGTCCGGCGTGAGCAGGCAGTCGTCGGCGCCGGCGAACGCCGGATCCCATATCGCGGGGGCCTCGGCTGTGTAGTTCATCGGCAGCTCAGAGTGGTGGGCCCCGCAGCACGTGCAGGTGAACCCGAGATCACTGGTCATGGTGCTGGAGCCTAGTGACGTGCTGCGGCACCACGTCGGGCGGGAGGCCCGCCTGCCGCCTTGCCGGGCCGAGTATCGCGCTCCCTCACGCCGACGTTCTTGTAACTGAGCGTCGTAGTTGGCCAGTCTGGCCAACCAGGTACGAAGCCACGAGTCAGTGGAACCAGACGACAAGGCGTACGTTCTCGGCCCCGTGGACCTCGCTGAGGATGCGCATGACGCTCCAGACCCGGCCCCAGTCGGTGTCGATCCCTGCGGCTGAGGCGCGGGTTCGTGTGCCTGAGGCATCGGACTCATGCCAGTCCGTGGTGTCCAGCTCGGCCCAGGTCAGCCAGGTTGTTCCGTACACATCGTGGGGGCCGCCGTAGCCGGCGAACTCACTTCGCAGCCTGTCCGAAGCGTCGTCCGGGAAGCCGCGATCCTCCGACAAGGGACGGAAGCCGAAGGAGTTTCGGACTCCGAAGAGGCAGGCCAGGCCGTCGTAGGCATTGCCCCTGTTGAGGAGGAAGAGATCGATGCCGATTTGCCATACAGAGTCCTCGTCGTCAGGGCCCCATAGGCGGGCACCCGGCCGGCATTCGATCATTCCGCTGACGTCGGTCGACATAGAGAGATCCTGCCGGCACAGGCCCGGAGTCGGCATCTCCATTTCGCTTCGCGCGTGCTTACGTGGTCCGGCTGAGTCTCTGGCTCAGCCGGATCCGTGGGCATTCGCCGACTCGAGTGCTCACCCCGGTGCAGAGACGGTCGGGTCGGTGGCGCTACCGCGGGTCTCCGCAAGATGGATGTTGATATAGCGGATGAGGGTCAGCGGGTCCTGAGGGTGGTCGGCCTCGAAGGTGACGCGGCGCAGAAGGCCGACTGCACCAAGTGCGACGCCCTCGCGGGCCAGCACGAAGACTAGGGCGAGAAAGGCGGACCGGGCGTTGCCGTCGTCGAAGGGGTGGAAGAAGCAGACGTCGAGGTAGGTGCGGGCGGCGCGGGCGGTGAGTCCGAGGGGTTCGCCGGCGGTGGCTGCGCTCTCGGCCAGGCTGGTGTCGAAGCGGGCGGGTGTGTCCGGTCCGAGGCCGTAACGCTCCCGGCCGCCCTTGGCGAAGGCGGAGGAGGTGCGGAATGGCGGCGGCTGCGCAGAACCCAGGACGTGCTGATGCCATGTGCTGAGCAACGCGAAGTCGAGCCGCGCTCCGCGTGCCGCGTCGGCCCGGAGCAGTTCGAGGGCGCGGAGCAGACCTTCGGCCCGAGCAGGATCGATGGCGCCGTCGAAGGCCCGGATGTCCTCCGCGGGGCCGTCGCGAAGGGCGGCCACTGGTCCGTCCGCGCCGGCATCCGGGATCTCGTGCCACGGCACCGACGCGCGGATCGCGAGCCAGCGCTGCAAGTGGTCCTGAGCCTGGACGGCCGCTCGAGTACCGCCGTCGCCCGGCTGTAGAGAGCGAGCGAGCTGCTCAGCGACGTCGTCGATGACCACCGTGTCAGGGCCGGTCCAGCTGTGGAATCGTCCACCGACCGCCTCCTCGACCAGGCCCTGGGCTACCTCCACCGCGACTCCCCAGCGGTCGAGGAACCAGGCGAGCACCTGGCGGCAGTGGTTGTGCCAGCCGCTGCCGCACCCGGTGCGGTCGACGACCTGCTGAATCAGGTTCCGCGCCGCGCGTTCCCACAGGATCCGCTGGTCTTCGATGGCGCTGAGGTCCAGCGGGTAGGCCTCGAACCAGGCGGCGAGGTGTTCCAGCCACTCGCGCCACTCCCGCAGGGCCGCCTCCACACGGGCCAGTGTCTCTTCCGGCGTGGTGATCGAGTCCCGCGGGCAGCACCAGTTCCCCACCGGTCCGCCGTCGAAGTCACCCTCGTCGTGCGCCCAGCGCCACCCGAGGGTCCACCGGCCGTAGTGCAGGACGAGCGCATACGACATGGCGTCGGCCCAGGACTCGGCCTCTTCGCTGCTTCGTGAACCGCTGTCAGCAGCAGGAACGTCGCGGCGGATGGGCACGCACCGGGCAGGACCCAGCGAACGCACCGTCTGCGCTACGGATGCGCTGTCGAAGGCGTGGCGGGCGGGGTCCACGTCGGCCCAGGTCAGGAAGCGAGGAGCCAGGTCAACGATCACCGCGTCAGCATGCCAGGCCCGTCCAGCGCGCGCCCCAGACTTTCAAAGCTTAGGGCGCCCGGTCACAGCTGCTGTGACTGAGCACGTCATCTGGCCTGGCAGGACAAATTCGACGCCCAGCGCCTGCTGGCTCGCCCGGCGTGCGAACCGGGTCACCACCGGGCGCGCAGTACGCCGTCGCTGTCCGGGAGGGCAGCACAGAACAGCGGGTGGTGTTCGGCGAGGGACAGGGGCAGCGCGCAGGCGGCTCGGGCATCGGCCACGTGGGCGCTGAGCTCCTGGTAGTCGGTGTCGTCGACGATCGCGTGGCTGATCGTCCCGTCCTGTGCCTCCCAGACGAACACGATGGATTCCTCCTGTGGCAATGCGGCGAGGACGGCGCCGACGTCCGGGGTCAGGTCGGGCCAGACGGTCAGCAAGGCGCGCGGGCCGAGACCGGCGCGCACTGTGTCGAGGTTCTCCGGCGTGATTCGGTGCCAGCGTGCGGCGTTGCGAACGTAGCTTTCTTCGAGGAGCAACGCATGCCGTGAAGCCAGCGCGGTGTGCACGCGTATCCAGAAGTGCTCGTCGGCTGGCTCCGTCACTACCGCTTCGTCGACCTCGGCCGCATAGGGCGAAGCCGTAAACGGTTCCGGGAAGAGGCCAAGTTCCCGGGTACGCGCTACGGCGTCTGCGCAGGGCCGGTCGCTGCCCACATACATGTACTGGTCCCACCCGACATGTACGGTGAACAAATCCCCCACCTCCAGTCGGCACCAAGCGCCGTGGTCGCGGAGCATGGCCCGGACCAGTTCCAGGGCGACCGGAAGAGAGACCTCGGCCCCGTCGTGGTAGCCGGTGAGGTCGGGCGGGAAGAGCCCGCCGAGGCCGTGCCCCGCAACTGAGGGCTCCCCGCCGAAGTGGACGAAGCCCGTGACCGCAGGGTCGCGGATCTCCAGCCGGTCGATGCCCGAGCCGTCTGCGAAGGCGGCCACGGCCGCCAGGTACGCCGCTTCGACAGGCCCGTGGTCGCTGATCGTGTCCTCGGCGCCAATGTAGTGACCGTGCTCGTCGCGGTCGGCGGGATCGTATTTGGTGATCCGGTGGACGAAGGCCGGCGGCACGCTACTCCTCGGACGGGGCGGAAGGAGTGCCCAGCGTAGATCCCGGCCCCGATTCTCCGACCGGGGGGAGGCAGTCCCCGCATGGACGGTTCAAGGCCCGACGGTCATCTCGTCAGGAGCGGTGAGCCTCGTCGAGGAAGGCGCCTCGGTCGCGGCGGCGATTGCGGCGATGCGTTGAAGTGCGTCCTGGTAGGCGTCCGCGTTGCCCGGCATCTTCTGCCAGGCGCGGATGGTGACGGTTGCGGACTGGAGAGCGCCGGGGGTGATGCCGAGGTAGCGGGCAGCCGCGGCGCGGGAGCCACCGCGGGTCATCTGGACGAGGCGGATCGCGGCGTCTCGGCGCAGTTGGGTTGCGGGCCCGTTCAATTCGTCCAGTGGCCAGGCCCAGGCGTCCGGAAGATGTTGCGGGATGTTCTTCGGGTCGAGCAGGCCCTGGTGGCTCGGAGGCTGTGGGAAGAGCGCGGGTGGCCCGACAAGTCCGTGACGCAGGTGGGTGCTCTCGTCGATGGCGGTGTTCATGCCGGATGAGCAGTGTGGGGCGAGGCGCTTCAGCCGGCGATATCCGGCACGGCTGGAGGGAAGCCGGGACAGCACGCGGGCGAGGACTGTCTGGCCGCCCGGGTCGTCGAGGATCCGGACGACGAGGGCCATCAGGGCGGCTGCCCGCAACGGATCGCCAGGCGGGTGGTCGACAGAGCGAGCCAGCCAGCCGTCCCCTTGGGGTCCGGATCGTTCCGCAGGCGCTCGGCTCAGGGTCTCGGCGTGAGAGGCGACCGCGTCCAAGTGTTCGGTGCTGGTGAGGACTTCCGCCGTCGCCGGCCAGGTGCTGAAGATGGCGAGCGTGACGGCACGGACATCGTTAAGGAACCGTTGGGGCGAGGTAGGCCGGCCCAGACTCTCGACCTCCTGCCCGGCCACGGAACGCGCGGCCGCGGACAGCCGCTGTTGAGCGTGCACCATCGCCTCGGTAGGGCCTTTGCCGGTGGCGGACGGATAGTCAAGCCGCTGGGCACATGCCGGGTCCCGACCGATACCGGGCCGATGACGGCATTGCGCCGGGTGGAGGCGGCTACGCGGTGACGGGGTGAGCTGGGTGGGTCGCCATCTTCCGTCGGCTCGGTAGCCGTTGGAGAATGCGGGTGCCTGGCAGTTGGGGCACCGCCAGTCGAGAAGGCGGTGGTGGCGTGTGCAGAGGAATGTGAGTGAGAGCCGCCACGAGCCCTGCCAGACCGACCCGCCCGGAAGACCGGCAGTGTCTGCCAGGCAGGCGGGGCAGTACCGGCTGAAGGCCGTGAAGACCCAGCCGTCGTTGGCCATGTCGATCTGGCTTTGGTGTCGTCCCAGGTAAACGGGGTGTAGAGGGGGATAGCTGGGGGCCTGCGTCGCGAGGGTAAGCGCGTGGACCTCGGGCAGGGCGAGTCGGCAGACAGTGGCGGTCTGCCGGGATCGGTTGTCGTCCAGGCGGACGAGGTGGTGGGTGGGGAACGTCGTCCCTGCGGTGAGTCCGCACCGGTGCGCGAGGTCGAGCGGAGAGATGCCGATCCGGTGGGCGAGACGCAGAAGGTAGCCCGCCAGCAGTTCACCCTGGGCAGGATCCAGGCTTCTGGGCAGCGGCGTGCTCGTCATGCTGTATCCGAGGCTGCGGGGCCGTGGTCGTCGAACGCGGAGTTGCGGCATCGGCCGACGCGCGGTCGGCGGGTGGAGGCCGCGGGGACGGTGGGGATCTCGCCTGCCTCGGCGGCGCGGCCGGCACCACCCAGGGTGAGGGGGAGGCCGTCGAGGAGGGTCTCGGTCAGGCACTCGGAGCCGCTGGTGAGCGCTTCAGTGCATCCGTCCTCGATGAGGCGTTCGAGGAGGCCGACGACGCCGTTGGTGCGGGTGAAGAGGTACTCGGGCATGCAGCCCGAAGTGAGCATTCCCGGCTCGGCGTTCAGCAGCCGGAGGGCGCTCTCCAGGCCGGCGAGGTGGGTGGTCCAGGCGGTGATCTGCTGGTCGGTGTCATAGCGGAAGCGGTCGAGTTCGACGAGATCGAAACGGCGCTCGGTCTGGGTGGCCTCAAGGCCGTGCGCGGTGGCGTGCCGGGACGGCGGCAGCACCCTCTGCCCGGATGCCGCATCCAGGCGGCCTTCGCGCAGGAGACCGGAGGCGGGGATGTCGACGCCGATAAGGACGAGGGTGACGTGCATGCTCATGAACGCGCGGATCAGGTCGAGGGTGTCCTGGTCGTCGGCGCGGTGCATCCGTAGGCGGGTGATGTCGTCGAGAACCAAGACCTTGGTGCCGTGGTCGGTCAGGGAGGTGGCGACCTGCCGGATCAGGTCGGGGAGGTCCATGTTCTTTGTGGGCGCCCCGTAGATTTCAAGATTGCCTTGCAGGTGCTCTTCGGCTTCGCGGTCACCGGGGTCTGCACATAGGCGACGGGCACCCACAGGTCGCGGGTTCCGGGCGCGACGTCAGGGTGGACCTGGTGGTGAAGGGCGCGCCAGGAGTCCTCGAAGGCGGCCACGATCTCACAGGTGGTCTCAGTCTTGCCCTGGTAGCCGCCGCCACTGATCATCACTCCCGCGCGGGTGGACGGCTTGGCCTTGAAGGCGTTGGTGCGGATCCGGGCGCTCAGCAGCCGGTCGACCCTCTGGCTCATCGGGGTGTCGAGGAGCGGGAGGTTGGCGTGGGTGGCCATCCGGTGCAGGTCGTAGGCGGATCGCTCCCGTGTGCTCATCGCCCGCCACTGGCCGAATGTCCGTACCGGCGCCGGGGCGAAGCCGTGCCGTGCCCGCCGCCACGTGTCCCAGCCCGCTGCCTGGTCCCGCGACGCGGGCGCCATCAGACCAAGCCCCGTGCCGGCCAGTGTCATGACTGGTCCTCCGCCCGGCCGGTGCCCGCTTCCCCAGACGTGTCCTGCTCTTCATCGGGGAGGAGGAAGAGGTTCATAGACGTCGTTTCTTATGGCGTGATCGTTCGTTGATCCGTGCATGACGGATCTGGTTGAGCGATTGGTGCCCGACGAGTTGTGGGTGTTGTTCAGGCGGGTGGTGCCGCCGACGGTGGTGATACGTCCGCAGGGCGGTGGTCGGCGTCGGGCGGGTGACCGTGAGGCTCTGGCGGCGATCGTCTTCGTAGCGACGTCGGGCTGCACGTGGCGGCAGCTTCCGCCGGTGTTCGGTCCCGCCTGGCCCACGGTCTACCGCCGTTTCGCCCAGTGGAGCCGGGACCGGGTCTGGGCCCGGCTCTACCGCGTGATCCTCGATGACCTCGGGGCGCGGGGCGAGCTGGACTGGTTGCGGTGCGCGATCGACTCGGTCAGTCTGCGGGCCGCAAAAAGGGGGCCGCTTACGGGACCGAATCCGACCGACCGCGGCAAGCTGGGATCGAAGATCCACCTGATCACCGACCGGAACGGACTGCCATTGTCCCTGGGCATCTCCGGCGCGAACATGCACGAAAGCCAGTGCCTGGTTCCACTCGTGCAGGGCATTCCGCCCATCCGGTCCCGCCGCGGCCCCGGCGCCGACTGCCGGCGAAACTGCACGCCGACAAGGGCTACGACTACGACCACCTGCGCCGATGGCTCCGCCAACGGGGCATCCGTCACCGCATCGCCCGCAAAGGCGTGGAGTCCTCACAGAGGCTGGGCCGACATCGCTGGGTGGTCGAGAGAACGGTGTCCTGGCTGGCCGGTTGTCGACGACTTCACCGCCGGTACGAACGCAAGGCCGAACACTTCCTCGCCTTCGTCGGCAGAGCCGCAGCCCTCATTGGATACCGGCGCCTCACCAGCCGATAACTTCCCTGAGCGGATCAGCTTGGGAGGACTTCCAGGTCGATCGGCGGCAACCCCCAGGGTTCCAGGATCCCGGTGCAGTACTCAGCGAGGAACTGGACGGCACCACCACCGTAGTGCCACCACGCCCCGCCGCGAGTAGCAACCGTGACGACCCAGTCCTGCGGAGACGGACCCGTCGTACTCCACATGAACTTGTCGCTGTCGCACGACTCCCCCCACGGGAGCAGCCCACCGGGAGCCGGGTGGGCCAGCAAGCCGAGAGCGGGTTCCAACCAGGCATCGGCAAGCGCTGAAAGGGTGTCACGGGTGCCCTGCAGAATGCGGCCTTCCTCGCCCGGCTCAGGAAGCCGGACCAGAAGGAAGCCCCCGATGTCGAAGGTCGGATACCACTCCGCGAGGCACTTGAAATCAGAAGGAAGCCGGGTGCCCAGGCCGTCTTCGAGCCCGGCCCAGTCGATCACGGCACGCGTCGGCCGACGCAGGTCGGTCAATCCAGGGACAGCACGCTCCAGCAGCGCGAGAGCCTCCTCCGGATCGGTTAAACGGCGCCGCGGCGTCTGGGTGCTGACCAGTTCGTCATCCATGCCTCGGAGCGTGCCACACGCATCCGACGTCCCCGACAGGCGGGCCCACGAAGGCCCCTTGGTGCCAGGAAATCCTGCCGCACGCAACCAGAGCCATCAGAAACGTCCTCTAAAAGAGCGTTTTGTCCCGGTAGGGGTGCTTCATCGCAGTTCAGGTGATTGACCGCTTCGGGTCGGCCGGGGCAGCACATGTGTCTTGTGGCAGGTGAGGCGGGTGACGGCCTTCGAGGGCCCGTTTCAGTCCCTTCGCTCCTGTCTGATCCCAACGCGCCCCCGGTCGCACCGGTTTGCGCCCTGTGGCGGAGCGGCGGCCATCGGTACTACAGAAACATGCCTCGCAAGCAGCGGCCCTATCCGAGTGACCTGTCCGATGCCCGTTGGGAACTGCTGGAACCGACTCTGACGGCCTGGCGGGCCGAGCGAAGAGGGAAGGGCCTGGACATCGGGCGCCCGCCTGAGCACGATCTGCGCCGGATCATGGATGCCATCCTCTATGTCGACCGGACCGGGATTCCCTGGCGGTATCTGCCTCACGACTTCGCCCCATGGGAGACGGTTTACGGCTACTTCGCCGCCTGGCAGAAGGACGAGGTCTTCGACCAGCTCAACGGTCTCCTGCGACGCCTGGCCCGGAAGGCCGAAGGCCGTGACGCCGAGCCGAGCGCCTGCATCCTGGACGCCCAGAGCATCAAGACCTCGGCCAACGTGCCCTCGGCCGGCCAGGGCATCGACGCGGGCAAGAAGATCGCAGGCCGCAAACGTCACATCGGCGTCGACACGCTCGGTCTCCTGCTGGCCGTGCTGGTCACCGCCGCCAGCGTCTCCGACAACGTCGGTGGCATCCATCTGCTCTCGGACATTGCTGCAAGCCACCCCCGCGTCACGTAGGCGTGGGCCGACACCGGCTACCGCACCAAAGTCATCGACCATGGCGCCCGCCTGGGAATTGATGTCGAAGTCACTGGTCGCGACCCGGGCCAGAAGGGCTTCAAGGTGATTCCGCGGCGCTGGGTGGTCGAGCGGACCTTCGGCTGGCTCATGCATCACCGCCGTCTCGCCCGCGACTATGAAACTCACCCCCACCGCTCCGAAGCGATGAGTCACCTCGCGATGATCGACCTGATGAGCCGCAGGCTCACCCGAGAGTCGACTCCGAACTGGAAGGACTCATAGCTGCCGGGCCACGCTGACCCGCGCATCCTCACTCCTCATTGACCGCGGCCAGCGGCCATCGATAACACTCGCCGCTTCCCGGCAGGCGCCGCAGGCATCTTCCCGTTCCGGCAGCCACACGTAGTCGGACGGTGACATACCTGCCTCCTGAAGGCCGCACAGCGTCTTGTCGAAGATGCCGAACGCGTGGGAGACACCAGCAGCGAGGCCATCCGCGACGGCCTTCTCCCAGCGCATCCCCGGGGGCAGATACGGCGGTCTCGAAATCTCGAACCACTCACCGCCCACATGGGTGGCCGCATGGCACCAGGAACAGGACCAAATCTCCTCCTCCCAGGCCGCCGGTGGCACAGGCCACCGCCACATCGACCGCCCGCACACGTCACACTCCACAGGCGGATCTTCACACGCTGGCACGGGCCGCCCCAAGCGGCCTACGTCGCACCAGTTATCAAACGCCCCAGCCAGGACAAAACGCTCTTTAAGGGCACTCTCACAATGACCCGGTGATTGGGTAGATCTCAGGGCCCGCTGACTCCGGAGGAACCGCCCCCTGCGACTATGCGGCTGTGAGCTATGACCTTGCTGTGTGGGACGGGGAACGCCCACTCGACGTCCACCGCGCAGGCTCGACCTACGGCGAGCTCTATGAGCGCTACCTGGAATCGGACGATGTCGTCGTCCCTCCTGCACCCCGCATCGCGGCCTACGTGGCCGCGCTCGTCGAGCGATACCCGGACGACCTCGACCGCAGTGCCGTGTGGGCGTCCACGCCGGTCATCGACGAAGCATCGGGTCCGATCGTGTACCTGACCATGTCCTATGGCAAGGCTGAGGAAGTGTCCGACTTCGCCGCTGCTCTGGCTCGTGAACACGGTCTCGTCTGCTTCGATCCGCAGGGAGAGTGGCTCAGGCCATGACTGGCAACCCGAACCAGATCTCCCCGCCGTGACCGAGGCATGGAAGTGGGTCCCTGGCCACCAGTGTTGATCAAGCGGCTCGCTGCGGGTCCAAGACCACAGTGAGCCGCCCTCCGCCACCCGAACAGGCCAGCAGCAGGCTGCCCACCAGCAACCCTCACCACGTCAGGAACTGGGCACGTTCATTCGTACGTGGCTGAGCACGTTCATGTGTACGCCGACAAGAGCCCGCTGCTCGCCATCTGACGCGTTCTCCGGCTCACCTCCGATTTCGAGCGGAGGTGAGCCAGGACGGGAACAGGCTCTTCCGGGCGTAGCGGGGTCCTCGCCGCGCGAGCGGAGGTGAACCGACCCACAGGGGAAGATCGAACCGCTTCAGCTAGGGCCTGTCTCCTTGAAAGCTATGGCCGCCATTCCCGGCGGTAGGCGGGGTGCTCGGCGTATGACTGGGCAAGGACTCGAAGTGCGTATGCCAGGCCGGCCGAGCGGGGGTCCGATGGATCCATGGCCTTGTAGTCGTGCGCCAGTTGCTCGGTCAGGTCGAGCATGGGGAGATGGCTGTCGAGAAGAGCCTCGCCGCCCAGGGTGTCGGCCACGTAGGCATAGGCGTGGTTGTCGTCCATGATGCGTGCGACGAGGAACTTCACGAGATCGTGCATGTGGCTATCTTCGCGGGCAAGGGGCTTCGGCGGTCAAGCGGCTGTCCAGATGAGGATGGCGGCGAGGTGGAGTGCGGCTTGGTAGGCGATGGCGAGCTTGTCCGTTCGCATGGCCAAGCCGCGCCGCTGCTTGAGTCGGGTGATGGAGCGCTCGACGGCGTTGCGCTGCTTGTATGCCTCGGCGTCGAAAGCCGGTGGGCGACCGCCGGCGCGGCCTCTTCGCAGTCCTGGCCGCCCCGGCTCTCGTCCTACTGGGAGTCGTCGATCACGGTTCCTGTCATTGCGTTCACCGAGCCGCTGATGGGCTGCCTTCCCTGTACCTCGATACGCCAGGCGGGGATCCAGGTTCCGTTGCTGAGCGTGGCCAGCAGCACCGCAGTAGCAGCGGGCGGCTTGGTTCCGTCCTGCTTGTTCGCGCTCAGGAGGGCCGCGACGGCCTCCTCCTTCCGGATGCGGGGGGAGGGCAGGTGGGGGTCCGGGATGTTCGTCATGATGATCTGGGTGGCGAGGCCGGCACGGTTGACCTGGATGTCGAGCCGCATGGGCATGAGGACTCCGTTCGCGTCGTGCCGACGCCAGCTGGTCATCCAGCCGAGTTCGGCCTTCTCGTCGACCTCCGTGGTCTTGGGCTTCGAGTCCCGTAGTCCCCAGACGGCGTGGCGGGCGGCGTACGCCGTGGCGACCTGCTGTGCCTGCTGCTCGTTGACAGGGGAGGCTTTGGCGCCGGGCAGTGGATAGCCGCTCGGCTGGCCTGTGCTCGACATGTCGAGGTAGGCCTGGAAGGTGTCGCGGCCGGGCCAGCGAAGCTCTGCGGAGCCGCCTCCGGCGAACTGGGCCATGACCGTGCCGGTGCCATCGGGCCCGGACGCGAAGTCGACGCGGCTGACCTTGTAGTAGCCATCGAAGGACTCGTCCACGGCCGCGCGGATCGCGTTCTCCTGGGCGTCGTTCGCCCGCCCGATCCCGAGAGTCTGGTCCACGACCTGCGGCTCGATGGCGACCCCCCACACGAGGGCGAGCACGGCGATGGTGGTCACGGCCGCATAGGTACTCCGGGCCCGCCAGGCGTGGAGGAGTCCGGCGCGCGGCTTCTCGAAGGCGGTGATGGTCCATCCGGCGATGGCGCCGGCGACTACCCCCAGGGAGTTCATCACCAGGTCACTGGAATCGCAGCCCCGTCCGAGGAAGGTAAGCGAGCCCTGCAGGGTTTCGATCGTGAAGGTGAGGAGGATCCCGAAGGCGACGGTGCCGAGAACCTTCCGTGTCGCCAGGACGCCCAGCAGCCCGACCGGGAGGAAGAGCCCCGCGTTGAGCAGCCCCTGATCGGTGGTGAACGGTTCGATGAGGTCACGGTTGACCACACACATCCGCGGCTGGTGAACGGGGGAACCGGTCGACCAGAGCGTCAGACTCACCACAGCCGTCACCGACGCTGCGAAGAGGCCCTTCAGGGCACGGCGCCCATCAGAAGGTGGGGACTGCCTGTAGACGACGAAGCCGACCGTTGCCGACAGCAAGGTCGCCAGGGCGATGAACATCCCGTGCCCGTTGAAGACGGCGTACAGCACCTGACCACTCTCTTTACATGAACGTGAACGTGAGCCCGGACAGTGTCCGGTGTCCCACGCGAGCTGCGCGGGACACCGGACACCACGGAATCAGCAGGGATCAGCCGCCGGAGTCTGATAGGTCGCCCCACCGGTCGTGTTCAGCAGACCGTTGGTCGGGTAGCACCCGCCCGAAAGGCCGCTCCACTGGGCGTAGTACGTATTGACGGCCGTCATCGACTGCCAGCCGCCCCAGTGGTTCACACCCTGGCGCAGATAGCCCAGGCGGGCGCTAACGGCAGCGCCACCGGACTTGTAGTACTGCAGCCCGACGGACGAGCCGGTGCTCGTCTCGTTGATCATGAGAACGCCATTGCTCAAGGTCGTGCACTTGTCCCCGGGAGTGACGTCACCGGAGCCGGGACAGGTAAGCGCCTGCACCCCGGTCCCGCCGGCCGTCGCCAGCGAGGCGCCACCCAGGACGGGTATCAGCGTCAATGCGGCGACTGCAGCCATACTCGATGCCTTGATACGCATATCGACCTTCCGTGGGCAGATGACTCTTCTGCTGTGCCCGGGGGGTGGCGGACGGATCGTGTCGTCGAGTAAAGCCGCAGGCAAAGACCATCGACCTAGTCCGTCAGATCATGATCGATATCAGGCCGCTGAACGAAAGGCGTACGCCGCCCCCGGCAGAGGCGATCAGCCGTCGCTGATCCGTCAATCAGCGAGCGTGCGGTTGTGCATCCGAACACGTCTTGCGCGAAGGTGCCCTGCTCTCGTCCCTGAGGTCCGTCGGACGCGAGCAGTACTGGTACCTCCGCTCGCGCAGAGAGCACGAAACCCCGCCGGGCGCTGTTCCGGCGGGGCGGCTCACCTCCGCTCGAGCGGAGGTGAGCCGGCGGGGCAGGCGGTGCTGCTCCCCTTCACCCTGTTGGCTTTGTCCACGAGAACGGACAGCCGACACCACTTCGGGAGGCACCACTACCTGGTGCGGTTCGATTGCGCAGCTCTGGAGCCTGAGTACCGGCGTCGTCTGGCAGTCGGCTAGAAGAGACCGGCTTGCATGTGGTGCGTGAGGTTGTCGAGGATCTCGCGCAGCCACGGGCTGCGGACCGCGGGCAATCGGACCAGGGTGTGCTGGAAGGTTCCCGGGTCGGCTCGGAACAGGTGGTGGGGGCGTGGCGGGGGCGGGTCGTCGCGCAGTACGCCGTCGGGCATGGTTCCCGAGGTGGGGAGGTGGAGGTGTGGTTCGGGGTAGGCCATCCACAGCCATATCCCGAACGGCAGTGGTACGGGGCGTGCAGATGCGTCCGGGCCGGCTGGGCTCCAGAGTTCCCCCGTCTGCGGGTGGGTTGGCACGAGGATCATGTCGACGTCCGGGCCGGGGGCGGACAGCCCCGGTCCGGCCAGGACGGCACGTCGCGCTGGCTGGTCCGCGGGCAGCAGGGCGTCGAGGGCTCGTTGGAACACTTCAGTGATCAGGCCGGGCGGGACCGTCACCGGTCGGCCGTCGGAAGCTGCCAGGAGGTGGGCCAAGGCCCGGCCGGCTGCCGCTTCCCACTGTGGGCTCCATGACCACCAGTGGTCCAGCCCGCGGAGCGAGCCCCACCTGCTGATCGGCTCCATCGGGGGCGTGGCTACCCCCTCCTCCAACAGTTCCTCCCAGGCGAGGATTGCGGTACCGGAGTCGGTGTCGTCGACGGGGAGGCGGTGCACGGCATCCGGCGCGAGCCAGACCGCCTGCCAGAGTGAGCAGTCGTCGATCCGGCTCGCCACCGGCAGGCCGCACACCGCGCAGGCCATGTTCGGGCCGTCACCCCAGTCGAGACCGCAGCAGTAGCCGCCGGCTTCGTGCGGGACGAGCACGGTGCCGCGGGCATCCCCGGGGGCGATGACGACGGTGCCGGGTGCGCTGTCGGACAGGGCGTAGAGCGGGGCGTAGATACCGCGGGCCGCCGCCTCGTCCGGGTCGATTTCCTCCCACCTCCGCCACGGCGCCCCCCAGGGCTCCGGTTCCACGGCGAATGTGCCCGACTCCATGAGCACCGGGAGCTGGATCCCGTTCCCGTACTTCTGATGGGCATGTACCGGCAGCGCGACCGGGGACAGCGGGATGGTCAACTCGGCGCCACATCCCGCACACACGAAAACGAACAAATGTCCTCCGCGAAGAAAGCAGGGGGCATCGTCGCAGCTCTGTGGCGGACCTTCCACGTGTTTTCTCATCCGCGGCGCGGGACTGTGCTCCGCCATGGTGTGCAAGGCCACCGTTCGAATCCCCGACGTGCCGGGTGCCTCCCGAAGTGGTGAACATCTGCTGTCGGTTCTCGTGAACAAAGCCAGCCGCAACACCCGCAACGAGGTGCTACTGGCCGAGGCGATCGAGGCCCCGGTCGTCAGCGCCGGCTGCAAGCTGTCCGGCGGACTGTGGAAGTCGTACTACGACGAGCAACTCGTCGACGACCCGCCAAGCTCGACATCGACCACATGGTCCCCCTCGCCGAGGCCTGGGACTCCGGCGCGAGCGCCTGGACGCCCAAGCGGCGGGAGGCGTACGCGAACGACCAGGACGCCTCGACGTCGCTCGTCGCGGTCACCGCGCGGTCCAACCGGCAGAAGGCCGACCAGGACCCGCAGACCTGGCTCCCTCCGGCCCCCGAGGCCGTGTGCCGGTACCTGTCGGAGTGGGCTGGCACGAAGCTCCGGTGGGGCCTGACGGCCGACCCCGGCGAGGCCGTCACGTTGAAGACCTACGCCGTCGGGCCGTGCGAGAACACTGTCGTCCACTACACCCCCGCCCCCTGACCGACTCGTGCCCCGCCGGACGAACCGGCGGGGCCCAACGGCTGTTGCGGTCGGAAGGCCGGGCGTCGCGGCCTCGTCGCGGAGTTGTTCGAGGGCATGGTCAGCCGCTTCGGTCTCGTGCCGCCGCAGATCAGGGAGCGGGGGGCGGGCCGCCGCGTTGCTGCTGTTCCTTGCGGCGGGCGGCGTCCTCCAGTTCCCTCGCGGCGGCCTTCTGCTCGGCCAGCCAGTTCACCTCGCGCCCGCGGCCGTCCGCCGCTCCTTCAGCTGGTCGGACTTCGTCCAGCCCTCCGCGAGCCATGCGGCCCTGCGCTCGGCCTTCGCGAACGACTCGTCGTCCTGCCGGCGGATGTTCGGGGGCGCGTTTTCGAAGGCGTCGGCCTCGCGCTGGTGGATCCTGCGGTGCGCGTGGAAGAACTCCAGGGTCTCCTGCGGGGTGGCGCCCATCTCCACGACCAGCTCCATCAGCGCCCAGTCGAGCCGGGGGAACCTGTCCCCGGTGAGCCACCCGCGGACCGACTCGGCCCCCACGGCAGGCTCGTCTGCGGACCGGAGGACGTCGTTGACGGTTGCGAGCATCGCTCCCACCGACCACCTCAGGACGCCCTCCCGTTTGCGCAGGGCCTCGATCTGCCGCCCCAGATGCGCCGGCGTCACGGCGTTGAGCAAAGCGTCCGCGATGGCTGTCGGCGGTGGGCTGCTCGCGGTGTCCGGCCTGGTCACGGGGTTGTTCACCGTGTTGTTCGGTCCGGTCTGCTGAACAATCCCGCCGGGCTCGCGCTCCTCGTCGGCTGTACTGCTCACGATGACCTCGCCCTCGATGACCCTCGGCGCGCTCCCGCCCGCGAAGTCCGGGGCGAGGCCGAGGTCGGAGCGCAGCTCGCCCAGGTCCATGTCCTGCTCGTCGAGCAGCGCGTCCGCCGCCTCCAGGACGTCGGCTATCCGTTCCATCGGCGGCAGGTCCATGCCGTCCGCGGCCGGCTGCGGCATCGCGGCCGGCTGGGGGCTCCCGGCGCGGATCTGCGACTGAGCGACCACCACCTTCGCCTCGGCGGCCAGGCGCAGCTCGAACGCCTCCTGCGCCGCGCGGCGGGCGCGGCGGAGCTGGCCTTCGGCACGGACGCGGAACTTCTCCGACTGGTCGAGCGCCTGCTGCAGCTCGCGGGTCTCGCGTGCCTCGTCGAGAGCGCGGTCGCGTTCCTGGGCGAGCTGGACGGACTGGCTCTGCAGGAACAGCACCAGGCCCTGGAGCTGGGCGCAGCGTTTCTCCGACTCGTCCAGGCGGCGCATCGTCTCCATCTGCTGGAGGCGGGCGTCGTCGAGGCGCAACGCGAGCTGGAGCGCCTCCGGCAGCGGCGTCGGCGGCTGGTGCCGAACAGGCGGTGCGGCGGGCGGTGGTGGCTGGTCGGCCGGCCTTTTCGCGGCCTCCAGCGCGGCGGCGAGCAGCTTGTGGCCGTTCGCGCGGACCCTGCCGCGCATGTCCTGGGGCACGAGCTCGTCGACGACCTTGTCGAGGAGGTCCTGGCCGATCAGCGTGCTGCCGCTGCGGTACTGGCTCCACATCGCCTTCGAGTAGTGGAACCTCGTCTCCAGCGTCCGCACCGGGATGCCGTTGGTGACCGTGCGGAGCCATTCCGCCAGTCTGTTCGCCTCCTCCGTACGGCCTCGCAGTTTGTCCTGGAGCGGTCTGCCCACCTCTGCCCACCCCTCGTGTCCAGTGAACAAGCCCCGTTGTTCACAATCCGTGACCCGCCTCCTGGGCTTTTTCACCGGCCGGCCCGAGCGAACAATCACACCACCACCGACCGTGGAGTCTCCAGCCGTTCACCGAACCCGGGAGACCCTCATGCCCAGCCCGAACGCGCCCCGCCCGACCCGCCGTACGTGGGCGTACGCCGCGACCGCTGTCCTCGTCCTCGCCCTGAACCAGGGCTGGGCCGCCGCCGACGTCATCAAGCTCGCCACCGCCGTCCTCGTCCTCATCGCCCTCATCATCGCCGCCGGCCACGGCAGCAGCGGTGAGTAGGCCGCTGCCCGGAGCGCGGGCTGGTGTTCCTCAGAGGGTCACGACCGAGGCCGTAAAGGGCGGAGAGCCTGCGGCGCCCGTCATGGCCGGGGACGTCACCCGGTTGACCGCGTGTCGTTACCCGCTACGGGCGCTGAAGTGTTGTCGAGGCCGTGGGAGGCACCGGGTGATCACACTCAACATCGAGTGCATGCTGTTCGAATGCGACGGGGTGATGCGCGAGGTGAGGCTCGACGCCCCGCTGCCCGCTCTGACCGGGGTGCCCCGGTCGGGCAAGAGCACGGCCCTGGAAGCGGCCTGGTTGTGGTCGCTTGGAGTGGAGAGCGCGAAGCTGATGGATGCCCCGGCGGTGTGCGGGCGCGTCGGGTTCGTCGCACGGATCAACGGGGAGCGGTGGCGGATCGTCCGCAGCACGGTCGACCGGAAGGAGGACGTGTCCTTCGTCCGCGGCGCGCTGAACACCGAAGAGCGGCACCCGGTCAAGCGCACCGATTCCCGCAGGTAGGCCGCCGACGTCTTCCAGGACCTCCTCGGCATTCCCCGGCTGGGCTCGGGAAACACGCGGGTGACGCTGGGCCTGCTGGTCCCGTGGCTCTACGCCCGCCAGCGCGACCTGCCCAACGACTACCTGGGCCGGCAGGGCAAGGACCAGCGGATCGCGGTGGGGCGCGTGCTGCTGGGATCCGATGATCACACGGTCGACGCGCTGCGGCAGGACGCCGACATCAAGAAGAAGGAGTGGAGCAAGGCGAAGAACGGCGTGGCGCGGATTCTGCGCGACCGCGAGGAACGCGACCTGCCGTCCGTCGAGGATCTCCAGCGCCGCGACGCGCAGTGGACCGCGCAGCACGAGGAGCAGGCCCTTATCGCGCGGAAGGCCGGGGCGGAGCTCAGCGGTCTGAACACCCAGCTCTCCGCGCTCCAGGCGAAGACGTCGGCCGCGAAGGAGGTTCGGCGGGCCGCCCGTGATGCCTGCGACGACCGGGAGCGCACAGTACGCCTTCTGGAGGCGACGGCGGCCGAGGCGAGGGGGCGTCTGGCCGGACTGCGGGAGGCCGCCACCGACCCGAGCCTGTGCCCCACATGCGTACGGCCGCTCGACCTGACCGGGCTGTCGGAAGACGACTGCCCCACGTGCCGGCGCTTCGACCCCGAGCGCCAGCAGCGTATCGAGCAGTTCAGGCAGCGGATGTCCCGGGCGCAGCAGGCCGCCGAGAAGGCGGGCGACGCGGCACGCCGCGCCGGGCAGGCGGCAGGTGAGGCCCGCGGGCGGGTCGGTGACGCCGAGCGGGCGGTGGTGGAGGCGGAGGCTGCGGAACGGGCCTTCGCACAGGATGTGATCGCGCCGCAGCAGCGGATCGTGGTGGAGGCCGAAGCGGTGGTACGGGAGCTCGCGGCACGGCTGGAGCAGAACGCCGAGCACCTGCGCGAGGTCGCAAAGCTGACGGAACTGCGCGAACGGCTCCCCTGGCTGACCAAGGACAAGGAGGCCGCCGAGTCCGCGTACGCCGCCGCCCGGCAGGACACCGACCTGATGGTGAAGCAGGGTACCGACCGGTGGTCGCGTCACGCGCTGCGCCGGATGCAGGCCTGCGACCCGGAGATCCACACGGTGTCCATCAGCGCGGACGACTTCTCCGTCACCATCAACGGCAGCTCCTTCGACGCGCGGGTCGTCGCCGGCCACGGGATGGCCCGCGCGAACATCAGCGTCCTGCTCGCCCTGCGTGATGCCGCCCGGGAAGTCCCGGCGATGCCGGTCCCTCAGTTCCTGATCGTGGACGGCCCGTTCACCGGCCTGGGCGATGGCCCCGAAGACCAGCGGACCGGCAACGCGCTCCTCGACGGCCTCACCGACCTCGCCACCGTCGAAGACCCCTCAGGCGCCGCGGGGCAGGTCATCATCGCCTGCAACGAACTCAGGGGCACTCCGGGACCCGCCGTCCGCGAGATCCGCACCAACCTCAAAGACGGCGTGACCCCCGGCCTTCCCCCGCGCGAGACCACCACGGCATAGGCCCCCGAGCCGGAGGTGGCGCGCAAGGGAAGCACGGGCGGGCGGTGGCGGGGTGGTGGTGCGGAGACATACGGACCGCCCGGCGGACCACGGGGGCCGCGTGGAAGGCCGTCGGGCCGTTGCGGGCGAGCGGGGCGAGCCAGCGGGGCAGCACGACAGCGGGCGGACTCCGCCGCCTCCACCACCATCGCGTCGCCATCGCCATCGCCATCGCCGTCGCCAGGTCCGGGGCCGGGGCGGTTGCGCCTCAGGGACAGGCCCCCACGTCGCCCTGCCACCCAGCCTTCGTCTGCTGCCACGAGTAGAGCCGTCCGCGGACCTCCTGGCCGTCGACCAGGACCACCAGCACCGGCACGGGCGGGGGCAGCGGGGTGTCGCCGGGTTCTGGGGCGGGTGGGGGCTGCCCGGGCACGTCTCCACCGTAAGCTTGTTCTTTATCTACCAAGATCTGCCAGGTTTACCGATGGCCTTGAGGGTCTCGGGGCGTTTGACGGTTTTGCCGACGTCGTAGCGGGTGGCGGGCCGCCGGTTCTTCGAGCCGAGGGGGCGTCCGGGCCCGGTTCCAGTCGGTTGGGGAACACGGGCCGGGCAGAGCAGGTGCGCGCGGATGTTCCTGAACCCGCGGCGGACCCGGGCCGGGGTGAGGCGTTCGGGCTTGGCCGGCTTCTCCCAGGGTCGGCGGAGATCTGCGGCAAGTGGCCGGGCGAGGCGGAGCTGGGTGTGAGCGACGACCAGGAGCCAGGTCCAGCGGTCCGCCGCTTCGGGAGTGCGGATTTTCGGGGTGGTCCAGCCGAGTGTCTGTTTCCCGAAACGGAACGTGTGCTCCAGGTCGAATCTCCTGAGGATCACCTGCCACCACAGGTTCACGTCCGCCGGGGCGGCGCCGGTCTTCGAGGACCACAACCACACCGGCGGGGCCTCTCGTTCCTTCGAGAGGTGTTCGACATGTAGCCGACCAGGGTGCCTTCGACGACGGGGAGTTCGCCGTCGTGCTCCAGCCAGGCCGAGCGGTGGGTCAGTCTCGGGTGAACCCGGTCCCACGCCTGGGCCTGGGCCTTTCCGTAGTTCACGGTGTCGGTGGCCGTAGTGATGACTGGTTCGGGCAAGGTCTCGGGCTTGGCGAAGCGGAACTCCGGCCCGTGCTTGGGCGGCCGGCCGTTGATGCCGTGCATCCTCGGTGGTTTCGGCAGACGCATCACGCGGTCGCTGCGGATCCGCCCGACCAGCGCGACGGGGAGATCCCGCAGTACCCAGGCCAGACGGGTGACGTCGTAGCCGGCGTCCATGACGATCGTGATGTCCGGGTCTCCGGGCGTCCACTGGCCGGCCGCGACGAACCGTTCGACCACGGCCCTCGGCTGGGCCGCGGTGACCGCGGTCGCGTCGTCCTCGGGACCGAGTCGGACCACGTCCAGGATCCCGGTCCACGAGGTGGCGCCGGGCTCCAGGGCTGCGACAAAGGAGTACGGCCAGCCCGGGATGAACTGCGACGCGGACTTCGCCCGCCCGTAGACATGGCAGAACAACCGGTCCGCCGAGCACGGCGCGTCCGCCCGAAGCCACGGCGACACGTCGGCAGGGGTGGCGCCGGTGCGGGACCACCACAGGCAGACCGGCTTGTTCACCCCGCCGGACGGCAGATGTTCGACGGCCAGGCGGATGACGGTGCCCTCGATGACGGGCAGCGGACCGTCGTGGTCGAGCCAGGCGGCCCGCTGGGTCAGCCGCGGGTGCAGCCGATCCCATGCCTGGGCGGTGGCCTTGCCGTAGAGGCGGGTGTCGGTGACTGTGGCGGCCTGCTCGGCGCCCCAGGTGGAGGGGTCGCCGAAGACGAACTCTCCACCGTGCTTGGGCGGCCGGCCGCCCTTCGGGTTGGCCAAGAGGAACTCCTCCCGCGAGGGCGCCGGGCGGCGCATCACCCGGTCCGACCGGGTCCGGCCCAGGACCTCGACGGGCAGGCCGGACAGCAGATGGGCGATGCGCGGGGCGTCGTAGCCGGCGTCCAGCACGATCAAAATCTCCGGATCACCGGCGGACCACTGGCGTGAGGCGACGAGCCGTTCGACCACCTGGCGGACCTGGTCGGCGGTGACCGCCGCCAGGTCCGCGCCGGGGGCCAGGCGGACCGCGTCCAGGAATGCGGACCAGGAGGTGCGGCCGCTCTCCAGCGCGACGACGACCGAGTACGGCCAGCCGGGCATCATCTGGTGCTTGGCGTTGCCGCGGCCGTAGGTGTGGCAGAACGAGCGGTCCGGCACGGTGCCGGCGTCCGGCCGAAGCCACGGCGAGACGTCGACGGCCAGGACCAGCCGGCCGTCCGCGGCCCGGAGCAGCGGCACTCCGGCCAGGACCCGCCGGAGCCGGGCGACATCCACTTGTCCGCGGTTGAGGCCGGCGTAGAGGGTGCCGTGACCCCGGCGGTGCTCGGGTGCCAGCGCAAGGTCGACCAGCGACCGCACCGGTCCGTCTGTGCAGAGCACGGCGTCCGTCAGCTCGAACAGCGCGTCCGCGCGAGCGGTCAGGCAGTCGTAGAAGTCGGTCCGGAACCGGGACAACACGGTCAGGGACTCGACGCGGACAGCGTCGTGCAGCAGACTCACCCTCGCGGCCTTGCATGATCAACAGCGTCTCGACAACGCACATGATCACATCAATCCGGCACTGCTTCGAACCGGCCTAGATGCCAGACCGCAGCACCGCGGTCCTCTGGCTGTCAGCCACGGACGGCAGAATGCGGCCTCGTGAGCCTCCACTTTGAAGTCGTCTTCACGTGCTTTCTCCGCGACAACACCCCCGACACGGTGCTGGAAGCCCTGCGTTGGCACCTCGACATGGTCCCCGAGCGCCCGAGCGGGCTCGACGCGGACGAGCACCTGTACCCAGTGCTGGCACCGGACCCGGACGGCCGCCTGCCCGGAGGAGACTTCGCGTCTCTCCGGCGTCAGTCCCGAGGCTTCGCAGCCGGCCAAGCGCTCTACGCATGGGGACTGTTCAGCCGCAACTACTGGAAGGACGACGAGATGGGCGAGCTAGTCACGATCCTTGACCTGCTCGCCCCCTACGTCGAAGAGCCCGGTTACGGCGGATACTGCCGCGAGGAGTACGACTCTGAGCCGACCGTCTTCACCTTCCAGAACGGCACCTACGGGCCGTTGAAGCTCTGACCGAGGCCACCTCCTGAGCGCCGAGGAGGTTAAACAACAAGCTGAGTAGCTGTTTCTGAACTGGTGCTCTGACCGGATTGGTCCGCCGGAAGCTCGCAGTGTTCGGCATGGACGGGCCTCGCCAACCCTCCGTTGGCTGGTGATCGCCAACGAAGGGGTCGGGATGAACGGCAATCCGCTGTACCACTGGATAGCGCTGGCAGTGTCCACAACGCTCATGCTGCCGATGCCGGTGGCGATACTGGCGGGGTGGACGCCGCCGTGGATGCGCAAGCGACAAGCCGGGATTCGGCTTCGCGCCTACGCCATTTTGTGCATCTACGCCCTCATGCTCGTCAACGGCATCCCCCGGATCGCCGACGCTTCATTCGAGACGGTCATGGCCTGCAGCAGCGTCGGCTTCGGGTTCGCCGCCGCCGCTGCGGTCCTGTTCCTGCTCTCGGCACGAAAGGATTCAGGCGCCCGGACAGCTGGCCCAGTCGCACCTCGGGAAGGCTGAGTTGTCTCTCAACCAGCTCGGGCCTGAGCCTTCTATCGGCGTGCCCGACTGGCTGTCGTATCCTTCAGCCGTGACGAGCTGGTGGCGGTCTCTGGGTAATGCGTTTTGGGCCGTGGACCGGGCGCTTGGCGGACAGATGCGCCCGACTCGGCTTCAGAAGTGGGTGGCCCGGCACCCGGTCGGCGCCGGCCTCTGCATGGCTGTGCCCTTTGCGTTCTTCTTCCTGATGGTGTCGTCTGAGGACGAATCTGACGGCCCTGTGATAGCAGCACTGGCCGGGCTGGTTGTGTGGCTCCTCTTCGCTCTGACAGCGGCTGGAGAGCGGCTGCGGCAGCGTCGGCTCACACGTCTGGGGCTCTGGGACGGTTCTTGAGAGCTCGAGGATCGGATCTCGACCTCCTCTGCATCGACGAACTCGGCTACATGGAACTCGACCGCCACGGCGCCGAACTCCTCTTCCAGGTCCTGACCGAACGCGAGGAGAAGAACAGCGTCGCCATCGCCTCCAACGAGTCCTTCGGTGGCTGGACCAAGACCTTCACCGACCCCCGCCTCTGCGCGGCCATCGTGGACCGGCTCACGTTCAACGGAACCATCATCGAGACCGGCACCGACTCCTACCGCCTCGCCAGCGCCCGAGCCCGAGCCGAGGAACCAGTCAAGGCCAGCTGACATACGGCCGAATGACCGCCTGCACGTCCGGCGGATCAGGACAGGAACGCGTCGCCTGTGCTCTGCGAGCTCTACCATCGTCCACGTCATTCCGATGGTCGTAGAGCACATGCGAGGCTGGACCGCACGACGAAAGATCTTGGTCTATCTGATCGCGCAGCTGATCCTGCTCAGTCTGATCATCATCATCGTCCGCACTTGGAACGCCGATGTCGCCTCTCTCGCCTATCTCGGGCCATGGCTCGGCGCCGTTGTTGGCGGACTGATCGGCATCATCCTCGGATCGCAGAGGCCATCGCGGTGACCGCTCAGTCTCACAGGTCTCACTAGCACCAGGCGAACCACGCAGCTACATGCTCAGAACGCGCCCTGCCGGCCAGCCGCCCAGGCAGTGCCGTCACTTCTCGTCGACATCCGCGACTCTGTTGATCACCAACTGACTCCCGAACGCGTCGATATTCGCTGTTCCTAGAGATGAACGAAGCCAGTCGCGCTGGCCAGATCAGTGGACCGGTGATCACCTTGACCAGTGCGCAGACAAGGCAACCAGTCCGGTCCAAGTGGCGCTGTCGGCGGTGACGCCGAACCAGGGCAGTTCCACAAGGGAGCTCCACGAGCCGATCAGCGACACGGCCATAGCCGCCAACACCCGCCGAGGAAGAACGCATTTCGCACCGGTACGACGAGGGCCCGACGGACCGAATATCCAGACGCAACGGCGGGCCGGACGAGAGCCAGTTCGACTGCGGCGAGGCTGGTGCTCACAAGACAACCGCCGTCAGATGGAAGACCGCCTTCGAGGCACTGGGCCCCGGGGTGCAAACAGCAGTAGCCCGCAGCGGCGCCGAGCGCGACGGCCTGTTCGAGAGGGCGCCCTTGCACACGCCAGGCCTGCCTACGGCACCGTGACGACGTCCTGACAGCCGGGCGCGGCGCGCTTGGGGTTCTGGTGGGCAACGGCGTCGCCCCAGCGGGCACGCTCGGTCTGGAGCCGATCGCCGTCGGCGCTGGTGGCGAAGAACGCGTTGCGGCCGACGCCGGTGTCCCAGTTGTGCACTCCGATGACGTACCGGTGACCGGGGACAAGCGGCTGCTGCTCGAACGCTGAACGGGCGCCCTGGGAGACGTCCTGGTCGATGGGCATCGTGGCGGGCAGGTTCCCCTTCAGAATCTCGTCGACCTTGACCTGCACGGTTACCCGCTGGATGCCGTTGGTGCTGCGAAGAGGCCGGAACTGCTCTTCGGCTGTGACCACGGCGACATGGTCGACGAGGCCGGCCTTGTCCCGGTCGGTGTCCATGACCGGTGCGCAGGAGGCGCTGACTGTGACGTCGTCGAGCAGCACCATGGTGGCGGTGGTCGCGGACCCGGCGAGCACGAGGGCTCCGGCGAGCGACAGGAGTACGGCGTGCTTCATCAGCCCCAGATCTTTCTGATGTTGGCGACATCCACAGCGGTCGGGACGGTCTTCGGGCTGGCGGCCTTGCGCATGACGGAGTCGACGGTGTCTGCCTTGTGGCACAGCCCGAGTGCGTGCCCGAGCTCGTGCAGCACGATGTTCTTCTGGAAGGCCGGCTCATTTCTGTAGGCGCCGTCGAGCCAGTGTTTGTTCAGGTGGACGTAGTCGGTCTGCGCGATGCCGCCGTGCCGTTCGTAGTAGGCGGCGGTGTCGTTGTTCTTGGAGTAGTCGCGGAACTCGAGGTCGTTCACCGTGTTCACGGCATCCGGCGCAATGTTGATCTTCTGCAGCTTGTTCCACTCGTTGATAGCGTGGGCGCGCTGGCTGTCGTACTTCGACGTCTCGGTCCAGCGGATCTCGCCCTCATCAACAGCGGAGTTGCTCCGGGTCTCCGACTCTCCCCGCACACAGGGCGCCGCGGCCGCCCTGGGCGCAGCATAGGGAGCGTTCGCCGTCGCGAGTGCCAGGACCGTAGCTGCGGCCAACGCGGCGGCGGCCTGCAAAAACGCCATGACATCCCCCTGACTGGTGCGAGCGGGACGCCGACGATAGCGGCCTGCACACCCGCCCCGCCCGGGACGACTGAGAGGATCACTCAAAAGAGCAGAGGCGCCCGAGATCGGGGTAGCTACCTCCAACGTCACACCCTGCGCCAGGGGTAACCGCCTCCGGGATGCCGAAAAGGGCTGTAAGCGTGTGCAGTCCCCACGGCCGGACCGGGTTCACCAGCGAGGACAGCAACCCTACGTGGAGGCAGTCGTGAGGGGAAGCAACCCATTCGGTGCCGCAGCGGACCGCTCGCAGCACGCGCCCTTCATTCCGGAGCTGCTGGTAGCGCGCCCTACAGTCTCAGGACCGCCAGGTACGGAGAAGCTCAGCGATCCGTCCGGCATTGGAGCGGGGGTCGTACAGCTCCTGGGCGAGAGTCGTGAGCTGGTCGCGTGTGGGGCTGGCAGAGACGCCGCTGGCGTGGAGGTACATGACAGCGACCGCGCATGCCACGGTCAGGTTCGAGTTCTCCAGCCATCGGCAGCGCCCGAGGGTGTGGACGAGTGCTGCGGCCCGGGCATAGGGGTCGTCGTAGACGGGCTGGTCGAGCAGCTCGGCCTGGTGGCGTGCGACGGCGGCGAGCGGGACGCCGAGGTCGTCGGGCGCAGGGTCGCTTCGCCCTGCACGTTCGGTGACCTCCAGGATCCAGGACAGGTCGACGTGCAGAGACATGCTCAAGCGGCGGCGCCCCGGCGGGAAGTGGCTGGGGTGTGCTGGGCATCGAGGCTGGCTTCCAGATCGGCGAGGAAGTCGCCGTGGTCGTCGATCAGCTTCTGGGCGGCGGCCATGCCGGCTGCGCGGGCGCCGGTGGTGTCCTCGGCGATGAGGCGCTCGACGTATTTGTTGAAGTCCAGCCCGCGGGCTGCTGCCGCGTCCTTGCCGGCGGCGAGGACCTCCGGCTCCAGTCGCAGCTGGGTCTGCTTTCTGCTGCTGCTCATGCGAGCAAGGTAGCAGGGTGGTAGCTGCAGGTGGGGCTCAGTTCCTGGGGGACGGGGCTCTGCCGCTGTCCAACGCCGCAATGTCGAGCCATGGTCCTGCTGGGGTTCGCCGCTGTGCTTCACCATCTGTGATGGGGCGGACACAAGACCTGGGGGTGGCGATGTCGTCTCCTACGGGCGGAGGGGGACTGGGCTAACACGGCGCTGCCCAGCGTGTTCAAGCACGGTCTCCCCAAGCAGTACCTGCCGCAGTTCGCCGGGACGACGGGGACGCAGTCCCACGACAGATCAGGACGAACGTCGGCTCACCTCCGCTCGGGCGGAGGTGTGCCGCTGTGAAAATGGGAGAGTGCGAAACGGGCACCGTCCTTTCTGCGCGAGCGGAGATCACCTTCCGGCCGCGTCTGTCGGCACGTGCCGCCTGCATCGGCCCGCATCGCGGCCTCGGCCAGGTCGAGGCCGGACATCTTGCTGCAGCTCATGCCTGCCCCCACGGGGTGTAGCCGAAATCCAGGTGCCTCGCTCTGGGAGTCTGCCCCTGTTGCCGGCGCTGGCCACCGTCGGTACGGGGGTGCTCTGCGCCACCGCCGTCGTCGCCCTCGGTCTGGCCTGGCGCTCGGTGTCGGCGTAGGCGGTTCGGCCTTGCGGGGCATAGGTACTGTCCCGGGCCGCCCGGGCCGTGCGAAAGAACGAGTCGCGCCGTGCTGCCGAGGCCCGCAATACGGCCCAGGCCTGTCGCGCGGCGCCAATTCGCCGGGGCCGCTGACCGGTCGGCTGCAGGCGTCTCGTCGGCCTGGAGCCGGACCGCGTGCTGGCCGGGTGGTCGGCGAGGTTCCTCCCGGGGCCAGGCCCCTCGCACCGTCACAGCGCTCGTGACCAAGACAGCCGGCCCAGGGCCATCATCCTGTCTCCGCGGTGTTCACCGTAGCCAGGCGCCGGTTGTACTGGATCACGTCGTACCTCTGGCCGCCGGTGACCACGACCTCCGGGCGCGTGGGTGTGGCAGGGAAGAAGTCGTCGGCGCCGAGCGGTGTGCGAGTGGCCACGTAGCTCTGCCCCGGGGGAAACCCGTACATGTCGAACCGCGTCTGTGCCGACGCCGGCAGCCCCCGGAGGTACTCGTCCGTTCGAGGGTAGGCCGTCGTGTAGACCGAGACCTTTGCCCCGCTCGCGGGACGGACGATCCGCGCGTTCGGGGCGGGGCGGGTGTTCACTCCCGCGGGGTTGTGGATCCATCCCTTCTGCCCACCGAACCAGATGGCCGTCCAGTCCCCTAGCGTGTCGGAGACGACGAACTCCTGCCCCCACACCACGGTGGACCCCCAGTCGTCGATGCGGTCGCTTCCCGCCGACCCGTCCGGGCGGAGGGCGAGGTCGGAGACGAGCGGAGCGTCGGCGCGGGGCTCCGTATGCACGTAGAGAAGGTTCGAAGGCTGTGTCCAGGACCGGCACGTCGGGGAACACACGGTCACCGTCTGCGCGTTCTTGCCGAACGTCGGGGCGATCATGACCGCCTGTCCGACGCCGACGTTCCTGCCCTGCTCCCCTCCCCCGGCCTCGCGCTCGTGACGCTGATCGGCGTCGAGGAGAGCCATGAATCTCTCCCAGTCCCAGTACGGGCCGGGGTCCCAGTGCGCGTCCGGCGCGCGGGCAGGCCTGGGCGGAAGGACGTTGTCGTGGCCGATGACGTGCCGGCGGTCCAGCGGCACGTCGAAGCGTCGTGCCAGGTAGGCCACCAGCGCGGCAGTCGCCTTGTACTGGGCCGGAGTGAACCAGGTGGGCCCCTGGGCGGCGTACCCCTCCATCTCGATGCCGATGCCGTGCAGGTTCATCCAGTAGTTCCCGGCATGGAAAGCGATGTCCTTGGTGGCGACCATCTGCGTTGCCGCACTGCCGTCGGCCTTCATCACGTAATGCGCGGAAACCCCGCTGACGGGGTCCTGGAACCAGCTGATCCCCCCGTCGTAGGACCCTTCGAGGTCATGGATGACGATGAAGTCGACGTCCATGCCGTTCGAGTCCCGTGTGGAGACCTGGTAGTTCGAGGCGGCAGCGGGCACGAATCGGCATTTCAGCTCGGCAGGGCACTCCGGCACCGCTGCCGCGGCCGACGTCCGCAGCCCCAAGGACGCGAGCTGCGACCTCGCCGGACGGGCGGACGGCGACTTCGTCAAGGAAATCCTCTGGCCGTCCTTGCGCACCTTCTGCTTGCCGGAGCGGATCACCGCGAACACGCCATCGGCGAACCGTTCCGCATCCGCGGTGTCGGCGGCCTGGCTGTAGCGCGCCACGGCCCCGTACCAGCTGCCGGGGTCGGGTGACATCTCGCTGGTGACCTGGCGTTGGTACGAGGCGAGCAGCGCGGCGCCGCCTCGAAGGTTCTGCAGCTCGTCCCGCTTGAGAGTCGAGGACGCGACGCCGATCATCGCGGCGGCAGCCTGCAACGTGTGCTCGGACGGGTCGTCGGTGCCCGTGGCGTCTACGGGCCCCTCGCCTGGGCGATGGTCGTACGTTCCCCCGGACGTCGTGTCCGTCAGGTGCATGGGCCCATAGCCGCCCTTGGTGCTGGGGCGGCCGTCGTTGGCCTCCCACCACGAGGACTCGTAGCTGACGCCGAGGAGTACTTCCTTCGGCACACCGAACTCTGCCGCCGCCTGCTCGGCCGCCCGCTCGAAGCCGCCGGGTGCGGCATCGGAGGGCTGGGCGTTCCCAGCGGTGGCACATCCCCAGATGAGGGCTACCGCCACTCCAACAGCGCTGTACCTCAGGCGGTCGTGACGCCCGTGTCTTCTGGTCACACCATGTCCATTTCGCTGGGGCGGTCGTGGTTCGGTCCAGGGCCGACGCTGCGGCCGTCACAGCGAAATGGAGGGAGGCCGCCTGGTCCCCCCGACACGCCCAACGCACACAGCCCCGTCACCGCACCGGAGCAGCGATCCCACGCCCAGGCGCCGCCGCGTCCGTCACCACTGGTAAGATTCGCGCGGCCATGAGTGGGCCCGCCGCCTCGGCCGGGTGCGATCGGGCTGCCGCGAGGGAGAACCGCGTCGGCGGCCCCGAACTCCCCGTGGTACGCCACTACCTGGAGAAGACGGGACGGTCCGAGCCCTCGGGGACGTCCCGCAAGGGCGAGTTGGGGTGCACATCCTGCGCATCGTGGTCGAGGGCGCCGACAAGCGCACGTCCTTCGACACATCTCCTGGGCCCTGGTCCACGTCACGGTGGAGTGAACCGGCCGTCCGCACATGCCGGAGAGGCCGTCCCGGAGCGTCGCTCCCGGGACGGCCTCTCCGGCATGTGCGGACGGGATCACGCGGGGTGGGCGGCCACCCGAACCCGATGTCGCCGGTCGAGCTGCCGGGCGTGTTGGAGCTGCGCGCGGCCACCCGGTAACGGTTGCAGTAGGAGTCGTGGCACAGGTACGAACCGCCGCGCATCACCCGTGAGATCTCCTCACCAGATGTGACCCAGTCCGCGCACCACTCCCAGACGTTGCCGACGGTGTCGTAGAGCCCGAAGCGTTGGGTCGGAAGACGGAAGACTTCACCGGGGCGGTGCCCGCGTAGCCGTCGGCGGCGGTATTCAGCACCGGGAAATCGCCCTGCCAGTGCCGGCCTTCTCCCGGAGGAGCTGGCCGACGCGGCGCAGGAAGGCGATCAGGAGGACGGCGGCGGTGGCCGCGAGGCCGATGGTCTGGCGGGTCCAGACGCCCTGGACGCCCCAGGCGGCGGCGACGCCGATCAGGGGGCCCGCGTGCAGAGTCCTATCCCGTGAGCACGCCAGGGCCGGCCCCGGAGCGGGGCCGGCCCCTCGTCGGTGTCTGGGCAGCAGGTGCGGGTGGGTGGGTGTGGAAGCCCCCGGTGCGGGGCTAGAAGCCCTTGACCACCCAGTCCTGGACGTCAGGGGTGGGGCTGCCCTGGGTCCACAGGGTCAGCCAGACGCCGTTGCCGAAGGAGTTGCCCTTCGGCGTGATGGCCTTGCCGTAGGCGTTCACGGCGCTTCCCTCCGCCGAGGGGGCGAACCGCTGGACGTCGCTGGAGGGGTTGCACGTCCACAGGGTCAGGAGCGCGCCGTTGGTGTTCGCGCCGTTCGCCTCGGGGGTGATGCACTTGCCGCTCGCCTTGTGGACGATCAGGCCGTTCTCGTACTTCCAGCGCTGGGCGTCCGCTCCCGTGCAGGTCCACACCGTGATCGGCGTGCCGTTGGCGGTGCCGTTGCCCTGGGGTGTCGCGCAGACGGAGCCCGCCTGGTGGAAGTTGGTGAGCCAGCTCCAGCCGTCGACGGGCTTGCCGGCGTCGGGCTCGATGTTGAACACGACCCTGCGCGGCATGGCGCAGGGTTCGAACGCCGCTCCCCGCCAGTCGGCGCCAGCACCTGTGTGAAGGGCCTGCGCGAGGCACAGGCCAGCAACAAGGACATCTCAACGTCGCTCGTCGCCCGGTCAGTCGACGCAGCAGCGAAGCCGCGCACGAGTGGGAGATGTTCGGTAGCGGCTCTGCAAAGCGAGCACAGCCGTACGGCAGGGCCGTCCATGGCCAGGTCGAGTGCCTGCTCCAAGAGAAGGGTGACGGTGCCCGCCCTCGGATGCCGCGGTGCAGCCCTGGGCATGGCGGGCGCCCTGACCGTGCTGCGCTACGCGGGCGAGCCCGCCGGCCGGATGCGGCCCTGGCCCTCGACGATCCAGCGCGTACGCCGGCCGACGTCGCTCGTCTCTCCCGTGACCCAGATGCCTAGGTACGTCGCCGCACGGCCGAGGACCTCGACTGACGCCGGCCGACGCCGTGCGGCTGCTGAACGACCCGGCGGACCACGTCCGAGCTGCCGCGATACGCAACGTGCGGATGCCAGCCCGCGTCCTGGCCGATCTGCTGCACGACCGCGACACCGCACCCACGGCGGTCACAGGCCCGGCGATCCGTGTCCCCGTCCGCAGCGCAGGCTGACCGCCGCCACGGCCGCGATGCCGGCCCAACACTGAACGGCCTCATCCCTCCACGCCGGACTGGGGAGGCCGGTGCATGGCCCAGCGGATGGCGGCGGTGACCGCGGCGCCGGCGGGAGTCGCGCACCAGCGTTCGGCCTTGGGTAGCAACGGAAGATCCAAAGGGGCGCGGGCCCATTCGGGGAGCTGGGCTACCGCGGCCGCCGCCAGCATCGCGTACGGCGGCCGCGCCGGCCACCGCAGCGGTGGGCTGAGCAAGATGAAGCGGGCCGCGGCACGGGCCGCGTCGGTACCTCGCAGCTCCGGCCGGAAGGCGTCGATCCGCTCCGCCAGTTCGTCCGCTGTGCGCGGCGGACGGACCACGCCCAGAGCGTGCCGACGCGGGCTGCCGAGGCGACGTACGCGTCGCACTCGTCGGCCTCCAGAGGGCGGGCACCGAATCGCTGGTGGGCTCGCAGGAAGCTGTCGACCTCGGCGACGTGCACCCACTCGAGCAGGTGCGGATCGTCGGCGCGGTACGGCTCACCGTCGGGGGTACGGCCGCTGATGCGCGCGTGCACCGCCCGTACGCCGTCCACCGCGAGCTGCGCGTCCTCGGCCGTCCCGTAGGTGGTGAACGCCAGAAAGGTACTGGTCCGCTGCAGACGCCCCCAGGGGTCTCCCCGGTACCCGGAATGGGCCTCTACGGCAGCCATCGCCCGCGGGTGCAGCGACTGCAGGAGGAGCGCGCTCAGCCCGCCGACGAACATCGACGCGTCACCGTGGACCCGACGGATCGGATCCTCGCCGGCGAACCACCTCGGGCCGGGCGTCTCGTGGATCCGGGCCCGGTTCTCCGCACCGGACGGACCCGCGACACGGCTGAAGAGTGCATCGCCGAGGCGATCACGGGCTCGCGGCCCACCGCCCGATGCCGTCCCGGGCGGCACCAGTCGGCCCAAACCTCCCCACCGTTTCACGATTCGATTGTCCCTCCGGCGTCACGCCCTGGGAAGGCATGCCCGGTCCCGGTGCCTCGCGCACAGCCCCACGCGTATTCGGCGCGTTCGACCTGGGTACCGCGATCGACCTCACCAGAGGCTGGTCGGTGGCACCCTCCAGCACCAGGCCGACGACGCGCGCACCCGGCAGGTAGACGTGCACGGCGAACTGCATCGTGGACCAGCCCCGCCGGCCCCGAACGGTTCCGCCCCGTGACGGTGGGTGTCGACGTGTGGCGGCGGGCCGACTCCGTCCTGGGATTCGCCTTCGAGGAGGCCGCGCGGCGAAGTGCGCCGTGTCGTAGGCCGGCGCACGCGGCGGTCGACCCGGGGTACGCGCATCGGCAGCGTGGCCCACGCGGTACTGGACCACAGCCGGGCGCCGGTCGCCCTCCTCCCCCACGACTGATCCCGCGGCGGGGTTCCTCCGCGTGGCAGGACCCGACGCTCAGGCGGCGGTGTTGATGCGGGCGATGAGCAGGGCGATGTCGTCGTCGGCTGAGGCCGGGACGAGGTGGGTGAGCAGGCGGTCACAGAGGGCGGGCAGGGACGGGACGGGTCCGGCGAGCAGGTCGGTCAGTTCGGCGAGGCGCGTGTCGATGTCGCTGCTGCGGGCCTCGACGAGGCCGTCGGTGTACAGGACGAGGAGGCTACCGAGGGGCAGGGTGAGATCGGTGGTCGTGAAGCGGACGCCGCCGACGCCCAGCGGTAGGCCCGGCGGTACCTCGAGCAGCCGTACGGTGCCGTCGGGCGAGACGGCCGCCGGGGGCGGGTGGCCTGCCCGGGTGATGCGGCAGCGGCCGGTGGACGGGTCGACCACGACGGACAGGAAGGTCGCGAGCATCGGTTCGGCGAGATCGTCCAGGGTGGCCTCCAGCTGGTACAGCACGTCCTCCGGGGCGAGGTCGAGGCGGGCGAGAGCCCTGACGCTCGCGGAGAGCCGCCCCATCACCGCCGCCGCGGCGGTACCGTGCCCCATCACGTCGCCGATGACGAGCGCGGCCCTGCCGTCCTCCAGGGCGATGACGTCGTACCAGTCGCCGCCGACCTCGTTGACATCGCTGGCGGGCAGATAGCGGTGGGCGACCTCGATCCCCGGTGGCGGTGTGATGTGCTGCGGCAGCATGCTGCGCTGCAGCACGGCGGCGGTGTCGTGCTCGCGGCGGTAGAGGCGCGCGTTGTCAACGCAGACCGCGGCGCGGGCCGCCAGTTCACCGGCGAGGGCGACTTCGTCCTCGGTGAAGGAGCCGACGGGACGGGTCCGGTAGAAAGTGGCGATGCCCAGCACCACGCCGCGGGCGAGCAGCGGGGTCACCATGAACGAGTGCACTCCCAGCCGGAGCAGATCCGCGGGGGTGGTGGAGTGGCCGGCCGCCGGGGCGATGGCCTGCTCGTCGAACTCGGGGACGACGAACGATCGGCGCGCGCCGAGCACCCGGGTGTACGGCGCGTTGGCGGGAAAGGTGAGGGTGCGTCCCAGGGGTGCAAGGGCAGCTGCAATGGGTGATCCGGTCAGCGGTGCCTTGGCCAGCCGACGCAGCGTGGCGCCACCGACCAGGCCGGAGCCGAGCTCGCCGCCGTTGGCCAGGGTGTCCAGGACATCGACGGCGACGGCGTCCGCGAGGTCGGGTACGGCGACGTCGGCGAGTTCCTGCGCGGTTCGCTCCAGGTCCAGGCTGGTGCCGATCTTGAGCGTGGCCTCGTTGACCAGGGCCAAGTGGCGCCTGCCCTCATCGGCTTCGAGCTGTGCCCGCTGCTGAGCGGTGATGTCGATCAGGGTGGCGGCCAGCCCGATCGGGCGCCCGTCGGTGTCCTCCAGGCAGACGTACGATCCCGACCACACGTGGTCGTGGTCCGGGTCGGCCGGAGTGCGACCCGTACGGCGCGAGTCCAGCACGGGTCTTCCCTCGTCCAGCGCCCGGCGCATCGCGCGCTCCATGTCCAGGGCGTTGACATCAGGGAGGATCTCGACCAGGCGGCGCCCTACGTGCGCGGCCTGCGGAAGACCGTTCATCGCCTCAAGCGCCGGGTTGACGCGGAGGAACCGCAGCTGGGTGTCCAGGATCGCGATGCCGACGGGCGACCGGGAGAACAGGCCGTCCCACACCGCCGATGACCCACGGATCCGTCGCGCGGCCTCCGCCTCCGCCGCGAACACCAGCACCGTCGTCCCGCCCCGGTGCCGAGCCGGCACCGGGCACGCCCAGATCTCCAGGTCCAGCGGGCGCCCCTCCCTGTGCCAGGCGGTCACCGTTCCCATGACCCCGCGCCCCGTGGCCGCACCCTCCCACAGCGAGCGGCCGAGACCGCGGTCAGCGCCCGGGTGCAGCAGGTCGGCGATGTGCCGACCGAGCACCTCGTGCGGGGTGTAGCCGAGCAGGTCCTCCGCGGCCTGGTCCCACCGGACGATCGCCCCCTCCGCGCTGGTGGCCACCACGGCCACGGGCAGCGCGCCCAGCCACCCGCCCGCGTCCCGGGCCGCGCTCGTGGTCACTTCGTCGAAGGGCACCTGCTGCATCGCCACCGCGATCCTCGTACGTACGCACCCCTGGACGGCTGCCGTCATCCTCAGTATGGCCGCGTGCCCCCGGTTCGTCTCGCGGACGGCGTGCGGGCCGCATCGCTGCGCCGACGACCGCGACACGCTCAGTCACCGGGCTGCCCTCGACGGGCGAGGCCGTGACCTCGTACTCCGGGCATGCGGTCACGGTGTCGGCGTGCTCGGACGTGAGCGAGATGGCTCCGTCCTTCGGGAATAGGAAGGAGCAGAAGACCTGTCCGGGAGCGAGGTCGGACCCCACCCGGGCGAGCAGCCGCGCCTGTCCGTGACGGCTGGAAACCCGGTGTCCACTCCCGGGGATCAACCTCAGACCGCGGCATCGCCCTGACGATGAGGTCCACGGTCAGCTGGGCGGTCCGGCACTGACGGTCTCCGGCGGGCATGTGAAGCCGTTCGTGACACGGCCGATCCGGCTGGTCAGCGTGGGTCCGGGGCGCTGTCGTGGGTCGTGCCCTCCGCAACCCGCATGGCACGGCCTCCTTGTGATCGTGTGACTGCGTGGTCCGGCCGCGGTCGACCACCCGCAACGGCCCGACCGCGGAGAGCCGAAGCACATCCCGCGGCCGGGGCGTCGCGATCAGGCGCAGGTGAGGAGGGGGGCGGCCCAGTCGGCGTGGTCGTAGCCGTTGCCGTCGCCGGCGTCGGCGACCTGGAGGGTGAGCTCGTAGGCGCCGGTAAGCGGGGCGTCGAGGTGGGCGGCGGCTGCGCTGCCGCCCAGAGCGGCGCTCTCGGCCACCTTCGTTCCGTCCGCGAACACCCGGAAGACCACCGAGCCGCGGCTGCCGGACTCGTCGTCGACGCCCACGTCGGTGCTCAGGCGGGTGCACGAACCGCCCAGGTAGTACGTGACGGTGGAGGCGGCGTGGGTGCCCAGGCCCTTGGCGTACTGCGTACCGCCGACGGTCAGGGTACGGCCGTCACCGGCGGCCTGCTCGCCGTTGCTGTGGTCGCGTTCCACCGGGCCCCAGCCGTTGACCGCACTGGTCCAGGTCAGGTCGCCGAGGGCGTGGCTGCCGGCGGCCGGCCCGTCGCCGCAGGCGAGGCGCGCACCCGCCCAGTCGGCGTGGTCGTAGTCCTTGCCGTCGCCGGCGTCGGTGACCACCAGCCGCAGGTCGTTCGCGGCGGTGAGGTCGACGCTGAGGCGTTTCGCTGGATCGCTGCCCCGGAGCACCCCGCTGTCAGCGGCCAGGCTCTGGTCGCGGTACACCCGGAAGACCACCGAGCCGTTGTTGCCGGACTCGTCGTCGACTCCGACGTCGACGGTGAGGTTCTTGCACGTCCCGCCCAGGTGGTAGCGGACCTCGGAGGCCGCGTGGGTGCCCAGGCCCTTGGCGTACGCGGTTCCGCCGACGGTGAGGGCGTGCCCGTCGCCGGAACCCCTCTCGCCGTTGCTCCTGTTGCGCTCCACCGGGCCCCAGCCGTTGGTCGCCGAGGTCCACGCCAGGTCGCCGAGCTGGTGCAGGCCGGCGGGCAACGCGATCGGCGCGCTCGGGGTCACCCGGTACATCACGGTCCCGTGCGACGGCACCGAGGCGCTGACCGAGCCGGTCGACGTGGTGGTCTGCTTGGACCACAGGTCCTTGAGCGAGTACGAGGGCGCACCGCCGATCCCGGCGGCCTCCGCGGTGGTGGTGACGGTCCGGGGCTGGCTGGTCTCGTTGGTCAGGGTGATCGCCCGGCTGCCGTCGGCCAGCGGCTTGCTCATGACGACCAGGCCACCGCTGCTGGAGAGCACGGTTCCCTGCACTCCCAGCGGATCCTGGTCGACCGCGATCACGTCGGTGTTCTTCAGGATGGCCAGCGTCTGCGCGCTCGCGCTCCGTAGGTCACTGCCGATCAGCAGGGGCGCGGACATCTGGGCCCAGAGGCTGAAGTGGGTGCGGTACTCGGTGTCGGTCATGCCGCCGTTGCCGACTTCCAGCATGTCCGGGTCGTTCCAGGCGCCCGGACCGGCGTACGGGGCGAGCGGCTGGTTGGCGTGCGCGATGCCGACCATGCTGGACCAGGAGTCGGTGATGTCACCCGTGGTGCGCCAGGAGTTGCCGAGGTCCTGTGCCCAGGTCCACGGCTCGTTCTGGCCCCACTCGCAGATGCTGTAGAGGATGGGTCGGCCGGTGGCCTTCAGCGCGTCGCCCATCGCCCGGTAGCGCTGCCGGGCGTCGACACCCTGGTTGTTGCAGTTGTCGTACTTGAGGTAGTCGACGCCCCAGGACGCCCACAGGTTGGCGTCCTGCTGCTCGTGGCCGAGACCGCCGGGAAAGCCGAGGGTGTCGCAGGTCTTGGTGCCGGCGCTGGAGTAGATGCCGAACTTCAGGCCCTTGCCGTGCACGTAGTCGGCCAGCGCCTTGATGCCGTTCGGGAAGCGGACCGGGTCCGGCACCAGGTTGCCGGAGGCGTCGCGGTTCGGCAGGGCCCAGCAGTCATCGAGGTTGACGTACTGGTAGCCGGCGTCCTTGAGGCCCTGGGAGACGAAGATGTCCGCGATGCCCATGACCATGGACTCGTTGAACTCGGCACGGCAGTGGGTGGAGTTCCAGTTGTTGAAGCCCATGGCGGGCGTGCGGGCCAGGGTGTTCTCGGCGGCCGCCGCCGATGGGGCGGCGCTCAGTTGGAGGCCGGTGGTGGCCGTGGCGGCGAGGGCGCCGCCGCCGAACAGCATGGCCAGCGAGGTGGTCGTCGCGGTGAGGGTGTTCCGGATCCCGCGTGTGGACGGAGCCAAGTCGATTCTCCTGTCTGGATGTTGGTCGGTCGATCCGGACTGGCGGCCACTGCTGGGCGGTGGTGCCGGAGCCGGGTTGCCGGACCACTGGGGCGTCATGGGTGCCGGGCGGCCAGGTGGTCTGGTAGGGCGGGTCCAGGGCCTTGCCGCTGGACCCGCCGGCCATGGTGCGGTGGTCGTCGCCGGTGGCGGTGGGCTTCCAGTGCCGGTCGGTGCCGCCCGTCCTGACGGCGGTTCGCCGGGCGGACGACCGGGCCGTGGGGCTGAAGAGATGCACGGAGGCTCCCATGGGTGAGGGAACGGCCGACGTGGATCTACGTGGGCAGTCCGACGGCGCGGTTGCGGTTGCGGCGCTGCTGGATGACGACGGCGGCGACCAGGAGGAGCCCCTGGGCGACGTTCTGCCAGAAGCTGTTGATGCCCTGGACGGTGAGCCCGTTCTGGAGGGCGCCGAGCAGGGCGACCGCGAGCAGGGTGCCTCCGACGGTGCCCTTGCCGCCCTTGAGGGCGCAGCCGCCGAGCGCGGCCGCGGTGATCGACTGGAGTTCCAGGCCCTCGCTGCCGGAGACCGGCTGCCCGGAGCCGGTGCGCGCGGTGAGCAGCACACCGGCGAGGGCTGCGACCATGCCGGTCAGTGTGTACACCGAGATCAGGTACTTGTTGAGGTTGATGCCTGCCAGTCGGGCAGCGGTGTCGTTGCCGCCGAGCGCGTAGATGTTGCGGCCGATGTCGGTGTACGTGAGCAGGACGTGCACCGCGGCCGCGACCAGCGCCAGGATCCAGACCATGGTCGGCAGCCCGGCGATTCTGCCCCGGCTGAGGAAGACGAACACGGAGTCGTCGAGGACGTAGCCCTGTGCCCGTCCGTCGGACACGAGCTGGGCGAGACCCTTGTACGCGGCGAGGCCGGCCAGGGTGGCGATGGTGGGGTTGACCCGGCCGTGGATGATCACTGTGCCGTTGAGCAGGCCGACGGCGGCGCCGGCGAGCAGGGCGGCGCCGATGCCGAGCGGGGCGCTGGAGCCGGTGGCGGTGAAGACCATCGCGCTGACCACGGAGGCGAGGCCGGTCTGGGAACCGACGGAGATGTCGAGGCCGCCGCAGATGATGACGACGGTCTGCACCACGGCGAGCAGTCCTGCGATGGTGGCAGCCTCGCCGATCACACGGATGTTGTCCCAGCCGAGGAAGTGGGGGTCGAGCCACCCGAACAGGGCCACCACGACGGCGAGGGCACCGAGGAGGCCGACGTTCTGCCCGCCGATCGAGGCGAGGAGTGCGCGGGGGCCGCGCGGGAGCGGGCCGCGTCCGGTCCCGTTCGGCGGGCGCTGGGTGCTCGGGGCGGTGGTGGCGCTCATCGGGCGGCTCCGGTCGCGGTGGTCGGGGGGGCTGTGTCAGCGCTGCCGGGGGCGAGGGCCGTGAGGTCGTCGGCCATGGCGAGGGCGAGGATCGCCTCCTCGGAGGCCTCGGACCGGCCGAGTTCGCCGGTGATGCGTCCGTTCTGCAGCACCAGGACGCGATCGGCGAGGCCGAGCACCTCGGGCAGTTCGGAGGAGACCACCAAGACGGCGACACCCTCGCGGGCCAGGTCGGCGATGATCCGGTAGATCTCCGCCTTGGCACCGATGTCCACGCCACGGGTGGGCTCGTCGAGGATCAGCAGGTTGGGCCTTCGGGCCAGCCAACGAGCCAGGACGACCTTCTGCTGGTTGCCGCCGGACAGTGCGCGAAGCTCGGTCTCGACGGACGGCGCGCGAACCCGCAGACGGTCGGCGAACTCCTGGGCGAGGGCGCGCTCCTGGGACTTCCTGACGAAGCGAAGGCGACGCAGCCGGCGGTGGCTGACCAGCGCGGTGTTCTCGCGGATGGTGCGGTGCAGGAACAGGGCCTGGGCCTTGCGCTCCTCCGGGGCGAGACCGATGCCCGCGGCGATGGCGTCGCGCGGGCTGCGCAGGTCCAGCCGTCTGCCGTCGAGGGTGACGGTGCCGGAACGGATCGGCGTGTCCCCTGCGAGGGCGAGCGCGAGTTCGGAGCGGCCGGCGCCGATCAGTCCGGCCAGGGCGACCACCTCCCCGGCCCGCACCTGAAGGGTCACGTCGCGGACGTCCTCGGTGGTGAGGCCCCGGACGTCGAGCACCACGCGGTCGGTGGCGACCTCCTGCCGGGCGAACAGGCCGGCCAGGTCACGGCCGACCATCAGGCGGACGACCTCCGCCTCGGTGGTTGCGGAGGCGTCGACGACGCCCGCCACCCGGCCGTCGCGCAGGACGGCGATGCGGTCGGCGAGGCGGAAGATCTCCTTCATCCGGTGCGAGACGTAGACGACGGCGATGCCCTGGTCGCGCAGACGCCCGATCAGGGTGAACAGTGCCTCTGTCTCGTGCTCGGAGAGGGAGGAGGTCGGCTCGTCGAAGGCGATCGCGCGGGGCGGGGTGCCGCCGGTGAGGGCGCGTAGGATCTCCACCAACTGGCTCTGGGCGGCGGTCAGCCGGAAGCCGGGCAGGTCGGGGTCGAGGATCTCGGCGAAGCCGAGCCGCGCCAGGTCGGCGGTGATCCTGCGGCGCAGCTCTGCCCGGTCGAACCGGCGCCCGGTGTGGCGGGGCAGCGAGCCGATGTACACGTTCTCGGCGACCGAGACGTGCGGGATGATCTCCGGTTCCTGCGGGATGATCCGTATCCCGGCTCGGCGGGCGTCGATCGGCGAGGCGAGGGTGAGCCGCGTCCCGTCCAGCAGCACCCGCCCGTCGGTCGGCCGGTGGTCGCCGGTCAGGATGCGCAGCAGGGTGGACTTGCCGGCACCGTTCTCGCCCATCAGGGCGGTGACCTGCCCGGGCGGGAAGTGCAGGGTGACGCCGTGGAGTGCATGGACGGCGCCGAAGCGCTTGGAGACGTTCTCGGCGGACAGGCCGGCGGCTGCGACGGTGGTCATGGAGCCTCACTGATGCGCGGAGGGGTGGGACGGGACGGGGCGCGTCAGTTGCAGGAGAGGCCGGCGGCCCGCCACGTGGTGGCGTCGACCATCCGGGTCGGGGCGAACGCCTCGGCGGGGAAGCCCTTGCCGCGCTTGAGGCGGTCGTACATGGTCTGGACGGCGAGGGCGCCGACGTCCTTGCCGTTGATGAACAGCGCCGCCTTCATGCCGGACGGCTTGCCGGACTTCCAGTCCTTGCAGGCGAGGTAGGCGCCGAGGCCGACGCCGATGATGTCGCTCGGGCCGATACCCGCGTTCTGCAGGGCGGTGACGCCGCCTTGGACGTTCTCGTCGTTGCAGCCCCAGACGATCCAGTGCTTGACCCCCGGATGGGCGGTGATCGTGGCGGCGACCTTGTCCTGAGCGCCGGTCGGGGTGTTGTCGGTGGCGACGTCGATGTTCCGGACGGTGGCGCCGGCGGCTGCGGTGAACGCCGTCTTCGCGGCCTTGACCCGGTCGCCGCAGACGGTGACGTCCTGCTTCCAGGCGGAGATCGTCCGGGTGTCGGCCGCACTCCAGCCCGCGTCGGTGTACTCCTCGGCGGCCCGCTTGCCGACCTCGCTGCCCATCTGTTCGCCGCTGAAGCCGATCCGCGGCACCAGATCACCCTTCGCGCAGGAGGCGGGGGTCGGGCCGGTGGTGCAGATCTGGTCGTCTGAGGTGAGAAGGGCGACCTTGGCGTCCAGGGCGGCCTGGACGACCTGCGGGCCGACCGCCGGGTCGGGGACGACGATGATCAGGCCGTTGCTCTTCTGCGCGATCGCGGACTGGACCTCGCTGACGGTCCTGTTGGCGTCGTTGCCGAGGTTGACCACTTTAAGGTCGATGCCGAGTTCGGCTGCCTTCGCCTTTGCGCCGGCGGCCTCGCCGATGAAGTATTCCTGGTCACCCTGCTTCTGTAAGTACGTCAGGGAGATCGCGCCTGTCACCGGACGGACGTCGCCGGACGGGCCGGACGGCGACTGGCCGCTCGAACACGCGGTGAGGCCGAGAGCTGTGGCGAGAACCGTCGCGGTCGCGGAGGCCAGGCGGCGCGGGGTGGGCATTCGGGGGGCTCCTGAGGGTGAGAAGTAACCAGCGAGTGCGACACAACCGATCAGAATCACGCGTAATCCAACGTTGCGGGTCACAGGAAACGCGGTGATCATGTAACCGTCAATACCCTGCGCTCGAATGGCTCAACTAGCCCTATACGAGGGGTGGTTGGTGGAGACATGAGCATCTCTCCGGTTCAACGGCCGGGGGACGCCCTCGACGCCCCCGCCGTCCAAGCGACCCGTCTCCCGGGAGCGGCGCGCTTCATCGGGTCCTCCCGAGCGGTCGTGCGTCAGTCACTGGCGATGCTGGAGGGCCTGATCGACCACCTTGAGCACATGGCGTCCACCGAGGCCGCCCTGGCCGCGGACCTGAAGGCGGCCGAGCAGGAGGTGTCGAAGGCCCTCGGCGAGCGCGAGCGACTGGTGAGCGCCCACCACGGAGCCGTTTCTGCCCGGCTGCGCGCCGAAGCCGAGTGCGGCAGGGCGAACGGGCGCGCTGCGGAACTGGCCGCCGGCCTGCGGGACGCGGAGTCGGCCAGGGGACGGGCCCTGGAGGAGCTCCACGAGGCCCGAAGCCGGGAGCTGGCCATCACGAGGAGCGTCCACGCCCAGGAGATCATGCGGGTCAGCGGTGCTACCACGTGGAGATCGACAGCCTGCGCCGTGCCCTCGAGGCCGAGCGATCCCGCCGAGCCCACCCCGCGGGCCCCGCCCAGGGGCCGGATGCCGACCACCCCCGGACGACCACCCGTACCGTCGTCGGCCCCACCGGCCCACGAGAGGGCCGGATCCGCCGTGGCGCGGCGGTCACCGCCGTGGCCGTACCCGGACAGGTGGCCCTGGCCGGCGCCTTCCTTCCGGCGGGGCCGGCCTGCGGCGCCCCGGGTGGCGTAGTCGTGCGACACCCTCAGCATGGTGCGCACCGTGGGTAGGGAAGACTCAGTAGAAAGGCGTCATGGCCGGTGTTCCGGGCTGCTCCTGGTTCGGGCGGCGAAGAGTTCCCTCCGGTCGGCGACCGGGGAGACCCGCGGCGGGCTGACGAGCCGGCACAGTGTGGCGTCGCAGATGTTCGTGCTCCAGTTCCTGATCGTGGTGCTCCTGGTCGCGGCCGCCGTGGCCGCCCTGGTGCTCAAGGCCCGCAGCGACCGGGTGCAGGCCGCGAGGGCCCGCTCGCTCGCCGCTGCGGAGTCCTTCGCTCACGCCCCCGGCCTGCCGGCCGTGTTGCGCGGGCCGGATCCGACAGCGGTGCTCCAGCCGCTGACCGAGGACGGGCGCAGGAAGGCCGGGGTCGACTTCATCGTCGTGATGAACCCGGACGGTATCCGCCGCACGAGCCCCGTCCCGGCCTGGATCGGCCGGAGGTTCGCCGGGACCATCGGACCGTCGTTGGCGGGACAGGTCACGATCGAGAGCCTCCGCGGCCCCAACGGCAGACACGAAGTGCAGGCGGTCGTTCCGGTCACGGACGGCGGCCGCGTGGTGGGGGTGGTCGCGGCCGGTCTGAGCCTCGACCGGGTGAACAGCGCCATCGACAGCCAGCTGCCGGTGCTGATCGGCGCCGGCCTCGGTGCGCTCACCGTGGCGACGGTCGGCACGGCTCTGGTGGGTCGCCGCCTGCGGCGTCAGACCCACGGCCTCGGCCCCGCCGAGATGACCCGGATGTATGAGCACCACGACGCGGTGCTGCACGCGGTGCGCGAAGGCGTCGTCGTGACGGACGGAGCCGGGGCCGTCCTGCTCGCCAATGTGGAGGCCCACCGGCTCCTCGATGTCCCGGCCGGAGCATTGGAGGGCAGGCCCGTCGCCGAGCTCGGCCTTGACGCACGAGTGACGGAGCTCCTGACCGCCGGTCGCACCGTCACCGACGAGGTCCTGCCCGTCGGCGACCGACTGCTCGCGGTGAACGCGCGGCCGACCGACGCCCGGGGCGGACCGGCCGGACTCGTGGCCACTCTCCGTGACGCTACGGAGCTGCGCGAACTCGCCGACCGGGCGGAACTCGCGCGCGGTCGCCTGCGCATGCTGTACGAGGCGACCGTGGCCGTCGGCACCACTCTGGACGTGGCCCGCACGGCCCAGGAGCTCACCGACGTCGCCACCCGCCGATTCTCCGACTACGCCACTGTCGACCTGGCCGGAGCGGTGCTGAGCGGCGACGAGCCCCCGCCCGGCTCGTACACCGAGGTTCCCGAGCTGCACCGGGTGGCCCTGAGCGGCGCCTACGGCCACCCGCTCTACCGGGTGGGCGAGGTGTACCGGTACCGCCCGGACACACTCATGGCCCGGACGCTCATCGGCGGCGGGCCCGTGCTGGTGCCCGACATGTCACTCGCCGTCGACTGGATGGCGGGCGATCCCGAGCACACCCGGCTGGTCCTCTCCGACGGCTTCCACTCGCTGGTCAGCGCACCGTTGAAGGCCTGCGGCGTACTCATGGGAGTCGCGAACTTCTGGCGTATGGGCACGAATCCGGCCTTCGACGAGGAGGACCTCAGCCTGGCCGAGGAGCTCGCGGCCAGGGCCGCCCTCTGCATCGACAACGCCCGCCGGTTCACCCGCGAACACACCATGGCGGTCGCGCTCCAGCACAGTCTGCTTCCGGGCGGCCTGCCCGAACAGCAAGCCGTCGAGACGGCCCACCGCTACCTGCCGGCCGAGACGGAGGCGGGCGGCGACTGGTACGACGTCATCCGCCCTGGATGGAAGAGCACAACGCTTCTCACCGCCAGGTCCGTGCACGTGTCGAGCATGCCTTCGCCCGCATGTGGAAGATCCTCCGAGACTGCCGGTTAAAGCGCGACGGCGTCCACCAGGCGATGAGAGGTATCGCCCGCCTGCATGACCTGGCACTCAGTCGGCAGACGAGCAGTAGATGCGGACCTACGCTGCCCAGATTTCCGGCCCCTGCTTGATGATGACGAGTCCGTACGCCCGGTCGGAGGGCCAGAGGTCCACTTGATACACGAAGTGGTCACCGGGCCCTCCACCCGTGCCGACCGGTGGTGGTCCGGCCGGGACGTAAGAGACCCGAGCGCGTAGCAATCCAGCGGGAACAGTCAGGCTCGGCCCGTCGGCAGGATCGGTTCCGGGGCTGGACATGGTGAGTTGACCGGTTGGCACGTCGAGGTCGGTCTCCACGATGTGCTCGGCCGCCGGGTCCGTCGTCGGCTCGGAGGCGTGAACAGTGATGAGCGACTCGACCATGTCGTCCCGAGCCGTGCCCACCGAGATCGAGTGCGGTTCCACACCGATGCGGTGGACGTAGATCGCTTCGTCCGTCCAGCCTGCGGGGGCCAGGTTCGGGTCCATCGCGTGCTCGGCGATCCAAGCGTCATAGGGATCAAGGTCTTGGACGTAGAACTGTCCGTGATCGGCGTCGATCATGAATCTCAGCGGAGCGTCAGCCACTAGCGCAGACTATCGAAGCCGACGGGGGCTACTGAGACAGGTTGCGGTCCAGCCGGTCAGCTCAGGGCAGGTAGGCGGCCACCGAAACCCCTCCTCGATCGCTCAGTCGACCACGTGTTCCAGAGCGGCACCAGACTCGTTTGCGGGACAGCCCTTACGAGCTCGTGCACGGTATGCGGTGAGACGTCGAGCCCCGGATGGTTGATCATGGTCGAGTGGTAGGGACCGTGGCTCGCGCAGTGATCATCAGCAACCGCCGGATCACCGGACTGTCGGCTGATGTGGTCGCTGAACTCATCGCCGAAGTGGGCCCGTTGTGGCAAGAGCGTCACCAGGCCAGGCTTGCCTCCCGGCCGCGGAGGCGGGCAGTGGGCGCCGGTGCGAAGCACCGGTTCGTGTTCGTCGACCGGCTCTTGGCCGTTCTCGTCCATCTCCGTCACGGGGTCACTCACGATGTGCTGGCCTGCTGGTTCGGCGTGGACCGTTCCACCATCACCCGGGCCATCGGCGAGGGGGGACGGTGAGCTGGTCCCGGCGCGCAGCGGCCGCCTGTCGTTCGGTACGCGACGCATGGAACCGGTCGATACGCCGGCCCGCCGCGAGGCGGTCGACCGCTGAGAGCGGAAGGAACCCGTCCTGGCGGCCCTCGCCTCGGTCGTGGGCATCGGCGGCGGCCCGTCCGACGCCGCGCCGGGTCTCGACGACGAAGCGGCCACGGTCGTGGTCGCCGCCGCGCACGACGCGGTCATGGAACTGGAGGCCGTACGCCAGCGCCGGACCATCGAGAACTCGGCCTTCGCCAACCTCTGGCGGGGGCCGTGAGGGGGCGCTGACCGGGACTGGCTCGGCCTTGACCGGCCATCCCTCGGACGCGACCTCCAGATGGCTGTGTGTGACCGCAGCGCCCCTGCGATCGCCGCCACGGCCGACTGCCCGTATGGCAGGGGCCGGGGATCAGCGGTGCCGTGCCCGACGCGCCCACCGCGAGGCCCAGGCGGCGCGGATCGTCCACGGCGGCGTCAAGCCGGACCACGGGAACCTTGCCCAGGACCGGGTCATCCTGACGACTTCGGCGTCCCCCACCTCGCGACGGACGCCACGACGCCACGACCGAGATGAGCCCAGGCGCACGATCTCCGCCAGTGGGCACGCAACCGACCGCGGGCTTCCTGAGGCACTCTTCTGTGTGGCATGAGAGATCGACTTCGCGCTCCAGCCAAAGGGTCCGCGCGCATTGGCTTTCGCGTTCTCGTTCGAGTGATCGTCGCCTGAACGTGTCCCGCACTCCGGATGCGCCGGGCAGTCTCGACCTTTCGGTCACGACCTCGAGGAGACCTCTGCATGACTCTCGACCCCTGGGGGACCATCCAGGCGCTTGCCGACACCTTCGACGCCACGGACGCGGACAAGGGCATGACCCGGGAGGAACGGTGGACGTTGCAGGTCCTGAAGATCGGCGAGGAGTTCGGTGAGGCCGCCCAGGCGGTCATCGGCGTCAGGGGAACCAACCCACGGAAGGGAACTTCCCACACCTGGGAGGACGTTCACGACGAGGTCGCCGATGTCATCATCACCGGCATGGTCGCCCTCGCCCGCATGCGCCCTGACGCTGCTTCGTTCCTCGCCGGCCAGCTGCAGGCCAAGTCTTCCAAGTTCCTGTCGGCCCGTCCTGCCGAGCAACCTGACCATCCCTATGAGACCGCCCGCATGAAGGCCGCCGACGCGCTGCCGGAGGAGGCCTGAACAGCGGGCTTCACCGGACGAGGGTGGCAGCGCCAGGTCGGGTACCCGCAGGAGCAGGAGCTCCGCCAGGTCTCGGACCAGGTCCGAGACCTGGCGCCTTCCGGCGTACGCGTCTCACGGTCAAGATACGGGGCCGCCCCGGCTCTCGGCGAGCACACTCAGGAGCTGCTCGCGGAACTTGGCCCGACCGAAGGCCGGCGGTCGGGGGTGTAGGCCCAGGGGCGGAGGTGCTCCAGGGCCTTGCCGATGCGGAAGACGGTCGCGTCGTCGTAGGTGTGGCCGACTATCTGGACGCCCGTGGGTACACCCCAACTGGAACGCCCACTGGGGACGTTGAGGACAGGGCAGCGATTGTTGATGTTGAAGGGGGCGGTCATGGCCGCCCACAGGGGTTCACCGTGGTCTTCGCCGTTCACGAACAGGCGGCCCAGGAGGTCGTCTCCGGCGGGCAGGCCTGGCACTGCCGTCGTCGGGCAGATCAGCGCGTCGAACGGGGTCATCGCCTCGGCCAGTTCGCGCTGCAGCCGGGTCTCGACGCGCAGGCCGTCGAGGTACGAGACACGCTCGCGGGCTTCCGCCATGGTGTCGGCGAAGGCCGCCGCGTAGGTGGTCATCCGGTCGCGGTGGTCCGCCTCGATCTCGGAGACGAGGGCACCGAAGACGGTGGAGAAGTGCGCGGCCAGGCTGATGAGGAGGTCGTCCCTGGTCCACGGGAGTTCGATCTCCTCGATGACAGCGCCCGCGTCCATGAGGGCGCGTGCGACCGCCCGGGTGTTGGCCTCCACCTCCGGATGGACGTCGTACGCGCCGAGGCGGATGCACAGCGCCACGCGCATCCCCACGACCGTGTCGTACTCGGTCGGCAGGACCAGCTTCGGGCGCAGCGACACGTGGTCGCGCGGGTCGGGGCCGGCCAGAACGTTGGCGAAGGCGGCGCAGTCGTCCACGGTGCGGGCCATCGGGCCGTCGCCGCGGTAGTGGTCGGCGGAGAGCGGTGCGGTGCCGGGGATCCGGCCGTACGGGGCCTTGAAACCGACAGTGCCGGTGAAGGCGGCGGGGATGCGGGTGGAGCCGCCGATGTCGGAGGCGGAGGCCAGGAGCGTGGTGCCCGCCGCGAGCGAGGCACCCGCGCCGCCGGACGAGCCGCCGGGAGTGAACTCGGGGTTCCACGGATTGCGGGTGACGCCCCACAGACGGCTGTGGGTGAAGGTGGCGATGGAGAACTCGGGGGTGGTGGTGCGGGCGTGGATGATGCCGCCGGCCTCCAGGATGCGGTCGATCACCGGAGCGTTCTCGGTCGCGGTGACGGCGACGTTGACGAGTGAGCCCTCGGTGAGGGAGCGCCCGGCGATGGCGTGTTTCTCCTTGGTGGCGACCGGGATGCCTTCCAGCGGGCGCGGCATCAGGCCGCCTTTGCCGAGGAATCGGTCCTCGGCGTGCCGGGCCTGTTCGAGTGCCTCGTCGAAGAGTCGCTCGGTGAAGGCGTTGACGACGGGTTCGGTCTGCTCGGCGCGGTCGATGACCGCACGCATCAGGTCCACGGGCGACAGTTCGCGGGCCTCGAAGAGCCGTCGGGCCTCGGTGGCACTGAGGTAGGCGAGATCGGCGCCGGGGTCGTACACGTTCATGCGGAAGCCTTTCCTCGTGGCGGGTGGGGTGGCGGGAAGGAGGTGCGGAGCGGGGTGGAGGCGACGAGTGGGAGGAGCGGTGGGTCAGCCTGCCCGGCCGTCGGTGGCTCGGGTGTCCTGGTGGCACAGCCACGCCGCCGCCGCCGCGAGCAGGGCGGTCACGCCGATACCGATCGTGGGGTCGGGCACGGGGGCGAAGTACGGCGAGTGGTTCGCGGGGACGGTCTCGGGCAGGCCGTCCGTCAGCAGTGCTTCGGGGTCGACGTCCCGGAAGAGGGCGGGATCGGCGCCGCCGAAGTGCCAGAAGACCGAGGGGACGCCGAGGGCGGTGCCGAAGACGCCGAAGTCCTCGCTGCCGGTGAGGGTCTGGGGCAGGGTGAAGACGCGCTCCCGGCCGAGGGCCTCGCCGATCGCGGTCAGGACGGTGTCCGTGGCCCGCTCGTCGTTGACCGTGACGGGGAAGGAGTTGAGCTCGGTGATCTCGGGCTCCTTCGGAGCCCCGGACGCGGCGGCTTCGGCACGGACGATCCGTTCGACGGCCGAGAGGACCCGCTCCCGTACCGCGGGAGTCGTGGAACGGATGTTGATCCGCAGCTCTGCGGTGTCGGGGATGATGTTCTCCTTGGTGCCCGCGTGCAGCGAGCCGACCGTCACCACCGCGGTCTGTGCCGCTCCCGTCTCGCGGGAGACGATCGTCTGGAGGCGCATGACGACCGCGGCGGCCATGACGACCGGGTCGACGGTCGACTCGGGCGTCGAGCCGTGCCCGCCGCGTCCGAAGAGACGGACCCGCAGGCTGTCGGAGGCGGCCATCACCGGACCGGACCGGGTGCCGACGAATCCCGCGGGCGCGGGGGCCACATGCTGGCCGAGGCAGACGTCGGCGCGCGGGAAACGCTCCGGGAATCCGTCCTCGATCATCGCCGGCGCGCCGCCGACCTCCTCGGCGGGCTGGAACACGGCGACGACCGTGCCGCGCCACTCCTCGCGGGCGGCGGCCAGTTGGGCGGTGGCGCCCAGGAGGCAGGCGACGTGCATGTCGTGGCCACAGGCGTGCATCACGGGCACCTCCTGGCCCTCGGCGTCGGCGGCGGTCTCGCGGGAGGCGTACGGCAGTCCCGTCCGCTCCTGGACCGGCAGCCCGTCCATGTCGGCACGGAGCAGGACCACCGGTCCCTCGCCGTTGGCCAGGACGCCGACGACGCCGGTGCCGCCGACGCCCTCGGTGACGTCCCAGCCCTGCCGCCGCAGCCGGTCGGCGGCGATCCCGGCCGTGCGGAACTCCTGGAACGACAGTTCGGGGTGGGCGTGCAGGTCCTCGTAGAGGGCGCGCAGGCCCGGCAGCCGCTCCGGGAGGGCGGCCAGCAGGCGGGTGAGGGGGGCGGCGGTCATGAGAGCTCCTTGGCGGGTGCGGGAAGGGGGGACGCTCCGGTGGCGGTCCGGAAGGAGGCGGCGTCCTGCGGGGTCAGCAGGGCCATGACGGCGGCGATGACGGCGCCGAGGACCAGGGAGGCGAAGGCCACCTGGTAGGAGAAGGCGTCGGCGAGGGCGCCGACGACGGGCGGGACGGCCATGCCGGCCACCTGGCCTCCGAGGACGACCACGGCGCTGCCCACGCCGACCTGTTCCGGGGCCAGTCCGCTCAGCGGGACGACGAAGATGGGCATGTAGCACAGGGCCACGGCGACCGAGGCGAGCGTGCCGAAGACGAGGAAGCCGGTGAGCGAGGACGAGAAGGCGGTCAGGAGCAGCGTGACGGCGGCCACCGTCATGCCGGGGACTATCACCTTGCGGTGATGGCCGCCGAGCCGGTCCGAGATCCGGCCCCCAACGACGATCGCGCCGGCCGCGGCGAGGGCCGGGAGGGCCACGAGGGTCCCGGCCGTGGCGAGGGAGACCTGGTGCTCTTCGACGAGGTAGGAGGGGACCCAGGTGTTGAAGCCCCAGACGATCGCGCTGTAACCGAACATCATGGCGCTGAAGCGCCAGACCACGCCCAGCCGCAGCACACCGCCCGCGCCCGTGCGGAGGGTGCCCGTCGCCGGTTGCACGCGGGGCAGCGGAGCGGGGAGCCGCAGCCGTACCGCGACGAGGACGAAGACGCCGAGCGCCGCCGTCGAGAAGAACGCCGACCGCCAGCCGAAGGCTGCGATCAGGGGAGCGACGAGAAGCGGGGTGAGAACGCCGGCGACAGCGTTGGAGCTCATGATCAGACCATTGGCGGCCATGCGCTCGTCCGGCGTGGTCCGCTCGACGAGGACCTTCAGGGAAGCGGGTGGGAAGACACCCTCGGCGGCGCCGAACGCGAACCGCAGCAGGAGCAGGACAGCGAACGACCAGGCGAAGCCGGTCAGCGCGGTGAAGACGGACCACGCGAGCAGGGCCCAGAGCGTGACGCGCCGCGCGCCGTACCGGTCGGCGAGCATCCCGCCGGGTATCTGGGCGAGGGCGTAGGCGAGGAAGAACGCGGAGACGACCAGGCCCTGCTGGCCCCGGCTGAGGTCGAACTCGGCTCCGAGGGAGGGCAGGACCAGATTGATGACGAGCCGGTCGGCGTAGTCGACCAGCCAGGCAGCGAACAACAGGACAATCGTGATCCGGACGGTTCTCCGGGCGGACTGCGGGGACGGAGCAGACACGAGGCACTCCTCATCACCGTGGCCGAAACTGGGCATCGGCCGGAAGTGCCCCTACGATCCGGCCTGTAACCGGAATCGCCGGAGAATTGCAGGAAAGCATCAGAGAGGGCGCCGTGACACCCGATTCCCGCGACACCTGTGCGGACGTACGCTTCTCCGAACTGGACCTCGCGCTCGTCGACGCCCTGCAGGCGGCCCCCCGGGCACCGTGGTCGCAGATCGGCCGGGCGCTCGGAGTGGACGCGACGACGGTGGCCCGGCGCTGGGAACGGCTGCGCCTGAACGGTCTGGCCTGGGTCACCGCGTACGACGCGGCGAAATCGGCCACCGTCGCCTACGTCGAGGTGCGGTGCCGGCCGCGGTCCCTCGAAGGAATCAGCCGTGCCCTGGCCGACATGCCCTGGGTCTTCAGCGTCGACGAGACCGCCGGCGACTTCGACCTCCTGGCGTCCGTCGCCGCCGCCGACCTGCCGTCCCTCGGCCGCTCCGTACACGGCCTGATCGGCGGTCTGAAGGGCGTCCGGTCCACCCGGACCCGGCTCGGGATCACGCTGTACGGCGAAGGCGGGGACTGGCGGATGCGGGCCATGGAACCCGCCGGACACGCGGAACTCTCCGCGCCGCGCACCGCGCGCTCGACCGTCTACAGCGCCCGCATGCACCACCCGCCGGCGCCGGAGGACCAGGCCCTGCTCGCGGCCCTCGGCGTCGACGGACGCCTCGGCTACACCGAGCTCGGGGTGCAGGCAGGGATGAGTGAACACACCGCCCGCCGTCGGCTCCAGCGGATGATCAGCGACGGCGACATCACCTTCCGCTGCGACCTGGCCCATCCCCTCGCGGGACTCTCGACGGTGGTGCTCTACCGCACCGCGGTCCCCCACAGCCACCTCGCGGCCACGGGCAGCGCGCTGGCCCGGATGGAGGAAGTCCGCCTCGCCGTCTCCGTCAGTGGCTCCGACAACCTCCTCGTGATGCTCTGGCTCCGCGGCCTGCACGCCATCGACCCCTTCGAGGCGCAGCTCGCCGAGCGCTTTCCCCAGCTGAAGGTGAGCGACCGCACCGTCTTCCTCCGCTCCCGCAAGCGCATGGGCCGCCTCCTCGACACCACCGGCCTCGCGACGGGACACATCCCCTTCGCACTGCCCCGCGTATGGCCCACGGCTCCAGCAGGCGAAGGGGTCCCGTGACGCGGGCCACGTCGAAGCCGGGCACCGCAGGGCCGAACGGCAACGTGACCAGTCGCGCGCGGGCTCCTCAGGTAGCTCGTCTCTGCCGTCCTCGTGGTCGGAACGTGTCGGCGGCGGGACTGGTGCCTGCGTCCTCGGTGAGTCCGCGGACCAGCCCGTGGTCCGGGGGCAGCCGACAGGCGGGGTCCGTACGGGTGGCGTCCCCGGTGAGTGCGTATGCCTGGCAGCGGCAGCCCCCGAAATCCTCGGCGCGGCGGGAGCAGGTGCGGCAGGCCTCGGTCATCCACCCGGTTCCGCGACAGCGGGTGCAGGCTGCGGCGTGGTCCCGGATCCAGGCCAGCGCGTAGTCGCGGACGTTGGGCGGGTCGAGATCCGGCAGGATTCCCGCGGCAGGACAGGGAAGGGCGGTCCCGTCCGGGGTGACGGTGAGGGAGACTGCGCCCCCCGCCTACACACGGCTTGGCGACGCCGTCGAAGTAGTCGGGGACGACCCAGACGAGCGCGGTCAGCGGTTCGTCGCCTGCCGTCAGCGGGCTCGTGGGCCAGTCGGGCACGCCACCGGTCGACCGCCTCCCGGACCCGGGCGAGTCGGGGCGCGTGGGCATCAGAGCAGCACGGTTGAGGAGACCCCAGCCGTAGAACTGGACGTCGGCCAGCTCGATACGGTCCACGCCCCAGGACAGGCCCAGTTACGCGGAAGTAGGCGAGTCTGTCAGGAGCGATCCCCCACAGGTAGTGGCGTCGATGCCGCCCTCACGGATCCGCTGGTACAGCCGGGACCACATCCATGAAGCCTTCCTCCCTGTCACGCCTCAGCGCGCCGAGCCCAGAACAGGACGTGGCCACTGTCGCCCTTGGGCACGAACTCCTCGTGGGCCACGTCGAAGCCGGCTTGCACGAGCCATGCGCGGTTCGTACCGGCGTCGGCGTGGCTCCACCACATGGCGGCCCCGCCGCCGAGCCAGTTCTCATCGGTCCCGGTCCAAGCCCGATGCCCGGTGGTGCTCAAGAACCAGCCTCCCGGCCGCAGCCAGGAAGCGATCCGCTCCAAGAGGGCGGGCTGTTCCTCCACCGGAACATGGATCAGGGCATACAGGCAGACGACGGCGTCGAAGCTGCCCTGGGGGAACTCCAAGGTCGTGGCATCAGCCCGGATGAAGTCGGCGCCCGGCACAAGCTCCCGGGCCCTGCGGATCTGGACCTCACTGATGTCGATGCCCGTCACGCGGTGACCCGCCGAGGCCAGGGACCGGGCTACGGGTACCCCGGTGCCGCACCCGATGTCCAGGACGGTGCCTGTCTCAGGGAGCCGACCCAGCAACTCCTCGATCCACGAACCGTATGTCGTCTCGCTGCCCAATGCCTGCTCGTAGTGCTCCGACAGCACGTCATACCCGCGCCGGACCAATTCCTTTGGATCTTCAACGTTCACGCGCGCACGCTACGACGCACCTGTCGGGAGCGCGACCGCTTTCCCAGATGCTGTGGCCGCCCCTCCACCCGACGGAGGCTGTGCCCGCCTTTGCGTGAGCTCCTCTTCATACGTTCCGACAATGCCGTTGGACGGGACAGGCGGGGACATCCCAGGGCCATCTCGCACGACGCCGTCGACCGGCGGCAGCCACACCGCCGGGGACCCCCTCCGCTCTCCGACACCGACGCACCGACGCACCACATCGACAGAACGTCACCCTTTGAACACACTGAGCACGGAGGTGTGCTCATGACTCAAGCCGACCGGCCCCACGGGATGCGGGCCGCTGTACACGAGACGTACGGCCCCGCCGACCTCAGTGCGGTGCCCGTCTTCGCGGGTGGGTTCATCAACTTCGGCTACTGGCAGCCCGAGGACCTGGACCGTCCGCCGACCGTGGAGGACAGGATCCGCAGCCAGCAGGACCTGTACCGGCAGGTGCTCGACTCCGCGGGGCCCCTCGGCGGTGCCCGGCTGTTGGAGGTCGGGTGCGGGCTGGGTGTCGGCTGCGCGCTGGCGTTGGCGGAGTACGGTCCCGCCCAGGTCACCGGCATGGACATCCACCCCCAGCAGCTGGACCGCGCGCGGCGGGCGAACGCGGATCTGCTGGACGTGGGCGGGGTCGAGCGGCTGCGGCTGGCGCGCGGGGCGGCCGAGCGGATGCCGTTCGGGGACGCCGAGTTCGACTGCGTCTACAGCGTGGAGGCCGCCCAGCACTTCGACGACCTGGCACTCTTCGCCGCGGAGACCGCCCGGGTGCTGCGGCCCGGAGGGCGGACCGCCATCACCAGCTTCTTCACCCCGGACCCCGTCGGCGCGCCTCGGCTGGCCGAGCTGCTCGACACCTTCGCGGACGGGCTGGACATCGCCCGTACACCGTCCGAACTCACCGACGCTCTGGCCTGGTCGGGCATGGTCGACGTCCGCTGCGAGTCCATCGGCCCCTCGGTCTGGCCGGGCTGGGACCACTGGTTGTCCGCCCAGTGGAAACCGGGCACCTGGCCGAGGAACTTCCTCCACGCCTGGGAGAAGGGTTTCCTCGACTACTACGTCATCACCGCCGGCCGCCCCTAGCGGGCGCCGGCGCGCCCGGCCGGCCGACTGCGCGACTCTGCGGTTCAGGAGGAGGGTGTGCCGTTGAGGAGGCTGGACCCCAGGGGTGTGAGGGCGTGGTGGACGGCGCTGCCGTGCCGGGTGGTGGCGATCAGATTGGCTTGTCGCAGCACAGTGGCGTGTTCGCTGGCGCTGGCCAGGGATATCCCCAGGCGCTGAGCGAGCTCACTCGTCGTGCAGGCGCTCACCCCGATGGCGTCCAGAGCGTGGGCCCTGGTCCGGCCGAGCAGCGCCTTCAAGGCCTTCAGGGTCCCGCCCGGTGCGGTGGTCAGCACACCGGCGACATCACCGACGGTACGCAGGACGGGAACGAACAGCACCGCGGGTTGCCGGCTGTCGACGGGGCTGAGGAAGACGTTCGGCCGGGTCTCGTAGAACGCCGAAGGCACCAGCATCAGCCCGCGTCCGTCGAGACGGAGGTCCTTGACCTGTGCGCCGCGCCCGATCTCCAGTACCGGTGGGCGCCAGCGGAACCCGGGCGGCAGCCCGGCCAGCAGCGCCTCCACCCCCTTCTCGGCGAAGGCCCGGGCATGGCCGGCTTGTTCCTGCTGCAGCCGGGCCCGGATCCGCGACCAGTAAGGAGCCACCGCCACCCGGTGATATCCGTCCAGGAAGTCCACCAGCGCCCGCCGGTCGGCGCGGTCGTATGCGGGATCTCCCCATGCCAGCCCCGTCCACCGTTCGGTGCTCCCCGTCATCAGCTCACGTAACTCGCCTGCCCCGATGAGCTCCTCGCGCATCAGGTCCGGGCGAACGCCGCGCAACGCCTCCAGACCCTCCTCCCACGACGCGGTCGGCCCGGTCGACGTGAACAGGTCCAGGAAGGCACTCTGGAACAGCGTCGCAGCCGGGTGGAGGACCGGGCCCAACGTCTGCCGCACCTGTTGACGCCAACCGCCCAGCACCGTGGGGCCCTTGACCTGCTGCAGGGTCGTGAGACTGAGGAGCGTCTCCCCCAGGGGCCCCCACGTGTCCATCACACGGGTCCTGGCCAGATCCTCCTGGCTGAGGTGGATGCGAAGCATCGACACGTCACTCCTCCTTCTCGCTCAACCGGCCGAGAACTGACCTTGCTCCCTTGATCGGAACAAGCCCAGATCCTTTTGCGTCAGGCGCTTCGGTCGAGACCGAAAGGCGTGGCCGTCGGCAGCGGCAGCCGTGAGGATCGTTGTGGCGGCGAGGCAGGGAGAAGGGCGCCAGAGCCCACACCTCGCCGCTGCACATGGACCTGATTCGGCCTTCCTGCGCCGGCCCCGACTCATGAGGAGTAAGACATGCGACCTGTTCTCAAGCGCACGGTTCTCGGATCCGCGGCGCTGACATCCGCGCTGGTCGTCGCACTGGCGGGCCCCGCCAGCGCGACGAGTGTCAACCTGTACGGGCTGAGCTCCAGCAAGAACGCGGAGGTGAGCGGCGGGTACGAGTGGCACGCGGCGGGAACGGCCGGCGGTTACACCTACTACGCGGGCAGCTTCTCCTACGCCGGCGCCCGCGACGCGATCCCGAACAACAAGCTCGAAGCTGTGCTGGCCCTCGAGTTCGACACGTGGGCGAACGGCGCGTGGACGCACAAGAACCGTTACGCGAGCAGGGTCAACACCTTCGACTCGTGGAGCTTCAACTACAAGAAGAACATACGGGTCTGGGCGTGCGACCGCGAGATCGGTACGACAGCTCTCCTGAACTGCCTCCGCGTCTACTGACCCGGCGCCGCCGCCTCCAAGGCGCCGGCTCCTCCCTCGATTCGGGGGTAGGGAGGATCTGACGTAGGGGGAAGGCGGAGTGCCCCGTGCGACGCTGCGGCGAGACGGTCGGGCGGCACGGCCCCGACGGGGCAGGCCATGCGCCCGGCCGACGGCAGGCGTGGCAGCGCTGCCGGGCCACGCCACCCGGCCCGGCAGCCGAGGGCCCCGGCTGAAGCCGGGGGCCTCGGCACTCAGGCGCTCACCCCGATACTCCCAGGCGGCGGCGCGCCAACTGATTCACGCCCTCCGTCAGCAGCCCGGTGACGATCACGGTGACCAGCCTCAGCCACCACGGGAAGCCGCCCCCATCGCCCCGGCACCCCGCCCCCAGCCCTGGGCTTCGCGCATCCCGGAGGTGGGCTTGCCTGGCGGGGCGGCTGTCACGCGATTCTGGTGAGCTCCTGGACGCAGCGGTCGTTGGTCTCCGCGACGCTGAACAGTCGCAGAGCCATCACGCGGCCGGAGGCCGGGTCGGCGGCGTGGAGGGTGACGATGCGGCGGGGGGTGGTGCCGATGTGGCCGAAGGTCTCGGGGCTCCAGCCTTCACCGAGGATGCCCTGGTGCAGGTCGCGTTGGACGCCGAGGCCCCAGCTGCGGGCGCCGAGGTCGTGCAGCTGCACCGTCGCGTTCACCGCGCACAGCGCCGCGGCCGTCGGGCGGTCGAGGAGCTTGCCTCCGCCACGCAGGGAGTCCACGAGGTCCGCGTGGAGACGGCCGATGTCGGATGCCGTGGAGACGCCCGCCTGCCCCGGGTTCGCGGGGTGGAGACCCATGTCCTCGTCGGCGACCGGGACGAAGCGCATGGTGCCGTCCCGGCGGTGCAGCGGGACGTACTGCTGGTGCGGGCGCGGGACGAGCGCCAGGTCGCGCAGCGCCAGGGGGCGGGCCACCTTCTCGTCGACGACGTCCGCGAGCGGGAGCCCGTACAGGCGCTCGAGGACCGACCCGAGTACGGCCGCGGCGCTCTGTGTGTTGTAGCGGGCGGGGCCCGGCTGGCGCGAGCCGGAGGCCACGATGCGGCGGGCCCGCTCCTCCAGGGAACCGGTGCTCTTGTGGAGTGCGGTGGGGAGACCGGAGGTGTGCCCGAGGAGGTCGGCGACCGTCACCGTGGCCATGGAGGGGGCGCAGTTGTCGAAGAAGCGCGCCATCGGGTCCTTCAGGTCGAGCAGCCCCTCCTGCGAGGCGACTCCGGCCGTGACGGCCAGGACGGACTTGTTGGCGCAGTAGACACGGCCGACGACATCGGGGGTGGCCGCGACTCCGGGAGCGGCCTCTCCCACCGCGATGTCGGTCACGTCGCCGTCGTGCCGGTGGAAGACCTGGGCTCCGAGGAGCGTCCTGCGTGCGACCCACCTTTCCAGCAACGAGCGGATCCGTGCCGCGGGTTCGGACAGGCTCATGGCCGATGCGCCTTTCGCTGCGTGTCGGGGCAGGGTCACGATACCCGCTGCTTTCTAGGCGGTGCCGTGACGGCCTACGGCCGCGTATCTGATCTTTCCCGAGGGTGTTCTCGGGAGCCGTGGCGTGGTGCGCAGTCTCAGGGATCCTCGCGGGACTCCCAGGTAGGCGAGGTCCGCTGCGCGGAGGCACTCCATGTGCTCCGGGTCTCCCTCCACGTAGAGGGAGACCTCGTCGGGCGCGGTGTGCACGGCGGCTGTGGCCGTTCCGCCGAGCGTCGCCGTCGCCGTCGCCTCGACGGCGTCGAGGTTCACCCGCTGCCCGAGTACCTTGACCTGGCGGTCGACACGGCCTTCGAGGTACAGCATGCCGCCCCTGGCGCGGCCGAGGTCGCCGGTCCGCAGGGTGTCGCCGGTGACGTCCGGCAGGGCCAGGTCGGCGCGCGAACCGGCGTATCCCAGCATGACGTTCGGTCCCCGGTAGTAGACCTCGCCGAGGCGCCCTTCGGGGAGCGGGGTTCCGTCGTGGCCGCGGATCTCGATGTGTCCGCCCGGCACGGGGGTCCCGACGCTGCCCTCGTGGTCGGCGGCGGCGGCCGGGTCCAGACAGGTCATGCGTGCCGTCGCTTCGGTCTGCCCGTACATGTAGTACACCGACCGGGCGTGTTCTCGCAGCCGGCGCAGTTCGTCGGGGCTCGCCGGCCCTCCGGCGACCAGGAGGGATCTGAGGGTCGCCAGCTTCGCGGCGGACTCGTGGCTGCGCAGGATGAACCGGGCCGTGGAGGGGACCAGGCCCGCGCAGGTCGCGCCGAGGATCCTGGCCTCTGCCCAGAAGCGGTCGGAGCTGGGCGTGGCGGTGAGCAGTCCCACGGCGGCGCCGGCGGCCAGGTGGGAGGTGAACAGGGACAGTCCGAAGCTGTGGTCCATGCGCAGCGATGTCGCCGCGACGTCGGTGGGTCGGATGCTCGTCGCCGTGCCGATGCTTGCGGCGTTGCTCGCGAGGTTGTCGTACGAGAGGCGTACGAGCCTGCCGTGGGAGGTGGATCCGGAGGTGCGCAGTACTAGGGCCAACTCCTCTGCGAGTGCGCTGGTTTGACTGCCGGGTGCGCGGCGGACCGTCCCGATGTGCGGGGCGGTCTCGGGGCGGCCGTATCCGGCCGGGGTGTCCGCTGTGGCTGTGCACGTGGGCCCGACCAGCACGTCGGGGCGCAGCCTGTCGATGTAGGTCCGGGCGTCGTCGGGGGTGAGGGCCTCGACCGGCAGCACCGCGTGTCCCGCGCGCAGCGCGGCCAGGCAGGCCAGGGCTCCCGGTAGCGAGCGGGGGTTCTCGACCATCACGAGTTTCTTGCGGTCGTCGCCGAGGAAGCGGGCCGTCTCCTCGGTCATCGTGCGCGCCTGCCCGCGCGTCACCACGCGGGCCTTCTCGAGGAGGGCCGGTGCGTCGGGTGCGGCGCCGGCCAGGAGGTCCAGCGACCGGGACGTCACCGCCTGGCCTCGATGTCGTCGGCCAGTTCCTTCAGGGAGTTCATGCGGAAGATCTCCACCGGGTCGATCTCCACTCCCCACATGCTGATGAGTGCCTCGCTGAGCTCCAGGCACATGAGGGAGTCCCCTCCCAGGTCGCCGATGCTGTCGGACATGCTCACGACCGCGTCCTCGGTCATCATCAGCGTGATCCGCTCCGCGAGCTCGGTCTCCACGACGCTCCCTGGGGCGTGCATGGCGTGGAAGTTCCCGGTGAGCAGCGTGGTGTCGCTGACCGCGTCGGCGGTCACCTCCTCCCCTGCGTGCAGTACGGCGAAGTCGATCTCGCCCGCCTGGTCGCCGAGAAGCTCCGCCAGCGCGGCTCTGATCTCGGGGACGGACATGTAGGACCGGAGGGACACGGCCACCACGTGTCGGCCGTCGGGCGTGCGGCGCCGGATGCCGGTGAAGTTCGGGTTGTCGAGGAGCGTGTGCGTCATTCTGTCTCCTTCTTGGAGTGTGCGTCGGCCAGGGCTGCGATCGCGGCGCGGTCGACCTTGCCGGACGGGGCCCGGGGGACGGCGTCGACGGCGAACACGTGGCGGGGTACGGCTGCCGCCGGGAGGTTCTGGCGCAGTTCCGTGGCGAGTTCGGCCGCCCAGGTGGCCGGGGCGTGGGCGTCGAGCACGACGAAGCCGATCACGCGTTGTCCCGTCACCTGGTTGGCGATGCCGGCCGCTGCCGCGTCGTGGACCCACGGGAGCGCGAGGAGTGCGTCCTCGACGTCCGTGGCCACGACCGTGGTGCCGCCGACCGTGATGCGGAGCTGCGGTCTGGTCTCCAGGTGGAGGAAGCCGTCGTCGTCGAGGAAGCCGCGGTCGCCGATGCCGACCAGCCCGTTGCCCGTCCACCGGACGTGGTCCCCGTGGCCGACGTGGAGAGGGCGCGCCGGAGCGCCGTAGGCGAAGTAGACGTCGCCCGGCTCACCTGCCGGTACGGGGCGGCCCGCGGGGTCGAGGACGGCCACGGAGGTGTAGAAGCCCCTGCCGACGGTGCCGGGACGGCGTTCCCATTCGTCGCCTCGGGCGATCGTGGTGCCGATGCCCTCGGAGGAGCCGAACACCTCGTAGACGTTCTCGGGGCCGAGGACGGAGTGCCAGAACCTCTTGACCGGTTCGCCGCAGGCCGCGCTCATGTGGACGAGCTTTTCGAGCTCCGCCGTGCCGCGGGCGTCTCGCATCTGGCGCATCATGATGCGCAGGTGCAGGGGGGTGGCGGTGAGCCACTGGATGCCGTGGCGGCGGATGTCGGGCAGGACCCGCGCCGGGTCGGGGCTCTCGTACAGATGCACCTCGGCCTCGTGGTTCACCGTGTCCAGGAGCATGCTCAGGTGGGCGGCGTGGCCGACCGGGCCGGCGAGCAGGACCCGTGCCCCGTCGCGCAGGCCGACAGCGCGCGCGAGGCTCAGTCTGCGGTCGCGTACGAGCGCGCGGCGCATGCTGGTGTTGACCGCGAAGCGGGACCGGCCGCTGGAGCCGCCCGTCCTCAGCAGGAGGGCCTGGTCGGGCAGGGGCGCGGGGGCGGCGGGGAGGGGCTCGTGGCCGGCGGCTGTGCGGAGGGTGCAGGCCCGGATTCCGTGCCCGGCCAGCTCGGCGAGTGGCGAGGCGTGGCTTCCGGCGTGGAGCAGGGCCACCGGGTGCGGCATCGCGAGTGCCGCGAGGAGCTCCGTCAGGTAGTGCGCGAACGGCTGTCGCGGGTCGGGCACGAGGCAGACGCTTCGGTCGTCGCCCGCGGACCGGCGAAGCCGCTCCCTCACGTGCGGAAGGCGCTCTGCGAGGTGCTCGGGGCGCAGCACCTCGATGCCCTCGTCCTGGGTGTGCAGCACCAGGGTCGCGCGGGGTGTCCAGTCCCTGGCCGGTGGCCGCGGTCCACGAACGGACGCGGGTGTCGTCATCCCTGCTCCTTCGTCAGCGGCTCCGCACCGTTCGCGGTGCCGTCGCGGTACAGGAGGTGGAGGCCGAGGGCTGTCAGGGCGATGGCGCCCGCGCACGCGGCCAGGATGTGCTGCCACGGCATGTGCGCCATGAGGAGGGCGGCGAGCGCGGCTCCGATGACGCGGCCGGTCCTGGTGATGACGCGGTAGGCGGCCGTGGTCCTGCCGAGGATCTCGACGGACGTCACCAGCTGCCGTACGGAGATCGAGATGGTGTTCCACAGAAGGCCGCTGCAGCCGCCGACGAGCAGGCTCCCGGCCACGGCGAACCAGTTCGACGTGAAGGCCGGCACGGCGAACCACACGGTCCAGCCGACCAGGCTCAGTGACAGCGCGGTGCTCAGGGGGAACGCGCGCAGCATCCGCTGGACCAGCCGGGCGCCGACGAACCCGCCGGCTGCCCCGGACAGGAGCAGCAGCGAGTAGGCGAGGTCGGAGGCCGCGAGGCCGTCGTCGGCGAGGGCGTAGGCCGTGAAGGAGGTCTCCCAGACGTACCAGATGACGGAGACGAGGCAACTCGACGCGGCGAGGGCCAGCAGGGTGCGGGTGCGCCAGATGTACCGGAATCCGCCGAGGCTGTCTCCGACCATGGTCCGCGGCCGCATGGGCTCGTCCCGCAGGGGCGGGACGGGTGGCAGCCGCAGGGTGAACAGGAGGGTGAGAACGGCGAGGACGGCCAGGACCGTCGTGGTCAGCGACTGGTTCCAGGACAGGAGCGTCCCGGCCAGCAGGGGCCCGACGAACGCCCCGTAGAGCTGGGAGACCTTCGCGATCTCCACGTTGGCCGCGACCAGGTCCTCGGGTTGGGCGACGAGTTGCGGTACGAGGGACTGACGCGCGATCTCCGAGGCCACGCCGCAGGTGCCCAGGCCGAATGCCACGGCGGTGAACAGCCACTGGTCGTAGCCGCCCCAGAGGGGCAGGGTCGCGAGGAGCGCGGCGAAGCCGAGGCGTCCGAGCGCGGCCGCCTTCGCGAGCCGTGTCCGCGACAGGTGGTCCGCGAGGTAGCCGAGGGGCAGCGATGCCAGGGCCCAGGGAGCGGTCACGGCGATGAAGACGGCCGCCACGCCCATGCTGCCGGCCGACTTCTGCGCGAGGACCGGGAGGACGACGGTGAAGGCGCCGTCCTCAAGGCTGGAGACCGTACTGACGCGGCGGAGGAGGCGGACGCGGTCCGTCGCCTTCTCGGGGGCGGAGGGGGGTGTCAGCATGCGTGTCCTTCCGTGCCCGCGCCGTGCTCCGACAGTGCCCGCAGGAGCACCGCGAGCCGTTGCCGGTGGGACTGGGGCGGCGGGGTGCGGGTGGCCCAGGCCACCGGGTCGTCCAGGTGCGCGTCGTACGGGTGACGCCGCCAAGGCGAGTACGGCGGCATGGGGTCGGTGGTGGCCAGGCGGGTGGCGAGGCGTCGTGCCGCGCTCCGCCATGGAGGGATCGCGACCGGGTCCTGGTGCACGACCGCGGTCAGGGCGTGGAGCACGGCCCGGGTATTGGCCGCCTCGGTGTGCGCGGACGCTGTGAACGTCAGGGCCAGGACGCCTTCCTCCCCTGCACCGGGCAGGAGCGCGAGCCTGACGCGGAAGAGCGTGCCGTCGAGCCGTCCCGCACGGGTCAACGGGCTCGTGAACCCTCCGGCGAGGCTTTCGCACAGGCACAGCCACGCCAGGACGTCATCGGGGCCCGCGAGGGGGACCGGCACGGTCGCGGCGAAGTGCGAGGGCCGCCGGAACAGGTCCATGCCCTCGCCCCAGCGGGTCGTCCGGGTCGCGGGGCCGGGCATCAGTGCTCCTCCCAGGCGGTGATCGTCTCCAGGTGACGCGCGACGAGGTCGAGGTCGACGTGGACGAACGGGTCTCCGTGATGTCGCGCGAACGCGGCCCAGGCGATCGAGCGGGCGCCTGCCGAGGCCGTTTCGGTACGCGTACGCCACTGCTCGGACAGCTGCTCACCCGCACGTGTCGTCCGGCCGGGGTCGACAGCGGCGCGGAGGCTTCGCAGCAGCTCGTGCTCGTGTGCCGTCGGGTCGAATCCGACCGGCAGCGGAACTTCCAGGGCCGTCGGTCCGCTCTCGCTGAACCACTCGTCGAACAGGCCGTACCGTACGGGTGCGGGCCGCCGCCGATGGACCGTCGCGGCCCTGGCCGCGAACAGGTGTCCGGCCACGAGGGCCGCGGCCTGCCCGGACGGACCGTCGTCCACGACGGGGACGACGAGCGCGTGCCGCCGCACGCCCGCGGCCCTGAAGTGCGCGGGCGCCAAGGCCGGGGCCCGCTCTCCCCACGTCCTCGGACCGAGCAACGACGCCACGTCCTCGGGGCGGACCCTGGTCGGGTCCGCCGCCAGCCCGACGGCGCACCCGTCCAGGCGGACCCGCTCCGCGGCGAATGCCCGCCAGGTCCCGGCATGGCCGACGGATCCCGACAGCGCCGGTGAGGTGATCGGGTCGTGGTCGAGTCCGATCGGCCCGTCGGGGGTGGGCACGCACCAGCGCCAGGTGTCCGACTGGGGCGCGAGCCGGGTCTTGTCCAGCACCTCGTTGCGGATGATCTCCGCCTGGCGGTCGGCGGTGCCGTCGGGCCGCTCCAGGTCGGCGAGATGGGCCACGACGGTACCGACGGCGTCCAGGAAGGAGTCCTGAGGCCCGCTGACCGTGACGGTCATGTGGTCCCTTCGTGTCCGGGCCTCCAGGAGGCAGCCCGCCTCTTCGAGGGACGCGTACGGTTCCGCGCGTCCCCCCGACGGCGCCATGATCATGTGTTCCGTGAAGTGGGCCAGGCCCGGCCGGTCGGCCCCCTCCGCAGCGAAGCCCGCCGGGAACACCAGCGCGAGGGCCGCGGTGTCACCCCGCTGCTCGGACCAGCCGAAACCGGCCTCCGCTTCTCGTGTGCGGCGCATGCTCACGTCTCCGACACGTCGATCAGGCCCCACCGCATGAGATCGCCGACGACGGCGACCGGGTCGTCCACCGCGACGTCAGCGAGGAGTTCCTTCACAGGGGTACGGTCGGTCGCCGTCAGCCGGGCGAGGACCCGCGCGTGGTCGGTGGCCCCGTCGGGCAGGACGCAGACGAACGACCGCCGCGCGGACAGCCCCTCCAGAACGGACGGGTCCCCGCACGCATAGGGCAGATTCGTGCAGGAGGGTGCCATGGCGCCGCCAACAGCGTCCTCCAGGAAGCGGCGGATGTCGGCCTCGCCGACGACACGTCCCGCCCACTGCGCGACGGACGCGGCGGCGGCCGCGGGGTCGGCCGGGTCGACGGCGGTGCGCAGGAAGGTGCCGCCCGAATCAGCGGCCCGCCATGTCAGGAGCTCTTGCAGGTTCGGCCGGGGGACGGCGAACGTGATGTGCAGGGATCCTTGCGCGTGCGTGGCCACGTCGTGGGTCGTGCCCTCGGGCAGATACAGGACGTCGCCCGGTTCCATGGTGAGGCGCACCTCGTCGGTGCCGTCCCCCGGCGCCACGGTCCAGTGCTTGCGCCCGCTGCCCTGGACGACGAAGACGTCATGGGTGTCACGGTGCGCGCCGAAGCCCGGCGCGCCGCGCAGCGAGGCGTAGACATTGGCCTGGACCCGCGCCGAGAAGACCCCCGACAGGGCGCGCGCCACCTGGTCGGCCCAGGGGTCCACCAGGTCGAGCTGGTCGATGACGAGGGTGCCACCGCTGTCGAGCCCCCGGTGTACGGCCTGCGGGGCGATCCGGTGGTACACCCGGGAGCCGCCCGCGACGGCGCGGTGGAACAGTTCTTCGGTCGCCACGTCGCCGCCGACCAGGCGGACCTGGTCGGTGCCCAGATTCCCGTACCGCAGAGCCTTGTTGAGGGCGTTCCATCCGAACGTGGCCTCCGGCCTCAGGGCGCCTGTCTTGTGGAACCACCGTCTCCCCATGGCCTCGGACAGCTCGGCATGCGACACGCCCAGGACGCTGTCGACCGCGTGGTCAGTCACGAGCATCGGCTCGTCCCTCCTCGATGTCGCCGAAGGCGACGGCCAGCACGGGGAGTTCCGAGTTCGGTGTGCACAAGAGGAGTTGGCCCATCGGTACGTCGGCGAATCCGCCGATGACGCAGGTGCCCAGGGATGCCGAGGCCGCGACGAGACAGAGCGTCTGGGCGGCCGCGCCGGCTTCCACGAGGCCGTACCGGTAGCCCCGTTGGCCGTACTTGGTCTCCAGCCGGTCGAGCGAGACCGTCGCGACGACGAAGGCGCAGGTGCGTGCCGTCCATCCGTCGCCGAAGAGGAAGCGCAGGACCTTCGGTGTCAGTCCCGCCCGGAGGCGCACCAACTCATGCTGTCTTACCTGGTAGTTGTAGACCCCGGAGGTCAGTCCCGAAACGTTCTGCGCGATGACGTAGAACTCGCACCCCAGCCGGCCGCCGGCCGAGGGGTACGGGCGGTGCCAGTCGAGGGGGCCGTCCTGGTCGGCCGGCCGGGAGTGCGTCGTGTACCAGAGGACGTGGGCGAGGTCGGCGAGCGTCATCTCGTCGAGAGGGGTGCGGGTGCTGGTCCGGCGTTCGAGCCAGTCGGCGCCCGCTGCGGAAGGAGGGGAACCGGGGACCGGCAGCGGGGTGCCGTCCAGGCGTGGGTAGACCTTCTCGTTGTACGTGAACCACTCGTCCGGCCACTGGTCGGTCGGCAGCATCTGCCAGTCGGCCAGCATCGCGGCATCGGCGTGGGTGCCGCGGTGGAAGTCGAGCGCGGTGGCCGTCGCTTCCTTGTCCGCCATCGTCATCGTGTCCTGTCAGGCGTAGGGGTGCGGATCGGTGGACAGGGCCGAACGGCGTGCCTGCTCCAGCAGGAGCTTGTCGCTCTCGGCGAAGAAGAGGGGTTGCAGCCGCGGATGGACGACCTTCACGACGCTGACACCGGCGTCGGCGAGCTGCGGGGCCGTCACGTCGGCCGCGTACCCCTCGTCCAGGTATCCCTGCGTGTACGTGCCCTCGAGGGGCCTGGAGCCGCCGAAGAGGTACTCCAGTCGCCCGGGCGCGTCCGGCTGTCCCCAGTAGACGACCCGCTCCTCGATCGTCTCGAGGTCGGACGCCTCCACCGGCGGCACGTCCGTGAGGAAGTCCCGTGCCTGCCTGCGGGCGTGGAGGGCCTCGCTGATGGCGGAGCTCGCCGCCTGCTCGACGGTGACCGCGCACGCGCTTCCCGTGGTGAGCGCGGGAAAACGCTTCGTCGGGTCGACCACGACGCAGACCACCACGGGGAAGGGGGTGCGTACCAGGCAGGCGACCCGGACGCGCAGGCCGAGGGTGCGGGCTTCGAGCCCCATCAGCAGCGCCCCCGGCTCCAGCGCCAGGTCGAGCCAGTCGAGCTCCTCACCGCCGAGCCGGAGGTAGTGCGCCAGCAGGATCACATGGCGCTCGAAGGCCTCCCGCGAGGCACGCGCCACCGCGTCGCCGTAGGAGAACGCGGCCGCCGCGCCGTTGCTGCTCGGATCCCACAGCATGGCTTGCCGGTCCGGCTCCCAGTAGGGGCAGTAGACCAACTGGGCGGGCACCAGGACGAAACCGGCCTCCTCGGCGCCGATCCTGACGGCACGGCACCAGTGCATGGGCCGCTCCCAGACCGGGGACCCGCGCCAGGGTTCGGGGAAGGCCTCGGGACCGAGGCGGTCGGAGAGCTCGGCGGCCGTGCCGTACGTCAGGCGCTCGGGCGGCACCGTACTGAGGCTGACGCGCTCGGCCGCCTCCATCACCGCCTTCAGCCGGGCGAGGCGGTCACGGCCACGGCCTCCGGTGGCCCGGGGAAGGGCTGCGGTCCCCTGCGGCCGGTGGGCGTTCGGCGGCAGCTGTGCGACCCATCCCTGCCCCCGGGGCTCGTCGTTGTAGAAGTCGTCGAGGGGCTGCAGCGAGGAGATCGACCCGCTCCGCCGGACGAGGAGGTCCTCCAGCAGGCCAAGGGTGTCGGTGGCGGCCGGGCGTACGCCGTCGTTCACAGCTCTCCCCCCAGGGCGAGCTCGATGAGGGACCCGCACACCTCGCACCCGTCGACCTGGGTGACGGCGAGTATCGCCACCGCCCCGGTGTCGTGCTCGACGCGGACGACGTGGCCGAGGGAGAGGGGCAGCCGGTCGGGGTCGCACACGATCCTGCCGGCCTCGAGGGCGACGGTGGCCGAGACGAGGGCGACGACGAGGGGGGTGAGTGCGGCGGGCGCGGGGGACGGCACGGCGGCGGGGTCCGGGGTCGGGGCCGCCCGGTCCGCGACGTGCGCGGCACATTGCAGACAGGCCGAGAAGCCCGGCGTCGTGAGCGGACCGATCGACGTGCCCTCGTCGTCGATGACGACGGGCAGGTGCAGGCCACCTCGACGCACGACGTGCGGCGCACGCGCGAGCACGTCCTGCCGTTCCTCGAATCCGGCCACGTCCACGCACAGCACTCCGGGACCGTAGGACCCGGCCGCAGGCACCGCGCCGAGTCGCGCGTCACCGCTCACCAGCGACTCCACCTCCCGGCGGACCGCCTCGCGGGACGGTGAGGAATGGAGGTACAGACGGGATATCTCAACCGGAGGAAAAGTCACTGGAATGCTCCGTTCAGTGTGGGAAGGCCGGTCGCCAGGCCCCGTACGTCCTGTCCGCTCCTGTCCAGCAGCTCACGCAGGAGTTCGCCCGCCCCTTGGTCGGCACGCGGCGCGTGCCACGCGGGTCCGAGGCGCCGTCGGACGACGTCGCACTTCTGCCGCAGGGCAGCGTGGCGTCGGGCGGCACCGTCGACCGGGGGCAAGTCCCCTGCCGCCAGCGTGACTTCGGCGCCGGTTCCGTCCCCCGTCACGGCCACGGCGGTCACCGGCAGGTCGTCGGAGGTGACGCGCAGGTGGACCAGCTCGCGCATCGCGCGGACCTCGTCACGGGTCAGCTCGGGCAGCGGGGTCCAGCTGTCCCGCCCCAGAAGCCAGCAGATCGCGACGTTGTGGGCCAGGTCGAACGGCGCCAGCCACGAGCCGTCGCCCGCACCACGGTGGGCGACGAACGCGTACCGGGGGACGTGGACCTCCAGCCGGCGGACGGAATCGGTGGCGACACGGCCACGCAGCCCGGCGACCACCGCGAGGACGGAGAAGAAGTACGCACAGCACGGCATCGGTTTCAGGTCGGTGAACCTGTCGCCGGAGATCCAGCCGTCCGGCAGACGGGCCGGGAGGTCATGGGCTGCGTTCGGTTCAGTCGGGGAGTCGATCGGGATGCCGAGCGTCGTGAGGGGCCGCCACCACTCACGGGCCGAGGCGAGGTCGAGGCGCGTGTGGACACCCCCCTCGGCGACGGCGGCATGGGCCTGCCGCATGGCCTGGGCCATCTGGTAGAGGCGCCCGTCGCTGCCCAGGAGCCCGTAGTCGGACCGGAACGTCGAAAGGAAGAGCCGCAGACACCACTTCACCCGGTCCGGGGAGTAGCCGTTGGCGAGCGCGAGCGCGTACACACTGCTCAATCCGCCCACGAGGGGGGTGACGTGCAGCCCCTTGAGGCGTGCACGGTCCTTGATCACCTGGCCGACACGGACGGCGAACTCCGTGGCGATGGCCTGCAGCCGAAGTGCCGCGTCCAGGGGCAGGTCCCTGCGGCCGAGCAGCGCCGGCGCCAGGAAGGCCGAGAGATGACCACCGGCCAGGTAGTGCACCGCGTCGAAGTCGGCGGCGATCCCCGCCAGCAGGTTCGCCTCCGCCGCCACCTCCGCACGGTGAACCGCTCCGGTCCACCACACGGCCGGACCGGCAGCCTCCATGCCCTGATCGCGCTCCCGCCCGTCTTCGGCCGGCAGCAGCCGGCTGATCAACGCGCAGAGCATGAAGTCCGCGGACGCCGCGGCGGCATCGTCGACGAGGCCGGCGGGCACGTCGCCGAGCCCGTGCGTCGTCGCGTCGAGCCAACCGTCGAGCGCCTCGCCCAAGTTCGCGCTCTTGGTCGGCACGGTTTCCTCACTAGGGGTGTCGGTGTCCCGGAAGCACCAGTCGCACGCCGTCGTCGAGAACCTGGACGACCGCGTGCGGACGTCGTTGACGTGGGACTGTGCTGATATGCGCTGCCTGACGGCAGCCGCCCGTCCGAAGCGCGGTACGCACTTCACGCCGGCCCGAACGGGCGGCCTCTGTCGCTGTCGCACGGAGGGGCGAACGAAGCGCCCTTCTCTCTGCGGCGATCAAGCCGGGCCGCTCATCACGGGGAACGAGTCACGCGTGCACCCGGAACCCGCGGGAGGAGCCCAAACGGCCTGGTGTCAGCGAGCGTTGTGACGGGAGGCCAGGGCCGTCGGCCGGACGCGGCCGTTGTCACTGGAAGCCGGGACCATCGCCCGCGCACGACCGTTGTCACTCGAAGCCGGGACCATCGCCCGCGCACGACCGTTGTCACTCGAAGCCGGGACCATCGCCCGCGCACGACCGTTGTCACTCGAAGCCGGGACCATCGCC
>NZ_JBVHIL010000016.1:72614-78054 GCF_055560575.1 Streptomyces sp. NPDC023157
CCCGACCGTCAGTCATAGCCATTTTCAGCCCTTCTTGTCTGCCAACACGGACAACGAACGGTCCCCCCGCGCCATGTCTGCCTCGCATGGCACGACGAGATCGCCGTGGCATCACGCTAGGAGGCCTGCTCAACGACGGTCAAGGAGTAGTGGTCCGGGAGCAGGGCCGAACGAACACCGGAGCTGACCGTCTGTCACCGCGGCGCGGATTAAGGCCAGTTGACCCTGACACTCCCAGAAACAGAGATTGACTGGTGGGGGCCACCAGGACCTCGACCACCCGGTCGGCGGACCGAAGCCCACACTCCCTCTCGTTACGCAGGGTATCCGCACAATAAAATGTCACATTACCTCGGTCGGGATCACCAGCGACGGGTCACGGTGTGCCCGGCGACGCAATTTCGCCAGCAGATCCGCTGTCGCCTCGTGCCCTGGAGACTCTGACAGACGGACCGCGAGCCGCTCGCGCGGTGTTCCCCGGCCACGTACCACCACATCGACCACGCACCCGTCACCCAGCTCGGCGTTGACGGCCCGTACGATCCGGTGCGCGTCGACGTACCCGGACCGGAAGGCGAGCAGCCCGGACACCGCGGGCCGCGCGTTGAGCGCGAGGTCCATGTGCGCGGCCCAGCTGACGGTTCCTTCCTCTTCCCGACCCTTCTCCTCGTCTCCGGCCGCCGCGAGTTCCGCACCCAGGCTTTCCATGGCACGCAAGAGGGCCGAGGCGGCCGGCAGCGGCAGAAAGGCTTCGTTGGCTTCGAGAGAGAGCACCATGGGTTCCGTTCCTCTGCCGGGCCGCGCCGCGAGATAGGTGAGGGTCGGGTCGGCCGGTTCCGTGGGTTCGTGACGGAATGTGCTGGGGGATCGCGTGCCGTACGGCATGCCCGTACGGATGGCCCCACCGCGTCGGGAGAAGAAGTTGTACTCCAGTCTCAGGCGGGTGTTGAATCCCGTGCTCTCCTGGCGGCCGTCCAGCATCCTGCGAAGAGCGCGAGCGTCGTGGTCGGCGTTCCGATGCAGATTCCGTGTCGCGGCCTCCACGGTCTTCATGAGCTCATCCGGAGCCACTGCTCCCGTGGGAAGGACGACGGGCACACGCAGGGCGCAGCAGTGGACGCCCGTCGGATAGGTGAACCTGTTGGAGGAGATGACGCACAGGGACGTGGAGGGCAAGCCGGTGTAGCGGGCGATGACGAAGGCGTAGAGGCCCAGCAACGCCTGGGCCGGCCACAGCCCGTTCCGCTGGGACAGGACGGAGACCGCGTGCTGGAGCGACTCCGATGCGAACGTGGCCGTGTAGCCCGCCGAGCGGCGTTCGTCCCACCGCGGGTACGAGGTGGGGGCCGTCGCGTCCAGCACCTCCCGCCAGGGCTCGAGACCGTCGCCCTCCTGGCCGGCGCGAGCCGCCTGGATCAGCGCCTCGTCGATCGGCTGCCGTGGCGGCGCGACCGCCAGATCCGTCTTCCCCTGGCTCAGCAGCGTCAACGCGCTGAGGAACTCGCGGTGGAGGATCTGCATGCTCCGGTAGTCGGCGACGATGTGGTGGAACGCGATCAGCACGTCCTTCGCCGTGTCTCCCTCGGCAAGGATGTCGAAGGTGATCGGCGGCTCCATGCCGACGGGAAGCGGCTCTCGCCGGAGCGACGCCAGGTAGGACTCTGTCCATCCGGCCTCGCTCGCGAGAGCTCCCGGGTCGATCGTCCGGATCCGCTCGGCTCCCGGTTTCCACACCTTCTGGACCGGGTCTCCGGAGTCGTCCCGCTCGAAGGTCGTACGGACGATCTCGTGCCGGCGGGCAAGCAGCGCCAAGGCGTCGCGTACCGCGGAGACCTCGGTGTCCGCGGGGAGAGCCCATCGCTGGGTCAGCGTCCGGGTCCACGCGGCTTCCGGGGCGCCGACGAGCACTTCCTCGTACTCCACGAGCTGCGCGAGCTGCCCGAAGGTGAGGGGGCCCGTGCGCTCGAGAGCTCGGGGCGGCTCGGCGGAATGGGAACGGCATTCGGAACGGGAACGGGTCACGGCGTGCTCCCTTGCACGGGGGGGGGGGACGGTACGAGAGGGGAGACGGGGCCTGATCGGCGCAGAGAGATCGATACGGAGGCGACGGCGGGGCTCCCCGGGGGCGACGCCCTCGGCGCGGTGGCCGTCCGGGCGCGGCGCGCTCGGGCGCGGGCTTGCCCCGGCGTGACGATCAAGGCGGTCGGGCAGAAGGCCGCCTACGACTCTGACGCGAGGCTCGCGGCAGCCGTCGGTTGATCGACAGTCGGACTCGTATCGTCGGCAATCCGGCGAGCGGAAGTCAACAGCGCAGATCGGCCGTCCCACTTCGACGGAGCGCACAGCGATGGCGCAGGGCGAACGCGATCGGCGAACGGGGCGTCGTCGGTCACCGCCGCCAAGTCGGTGCCCGGAAGCCGCGGGGCGCATCGTGGACCTCGCGGAGTTCACCGACGCCGCTGATGGCTCACGAACCTTCCGCGGCGTTGACGAGGGCTGACCCGGCGGACGAGGGCTGACCCGCGGGACGAGGGCTGACCCGCGGCAACGGGCCGGTGACCAGTCAGTACAGAGGCGTGTGCGGCATCTGGCTGTCGGGCCAGAACGGGTCGTGCGGCGGAAGGGGTGCCGGTGGGTTCCTGCGGGCCTCGGCCACCGCGGACAGCAGGCGGATGGGCCATTCCGTCACCCACATCAGGGCGACCGCCCCGGCCAACGGCCAGAAGCCCGTGATGTCCACCAGACCGGTGAGCCAGGCGATCAGCCAGAGCACCAGGGCGTTGGCGCAGACGAGGACGAGCGAGGCGATGCCCGGCACGGGCAGGGTCAAGGTCAGTGCCGGGCGCAGCTGGAAGACGGCGACGACGACGGCGAGCGTCAGCCAGTGCGGGGCGTCGGCGGTCACGCCGTCCAGCCAGGCCACGGCGAGGGCCAGGCCGCCCAGGCAGGCGAGGTAGCCGGCCAGGGCGCGCAACGCCGCGGCCGTGCGGCCCTTCACCGGTACGATGAGCACGAGGAGCAGCACCCGCTCCACCGCTGCGACCACGAGCGCCGCGGCCACGACCTCCTTGGCCCCTCCCCCGAGTTCGACGTCGAGACCCAGCCCGGCAGCCAGCTCGATCCCGGCCCACAGTCCGACCGGCCCCACCACGGCGGTGACGAACACGGACAGCAGCAGGCCGAGCCCGACGTAGCCGAACTGCCTGCCGATCAGTGCCATGAACCGCGCGTCGGAGCCGTGGTCGAACTCCTCGGCCAGCCTTCTCTGGTTGGCCGCCACGACGCGCCCGAGCAGTCGCCTCAGCGGCACGGGGACGAGCACGACGACGGCCGTGAGCACGGCCGCGACCACCGCCACCGCCGACATCCGCTCGACGACCGCCGCAGCCGGAGCCACCCGTAACCGGTCCACCACCTCGGCCGCCACCCAGATCCCGACTCCCGCGCACACCCACCGACCGATGACCCGCCCCGTCGCCTTCATACACCCAGAATCCCGCCGTCCCCCGCACAGCGGAACCCCTCGGTGCCCGGCTATGGACGGCACGTACGACCTGCCGCGGGCGCGCTGCTCGGACGGTCCCGGGCCACGGCTCGCACCCCCCTCCGCGCATCAGCGCGGCCGATATCCGTGAACCATCGTCTTCTTCCCCCGATGTTGGCAGGCCGGGATCAAGCCTTACGTCGATCCTCCGTCGGTCCGATGGTCAGGCGGCAGGCAGGACCGCACCTCGGGGTGGTCCGCGTGGAGATGGTCGAACGGTGTTTGCTGGGTGTCGCGCAGGTGTTGGTCGAAGAAGGCACGCAGGTAGGTGCGGGTGATCGTCATGGTGCGCAGCCCCGAGGTGGCCGCGCCGAGCGGCAGGCCGAGCTGGTCCGCCAACAGGCCGACATCAGTGAAGGACGGGTGCCTGGCTCCCGCCACCACCAGCCAGCGCCTCCAGCCGGTCATTAGGGGCCAGTCTCGGGCCCAGGTGTCAGCGGCGGGCCCGTCGCCGGGAGAGTACTGGCCGTCCCGGCCGAGGAACAGGAACGGCCGGTCCAGGCCGGTGTGCGGGATGAGGGGGCCGGTACTGCCGTCCACGTTGCTGCCCGCGCGGATGCGCTCGTCTGCGAGCATCGCCGCGATGGTGGCCGCGCCTCCCGCGGAGTGTCCGGCCATGCCGATCCGGTCCGGGGCCAGCCCGGCCGCGCCTGCCCACGGTGGGTCGCTGCCGAGGAGCTGGTCCAGCACGAACGAGGCGTCGCGGGCGCGCCCGGTCTTCACCTTGTGCCAGAACTCGGCGGTGCGCGGAAACCCGCGGCCCAGGGCGAAGGCGGCCACCCGCCCGTCCGGAAAGGTGGTGGCCGCGGTCTCGTAGGTGTGGTCGATCGCGACCGCGACGTAACCGTGGCTGGCCAGGTCCTCGCCGATCGAGGTGAGCGTGGCACGCGGCCGGGTGAAGCCGGGCGAGAGAACGATCAGCGGCAGTTCCCGCAGTCCGGGGTCGAGCGGAGCGTCCGGGAAGGCGTTGGTGCGCACCGAACTCAGCGCGTCGGGCGCGATGGCCACGGGCCGGCCGGCCGGCCAGGACGTGCGCCGACTCGGTCCGCGTCAGGTAACGGGCGCGCGGACCGGACGGGCGTGCGGCCGGGTACCAGATGGAGATCATCAGCTCGCGCGTCGGCACGTCCGCGACCCACGGGTCCGGGCGGGAGACATCCTCAAGGTACGCCGACGTGGTGCCGACCGGGTGCGGCCCGGTCGGTGCCGGCAGGGTGGGTGTGGCCATGCGGTGCATGGTCGTCGGCCGAGCCCGAGTGCGCCATCGGGGAGATCCCCGATGTGCGAGTCCGGGGTGCTCGCCGAGCCTGCGCTCAGCGCTTGGCAACTGACGGGGCCCGCTTGGCTCACCGCTCACCGCTCACCGCTCACGGCTCACCGCTTACGGCCTACGGCCTACGGCTTGCGCGCGACGCCGCCGGCGATGCACCGCTGGGCAGCGTTGTGCTCGGTCTGCGGATCGTCCCGTCGCCAGTCGGTGCATCGCACCAGCCCCGGGTCGACCATCTCCAGACCGTTGAACAGGTCCTTCAGCTCGTCCCTGGTCGAGAAGGTGCCACTGCCCATCATGCTGTGGAGGAACATGCCTTCCATCATTCGGGCGGTCTCGCTGTACTCGTCCTCCGGGTCCAGGAAGTGACTGAGTGCCACATAGGAGCCGGGCGGGAGGGCGTCGATGTAGGCACGCATGATGTCCTTGCGCGTGCGGGTTTCCTCGTGCTTGTAGTGGTGGAGTGTGCCCATGTGCAGCAACGCGATCGGCTTGTCCCAGTCCAGGTGGGAGCGCACGAGCTCGTTCGAGAGCAGCCGCTCCGGCTCGAAGATGTCCTCGGAGACGATGACGGCGTTCTCGCTCCCTTCCAGCAGCGCGCGGCTGTGCGCGAGCACCAAGGGGTC
>NZ_JBVHIL010000017.1:0-38596 GCF_055560575.1 Streptomyces sp. NPDC023157
CTTCGTTCTTGCGTTTCCGACTCTATCAGATCTTTCCGATCCGATTTCCTCGGTGCTTTCCGGTCCCGATTTGTTTTTCTCGGGGCCTTCCGGCGCATTCCGACTTTATCAGATTCATTTCCGCCGACCTAATCGGTGGCTTCGTGATTCGGATAAGGAATCGGAGTGGCTCCACCGTCGGAGAATTCCGACTGGAGCGAGACAGAGTCTATCGCGTCAGCCCCGAGCTTGTCCAGCTCCAGGCAACCGTTTGAATCTACCTCCCCACGCCAGCCGTGTCAACGGTTTTTGCGGGCGAAGAGGAGACTAGCAGGTCAGCGGGGTGCTCTGCACATCGGTGACGTGGGATGCGTCAGGCGGCCGTCGGCAGTTCGGCGCTTCGGTCCGCTTCCTCGACGTCGCCCGTGTCCCCGGCCCGGGCGGCTCGCCCGCCGAGTACATAGACGTACGCGAGAAATGCCAGCTCAGCGGCGATTCCGATGGCGATACGGGCCCAGGTCGGCAGACCGGACGGAGTCACGAAGCCCTCGATCAGGCCCGAGACGAAAAGGACCAGGGCAAGGCCGATGGCCATGCCGATCGCCGCACGGCCCTGCTGGGCGAGGGCCGCTCGGCGGGTGGTGGGGCCCGGGTCGATCAGGGTCCAGCCGAGGCGGAGGCCCGTACCGGCGGCGACGAAGACCGCGGTCAGTTCCAGGAGGCCGTGCGGCAGGACCAGGCCGAGGAACACGTCGAGGCGGCCCGCGCCGGCCATCAGGCCTATGCCGACGCCGAGGTTCAGCATGTTGAGGAAGAGGATGTAGAGCACCGGGATGCCGAGGAACGCGCCGAGGACCAGGCAGGTGGCGGCGGCCTGGGCGTTGTTCGTCCAGACCTGGGCCGCGAAGGACGCCGCCGGGTGGCTGGAGTAGTACGTCTCGTACTGTCCGCCGGGGCGGGTCATCTCGCGCAGCTCGGCCGGGGCGCCGATCGCGGCCTGCACCTCGGGGTGCGTGCCGATCCACCAGCCGATGAGGGCCGCGAGCAGGGTCGAGACGAGTGCCGTGGGCACCCACCAGTGGCGGGAGCGGTAGACCGCGGCCGGGAAGCCCGTCGTCAGGAAGGTGACCGCGTCGCGCCAGGAGGCGCGGCGGGTGCCGGTGACCGTGGCGCGGGCACGGGCCACGAGCTGGGTGAGCCGGGCCGTGAGCAACGGGTCGGGGGTGCTGGTCTGGATCAGCGAGAGGTGGGTGGACGTGCGCTGGTAGAGGGCGACGAGTTCGTCGGCCTCGGCGCCGCCGAGGCGGCGGCCCCGGCGCAGGAGGTGATCGAGGCGGTCCCACTCGGCTCGGTGTGCGGTGACGAAGACGTCGAGGTCCATGATCGGCTGCTGCTCCAGGCACTGGGTGCGTACGGTCCGTACTACTGCGGCGCGCTGCGGGTCAGCTTGGCAGACTGGCGTTCGGACGGGGTTCGGCAGGTCGACGAAGGGCGGGCGGCGTGAGCGGGGTCGTGACGGGGGATGCCGTCGTACTGGGGTTGCAGCCGGCACGGCTGCCGAGCCGGGCGCTGGCCCTGCTCATCGACCTCGTCGTGATCTGGGTGGCGTACCTGCTGATCAGCCTGGGTCTCGCGCTGGCGACGGCATCGCTGGACGAGGCCGCCGCGATGGCGATATCGATCGTGTCCTTCCTGCTGGTCCTCGTCGGGGCGCCGATAGCCGTGGAGACGCTGTCGCACGGGCGGTCGCTGGGGAAGCTGGCCTGCGGGCTGCGGGTCGTGCGGGACGACGGCGGGCCGATCCGGTTCCGGCACGCGTTGATGCGCGGGGCGATGGGGGTCGTGGAGATCCTGATGACCTTCGGGATCGTCGCCTGCATCGCCTCGCTGGTCTCCGAGCGCGGGCGGCGGATCGGCGATGTCTTCGCGGGGACGCTGGTGGTCCGGGAGCGGATCGCCTCCGCGCCGAACACCGCGGTGCCGCCGCCCCCGCCGTGGCTCGTCGGCCGGTTCGCCGGGCTCGACCTGTCCGCCGTGCCGGACGCGCTGTGGCTGGAGATACGTCAGTACCTGACGCGGATGACGCAGCTGGACCCCGCGATCGGGCGGCAGCTCGCGGAGCGGCTCGCCGACGAGCTCGTGGCGCGGACCGGGACGCCTCCGCCGCCGGGGGTGCCGGCGGCCGCGTTCCTGGCCGGTGTCGTCGCCGAGCGGCAGGCGCGGGACGCCCGGCGGGCGTTCGCGCCGACGACGCGGGGGGAGGGGGCGGCGTACGGCTCGGGGCCGGGGTACGGCCCGTACCCGGGGGCTCCTGCTCCGGGTGCGGTTCCGACTTCTGCCCAGGCCCCGGGCGCGGTTCCGGCTTCTGCCCAGGCTCCGGCTCCGGCCGCTGTCCCCGCTCCCCCGCCCGTCTCGTCGCGGCCCGCCTCTCCGGCGCCCGCCGCTGCCCCTCCCGCCCCGCCCGCCACCGGGTTCGCGCCTCCGGCCTGAGGCCGGGAGGTCGTCAGAAGACCGACGGCGGGGTGTCCAGGTCCTCGAGCTCGATGCCGGGGGCCGAGAGGACTACGTCGCCGGCCAGGTGGACGGTGTACCGCTCCCCCGTGTCGAGGGTGCTGACCTGGTACTCGTCCACGGTCAGGGGGCCGTTGTCAGTGGCGTGCGCTTCACTCTTCAGCAGGGCCCAGGACTGGTCGACCGTCAGGGGGGCGAGCACGGGATCCGTGAAGGCGACGAGCCGGACGCGGGTCTCGGGGGAATCGGGGGTGAGCCGCAGGAGCCGGGAGATCGCGACGAGGAACGCCGGGGACGTGCCGGTGAAGGCGTGGGCGCGCACATTGCCTTCGGTGGCGTGGGTTCCGGTGGGGTCGGTGCGGACCCAGGTGACGCCGTCGATGGCGGCGCCGCGTACCTGCCAGTCCGCGGAGTGCAGTTCGAGCCGGATGGGGCGGCCCAGTTCGTCGATGGCCAGGTCGACGGAGCCGGCGGGGTCGCCGGAGGGGGTGGTGGTCCGTGAGACGTAGCGCCAGCCGGACGGGCCGGGCGCGCAGCTGAAGTGCTCTTCACCGAGGGGGGTGTGATCGTGCGGGTCATGGAGCGAATAACGGCCGCGGGGCATGGGTCCTCGGAGTGCTTCCTGGAGCGGTGAGCCGGTGGAGACGAGGCAGGCCCCCGACACGGGGGTGCGGGGGCCTGCCTGCTGTTCTACGGGTGTGCCGGGCGCCCGGGCGTCAGTGCACGGGCGCCCGGTGCCGGTACATCAGTAGCGGTAGTGGTCCGGCTTGTACGGGCCCTCGACCTGGACGCCGATGTACGAGGCCTGCTCCGGACGGAGGGTCGTGAGCTTGACGCCCAGGGCGGCCAAGTGGAGGCGCGCGACCTTCTCGTCCAGGTGCTTCGGGAGCACGTAGACGTCGGTCGGGTACTCCTCCGGCTTGGTGAAGAGCTCGATCTGGGCCAGGGTCTGGTCCGCGAAGGAGTTCGACATCACGAAGGAGGGGTGGCCGGTCGCGTTGCCCAGGTTGAGCAGGCGGCCCTCGGACAGCACGATCAGGACCTTGCCGTCGGGGAAGGTCCAGGTGTGGACCTGCGGCTTGACCTCGTCCTTGACGATGCCGTCGATCTTGGCCAGACCGGCCATGTCGATCTCGTTGTCGAAGTGGCCGATGTTGCCGACGATGGCCTGGTGCTTCATCTTGGCCATGTCGGCGGCCATGATGATGTCCTTGTTGCCGGTCGTGGTGATGAAGATGTCGGCCGTCTCGACGACGTCGTCCAGGGTCGCGACCTGGTAGCCGTCCATCGCGGCCTGGAGGGCGCAGATGGGGTCGATCTCGGTGACGATGACGCGGGCGCCCTGGCCGCGGAGGGACTCGGCGCAGCCCTTGCCGACGTCGCCGTAGCCGAAGACGACGGCGGTCTTGCCGCCGATGAGGACGTCGGTGGCACGGTTGATGCCGTCGATCAGGGAGTGGCGGCAGCCGTACTTGTTGTCGAACTTCGACTTCGTCACGGCGTCGTTCACGTTGATCGCCGGGAAGAGCAGGGAGCCGGCCTGCTGCATCTCGTAGAGGCGGTGGACACCGGTGGTGGTCTCCTCCGTCACGCCGCGGATCTCCGAGGCGAGCTGGGTCCACTTCTGCGGGCTCTCGCCCAGGGTGCGGTTGAGGAGGGTCAGGATGTACCCGTACTCCTCGCTGTCCGCGGTGGACGGGTCCGGGGCGGAGCCGGCCTTCTCGAACTCGACGCCCTTGTGGACGAGGAGGGTGGCGTCACCGCCGTCGTCCAGGATCATGTTCGGGCCGCCGGTGGGCGTGTTCGGCCAGGTGAGGGCCTGCTCGGTGCACCACCAGTACTCCTCCAGGGTCTCGCCCTTCCAGGCGAAGACCGGGACGCCCTGCGGGTTCTCCGGGGTGCCGTTCGGGCCGACGGCGATGGCCGCGGCGGCGTGGTCCTGGGTGGAGAAGATGTTGCAGGAGGCCCAGCGGACCTCGGCGCCGAGGGCGACCAGGGTCTCGATGAGGACGGCGGTCTGCACGGTCATGTGCAGGGAGCCGGTGATCCGGGCGCCGGCGAGCGGCTGCTGCTCGGCGTACTCGCGGCGGATCGACATCAGACCGGGCATCTCGTGCTCGGCGAGGGTGATCTCCTTGCGGCCGAAGGTGGCCAGGGAGAGGTCGGCGACCTTGAAGTCCTGCTTGGCGACAGTCGTCATGACTGGAGCTGCTCCTCGTGGATTCGGGTTCGAGGGTTCGAGTGGGCACCTGGCACCGCGGTGATGGCCACGCGGGCATAGGAATGCCCGGGTTGCTCCCGTGGTGCAGTCGTCGGAGGCCCTCTCTCCCTCGGCCGGTCCATGCTCGGACCGCCCGACCGCCATCAGCAGCGACGTCTGGCTGGTCACGAATCTACACCGATCGGCGCAGTGACCCACAGTCCACCCCGGTCCGGGATTCGGCTGGATCCGGCCTCGACAAAGGGTCCAGAGACCCGTGCATTCAGGGCCTTATGGACTTATGACACCGCTTCGGGGCGGGAGACGATGCTCGGGAATCCGGAGCGATGACGTCCGGACGGGCAAGAGGAGAAGCACGTGAGGAAGAGCTCGTGACCGGTTCGGCGGGTGGGCGGCGGAAGCGGAGGCTGCTCGCGGTGACCGCGTGTCCGACGGGTATCGCCCACACCTACATGGCGGCCGAGAAGCTGGCGCAGGCCGCCGAGGCGCTCGGGGTGGAGATCAAGGTGGAGACCCAGGGCTCCATCGGGGCCGAGAACGTTCTCTCCGACAACGATGTCAGAGAGGCCGACGGGATCATCATCGCCGCCGACAAGGACGTGGACCGCAGCCGGTTCGCCGGCAAGCGGGTGCTCGCGGTCGGGGTGGCCGAGGGCATCCACCACCCCGAGCGGCTCATCGAGCAGGTGAGCGGCGCGCCCGTGCAGGGCGGCGGCGGGAGCGGCGGAGCGGCCGGCCCGGCGGGCGGCGCCGGGGGCACGGGCGGGAGCGGCGGGAGCGGCGGGGGCGGCGGCACCGGGGGCGGTGGTGGGGCCGGGGGCGGCAAGGAGCGGAGTCTCGCGTACAAGGCGCTGATGAACGGCGTCTCGTACATGATCCCGTTCGTCGTCGTCGGCGGGCTGCTGATCGCGATCTCGCTCGCGCTCGGCGGCCACGCGACCCCCGAGGGCCTGGTCATCCCGAAGGACTCCTTCTGGATGGACGTCAACAACATCGGGGTCATCGGCTTCAAGTTGATGGTGCCGATCCTGTCCGGGTACATCGCGTACGCCATCGGGGACCGGCCCGCGCTGGTGCCCGGCATGATCGGCGGCTGGATCGCCAACGACGGTTCGCTCTACCACTCCGAGGCGGGCGCGGGCTTCATCGGCGCCATCGTGACCGGCTTCCTCGCCGGCTATCTGGTGCTGTGGATCAAGAAGGTCCGGGTGCCGAACCTCGTCCGGCCGATCATGCCGATCATCGTGATCCCGATCGTCGCCACGACGGCGCTCGGGCTGTTCTTCATCTACGTGATCGGGCAGCCCATCTCCTGGGTGTTCGAGCATCTGACGAGCTGGCTCGGCGGGATGACCGGCACCAGCGCGATCCTGCTGGGGGCGATCCTCGGTCTGATGATCGCGTTCGACATGGGCGGGCCGGTCAACAAGACCGCGTTCCTCTTCGGCGCCGGGCTCATCGCCACCGGCAACCAGACCGTCATGGGCATGTGCGCCGCCGCCATCCCCGTGATGCCGCTCGGCCAGGGCCTCGCGACGCTGATCCGCCGCAAGCTCTACACCGAGCAAGAGCGGGAGACCGGCATGGCCTCGCTCTTCATGGGGCTCTTCGGCATCTCGGAGGGCGCGATCCCGTTCGCCGCCGCCCGGCCCGCGCAGGTGATCCCCGCGAACATGCTGGGCGGTGCCGTCGCCGGTGCGCTCGCCGGTCTCGCCGGGGTGACGGACGCCGTGCCGCACGGCGGTCCGATCGTCGCCGTGCTGGGCGCGGTCGGCGGGGTGCCGATGTTCTTCCTCGCGGTCGCGGTCGGAACGGTCGTCACCGCGCTCACCACCAACGCGCTCATCGAGATCCGCGAGCGGCGCGGCCGGGCCGCCCTCGTGCCGGCCGGTGTGCCCGTGGCCGCGGGCGTGGGCGCCGGCGTGGGCGTGGGCGGGCCCGTGCCTCAGGCCGAGCCCGCGCTCGCCGGGGCGGCGGCCGGCACCGGCACCCGGGCCGGGGTGGGCGCCGCGCCCCTTCCCGTACCGCCGGGTGACGGGGGTGAGGTGCTGTCCGGGTATCTGACCGGGGAGACCGTGAAGGTACGGCTCGATGCCGGCCACAAGGACGCGGCGATCCGCGAGATGGCGGGGCTGCTCGCGCGTACCGGCAAGGTCGCCGACCTCGACGGGCTGGTCAGGACCGCGTTCGCGCGGGAGGACCAGGGCACGACCGGGCTCGGCGAGGAGATCGCCATCCCGCACGCCAAGACGGACGCGGTCACCGCGCCGGTGGTCGGCTTCGCCCGGTCGCCGGAGGGCGTGGAGTGGGGCTCGCTCGACGGGACGAAGGCCCGGCTGATCTTCATGATCGCGGTGCCGGAGGCCGCCGCCGGGGACGAGCACCTGCGGATCCTCGCGCTGCTCTCCCGGAGGCTGATGGACGCGCACTTCCGCGAGCGGCTGCTCGAAGCGCCCGACGAGGCGGGGATCCTGCGGCTGCTCGGCGAGATCCGCTAGCCCCGGGCGCCGCCGGACGGCCTTCGCTAGCCCCGGCCTCCGCTAGCCCCGGGCATCGCAAGCCCAGGCTGTCGCGAGCCCCGCACGCGAGGAGGCCCCGGACCTGTCGTCAGGTCCGGGGCCTCCTCGTATGACGTGCGTAGGGCGGGCCCGGTGGGGCGGGCGTACGGCGGGCCGTCAGGCGTTCTTGGCCGTGGCCGCCCTCTCGCTGTAGATGTCCGGCTCCAGGTAGATGACCCGGGCGATCGGAACGGCGGCGCGGATGCGTGCCTCGGCCGCGTTGATCGCCTCGGCGACCTCGGTGGCGGTGTCGCCGCTCTGGACGCCGATCTTGGCCGCGACGAGCAGCTCCTCGGGGCCGAGGTGGAGCGTGCGCATGTGGATGAGGTGGGTGACGTCGTCGCCGGCGACGATCGCCGCCTCGATCTTCTGCACCTCTTCGATGCCGGCGGACTCGCCGAGCAGCAGCGACTTGGTCTCGGCGGCCAGGATGATCGCGATGGCGACGAGCAGCACACCGATGCAGACGGTGCCGATGCCGTCCCAGACGCCGTTGCCGGTCAGCAGGGCCAGGCCGACGCCGCCGAGGGCGAGCACGAGACCGATGAGGGCGCCGAGGTCCTCCAGGAGGACGACGGGCAGCTCGGGGGCCTTCGCCCGGCGCACGAAGTCCTTCCAGGACAGGTTGCCGCGGAGCTGGTTCGACTCCTTGATCGCGGTCCGGAAGGAGAAGGACTCGGCGACGATCGCGAAGAGGAGGACACCGACCGGCCAGTACCAGGCCTCGATCGGGTGCGGGTGCTTGATCTTCTCGTAGCCCTCGTAGATGGCGAACATGCCACCGACGGAGAAGAGCACGATGGAGACGAGGAAGGCGTAGATGTACCGCTCGCGGCCGTAGCCGAAGGGGTGCTGCGGGGTGGCCTCGCGCTGGGCGCGCTTGCCGCCGAGGAGGAGCAGGCCCTGGTTGCCGGAGTCGGCCAGCGAGTGGACGGCTTCGGCGAGCATCGAGGACGAACCACTGAAGAGGAACGCCACGAACTTGGCTACGGCGATCGCGAGGTTGGCGGCGAGCGCCGCCACGATCGCCTTGGTTCCGCCTGACGCGCTCATGGGTCTACGTGTTCCCTTCGTCGGTGCTACGGCCTGCGGCCCTGCTGCCCTACTGCCGTCGTTCGGCCGGTCATTCTCGCATCAGGCCACGACGGTGGCGCGGAAGAGCGTTCCCGTACCGGACAGTTCGGTCGATTCGCCCGCCGGTACGAACACCGATTCTCCGGGCGAGAGCGGCGTCCCGGCCACGACGGGGCGGCCCGCGGTGGCGAGCAGGATCTGCGGGGTGGGGGCGGTGAGGCCGACGGGGGCGGCGCCCTCGGGGCGTACGAAACGGGAGAGGCGGAACTCGTCGATGGGGGTGTCGTAGACCTCCTCCCCCGCCGGGGACGCCTCCGGGCGCAGGATGCCCGGGTCCATCGGCTCGAAGCGGACCACCCGAAGGAGTTCGGGGACGTCGACGTGCTTGGGGGTGAGGCCGCAGCGCAGCACGTTGTCGGAGTTGGCCATGATCTCGACGCCGAGCCCGTCGAGGTACGCGTGCGGCACCCCGGCGCCGAGGAACAGGGCCTCGCCGGGCTGGAGGGTGACCGGGTTGAGCAGCATCGCCGCGAGGACACCGGGGTCGTTCGGGTAGTGATGGGCGATCTGGGCGTACGCGGCGTGCGCGCCGCCCAGGCGCCCCGCGGCGGCGGCCGTCTCGGCGACCGTGTGCGCCATCTCCTCGCGGTCGGCGGTGAGGAGCGCCGTCAGGACCTCGCGCAGCGCGGCCTCCACCGGGTGGGCGTGGAGGAGGTCGACGTACGGCTTGAGGGAGTCCACGCCGAGCGCGGCGATCGTGTCGGCGGCCTCGACGGGGTCGCGGAAGCCGCACAGGCCGTGGAACGGCGTGAGCGCGCAGATGAGTTCGGGCTTGTGGTTGGCGTCCTTGTAGTTGCGGTGCGGCGCGTCCAGCGGGATGCCCGCGGCCTCCTCGGCGGCGAAGCCCTCGCGCGCCTGGGCGAGGTCGGGGTGGACCTGGAGGGAGAGCGGGGCGCCCGCGGCGAGGATCTTGAACAGGAAGGGGAGGGCCGGACCGAACTTCTCGACGGCCGCCGGGCCGAGTTCGCGTACGGGATCGGCGGCGATGACCTCGTTCAGGGGACCGCGGCCGGTGCGGGACGGGGCGCCGGGGTGGGCGCCCATCCACATCTCGGCCTGGGGCTCGCCGGTGGGGGTGGTACCGAGCAGCTCCGGGATGGCCGTCGTGGAACCCCAGGCGTAGGGGCGGACGGTGTTGGCGAGGCGGTCCATGGGGCTTCCAGCTCTTTTCAGTGCGGTGGGTGCGGGATGGACGTGGGGGCCGTGGGGGCTGCGGGGCGGTGTCAGGGCGTCACGGGGCCGCGGGCCCGCTCCTTCGGAGGCGGGTCCGCGGCGTGCGACGTGGGGGCCGTGCGGGTGCGAGGGGTCGGGGGGCATGGGGCCGGGGCGGTTTCAGCGGGGAGACAGGCCCGCGGAGGCGAGGGAGAGGTACACGGCGGCGAAGTCCGTCACGGCGAGGAGCTCGGCGAGGGCCTCCAGCGCGGTGCCCTCGTCCGGTTCGACCTCGCTGATGGCCGTGCCGTGGGAGAGGACGAGCTCGCGGGCGGCCGGGGCCGCGCTGAGGGCGCCGGTCTCGGGGTCCACGGGGCTTTCGGGGCCGGTGGGGCCGGTGGGGCCCTCGGGGTCGGTGCTGCCGGTCCGGCCGGTCCAGCCGCCGCGGCCGGTCAGGCCGGTCGGGCCGGGGCCTTCGGGGCGTGCGCCGTCCGCCGGGGCGGCCTCGTTCGCCTGGGCCCTGCCCGTGGCGCGGTCGCGGAGCAGGACCACCCGGGCGCGCAGGGCCTGCGGCTCGTCGACACGGTCCCGGAAGAAGTCGTCGGGGTCTGCGCCCGCCGCGTAGTCCCCCGCCAGCAGCACGCCGTGCGCCGGCATGGCCTCCGGGAGCTCGGCGGCCAGGGCGGGCAGGCCGGCCAGTTCCGCCAGGACGGCGGCGAACCGGCGCCCGGCCGGGCCCGCGGCCTCGCCCTCGGTCCAGATCAGCGGCAGCGAATCGGCGAGTTCGGCGGCCAGGGTCTTGGCCGGGTTGCCGTACGTCGCGATCGCCGGGCCGCAGCGCTCCGCCGTACGGTCCAGGCGGTCCGCGACCTGCTCCAGCGCCTCCGGCGGGGCCTCGACGAGACCGACACGGTCCAGCAGGGCGAGGAGCGGCGTGAACAGGGCCCACAGCGCACCCGGGCTCGCGGCGAGCGTCTCGCCGTACTCCGGGACGATCTCGTGCGGAGCCATCGCCAGCGGTACGAGGAGGCCGTGGGAGCGGCCGATGGCCTCCGCCAGCGGGGAGGACTTCGGGGCGACGGCCACCACGGTGATGCCGCGGCGGTACGCCTGCTCGGCGAGGAGCGCGAGACCCGGTTCGGAACCGTCCGCCGTCGGGATCAGCAGCAGGTCCACCGAGCCGGACCAGCCGGGCAGGGACCAGCGCAGGGCGCCCGCCGCGGGAGCCACGCCCGTCGGGGCCAGGCGGATCACCGGAGCCGCCGCGCCGGCCAGAGCGCCGACCAGGTCCGCGACGCCCGCGGCGGCGGTGCCGGGGCCCGCGACGAGGACGGCGCGGGGGCGGCCCTCGGGGCGGAGCTCCGCGATGCCGGCCTCGGCGGCGTGCCGGGCGGCGGTCCGTACCCGGGCCCCGGCCTCGGCCGCGCCGCGGAGCAGACCGCGGCGGTCTGCGAGGGCGAGGGCTTCCGGTGCGTCGAGGAGTGACTCGTCGAGCATTTCGCCTCCGGTCGTCGGAGCGGGACCGGCCGTCCGGCCGGCGTGGTCTTCCCTCGGGGTCTTCCCCGTTACGCGGGGCGGCGAGCCTCGTCGACCAGCAGGACCGGGATGCCGTCGCGGACCGGGTACGCGAGACCGCAGTCGGCGGCGGTGCAGACGAGCTCCGGGGTCTCCTCCGCCGTGCGGTCGGCGAGGGGGGCGTGGCAGGCCGGGCAGGCCAGGATCTCCAGGAGGCCGGCTTCGAGCTGCGGCATGTTCGGGTCCCTTCGGGCGGTGGCTGTACGGACGGTCTCGGGCCAGGTCAGCCTACCGCTGGGGGTGGGGGGTGTGCCGCCGCCACGGTGGGGGGTGGGGGTGTCTGGTGGGGGGACGGGGGTGGGCTTGGGGGGGAACTGGGGGAGGCGGGTTTGTTGGGGCGGGGGTTGTCGCGAATGCGCGGCGTTCGGGGGCGGGGGCGGGAGCCTAGGCCCGGCAGGGGGCGCCGTTCCGTTGTGCCCACCCGTTCCGCCCCAGCGGAACGAATGCCCACAACGGGGGGGCCGCGGAGGCTCAGCGGCGGGCGAAGGCCCGGGCCGCGGAGGCTCAGCGGCGGGCGAAGCCCGGGGGGGCGGAGGTCGGGCGGGGCGGGCGAAGGCCGGAGGCACCACGGGGCGAGCGGAGCCCGGGGTGGGGGCCGGGGGCCGGGTGGGCAGGCGGGGGTGGCCGCCTGCCTGCCGGGGTGGGGGTTAGGCCCGTACCAGGGACAGGACCTCTTCGCGGAGCTTCCGCATCGTCGGTTCGTCGCGGGCTTCGATGTTGAGGCGGAGGAGGGGTTCCGTGTTGGAGGCGCGGAGGTTGAACCACCAGTCGGTGGCGGTGACGGTCAGGCCGTCGAGTTCGTCGAGGGTGACGCCGTCCTGCTTCTCGTACGCGGCCTTCACCGCGGCCAGGCGGTCGGCCTGGTCGGCGACGGTGGAGTTGATCTCGCCGGAGGCCGCGTAGCGGTCGTAGGCGGCGACCAGGGAGGAGAGCGGGCCGTCCTGGCCGCCGAGGGCCGCGAGGACGTGGAGGGCGGCGAGCATGCCCGTGTCCGCGTTCCAGAAGTCCTTGAAGTAGTAGTGCGCGGAGTGCTCGCCGCCGAAGACGGCGCCGGTCTTCGCCATCTCCTCCTTGATGAAGGAGTGGCCCACGCGGGTGCGGACGGGCGTGCCGCCGTTCTCGCGGACGACCTCCGGGACGGACCAGGAGGTGATCAGGTTGTGGATGACCGTGCCGCCCGGGTTCTTCGCCAGTTCGCGCGCGGCGACGAGGGCGGTGATCGCCGACGGGGAGACCGGGTCGCCGTTCTCGTCGACGACGAAGCAGCGGTCGGCGTCGCCGTCGAAGGCGAGGCCGAGGTCGGCGCCCTCGGCGCGGACCCGGGCCTGGAGGTCGACGATGTTCTTCGGGTCGAGCGGGTTGGCCTCGTGGTTCGGGAAGGTGCCGTCGAGCTCGAAGTACATCGGGACGACGTCCAGCGGCAGGCCGTCGAAGACGGTGGGCACGGTGTGGCCGCCCATGCCGTTGCCCGCGTCCACCACGACCTTCAGGGGCCGGATGGCGGAGAGGTCGACGAGGGAGAGGAGGTGGGCCGCGTAGTCCGTGAGGGTCTCGCGGTTCGTCACCGTGCCCTCGGTGGCGGACGGGGCCGGGGCGCCCTGCTCCGACCAGCGCTCCACCAGCTCCCGGATCTCGCCGAGGCCGGTGTCCTGGCCGACCGGGGCGGCGCCCGCGCGGCACAGCTTGATGCCGTTGTACTGGGCCGGGTTGTGCGAGGCGGTGAACATCGCGCCCGGCAGGTTCAGCGCCCCGGACGCGTAGTACAGCTGGTCCGTGGAGCAGAGGCCGATCAGGGTCACGTCCGCGCCCAGGCGGGCCGCGCCGCGGGCGAACGCGGCGGAGAGGCCCGGCGAGGAGGGGCGCATGTCGTGGCCGATGACGATCGCGTCGGCGTCCGTCACCTGGACGAAGGCCGCTCCGAAGAGCTCGGCGAGCACCTCGTCCCACTGATCCGGCACTACCCCGCGGACGTCGTACGCCTTCACGATCTGCGACAGGTCAGCAGCCACGGATCAACCCTCCTGAAGTCTCGGCACCACGTACGCGCGGAATGCGGCGCGCGTACGGAACGCCCAAACTACCCGGGAAGGGGGCTTGATCAGTTCTCGGGGGAGCGCAGCACCCGGAGGTGACCCCGACGGCCGACCTCCATGGGGTCGCCGCCGCGTCCGCCGCCCTTGCCGCCGGCCTCGGCCGCGCGCTCCTGGGGGCGGGCCGCCTCGCGCACGGCGTTGGCGAGCGCTTCGAGGTCGTCGCCGCTGGGGCGGGCGGGGGCGGAGCCGTCGGTGAGCCGCACGACCTCCCAGCCGCGCGGGGCGGTGAGGCGTTCGCTGTGCTCGGCGCACAGGTCGTAGCAGTGGGGCTCGGCGTAGGTGGCGAGCGGGCCGAGGACCGCAGTCGAGTCGGCATAGACGTACGTCAGTGTCGCGACGGCAGGGCGGCCGCACGCGGTGCGCGAACAGCGACGTACAGGGCTCACGACGTTGGACGGTACCGCACTCTTGAGCGGGCCGCGACGACTCTCCCCCAGGTCACTCCACCGTGTCGCGGTGTGACGTCCGCCACGTGACCGGTACGGACAGGCGCTCCGACCTGCGGGAGGGGCCCCGCACGGGCGCGGCGGCAGGTCGCGATCCGGACATTCGGGGGTTCCGATTCGGTCAGGCACCGCCGGATGGCCGATCCCGGGAGCACCGGAAAACGAGCGCCCGCATGGCCGGAACGCTCAGCCGCCGACAGGGCCGGCGGGCCGGACGGTGCCACGGAACGCTCAAGGAAAGGTCCCGGAACACGGGAGAGAGTTACGCTGCGTCAGTGACCCACTCCCCCGACCACGCTGCCGACGCCGACCACGCCGACGACACCGAGGGCGCGAGCCGTCCCGCGCCGCGTGTGCGACGCCGTGACCGGCACGGCCGGGGCATGCGCGGGCCGGTCGCCCCGCCCCAGGTGCCGCTGTCCGCGAGCCGGGCCGACACCTTCCGCGATCTGGTGCTGGACTCCGTGGAGCGTCTGGAGCGGCGCTGGCCGCAGCTGGCGGACGTGGAGTTCCTGGTCATGGAGGTGCCGCCGCCGGTCTCGGGCGAGTCCGTCGTGCCGCTGGGCGGCTCGACGGAAGCCGAGAAGGGCGAGCCCGCCCGGGTCGTGGTCTACCGCCGCCCGGTCGAGATCCGCTCCAAGAGCCGCGACGAGCGGGCCCTGCTGGTCCACGAGGTGGTCGTGGAGCAGGTGGCGGACCTCCTCGGGCTCTCCCCCGAGTCCGTCGACCCGCGGTACGGGCAGGACGAGCAGGACTGACGCCAGGTCCGGTGGCCGCGCGTCCCCGAGGGCCCGGGGAGCCCGTACGGGGAATCCGGACGCCCCCGCCACGGCCCTCGGTCAGTCGTCCAGGACCGACAGGTTCTGCCGGGCCACCGGGACCTCCACGCTGCTGCGGTCGTCGTTGAAGGTCTGGATCGTGAACATCGGGATGCCGTCGCGCGGCAGTTCCAGCATGCGCGAGGCGTGCACCGGGCCGCCCGAGACGTGCTCGACGGTGAGCGCGTAGGCGCCCTTGAGGCCCTCGGGGACGGGCGGGGCGAGGGTGGTGGTCGTGCCCGCCTTGAGCGTGAGCATCTTGGTGACCGGGGTGCCGCCCTGCGAGCCCGCGGAGGCGGTGATCCGGACCTCGGCGCCGGCGGCGGGGGCGGTCAGCGAGAGCGTGGAGCCCTTGGCGCGGTTGTCGGCGACGGTCGCGCGGCCCTCGACGGGGGCGGCCGACGGGATGAAGGCGGTCTCCTGCCGCTCGCCCTTGCCGCGCACCACCTGGAGCGCGGCCACCACCGGGGTGGCCTTCTTCGGGTCGGACGGGGTGAGCAGGAGCGAGCCGGGCTCGCCGCGCATGAGGTCCTTCATGTCGATGGCGGCGGTCATCCCCGACTTCACGTGCAGCGAGGACGCGCTGGCCGGGACGATGGTGCCGGTCGGGGTGACGAGCTGGATCTTCAGGTCGGCGTCGTTGTCGCCCGGCGCGTACGCCACGAGCCGCACGGAGGTGGCGTCCCCCGGGATGCCGGGCAGCACGGCGGTGGCGGCCGGGTCGGCGGAGGCGGGCAGCCAGTCGCTGCCCAGCTTGTCGTCGGCCGCGCCGATGACGGCGCCGACGCGTCCGCTGCGGGTGGTCACGTGGACCGTGAGGTCCTGCTGGGCCGGGTCGCCGGTGAGGGTCGGGAGCAGCACCGGGACGGTGGAGTGCGCCGGGACGGGGATGCCCTCGCTGATCAGGGACTTGAGGGCGCCCTCGGGGCCGTACAGCTCGATGTCGGCGACGGCGGCGCTGTCGTCGGGGTTGGTGAGGTGGACGTAGTCCTGGCGCTGCTTCGCGGTGGAGGCGGCCGGGAACCAGAAGTCGGTGTCCGGGGCGGTGCAGCCGGTGCCGAGCAGGCCGCGGGCGCCGCCGGCGGGGTTCACCGTGGTCTGCTGGACGGTCCAGCCGGGGGCGAGGGTTCCGTTGGCGGTGCCGGTCAGGGCGGGGGCGGTGGCGCCGTCGGCCTCGGCGGTGACGGGGGCGCCGGGCTTGGTGACGGTCGCGGGGGCCTTGGCCGCCTTGGGCTTCTTGGCCGGGGCCTCGCCGGGGACGGCGGCGACGGCGGCCGGCTTCAGCTCGGCCCGCACCGTCGGGGCGCCGCCCGTCTCGCTGGTCCGGCCCTTGCCGGTGCCGAGCGGGGTGTACGAGGTGTACGTGGTCTCGGCCACCTCCGACCGGCTGGGCGCCGGGCAGAGCAGGCTGGAGCGCTCCACCGGCAGCCGGGTGGACGCCTGGGCGGTCGGGGCCGCGGCGCCGTCGGGGGCGGTCAGGGAGGCGACGCCGGTGACGGCGGCGAGGGCGGTGGCGACCGCGATCAGGGAGAGGGTGGTGCGCTTCACTGGTTGCTGCTCCCGTCGGGACGCTGCTGTTGCTCGGGGTCCTGGCCCTGCCGGTTCGGGTCGTATCCGTAGCCGTAGGGGTCGTACGTCTGCTCCCCGTACTGGTCCGTGTACGGGTCCCCGTAGGACTGCTGGGGGTACTGCTGGGGGTCGTACTGCTGCGGGTACTGCTGCGCGTACGGGTCGTAGCCCTGCTCCCCGTACTGCTCGCCGTACTGCTGCTGCGGGTACGCGTACTGGCCCTGGCCCTGGCTCTGGCCCTGGCTCTGGTCCGGTGCCGGGTAGTAGCCCTGGTCGTCGGTGTACGGGGCCCGGGGCTGTTCGTAGCCCGGCGCGGGCTGCTGGGCGTACGCCTGCTGCTCGTACGTCTGCTGCGCGGGCACCTGGGCGGGGGGCGCCTCGGGGGCGGGGACGTGGTCCGGGTACGCGGGGGCGTCGGCGCCGGGGTTCCCGGCATCCGTACCGGCCTCGGTACCGGTACCGGCCTCCGCCTCGGCTGCGGCCTCGGCCTCCGCCGCCGCGCGGAGGCGGCGGGCGCGGCGTCCGTCGCCCTCCATCGCCTGTGCGGGGATGGCGACTTCCTCCTCGGGCAGGTCGTCGTCGATGTCGCGGCGGCGGCCGGGCAGGGCCAGCACGAGCAGGACGACGGCGAGGCCCACCTGGGTCCAGATCCACACGGTGTGGGTGAGCGGCTCCTCGAAGGTGAGGTCCAGGCGGCCCGCCTCGGCGGGGAGTTCGAAGCCCTGGGCCCAGCCGTCGACGGTGGTCGGGGTGAGCGGCTTCCCGTCGAGGGTGGCGGTCCAGCCCGCGTCGGCGTGGTCGGCGACGCGCAGGACGCGGCCGGCGGGTCCGGCCGGGAGGTCGGTGTGGGCCTCGACGGGCCCGGCGGCGACGGCGACCGGCTGGGCGCTCTCGGTGGTGGGCGCGCCCTTGGCCCCGGGGACGACGGTGATCCGGGCGACCTCGCGGTCGACCCGCCACAGGGCGCTGCCGTCGAGCTGGCTGAGCCGGGACAGGCCCGGGGTGGCGTCGAGGACGCGGCTCATGGAGCGCGGTGCGCCGTCCCGTACGAGGACGTAGCGGATCGCGAAGCCGCTGAGCTCCTGGGTCTGGTCGGCGCCGGAGCCGGCGACGAGGTGGGCGACGAGCTCGTCGAGGCGCGGGTCGCCGCCGGCGGACGCGGCGAGTTCGGCGTCGCCGAGGCGGGCGCCGGAGCCGCGGACCAGGGTGTAGTCGACGCGGCCGGGCGTGCCGCCGCCGAGGACGAGGGTGCGGGCCTGGTCGCGGGTGCCGCTCTCCTCGGCGACGAAGGCCGGCACCTGGACCGGGTCGCGGCGGGTGAGCGGGCCGTCGGCGCCGCCGATCATCCAGCTCGCGGCGGCGACGACCGGGCCGAGGGCGCAGGCGAGCGCGACGAGCGCGGCGACGGGCTGGCGCCAGCCGAAGCCGTGGGCGGCGACGCGGGTGCGGCCGCCCTCGGCGCCGATCAGGCCGGCGGCGATCAGGGCCGCGCCGTAGACGAGGGTGGCGGGTCCGGCCCAGTGGGTGCCGTCGGTGCCGTTGGTGAGGACGGCGAAGAGGAGTCCGGCGAGGGCGGCGGTCCAGGCGGCGCGCACGGCGAAGGCGCGCTCCTCGCGGAGCAGCGCGCCGAGGGCGGCGAGCACGAGGCCGATGAGGACGAGGCCGCCGGTGGTGCCGGGGCCGCCGGGGCTGGTGCCGAGCAGGTCGAGCGCGGAGGCCGCGCCGGTGGGGACGGCGAGGCCGGCCTCGCGGAGCAGCGTGGCGGGGCTGGTCAGCAGGGAGAGCGACCAGGGGGCCAGGACGAGCAGCGGGGTGCCGACGGCGGCGAGGAAGCGCAGGGCGTACGCGGTGATGTCGGCGCGGCGCAGGACGAGCACGCCGAGGCCGAGGAGGACGGCGAGCGGCCACACGACCGGCGTGAACGCCATGGCGAAGGTGAGCAGGAAGGTGTACGCCCAGGTGGCGCGCCAGCTGCCGCGCTCGCTGCGGCCGAGGCCGTGGGCGGCGACGGCGGCGCGGGCGATGAGCGGGAGCAGGATCGCGAGGACGGCGGTGCCGAGCCGGCCGCCGGCGAGGGCGCCGGTGGCGGCGGGCAGGAAGGCGTAGGCGACGGCGCCCCAGGCGCGGAGCAGCCGGGACTCGACGATGCCCCGGGAGGCGAAGTACGCGGTGCAGCCGGCCAGCGGGACCGAGCAGACGAGCAGCAGGGTCAGGGCGAAGGAGGTCGAGCCGAGGAAGAGCGTCGCGAGCGCGGCCAGGACGGCGAGGTAGGGCGGGGCGCTCTGGGTGCCGCCGCCGCCGATGGCGTGCCAGCCGTCGGCGTAGCGGGACCAGAGTCCGGAGACGGTGTCGGGGGCGGGCAGCAGGGCGCCGCCGGCGAGGGAGCCGCCGCCGAAGAGGCCGCGGCAGGCGACGAGGGAGACGAGGAGCAGGACGGCGAAGAGGACCGGTCCCGGCTTGCCGGCGACCTTCTTCAGGCGCGCGAACTGCTCGACCTCCATGAAGTCGGCGTCGTCGCCGCCCGGGCCCGACTCGACGGCGCCGTGCCGGGAGCCGGCGTCGGCGTCGTCGCCGCCGAAGTGGGAGGTGAGCTGTTCGGCGGCGGCGCGGACGGTGGCGCCGGGCGCCGGGAACAGCGGGCGGAGTTCGCTCGCGGGGACGGCGGGGTTCTTGCGCCGTCTGCGGGCGGCGAGGATCTTCTCGGGGCGCAGCAGGGTGGCGAGCAGGCCCATGATCTCGTCGACGGCCTGGCCGGGCGCCTTGCCGACGAGGTAGCCGAGGGTGCGCAGCACGGTGCCGACGACGAGGCGGGCGAGGACGTACGGCAGGGTGGCGCCGCGGGTGTTGGCCAGCAGGGTGTAGACGGCGCCGGCCTTGTCGACGCGGTGCGGGTCGGCGGCGGTGCGGCCGGCGCAGTCGACGGTGCGGCGTTCGCGGGCGGAGGCCTCGGCGTGCCGCAGGACGGCGTCGGGGGCGACGAGCACGCGGTGGCCGGCGGCGTGGGCGCGCCAGCACAGGTCGACGTCGTCGCGCATGAGGGGCAGGCGCCGGTCGAAGCCTCCGAGCTCCTCGTAGACGTCGCGGCGGACGAGCATGCCGGCGCTGGAGACGGAGAGGACGGAGCGGACCTGGTCGTGCTGGCCCTGGTCCTGCTCGCGGCGGTCGAGGCCGGTCCAGCGGCGTCCGCTGCGGGCGATGGAGACGCCGACTTCGAGGAGCTGCTTCCTGTCGTACCAGCCTCGCAGCTTGGGGCCGATGACGGCGGCGTCCGCGTCGGAGTCGGCGACGCGCAGGAGTTCGGCGAGGGCGCCGGGTTCGGGCGCGCAGTCGTCGTGGAGCAGCCAGAGCCACTGGACGGGCTCGCCGTGCGGGAGTTCGGGCAGCTCGTAGGCCTCGTCCTGCCAGGTCCTGGTGACCGGGTCCCAGCCGCTGGGGCGCTTCAGGTACGGGAGTTCCTCGGGTCCGAGGGCAGGCGCGGTGCGCGCGGCCTCCTCGACGGCGGCGCCGAATCCGGTGCGGCGGGCGAGGTGGAGGACGCGGTCGGCGCCGATCGCGTCGGCGAGGAGCTGCGCGGAGTCGTCGGCGCTGCCGGTGTCGGCGGCGACGACGTTCTGTACGGGGCGCTCCTGGGCGAGCAGCCCGGCGAGGGCGTCCGGCAGCCAGCGGGCGCCGTCGTGGGCGACGAGCACGGCGGTGACGACGTGTCGCGGAAACTCAGGAGTTGAGGACATCGAGCTACGGGCCCTCCGGCCGGGGGTCGCCCGCGAGGGGCGTGGGTGCGGTGCGTCTCGGACGGAGGCCCACACTAACGGCTGGCACGAGAACGGTCCGCCGCCTGTGGACAGAGCACAGGGTGCGGACCGTTCGTTGTGTACGTCTTTGTCTGTGGGATGCGGCTGTGGTCCCGCCGGCTTCCGCGGGCTTCCGCCGGGGCGGCCGTGGTGGTGGCCGGTTCCGGCCGGTTTCAGACGGCGGCCTTCTTGAGGCGGCGGCGCTCGCGCTCGGACAGGCCGCCCCAGATGCCGAAGCGTTCGTCGTTCTGCAGCGCGTATTCGAGGCACTCGGAGCGGACCTCACAGGCGAGGCAGACCTTCTTGGCCTCGCGCGTCGAGCCGCCCTTCTCGGGAAAGAAGGACTCGGGGTCGGTCTGGGCGCACAGCGCGCGCTCCTGCCAGCCGAGTTCCTCTTCCGCGTCCTCGACCAGCAGTTCCTGGAACGTCTCGGTCATGTGCGCCCCTCGTCTGTCTTTGCGTCCCCGTGGTGTGTGGCCGCTACCGATTCCGGCCGAACGACACGAGTGAAATTACAAGTTCGTGCTCTGTGCGAGTCAAGCCGAGATCTGCTATTGGGCCCCGTATTCACTCTGCGGAACCAAGCGTATGCGGAAAGTGTTCAAATCACCAAAAAACGAGACACATACCACCGGCCTGGCCCACTGCCGCGCCTCCACGGAGAAGGACGTCCAGGGCGTGGATCCTGTTGCGATCCAGCCACGGAAGCGATCCGGATCACAGTCTGATCACGGGACCCCCGCCGCGTTTACGGGCACGGTTGCTGCGCCATGTCTCCTGGTCACGCGCTGCACAAACCTTTCTCCGGGCACGGTAACCGGATGAGGTGAAACATTAGCCCTAAATCGGGCATTGAGTTGACAGTCGGGTGCCCCTCCCGCCACTTTGGTGGCATGCCAGCGACCACAGCGCCCTCCGCGACCCACGCCCGTGGGTTCCGCCGCGCTGTCCAGGCGCGCTGTTGCTGTTGCTGTCCCAGCTGTTGACGCGCGCGTCCCCCGCAGCGCTCCGGCACCCTCGCCACGGCCTCCCCGCCGCGGCATCCCCGTCACCTCCGCGTGACCTCCCGTATCGCGACACCCCAGCACTTCTGCCGAGGAACCACCGCACCCATGAACATGGACAGCGACCTTCAGATCGCCGGCGACATCCTTGAGGTCCCGCACCTCCTGCAGCCCGCCCGCGAGCACCCCGCCACCGTGGCCGAGTTCGCCGGTCTCGCCCGTGAGATCGCCGCCGACCGCGCCCTGTGGGCCCCGTACGTCGAGTACGACGCCACCACCCGCTGGTACCACCGGCTCCGCACCGGCCCCGGCTACGAGATCTGGCTGCTCTCCTGGCTGCCCGGACAGGGCAGCGGACTCCACGGCCACGGCGCGTCCTCCGGCGTGCTGACCGTCCTGGAGGGCGACCTGACGGAGCGTACGGAACGCGGCGGACGGAGCCTCGGCGCCGGAGCGCAGCGGGTCTTCGCGCCCGGGTACGTCCACGAGGTCGTCAACGACTCCCTCGAACCCGCCGTCAGCCTGCACGTCTACTACCCCGGCCTCACCGACATGCCGATGCACGAGTCGCTGCGCGCCCGGTGCGCCCCGGTCACCCCGGCCGTCCCCGCGGCCCCTGCGCCCTCGGGAGTCGTACCCGCCTGACAGACTGCTCCGCATGCGCATTGTGGTTCTGGCCGGTGGCATCGGTGGTGCCCGCTTCCTTCGCGGCCTCAAGCAGGCCGCGCCCGACGCGGAGATCACGGTCGTCGGCAACACCGGTGACGACATCCATCTCTTCGGACTCAAGGTCTGCCCCGACCTCGACACCGTGATGTACACCCTCGGCGGTGGCATCAACGAGGAACAGGGCTGGGGCCGCGAGGACGAGTCCTTCGCCGTGAAGGAGGAGCTGGCGGCGTACGGCGTCGGGCCGGAGTGGTTCGGCCTCGGCGACCGGGACTTCGCCACCCACATCGTCCGCACCCAGATGCTGGGCGCCGGCTATCCGCTGAGCGCCGTCACCGAGGCGCTGTGCGCCCGCTGGCGGCCCGGCGTGCGGCTGCTGCCGATGTCCGACGACCGGGTCGAGACGCACGTGGCGATCGACGTGGACGGCGAGCGGCGGGCCGTGCACTTCCAGGAGTACTGGGTGAAGCTGCGCGCCTCCGTGGACGCGCACGCCGTCGTGCCGGTCGGTGCCGAGCAGGCGAAGCCCGCGCCCGGCGTCCTGGAGGCCATCGCCGAGGCCGACGTCATCCTCTTCCCGCCGTCCAACCCGGTCGTGTCCGTCGGCACGATCCTCGCCGTCCCCGGCATCCGCGAGGCCGTCGCCGCCGCGCCCGCGCCGGTGGTCGGCCTCTCCCCCATCGTCGGCGACGCGCCCGTGCGCGGCATGGCCGACAAGGTGCTCGCGGCGGTCGGCGTGGACTCCACGGCCGCGGCCGTCGCACGCCACTACGGCTCCGGGCTCGTCGACGGCTGGCTCGTCGACACGGTCGACGCGGGCACGGTCGCCGACGTCGAGGCGGCGGGCATCCGCTGCCGCGCGGTGCCGCTGATGATGACCGACCTGGACGCGACGGCCGCGATGGCCCGCGAGGCGCTGGCGCTGGCCGCGGAGGTCCGGGGCGGCGACGGGGCCGGGGCGTGACGGGCGGGGCGGACGGTACGCCTCCGGGGGCCGGGCAGGCCGGACCTGCCGGGACCGTCGAGGGTGCCGGGCTCCCCGTCGGTGCCGGGGGCGGCGCGCCCCGGTTCGAGGTGTGGGCGCTCGACGGGCTGCCCGAGGTGGCGGCCGGGGACGACATCGCCAAGCTGATCGCCTCCGTCTCGCCGGGGCTGCTCGACGGGGACGTCCTGATCGTCACCTCGAAGATCGTGAGCAAGGCCGAGGGGCGGGTGATCGCCGCCGACGACCGCGAGGAGGCGATCGACGCCGAGACCGTGCGGGTCGTCGCCCGGCGCGGGGCGCTGCGGATCGTCGAGAACCGGCAGGGGCTCGTCATGGCCGCCGCCGGGGTCGACGCCTCCAACACCCCCGCCGGGACCGTGCTGTTGCTGCCCGAGGACCCGGACGCCTCGGCCCGCCGGATCCGGGCCGGGCTGCGCGAGGCGCTGGGCGTCGACGTGGGTGTCGTCGTCACCGACACCTTCGGGCGCCCCTGGCGCGGCGGGCTCACCGATGTCGCCATCGGCGCCGCCGGGGTGCGCGTCCTGGACGACCTGCGGGGCATCACCGACTCCCACGGCAACGAGCTGAACGTGACCGTGGTCGCCACCGGCGACGAACTCGCCGCCGCGGGCGACCTGGTGAAGGGCAAGGCCTCCGGCCGGCCCGTCGCCGTCGTGCGCGGGCTGCCCCACCTCGTCGCCGGCGACGAGGAGCCGGGCGCCCGGGCGCTGGTGCGGGAGGCCGCCGACGACATGTTCCGGCTCGGCACCTCGGAGGCCGTCCGGGAGGCGGTGACGCTGCGGCGCACCGTACGGGAGTTCACCGACGACCCGGTCGACCCGGGGGCGGTACGGCGGGCCGTCGCCGCGGCCGTCACGGCGCCCGCCCCGCACCACACCACCCCGTGGCGCTTCGTCCTGCTCGAAACGGCCGAGGCACGGCTGCGGCTGCTCGACGCGATGCGGGACGCGTGGATCGCGGACCTGCGGGCCGACGGCAAGTCGGAGGAGTCCATCGCCCGGCGCGTGCGGCGCGGCGACGTGCTGCGGAACGCGCCGTACCTGATCGTGCCCTGTCTCGTCATGGACGGCGCACACCACTACGGGGACCCGCGCCGGGACGCCGCCGAGCGCGAGATGTTCGTCGTCGCGGCGGGCGCGGGCGTGCAGAACCTGCTGGTCGCGCTGGCCGGGGAGCGGCTCGGCTCGGCCTGGGTGTCCTCGACGATGTTCTGCCGGGACGTCGTACGGGAGGTGCTCGGGCTGCCGGAGGGCTGGGACCCGATGGGCGCGGTCGCCGTCGGGCGTCCGGCGGCGCCGCCGAAGGAGCGGCCGGTACGGCAAGTCGGGGCCTTCATCGAGGTGCGCTGAGCGCCGCCCTCACAGGTGCGTGATGCGGCCGGGCGTCATCCGTGGCGCCCGGCGGGGCGGGACCCGGCCGCTGAGCAGCACCAGCCGGGCGGCCCGGTGGCGCTGGCCCTCGTAGGGGGCCAGCAGCTCCAGCATGGCCGCGTCGTCGGCGGTGCGGTCGCCCGCGAGGGCCCAGCCGACGATGCCGGGCAGGTGGAGGTCGCCGGTGGTGACCTCGTCGGGGGCGCCGTTGCTGCGCTGGATCGTCTCCGCGGAGGTCCACGGGCCGATGCCGGGGATCAGTTCGAGGCGGGCGCGGGCCGCCGCCGGGGCCATGGCCGCGGCCTCCTCCATGCGGTGCGCCACGCGGGCCGCGCGCACGATGGTCGCGGAGCGCTTGGGATCGACGTTCGCGCGGTGCCACTCCCAGGACGGGATCGTCGCCCACGTACGGGCGTCGGGCATCGCGTACATGCCGTCCGGGGCGGGGCCCGGGGCGGGCTCGCCGTACTTCCGCACGAGCACGCCCCAGGACCGGTAGGCCTCGTCCGTCGTCACCTTCTGCTCCAGGACCGACGGGATCAGCGACTCCAGCACCAGTCCGGTGCGGGTCAGCCGCAGGCCGCGGCGGGCCCGGTGGGTCGCGGCGAGGAGCCGGTGGCGGGGGACGAAGGCGGCCGGGTCGTCCTCGGCGCCGAGCAGCCCCGGCAGCCGGTCGAGCAGCCACGGGCCGCCGGGCCCCCACGCCTCCGCGCTCGCCGCGCCCGAGTCGAGCCGCACCCGCAGGGTGCCGGCCCCGTCGGGGGTGCGGCTGGCCCGCCAGACGGAGCCGTCCGGGGTGACCCGGAAGGTGGGGTCGGCGGGGCCTCGCCGGAGCGGGCCGAGGGTGAGGCCCAGGTCCAGGGGGGCGTCCTCGGACGCGGGGACGGGGACGTGGCCGCCGCGCACGGTGACGCGGGTGGACGGGGGTGGGAAGCGGCCTGCCATGGGTACGAGCGTATCGGGGCGCCGGCGCCGGCGGGGCGTGCTACTCGTCCGAGGAGAAGCGGACCGCGCCCGCGGGGAGGGTGGCCTCGCACCAGACGCGGACGCCGTCGCGGAGTTCGTTGTCCGGGCCCACGTCCGCGCCGTCGCCGATGACGGCGCCGGTCAGGACCGTGCGGGCGCCGATGCGGGCGCCCGCGCCGACGAGGGAGTCGGTGATGACCGCGCCGGGGGCGATGACCGCGTCCGCCAGGACCGTCGAGCCGCAGATCCGGGCGCCCGCGCCGACGACCGCGCCGGGGCCGATGACCGTACCGCCGGTGAGCTTGGCGTCGGCCGCGACCACGGCCGTGTCCAGGACGAGCCGGTCGCCGCAGCGGCCCGGGACCGCCGGGGACGGGGCGCGGCCCAGGACCAGGTCGGCGGAGCCGCGGACGAAGGCCTGCGGGGTGCCGAGGTCGAGCCAGTACGTGGAGTCGACCATGCCCTGGAGGTGGGCGCCGGAGGCGAGGAGCTCGGGGAAGGTCTCGCGCTCCACGGAGACCGGGCGGCCCGTCGGGATGGTGTCGATGACCGACCGGCGGAAGACGTACGCCCCCGCGTTGATCTGGTCCGTCACGATCTCCTCGGGCGTCTGCGGCTTCTCCAGGAACGCCGTGACACGGCCGGTGGCGTCCGTCGGCACGAGGCCGAACGCCCGCGGGTCCTCCACCCGCGTCAGATGCAGGGAGACGTCCGCACCGGACGACTCGTGCGTGGCGAGCAGCGCGCGGATGTCCAGGCCGGTGAGGATGTCGCCGTTGAAGACCAGGACGGGGGCGTCCGGGCCCGAGCGCAGGTGCGAGGCCGCGTTGCGGATCGCGCCGCCGGTACCGAGGGGGTCGGTCTCGGTCACGTACTCGATGCTCAGGCCGAGGGCCGAACCGTCCCCGAAGTACGGCTCGAAGACCTCGGCCAGGTACGAGGTGGCCAGGACGATGTGTTCCACGCCCGCCGCGCGGGCGCGGGCGAGCTGGTGGGTCAGGAAGGGGACGCCGGCCGCCGGGACCATGGGCTTGGGCGTGTTGACCGTCAGAGGACGGAGTCGAGTGCCCTTGCCGCCGACCAGGAGGATCGCTTCTGTCACCTGTCGTCTCTGCTTCCTGTTCGGTTCCGGTCTCATCGCCGGGGGAGGCTCCGTTCGCCCGTCCGTACGATATGACCGGTCAGTTTATGCAGATGGTTGAGTCCCTGACCCCATCAGCGCCTCCCCTGGTACTTCGCTGACGCCGACCGGGCGGTGCCGAGCTTTCCGTAGAGGCGCGCGCCCGGACATTCGGTCGCGAAGCCGTCGCGGTGACCGGCGATGGCGTTGAACCTGACCTTTCTGCCCTTCTTGTACAGGTTTCCGCCGCCGGATGTGAGATACGTCTTGGCCGTCGGATTCACCCCGTACAGCCCCAGCTTCCACGCGGTCAGCCGTGCGACGGCGGTCACCGCCGCGGCCGGCGGAGTGGTCCCGCCGTAGCTGCCGAGCACCGCGATGCCCATGCTGTTGGTGTTGAACCCGAGGGTGTGGGCGCCCATGACCGGCTTCGCCACGCCGCCGGCGCGGCCCTCGTAGATGTTTCCGCACTTGTCGACGGCGAAGTTGTAGCCGAAGTCCCGCCAGCCGCTGCTCTTCACGTGGTAGCGGTAGATGCTGCGCAGCACGGACGGGGCCTGGCGGCAGGTGTAGCGGTTGCCGGTGGCGGTGTGGTGCACGAAGGCCGCCTTGATCGTCTTCGTGTAGACGAAGCCCTTCTCGCGCAACCGCTCGTCGGCGCCCCAGCCCTTGCGGGTGATGATCCGCGGCCGGGGCCCGATGAACGGCTTCGCCGCGGCGGCCCCGCCGGGGAGGGTCGCCAGGGTCTCGGCTCGGGTGAGGGCGGGGAGCGCGGCGGGGGCCGCCGGGGCCGCGGGGGCGGCCTGGGCCGGGTGGGCTCCCTGGGCGGACTGGACCGCCTGGGCGCCCGCGGCCGGGACGGTGCGGTCCTGGGTCTCGGTGACGGGCGGCTCCGGGCCGGGGTCGACCAGCTCCAGGCGCAGGCCGGCGGGGAGCGGGGCGGGCGCCCGCCGGGTCCGCTGGGGTACGGCGTCCTCCGGGGCGTGGCCGTCGGGTACGGCCGTCTCAGGTCCGTGCTCGTCCGGCGCGTGGCCGTCCCGCGCGTGCCCGTCCGGTACGGCCGCCTCCGGTAGGCGCTTGTCCGGCGCGAGCCCGTCTTGCGCGTCCCCGTCCGGTACCGCCCGCTCCGGCGCGTGCCCGTCCGCCGTCACCCCTTCCCGTACGTCCTCCCCCGGCCCACCCGCCTCCGGGCGTACGCGGATCTCCACGCCGTCCGAGTCGCCGACCCACAGGGGGGCCGTGGAGCCGCGCAGGGCGCGGGAGCGGCCTTCGGCGGTGCCGGGGTCGGCGCCGTGTTCGTCGTTGTGGGTCTCCACCGACTGCCAGTCGGACCAGACGCCGCCGACGGTGGACCGGGTGCGGACCTGGACCGTGCCGCGCAGGGAGGCGTGGACGTCGTCCCACACCACGCCGACGAGGGAGAAGGGTCTGACGTCCTGTCGGGCGAGGCCCTGACCGGCCGCCGCGGCGGAGCCCAGCACCCGGTCGCGGGGGCCGTCCACCGCGGGGGCCAGGGGTTCGAGCGGGAGCGACTGCGTCGAGCCCGCGGGCTCGGCGGCGGCGGGCACGGCGCGGGCCGCGCTCGCGGCTCCGGGCGCGGCCGGGAAGGCGCCCGTGGCGCCGGCCGGGGTCGCGGCGGTGAGCGGCAGCGCGAGCACCGCCGCGCAGCTGACGGCGATCGAGGAGGCGAGGTTGGCACGCATGAGGCGATCGTCCACACCGGGCGGGCGTTCCGCGCGCCGGGAATCCGTACGGAAACTGACGCCCCGTCGGGCCGACCGGTGGACCGGGTCACCGGTACGGCGGACCCGGCGGGGCGCCGCGCGTACGCTTGCCCGCGTGAACGCCAGCGACCGTACCCCCGCCGACCTGCTGCGATCCGCGCTCGCCGCGGACCCGGCCCGCCCCTTGGTCACTTTCTACGACGACGCCACCGGTGAACGCGTGGAATTGTCGGTGGCCACCTTCGCCAATTGGGTGGCCAAGACGGCCAACCTGCTCCAGGGCGAGCTGTCCGCCGCCCCCGGCGACCGGCTCGCGCTGCTGCTGCCCGCGCACTGGCAGACCGCGGTGTGGCTGCTCGCCTGCTCGTCCGTCGGCGTGACCGCGGAGCTCGGCGGCGACCCGGCCGACGCCGATTACGTCGTCGCGGGGCCGGAGGGCCTGGAGGCGGGCCTGGCGTGCTCGGGAGACCGGATCGCGCTCTCCCTCGCCCCGCTGGGCCGCCGCTTCCCCGCGCCGCCCGCCGGATACGCGGACTACGCGGTGGAGGTGCCCGGACAGGGCGACCGGTTCGCCCCGTTCGTCCCGGTCGATCCCGGCGCGGTCGCCCTCGTCGTCGACGGTACGGAACTGACGGGCGCCCAGCTCGTCGAGCGGGCCCGCGCGGACGCCGCCGAGCTGGGGCTCGCACCGGGCGGACGGCTCCTCTCCGGGCGCCCGTACGAGGGCTGGTCCGGGCTCTCCGCCGGGCTCTACGCCCCGCTGGCCACCGGCGGCTCGGTGGTCCTGTGCCGCAACCTGGACCAGCTGGGGGCCGAGGGGCTCGCCAAGCGGGTGGAGAGCGAGCGGGTGACCGTCACGCTCACCGCCTGAGTCCCTCCTCCCGCTCCCCGTCTCCCACCCGTCCGGCCTACCGACGCGCCGAGCCCCCGGGTCCCGGCGGCGTCTCCGGTACATGATCGGCCGGGGGGTAACGATGCCTTCCGCACAACCAAGCGCCGGAACCGACCGTCTACTTCAGCGAGACGACGCCCTCCGGTGCGCCGAAGACGCCATCAAGGACGGACGCAGACGTGACGGACAGCACGGACAGCGCAGACTCGCCGCCGCGACGCAAGAGGCACTGGCTGCGCTGGACCGCTCTGGCCGTGGCGCTCGTGGTACTGGCGGCGGCCGGGGTCGGGTGGTGGTTCTACCGCAAGCTGGACTCCAACATCACCACGGACACGTCGGCCGCGGCCGAGCTCCTCAAGTACGAGAAGGAGCGGCCCTCCCCCGCCGTCAACGCGGCGCGGAACATCCTGCTCATCGGCTCCGACACCCGGGCCGGCGCCGGGAACGGGAAGTACGGGCAGGACGGGGGCAGCCAGCGCTCGGACACCACGATCCTGCTGCACCTGTCCGGCGGCGGGTCCTCGGCGACCGCCGTGTCCGTCCCGCGCGACCTGATGACGACGATCCCCAGCTGCGCCAAGCCCGACGGGACCCGGACCAGGGAGCAGTTCGCGCAGTTCAACTGGGCCTTCGAGTTCGGTGGCACCGCGTGCACGATCCGCACCCTGGAGAAGATGACCGGCATCCGGGTCGACCACCACATGGTGATCGACTTCCGGGGCTTCAAGAAGATGGTCGACGCCGTGGACGGGGTCGAGATCTGCCTCAAGGAGCCGATCGACGACGCCGACGCCCATCTGAAGCTGCCCGCCGGGCGCCAGACGCTCCACGGCGAGCAGGCGCTCGGTTTCGTACGGGCCCGCAAGTCGATCGGCAACGGCAGCGACACCGACCGGATGGACCGCCAGCAGCAGTTCCTCGGCGCCCTGGTCAACAAGGTCCAGAGCGACGGCGTGCTGCTCAACCCGACCCGGCTCTACCCGGTCCTGGACGCGGCCACCAAGTCGATCACGACCGACCCGGGCCTCGACTCGCTGCGGGACCTGTACGACCTGGCGCGGTCGATGCGGGCGATCCCGACGGAGAAGGTGCAGTTCCTGACGGTGCCCCGGCGCCCCTACACGTACAACGCGAACCGGGACGAACTGGTACAGCCGGACGCCGACCGGCTGTTCGCCGCGCTGCGCGCCGACAAGCCCGTGACCGTACGGCCGGGGGGCAACGAGAAGTCCGACCCGAGCGACGGCGGCCCGAGCCCGTCCGAGACCCCGTCCTTCTCCGGGCGGAACGCGGCGGAGGGAGGGTGCCCGGGGTGAGCCGGAAGGCGGGCACAAAGGGGGCGGAGTGACGCGCATGGCAAAGCGGGAACAAAGGGGAGGGCCACACAGCATGAGGTATGAGCAAATTGCCCGGTTGTAAGGGGCGTGGAATTTGTCACGGACGTCGCCCCACGCTGAACTGGGCGGATAGTGTGACGCGATCCGGTGCTCACGACCGCGTGGTCGCGCACTCGAAGGATCGAACGACCGAGCGCCCGAGGGGGAGGCGCTTCGCGTGTGGCACCGACGGAGGACTCTAGTAACCGTGGACGCGCACAGCCGTGGACGGGCGGACGAGATCGACCCCGCCGACCAGTGGGTACTCAACCCGCAGACCGGCAACTACGAACTGCGACTGGACCGCTCCGCTGGGCAGTCGCGGCAGGCTCCGTCCCAGCGCCCGGGTGCCCGCAGCGCCGCCCCCGGCCGTAGAGGCCACGGGGAGCGGGAGCCGCAGGGCGCCGTCCGGGCCCCGGAGACCGCGCCGCCCGTGCCCGGGCAGCGCCGCCGGCGCCCCACCGACGCGGGCGGACAGCCGCCCGTCGGCCGGCGCAAGCGCAGGCCCGAGAAGTCCAGGAAGAAGAAGGTCCTGATCTGGACCGGCGGCACGATGGCCTTCGTGCTCGTCGGCGGCGCCGCGGGGGCCTACGCGCTGTACAACCACTTCGACGGCAACATCAAGACCGTCGACGTGGCCGGCGCGGGCAGCGGCGGCTTCCGCAAGGACGAGGCCTTCAACGTCCTCCTCATCGGCACCGACAAGCGGACCGGCGAGGGCAACGCGGGCTACGGCGACAAGAACAGCCCCGGCCACGCGGACACCACGATCCTCTTCCACGTCTCCAAGGACCGGACGAACGCCACGGCGATGTCCATCCCGCGCGACCTGGTCACCACCATCCCGGAGTGCCAGACCAAGCTGCCGGACGGCACCGTCAAGACGATCCCCGGGCAGACCCAGACCCGCTTCAACGTGAGCCTCGGCCAGTCCGACCGGGACCCCGGCTGCACGATGCGCACGGTCAAGGAGCTCACCGGCCTGACCGTCGACCACTTCATGATGGCCGACTTCAACGCCGTCAAGGAGATGACCACCGCCGTCGGCGGCGTGAAGGTCTGCCTGGCGAAGCCCGTGAAGGACAAGGACTCCAAGCTGAACCTGCCGGCGGGCGAGTCGACCATCCAGGGCGAGCAGGCCCTCGCCTTCGTCCGTACCCGGCACAGCTTCGGCAACGAGAGCGACCTGGACCGGATCAAGGTCCAGCAGCAGTTCCTCAGTTCGATGATCCGGCAGATGAAGTCGGACGACACCCTCACGTCCCCGACGAAGCTGTACGGGCTCGCCGACGCCGCGACCAACGCCCTCACCGTCGACACGGGCATAGGGAGCATCACGAAGCTCACGGGACTGGCCGAGGAGCTCGCCAAGATCGACACCAAGAACATCACGTTCATGACGCTGCCGGTCATCGACAACCCGGCCGAGCCCAAGCCGATCACGGTCGTCCCCGACCCGGTGAAGGCCCCGCAGCTCTTCGCGATGATGCAGTCCGACACCTCGCTCACCGAGGTGAAGAAGCAGCAGGCGGACGCCAAGAACGCCCAGGCGAAGGCCCAGGCGGCGCTCCTCAAGGGCACCCGCTCCACCGCCCACGAGGTCCGCGTCGACGTCTACAACGGCAGCGGCATCCGCGGCGCGGCGCAGTCCACCCTCAACTGGCTGCAGAACGAGCACGGCGTGACGAGGTCGACCAACAAGAGCAACGCCCCCGAGAAGGCGGCCGCGACCACGCTCACCTACGCACCGAACCAGGCCGATCAGGCCCGCAAGCTGGCGGATCTGATGGGTCTGCCCGCCTCGGCTCTCAAGCCGGGCACGCAGGACGCCGGGGAGCGCGAGCCCATGACGCTCGTCCTCGGCGCGGACTTCAAGGGCGCGGGGGTGCCCCTCACCGGACCGGCGAAGACGCCGGAAGGTGCGCAGACGGCAGACAAGCAGGTGTGCGCGAAGTGACCCGGACGAGCTATCCGGCCTTGGGCCGCACCTGAATGACGAGGAGACCTGGGGTGGGACAGAGCAGCGTGCGACGGGAGGGGGCGCGAGAACGCGCCCCGCACGCCCGCGACTTGGGCTGGGACGAGACGCTCTACGAGGGCGACGAGGAGGCCGGCCAGGGGGCCGGTGTGCCCCGTTCGCGTCGTGGTGGCGGCGGTTCCGGCGACGGCGGTGGTGGTGGCCGGTCCGGCCACCGGCGCGGCGGCCCGCGCCGGCGCGGGAAACAGCCCGGCAAGCGCAAGGTGCTGCGCTGGGTGGCGGCGACGCTGTCGCTGCTGATACTCGGCACGGCCGGCGCCGGATACCTGTACTACGAGCACCTCAACGGCAACATCCGCAGCGGCGGGCGTTCGGGCGGCGAGAGCGGCGTCAAGAAGGGCGCCCCGAACGCGCTCGGCGACACCCCGCTGAACATCCTCCTGATCGGCTCCGACAGCCGCGCCGACGCCAAGAACGTCGCCCTCGGCGGCGGCAAGGACGACCGCGACCGGGCCCCGCTCGCCGACGTCCAGATGCTGCTGCACGTGTCGGCGGACCGCAAGAACGCCTCGATCGTCTCCATACCGCGCGACACGATCGTGCCGATCCCCGAGTGCAAGGGCGACGACGGCAAGACCTACTCCGCCACGGTCAACTCGCCCATCAACGAGACCCTCGGCCGCGGCGGCCCCGGCTGCACGCTGACCACCTGGGAGAAGCTCACCGGGGTCTACATCGACCACTGGATGATGATCGACTTCGCGGGCGTGGTGTCGATGGCCGACGAGGTCGGCGGCGTCCCGGTCTGTGTGAAGACCGGCGTCTGGGACCGATCGACCAAGCGGGTCCACGGCGGCTCCGGCCTCAAGCTGCCGCAGGGCACCACCGAGGTCCAGGGCGAGCAGGCCCTCCAGTGGCTGCGCACCCGGCACGCCTGGGGCAACGACCAGGGCCGCGCCAAGGCCCAGCACATGTACATGAACGGCCTGATGACGAAGCTCCAGGGGCAGAACGCCTGGACCGACACCGGACGCCTCATCGGACTCGCCGAGGTCGCGGTCAAGGCCTTCAAGGTCTCGGACGAGATCGCCAGTGTGAAGAAGCTGTTCGACCTGTCGATGCAGCTGAAGAACGTGAAGATGGACCGGCTCACGACGGCGACGGTGCCGACGGTCGAGTGGCCGCAGAACCGCGACAAGCTGCAGATGGTGCAGAGTTCGGCCGACAAGATGTGGTCGATGCTCCGCGACGACGTCGCCTTCGACAAGAACGGCGACGCGGCCGGCGGCAAGCCGAAGCCCACCACCCCGGCCAAGCCGAAGACGCCCGCCGAGGAGCCCGGCTCCTTCAAGGTCACGGTCGTCAACGGCACCGCGGGCGACGGCCAGCCCGCCGCCGGGGGCCGGGCCGGCACGATGGCCGAGCACCTGCGCGGCAAGGGCTTCGGCCAGGCCGAGTCCTCGCGGAACCCGGAGCCGCGCAAGGACAGCGTGGTCCTCTACCCGAAGGCCGACGGCGACCAGGGCAAGGCGAACGCCGCCTCGGTGGCCAAGTCCCTGGGCCTGCCGGACTCGGCGGTGCGCGCCGACGCGAAGGCCGAGGCCATCACCCTGGTGGTCGGCGCGGACTGGCGCGAGGGCACCACCTACAAGAAGCCGCAGGTCTCGGCGGGCGACCTGCCCGAGGGCGCGGACGACAAGGTGGCGTGCATGGACGTCTACTCCGTCTACAAGTGGGACGGCAAGAGCTGACGCCCGCCCCACCCGCATACGGTGACGGCCGGACCCCCAGAAGGGGGTCCGGCCGTCACCGTATGCGGGTGGGGCCGTTCAGACCGTCTCGCTCGTCACCGCGGGGCGCTTGCTCGCGATGACCTTCCGCGCCAGCGCGCGCGGGCTGGTGAGGAAGCCGTACCCCCACGACATGTGCATGGTCGCCAGCGCCACCGGGATCTGCAGCCGGGCCTTCAGGGAGAGGCCCTTGCCGGCCGGGACGGAGCCGGCGGCGATGGCCGCGAGGTAGCCGGCCGGGATCACGAAGCCGAGCGGGGTCAGCACCGCGCCCACGACCAGGCCCGCGGCGATCGCGCAGACGGCGGTCGGCGGCGCCAGGTAGCGCAGGTTGATGGAGCCCTCGTGGTAGCGGGCGACGACGTGCCGCCAGCGGCCGTAGTCCTTGTACTGCTTCGCGAGCGCCCGCACGGACGGCCGGGGGCGGTACTGGACGCGCAGCTCCGGCGAGAACCAGATCAGGCCGCCGGCCTCGCGGATGCGGAAGTTCAGCTCCCAGTCCTGGGCGCGGATGAACTCCACGTTGTAGCCGCCCTGCCGCTCCAGCGCCTCGCGGCGGAAGACGCCCAGGTAGACGGTCTCGGCCGGGCCGGCGGCGCCGCCCGTGTGGAAGGCCGCGTTGCCGACGCCGATCTTGGAGGTCATGGCGGCGGCGACCGCCTCCTCCCAGGCGTTCTCGCCCTCGGCGTGCATGATGCCGCCGACGTTCTGCGCGCCGGTCTCCTCCAGGAGGCGGACGGCGGTCGCGATGTAGTTCGGGGACAGCATGCCGTGGCCGTCGACGCGGACCACGATCGGGTGACGGGAGGCCTTGATCGCCGCGTTGAGGGCGGCGGGGGTACGACCGGTGGGGTTCGGCACGGTGTGGACCCGGGGGTCCTCCCGTACGAGCTCGGCGGCGATCTCGTCGGTGCGGTCCGTGGACGGGCCGAGCGCGATCACCACCTCCATCTCGCCGTCGTACTCCTGCTCGAGGATGTGACGGACCGAGTTGCGCAGATGCCGCTCCTCATTGAGGACCGGCATGATCACGGAGACAGGGGGCGTGGCGTTCATCGTCCGCCACGTTACCGCGAATGGGGGACACCGGTGCGCGCCACCGGGGCCGCCTCCGGGTGGCGCTGATCGTATGGGCCTACGGTGCTCACGGTCCCCTTGTCACACCCGCGGAGGTGTCCCCCGGTGCCCACACCGCCCCGCACGCCCCGTCCCCGGCCCGCCGCCCGCCCCGTACCCGCCCGTCGGAGGCCGACGGGGCAGCGGCGGAGGCCGAGGCGGCCGAAGTGGGGGATGCGGATGGCGACGACGCTCTCGGTGGTCGTGCTCGCCGCCGGGGGGATCGGGCACGCCGTCGTGACGAGCCTGGACACCGGCATCACCCGGGTCGACCCCTTCAAGGACATGAAGAACCGCCCGCAGGCCGGGAACGGGATGAACGTGCTGGTCGTCGGCACCGACGGCCGGGACCGGATCACCCCGGAGGAGCGGGCGAAGTACCGGCTCGGCGGCGCGCCCTGCCACTGCACGGACACCGTGATGCTGGTGCACATCTCCGAGGACCGGGAGCGGGCGAGCGTCGTGTCGCTGCCCCGCGACTCGTACGCCGAGATGCCCGAGCACACCGACCTGACCACCGGCCGGCACCACCACGCGCACCCGGTGAAGCTGAACGCCGCGTACGCGGAGGGCGGGCCCGGGCTCACCGTGCGGACCGTCGAGTCGATGACCGGGGTGAAGATCGACCACTACCTGGAGGTCGACTTCACCAGCTTCATGAAGACGGTCGACGCGGTGGGCGGCGTGCAGATCTGCACCACCAAGCCGCTGAAGGACACGTACACCGGGCTCGACCTGCCGGCCGGGCCGCACGAGCTCGACGGCGGGCAGGCGCTCCAGTACGTGCGCTCCCGCCATGTCGACGGCGCCGCCGACCTCGGGCGGATGCAGCGCCAGCAGAAGTTCCTCGCGGCCCTCATCGACCGCCTGTCCAGCGGCGGGGTGCTGCTCAACCCGGTGCGGTTCCGGGAGGTCGCGACGACCGCGCTGGGCTCGGTCCGGGCCGACCAGGGCTTCGGTACGGAGCAGATGCTGGCCCTCGCCAAGGCGATGCGCGGCTTCACGCCGGCGTCGTCGGAGTTCGTGTCCGTGCCGATCGGCCAGATGAGCTTCCCCGTGAAGGGGATCGGCTCGACCGTGAAGTGGGACGCCGCCAAGGCGCAGAAGCTGTTCGAGTCGCTGCGCGAGGACCGCCCGCTGACCCCGCAGCGGCCGGCCGCGCCGAAGGGGCCGCGGCCGGTGGACGTGGAGGTCGCGCCGAGGACGATCCGGGTGCAGGTCTACAACGGGACCCGGACCGACGGGCTCGGCGGCCGGGTGGACGAGGCGCTGCGGGCGAGCGGCTTCGACACGACCCGCGCGCCGCGGACCGGGTCCGGGACGGACCGGGTCCGGACCCTCGTCGAGTTCGACCCCCGCTGGGACCGCTCGGCCCAGTCCCTCGCGGCGGCCCTGCCGGGGGCGGAGCTGCGGGCGGTGCCGGGGCAGGGCGGGACGCTGCGGGTGACGGTGGGCGCGGAGTACAAGGGGGTCGTGAAGGTCCGGGCGCGGGAGACGCAGTCGGGGCAGTTCGAGGCGGTGACGGGGGACCAGGTGGTGTGCCCGTAGGGGGCACCCGGTGGTGTGCCTGTGCGGGTCACCTGGTGGTGTGACCGTAGGGGCGCCCGCGGGCGCCCCTCGGCGTCCCTAGGGCCTGTCCGGCGGATCAGGACCCCGGCCATGATCCGCCGGACAGGCCCTAGTCCTCGTAGCCCTCGGCGGCGCGGCGTTCGCGGAGTTCCTTGATCGCGCGGCGGCGGGCCAGGCGGTGGGTGCGGCGGATCTGGGCTTCCTGGTTGCGGCGCTCGTCGCGTTCGGTCTCCGGGATGACCTGCGGGACCGGGCGGGGCTTGCCGTCGCCGTCCACGGCGGCGAAGACGAGGTAGGCGGAGCCGACCTGGGTGGCGGGCGTGGACTCGTTCCAGCGCTCGGCCATGACCCGGACGCCGACCTCCATGGAGGACCGGCCGGTCCAGTTGACCTGGGCCTTCACATGGAGCAGGTCGCCGACCCGGACCGGCTCCAGGAAGACCATCTCGTCCATGGAGGCGGTGACGGCGGGCCCGCCCGAGTGGCGGCCGGCGACGGCGCCCGCGGCGTCGTCCACCAGCTTCATGATCACGCCGCCGTGCACCGTGCCCAGGAGGTTGGTGTCGTGGCTGGTCATGATGTGGCTCAGCGTGGTGCGGGACGCCGAGGTGGGCTTGCCCGGGATGTCGCCCTGATCTGTCATGCCCTCTACCTTATGCCTGGTCTGGGGGCCGGTACCGACGCCGTCCGCTTTGCATCAGCTTGGCAACAGCGCCGACCCGATTCCCCACCCGGCCTGTCGGGGCGGCCGGGCCTGACGGCAGACTGGTCCACATGAATGACTGGCCCGACGCCCAGCCCGAGGGACCCCGCCGGATGCGCCACGTGCAGCGCCCGCAGGTCCCCCAGCAGCAGCCTCAGCAGCAGTACGGGCAGCAGCAGCCGTACGGGCGGCAGCCCCAGTACGACCAGGGGTACAACCCCAACTTCACGCAGGCGCAGGGCAGCGGCTACGACTCGGGCTACGGCGACGCCCAGGTGTACGGCGCCCCGCAGACCGGCGGCCGGGGCGGCGGGCAGGGCACCGTACCTCCGCAGTACGCCCCGCACCCCGGCGGCGGGGCGGGCGCCCGGCCCGACTGGCGGCGCCGGATCAAGATCGGCTCGATCGTGCTCGTGGTCGCCGTGGTCGGCTGGAGCGTCGGCACCTACGCGTGGGCCAGCTCACGGATGCGCAACGAGGTCGACCTGGCCAAGGTCATCGAGCGCCCCTCCGAGGGCGACTGCACCACGTACCTGATCGTCGGCTCCGACAGCCGTGAGGGCATGTCGGCCGAGGAGAAGAAGAAGCTGCACACGGGCTCCGCCGAGGGCAAGCGGACCGACTCGATGATGATCCTCGCGGCCTGCTCCAGCGGGAACACGATGGTCTCGCTGCCCCGTGACTCCTGGGTGACGATCCCGTCGTTCGTGGGCTCGGAGTCCGGCAAGAAGTACGCGGAGCGCGGCGGCTCCAAGCTGAACGCCGCGTACGCGATGGACGGCCCGGAACTGCTCGTCCGCACGGTGGAGTTCAACACCGGGCTGCGCATCGACCACTACGCGGAGATCGGCTTCGCCGGCTTCGCGAACATCGTGGACGCGCTCGGCGGCGTCGAACTGAACATCGAGAAGGGCTTCAAGGACAAGAAGTCCGGCGCGGACTTCCAGGCCGGCACGCAGACCCTGAACGGCGAGCAGGCGCTGGCCTTCGTCCGTACCCGCTACGCCTTCGCCGAGTCGGACCTGGCGCGCACGAAGAACCAGCAGAAGTTCCTGTCCGCGCTGGCCAACCAGGCCGCGACGCCGGGCACCATCCTCAACCCGTTCGCGCTGTACCCGACGCTGGGCGCGGGCCTGGACACGCTGATCGTCGACAAGGACATGTCGCTGTACGACCTGGGGAAGATGTTCTTCGCCATGAAGGGCATCAGCGGCGGCGACGGCAAGTCCATGAACATGCCGATCAACGGCACCGCCCCGCAGAACTCGCTGCGCTGGGACATGCCGAAGGTGAAGCAGCTCGTCGAGCAGATCCGCAACGACGAGCCGGTCACGGTCACCTCGGACCGCTGACCGGCTCGTACGCCTCCCCTACGGGAGGTTGCGGGCCATGACGATGCGCTGGACCTGGTTGGTGCCTTCGTAGATCTGGGTGATCTTGGCGTCGCGCATCATGCGCTCGACGGG
>NZ_JBVHIL010000018.1:0-34161 GCF_055560575.1 Streptomyces sp. NPDC023157
AGACTTCCTCCACACCTACAACCACCACCGCTGCCACACCGCACTCGACGGACACCCGCCCATCAGCCGCGTCAACAACCCTGCAGGTCAATACACCTAGTCACCGCCCTTGTTGATCCACGCGTCGAGGGCGCCATTGCGGGCGATCTTGACCCAGTCGGCCCGGCCGTCGCCGTCCAGCTGCGGCAGGGCGATCATCCCGCCGGTGCCGCGGGCGATCTTGCCTCGCTCGGTCCAGTCGCTGCGGCCGGTGTTGAACCAGGCGTTGGGCACACCGTCGCCGTCGAGGGCGATGTAGTCGTCCTTGCCGTCGCCGTTGAGGTCCGCGAACTCGATCTGCTTGTTGGTGCGGGCCTTGAGGTTGGTCAGGATCGCACCGCTCGGCTCCCAGCCGTCGTGCCCGGGGGTGTCGCCGCCCCGGTTGTAGAAGACGTCTACCTTCGTTCCGAAGTCGAGGAGCCGTACGTAGTCCGCCCGGCCGTCGCCGTCGATGTCGGCGAACCTGATCCGGTCCACCGGTGTGTCCGTCCCCCGCCCGTAGTTCGGGTGCGGTTCCCAGCCGGGCTTCCACCCGGCGGCGTCCACGGTGTCGCCGCCCCGGTTGATGTAGGCGTCGATCGTGTGGTCGGGGCGGATGACGAGGTAGTCGTCCTTGTGGTCGCGGTCGAGGTCCGCGAAGAAGACCCGGTCGGGTCCGTGTCCGGTTCCCATGGCGATCTCGCCGCGGTACGTCCAGACGGTCCTGCCGTGGTCGTCGCGGTTCAGCCAGACGGTCGCCGCGCCGGTCGGGGAGATCCAGGCGATGTCGCTGCGGCCGTCCCCGTCGAGGTCCGGGTACTTCATCGCGCCCGCGACGTCCGGGTCGCCCGGCAGTCCGTCCCAGATCCTTCCCTTCGGCTCGTACCCTCCGCGCGGCCCGTTGGGGTCGCCCGGGGGCGCCGCCTCACGCACCCAGCCGTTGTCGAGCGCGGCGCCGACGCCGGCGACGTAGGCGTCGGCGATCTTGCGGTATCCGGCGTCGCTGGGGTGTACCTCGTCGACCAGGTCGCCGGTCGTGACCGCGCTCAGGTCGACCCTGACCATGTGGTCGCCCTTGGCGATCCGCGCGTCCAGCATCGGCGCGACGGAGGCGTTGTAGGCGTCGATCCGCTGCTGAATCGCCCGGTTCGTCGAGGGCGTCAGCAGGCCCACCACGATCGTCACGCCGGGGGACCCCTGGTAGATCTGGTCGATCAGCCGGCTCAGCCGGGCCGGGGCGTTCGCGACGTCCACGTCGCGCACCATGTCGTTCGTCCCGGCGAGCAGCGTCACGACGTTGGGCCGCATCTGCGGAACGGCGTCGGAGGCCTCGGCGGCGATCTGGTCGATGGTGTAGCCGGGCCAGCCCTCGTGGTCGGGATCGGGGATGCCGATCCCGTTCCTGCGCTCGCCGACGAGGTCCCGTTTGAAGGGCAGGTCGTACCAGGGCGAGAGGATGTCGTTGCCGAACAGCTCGTTCTGGCTGATCTTGCCCAGGCCGTCCTGGATCTCGTCGCGCGCCCCCGACTCGTTGGAGCTGCCGAGACCTTGGGTGATCGAGTCGCCCACGGGCATCAGCCTGATGGACTTGGGAGGATCGGCGGCGGCACGGGGGTGCCCGATGGTGGTGGGCAGGTGGTCGGACGGCGGCGCCCACTGCACGACGTGGGCGTGACTGAGCTGCTGCGCGGCGGCGATGTCGCTGGTCACGAAGTAGTCCAGGCGTCCGCCGTCGCGGTGGGTCTGCACCGTGGTGTGGATGGTCCGGCCGGGCGGGAATCCTTCGCGGTCGACGATGACGTTCGGCTCGACGTTGAAGTCGCCTCCGACCGTCCACTCGTACTCCACGCGCCGTTCCTCCGCCCAGTTGCCCACCTGGGTGTCGATCGCGTCGAGCAGGGGCGCCGAGTCGCCTCCGCCGCCTGACAGGCCGTGCACGGTGAAGTACCAGTGGGAGCCGTACCGTACGCCGAGTGCGGTACGGCCTGCCGCGATCGGGTTCTGGACGACGTTCACCTCGTCCGGCTGCCCGTTGACGACGATCGCGAGGTTGACCCGGCCACCGACGCCGTCCTGCGTCAGCAGGAAGTAGACGTGGCGTTCTTCGGGGTAGGCCTCCCTGTGCAGGTTCCACACGTAGTGCCGTACGGAATGGGTGGTGACCGTGCGGTCCGCGCCGACCGTGGTGCGGATCAGATCGTCCTTCCGGGTCGAACTGTCCGCGGGAGTCGCTCCGGCCTCCTGGAGCATCACGATCCTGTACTGCCGTGCGTACGTGCGCACGTTGTTGTACCACTTGTTGGTGTTGGGCCCCGACTCGTTGGCTCCCTGCATGTTCCAGGTCATCAGCGGGGTGCTGGCCAGCGGTCGCTGCTCGGCCGAGGCCGGCCTCGCCGGGACCATCACGAGGAGCCCGGCCAGCAGGAGCAACAGGGCGCCGAGGACGCCCGCGCCCCGGAACCGGCGCCGCCGAAGGGCGTGGGCGGCGGTGGCGGTAGCGGCGGCGGCGGCGGTTCCGGTAGCGGCGGCGGTGGTGGCGGTCATCGGTCTCCTCCGTCGTTGAGGTATCCGACGATCGCGCCGCTCCCGATCATGGCGAGGTAGTCGATCCGCCCGTCACCGTTGAGTTCGGCGAACATGATGCGCTCCGCCGGATCGTGCGTACCGTCGGCGCCGCCGGCGTGGCCGTCCACGAGTACACCGTCCTTGATCCCGGCGTTGGCGAGGCTGAGCAGCGTGCTGTCGGGGTACAGGAACAGCCGGTCGTCGCGGCCGTCGCAGTCGAAGTCGCCGAACTCGGGGCGGGAGGTCGCGAGCAGCGCCTTCCCCTCGGAGACCCTGCCCCAGGCGGCCCACCCGTCATGGCCGGGCCGGTCGCCGCCCTCGTTGCGCCAGGCGAACAGGTCGCCCTGCGCGGCGGACTGCGTGAGGTAGTCGTCGTCGCCGTCGCCGTCGAGATCGGCGAAGTACACCTGTCCGGGCGGTGTGCCGGTGCCCCGGGCGATCTGCCCCACGGGCCTCCAGCCGGGTTCGATTCCCGTCGGGGTCGTGAGGTCGCCTCCTTCGTTGATCCACCCGTCGACGGCGCCGTCGCCCTTGACGGCCAGGTAGTCGTCCTTGCCGTCGCCGTCGAGGTCGGCGAACTTGACGCGGTCGGGGGCGTATCCGGTGCCCAGCGCGATCCGGCCGCGGTAGGACCACCTGCCGTCGCGGTCGTTGCGCCACTCGCGGATGCCGCCGATCTCGTCGAGCAGCAGGCGGTCGTCGTCACCGTCGCCGTCCAGATCGGCGAAGCGGATCAGGTGGGGATCGGTGATCCCCGGGATCGCGGGGGCGATCTCCCCCTGGGGCGCCCAGCCGTGCCGCTCGCCACAGCGCCCGAGGGCCGCCGCGTCCTGGGGCGCGGCCATCGACGGGACGACGGCGGCGACGAGGGCCAGCGCGGCGGTGACGACGAGGGAGCGGCTGCGCGGGGCCGAAGAGCTCCTCCCTCGACGGTCGGAGCCGCTCCCGCCTCGACCGAGGCGGGTACGGGTGGTCAGTTGCATGAAGTGCTCCTTGGCGTGGACGAGTCGAGCCTGGCCGCCCGGGACGGTGCGCCGGGATGGTGGTCGAGGCCCGGGCGCAAGGCTTCGGCAAGACGCGTCCGCACACGGCTCGCCGGACGCACCCAGGGGTCCAGGGGAAACCCAGTTGCCCGTGCGCCGTCAAACGGAGCGATCATTCTCAGCCTGGGAGAAGCGGAAGGCAGTCCACCAGGTCCCCCGCGCAAGGCGCTGCCGGGCGGGCGGGCCGCAGCGGCTTCGAACGCATGGGCCCCTTGGCCTCGGCGGAGTCGGGGCCGCGCGGGGAACCCGGCCGGACAGTCGGCGATCGGCGCGGGATCACGGCCTGGCAAGTAGGCCATAATCGTGCGGATCGCGGCGGAGGAGGCCGCCTGCCCGCGTCAGGCGGGCGCCGCGCCGGCCTCCGCCTGGCTGCATGGCACCCCCTGGGAGGGGCTCGGACGACGTACGGGTCGGGGTCGTGCCACGCGTACCGCATTGCACGGCTCTCGACGAATGACCTGCTGAGCGGCGGTCCGGCTGTGTGTCAGGGGTCGGCCGGCGCCCCTGTGGGGCCGCTCGTCGATTCCCGTTTGCCATGCGCATGCCGCTGTGAGCGCCGCCCTGGCCGAGCAGTCCGTGGCGGGCTGTGCCGACCGCCGCGAAGAGCAGAACCCGAACGTCCCCGTCGCCTTCACCGACCACGGCACGGTGGCCGTGGAAGAGGGGGCCCACGTCTACGGCATCGGGTTCCAGGGAGGCTGGGGGTACCAGAACCAGCTGATCGGCGTGGGGCGCGACGGCGACACGGTGACGATCGTGACGTGGGAGAGCAACTGGGGCTCCCCGCCAGTCGCCGCCTTCAAGAACACGGTCACCACGGCCGTGAACAAGCTGCACTGAGCGAACCGCCGGAGCGAGGTGATCCCGTCGCGCCGGCGGGCACAGCGGAGGCGGGGGGCGGCGGAGGCGGGGGGGGCAGCGAAGGTGGGGGGTTCAGCCGGCCGCCGGTGGGCCGTACACAGCTGCCAGCTCGACGGCCAGGCGTGCGAGCCGCTCTCTCGCCTCCGGCGGGTCCAGCACCTCGACGCGTGCCCCCAGCCCGGCCAGCTGTGTCGCGATGACCTCCGGCGTCGGCCCGTCGACCCGTATCTCCGTCCACCCGTCGGGGAGCTTCGGGCCGACGTGGAGGCGTCCGTCGAACAGCCTCTCCAGGATCGCCATGGCAGCCGGTTCGGCGCGGGCCCGGACCGTCGCCGCGTACAGCCGTTCCTCCAGGCGCGCGGCGAACGACCGCCAGACCGAGGGGAGGTCGAAGCCGGGCGGCCGTACGACGGGATGGCCGGTCGCCTCGGCCGAGGCGACCCGGCTGAGCCGGAAGGTCCGCAGGCCACGCTCCGTGTCGGCGACGAGGTAGTCGTGGCCCGCCTTGGCCACGAGCCCGAGCGGATGGACGGTGCGCACGCCGACGGGCTTGCCGGGCCCCGCGTACCCGAGCCGCACCTGGATCCCGTCGACCACGGCCCGGCGGAGCGTGTCGAGGTGCGGCCCGGCAGCCGTACCGTCGGCATGCGACCAGTGCGCGCCGTCGGTATGGCCGGCCCGCGACGCGGCCTCGGCGCCCGGACGCAGGGGTGCCGGCAGAGCCCGTACCAACTTGCGCAGTGCCGTGCGGAGTTCGGGTGTGGTCGACGAGGGGCCCGCCAGCAGGAACAGGGCCCGGGTCTCCTCGGCGGTCAGCCCGGTGAGGTCCGTACGTGCGCCGCCGACCAGCGACCAGCCGCCGCGGCCGCGCTGTGAGTAGACGGGGATGCCCGCGGTGGACAGGGCCTCCAGGTCGCGGCGTGCGGTGCGCGGCGACACTTCGAGTTCGGCGGCGACCTCGGCGACGGTCACACGGGTGCGGTCGTCGCTCGTGGCGGGGACGGCCGTGCCGGGGACGCCCCCTCCGCCCTTTCCGCGCCCCCCGTGCGCGGGCGCTGCGGACGGGCGCGCCCTCCGGAGCGAGTGCCCCCGGGCGCTGTTTCCGTAGCTCCGCGCGTCATCTTGCGAATGATTCCAGCCGGAAACCGGGGTTGTTCACCTGGTGTTACACAGGGGACACCACCTGCCCGTATTACTGTTCGTTGACCCGGACTTGAACTTGCTTTGGTGAACAGTGTTGACGGCGGGAGACGAGGGAGGGAAGTGCACATGACGTCCACCGGATGCGTGGGCCCGGCGCCCACCTTCCTGCTCTCCTTCCTCCCGGCCTTCCCGCCCGCCCTCGTGCTCTGCTTCCTCCTCGTCGTGAGCTGCGGCGGCTGGGGTCCCGCGACGGCGTCCGGGCCACGCCCGGCCGGCCCGCAGCGCGTTCTGGCCGCCGTCCCCGCTCCCTACGAGACGGCTCCCGCGCAGGACGGCGAACTCACCACCTCCCCCGGCCGCGCCGCGGCGCGCCGCCGAGAGCGCCGCTCCGGCACTCCGCGCCTCCCCGCCCCGTACCCGGCGGACCACGCCGATCTCACCGATCTCGCCGATTTCGCACCCGTACCGGCCGGACCGGAACCACAGCCGGCCGCGGACAGCAGGGCACGCGCGAGACGGCACTCCGCCCACGGTCCCGACGTCGCACGTGCGCAGGCCCTCGCTCCCGCCACACTTCAGGTGTTTCGCTGCTGACAGGCAGGACCACACACGAAGCCGTCCTGTCAGCCCGACGCGCCCCCACGCGCGCCAGGAGGAATACACATGCAGCCCCTCATCGACCACGCCCGCCGGTTCGGCCGGCGCCCTGAGGAGTTCGCCCCGCTCGCCCAGGGCCAGTCCCCGGACGCCCTCTTCATCACCTGCTCCGACTCCCGTGTCGTCCCCGCGCTGATCACCGGAGCGCGCCCCGGCGAACTCTTCGAACTGCGTACGGCGGGCAGCATCGTCCCCCCGTACGCCGGCGCCGCGCCCACCGGCGAGACCGCCACCATCGAGTACGCCGTCGAGGTCCTCAGCGTGCACGACATCGTGATCTGCGGCCACTCCCACTGCGGCGCCGTCGGCGCCCTCGTCCGGGGCGACGACCTCAGCGCCGTACCGGCCGTACGGGACTGGCTCGCCTACGCCGCCCCCGAAGGCACACCCGGCCGACCCGACGATCCGGCCGTCGCCGACGCCGTGCGCGGACACGTCCTCGCCCAGTTGCTCCGGCTGCGCTCCTACCCCTGCGTGGAGCGGCGGCTGGCCGCCGGCGAACTGCGCCTGCACGGCTGGTTCTACGAGGTGCACACCGGCGCCGTCAGCACGTACCGCCCCGAGACCGACTCCTTCGAGTCCCTGTGAAAGGGGAGATCAGCATGTCGCCTTCCCTCTCCCGATTCCCCTACCTCCGGCAGGACTTCGCCGCCTCGCTCGTCGTGTTCCTCGTCGCGCTCCCGCTGTGCATCGGCGTGGCCGTGGCGTCCGGCGTACCCGCCGAACTCGGCCTGATCACCGGCATCGTGGGCGGAGTCGTCACCGGCCTGATGCGCGGCAGCAGCCTCCAGGTCTCCGGGCCGGCCGCCGGTCTGACCGTGCTCGTCTTCGAGGCGGTCCGCGCCTTCGGCCTGCCCGCCCTCGGCGTCATCGTGCTCCTCGCCGGGATCCTCCAGATCGTCATGGGCGCCTTGAGGTGGGGCCGCTGGTTCCGCGCGATCTCCCTGTCCGTCGTCGAGGGCATGCTGGCCGGCATCGGACTGGTCATCATCGCCGGGCAGCTGTACGCCGCCGCCGGCATCCCCTCCCCCGCCTCCGGGCTCGCCAAGCTGGGCGGACTGCCCGGCGCCCTGTTCAGGGCCCTGGGCAGCACGACGGCCTTGGCCTCCCTTGCCGTCGCCGCCGGTACCGTCCTCGTCATGGTGCTCTGGCGGCGGCTGCCCCAGGCCGGGCGCGCCGTGCCGGGGGCTCTGGTCGCCGTCGTGCTGGCGGGCGCCGCGACCTGGCTGTTCGACCTGCCCATCGCCACCGTACGAGTGGGCGGTGTCCTCGACGCCGTACGCCTGCCCGGGACGGAGTCGCTCACCGCCCTCGCCGACGTGGCGCTGCTCGGCACCGTCCTGGCGTTCGCACTGATCGCCTCGGCCGAGTCGCTGTTCAGTGCCGCGGCCGTCGACCGGCTGCACGCGGGCCCGCGCACCCAGTACGACCGGGAGCTCGTCGCCCAGGGCGTCGGCAACACCCTCTGCGGCCTGCTCGGCGCGCTGCCCATGACGGCCGTGATCGTGCGGAGCTCGGCCAACGTCCAGGCCGGCGCCCGCACCAAGGCGTCCCGGGTCCTGCACGGCGTGTGGCTGCTGCTCTTCGCCGCCCTCGTGCCCGCGACCCTCTCCTACGTTCCCCTCGCGGCCCTCGCCGGCATCCTCGTCCACGCGGGCTGGAAGCTCGTCCCGTTCCGGGCGGTCGTCTCCCTCTGGCGCACCCAGCGCGGCGAGGCGCTGATCCTGGTCGTGACGGCGGTGTCGATCGTGGCGGTCAACATGTTCGAAGGCGTGCTGATCGGCCTGGTCCTCTCCGTGGCCAAGGCCGCCTGGGACGCCTCCCACCTGCGCATCGACCGCCTCGACAACGGCACCGGACCGGTGCGGGTCCGGCTCTCCGGGACGGTCACGTTCCTGCGCCTGCCGAAGATACTGGACGCCCTGGAGGCACTGCCGCACGACCGGCCGGTGGAACTGGACCTCTCCCAGGTCCACCACCTCGACCACGCCTGCCGCACCGCCCTGGAGGCATGGGCCGCCCGGCACAGCCCACACGACCCGGACGCCATCCGCGTGCGCTTCCTGCCGGAACGGGCCCGGGCCTCGGAGACGGCCGACTCCTCACACTGAGGCGCGGCGAAAGGCAAGAGGCGCCCCGACGGCGACCAGGAACTCTCGGTCGTCCCCGAAAAGCCCCCTTCACGGGAGGGTCGAACCATCCCTTGTTCGCCGTGACGAAGAAATCCGGAGCGTCGCTTTCGACGACCGATCTCCGCCATCCTCCTGAGGGAGGGACATATCCCGTGGCCGCGTTGGCAAGCGTCGGCGGGATGAGGGGACTCGCAGGATCCACCAGCCCCAGGAAGACCAGTCCAGCGGGGGCGAGGCGCCCAGCGTGGTCCATTGCGCAAACCTTTCGAAAGTCCCTCGGGTGAATTCCAAGGACATGGACGAAGCAGTGCACGGCACCCCAGGGGGCCGTGCACTGCCGCTTTCTCATCTGCTCGTGCCCACTGGGAAGATGGTGCAGCACCACCTCGGGGGGGGCAGGTCGAGCCTGGCCAGGGTCTGCGCCGTCGTGCGCAGCTGGCGCATGATCGCCGCCGAGGTCATCGAGTGGCCCATGACATCACCGACGACCAGCGCCACCCGGCTGCCGGGCAGCGGGATCGCGTCGTACCAGTCGCCGCCCACCCGGGCCGTCTCGGCCGCCGGCAGATAGCGCGAGGCGAGCCGCACACCGGCCGGCTGCGGCAGGAAGTCCGGCAGCACGGTGCGCTGCAGCTCGTCCGCGATGACCGCCTGGCGTCCGTACAGCACGGGCACAGCTCGGCCGCGGGGGTCGGGTCCTGGTCGGGGACGAGGGCCAGCTCCTCGCCGTACGAGTCGACGATCGCATGCACCCTGTCGTTGCGGCGCAGCCGCAGCACGAACGGTCCCACCGGCCGTTCGTCGCCCACTGGCAGCGGGTGGCGCAGATAGACCAGGATCTCGTCCGCGAAGGCGGGCAGGCTGGCCCGGCACAGGCCGAGGACGATCTCGTCCAGGTCGAGACCGCGCGCGATCCGCCGGGTCGCGGCGCCGATGAAGCGCGCCGTGTCCGCACTCGGGCCCGGCAAGGCGCGCGGCTGGACCGGGTCGTCGCTGGTGGAGGGGTTGTGCCCGGTTGTTGTGAACAACCGGGCCAGATCCTCGTCGGTGACCGGAGGGTTCCGGTCGCTCGTTGCTTCGCCGACGACGACCCGGGGCCCGCCCTGTTCAGGTACAGCTCCCGTCCAGCCCACGTCCGCGGCGGCCCCTTGCACGGCTTCGTGCTCGCGGTCGAGCATGTCGCGGACCTTTTGGAGCGTGGCGTCGACCTGGTCGAGGGCGAGGTCGTCCGCTGTCGTGTGCCCCACGTCCGGGAGGACCAGTGCGGCAGTGTCAGAGGAACTTTCCCCCGCGTCGGCGGCAGGACGGAGGTCCCTGAGTTCGGCTTCCAGGTCGCTGATCTGGCGTGCGGCGAGGTCGGCCACCTGCTGGGCGCGGTCGCGCTCCGTCTCGGCCCGGGTGAGTTGCTCCCGGAGTTCCTCCGCCTGGTTGTGTGCTCGGGCGAGACGTGACGTGGCCTGCATTTCCTCGGCGGCCTCGCGGGCGTGCGAACCGCGGATGGCGTCGAGCCGACGGGTCAGCTGGGCGACCTGCGCCTGTGTCTGTCCCAGCATGGCGAACAGCAGCGTCGCCGCCTGCAGAGCCTGCAAGCGGGCCTGCTCGCTGATCTCGTACGCCTGGCGCACCCGGTTGAGCTCTTCGAGAGCCGCGATCGTCTGCCGCTGGGCGTGGACGAGGCTGTCCACCGGATCGTGTGCCGGCTGCGCGGGGGTGGACGTGCTGCCGGCCGTCCACAGGGCCTTGATGTGGGCGAGTCGCTCAGCCGCTTGCTCCCCGCTCTCGCACGGGAAACAGACGTCGGGGACCGCCTCCGCCGTCTCCCAGGTCAGACCGATGCCGTTGAGCTGGTCCCGGAGGCGCCGCAGGGCCGGGACAGGTTCGCTGAAGTGGTCGGGGGTCAGCAGGCCGTGCAGGCGGCTGACCGAGATGTTCGAGGCGTCGAGCCACCCTCGTAAGACCTCGACCAGCGCGTTGATCTCCCGACTCGGTCCACGCGCCGGCGTCCATGGACGCCCCTGGCCACTTCGCCGTCCCCACCCGGTCCTCCTCGACGAGGTAATCCGCGAACAACCCCTTGTTGTTACCGCAACAACGTCCAACCGGTTCGTTCGGGCGGGCGGTGGGTGGATCGTGAAATCAGCGGCGCGCCCCGCGCCCCACCCGGCCGAAGGACCTGGAGGATCTTCGTGAGCATGACCCACACCGCCTTGCTGCTCATCGTGATCGGCTTGGCGGTGATCGTCTCGGTTCTGGCGGCGGGAGCGGCCTTCGCCGTCGCCCGTTGGGGCGGCGATCCGGTGCGTCGCGGCGTCAGGACGGGCGTTCGTGACGACATCGGCGGTCATCTCCGCGGTCCTGACCGTCGCGGTCACGGTCCTCGACCGTTGAACATGCCCCGGCCCATGGGGGCGTGAAGCGACGACGGCCCCTGGCTACTGCGGTCGGTCGGCGGGGTGGAGCGCGGCGGCCCCGTCGGGACGCCGCCCTGCGGCTTGAAGTCGCCCCCCTTCCATTCCCTCTCCCTGGAAGCGCCGAACGGCGGACCGTCTCAACAGCCTGCCAGGTGCTCCCCCGCGTGTGATCACTCCCCACGGAGCATCAGGCATGCGTGCCGACACAGACAATCATCCGCCGGCCCTCGGTTCCCCCACCGGCCGCGACACAGCCGGATCGGGACAGAGGTCGGCCACGGCCGCGGACGGGCTCCCGCTGGGGCGCGTCGGGTTGTGAGGGAAGGTCAGTGCTCCGTCCGGGGGCCGCACAGGGTTTCGCGCAGGTGGGTGGCTTCCTCGTCGAGGTGGTGGAGCAGGGCCTGCAGGGCGGGGCTGCGGGTGCGGTGGGCGACTTCGGTGGTGCCGACGGTGCGGCCGACCGAGGGCAGTTCGACGGGGAGGGCGGCGAGCTGGTGGTCGTCGCGGAGGACCAGTTCGGGCAGAAGGGCGATCATGTCGGTCTGCAGGAGCAGGGCGCGCATGGTGAGGATGGATGTGCATTCGACGCGGTCGCCGGGCAGTTCGAGTCCGCGGTCGGCGAAGAGCGCGCCGAGTTCCTGCCGCAGCGCTGTTTGTTCGACGGGCAGGATCCAGGGGTGGCCGAGGGTGTCGGTGAGGGTGACGGCGGGGTCGTCGAGGAGGGGGTGGCCGGAGCGGACGGCGAGCCGGATGCGTTCTCGGTAGAGGCGCCGTTGGCGTAGGGGGGCGCCTTCCTTCGGGGCGGGGCCCACCCTGCCGACGATGATGTCGAGTTCACCCGCGAGGAGGGCGGGGTGCAGGACGTCGGGGGTTCCTTCGCGGACGACGACGGTGAGGCGGGGGCGTGCGCGTTTGAGGCGTGCGACGGCGCGGGGCAGCAGCACGTTCGTGCCGGCCAGGAGCGCACCTACGGTGACCGTGCCTTCCTGGCCCTGGCGTAGTCCGGTGAGGTGGTCGGCTGCTCGTCGTAGTTCGGCCAGGACGGCGCGCGCGTGTTCCGTGAGGGCCTGGCCGTAGAGGGTGGGCCGCATCCCGCGGGGGACGCGGACGAAGAGCGGCAGGTCGGCGATGGTCTCCAGTTCGCGCAGGGTGCGGGTGGCGGCGGGCTGGGTGAGGTGCAGGGTTTCGGCGGCCCTTGCCACGCTGCCGTGGTCGACGATCGCGACCAGCAGGGTCAGATGACGGAACTTCAGCCGGCCGTCCAGGAGATCCATCAACAAGCTCCTCACGCAGAGGGGGTGGGGGCGTACCACTTCCCTGCCATAGCGAACTCGGTATGGGAAGAGTGCCATTTGGCATTGGTTCGGCATAGCTTGATGGGCGCATGATACCGGCACACGCCGGGGCAGCTGATCCGAAATCCCGGCCTGGCAACTCAACGGAGGTCTGCAAGGTGCGCTCACCTGTGCGGCATTACGTAGGGGGCGGGTTCGACACCACGGGTGTGCCGTTCCCGCTCGTCGACCCGGTCCGGGGCATCACCACGGGCGAGGCGCCCTCCGCCTCCCGGGAGCTCGTCGACCGCGCGGTCGACGCGGCCCGGGGCGCTCTGCGAGGGCCGTGGGGCTCCTGGGGTCCGGCCGAGCGCGCACGGCTGCTGCACCGCGTCGCCGACGGCATCGAGGCACGGTTCGAGGAGTTCGTCGACGCCGAGTGCGCCGGCACGGGCAAGCCCCGGGAGCTGGCCTCGACCGTCGACATCCCGCGCGCCGTCGCCAACTTCCGCTCGTACGCCGACCTGCTCGCCGGCCGCGCCGAGCGGTCCTGGCACACCCCTACCCCGGACGGGCGCGGCGCCCTCAACTACACCGTGCACAAGCCCCTCGGTGTCATCGCCGTGATCTCGCCGTGGAACCTGCCCCTGCTCCTGCTGACCTGGAAGGTGGCCCCCGCGCTCGCGACGGGGAACACCGTGGTCGCCAAGCCCTCCGAACTCACCCCTCACACCGCCTGTCTCCTCGCCGAAGTGATGGCGGAGGCGGAGCTGCCGCCCGGTGTCTTCAACCTCGTGCACGGAGGTGGCGCCGACTCCGCCGGGCAGTGGCTCACCGAGCACCCTGGGGTGGATGCCATCGCGTTCACCGGGGAGTCCCGCACCGGTTCGACGATCATGCGGGCCGCCGCCGGGCGGCTGGCCCCCGTCTCCTTCGAGCTGGGTGGCAAGAACGCCGGTCTCGTCTTCGCCGACGCGGATCTGGAGCGCGCGGTGGACGGCACCCTGCGCTCGGCGTTCACGCACAGCGGGCAGGTGTGCCTGTGCACCGAGCGGGTGTACGTGGAGAGGCCGGTCTTCGACGCGTTCGCCGACGCGCTGGCCTCCCGGGCGCGGGAGTTGACCGGATACGGCCCGATGGTCTCCGCCGCGCACCGCGACAAGGTCCTCGGCTATCTCCGCAAGGCCGCGGCCGACGGCCAGGTCCTCGCCGGCGGCGGGGTGCCGCGGTTCGGGGACGACCGGGACGGCGGTTTCTGGGTGGAGCCGACCGTGCTCGCCGGACTGCCCGAGGACCACCCGGCGGTCCGGGAGGAGATCTTCGGCCCCGTCGTGCACCTGGCGCCGTTCGACACCGAGGAGGAAGCCCTCGCCCTCGCCAACGCGGGGCCCTACGGACTGGCCGCCACCGTATGGACGAGCGATGTCAGCCGGGCGCATCGGGTCGCCCCCGCCCTCGATGTCGGCATCGCCTGGGTCAACACCTGGAACCTGCGCGACCTGCGCACCCCCTTCGGCGGCGTCAAGGCTTCGGGCATCGGCCGCGAAGGCGGCGACCACTCCCTCGACTTCTTCTCCGAACCCATGAGCGTGTGCGTGAAGCTGTGAACACGACTGACACCACCGACACCAACGCCACCACCGCCACCACCGCCACCGCCGGGGACGCGTCCGAGGCCGGCCCGGCAGTGGCACGCGCCGTCGAGCGCCTCGACACCGCCCGCCGCACGGGCATACCGTGCGCCCCGCTCCGTGACCTGCTGCCGTCCGGGGACCTGGACGCCGCCTATGCCGTCCAGAGCCTGCAGACCGACAGGCTCGTCGCTGCGGGACGCCGGATCACCGGCTGGAAGATCGGGCTGACCTCATCGGCGGTGCAGGCCCAACTCGGGGTGGACACCCCGGATTTCGGTCCGCTGTTCGACGACATGGCCGTCCCGGACGGCGCCGAGATCCCCTGGGGCGCGGTGCTCCAGCCCCGCGCCGAGGCCGAGGTCGCGCTCGTCCTCGGCGACGACCTCCCGTACGAGCGGCACACCGTGGCCGACGTGATCCGGGCGACGGCCTTCGTGCTGCCCGCCGTCGAGGTCGTCGGCAGCCGGATCCGCGACTGGGACATCACGGCCGTGGACACCATCGCCGACAGCGCCTCCAGCGGCGTGTACGTCCTGGGCACCCGCCCCGTACTCCTGCGGGACCTCGACCTGCGGACCGCGGGGATGGTCCTCGAACGGCGCGGGGAGCCGGTCTCCACCGGGACGGGCGCGGCCTGCATGGGCAACCCCCTGCACGCGGCCGTCTGGCTCGCGGACACGCTGGCGCGGCTCGGCCGCCCGCTGCGGGCCGGGGACACCGTGCTCACGGGTGCGCTCGGCCCGATGGCGGAGGTCCTGCCCGGGGACGTCCTCGAAGCCCGTATCGACGGTCTCGGTTCGGTCCGCGCGGCCTTCGGCCGGCCCACGACGGAAGGGGACGCCCGATGAACGCCGGGACACTGGCCGAGGCCCTCGACCGTGCGGCACTGGACGGGCGCCCGCTGGCGGGCGGGGCCAGCGGCCTGACCGACACCGCCGGGGCGTACGAGGTCCAGAGCGCGCTGGTGGCACGGCGGCTGGCCAGGGGTGAGCGGCTCACCGGCTTCAAGCTGGGGTTCACCAGCCAGGCGAAGATGCGGCAGATGGGGGTCGCCGATCTGATCCACGGGCGGCTGACGGACCGGATGGAGGTGCCGGACGGGGGGCGGCTCGACGTCTCCGGGCTGATCCACCCCCGGGTGGAGCCCGAGGTGGCGTTCCTGCTGGGCGACACGCTGCTGCCGGGCGGGGACCCGATGGCGGCGGTCTCGGCCGTGGCACCGGCTCTCGAGGTCATCGACTCCCGCTACGACGGCTTCCGTTTCTCGCTGCCCGAGGTCATCGCCGACAACACCTCGGCGGCGCACTACGCCGTCGGCGCCTGGCGGACCACGCGTGACCTCGGCGGTCTCGGGGTCCTCCTGGAGCTCGACGGGCGGACCGTCGAGACCGGGTCGACCGCCGCGATCCTCGGACACCCGCTGCGTGCGCTGGCCGCCGCGGCCCGGCTGGGCGGTCCGCTGGAGCCCGGCACGGTGATCCTCGCCGGCGCGGCGACCGCCGCCGTACCGCTGCCACCGGGAACGCACGTGCGGGCCACGGTCGCGGGGCTCGGCACCGTCGCCCTCACCACGGAAGCCGTCGGAACCGCCGACGTCGCACGGGAGGACGCGTGATCGTGCCCGGCGCGGCGCCGCCGCGCGGCCGCTTCCCCCACATCCGGCGGGCCGGCGACCTCGTCTACGTCTCCGGCACCAGCTCCCGCCGGCCCGACGGCACCTTCGTGGGGGCGAGCGCCGACCCGATGGGGGTCACGGACCTCGACATCCGCGCCCAGACCCGGGCGGTGATCGAGACGGTCGGCCGTCTCCTCGCCGCCGCCGGCGGAGGCCTGGAGGACCTGGTCTCCGTGACGACGTACCTGGTCAACATGAACGACTTCGGCGGCTACAACCAGGTCTACGCCGAGTACTTCGACGAGACCGGCCCGACCCGCACCACCGTCGCCGTCCACCAGCTTCCCCATCCGCACCTGCTGATCGAGATCAGCGCCGTCGCCCACATGCCGCAGGACAAGGAACCACCCCGATGAACATGACACCGTTCAACCTCCAGGCCTGGATCGACGAGCACCGCCACCTGCTCAGGCCGCCGGTCGGCAACGTCCAGATCTGGCAGGACGCCGATCTGATGGTGACGGTCGTGGGCGGCCCCAACCGTCGCACCGACTTCCACGACGACCCGACCGAGGAGTTCTTCTACCAGCTCAAGGGCGACATGGTCCTGCGGGTCATGGACACGGAGGGACAGCCGCCGCACGACATCCACGTCCGCGAGGGCGACGTGTTCCTCCTCCCGCCGCACGTGCGGCACTCCCCGCAGCGGCCGGAGGAGGACAGCGTGGGCCTGGTCGTCGAGTTCGTCCGGCCGCACGGGCACCGCGACGCCTTCGAGTGGTACTGCATGGAGTGCCACCACCTGGTGCACCGAAGCGAGCTGCAGCTCACCTCGATCGTCGACGACCTGCCGCCCGTGTTCGAGGCGTTCTACGGCGACGAGGCCGCCCGCCTGTGCCGCAACTGCGGGGCCGTGCACCCGGGCAAGGACTGGCCCAAGGAGCTGCGTCCGCGCACCCGCCTGGACGAGGCGGGCCTGATATGACCGTCGTCGACATCCACGCGCACGTCTTCCCGGAGCTCGGCCGCGCCGAGGCGCAGCGCCTCACCGGCTCCGAGGACGCCCCCTGGCTGCGGACCACGGACGGTCCGGACGCGGGCATGATGATGGCCGGGTCCGCCGAGTACCGGCCGGTCCGGCGCACCCTGTGGGACCCGGCCGAACGCGTCGCCGACCTGGACCGGGCCGGCGTGGACGTCCAGGTGCTGTCCAGCACACCGCTGCTCTTCGGCTACGAGCTGGAGGCCGCGCGGGCCGCCGACTGGTGCCGTACCGTCAACTCCCACCTCCTCGCCTACGCCTCCCACGCCCCGCACCGGCTGGCCCCGCTGTGCCAGGTGCCGCTCCAGGACACCGAGGCGGCCTGCGCGATGGTCACCGAGGCCATGGCCCAGGGCTTCCACGGCGTCCACATCGGCAACCACCTCGGCGACCTCGACCTCGACCACGGCGCGCTCGTCGAGTTCCTCGCGCACTGCGCCGAGGCGGACGCGCCCGTCCTGGTCCACCCCTGGGACCTGCCGTCCGGGCCCCGGTACGACCGCTACATGCTGGCCTGGCTGGCGGGCATGGCGGGCGAGACCCATCTGACGATCCTGTCGCTGATCCTGTCCGGCGCCTTCGAGCGGCTGCCGGCCTCGCTGCGGCTGCTCTTCGCACACGGCGGCGGCAGCTTCCCCTACCTCCTGGGCCGCGCCGACAACGCCTGGCACCGCCGGGACCTGGTCCGCGCGGACAGCCCGCATCCGCCCTCGCACTACACCGACCGCTTCTGTGTCGACTCGGCCGTCTTCGACCCCGGCGCGCTGCGGCTGCTCGTGGACGTGATGGGCGCGGAGCGCGTACTGCTGGGCTCCGACCACCCCTTCCCGCTCGGCGAGGAGGAGATCGGCCGGCTGGTCCGGGACAGCGGGCTCGCCCCCGAGGACCGGGAGGCCGTCCTAGGCGGCAACGCCGTCCGCTTCTTCGGCCTCACCCCGGCACCGGCGCCGACCCCGACGGTCTCCACGGTCTCCGCGTCCTCCACGTCCCCCGCGTCCCCGACGTCCCCCGCGTCCGCCCCCGTGCTCATCCCCGCGACGAAGGAGGCCGTCCGATGAGAGCCGCCGTGATCGGGTCGGGCAACATCGGCACCGACCTCCTCATCAAGATGCTCCGGGGCTCGGGCACGGTCACCGCCGCCGCGATGATCGGCATCGACCCGGAGTCCGACGGGCTCGCCCGGGCCCGCAGGCTGTCCGTCCCGACCAGCGCCGACGGCGTCGCGGGGCTCATCGCCCTCGACGACTTCGACTCCATCGACCTCGTCTTCGACGCCACCTCCGCCGCCGCACACCACCGCAACGCCGCCGCGCTCGCCCCGTACGGCAAGCGGATCGTCGACCTGACGCCCGCGGCCATCGGCCCGTACGTGGTGCCGACCGTCAACCTCGACGAGCACCTCGACGCCCCCAACCTCAACATGGTCACCTGCGGCGGCCAGGCCACGGTCCCGATCGTCGCCGCCGTGTCGGCGGTGGCCCCCGTGCACTACGCGGAGATCGTCGCCTCGATCGCCTCGCGGTCCGCGGGCCCCGGCACCCGCGCCAACATCGACGAGTTCACCGAGACGACCTCCCGCGCCCTGGAACAGGTCGGCGGCGCCACCCGGGGCAAGGCGATCATCATCCTCAACCCGGCGGAGCCCGCGCTGCTCATGCGGGACACCGTCCACTGCGTCGTCGACGACTGCGACACCGAGCGCGTGACCGCCTCGATACGCGCGATGGCCGAGTCCGTCGCCACGTACGTCCCCGGCTACCGGCTCAAGCAGGAACCACAGTTCCGCCGGATCACCGCGGACGACCCGCTCACCCGGCTCGCCGGCGGCGCGGCGCCCACCGGCGGCACACGGCTCCTCGTCTCCGTGTACCTGGAGGTGGAGGGCGCCGCCCACTACCTCCCGGCCTACGCCGGAAACCTCGACATCATGACCTCCGCCGCGCTGCGCACCGCCGAGCGCCTGGCCGAACGGAGCCCGGCCCGATGACCTCCGTCTACGTCCAGGACGTCACCCTGCGCGACGGCATGCACGCCGTCTCGCACCGCTACACCCTCGGCCAGGTGCGGGCCATCGCCGCCGCCCTGGAGGCCGCCGGCGTCGACGCCGTCGAGGTCGCCCACGGCGACGGCCTGTCCGGCTCCTCCGTCACCTACGGCCCCGGCGCCCACACCGACTGGGAATGGCTGGAGGCGGCGGCGGAAGTCCTCGACCGCGCCCGCCTCACCACCCTGCTGCTGCCCGGCGTCGGCACGGCCCAGGACCTCCGCCGCGCGCACTCCCTCGGGGTCACCTCCGTACGCGTCGCCACGCACTGCACCGAGGCGGACGTCTCCGCCCAGCACATCGGCCTGGCCCGGGAACTCGGCATGGACGTCTCCGGCTTCCTGATGATGTCCCACATGGCCCCGCCGGCCGAACTGGCCGCCCAGGCGCGGCTGATGGAGTCGTACGGCGCGCACTGCGTCTACGTCACCGACTCGGGCGGGCGGCTGACCTCGGACGGCGTACGCGACCGGGTCCTCGCCTACCGCGACGTCCTCGACCCGGCCACCGAGATAGGCATCCACGCCCATCACAACCTCGGCCTGGGGGTCGCCAACAGCATCACCGCCGTCGAGGCGGGCGCGCACCGCGTCGACGCTTCCCTCGCGGGCCAGGGCGCCGGAGCGGGCAACGCCCCCCTCGAACCCACGGTGGCCGTCTTCGACCTGCTCGGCTGGGAGCACGGCTGCTCGCTGTTCCCGCTGATGGAAGCCGCCGAGGAGCTCGTACGGCCGACGCAGGACCGGCCCGTGCGGGTCGACCGGGAGACGCTGACCCTCGGCTACGCCGGCGTGTACTCCAGCTTCCTGCGGCACGCGGAGGCCACCGCCCTGCGCCACGGGCTCGACACCCGGGACCTGCTCGTCGAGGCGGGCCGTCGACGGCTCGTCGGGGGACAGGAGGACCTGCTCACCGACATCGCGCTGGACCTGCTGGCCGCGCGAGGAACGGCCGCCTCCCCGCCCCCTTCCGCCGCCCCCTCTCCCGCCCACGCCCACGCCACGACGGAGTGACCGCCATGTCGACCACGACACTCACCGACCGCGCCGCCGCGCTCGACTCCGCCGACGCCCTCGCGCACGTCCGGGACCGCTTCCTCCTCCCCAAGGGAGTCGTCTACCTCGACGGAAACTCCCTCGGGGCCCTCCCCGCAGCCGTGCCCGCCGCCGTCGAGGACGCGGTGCACCGCCAGTGGGGCACCGACCTCATCCGCTCCTGGAACGCCAACGGCTGGTGGGACGCGCCCGTGCGGACGGGCGACGCCATCGGCCGGATCGTCGGCGCCGCCCCTGGCCAGGTGATCGCCGGGGACTCCACCAGCGTGCAGCTGTTCAACACCCTGCTCGCCGCCGCCCGGCTGCGCCCCGGACGCCGACTCCTCCTGACCGACCCCGGCCACTTCCCCACCGACCAGTACATCGCCGACTCCGTGGGCCGCCTGCTCGGTCTCGACGTCCGCCGGGTGCCCGCCCTAGAAGCCGCGGCCGTGCTGGCCGCCGAGGGCTCGGACGTCGCCGTCGCCGCGTACGCCCCCGTGGACTACCGCACCGGCGAGCTGCACGACATGGCCGCGCTCACCGCCGCCGCGCACGCGGCCGGGGCGCTGGTCCACTGGGACCTGTGCCACGCGGCGGGCGCCCTGCCCGTACGACTGGACGCGATCAGAGCCGACTTCGCCGTGGGCTGCGGCTACAAATACCTCTCCGGCGGTCCCGGCGCGCCCGCGTTCGGGTACGTCGCCCACCGCCACCAGGCGGAGTTCGACCACCCGCTGACCGGCTGGCACGGACACGCGGAGCCGTTCGCGATGTCCGGCACGTACGCCCCCGCTCCGGGCATCACCCGCGCCCGGATCGGCACCCCGCCGCTCCTCTCGCTGATCGCCCTGGAAGCCGCGCTGACGGCGTACGAGGGCGTGGACATGGAAGCGCTGCGGGCCAAGAGCCTCTCCCTGACCGGCTTCTTCCAGGAGTGCGCGGACACCCTCCTCGACGGCCTGGGCTTCACGATGGCCACCCCTCGCGAGCCGGCCCGCCGCGGCAGCCAGGTCGCCTTGCGGCACCCGGAGGCGTATCCGCTGATCGCCGCGCTCACCGCGCGCGGCGTCATCGGGGACATGCGCACTCCGGACCTGCTGCGTTTCGGCTTCAACGCCCTGTACCTCACGCACGCGGACGTCCTGCACGCCGTGGGTGAGCTGCGCTCCGTCGTGACCTCCGGGGCGCACCTGACCGCCGAGTTCCAGCAGCGCCCGACGGTCACCTGACGTGGCCGGGACGTCCGGCGAACCTCACCGGACCTTCCCCGAAGCCCCGCGCGTCCCCCGAACCCCTGATCGTTCCCCGAACCTCCCATCCCGTCTCTCACCGCCGAGAACCCCGAGGACTCCCATGCGATCACTCCGTACGACGGCTGCCCTGGCCACGGCGGTCGCCGCCGCCACCGTCGCGACCCTGCTCGTGCCCGGCAGCTCCGGCGCCACCACCGCCTCCCCCACGACCGACCCGAACATCCCGGAGGTCTGCGCCGACCGCCGGCCCGCGCAGGCCGACCCCGGCGCGTACGGCATGCAGCTGGACGGGACCTTCCGGCACCCCGCCCTCACCCCGGTCGACGAGGAGCACGAGCACACCTTCCCCGGCCGCAACGCGGAGTACGACACCCGCTCGTACATCAAGAACATGAAGGTCGAAGCCGCTTACGAAGGACCGGACTTCACCCCCGACTACTTCCACACCTGGCAGAACATCGTCGACTTCGGCGGCCGGCGGTACATGTTCCAGTACGACCGCTCCGAGGGCCGTGTCTACGACATCACCGACGTGAAGAAGGTCCGGGTCGTCGAACGCGTCAGCCGCGAGGACGTGGGCGGCGACGAGACCAAGGCCAACGGCGACTGGGCGGCCAACGACTACTGGGGTGCCTCCACCGTCCAGTGGAACAAGAAGCTCGGCGCGTATGTCATGGTCCAGAGCTTCGAGAACAAGCGGCAGATCCACGAGCTCACCGACGATCCGGCACATGACAAGTACGCCAACCCGGAGGGCGTCCGCAAACTGCGCGCGAAGCCGGGCCTGAAGGGCTTCAAGGTCTTCCGCCTGGACGGGCCCCGGAAGAAGGACTGGAAGCTGCTCGCTACGGTCTCCACCGACGCCACCCAGAAGGACCCCCTGCACAGCGACACCGACGCGGCCCAGCAGGGCTCCGGTTCGCTCGACACGCCGTACTGGACCGGAGAGCGGTACATGTTCATCGCGACGGCTCCGGACGACACCTACTCCCGCACCGAGTACCCGACCAACCTCCACTCGGCCGGCTACCAGTCCTGGGACATGGCCGACCCGGCCCACCCCAAGCTGCTCGACACATGGCACCTGCCGGGGCAGCGGACCGGTGAGGACGCGGCGTACCGGAAGAACCCGCGCTGCGGCAACCGCACGAGCTGGATGGGCGCGCGCATGCCGCTGTTCGTGCCCAGGCCCGTCGAGAAGGGCGGGCGCTACGCGTTCGCCGCGATGGGCGGCTACGGCCTGACCGTGCTCGACATCTCGGACCCGGCGAACCTTCGGACCGTCAGCCACCTGGACCTGCCGCCGTCCGTGGCGGGCACCGAGGGCGACAACATCGACGTCTCCCAGTACGAGCGGACCGGCATCATCTACTACTCCGGTTACCCGCTCACCGAGGACTGTTACGAGCAGTACAAGGACGTCTACCAGATCGACGTCAAGGACCCCCAGAACCCGCGGGTCGTCGGCGCCCTGCCCCGTCCGGTCCCGCCGAAGGCGTCCGGCATCACCGACTTCTGCCAGCGGCGCGGCAGCTTCGGGCCCAAGCGCACCGGCTACTACACGAACCCGGGCCGGCACACCCCGGGCGTGCTCGGCTACGGCTTCTACAACGCGGGGGTGCAGTTCTTCGACGTCTCGGACCCCGCCGAGCCGAAGATCGACGCCTACTTCGTCCCCAAGGCCCACGGCATCGGCACGCCTGACTACGCCTACGGCAACCAGACCCACGGCGTGTACGTGGAGTGGGACCGCAACATCGCCTGGGTGCTGACCAACCACGGCATCTACGCACTGTCCTCGCCGAAGGTCCTGGGCAAGCCGGATCTCGACCGCCCGTCCCGGCCGTTCCGCAACAGCGAGTTCTAGCCCCTCGCCTCGTCTCCCCGCGTCTCCCCGCGTCTGATCCTTCCCCTCCCCGCCTCCCCCGCCGTCCCCCGTACGGGCACGCACAGACAGAAGGACACCTGCCATGGCCACTCAGGAAAGACCCGTCCCGGTCTCCGACTCCGACACCCGGGAGAGCGGCCTCGTCCGTTCCCTGACCCCCCGCCAGACCACCATGATCGGCCTCGGCTCCGCGCTCGGCACCGGCCTGTTCCTCGGCTCCGGCTCGGCGATATCCGCCGCCGGACCGGCCGTGATCATCGCGTACGCGATCGGGGCCGTCCTGGTCGCCATCATCGCGGTCCTGCTCGGCGAGATGTCTGCCGCCCATCCGGTGCAGGGGGCGTTCGGCGCCATCGCGCACACCTATCTCGGGCCGTGGGCCGGGTTCGTCACCCGGTGGATGTACTGGTTCAGCGCGGTCGTGGTCATCGGCACGGAGGTCGTCGCCTCCGCGCTGTACATCCGGTGGTGGTGGCCGGGAGTCCCGATGTCGGCGGCGATCCTCGCCGTCGCGGCCATGGTCCTCACCGTGAACGTCGTCCACGTGAAGTCCTTCGGGACCACCGAGTTCTGGCTCTCCACCATCAAGGTGACCGCGCTGTGCGCCTTCATCCTGTGCGCGGCGCTGCTGGTCTTCTTCGGCCTCCCGGACACGCAGGCCACCGGTCTCGCGCACCTCACCGACGGCGGCGGGTTCATGCCGCACGGCGCCAAGTCCGTCTGGATCGCCATGTCCGTGGTGATGTTCGCGTACGCCGGCTTCGAGGTCGTCGCCATCGCCTCGGCCGAGGCCACGGACCCCCAGCGGTCCATCAGGACCGCGATGCGCCAGCTCGCGTGGCGGCTCAGCGTCTTCTACGTGCTCGCCATCACCCTCGTCGTCGCGCTCATCCCGTGGCGGCGGCTCGCGGAGAGCGACGGCAGCGTCGAGGCGAGCCCCTTCGTCCGGGTCTTCTCCGACGTCGGCGTGCCGGCCGCGGCGACCCTCACCAACCTCGTGGTGCTCGTCGCGGCCATCTCCGCCGCCAACGCCCACCTGTACGGTGCCTCGCGCCTCCTGCACTCCCTCGGCGACGACGGCCTCGCCCCGGCGCCCCTGGCCCGGCTCACCACACGCGGTGTCCCGGCGGCGGCGCTGGCCGCGTCCACCCTGGGCATCGCGGCGGCGGCGCTGCTCGCCTTCTACGACGTCGGCGGCATCTTCGGCATCCTCATGTCGATCGCCCTCTTCGCGGTGCTGCTCGTGTGGCTGCTGATCCTCGCCACGTACGTGGCCTTCCGCCGCCACCGGGACGCGCATCCGACGGAGTTCTCCGGCTTCAGCATCCCGGGCGGAAGCAAGCTCGCGCTGGTGGCCGGGGCGGGGGTGCTCGCCGTCGCCGCCACCGCGATCGAGGTCCCGGACATGCGACAGGCGGCGGGTATCGGCCTGGCCTTCACCGCCGTGCTCCTGATCTGCTACGCCGTGACGGTGAGCCGCCGCAGGAGCCGGCAGAACTGAGCGGGAGCCGCCGTACGGGGACGGCGGAGGACGGTGGAGGGGGACGGAGGGGGACGCGGCGCCGTGCCACGGTCGAGGGGCCGTGGCACGGCGCTGCGGCAGGTTCGGGGCCGGGGTCTCCACTGGCCCTGGTCCTGGTCCCGGCCCGGGTCCTGGCCCGGGTCCCGGAGCGGGACCCGGAGCGGGACCCGGAGCGGGACCCGGAGCGGGACCCGGAGCGGGACCCGGCTCCGCCGAGCCCAGCCGCAGCGTTCCGGGTTCGGCGTCCGTACCCTGGCAGCATGCGTATGCGCCCCACGCTCACCTGGACTCCGCCCGCCGACCTGCCGCCGGGCACCACTGATCCGCGGCCGGTCGCGGACGCGCTGGGTCGGGGCGGGGTGCTGGTGCTCAGCGGGGCGGGGATCTCCACGGAGTCGGGGATCCCCGACTACCGGGGCGAGGGCGGCAGCCTGAGCCGGCACACCCCGATGACCTACCAGGACTTCGTCGCCGCTCCGAACGCCCGGCGCCGCTACTGGGCGCGCAGCCACCTCGGCTGGCGCACCTTCGGCCGGGCCCTTCCCAACGCCGGGCACCGGGCCGTCGCCGCGTTCGGGCGCCGCGGGCTGCTGTCGGGCGTCATCACGCAGAACGTGGACAACTTGCACCAGGCGGCGGGCAGCGACGGGGTCGTCGAGCTCCACGGCAGCCTGGAACGGGTCGTGTGCCTCTCGTGCGGGGCCCGCAGCCCACGCCGCGAGCTGGCCCGGCGGCTGGAGGAGGTCAACCCCGGCTTCGCGCCGGTGGCCGCAGGGATCAACCCCGACGGTGACGCCGACCTCACCGACGAGCAGGTCGTGGACTTCCGGGTGCTGCCCTGCGTGGCCTGCGGCGGGGTCCTCAAGCCGGACGTGGTGTTCTTCGGGGAGAACGTCCCGCCGGATCGCGTCGAGCACTGCCGTCAGCTGGTCCGCGAGGCCGCCTCGCTGCTGGTCCTCGGCTCCTCACTGACAGTGATGTCGGGACTCCGCTTCGTCCGGCAGGCCGCCGAGGCAGGGAAGCCCGTACTGATCGTCAACCGCGACCCGACCCGCGGGGACGCCCACGCGGTCACCCGGATCGAGCTCCCCCTGGGGGCGACGCTCACCGCGGTGGCGGAGCTGCTCGACGTATCGGCGGACACGGCGTAGGCAGTGCCTTCCGTCTTCACCTCATCCGCGGGGGGGGAGGCCATACTGCGTGATCGTGTTGCCGGAGGGCGGTGAAGAGGGGACTGCTGTCGGTCGTCGACGGTCGAGCCGGGCAGCAGCGGCTTCCGCTACTCGCGTCCTCCGAGACGGCGGGCATCTTTGATCGCGCGGAGCCTGGCCGTCGTGGTCGACGTCCACTCCCTCGCCTGTCCAACAGCATGGAGGGCGGCTCCGACCTCGCTGAGCTTCGCGGAGGACAACACGCCCGCTCGCTCGATCAGGTCGACGCGGGCGACAGTGGTCAGCCAGGTGCACGGTGTGAAGCCTGGACGCGTGAACGCGAACCGCAGCACGCCTTCGAAGGGCAGCCCTTCCCGCGCGCCTACCACCACTTCAACGCCCAGGCCGCTGATGTCGACGCCCGCCGGCGCGACGACCTGCATGACCTGGATGCCGGATGACTCGTCGTCCGACAGCACCACGACCGGGCGTCGTTCGTCGAAGTCGACCCACCAGACTTCGCCGCGTTTCATGTGTCCTCCTGGTGCGAGTGGGCGGGCGGACGCTGCATACCCGAGTGGGACACCGGATCCGGCCCCGTCTTCGCACGTCGCGATCGGGGCTGGTGACGACGGGGGCGGCAACCCGTGATCATCGGTGGGTGAAGACTGAGGGTCATGCGGTATCGGGCCGTGGGTCACAGCGTAGACCCCCTGTCCGCTGGCAGGACCGGTTCGAGGTCGCGATGAGCCGGATAGTGCCGAAGCCGACGTGAAGAGGTGACCGGCACCTTCCCAACGCCCCTCAGACGACGTCGAATTCGTTGCCCTCGGGGTCCTGCAGGCCTTAGCCGAGAGAGCGGTTCAGCCGCTCCAGGTAGGCGCGTACGTCGGGGAGGCGGGGGTGGTCGGGGCCGCCGACGCGCAGCAGGACGGTGAGGAGCCGGTTCGTGGTCACCGCGGCTTCGGCGATGCGGCCGGCGCGGTCGAGTGCGTTGGTCAGGTCGACGAGGGCGTCCAGGGTCCTGCCGTGGTCCGCGCCGAGGGAGTGCTCGCACGCCACGAGGGCCACTTCCAGGTACGGGACGGCCCGATCAGGGTGGCCGTCCTCCAGGTGGGCGATGGCGAGGTTGTGGTAGCGGTAGGAGATCGCCTCGCTGTCCGGGCCGTGGATCTGTTCGAGGCCCGCGATGGCCCGCTCGTAGCAGGCGATGGCCGCTCTGAGGTCCTGTTCGTCGTGGTGGAGGTGGGCGAGGTTGTCGACCCAGATGTACGTGTCGAGGTGGTGCGGGCCGTAGTAACGCTCGGTGTCCCCGATGATCTCCTTGCACAGGGCGATGGCCTCGGCGCGCCGGCCCGCCTCGCGGTGGACGTCGAACAACTTGATCTTGCGGTTTCGCACCTTCTCGGCGCCCGGCGGGAGCAGCCGCTCGCTGACCGCCACCGTCTCCTCCAGCAGGGCGATCGCCCGGTCGGTCATCCCGGCCGCGGCGCAGGCGTCCGACAGTTTCTCGCGGGCGTTCAGCGTGTCCTCGTCGTCCCGGCCCGCATCGCGTTCGCGGCCCTCCAGGGCCCGTTCGAGGTAGGGGATGGCCCGTGTGGGCCGGCCCGCGGTCAGGTGGGCGTGTCCGATGGACTGGCAGGTGGTGAGCGTGCTGCGGTGGTCCGGGCCCAGAGAGGCCTCCTGGTAGCCCAGGTTCACCTCCAAGAGGGCGATCGCCCGGTCGGCCATCCAGGTGTCGCCCGGCGGCGCCGCGGCGGACCACGCGGCCAGCAGCATCGCGTAGTTGTTGCGCGCCCGCAGGGCGTCCTCGTGTCCCGGGCCCAGTTCGCGCTCCATCTCCGCGAGTTCGTCCTGCTGCCGCATGGTGAGGTCGGGCGTCAGGTGCAGCAAGGGGGCGTCGCGGTGGTCGTTCAGGTGGAGAGCGAGGGGCTCGGCGGGAGCGCCTTCCTCGGCCGGATCGTCCGGGCCGGACGAGCCGGAAGGGCCGGACGAGCCGGAAGGGTGGGTCGGGCCGACCGGTTCGCTCTGCTCAGTGGGGCGTGGCGGTGCGGCGGCCAGCGTGTCCTGGTCGTTCTTCTTGCGGAACAACGCGGTCACTCTCCTCGTACCGGTGGCGGGTGGTCATGCGGCGGACGCGAGGTCCCGTACGAGCCGCAGCAGTTCGCCGACCGCTGAGGGGGTCGCGCCGCCGCCGTCGAGGAAGGTGGCGAGTGCCGCCCGGTCGGCCGGGGTCAGCGAGGCGACCAGCCGCCCGGCGAAGGAGAGCGGGAGGCCGAGGTCGTGCACCTCGGCGCCGTGGACCACGTACCGTCCTCCCGGTGATGCGGTGACCGTGCGTGGTCCGCGTCCGGAGTGGCCTGCCAGCGGACGCGGGAGGGGGACCGGGGCCAGGTCCACGGAGTCGAAGGTGTGCACGGTCTCCTCGCCCGCCGCCCGCCCGCCGAGCACCCGCCACGCCGGCACCGTGAACAGGCGGTCCATGCGGGGTGCGTCGGACATGGCGGTCAGCAGGATCCGGTCGGCCTCCTGATCGAAGAGCCAGACGCCGCCGTTCGACGCGGAGGTGACCACTTCGTCCGGCGAGAGGAACACCGCGGCGTCCACCGGGCCGTGGCCTTCGGGCAGGCGCCACCCGCCGCGGGCGGACACCGGCCGGAGGCCGGCGTCGGTCAGGACCAGGCGGTCGTCGCCCGCCAGCAGGACCCGCTGTCCGGTGGGGTCGACGGCGTAGGTGGTGCAGCCGTGGACCAGTCCCAGGTCGGCCAGCCGGACCTCGCGCAACGGCCGGTCCCGTTCAGCGACCAGGGCGACGGAGGCGCCCCGCGGCAGCACGACGAACCCCTCGGCCGTGGCGAACATCCGGGCGTCCATGAGGGTGGGGTCGCTCGACAGGAACTCCGTCCGTCCGCCAGGCCGGTACAGGACGAGGTCGGCCTGGGCCCAGAGGCTGCCCGCACGCAGGGCGAGGACGGCATCGGGCCCGAGGCAGACCACCGGATCGGTCCCCGCCCCGACGTGGTCGGCCGACCAGAGGAGCGAACGGCCGGCGAGGTCGTACACGTCGATGCGGGTGGCGTGCGGGCCGTGGCCGCGCTGATTCCTCGTACGGTACGTCTCCCACGCCATCACCGGCTGCTGCCCGGGGGCGAACGAGGCGGGCTCCGGAGCGCCGGGCCCGCGGGTGCGGGGCAGCCGCCACACGGCCCGCGCGCCTGCGATCCGGGCGGCCCGGTCGACGGCGTGCGGCCGCCGGCTCCGGGCGGCGAGCCGCAGCGCGGCAGCGCGGCCGGGCCCGTCCTCGGGAGGCGCCCAGTGTTCGGGGCCGTGGCGGTGGGCGATGCGGACCGCGTCGGGGGCGGGGACCGCGCGCAGGAGGTGCCACAGGCCGGCGGGGTCGGCGGCCCGTACCAGCCGCTCGGCCTCCGCGTCGAACTCGGCTGTGGTGCCCCAGGGCAGCCGGTCGGCGCCGCGCCTCGCGCGCAGGTAGTGCCGGGCCTTGTGGACGGCCGTGAACGCGGCCTCGCCGGCTTCTTCCGGCTCCGGCCCGAGGACGGCCAGGCGTTCGCGCTGGAGTGCCAGGACCTCCTCGACGAGCGCGACCGCCTCGGTGTGCCGGTCCAGCGCGATGAGCCGGTCCGCGGCCTCGTCGATCCGGCCGGGGAGGGCATCCCGGTCGCCGGCGTTGACCTCGGCGAGCTGGCGGTGGAGGTGCAGGGCCTCCAGCGTCGCGCCGACGGCTTCGGCGCGCCGGCCGGCCTCCCACAGGTAACTGCTCTGCATGGAGAGGGAATGGGCCAGATCGCGCCCGTGGAGGGCGGGGCTGAGCTCGGCCATCTGGCGCGCGTTCGCCACCACGGCCTCGGCGCCTTCGATCGCCTCCTCCGGCCGGCCCTCGGTCGTCAGCAGGGCTCCCCTGATCGTCTGCACGAGGCCCACGTCGGACGACATGGACCACCACAGGAGGGGGTCGTGGTCCAGCAGGTCCGAGAACGTCCGATCGGCTTCCGCGAGGGCGGCGTGTGCCTGCGGAAGGTCTCCCGTCTCCCAGTGGGCGAAGGCCAGCCGGGTGTAGGCGATGCCGAGGGAGCCCAGGACGGCGCCCGTTCCCCCCTGTCCCTCCTCGTCGCCCTGCTCCCCCTCGCGGACGTGCCCGGCGGCCGCGTACAGCCGGGCGAGGTCGAGCAAGGGCACCGGGCCGTCCCCGGTGCGGTGCAGGACCCGGGCCGCGCGCAGGCTGAGCCGCGCCGCCCGGGGCCCCGGCACCCGCGCCAGGGCGGTCCGGCGGTCCAGCGGATGCCGGAAGGCGAGCGACGCCCCTTCGGCCCGCAGGACGGACCGCCGCAGACACGCGTCGACCGCCGCTTCGGCCAGATCGGGCGGGCACTCCGCCACCTCGGCGAGAACGCCGACGGGAGCCGGCCGTGCAGGGGGACCGCGAGCCGACGCTGGCCAGGCAGCTGTCTTGGTCGCGGTGAATTGCTCGTAAAGGGCGTCGCGCTGCTCGGCGTGGTGGAAATGGATCCGCAGGATCGCCCCCCGTGCGCGGGCTCGTGCGCGAGCCCGCTGTCGGGGCCGGGGGCGACGGGAAGCTGGTGGTCATCCGGCGCTTCCCTGCGAGGGTGTCCGAGGTGGGTGAGGTCGGCGGAGCGGGTGCCAGCGGGCTGGAGGTCGGCGTAGGGGTGCAGGCGGGCGCCCGCGGTGCCGTCGGGGATGGTCCGGGACGGCTGTGCGGGTGTGGGCGTGGGGGTTTGGCCGAGGAGGTCCAGCTGCTGTGCAGCGCATGCCGACAGTGGCTGGCTGAAGCCCGGTGTCGGCGTCCGTGAAAACGCTGTGGAGGAATTCTCTGGGACTGCGCCACCGGGCCGTCGCGTGGGGGCGGCCACCGATGAAACTGTGTGTCCGCCCGATGCGCCGTACCGGCAGCGCCCGCCACCCGCGACGGCAGGTTCTTACAGCCTTTCAGGCATGCGGGTGTTCGTCACCGATGCGGTCCTTGGTCGACCGCGGCGTCGGCCGGGGGTGCCCGGCCGACGGAAGCGGGTCAGACGGTTGAGGCAAGCCAGCCGATGGTCTCGGTGGTGTGCTTCCCGTCGCTCTTGGTGGCGCCGGCGTACACCTCGTTCAGGCGGATCAGGAAGCCGCTGGTGGTGACGTCGTGGATGCGGATACCAGGCGTCTCCGGACCGTTGAAGGTCTGGGTCAGGGGCAGAACGACGACGCTGGAGCCGGGCGGGAACGGAGTGGGGAACGTAACGCGGGTGAAGGTCGACGTGTTGCCGCCGGCCGTCTCGATCGCGTTGTCGGACTTCAGGTCGATCTTGCCGGTCTGAATGAAGCTCATCACTGACTTCCTGATCTAGGGACTTGCGTCGGCCGACGTCGTCGGCCGACGCAAGACTTGTCCGGCGGCCGGTCGTGTATGCCGAAGTCCTACGAATGAGTGATCGTGTTCAAGCCACAGCCCGAGTGCGCCGCACGACGGGCTGGACGACACCGTCACCGACTCGGATCTGGACGTCCCACCTGTCACTCACCGCGTCCGCTGCACGGAAGTTGTGCCAGAACCAACTCGGGTTCTGGCACAACTTTCATGCAGTGGCCACGGTGAGTGACGGCTGAGCGTCTCCGGGCGGTATGCGAAGTCGCGTGAAAATGGATGGCGGTCAGTGCAGCTGGGCTGACAGTCCGGGCCGTGGAAGACGTTGTACTCAGTTTGAAGGAGCTGTTGTTCCCGGCGATCGCGGACATCGCGGTGCGGTCGGTGGACGTGGATATCGAGAACGTGCGCCTTGACGCGCAGTGCACCACGGCCGGCGCTGACTGCCCGGGATGCGGAGTCTGCTCGACCCGGGTTCACAGCTCCTACCTGCGGTTTCTCGCTGATGTCCCGAGCGCCGGACGAAGCGTCGTACTCCAGCTGCGGGTCCGGCGGTTCCGGTGCGGGAACACCAAGTGCCCACGTCGGACGTTCGCGGAGCAGATATCCGGTCTCACCCGCAGGCACGGCCAGCGCACCGAACGGCTGCGTTCCATCCTGACGGCAGTCGGCCTTGCCCTGGCTGACGTCGTCGCCCTGGTTGGCGTACTCCTCGACGGCCAGGGACAGCAGCGTCTCGCGTGTGATTGTCAGGTGAGCCAGCCGTTCCTCGACGACAGCGATCCTCTCGCGTAGTGCAGCCAACTCACCGCGAACGACCGTCTCTTCCTGATCCAGACGCTTGAACAGTGACGTCACACCGGCCCCTCCTTCACTCGCCAACCCCAGAACCCGATGGCACTCCAGGCCCCAGCCAGACGTAGGGGCGGGCGCAGCAAGATCGCAGAGGGTGACCGCAGATGCCCCCCAACCGACCGCATGTGATCGCCTTGCGATCGCACCCCTCCGACCGACGACAGCACCCGCTCGCACCGTAGGGTCGGAACATGTCGACCGAAGACAGCCCGGACCTCACTGCCAAGCACTGGCAGGACTGCACGGACGCGTACGACTTCCTGGATCAGATCCGCCTCCGTCCCGGAGCGTGGCTGTCCGGCGGCTCACTCCGCGATCTGCAGTCCATGCTGATCGGCTACCAGGTAGCCCTCGGCGTCCACTCCATTGATGAGCCCTGCGACTTCTGGCACGGCGGAGCCTTCAGCCAGTGGCTCGGGACACGCCTCGGCGGCACCAGCCCGCTCGGCTGGGCAGCCGACATCGAGCGCAACACCCCCGCCGGCTCAACCCCCGTCGAAGAGTTCTTCCATCTCCTCGACGCCTACCGGAGCGACGTGGCGCAGAATCCGACGCCACCCGACACGACCACTCGGCTTCCCGGCATCGAGTACATGATCAACACTTTCGTCACCCTCTTCTGGCGCAAGCGTCTCCTCACACAGGCGACCGAACGTCTCGAAGACCGCGGCTTCCGCGTCATCCGCCTGGAAGCCGGCCAATGGAACACCGAGCGAGACATGCACCGCGCCGTGGCCGCGGCCCTGGACTTCCCCGACTACTACGGTCACAACCTGGACGCGCTCAACGACTGCCTTGGCGACGTGGCCTGCTACGGCGGCTACGACGATGCTCCCGAGGGCGCCGGGCTGGTCCTCGTCTTCTCTGACTACGATCGTTTCGCGACGACCTGCCCCAGGGCGGCGCAGGTCGTCCTGGACATCATCGCCGACCAGGCCCGCCAGGCAACCGTACTTCGCCGCCGTTTGATCTGCCTGGTCCAGAGCAACGACCCGCAGATCCGGTTCGAGCCCGTCGGCGCCATGCCCGTCCTGTGGAACAACGACGAATGGTCGGACGCCAACCGTGGCGCGTAGGGCAGGGAGCCATCTCCATGGGGTCAGAGCGCAGGCTGATCCTGGACGGCATAGCCCAGCGTGCGAGCCTGCACAGCCACTGCTTCGAAGTCAGCCGTGGAGGACAATGAGGTCACCATCTGGCGGCTCAGCGGCTCCCGAGCCAGGATCGCCGCTACGGCGTCACGGTCGATGGCCCGCTCGAAGTAGTCCTCGGCAAAGCTGACGTACGCGTCCGCACTGCCGTCGGTGAGGAGGTCGAAGAGCCAGTCGGCCCCGTCTGACTCGTCGTCGCCGAACTCGACCTGACCGCACTGCCATGCCTCAGCCGCCTTCTCGCGCCACACGCACACCGTCGCGTCGAAGAACCCGTCGAACTGGAACTCCGGTGCCGCGGGATAGTGCGCGAGCGACGGGGGAAGACCGGCGAGGAGGCCAGGCCAGTGCGCGCGGGGCGACTCTCGCCAGGGGGTGGCATCACTCTCGTGATCGAACCCGTAGAGGAACACACCGGCCGGATCGAACACGACGGCGTACTGGTCGCCAGAACCGTTGTCCATAAATGCCAGGTCGACGCCTTCGCGCCAGTCGGAGACGAACGAGTGGGTGGGAGCGTCCGCGTCGAGGATGGCATCGAGCAGTGCCAGTGCCCGACAGCGGGCGAGCAGAACATCGGGGTCGGGTAGCAAGGACACCAGCGCTTGGACAGTCATGGCCACATTCAACTGCCCGCCACTGACATAGGCGGCGGCGCGTCCAAGTTTGGGAAAGGATCTCCGGTCAACTGGGAAGCGATCTTCAACCGCTTCTGTCCCGCCAGGTCAGCCCCACTCGTGAACACCCCCAGCATCCGGACTACGCGTTCACCGCCGCAGGCCCGCAAGAGCCCGCGCCCGGACCGGTGCCCGTTCCGCGCCTGGACGCCGGACAGGGCAACCGGACCTGGACGCTGCTCATCACCGAAGCCGCACTCGCCCGGAGCACCGCGGCGGTGACAGCCGCCCAACTGGCACACCTGATACGCCTCGCCGACGTCCCCAGCGTCGCCATCCGCATCGTGCCCGCCAGCCAGGCCCCGGCCGCCGGCCGCCGCATCCCGTACATCGCCGAGTACACGTTGGCCTACAACGCCCGATCGGTACACGCGCACCCCTACCAGTACTACGCCCTCACGGGACCTGGCCGGCAGCTCGAACACCACCTCGATCAGGCAAGACTCGGCGCCGAGTCCGTCTTGTACAGCCGCCAGTTCCTCGACGCCGCCCGCCAGCGCGCCGAGAGAGCCGCCCGGAACAGCAACTGAAGACGCTGTGTCCGCCAATGCGCCGTCGCCAGGTCCGGCGCCCTGCCGGATTGTCCGCCCCTCGGCCCCGCCCCACCCCAGAGAAAGACCACCTCATGCCCGAAGAGCCGACTCGACCACCACCACCGCCCCCGCCCCCGAGTGGCGGGTGCTTCGCCTGCGGCGGCGGCCCCCCGCACTAGATGTATTGATCACGAGCGTTGTTGACACTGGTCTGGTCTTGAACATGGCGAAGACCTCCGGTGTGGTGGGAGCTGTCTAGGAACTCACCGCACGGA
>NZ_JBVHIL010000019.1:0-25247 GCF_055560575.1 Streptomyces sp. NPDC023157
CGGCCCCTGCGGCCCCTGCGGATCGATCCCGCCGGCCCTTGCCGTCCCCGCCCCCCGCGGGCTGGCCCCCCCCCCCCCCCCCCCCCCCCCGGGGGGGGCCCCCCCCCCCCCGCCCGCCGCCCCCCCCCCCCCCCCCCCCCCCCCCCCCCCCCCCCCCCCCCCGCGCGCCCCGCCCCCCCCCCCCCGCCCGCCCCCCCCCCCCCCCCCGCCATGTCTCCGACGAGCGGGCCCACCGCGCCGCTCCTCACCACCACCCCACCCCTTCCCCCTCGAATGCTTGAACTTGCGCGTAACCATGCCTGTTTGAGCACTTGACGTCATCCATGCCCCGCTGCTGCCATGTCCATGTCTCACGCCCCCACGCGCGGGGCAGCTCCAACGACCACTGCCCGGCGTTCCCGGCGCCGCAGACCTCGTGAGGAGAACCAGCCGCATGACAGCCGCAGCCCTGCCCACCCCGCCACGCCCGCGACGGGGCGTCAGACGCACCGCCCTGGCGCTCGCCGCCGTCCTGATCGCCGCCCTCCTGTCCGTCGTCCTGCCCGCGTCGTCCGCGCGGGCCGCCACCGCCGGTGACGCCACCGGGGTCACCCGGTCCGGCGACACGTTCACGGTCGCCACGTCGAGCGGTGCCGCCGCGCGGATCGTGATGGCGCGGGCGGACGTCTTCCGAATCTGGCTCTCGCCCAACGGGGCGTTCACCGACGACCCGGCCGGTGGCGACCTCGCCGTCAACACCGCGTTCGGCGCCGTGGGCGCCACCCTGACCGACGCCGGTTCGTACTACCGGATCGGCACCTCCGCCGTCAGCCTGCGGATCAACAAGTCCCCGATGACGTTCGCCCTGTACCGGTCGGACGACACCACCGTGCTGTGGTCGGAGGCGCAGCCCACCAACTGGACCGGCTCCCAGACCACCCAGTACCTCACCCGGGCCGCCGACGAGCAGTTCTACGGCACCGGGCTGCGGCTCGGCGAGTGGGCGCTGCGGGACAAGACCGTGCCCGTGACCGTCTCCAACCAGTGGGCCGAGAACACCAACGCCAGCCCCGCGCCGTTCTACATGTCCACCAACGGCTACGGCGTCATGCGCAACACCTGGTCCCCGGGCTCGTACTCCTTCACCGCGCCGACCTCCCTGCGCCACAACGAGAACCGCTTCGACGCCTGGTACTTCGCCGGCGGCTCCCTCAAAGACGTCCTGAACGGCTACACCGACGTCACCGGCAAACCCTTCCTCGCCCCGATCTGGGGCCTCGAACTCGGCAACGCCGACTGCTTCAACGCCTCGAACCCCGACTACCAGGGCGCCCACGACCGGCTCCGGCACCAGACGACCCCGGACGTCGTCGGGTACGCGACGGACGCCCGCGCCGCGGACATGCCCTCCGGCTGGTTCCTCCCCAACGACGGCTACGGCTGCGCCTACACCAGCCTCCCCGAGACGGTCACGCAGCTGAAGGCCAAGGGATTCCAGACGGGCCTGTGGACCTCCACCGGCCTCTCCGGCATCGGCTGGGAGGTGGGCACGGCCGGCTCGCGGGCCGTGAAGACGGACGTCGCGTGGATCGGGGGCGGCTACAAGACCGCCTTCAAGGGCGTGCAGCAGGCCGTGGACGGCATCGAGTCCAACTCCGACGCCCGCCGCTTCGTCTGGACCGTCGACGGCTGGGCCGGAACCCAGCGCAACGCCGTCGTGTGGACCGGCGACACCTCCGGCACCTGGGACGCCATGCGCTGGCACGTGCCCGCCGTCACGGGCGCGGGTCTGTCCGGCCTGAACTACGCGAGCGGCGACATCGACGGCATCTTCGGCGGCAGCCCGAAGACGTACGTGCGCGACCTCCAGTGGAAGGCCCTCACCCCGGCGTTCATGACGATGTCCGGGTGGGGCCCCGTCAACCCCTCCGCCGGCTACCAGGACAAGCAGCCCTGGCGCTTCTCCGAGCCCTACCTGTCGATCAACCGCAAGTACCTGCAGCTGAAGATGCGCCTGATGCCGTACCTGTACACCATGAGCCGCAACGCCACCGACACCGGCGTCCCGTCCACCCGGGCCATGGTGCTGGAGTACCCGAACGACCCGGTGGCGCGCGGGAACCAGACCAGCGGGCAGTTCATGGCGGGCGACTCCCTCCTCGTCGCCCCCGTCGTCACCGACACCACCACCCGCGACGGCATCTACCTGCCGGCCGGCAGCTGGACCGACTACTGGACCGGCAAGGTCTACAACGGACCCGGCTGGCTCGACGGCTACTCCGCCCCGCTCGACACCCTGCCGCTCTTCGTGAAGGCCGGCGCGATCGTGCCGATGTGGCCGCAGATGAACTACACCGGCGAGAAGCCCGTCTCCACCCTCACGTACGACATCCAGCCGCGCGGCACCTCGTCCTTCACCCTCTACGAGGACGACGGCGTCACCCGCGCCTACAAGACCGGCGCCTCCGCGCGGCAGCGCGTCGACGTCACCGCGCCCGCGTCCGGTACGGGCGACGTGACCGTCTCGGTGGGCGCCAGCACCGGCTCGTACACGGGCAAGCCCGCCGCGCGCGGCTACGAGTTCACCCTGCGCAGCGCGAACGCGCCGGGCACCGTCAAGGTCGGCACCACCACGCTCCCGGCGCTGGCGAGCAGGGCCGCCTACAACGCCGCCACCACCGGCTGGTTCTACGACGCCGCCGACCGTTCGGGCACGCTCTGGGTGAAGACCGGCAGCACCGGTGCCGCCTTCGCGTTCACCGCCACCGGCCTGACCGTCCCGGCCGGGACCGCCGTCGGCGGTACGGCTCCGAGCAGCCCGATCAGCCAGGCCGGCTGGAGCGTCCGCTACGCCGACAGCCAGGAGACGGCCTCCGAGAACGGCGCCGCCGCCAACGCCATCGACGGCAAGCCGTCCACCCACTGGCACACCAAGTGGTCCAACGGCGCCACCGCACTCCCGCACGAGATCCAGATCGACCTCGGCGCCCGCTACGACGTCGACTCCCTCACCCAGCTGCCCCGACAGGACGGGGGAGTCAACGGCCGCATCGGCTCCTACGAGGTGTACGTGTCCGACAGCACGACCTCCTGGGGCGCCCCCGTGGCCACAGGCACCTTCCCGGACACGGCGGCGGCCACCAAGGTGTCGTTCACCGCGAAGTCCGGCCGCTATCTGCGGCTGCGGGCGTTGTCGGAGGCGGGGAACCGCGGCCCGTGGACCAGCGTGGCCGAGCTGACGGCCACGGGGCGGCTCTCGGGCTGAGCTCGGTCCGGCTGTACGGAGGTGGGGGCGGGCGCTGTAGCTGCGCCCGCCCCTCGATCGCGCTGGCGGCCGCGGCGCCCACCCTGGAGGCGGTGGTGGTCGGCTCCACGCCACCGCAGGCGTCCGCTTAGGCTGGGCGAGTGGGTGATGCACAGACGGACACGGTGACGACGGACGCGACGGAGACGGTGAACGCGGCAAACGAGGCGAACGCGGCCAAGGCGCAGGCGACGCCGCCGGGCGCCAGGAATCCGACCGCCCTCCAGAACTTCGCGGTCGCCCTGCGCCGCACGATCGGCGAGATGAACCGCCTGGTCCACGGCTTCGCCGCCGACGAGGGCCTGCACCCCACCGACGTCCACGCGCTGGCCTTCGTGCTCGACCACCCGGACACGTGCACCCCCGGGCTTCTGCGCGAGCACCTGGGGCTCACCTCAGGCGCCGTCACCGCCTGCCTCGACCGCCTGGAGAGGGCGGGTCACATCCGGCGCAGCCGGGCCTCGGACGACCGCCGGGTGGTGCGCGTCCACTACGCCCCCGGCGCGCGCGCCTCGGCACGGGCCCACTTCCTGCCCCTGGCCGAGGCCGCGGGCCGCGCCAACGACCGCTTCTCCGAGGACGAACTCGCGGTCGTCCTGCGCTACCTGAACGCCCTGAACGAGGAGCTCGGCACGCTCCGCGCTCCCCGCCGCTGAGGAAACCCCTGCAGACCGAGCCCGAGCGCCGCCCATGCTTGAATATCCCTCAATCATTGAAATACTTGACTGCTGAGAGATCTCAGGGGAGCGTCCCATGTCCACACCCGCACGCTGGGTGCGCAGACTGCTGCCACCGCTGGTACTCGTCGTATGGCTGGCCGTCGGAGGCGGACTCGGCCCGTACGCGGGGAAGTTGGGCGAGGTGGCGACCAACGACCAGGCCGCCTTCCTGCCCCGCAGCGCCGAGTCGACCCGGGTCCTCCAAGCCCAGGAAGCGTTCCGCCAGGAGGAGACCCTCCCCGTCCTGGTCGTCTGGACCGCCCGGGACGGCGGCCCCCTCGCCCCGGGCGCTCAGGCCGCCGCCACCCGGGCCTTGGCCTCCCTCGACGGCACCGAGGGCGTGGTCGGCGCACCGTCCCCAGCCTTCCCCTCCGAGGACGGGAAGGCCCTCCGAGGCGTCGTCCCGCTGCGGCCCGACCTCGGCGACGCACTACCCGACGTGCTGGCCGCGACCGACGCGGCCGTGTCCGCCGTACCGGGCACCGAGGCATGGCTGGGCGGCCCCGCCGCGACCCAGGCCGACCTGCGGGACGCCTTCGCCGGCATCGACGGACTCCTGCTGGTCGTCGCCCTGGTGACCGTCCTGACCATCCTGCTCCTGGTCTACCGGAGTGTCCTGCTCCCCCTGCTGATCATCACCAGCGCCGTGTTCGCGCTCGGCCTGGCCTGCGCCGTCGTCTACGTCCTCGCCGACCACGACCTCGTCCGTGTCGACGGCCAGGTGCAGGGCATCCTGTCCATCCTGGTCATCGGCGCCGCCACCGACTACGCCCTGCTCCTCGCCGCCCGCTACCGCGAGGAACTGGGCGCCCGCGACGGCGCGCGCGTCCCCGCCCTGCGCGCCGCCCTCCGACAGTCCTTCGGCCCGATCGTCGCCAGCGCCGCCACCGTCGCGCTCGGCCTGCTGGCCCTGCTCCTCAGCGACCTCACCAACAACCGCGCCCTCGGCCCCGTCGGCGCCATCGGCATCGCCTGCGCAGTCCTGAGCACGGTGACGTTCCTCCCCGCCGCCCTCGTCCTGCTGGGCCGCGCCGCGTACTGGCCCGCCCGCCCCAAGGCCACCACGGACGCCGAGACGGCCCACCCCGCCTGGCGCAAGGTCGCGGCACTCGTCGACCGCGCACCGCGCAAGGTCTGGGCCGCGTCCCTCGCGGCGCTCCTCGCCTGCGCCGCGTTCTCGTTCACCCTGGACTCCAAAGGCGTGCCGCTCGACGAGATCTTCGTCAACGAGGCTCCGTCCGTCGCCGCCCAGGCCCGCCTGAGCGAACACTTCCCGGGCGGCGCCGGCAATCCCGCCGTCGTCATCACGGACGCGTCCGCCGAACACCAGGTCCGAACAGCCGTCGAAGCGGTCGACGGAGTAGCGTCCGCGACCCCCTACACACCCCCGGGCGCCCCGCACCCCCTCGTGGTCGACGGCCGAGTCCGGCTGGACGTCACCCTCAAGGCCGCCGCGGACTCCGACGCCGCCAAGGAAACCGTCGCCGCGCTGCGCGCCGCCCTGCACGCGGTGCCGGGGGCCGACGCCCTCGTCGGCGGTACGACGGCCCAGCAGTACGACACGCAGGTCACGGCGGCTCGCGACAGGGGGCTGATCGTCCCCGTCGTCCTCGCGATCATCCTGGTGATCCTGATCGGCCTGCTGCGCTCTCTGCTGCTGCCCGTCCTCCTGGTGGCGACGGTCGCGCTCAACCTCCTGGCCACACTGGGCGTCTCGGCCCTCGTCTTCGAACACGTCCTCGGGTTCACCGGCACCGACTCGGCCGTCCCGCTGTACGGATTCGTCTTCCTCGTCGCACTCGGCGTCGACTACAACATCTTCCTCATGTCACGCGTACGAGAGGAGACCCAGCTCCACGGCACCCGCGAGGGCCTGCGCCGAGGCCTGGTCGCCACCGGCGGCGTCATCACCTCGGCCGGCGTCGTCCTCGCCGCGACCTTCGCGGCGCTCGGAGTGATCCCGCTGGCGTTCCTCGTCCAGATCGCCTTCATCGTCGCCTTCGGCGTCCTCCTCGACACCCTGATCGTCCGTTCCCTCCTGGTCCCCGCCCTCGTCCGCGACATCGGCCCCACAGTCTGGTGGCCGAGCACACTGCGCCACCGCCCCTGACCCATGACGGACGCGGCCGAAGCCGGCGCCGGACTCCACACCGACGGGCGAGGGCAAGCGCACGGGTACGGCGGGCGCGGGTGGCGCCGGCAGCATCTTGCACGGGCACGTTCACCGCCACCGCAAGCCCACGGCGCTGACCGGCCAGTTCAGCGCGCGGGGTGCGGACAGGCTCGCGGCCGGGGCTGATTGCTGGGTGCGCTGCGACGCGAAGAAGGTGCTGCCGTCGCTCGGGGACGGACGAGGGCGACGCGGCCGAGTGCTACGACCCCTTGCGAAGGCTGGCCGCGCTGGCGATGCCAGTCACAGCCGGTCCGAGCCCTCACTCTCCCGCAGTAGCCATTCCCTGACCGAAGGAGCACGGTCGAGCAGTCGCCTTACCTGCATGCCTTCTTCGCGTGAGGTCACCCTCGCCAGCGGGGTGAAGTCGTCGGGGAGCACGTCCAGGAGGCTCAGCACGCGGTCTCCGGCATGCAGAGCGATCAACAGCTCGCATCGCAGCTGCCGTGGAACGTCCTGTCGGTGCGACAGGCTGTGCCACAGCGCCGGCCACAGGCCTATCGGTTGGCCGATGCGGACTGAGGGTGCGACGTACGCGTGGTACTCCAACGTGGACCGCGACCACGACGAGTTGGAGCGTTCGCCCCTAGCTGTCCAGCAGCGGGCGCGTTCGGCCGGGCGGTTGATCCGGCAGCGACCGGCGCACATCCCCTCCGTCGAGTGACGGCGAGCACGTGCACCGGCCAGGTGTGACCGGTGGCCTACCGCGGGGCCCGAAACCGCCCCTCGCTGCGATCGGGGGGCGGTGCGTTCCGGGCTGCCGGGCCTAGTAGAGCGTGAGGCAGCTGGCCGTGTCGTTGACGCCGGTCGGGACGTTGACCGCGGGCCCGTAAGGGGTGTAGTGCCCCACGCTGCTGGAGCAGCGGCCACCGCTGTACACGTCGTACAGGTCCATCGTGCCGCCGCTCCTGTTCCACAGGGCGCTGATCTTGTTGTTCATGTCGACGTTGGCGAGGACGAAGGTACCGGCCGAAGGCACCACCCACATCTGCCCGGTGCCGTTGGTGCTCTGCCACACACAGGCCTGGGTGTGCAGGCAGTTGTCGAACGACTCGGGGCCGGGGGGAGTGCTGAGCTTGATGGGCTGGATGACGGTCACGGCGCTGGCCGCCGTGATCCCGGACGGTGCTTCGGCCGCGACAGCCGTCCCGGTCGCGGACCCGGATGCGACCAGCATCGCGACTGCTGCCAGGGCGACACGCTTACGCATCGATCCCTGCTGTCGGGCATGGGCGGTGGCGGTGGCGATGCCACGAAGGTTCAGTTTCAACGGACTTCCTCTCCGCAAGGTAGGTGCCCGGGCCGGCGCCGGTCACGGGTCGGGGCGGAGTGGATTCGCCCCCGGGCCCGGTGATCCGGCCGCCACTTCGGGCGGTGAGGCTCCATCGTCCGGCCGGTCCGGCCTGTCGGCTTGTGTGTGCGTGCGTGACGGATTGTGGTTCCGCGCGGATCACCGGAGGCGAAACATCTCCGCACGGAACTCTCCCGGGCTCACCCCGTACGCGGCCTTGAAGGCCCGGCTGAACTCCGCCGGCAGGAGCAGCCCCCATCGGGCTGCGAGGGCAGCGATAGGCAGCTCGCGCAGCCGTGGGTCGGCGAGGTCGGCACGGCACCGTTCCAGCCGTAGGCGCCGGATGGTAGCCGCGACCGTCGCGGGCTCGTGCCGGAACAGGGTGTGGAGGGTCCGGAGCGAGATGTGATGGTGGGCGGCGATGGAAGCCGGCCTCAGGTCGGGGTTGTGCAGATGGAGGCTGATGAAGGCGACGATCCGGGCGCGCAGCTCCGCTGTGCGGGACTCAGCCGGAGCGAGCTCCGCTCTTCCGAGTACCTCGGCGGCGAAGCAGGTGACGAGGTCGGCGATGACGGCGCCCAGCCGGTGGGTCTCGGCTGGGCCGAGCCGCGACGCCTGCGCGACGAGGGTGTCCACATGCTGGCTGAGCAGGACACCACTCACCGTGTCGTGTGGTAGCCGTCGGGCAAGGAGCTGGTCGGTCTGCGCGGTGGGGAGGGAGAGGGCGCCTCTCGGGATGCGAAGGATGGTCACCTCGGCCACGGCATCTCCGGTCCGGATTTCGGCCTCCAAGGGGTGCGAGGTGTCGAAGAGGACCATGTTGCCCGCGGCGATGAACCCGTCGTTGCGGAGCTGGGTGCAGCCCATGGTCCCGCTCCGCACCCACCCCAGCTGGTAGGCCTCGGGGTCGACCTGCCGGATGTGCCGTGCAGTACGGGCTGCCCGCAGCGGCGGGAACGTGAAGTGCGCTACCTGCACCGCGCCGAGTTGGAGGGCGGCCACCTCAGAACGGAAATCCTGCGCGTGCGGCGTGGAGAGCGCGATGGGGAGGATGTACTGCTGGACCTGGTCGGAGTACCAGGCGAAGCGGTCCCTCGCCCCCACGGCACTGCTCGACAGCGTCACCCAAGGTCCGCCGCCGCCGGCACGCCTCTGGTTGGGGGTCGAGCCGGACGGCTCCACAGGACGATCATCGGACACCCGTACATCGTGCGGAGCACGCGGGGGCGTGGAACAGCGCCTTTCCGGTCGAACCGTTCTTAGAACTCCTAACGGAATGAACCGGTTACCCGCTTGGCGCGCCTGAGTGAGTAGATCATTACTCTGCATGGGTGCTGTCCTATGACGAGATGACCCCGCCGGAGCGCGAGCTGTGGGACGCCTTCCCTGAGGGGCGTCGCGTTGACCTGCGCACAGGAGTACCCGACGCGGACGCTCCCGCTGCGGGTGACCGGTGGGGCCCCGACCGTACTGTCCGCGCGGCCGTCGTGGCGACGCTGTTGCTCGGCGCGAACGAAGACCGGTCTGGCACCGTAGCCGCCTTGCGACTCACCGGCGCGCGTATCACCGGTCGTCTCGACCTGTCCGGGGCGGAGATCAGTCACACGTTCTTGCTGCAGGGCTGTCGGCTGGACGAGGCGGTGCAACTGCACGGTGCGACGACCCGGACGATCGAGATAACGGACAGCTGGGTGCCGGGGATCAACGCCGAGCTCGCCCGAATCGAGGGTGACCTGGACCTGAGGCGGTCGACTCTCGAAGGCGGCTCCCTCATACTCGTCAACGCTCGTATGGCCGGGAATCTGGTGATCTCGGATGCCAGGATCTCGGGCCCGGAAGAGTGGGCAGTGCGCGCGGGCGGCCTCGTCCTGGATGGCGGCGTCTTCGGCCAGCGGCTCACCACGCAAGGCGGACTGCGGCTGCCCGGCGCAAAGCTGCTCAGCGGCCTGTTCCTGCAAGGCGCACGGCTGGGGAACACCGCGGGCGTCGCACTTGCCGCAGGAAGTATGGCCGCTTCGACGGTGGACTGCTCGCAGGGGTTCACCGCGCAGGGAGGCGTACTGCTGCGAAGGGCCCGAATAGAAGGTCTGCTGACCTTCGAAGGAGCCCATCTGAACGGGGATGGCGTAGCCCTGGACTGCGTATCCATGCACGTGGGCGACTTCGACTACAGAACCGCAGCACCGCTCTCAGGACTGGTGGATCTCCGGTCCGCCCAGGCCGCCTGGTGTCAGGACAGCGAGCAGAGCTGGCCGAGGAAGGTGCTCCTGGAAGGGTTCACCTACGGGTCCATCCGATTCGGGGACGCCCCGTCCGCGGCAGGCGACGACGGACCGCCTGCGAGGGACGAGGTGGCCCGTCGCCTGGCCTGGGTCCGCCGGAATCCTGGCTATGTCCCGCAGCCGTACGAGCAACTCGCGGGCTGGTATCGGCAAATCGGCCATGACGATGACGCCCGCCGCGTGCTCCTGGCCAAGCAGCGCCACCGGCGTCTCACCCTGTCCCCGCCGGCCCGGGTATGGGGGCACCTGCTGGACGTGACGGTGGGCTATGGCTATCGGCCCTGGCTGGCTGGCGTCTGGCTCCTCGCGCTGACCCTACTGGGCACGCTGGCCTTTAGCACTCACTCTCCCAGCCCGGTCAAACGAGACGAAGGCAGCCCGTTCCAGCCCCTCGTCTACACGCTTGACCTTTTGATCCCCCTCGGTGGTCTGGGTCAGCGCACGGGGTGGTATTGGCCGAACAGTAGCCTCCAGTGGCTGGCCTACCTGCTGATCGCCTTCGGCTGGATGCTGACGACCGCCATCATCGCCGGTATCACCCGCACCCTGCAGAAAAACTAGTGAGCAATAGTTGAGTTCAGCCGTCGCCAGCAGATCAGTGCGCATCCGAGGGTGAGGAAGGCTTCGTGGATGTCGTCGCGGATCTCCCAGCGGATCCGCGCGGCTTCGTCGAGGCGTTTGAGGACGAGGACCTTGCGCAGTTCGGCTACGCCGGAGAAGGTGGCCGACACCGGTTCGAAGGCCAGGTTGCTGCTGTCCGCGAGGAGCCGGGCGATGGTCGTCTTCCCGACGCCGGGCGGCCCCCACAGGATGGCGGAGCCGAGGCGCTGCTGGGCGACCATGCGGCCCAGCGGGGCGTCCGGGGCCAGGAGGTGGTCCTGCCCGACGACGTCTTCGAGCTGTGTGGGGCGCAGGCGGTCGGCGAGTGGCCGGGTGGGCTCCTCGTAGAAGAACGGCAGGGTCGGTTCCTGTTCCATCGGTCTCTCGCGTCGAAGGCGTACGTGTACGGGTGCGGCGGGCGTCGCACGGCCGCCGGCGAGCGGGGGCTCAGGCGCTCGCGGCGCTCATCGAGCACCAGGGCGGTCGCGTCGCGGCAGCCGCTCGACGGCCAGGTCGTAGGAGTCCTCGACCGCGTCGGTGACCAGTCTTTCAGTGATCCCGGGGCCAGGGCCGAGTGAGATCCAGTGCCGTTTGTCGAGGTAGCGGCCCGGTGTGATCGTGGCGTAGCGGCTCACTTGCGCGCGGGCGTGTTCGGGTTCGCACTTGACCGTGATGATCTGTTCGTCCGGGTCGTCGGTGACGATCAGGAACACCTTGCCCGCGACCTTGTACACATCCAGGTGCTCCGTGAACGGGTAACCGTGGTCCGTCCCGGGCAACGCGAGCGCCGCCTGGCGGGCGGTGTCCTGGAGCCGGTCACCGGCCGCGCTCACCGGGCCGCCCGCGTCGTGCTGCCGTAGGTGTGCGGGTCGACGGGGCGCTCGGCCTGGGGAGGACGGGAGACGACGAGCCGGTGGGACTCGGTGACGAGTTCCCCGACGAGATCCGTGTCGACGCCGTCACCGCGCTCGGCGGCGGTCTTGTGCAGGGTAGATCCGTTCATGGGCGTTGCCTTCCTCGGATGGGCGCGGGCAGGGGCGTCGCATGTCTCGGCGGTCGCGGCGGCCCGTCCTATCCTTCCCCCGAACTCGACAAAAAGGGCAGTAGGCTGCGGACACGTGATGGTCGACAGGCGACACCCCCGCCCGAGCGGCCAGGCCCGACCGGCCGAGGTACCGCTGTACGGTTTCCAGCCCCCGGTCGGCACTCCGTACGGGCTTGAGGTGAGCACCGTCGAGGACTTCTTCGCCCAGCACGACGACTGGCCGTGGAACCCGCCCCGTCCAGGCCGTGCCACCTTCCACTACCTCATCGCGGTAACCGAGGGTGCACTGCGGCACGACGTCGACCACTCCCGGTTGGTGGACGCCCTGGAGCTGAACTTCCGCGAACTACACCGGGCCGCGGACTACGCCGACCTGCTCGGCTCCTCGGTCCGCACCCTCAGCCGCGCCGCCCGGGAGGCCACCGGCAAGGGGGTGCGCGAGCTCATCGACGAGCGGCGGCTGCTCGAAGCCCGGCGCCTGCTGGGACGCCCGCGCTGTGGCCGCTCACCTCGGTTTCACCGATCCCGCGAACTTCGGGCGCTTCTTCCGCGACCGCACCGGCATCCCGCCGGCCGCGTTCGCGGCCCGCGAAGCCACGACCGGTCCGTGAGCGGAGCGCGACGCCCCGACGGCTCGTTTCTCAGCCGTCCAGGATGACGACGTGCTTGCCCGGGGTGCTGCCGGACTCGAGGTCGGCATGGGCGTCACGGACCTGCTCCAGGCCGCGGTAGACCTCGCGACCGGGACCTTGAGGCGCCCTTCGGCGATGGCCTGGAGCTCGTGGGCGAGACGTCGGCCGGGAGGTCGGCGGCCTGACCGCCGTAGGAGGTCAGCCGCACCCCGTTGGGGTCATGAACGGGGTGAAGTCGGGGACCGTCCACTGGCCCGCCAGGGCTCCGGTGAAGCAGAGCCCACCAGTTCCAGTGCGGCGTCGACGCCGTCCGGCATCAGCTCGCGCACCTGGTCGGCGAGGGTGCCGTCGTCGACGAGGGGATGGTCGACGCCCACGGCCCGCAGTTCCCCGGCCCGGTCCGGGCTGCGGGTGGTGGACAGCACGGGGGCTCCGAGGTCCTTCGCGATCGTGGCCGCGCTCAGCCCGACCGTGGAGGTGCCGCCGCGGATCAGCAGCGTCTGCCCCGCCCGCAGGCCGAGGCCGGTGGTGAGGGAGCCGCACGCGGTCTGGAACATCTCCGGCAGCGCCTCATCGATCACGCCGACGCCCTCGATACCGGGAACGCGCGGGTAGGTGACCGATGCATCCGAATCGCCCTTGCGGGTGGTGATCTCGGACTCGTTGACTCCGAACGCCTTCACCTGGATTCGCACCCAGCCGGGCTTGCGTACGGGCACCGGCACATCCTTGATCTCCAGTGCGTCCAGGCCGCTGGGCCGGGTGACGACGACGGCCCGCATCGTCGCCGGTGCGGTATTGCCGGCTACTGTCCGCTGGCTCATCCCAGGCTCCTTGAGAGGCTCTGCGTCAGGGCGGCGTCGATCGGGGGTCCGCTGTCGTCGACGACGGTGTTCCGAGGGACGAGGGAGTGCGGATGGGAGCTGTCGGGCCAGTGCCGGCAACGCTCGTGCTCCCATGCCGTGATCAGTCCGAGGGTGAATGCATCGAGGTAGATCACCACGTGATCCATCCGCCCGGAGCGGCGCAGTCGCGAGCGGCGATGATCGTGCGGCTGGCGCGGGTGCCGGGCTGCAAGGCGTCAACGAGCTGACGGCATGACCGGGGTGTCCGTACCGGTCGCCGACGGCGGCAAGGTGACCCGCCCCGGCGTCGCCTAGCAGGCAGACGACCCGCTCGCGCTCGCCTCCGCCGCCTGGATCGTCGGCAAGGGCCTGCGCATCGCCGACCAGACGGAGGAGAACCGATGGGGAGTACCGACGCGGTGCCCCGCCCTCGGCGAGGCGCATGGTCCGAAGTCGTGAAGGGTAAGTGGTGCCGGCGGGAGTGCGGTCCAGGGCACGGTGTTGCCTCGTGGAGCCGCGCTGCCAGCGATGGCCGGACAGGGCCGCTCACTCTCATCCGCCGGCACGCTGGCGGAACCGGCCGCCCGCGGCAGGGTGTGCGGTTCGCGGCTTTCTCAGGGCGCGGGCTGTGGGGTTTGTGCCGCGATGGCCACATACTCCTGGGCCTTCGCCACGTTCGAGGCCAGGTTCGCGGTCGAATCGAGCACCAGCCGGTGGTCGGTCCAGGGCTCGTACTCGGCCCGTCGTTCCTGAACTGCTCTCCAAGTCGGCTCCTCGAAGCCGACGATGCCGCGGGATCGGCGCTCCAATCGCTGCCGATGAACCCGCAGGTCTGAGCACACCACCTCGATGAACGCCACTGGCACACGGTGGCGGTCGGCCACTGCCCGCCATTGCCGGCGAGCCGCCTCCACCGCGTTGACCGCGTCGACGATCACGCTTTGGCCCAGCGTCAGCACACCGTCGGCCACTGCTTCGGCAACGAGGTAGGCCGCCAGGCCTGTTGGCTGACCGCGGTCCACGCCGGCACGCCACATCGCCGCCTCTACAGGGTCGACCGCCACTACCGCGGCAGGCAGCGCCTGTCCCAGTCGCTCGGCGACCGAGCTCTTGCCCGCTGCGGGCAGGCCGGCCATCACGATCAGCATGACGGCACTGTCGCATACCACGTGGGTGCTCAGACGTGACCTGAGGGCCCCGCAGCCCGCACTGTCCCTGACGTTCCGCACCGGTGTACCTGACAGCCACTCTCCAACATCCCATAATGACAGCGTGGTTGACTCGTGGGGCGAGCGAGGCGACAGGGAGAACCGATGCGCGTGCACGCAGCGGTACGGCAAGGGGACTGGTCCGTCACCCGCCACGCATCGTTCGGCGCCGGGTACCTGGAGGAGATCGAGGCTCTCCTTCGGGTCGCCGGAGCCGCAAGGGCGCCGGACGACAGCAACGCGGACTGGCACAGGCTGGACGGTCAGCTCCTCGAACGCGCTGTGGCTGTGGACACAGACGGCTGCGCCACCGTCGGCGAGCGGCGTACGCGCTGCCTGGAAGCGGCACTGCGTACAGGTCTGGCCAAGCCGGCGAAGGGTTCCCGGCCGTCAAGAGTGTGGCTGGCGGATCCTGCCTCCGACCAGAAGCTGCCGGACCACCTCCCGCTGGAGCGGGCGGATCTGGCCGACGGCGACCTGCTGGTGCTGAGCATCGGCGACCCGCCTCTTCGTCGTCGAGGAGCAGCGCGGCCCGGACGCGGTCAAGCGGTACTGGCGCCGGCACCTGGAGCCCGAGGTGTACCGCGTCCTGGCGCCGCTGCGCTGGCTGGACTGGCAGCCGTACGACGCTCAAGGGGCCTACGAGGTGGCCTCCGCCCTCGGTGCCGATCCCGCTCTGCTTCCCTGCCTGGTCCTGCTGGCCCCGGCGCACACCGCGGCCGGCGCACCAGGTGAGGCTGACCGGATCGTCTTCCCCGTCCAGGAGGCCACCCCGCCCTGGTTCCGCACGCTCTTCGGCCACCTCGCCCGCCTGATCGGACCCACGGCCAGGCCCCCGGAAGAGTCCTGGCACGAGCGTTACTTCCGGCGCATCCGGTACTCGTTCGGTGCTCCCGTCTCCGTGCAGGCCGCCATCCAGCGCCTTGGCGTGTCGCCGTCGGCCGACCGGGTCGCCGACAGCGAGGCGTTCGCCCGGGTCCGCGCCGCCGAGCAGGCCGTCCCGGACGCCCTCGTTCCCGCGTCCGTGGCGGCCGAGCACCCCGGACACCACTTCACCGACTGCCGTGTCGTCATCCACTCGGGACCAGCAGGAGCCACCGTGACGGAGAACTTCTACTTCCAGGGCACCCACACCACCTTCATCAACAAGCCGGTGGACACGGTCGTACGCGATTTCCAGCACACCTATGCGGCAGCCCCCGCTCGGGACGAGCTGACCCACCTGCTCACGCTGGTCCTGAACAGCAGGGACCTCCCCGACGCCGACCGCGAGGAGGCGGCTGACGCGGTCCACGATCTCGCCCGCATCACCGCCGAGCCGGAGCCCGACACAGCGATCGCCCGCACCCGCGTCCAGCGGCTCCGCGAACTCCTCGTCGCCGGCGCCGACATCGCCCAGCCGGCGCTGGCGATCGTGGCGTCGGTGGCAGGGATGCTGGCGGGTGACACCGGGCATCCGCTCGTGGGGTCTCAGTCGCCGAGTTTGCGGCGCAGTTCGGCGGTGGCGGGGTGGCCGATCTCGTCGGCGATCGCCAGGGCCCGGCGCCAGGCACGCCGGGCCTCCTGGGTGTCGGCGAGGGCGTGGTGCGTGTCGCCGAGGTGGTGGTGTATCTCCGTCTCGCCGTACCGGTCGCCGAAGCTGCGATCCAGCACGAGGGCCCGTCGGTAGCAGTCGAGGGCGTCGGCGTACTCGGCGAGGTGGTGGTGTGCGTAGCCGAGGCTGTCCCATGCCCCTGCTTCGCCCTGCCGGTCGGCGATCGCCTGGTTGAGCTCCACCGCCTGGGTGCAGTACGTGAGTGCGGCCCGGTGGTCGCCGAGCGCGATGTTGAGCCAGCCGATGTTGTTCAGTGCTTTGGCCTGGCCTGTCCGATGGCCGGTCTGCCGGTACAGGGTCAGGGCCTGCTCAGCGTGGTCGAGTGCGTCGCGCTGGCGTCCTTGCTGGTTGCGCACCCAGCCCAGGCCTCGGTGGGTGTGGGCCTGGCTGTCCCGATCGCCCAGAGCCTCGTAGAGGACCAGGGCGTGCCGGAAGTGGGTGTGGCCTTCGTCGAGCCGCCCGATCTGGGTGTAGACGTTGCCGAGACTACGGTGCGACGCGGCCTTCCAGGACTCGTTGCCGAGCCGTCGTGCCGCTTCGAGCGCGATGTGCTGGACGACGGTCCAGTCGTGCCAGTGTCCGCGGTGGTCGAAGAAGGTCTCGACGGCCCGGGCCAACTGCCAGGCGTGCGCGTCGTGGGAGGTTCGGACGGCCAGGTCGATGGCGCTGAGCAGCACGGCGTGTTCGACGGTGAACCAGGTCAGGGCTGCATCGTGGTCGGCCAAGGGCAGCGGAGTCACGCCAGGCCGGACAGTGGCCGGGCGGATGTCGTCCCGGTGCGGGTCCAGCCGCCGGGCCGCTGTGCCGGCCGTTTCGAGGTAGAAGTCCATCACTCTCAGAAGGGCCTCGTCGCTGCCGTCGGCCCGTTCCGCCGCCGCGCGCTCGACCGCGTAGAGACGTGCGAGGTCGTGCAGGCGGTAGCGGCCGGGTTCGGGCTGCTGGATGAGGTGGGCGTTCTCCAGTTCCCGTAGCGTCGCCCGTAGGACCGGGGCCGGCCAGGCGATCACGCCGGCGAGGGCGGCCAGGCCGATCTCGGGGCCCGGGGCCAGTCCCATCAGCTGGAACACGTCCGCCGCCCCGGGCGTCAGCGCGTTGTACGACACCGTGAACGCGGCGCGCACGTTCGCCGTCAGGTCCCCCGCGTCCAGGGCGTCGAGCCGTGCCGACTCGTCCTTGAGCTCCTCGGCCAACACGGCGAGCGGAAACGCCGGGTGGGTCGCCGCTCGGGCGCCGACCACACTGATCGCCAGGGGCAGCCCCGCGCAGTGCTCCAGCAGGCCGGCGACGGCGTCCGGCTCGGCCGCCCCCCGGTCGTGCCCGACATGGCGTGCCAGCAACTCCCGTGCCTCGGAGTCGCTCAGCACATCCAGCGTCAAGAGCCGTGCCCCGTGGGTGCTGACCAGCCCGGCCAGCCGCCGGCGGCTGGTGACCAGAACCGTGCAGGTGGCACTGCCCGGGAACAGCGCGTCCACCTGCTCGGTGTCGGCGGCGTTGTCCAGCACGATCAGCATGCGGCGCCCTTGCACCAGGCTCCGGTAGAGCCCGATCTGCGCCTGTACGTCCAGCGGGACGGACTGGGCGGCCACACCCAGGGCGTCGAGGAAGCCGCGGACCGCGACGGCGGGTGCGACGGGCGGCTCTCCCGACGCGTCGAAGCCGCGCAGGTCCACGTACAACTGCCCGTCCGGGAAGCGGTCGAGGTTCTGATGGGACCAGTGCAGGACCAAGCGGGTCTTGCCGATTCCGCCGATGCCTCCGATCACGGAGATCACCACCGCCCGGCCCGGTGCGTCCGACCCGTCCAGAGCTTTGTCGAGTTCCGCGAGCTGCTGGTCCCGGCCCGTGAACCAGCGCGGACAGGCGGGCAGCTGGCGAGGTGTCGGGAGGTCGGCCCCGGCGGGGAGGGCCGACTGCGGTGAGGGGAGGGCGAGTACCGGATCGGAGGTGAGGATCCGCTGGTGCAACCGGCGCAGGGGCGCTCCGGGGTCGACCCCCAGTTCCTCGGCCAGCTGCCGCTGTACCTGCCGGTAGTGGGTCAGGGCGTCCGCGGCCCGTCCGCTGCGGTACAGAGCGAGCATGAGCTGGCCGGCCACCCGCTCGTCCAGTGGATGCCGCTCGGCTCGCGCGGGCAGGGCGGGCAGGCATTCGCCGTGGCGGCCGGTCCGCAGCAGGGCGTCGGTCCGGTCCAGCTCCGCGGCCCACGCCTCGTCCCGCAGCTGCTCGCGCACGGTGTGCAGCCACGGGGAGTCCAGCCCGGCCAGCGGCTCGCCCTGCCACAGCCCCAGCGCCTCCTCGAACAGGGGCAGGGCGGAGGCGTCGTCCGCGGCCTCGCGGGCCCGCCCGGTCAGGCGGCGGAAGCGGTGCAGGTCCACCGCGGCCTCGCCGACCTCGAGCAGGTAGCCGTCGGACCGGCGGACCAGCCGGGCGCCGTACGGCTCCAGTGTGCGGCGCAGGCGGGACAGATAGGCGTAGAGCGTTTCCCGCCCCCGGCGGGGCAGGCGTTCGTCCCACACCCGGTGAAGCAGCCGGTCGGCCGACACGGGGCGGCCCGCGTCGATCAGCAGGACCGCGAGAACACACTGCTGCCGCGCATGCCCCAGGACCACCGGACGCCCCCCGGCCCACGCCTCGAATGTGCCCAGTAACCGGAACTCCAGCATGCCGTGCTCCCCCCTTCACGCCGGCAAGGGCCCGGCGGGCCCACTCTGACCTGGGATGCAAGGCTGCTCGCAAGGTTTCTCGCAAGGTCGGCCGTACATGGTTGCCGACGTGTCCGAATCCGGGTGGCCCGCCGCCCGGAACAAGTAGGGCAGCTCTCGTGCCGCACGAGTGCCGGGAAGGGACGACTCGCTGGTGCCGCACACGGCCTGTGATGGGGAGGAACATTCATGAGCAAGTATCTGCGCGTCGGCCTGCCGTGTCTGGCGACGGTCGTGATGACGTTGATTCCGAGCGGGGCGGGGGCGCTGGCCGCTCCGGTCGGGGGCGAGGACGTCACCGTGTACGTCGGTTCCGGCGGGACCTCGCTCGCCGGGCTCTCGGGGAAGTCGCTGCTGCGGGCGGCGGGGAAGGCCGGCCTCTCGGCGCAGAGTCCGGTGAGCTCCCTGCGTGACGCCCAGGCCGTACTCAAGGCCAGGAACACGACGAACGCGACCATCATGGTCCGCGGCGGCACCTATACGGATGCCGGGGTGGAGTGGGGGCCGGACATCGCCAGGGGCACGGTCACGGTCACCGCTCAGCCGGGGACGGGCTCTGTCACCTTCGACGGACGGGCGGCCCGGGCGGGGTACTGGACGAAGGTCGGTCCGAAGTCGCCCAAGCTCAACTTCCAGGGGCCGTACACCGTGCAGCGCTACGGCGACGGCGGGATCAAGGCCACCGGCACCAGGAGGGACGGCCCGGTCAAGGGACTCGTGGTCAACGGGATCACCTTCAAGCAGATCGGCAACGCCTGGGTCAGGGGCGGCAAGGGTTTCGCCGGCGTGCACCTGAACTACGTCTCGAACGCCGTGATCACCGGAAACGCGTTCATCAACCTGGAGAACAAGGCGGGCGCGGGCCAGGGGAACACCCACGGTGTCTACCTCGCCTTCAACCAGAGGGAGAGGACGCCGGGGAGCAACGGGAACCTGGTGAAGGGGAACACGTTCCAGGTCATCTCGGGCGATCCGGTCCGCGCCAGTGACGGCAGCAGCGGCAACAAGGTCCAGGGCAACACCTTCAAGAAGGGCCGCGACTACACGGGCAGGACCCGGGGGAACGGCCTCCACGGGATGTTCACCTACTGGGTGTTCCCGAGGGCCGACACCTGCGGAAGGGGCGGGAACACGTTCTCGGGCAACACGTACACCGTGAACTACGACGGCACGAGGCCGCCGGCCGTCCACTCGGGCTCCGACACCGCTCGCACCTGCAACTCCGTCAAGGCGACGGGACGCAACCTCTACAAGCGCTGACCCCGGCATCGTGGGCGGTCCGCCGACTCGGACGGCGGACCGCCGGCGGGAAGGGCACGGCCCCCTGTTATGGTGCGCTGATGTCAATGATCAAACAGTTCCAGGTGACCTTCGACTGCGCGGAACCCGCGCGCCTCGCCGCCTTCTGGTGCGAGGTGCTGGGGTACGTCGTACCGGCGGTCCCGGAGGGCTTTGCGACGTGGGGGGAGTACCACGGCTCGCTGCCGCCCGAGGACGAGATCTACTTCGCGTGTACGGATCCCTCGGGTGTGGCCCCGCGCCTGCTCTTCCAGCGCGTTCCCGAAGGCAAGGTCGTCAAGAACCGGGTGCATCTCGATGTGCGGGTCGGCACAGGGCTCGTGGGTGACGAGCGCCTGGCCACCCTCGAGGCCGAATGCGCACGGCTGACGGCGCTCGGCGCGAAGCACGTGCTGACGCAGCGCGCCGATGGCGTCAACGAGTCGTGCATCACGATGCAGGACATCGAGGGCAACGAGTTCTGCCTCGCCTGAGCCGACGGGCCGAGTCGTTTCAGTGCTGTTCCTCGGTCCGCGGCCCTTCTGAGCCGTCGTAGTCGATCGAGCCCGAGGTCACATGGCCCGCGAGCCCGAGGAACAGGAACAGCCAGACCAGTACCTGCGCGGCGGTGCTCAGGCGGAGCGGACGCGTCGCGGAGTACGAGGGCTGCGCGACTGGGTCGGGCGTGTCACCCAGGAGTCCCTTGGGATACACCGGAGTCAGCATCATCGCGTACGCTCCCAGCCGCATCCGGTACCGGACGACGGCGGCCGTTGCACCGAAGACCGGCTCGGGCAGACGGCCCAGGACGATGCCGATCAGCCAGAACACCCAGCAGACCGCGAACCAGCCGGTCTGCGCGAGGCTGCTGATGATCGCTGCTGGAATCATCAGGATCAGCCGGAACAGTACGGCCAGCCGGTTGAGCGGGGTGGCGCGCAGCTCGATGCGCACCGGATATTCGGGGGCGTCGAAGGCGAACGGCGGGTATCGGTCCACGAGAAGAGCCGCACTTGCCGAGACCCGGGTCTGGTAGGCGAGGACCGAGCCAAGGAAAGACGCGATCGACTCGGGCAGACGGCCCAGGACGAGGGCGCTGAACCAGGCCGCGATCGTGACGAAGAACGCGGCGAACGACAGCACGGCGACGACGATGAACTGCGGCAGGAGCAACAGCCAGCGCAGCAGTACCGTCCAGCGCCGCTGCTGCCCCGGCGGGGGCACGTCCAGAACCGGCCGCCATTCGGCTCCTTCGGCGTCGGCCGAGGGCCGGGGCTCCCAACCTGCTGCCATGCTGCCGCCTCCGTCTCTCCCGCTCCCCGCGCATTCCCAGGTCACGTCGATGCTGCCGCATCCGACCGGCCTTCGCACCGCGACGGGGCCACCGGAACCACACGGCACTCCGCGGCACCGCCGCACCGCGCGGCGGCGCCCTCCGCTGCGCCGTATGCACCGGCTGACGCATCGGGCGGGGCTCGCAGACATCTGCCGTGCCGCCCCATCGACCAGGGGGCGAGGCTGGGCGGATGCTTCGGCCAGGCCGCCCCGCAGTCCGGGGGCTATCGGTGGTTGGCGGCGGGCGCGACACCGCTCGCGTCCACGCTCGCGTCCCACAGCCGGCGTCCTGTGTCAGCGTCCTCCAGCTGGGCCCACAGTCGTTCGCGGTGCGGCCGGCCTCGCAGGCCGAAGATGCGCGGGCCCCACAGCTCCCCTCCGGGGATCCGCTGGTCGAGCACCGCCCGGACCGCGGGCCGGGCGCCGGCGTGCTTGCCCTGGAGCACGAGGCCGGCGGGCGCCGCACGCAGCGCCACCCCGGCCTTCCGTACGTGCACAGGCGGCCGTGACGGGGTGAGCGAGTCCAGTGCCCCGCCTGGGTGCACCACCACACTCGACACAGGGCTGCCCGCGGCGCGCAGCCGGCGGTCGAGTTCCAAGCCGAAGTACATCTGGGCCAGCTTCGACCGGGCGTACGTGGTCTTGGCCCGGTAGTCGGTACGGGTCTGCAGATCGTGCAGGTCCAGGCGTTCCGACTTGGCGGCGAAACTGCCGACGGTCACGATGCGGGCGCACGGTGCGGCCTCCAGCAGCGGCATCAGCCAGTGGGTCAGCGCGAAGTGCCCGAGGTGGTTGGTGCCGAAATGGATCTCATGACCGTCCCTCGTCTCCTTCCGGTCCGGCCCTTCGAGGAGCACGCCGGCGTTGTGGACCACCGCGTCCAGGTGCTCCACCTCTAGAGATTCCGCCGATGCCCGCAAGGAGCCGAGGTCGGCGAGGTCCAAGCCCACCGACCGCACCCGCGCTCCGGGCACCCGCGCGCGGATCGCGTCCATGGCGGCTTCAGCCCGCTCGGCGCTTCGGCTGCCCAACACCACCGTGGCACCGGTGCCGGCGAGCTGCTCAGCGGTGAAGTACCCGATGCCCGCGTTTCCACCGGTGACCAGGTACACCCGATTGTTCGCGGATACGGTCTGAGACATGACGGGAGCTCCCTTGAGGCCTGATGGCGGCTGCTCGGCGGAGCAACTCGGTGTCCACGATGCCGCCGGTCACCGACATATCGCCGACATCCGACCGACAGCGGCGGTCTGACCCCACTGGACCACTGGCAGGCGGACGACCGCCGGCCAGCTTTCGCCAACCTGGAGCTCACCGACCGCTACGCCGACGCCCGGGACAACCTGGAAGCGATCACCGCCGCCCCTTAGCGCCTCGCGTCCGTGGTGACGTGGCTTTCGGAGGTGACTTGACCGGACGCGGGGGGCCCTTTGGCCCTCGTGGGCCCTGGTCCCCGGGTGGCCCCTGCGGGCCGGTCCCACCTTCCGGTCCGGCAGGCCCCTGCAGGCGAGCCCGCGTTTCGGCCCCGATGGCCTCCCTCGCCGTGTTGGCGACCGCCTTGATCCCGAAGTAGGCCGTCGTGATCGCCGTGACGGCGGTGAAGGCACTCGTGAGGATGGGGACGACGTGTTCGCCGTTCTTCCCCAGGTTCGCAATACCCCAGACCCCAGCGACGACAATGGCGAGGTCACTGGCCACGACCGCGATGAGTCCGGTCGCGGAACGGAACGCGTCCGGGTCGCGGTCCTCCTGCTGGTCGCCTCCTCTGTCCTTCCTGACCATGAACAGGGAGACGGCGGCGACCACGAGGACACCCGCGACAAGGACCAGCAGCACGACATCCAGCGGCTTCAAGGCGGCCCCATTTCAGCCGCGGCCTCTCGGGGCCTGACAGCGGGCTCAGGAAACACCATCGAAGTCCAGTCTCACCCCAGGGCACCCGATCAGCATGTCCGGCCGGAGGCGGGGCGAGCTGATCGGGAAGCAGGCCAGGTGGTGGCCCTGCGCCACGGCGCGGCCGGGGCCGCCAACGTGTCGGGGATCAGCCCGGGCCACATCGCGGCAGTGTGGGTCGTCAGGCGGGCGTGACGAACCTCGGGCACGGTGGGAGCGCTCGCCCGGCCGGCTTCGTCGAGCCCTCTGGTGGGGCGCTGTCTCCGCTGGAGCTCTGAGACCTCTTGCGGCAGGTGAGCCGGTGCACGTGGTGTGGAAGGCGTCGGCCGGCGCTCAGTCGGAGTGGTTGATCCATCGCTGCAGCGCGGCGTGGGTGGTGTCGTCCAGCCGGCACAAGGCCTCGATGGCGTCGAGATCGCCGGGCCGGGGCGCGATGCCCGCGGTGGTGAGGGCTGCGTGCAGTTCCAGACGACGGCGGTCGGCCGGCTCGAGGGGCGGGTACAGGCGGGTCCTGGGGCTGGGTGCGGAGAGCGGGCCGGCGTCGCGTTCTGTCGGGATCGGCTCGGGCAGGTCGTCGAGGGCGGCGGGGAAGCGGTAGGGGTCGAGATCCATCAGCTCGGCAGAGCTTGAGGTGAAAGCCTGGAAACCAGTCACAGGTGCCTCCTTGGTCGTCGTGCCACTGCACAGGACGACTGCGGGGGCAGTGTGGTCAGTTGCGGTACGCGAGGGATCTCACCCGGATGTCCCCTATGGCATCTCGTCACAAGTCCGATGAACCAACCCGTCAACCGACCTCGTGTGTTGTGCCTGGTGGGCGGGGCGTTCTGTGAGGTTGTGGGGACTCGCCACGGGCCGTGTGGGTGTCCGCTCCGCTCCCCTCGCGCGCGGGGATGGTCCTCGGGTCTGGGATACACACATGACGGTCGCGACACCTCGGTGTTCAGGTCGCGAACTGTAGCCGGATCATCCGCTTCGCCCGTCCAGAACGCGTGCTTGTGCCGGTCGCCGCGGGTGCTGGCATGGTCCGAGCCGAAGTAGGCGGCTTCGTACACCGCAAGGGCGGCGTACAGCTGCGCGGCCTCGGGAGCGGCGTCGCGTTCTGCGGCTGCTTCGGCTTACAGACCGCGCGAACAGGGCTTGGGCCGGAGGGCACAAGTGGCTACGTGCCTCGGCTGTCGATCATCATCGTGACCAGGCTTGACCTATGCTGAGCCGATGACCGACAACGGCGCACCCACGAGAAGCTCGGGCGCTGAAGAGCCTGGCGTTGACGCGAAACTGCCCGCGACCGTGCGTATCGCCGGGGTTGTGTTGAGAAGGATGGAGAGCCCTCCATCGCTGGCCTGCTGGACCGGTTGCTTCCCGGAGCCGACAGGCGCGGTCGAGAACGCGATCAGTCTGGTGATCGAGCCGGCCGCCCCGCCAGAAGAGGCCACCCTCCATTTCGCCCACGACGTCGTGAGCCACTTCGATGTCTTCGTCGACCAAGCTTTGGCGTACTGCCGCACCCGACTCCGGGAATCGCACTTCCAACTCACAACTGAGGAACTGGGCTGGCTCGACCTTCCGGAGTTGCCACTGGCAGCTCCCGAAGCAACCGTCTGGGCCGACCAAACCTGGGCAATCCGTTTCACGGAGAGCAGGTTCCGGCTGGCGGACCCCCACGGAATCCTCGTGACGTTCAACGGAAGGCAGCCTGTCGACGTTGAGGGCCTCGACGACGAGCAGTGAAGCGCACGACGCGCCATCGGGTGTGTGTTCACGGGTGGCGGTCGGTCGGTTGTCCCAGCGGAATGCCGACAGCCCAACGGATGGCCCGGGACCCGGTGGAACTCCGGGGGCATTGGCAACAGGGCCGCGAACCGCACCCGCAGAGGTGCGGTCAGCCAGGAAGGCAGAACAGGTACAAGTCCCCCCAACGATCACCCCATGTCGCCACTCCGTGATCGCCAGGACTCGTACCCGCTCTGCCACCAGCCTCCCCAACCGCCCCTATCCGCGCAGCCACTTGTTTCCTGGACCTGGGACAGGGGGCTGCTGACGAAGCTGCGGTCGGCGAAGCAGCTGGACCGATCGAGGGCGGTGAGTGACTCCAGCCGCGTCGCGGCTGCTCGGCTGGCCCCAGAGCGGGCCCAGCCCGGTCTTCCGCGCACGGCCGGGCAGCTAGAACCATGGCCTCGTCGACGGGCAGGGCATCCCGCTCGCTGCGTCGCTGACCGGCGGGAACCGCAATGATGAGACCCAGCTGATGCCCCGGCTAGGTGTATTGACCCGGAGCGTTGTTGACGCGGCTGATGGGCGGGTGTCCGTCGAGTGCGGTGTGGCAGCGGTGGTGGTTGTAGGTGTGGAGGAAGTCTGCCAGGGCTTCGGTCC
>NZ_JBVHIL010000020.1:0-3214 GCF_055560575.1 Streptomyces sp. NPDC023157
CTTCAGAACTAACACAGTGGACGCGAGCAACTGAGGACAAGCCCTCGGCCTATTAGTACCGGTCAGCTCCACCCATTACTGGGCTTCCACATCCGGCCTATCAACCCAGTCGTCTACTGGGAGCCTTACCCTCTCAAGGAGGTGGGAATACTCATCTCGAAGCAGGCTTCCCGCTTAGATGCTTTCAGCGGTTATCCCTCCCGAACGTAGCCAACCAGCCATGCCCTTGGCAGGACAACTGGCACACCAGAGGTTCGTCCGTCCCGGTCCTCTCGTACTAGGGACAGCCCTTCTCAATATTCCTACGCGCACAGCGGATAGGGACCGAACTGTCTCACGACGTTCTAAACCCAGCTCGCGTACCGCTTTAATGGGCGAACAGCCCAACCCTTGGGACCGACTCCAGCCCCAGGATGCGACGAGCCGACATCGAGGTGCCAAACCATCCCGTCGATATGGACTCTTGGGGAAGATCAGCCTGTTATCCCCGGGGTACCTTTTATCCGTTGAGCGACGGCGCTTCCACAAGCCACCGCCGGATCACTAGTCCCGACTTTCGTCCCTGCTCGACCCGTCGGTCTCACAGTCAAGCTCCCTTGTGCACTTACACTCAACACCTGGTTACCAACCAGGCTGAGGGAACCTTTGGGCGCCTCCGTTACCCTTTGGGAGGCAACCGCCCCAGTTAAACTACCCATCAGACACTGTCCCTGATCCGGATCACGGACCGAGGTTAGACATCCAGCACGACCAGAGTGGTATTTCAACGGCGACTCCACCATGACTGGCGTCACGGCTTCAAAGTCTCCCACCTATCCTACACAAGCCGAACCGAACACCAATATCAAACTGTAGTAAAGGTCCCGGGGTCTTTCCGTCCTGCTGCGCGAAACGAGCATCTTTACTCGTAGTGCAATTTCACCGGGCCTATGGTTGAGACAGTCGAGAAGTCGTTACGCCATTCGTGCAGGTCGGAACTTACCCGACAAGGAATTTCGCTACCTTAGGATGGTTATAGTTACCACCGCCGTTTACTGGCGCTTAAGTTCTCAGCTTCGCCCTGTCGAAACAGAGCTAACCGGTCCCCTTAACGTTCCAGCACCGGGCAGGCGTCAGTCCGTATACATCGCCTTACGGCTTCGCACGGACCTGTGTTTTTAGTAAACAGTCGCTTCTCGCTGGTCTCTGCGGCCACCCCCAGCTCACGGAGTAAATCCGATCACCAGACGTGGCCCCCCTTCTCCCGAAGTTACGGGGGCATTTTGCCGAGTTCCTTAACCATAGTTCACCCGAACGCCTCGGTATTCTCTACCTGACCACCTGAGTCGGTTTAGGGTACGGGCCGCCATGAAACTCGCTAGAGGCTTTTCTCGACAGCATAGGATCATCCACTTCACCACAATCGGCTCGGCATCAGGTCTCAGCCTTAATGTGTGACGGATTTGCCTATCACACGGCCTACACCCTTACCCCGGGACTACCACCGCCCGGGCTGGACTACCTTCCTGCGTCACCCCATCGCTTACCTACTACCACCTTGGATCAGCGGCTCCACCACTCCCCTTTGCCCGAAGGCTCCAGGGCGGCTTCACGGCCTTAGCATTAATGGGCTCGATATTGGGCGTTTCAAAGCGGGTACCGGAATATCAACCGGTTGTCCATCGACTACGCCTGTCGGCCTCGCCTTAGGTCCCGACTTACCCTGGGCAGATCAGCTTGACCCAGGAACCCTTAGTCAATCGGCGCACACGTTTCTCACGTGTGTATCGCTACTCATGCCTGCATTCTCACTCGTGAACCGTCCACAACTCGCTTCCGCGGCTGCTTCACCCGGCACACGACGCTCCCCTACCCATCACAGCGGGCGTTGGCCCTATTGCTGCAATGACACGACTTCGGCGGTACGCTTGAGCCCCGCTACATTGTCGGCGCGGAATCACTTGACCAGTGAGCTATTACGCACTCTTTCAAGGGTGGCTGCTTCTAAGCCAACCTCCTGGTTGTCTCTGCGACTCCACATCCTTTCCCACTTAGCGTACGCTTAGGGGCCTTAGTCGATGCTCTGGGCTGTTTCCCTCTCGACCATGGAGCTTATCCCCCACAGTCTCACTGCCGTGCTCTCACTTACCGGCATTCGGAGTTTGGCTAAGGTCAGTAACCCGGTAGGGCCCATCGCCTATCCAGTGCTCTACCTCCGGCAAGAAACACACGACGCTGCACCTAAATGCATTTCGGGGAGAACCAGCTATCACGGAGTTTGATTGGCCTTTCACCCCTAACCACAGGTCATCCCCCAGGTTTTCAACCCTGGTGGGTTCGGTCCTCCACGAAGTCTTACCTCCGCTTCAACCTGCCCATGGCTAGATCACTCCGCTTCGGGTCTTGAGCGTGCTACTGAATCGCCCTATTCGGACTCGCTTTCGCTACGGCTTCCCCACACGGGTTAACCTCGCAACACACCGCAAACTCGCAGGCTCATTCTTCAAAAGGCACGCAGTCACGACTGTATGTGCAAGCACATACAGCGACGCTCCCACGGCTTGTAGGCACACGGTTTCAGGTACTATTTCACTCCGCTCCCGCGGTACTTTTCACCATTCCCTCACGGTACTATCCGCTATCGGTCACCAGGGAATATTTAGGCTTAGCGGGTGGTCCCGCCAGATTCACACGGGATTTCTCGGGCCCCGTGCTACTTGGGTGTCTCTTAAACGAGCCGCATGAATTTCAGCTACGGGGGTCTTACCCTCTACGCCGGACCTTTCGCATGTCCTTCGCCTATCCATACGGTTTCTGACTCGTCTCACGGCCGGCAGACCGTGAAAAAGAGATCCCACAACCCCGCATGCGCAACCCCTGCCGGGTATCACACGCATACGGTTTGGCCTCATCCGGTTTCGCTCGCCACTACTCCCGGAATCACGGTTGTTTTCTCTTCCTGAGGGTACTGAGATGTTTCACTTCCCCTCGTTCCCTCCACATGCCCTATGTGTTCAGGCATGGGTGACAGCCCATGACGACTGCCGGGTTTCCCCATTCGGAAACCCCCGGATCAAAGCCTGGTTGACGGCTCCCCGGGGACTATCGTGGCCTCCCACGTCCTTCATCGGTTCCTGGTGCCAAGGCATCCACCGTGCGCCCTTAAAAACTTGGCCACAGATGCTCGCGTCCACTGTGTAGTTCTCAAGCAACGACCAGCCACCCATCACCCTAC
>NZ_JBVHIL010000021.1:0-1139 GCF_055560575.1 Streptomyces sp. NPDC023157
GGGGATACCCCTTCCACTACACCGTCCGGACAGGCATCGCGCTTCCGGCGGGCCTGGTGTTTGCCGGTGCCGACCGATGTCGGCCCCAGCGGCCCGCGAGGGGGGAGGATCACCCAACCGGTCCTCCTCGCTCGGACCCTCGGGCTCGGGTGTCCGTGAGGACCAGGCGCTGCTCCTGGCCGCGGGCCGCCCGGTATCACCTGTGGTACCCGCCCGCGGCCGCCAGGACAGCGCGCTGCCGCGCCTCGAGGCGAGTGGGCCGGCCTTGCTCACCACGAGGCGCCCGTGGTGAGCCGCACCTGTGAGGCTCACAGATGGTTCTCCCAGCTGGGCGTGCCTGCTGTGTGTCTGTGAGGGACTCACCAGCGGGCGCCCGCGACGAAGACCAAGACGTCTGCCTCTGGGCGTTGGGCGGATTCCAGGCTTGCCGGTTTTCTGTGCCGGTGGATGTTCGGTTTGGTGCTGTGCCGTGCCTGTATGCGCTTTCTGCATGGGATTGAATGCAGAAAGCGCATCTGTGTGAATGCTGTTTGTGTGTCGGGGTTTTGTCGGCGTGTTAGCGGCCGTGTTTTCGGGGTGTTTTGTGGGTTCGTCATGCTGTGGTGTGGCCCGCTTTCTGTTGGTGTTTCAGGGGCCTTTGAGGCTTGCATTTTGTGTATTTGCTGACACGAGAGCGGTGCTTTTACGGACGACGGTACCGCTATCTCCTTGCTGCGATCTTGATGCTTTGGCGTAGACCACTTGTCACTTGGGTATGTTCCCGATGTGTCACCCAGCGTCGTCACCCCTCGGGAGCGAGGGAGGCTGGACAGGCCTGTCTGATGGGTGCATACTGTGATCAGGTTCGGGTGTGTCCTGGAGCCGCCGGCCCCGCAGGGGCCAGAGGCGACCACCCCACCCGACCGGCACCACCGAGCAGGATCAGGCTCCTGACCAGTAGGAACACCCACCGAAGGCGGGTGAGACCCGACACCGGCCCCCCCACCCCGGGGCCCGCAGTCCCCGGTCGACCGGACTGCCCCGCAGTCACCGAAGGTGACTGCCCACCGGGCCCACTCAGCCCGGCGCCGCGCAGCGGCGCAGCCCCTCTTGGAGTGACGCAGTCACTCCGCGTCGTGTCTCCGCAGGAGACCGCGCGC